>CAKAGG010000002.1 GCA_916438885.1 uncultured Atopobium sp. | reverse complement strand
TGTTATCAGCATGAAATCAGCGCGTATGTGGGACACTAAATAGCAGTGAATGCTGACCCGGTCAAGAAAGGAAGGCTCATGGCATACGAGTCTCGCGAAGAAATTGACAACAAATATAAGTGGGACCTGTCCTCAATGTTCCCTAGTGATGAGGCATTTGAGGCTGGGACTCGAGGAGCTCAAGGCTTACTGCCCAAAGCTGCTTGCGTTCAAGGGCAAGATTTCCACCTCTGCTCAGGCTCTTCTGGAGTATCTGCAGCTTGAGGACCAGATGAACCTTCTGCTCTACAAGATTATCAACTACGCAGAGCGCAAGAGCGACGAGGATACTCGTGTTGCTAAGTATCAGGCATACGTTGCAAACGCTACCAGCGCATATACTCAGGTCGGCGAGGCAACTTCTTGGTTTGCTGCAGAGCTTCTCGCTATTCCAGCAGAATCTGTCGAGAAGTTCTATGCAGAGGTTCCAGCTCTTGAGTTTCTATCGTCGTAAGCTCAACAAGATCTTGAACCAGCGTGAGCACACCCTTTCTGCTGAGGAAGAAGCTCTTTTGGCACGCGCTGAAGAGCTTGCTGTTCAGCCAACCAACATCTTCTCCATGTTTGATGACGCGGACCTTACCTTCGATGACGCAGTTGACTCTGAGGGCAAGACCCATAAGCTGACCAGCGGTTCATTTGTTCCTCTGCTGATGGATGCTGACCGCGTCCTGCGCGAGTCTGCATTCAAGCAGCTTTACAGCCGCTTTGGCGAGTTCCGTAACACCTCCGCTGCAATTCTGACCAGCCAGGTTAAGAACCTGCAGTTTTTCTCGTCATCTAGAAAATATGCAAGCTCCCTTGAGGCCGCTCTTGCAGAGAACGAGATTCCTGTTGAGGTTTACAACAACCTGATTGACGCTGTTCACCAGAACTTCCCAGCGTTCTACAAGTACGTTGACCTGCGCAAGCGTGTCATGGGCTTGGACGAGCTGCACTTCTGGGACGTCTACACTCCTCTTGTTGACGACGTTGACATGAAGTTCACCTACGAGGAGGCTTGCGACCTTATTGTTAAGGCGCTGGCACCTATGGGCGAGGAGTACGTCAGCCTGGTCAAGAAGGGTCTGGAGAGCCGTTGGGTTGACGTGTACGAGACTCCGGGCAAGCGCTCCGGTGCTTATTCCGCAGGTGGTAAGGGCATGAACCCCTGTCATGCTTCTCAACTTTCCAGGGCGGTCTTGACGACGTTTACACCCTTATCCACGAGATGGGCCACTCCCTTCACACGTATTTCTCGTCCCATAATCAGGAGATTACCTACTCTGACTACTCAATCTTTGTTGCAGAGGTTGCATCCACCTGCAACGAGGCGCTGCTCTCACACTACCTGCTTGAGCACGAGACTGATCCCTGCGCGTCACGCGTACATCCTCAACCACTTCCTCGAGGGTTTCCGTGGCACCATCTATCGCCAGTGCATGTTTGCCGAGTTTGAGCGCGATATCAGCCAGATGAATGCTGATGGCGTGGCTCTGAACGCCGAGGTTCTCTCCGAGCGCTACGGCAAGCTCTGCGCCGAGTACTTTGGACCTGGCATTGAGCTGGACGAAGAGATCAAGCTGGAGTGGTCGCGCATTCCTCACTTCTACTACAACTTCTACGTCTATCAGTACTGCATTGGTTTCTCGGCAGCTATTGCCCTGTCTCAGCGCATCCTTTCTGAGGGCGAGCCTGCGGTCAAGGACTACATTGGCTACCTGTCCGGCGGTTGCTCCAAGACTCCAATCGAGTTGCTCCGCGGCGCTGGCGTTGACATGGCCACTCCAGACCCCGTTAACGCTGCGCTCAAGTACTTTGGCGAGCTTGTCGACCAGCTTGAGCAGGGAGCTCAACTAGGCGCGAGTTAGGCGTACAGCAAAGGAGGATTTATGCAGGCACGATTTTGTTCATCGCTGCACCCATGTTTTGGATAACGAGAAAACTGTCGAGTTCTACAAGAAGGCTCTGGGATTCCGTGTTGATCGCGTTAAGGGACCAGAGGATGGCTCTTGGACCAACACGTTTTTGGTAAACGATTGGTCTCCATTTTGAGCTGGAGCTCACCTGGAACCGCGGTTGGGTAGACCCTTACGATAATGGTGGAAAAGACACTCACATTGCGTTCCGCGTTGACGATTTTGATGCGTTCCACGCACTTCACGAGGAGATGGGCTGTATTGTTAAAGAGAACCCAAAGATGGGTCTCTACTTTATCGCAGACCCTGATGGCTGCTGGATTGAGATTCTGCCAGAGAAGTAAACATGACTGATTACGGTTTGCTTGCAAAACAGATTGTCTCGCTTGCCGAGGTTGATGCTCATTGGCTGCCGGTGTTGTCCAACGCCGCTGCTCTTCTGTGGGACGCTCTCGACGACATCAACTGGGTGGGGTTCTACCTGGTAGATCCTGCCACGGTGTCGGGAGCGGAGCCGGATGCGGGTTCGGAGCTGGGCGCGGAGCTGGACGTAGCCCCGGGCGTGGAGCTGGACGCGGCCCCGAGCGACCACAAGCCGTGCACTTCCGAGCTGCGCCTGGGACCGTTTCAGGGCAAAGTTGCTTGCGTGCGCATTCCGTTTGGTCGGGGAGTGTGCGGTACGGCGGCGGAAACAAAGACAAGTCAGCTGGTAGAGGACGTGCATCAGTTCCCGGGACATATTGCATGCGACTCTGCATCAAACTCTGAGGTGGTCGTTCCTATCGTCAAGGATAACCAGGTAGTTGGCGTGCTGGATATTGATAGTCCGAGCGTGGCAAGGTTCACCCAGGAAGATCTCACCGGTCTTGAGCAGGTGGTAAAAGCGCTTGAGAGCTGTGCGAATTTCTCGGATTTCTGTTAAATACGACTACAGAGCTAACGTTTGGGTACACAAATCATGTACGGGCAGATTTGCTCGTGCATGATTTTTATTTACACAGCATTCGCGGAGAGGTCTGCTTATGAAGAAAATTGTATTTATCATCGGTTCTGGCCGAAAGAACTCGTTTAATAAGACGTTGAGTCAGGTTGCGGCAAAGGCACTCGAAGGCAAGGCGGAGATTGAGGTTGTTGACGTTTTGGACGTCCCTCTGCTCAACCAGGACGAGGAATTCCCAGCTCCTGAAGGTGTCCAAAAAGTCAGGGACGCGGTTATGGCCGCCGATGGCGTATGGCTCTTTACTCCGGAGTACAACTACAGCATTCCTGGCACCGTTAAGAACATCTTGGACTGGCTGAGCCGTCCGCTCACCTCCGATTACGAGAAGAAGTCCGAGACCGCCATTGCTGGCAAGGTTGTTACTGCAAGCGGCGTCGGCGGCAGAAAACAAGACTGCAGGATCGCTCGCCGTGGTTAAAGCAGCAGTTCCTGGCTCTGCGCACTAAGCCAGTTGAGCCGCTCAATGGCTTCTCGCTTCCTGTTACTGCTTGGACTGAGGGAACTTGGGAGCCAGAACCCGAGGTTCACGAGGCAATTGCTCGGCAAGCAGAGGATTTTCTCGCCGCACTGTAAGGTGCGCGCCCGGCGAACGCACCTGCAAGCTCGTGACCGCAATGCGTGCCTGATTTCTGCAAAGAATCTGTAAATTCTGCCTGAAAACGTTAAAGAAACTGTGGATTTGCCTGATTTTCGACAAAGAATCGGTGGCTCAAATACAGATTCTTTGCACTTTTCAGGCTCGCGGCGCGCCCGACTGCTGTACACTGCCGAAAACCTCGTGCAGCGTGCGCGCACGTTCGCACAAAAAGAGCCCGGATGCCGCGCAATAGCATCCGGGCTTTGGTGTGTCTAGACGGAGGAGAGGGCCGTTACTAGACAAGATGTGTATCGTACCTTGTTCGTGTACTGCGTTTATTCCCGCTTCGCAGCTTGTTTACACGAGCTTTTACTTGCCAACAAACTGCGAAATGGTCTTGTACAGATCACTTGCCTGGAAGTCCTTGATAACCTTAGAGTCTTTCCTCTGGTCGCAGACCTCAAGCAATGCCTTCAGGGAAGCCTTATCGGGGTCAGTCTGATAATCTGCCTCGGCCTGAATGAGCTTGTACTTGGCAATGACCATGTCCATGAGCTTGGCGTTGTTGCCCTCGGCGTTTGCGTCGTCAAGGCCATCAAATGCCAGCGTAGAAACAACTCCATAGCCGCCGGTCAGGAAGTGGTTGCCCACAAAGTCGTTAGGATTGACCTTGTTGTCAATGACAGGCGAGTTCTTGGTGTTGGTGAGCAGCACCAAGCTGGTATTGTTGTAGACGTCGATGACGGTAAGCGTGCCGGTCCAGCCGGTGTGGCCAACGGTTGCTAGCGTTTGCAATTGGCGAGAAGGCCCACTGGTAGCCAATGTGACCCTTACGCCTCCAGCCCAAACCGTAGGTGACGCTGGTGTCCTTTGGCTTGATGAACTGGTCGTGAACGTCCTCGCTGAAAGAGCATGGTGTTGCCGTAGCCACCACGGTTCATAACGGTCTGGACAAGAACAGCCAGGTCAGAAGCATTGGCAAACAGACCAGCGTGACCAGAGATACCACCCATGGCGTAGTAGGCCTTCTCGTCATGGACGGTACCCTGAATGGTGTCGGTACGCATGTTGTCAAAAGTAATCAGGCCGTCACGAGTGTTACCGTTAAGCTCGGTAGCTGCAATTCCATCAGCCTGGAAGCCGTTCTCCAGAGGGTTGAACGTGACGTTCTTGAGTCCCAGTGGCTCGTAGAGAGCTTTCCTTAACGTACTGGTCAAGGCGCTTTATTGGTGATCTTCTCGATGATAAAACCAAGCAGCATGTAGTCTACGTCGGAATAGGCAGTCTTGGTGCCTGGGACGTACTGCAGAGGGTCTCGATGATCTTCTGCAGAATCTCGTCACGATTCTGAGAGTACAGCTTCTGGTTTGCGTTTGGCTGTGGATCTTCAGGCTTCTCTGGGTTGTAGTTGCGGTTGTGGTACTGAGGATCTGGTGGGAATCCAGCCTGGTGCTCAAGAATCTCACGAACGGTAAGCTCGTTCTTGCCCAGGATCTTATCGCCCTCCTGGTCCTTGAAGTCTGGAATGTACTCCTGAACCTTCTTGGAGACGTCCAGTTGACCGTCGGTGACCAGCTTCTCAATTGCCAGGTTAGTGGCATACATCTTTGTGTTAGAGGCCAGGTCGTAGAGGGTGTTGTCGTCAACAGCCTTGCCGTCTTTGATGCGAGAGCCGTCCTTGTTGTAAGAATTGACGTTGCCGTAGTTGGTCTTCTTGATAATCTTTGCCGTACCTGGTAACTACCAGCTGGGCAGAGGTGAAGCCGTTGGCAATCTCTGCGTTGATAATCTGGTCAATCAGCTTGAAGTTGTCGTTGTCAGCGTAATCCTTGGTGCCGTCAATAAGGGTTGGGTAGCCAATCTTGACCTCAAAGGTTGCCTGAGTCTCTTTAACGGTGCTGACCTGCAGGCGGTTATCGCCGTTGACGGTTACGTCAGAGATGTCAATCTGGTTCCAGGAAGAGCCGTCAAGCTTGTCGGTTGGAACCTGGTGACCGTTTACAAAGAGCGCAAAAGCTCTGAGGCTCGGAGCTCTTTACATAGACGGTGCCCTGACCAGCAAAGCAAACAAAGCTGTTGAGCTGGTTGGTAACAAGAGAGTCGTCAAAGGCCTCGTTGTCGTTGAGAACAGGGAAGACCTTCTCGTACTGGAAGGTTCCGTCTACAGAGTCAACCTTCTTTGCGGTTCCCTTAGCAGCAGTTGCGCCACCCTTTGTCTGGCAGGCGGTAAGGCCAAGACCTGCTAGAGCGGCTAGACCAAGAGCACTTCTGCTCAGAAATTGCCTTCTGGTCTGTCCGGCAGGGGAGCCTGTGTTAGATGAGTGCTCAGAGTGAGCGTTTTGATTCTGGTGCAAATCTTCGTTGGTGCGCATATTGTCTCCTTCGGTTTTGCCTTAGGTGAAACACCTGCTATCTCAATTGGCTGAGATAATTTGCGCTTATGATGACGTGCGTTTCATCAAAATTGCAGCTAGTTTGCCCAAGATGAAATAATGGGTACGTTAACGTACTGCGAGTGGTATCAAAAAAGCTGTCAATGGTATCTAAATTTGAATTTTTTAGGCAAATAGTGAAATAGTTTTATCAGCTTATATATGGTCAAATGTCTAATCAATAGTAAAAGTTTTTATGAAGTGATAGTAAATTTCCTAAAATAAGGCTTAGTTTTTGCGACAATTGTCACCACATTACGCTGGGAAAAATATGAGTAGTCGCGCATGCAACGCACGTGGGATGCGCTTGCACTTGCGCACGCAATACTACCGTTTACGGCACTGCCTACTTTACAGATGAAATATTTTTGACAACATGAAACAATATAGTCAAACGTTTTAGTCAACCGGAGGTGATTGTGTGAGGGGCGTCCGTCTACGTTTGGAAGAATATCGCAAGAATGCCAGTTCAGCAGAACGCGATATTGTTGACTATATTTTGTCAGATCCAGAGGCGGCAGTTGGTCAGTCAATCCATAAACTAGCAGCTCAAACGTATACGTCTGCGTCAACGGTTGTCAGGCTTTGCAAGAAGCTTGGCTGCGGTGGCTATAAAGAGTTCCAGCAGGCGCTCATTTATGAGCTGGCAGTAAGCAACAAAAGCAACGATATTGCTGTTGGCGGTGTTATTGCAGGTGACACTACTGATGTGATCATCGAAAGTTACCGCAAAGAACATTTCTTCACTGGAGCTTACCAGACAATTACTTGATGCTCAGGTTGTTGACTCAGTAGTTTCACTTATGATGCAGGCTCATTCCATCTGCCTCTTTGGCATGGGAGCTTCGCTTCTGGTTGCAAGAGACCTGCAGCTCAAACTCATGCGCCTCAACATCAACTGCAATTTAAGCGACGATTACCACTCTCAGATGCTCTACGCCAAAAACATGGGACGAGAAGATCTTGCAATTGTCATCAGCTACTCTGGCCTTACGCGCGAAGCCATTGAGTGTGCGTGGATTGCAAAAGCAAACGGCGCCAAGGTGGTTTCCATTACCCGCGGTGGTATTGACTCGGAATTGATTCACCGCTCCGACTACGTTTTGGGCGTTGCAGAGACTGAGCACATCATGAGAAGCGGCGCCATGTCTTCAAGAATTGCTCAGCTCAACGTTGTAGATGCGCTCTTTGCAGCCTATGTAAATAGAAATTACGAGAAGAGCGTTAAGCGTTTCTCGACAAACTATATTGGCAAGCTTGAGTCAGCTGATCGCATTGCAACGCTTTCTTCTGACGAGGATTTGCCTGATACAACAAACGACGTTATTGCGTAAAAATCACAACACAGAAGGTGGAAACGTGATTGATTTAACAAAACTTGTCACCGAAACAAGAAACCCCAACACCATGGACCTGGATCAGATGACCCCGCTTGAGCTGGTCAGCGTTATGAACCAGGAAGACCTCAACGTGGTAGCTGGTGTCAAAGAGGTTCTTCCACAGGTGGCACAGGCAATCGAGTGGGCAGTTTCCTCGCTAGAAGCTGGAGGCAGAATCGTCTATTTTGGCGCTGGAACCTCAGGCCGTCTGGGTGTTTTGGATGCGGTTGAGTGCCCACCTACCTTTGGCGTTTCTCCGGACGTGGTTGTTGGTCTTATCGCCGGGGGCGATAAGGCCTTTGTACGTGCAGTTGAAGGCGCGGAAGATTCTCTTGAGCTTTGCGAAGACGAGTTTAAGAAGATTGGCCTGAACAAGAACGACATTGCTATTGGAATTGCAGCTAGTGGTCGCACTCCTTACGTTATTGGCGGCCTGCGCTATGCTCGTTCTTTGGGCTGCAAGACTGTTGCTATTGCCTGCAATAAGGGCTCTGAGGTGGGCAAAGAGGCAGACCTTGCTATTGAACCATCAAGTGGTCCAGAGGTTTTGACGGGATCTACACGCCTTAAGTCCGGCACTGCTCAGAAGATGATTCTGAACATGATATCAACTGGTTCTATGGTTGGTGTGGGCAAGGCATATCAGAATCTTATGGTTGACGTGCAGCAGACCAACAAAAAGCTGGTTGTTCGTGCACAGAACATCACCATGGCAGCAACAGGTTGCACTCGTGAAGAGGCAGCTCAGGCTCTTAAGCAGGCTGATGGTAACGCAAAACTTGCGATTGTTATGCTGCTGACTCAGATGCCTGTTGAAGAGGCAAAAGCCAAGCTTAATGCCGCCCATGGTCATGTCAGAGGTGCACTGTAGTATCCACTGTAGTAACAAATGACACACGCGTGAGCATTTTGTTTCAGTTGTATCGGTCAGTGGTATCAGCATGACGTGCAAGTGTTTGGTAAGTTTTGAAAAACGCTCAGTTTACCTGCAGTAACAGGGTGTTCAAATTAGGTCAAAACATGAAACAATGAACCACAGGTATGGATTCTTGTACCGATAAGTTCATTTTTTATGTATTCTTGATAAGTATTTGTTGCAACATCGCAACGAGAGAAAGAAGGAAAGTATGGATTACACCAAGCTTTCAGAACAGATTCTTGCTGCCGTCGGTGGCAAAGAAATGTTCAGAGCAACATGGTCTGCATGACCAGGCTCCGCATTAAGACCGCAGATCCTGCAAAGGTTGACTCCGAGGCCATCAAGGCTATCGACGGTGTCATGGGTCTGGTCGAGGATGCAGAGTACCTTGAGGTTGTTCTTGGTCCTGGCGTTGTCAACAAGGTTATTGTTGAGTTCTCCAAGCTTACCGGCGTTGCTGCTGGTGACGCATCTGAGGACGACGTTGTCTCCGCAGCTAAGGACAACAAGGCAGCTCAGAAGGCTAAGTACGAGAACAAGCCTGTTCAGCGCTTCCTCAAGAAGATTGCTAACATCTTTGTTCCACTGCTTCCTGGCATCATTTCTGCAGGTCTGATCAACGGTATTATCAACGTTATCAACTTCTCCACTGGTAAGGCTTTTGCTAACGAGTGGTGGTTCGCAGCTATCTGGACCATGGGTTGGGCACTTTTCGCTTACCTGCCAATTCTCGCTGGCGAGAATGCTGCCAAGGAGTTTGGCGGTTCTCGCGTTCTTGGTGCTATGGCTGGTGCACTTTCCATTGCTAACGCTGGTATGCCTCTTCTTGCTTCCAAGACTGTTGATGGCGTTGCAACTCGTCTGGTTCACCTTCCATTCAGCCTTCCAACTGTTGCTTTCAAGGAGGGCGCATTTATCGTCGCTTCCTCTGACCTGTTCAACGCAGCAGCAGGCGGCATGATTGGTGCAATCATCTGCGCAATCTTCTTCGCATTCCTGGAGAAGAACCTGCACAAGGTTATGCCAAGCGTTCTTGACACCTTCCTGACTCCACTTTGCACCGTTATTCTCGGTGTTATTGGTTCTGTCCTGATTCTTCAGCCTGCAGGCGCATGGCTCACCCAGGCAATCTTCTTTGTCCTTCAGTTCTTCTATGACAAGCTTGGCGTCTTTGGTGCTTACCTGCTTGGTTCTACCTTCCTGCCACTGGTTTCCGTTGGTCTTCACCAGGCACTTACTCCAATCCACGTTATGCTTAACAACCCAGAGGGCCCAACTCAGGGCATCAACTACCTGCTTCCTCTGCTGATGATGGCAGGTGGCGGCCAGGTTGGTGCTGGTCTTGCAATCCTCTTCAAGACCAAGAACAAGCGCGTCAAGAAGTACCTGACCGAGTCCATCCCAGTTGGTATGCTCGGCATCGGCGAGCCTCTTATGTACGCAGTTACCCTGCCTCTTGGTAAGCCGTTCATCACCGCATGCCTTGGCTCCGGTATTGGCTCCGTAGTTGCTTACCTCTTCCACCTTGGTACCGTTTCCCAGGGCGTCTCCGGCCTCTTTGGTCTGCTGATTGTCCAGCCTGGTAACCAGGTCTTCTACCTGCTTGCAATGCTTCTTGCTTACGCTGCAGGCTTTGCACTTACTTGGTTCTTCGGCGTTGACGAGGATCGTATCAACGACGTCTTCGGCGAGTAAAACCACACGTTTTAGAAACGTTCATCCCTCTTCTTAGGTATCCTAGGAAGAGGGATTTTTCTTCTCGCCGGACTTCACGATCGGCTGACCAACCGGCTCCCCATCGATCTTCTCGCCCGGCATCTTGACTGGCTGACCAACTGGCGAGAAACCCCGTCTTTTAGAAAGCGTTTGCAATTGCTTGGAGGATTTATGCGCACCGGAATTTCACTGTATTTTGCCAGTGGATATGAGGCTAATGCTGAGGTTGTGGCAAAAGCACAGGCAGCCGGATGCCACTACGCCTTTACGTCTTTACAGATTCCCGAGGAAGAGGGGATTGATTATCGCACTGAGGCTCGTCGACTTTTGGAGCTCTGCAAAAAGGCTGAGATCAACCTCATTGCCGATGTTTCTCCTGCGACTCTTTCCAAACTTGGCATTCAGAAGTTTGACGAACTTGCAGAGCTTGGCATTACGTACGTGCGTCTTGACTTTGGATTTGACGCGGCAGAGACCGTTGAGCTTTCTCGCAAGTTCCACGTGGTCTTTAATGCTTCGACCATCACTAAGGATGACATTTCCGCGTGGAGAGCAGCTGGCGCTGATTTTACCCGTTTTGCCGCCTGCCACAATTACTATCCCAAGAGCTATACGGGCCTTTCGCTTGAGCGCGTAGCGCAGATTAATGCACGCCTTTCGGCGCTTGGATTCCAGATTTTCTCGTTTGTTCCTGGCGAGGTTTTTCGCGGACCTCTCTACGAGGGATTGCCAACTGTCGAGGAACATCGTGGGCTTTCTGGTGATGCGCTTATTCAGGCAATGCTTGCGCTTTACGACGCAGACTCTGACGTGGTGCTTATTGGCGACCCAGATGTTACTGAGGCTGCGTGGAAACGCATTGGTCAGCTTGAGCGGAATTGTATTGAGTTAAAAGCCGAGTTAAAACCTGATTTTGAGTATCTGTATGACCGCTTGCAGACCGATCGGCCTGATTCCAGCTCGTACATTATCCGTTCGCAGGAGTCCAGACTCTGGAAAGACGCTCCGGTGTACGACGCGAAGCCTTCTACCTGGGAGACTGTTGCTACTGGCGCCATCTTGGTAAGCAGCAAGGCATATGGCCGTTATGCGGGCGAGCTTTCGATTGCTCGAGGTCTTCTGGAGCTTGATGCTCGCGACAACGTTGCAGGAACTATCTGCGAAGAAGATCGCGCTTTCTTACCGTACATTCACTCTGGTCGCGGCTTTAGATTTATCCGCAGGTAACCAGCGGTTTTCTTGCTAGTTAAGCTGATTACGTGAGCGCGCCATACACGTCGTAGTTACGCGACGTGTTTGGTGCGCCAAAATGCGCGAGGCGTACTGGGCGGGCGAGGCTTACAGGGCGCTCAAAAACGTACGAAGGTACCTTGCATGCATAAAGACCGCCTAATATGCACGAAAACTAATAAAGAAATTGATATGTCATTCAGAGGGTGCTGTTTTGGGTAAAAAACCCGTTTAGTTGGGGATAATTTTTTAGTTTTGTCATTTTGGCATTCACGTTTGAGCAGTTCAGAAATAATGTGAATGCGCACAAAAAATTCGTCTAATTAAAACTGCTGGTAAAACGATTGCATAGAAGTGTGCCAATCCTGTATACCCCAACTAAACGCATTTTTTACCACTTCGCACTGAAATGGGCCATTTATGAATCAGAATAAGTTTCTTCGCGCCACAAAAGACCAGTTGGCGACAAAATGGTGTGCGATCAAGCTATGTGTGACCGAGTTTCGCGCGGGCAATAAGTTTCCTGCTCAGCAAAAACTTCTCCGCTCGTTAAAGAATTCTCTGCTAAACAAACTGCCTCCCATTTCCAAAGAGTCGGGAAATAGGAGGCAGCTCAAAAGTTAATGTAGTAGTGCTTTACAGCTTGACGATAACATCCTCGGCTGACTGGCGACGCTTCTGGACAGGATCCATGTCACGATAGCCCAGGCTAAGCATGCAGGAAATGCCAAAGTCGTTGTACTGGCCGCCATCGAGAAGACCCTCTTCTTCCAAAATCTTATCGACAGCCTCGCGGTTAAAGCCCTCGATTGGGCAGCTATCGACACCAATCATAGCGGCCATGGTAAGCATGTTTGAAAGCGCAATGTAGGTCTGCTTGCAAGCCCAGTCAAAGGTTGCGCGCTCGCTGCCTATCAGGTCAAACATGTTCTCCTGGAAGTTCTTGAAAGCAGCTGCATAGGTTGGCTCAAAGTCTGCAGGAAGCTGCTTGATGTCATGCATCATGTGCTTGACGTAAGCAGACTCTGCGTTGACGTTCTTACGAGCAAGAAGAATAACCAGGTAGTGAGCACCGTTAAGGGATGCACGAGCACCATAACATGGCTCGTAAAGTTTCTCTTTAAGGCGAAGTGACTGCTCAGAGGCCTGATCCTCTCGCAGATTAACAACCAGGA
Organism: uncultured Atopobium sp.; assembly: GCA_916438885.1. Lineage (GTDB taxonomy): Bacteria > Actinomycetota > Coriobacteriia > Coriobacteriales > Atopobiaceae > Lancefieldella. The sequence goes on along the minus strand of CAKAGG010000002.1, from coordinate 1,083,352 downwards.
AGCGCCAAGGCTCCAGACCGTAAGAGCTTGGTGCCAGGCGAGCAGCCTCGAGAATTGCGTCAAGGTCCTCGTCAGAGACGTTCTTGGTAGGGTCGTACTTTTTGGTTGCAAGCCTCCACTGGTAGGACGAGAGAACTTTGTTTGCAACGTGTTGTGCGGAACAGGCCATACGTGGTCCTTTCTTGTTGGTGGTGCGGCGGTGAAGCTGAAGGTACGCTGTTGGACGGCTGTGAGCTGTGAGCTGGGAGGCGCGGTGAACTGAGGTGTTGCTCGGAGAACGCGCTACACGGAGAGCGTGCTACTCGGAGAGGGCGTTACTCAGAAACGATAAAGCGACCAGGTTGTCCCAGCTCCCACGTTCCCTTGAGGTCGGCGGCAAGCTCAAAGTGCAGCTTGGAAATACCCAGGTCGTAGTCTTGGACAAGGTGGCGCTGGTTAGGCATAGACGCGCTTACCACGCCATCTGTCAGGTCAAATACAACTGGAAGCTTGTTGATGGCGGTTGGACATGCCAAAACCGCATTAATGCCGCGGTTAAACCACTCGGGCATCTTTTCTGGTTCGGTTGGCTGGCCGTTAGCGGTCATAATCTGCGCAGGCTTCTTGGTACGCAGGCGAATTGCGGTACGAATGCCCTCCTGCTTAAGCGGAATCTTCTCTGGAGCGTATCCGATTGAGATAATAATGCCCAGCTTAAGGCCGTTGTACTCGTCGCGAGCCAGGGTCTTCCAGTCCATGGTCTCGGCAATCCAGCATGAGCCAATGCCCAACTGAGTGGCGAGAAGAACGAACTTCTCGCCATAGTAACCGATGAGCTCACGGGCAATTGCGTCTTCACAATAACCTGCTACGTAGTGGTAAATGGGGCCGACAATAGACTTGTTCTTCATGTGGACGGAGGTGCCGTCCTCGAGGTGAGGACCTTCGATGGTAAGGATTGCGGGGTGATCGGGTGCAACCTCTGCCATCTGGGCATTTGCGACGTCAATGGCTTCCTGGAACTGAGAAAGTTTCTCTTGCTCAATAGGCTTTGGTCGTACGCGCGCAGAGATATGCGCTGGTCCATAGCTTCTTTTACGTCCATCGTGGTCCTTCCTAGAGCAAGGTTAAAGCAGCGAGCCAAATCGCTTGACGTAGAGGCTCTTAATTATGGTGATAAGAACCATATACCCGCTCATGAGTGCAGTTAGCCATCCAAAGAATGATAAAGGTAGTGCAACAAGACTCAAGGGCTGGGCGAACACCGGCAGATATGGAAGAGCGCTGACCACAATGATTCCCGCGGTGGTTAGAGCAAGCAGCGAAGCCGATGGCATGCTCTGAATAAACGGAATCTTATTGGTTCTGAGCGCGTGGAGAACAAAGGTCTGGGTCCACATGGATTCGATGAACCAACCTGTTTGGAAAGACAGAATAAAGAGTGCCTGAGCTGCGGTATTTCCGGCTGCGGTAAGTTCTGCCCAGGTTCCTCCAGCAAGTGCAGGGGATACCACAAAGAACATAAGCGCAAAGGTCAGTACATCAAAGATTGAACTGATAGGTCCAATCCAAAGCATAAAGTTTGTAATCGAATGAGCGTCCCAAGAGCGAGGGCTTGAAAGGAACGAATCGTCAACGTTGTCCCACGGAATCGCGATGCAGGTAACGGTATATGCCAGTCCCAACAGGAGCAGTTGGAGGGCGCTCATAGGCAAGAACGGTAGGAAGAAGCTGGCCACCAAAACGGACAGCACGTTACCAAAGTTGGAGCTTGCGGTTGCCTTGATGTACTTGATGGTGTTGCCGTAGGTTCTGCGACCCTCTTCAACACCGTGCTCAAGTACCAGCAGGTCCTTCTGTAGCAAGATGATGTCTGCGGACTCTTTTGCCACGTCAACGGCAGTATCGACGGAGATTCCTACGTCGGAAGAGCGCATGGCGGCAGCGTCGTTAATGCCGTCGCCCATGAAGCCGACCACGTGGTTGTTGGATCTGAGCGCGGAGACAACGCGAGCTTTTTGCATAGGGGAAAGCTTTGCAAAGAGCTGGGTCTTCTCGACACGCTCTTTGAGCTGCTCGTCGTTGAGATTCTCTACGTCGCTTCCAAGTAAGAGCTCGTCAACGTGGATGCCCACCTTCTTGCAGACGGCGGCAGCGACGCCCTCGTTGTCACCGGTGAGTACCTTGACCTGCACGCCTCTCTGGTTGAGCTTGGCGATTGCCTCGCAAGCGCTCTCTTTTGGCGGATCCAAGAAGGCCAGGTAGCCAATAAGCACCATGTCGCGCTCATCGTCTACGCCAAACTCGCCGACGCCGCGAGGGTCGCTCTTCTGAGCAACACCAACCACGCGCATACCCTCCTGATTGAGCTGGTAGACGCGGTCCATGACGCTCTTACGCTGGGCGGGAGTCAGCGGCTTAATCTCGGAGTCCAGGTCAACAAAGGAGCAGGCGTTGAGAACTTCCTCGACGGCGCCCTTGGTGATCATCTGTGTCTTGTCAGTTTTTGTGTTTCGCACCACAACACTCATGCGGCGGCGCTCAAAGTCAAATGGGACCTCGTCGATTTTCTCGTACTCAATGCTCAGCAGGTTGGTGGGCAGCTCGTCGTTTGAAGTCTTGATGATTGCGTTGTCAATAAGGTTGCGAAGTCCCGTCTGAAAGTAGCTGTTCAGATACGCGTGACGGAGCACGCGAGGATCCTCTTCGCCCAGAATGTTGAGGTGGCGCTCAAGCACAACCTCGTCTGCGGTGATGGTGCCGGTTTTGTCAGTACACAGGATGTCCATGGCGCCCAGGTTTTGGATTGCGGCCGGATTCTTAACAATAACGTCCTGCTTAGCCATTTGCGTTCCACCGCGAGAAAGGCAAGTGGTCACAATAACAGGCAGCATCTGAGGGGTGATGCCAACGGCAACAGAGACGCTGAAGAGCAGCGCGTCAAACCAGTCACCCTTGAGGAATCCGTTTGCAAAGAACACGATGGGGCACATAATCAGCATGAACGAGACAAGCACCTTGGAGACGGACTTGAGACCCTCATCAAAGCTGGTCTCGCCAGCAGGTTGCTGGAGCAGCTCAGACATAGTGCCCACGTAGGATTTGTTGCCGGTTGCAACTACCACTACCGTTGCGCTTCCTGACTGAACCGTAGTGCCCGCGAACAGCAGATTTGTGCACTCAGAGAGCGAGAGGGGGGATAGCGCGTTCCGTCCGCACGACGGCGAGCGTGTACTACACCAGCGGTTTTCTCGACAGGCTCTGATTCTCCGGTGAGCGCGGTTTCGTTGACAAAGAGGTCCTTGGCGTCCAGAACGCGGCAGTCTGCAGGAATCATGTCTCCCGAGGCAAGACGGATAATGTCGCCAATAACTACCTGTTCAAAGGGGATTTCTTCTCCCAGCGCGGAAGCAAGTTTGGGCTCTTCAGGAGCTTCGGGCTCGTCGGCGGCGTCTTCGGCATCGTCGGCGGTGTCATCTGCGGCGTATTCATCCTCGAAGTCCACGGCGGCATTTACAGTGGCATCTGCGGAGTCATCCGATCCCTGGTCTACGCTCTGCTCGACGACCTGGTCAACGCCCGTGTCATCAAAGTCGATGGGACGACGGATAACTCTTGTGGTTGAGGTCACCATTTTTGAGAGCGCGGCCGCCGCCGAGGCTCCCTTGGAGCTCTGGACAAAGTCGATAATGCCGGAGATAAGCACCATTGCGGTAATGATGACGACGGTTGATGGGTCCTTCTCGCCATCTGCGGCAAGAGCTACGTTAGTGACGTAAGAAATGCCAGCAAGGGCAATCAAAATGAAGGTGAAGGGGCTTGCAAAGCTCTTGAGCAAGCGGATGATAAAGGGCTCTTCAGCGGCGCTGGTAATAACGTTTGGGCCGTCGAGGTCGTATTTTGCCTGCGCAATGTCAATGGCAAGGCCGTCCGGGGTGGTATGGAACTTTCTACAGACGCTCTTTACCGAGTGAGTTGCGGCAAAGGTCAATGACTGTCCAAGCTCTCCTGAGGCGGTCTGGGCTGTCTTTGTTTGAGCTGTCTTTGTTTGGGTTGTGCGCTTCATGATTGCCATGTGCACCTCCGATGATTAGTGGAAACAAATGACTAACTGGTTGGTGTATGACGCAAACTGAAAGCGTTCTGTTATGTGTGGGACTTGAAACCGGACGATTCAAAACCGGGCACATAGATTCATATATCTACAGGATTGCTCTATAAACCTGCAAATTTATATCCCTATAGGCTTGCGGTGCAGTAAAAATTAAAACTTTGAATAAGAGGCTTCTTTATATCCGTCACACATAAATGAACAGGGTCAGCATCTGCTGTCAGACGTAAGCTGCTACTTCGACTAGGCATATAAAGCACCTCCTTATATTGGAGTTCTGCAAGGGACGTCCAGTAAAGCGTGGCATCTTGCGATGGACGGACGTCACGTCTATTCAGACATCTCTAAGAGTAGTTGGGTTGACGACTTTGGTCAACCTATTACTATATATCTTATAAATAACGTGTTTAATCTGCGTATTTATTTGCCGCGATATGGCGAGAAACCCTGTCGAGCAGCACCGCAGAAAAGAAACGACAAGCAGGACTACAAAACGCCGTACACTGCACTCTTGCTAAGAAGGAGCATCTCATGGGCAAAGTGATTGTATTTGGAAGCCTGAACATGGACGTCTCCATCGAGGCAGACAAGATGCCTCAGCAGGGTGAGACCATCGGCGGCAAAAACCTTGTTACCAGCCCAGGTGGAAAGGGCGCTAATCAAGCTGTTGCTGCAGCTTTAATGGGCGCGGACGTTTACATGATTGGCGCGGTTGGCGCTGACTCGTTTGGACAAGATCTCAAGCAGTCGCTTATTGGCTACGGAGTCAATGCAGAGCAGGTAGATGAGTTGTCTGGAGTCTCCACTGGTGTTGCTGTAATCGTGCGCGTTGGCGGCGATAACCGTATTATTTTGGACCACGGAGCTAATCACGCACGCACAGCTGATAACGTAAAAGCAGTGCTTGATTGCATTGCGAAACCAGGCGACGTGTTCTTGACTCAGTTTGAGTGCGAGTTGTCGACCACGTTTGAGCTCATCAGATATGCACACGAGCTGGGACTCTATACGATGGTGAACCCATCGCCATCGGCTACTATGACTACCGGTCTTCTCGCCAGTGTGGACGTGCTTTGCCTGAACGAGATTGAGTTTGCGGACCTGTTTGGCGAGGGCAAGATAAGCCCGCTGGCAGATCCCGAGGCTGCAGTGCAGAAGGTGCTTGCAAGTGGCGTGACAACTGCGGTGTTGACGCTGGGTTCCAAGGGCTCAATCGCTGCCGACGCACACGGTATCTACCAGCAGGAATGTTATCGAGTGGAGACCGTGGACACTACCTGCGCGGGCGACACGTTTATGGGTACACTCGCTGCGTTCCAGGCATCGGGGCAGCTAGAGGGTCACGATATCAAGCAGGCACTTGATGTGGCTGCAAAGGCTGCGGCGCTTGCCACCACTAAGGTTGGCGCCCAGCAATCAATTCCAACGTATCAGCAGGTAGTTGAGTTTTAGGTTAAAATTACCGTGATTGTTGTTTCATAACTCGCAGCCCACACGCAGCAAACGGCTCAAGCCAAGCCCAAACGCAGCTCAAACACGTTCTACGCATAGCTCAAACACAGCATACACGCAGCTCAAACGTACAAAGGAGACTTATGACAACGCTTTCAACTAAGACTCGCGTCATCATCGACACCGATCCTGGCATCGACGACGCCATTGCGCTGGGTTTTGCCCTGGCCGCAAAGGCGCTGGATATCAAGCTTATTACTACCGTCAGCGGAAATGTTGGCATCGAAAACGTCACCAACAATGCCCTCAAGCTGCTCAAATTCTGGAACCAGCACGTGCCTGTTGCGCGAGGTGCTGCCGAGCCGCTGCTCAGAAAGCCTATGGACGCAAGCGACGTTCACGGCGCTTCGGGCATGAGAGGCTACGAGTTCGACGGCATTCAGCCAGACTGCCTTCTTGAAGAAACCGCACTTGAGGCACAGCGTCGCGTCATTATGGAAGGCGCTTCCGCTGGCGAGAAAACCACGCTGGTAACGCTTGGCCCTCTGACCAATATTGCGCTGCTGCTGAAAGCATACCCGCAGGTCAAGGAGAATATCGAGCGCATTGTTATGATGGGTGGCGCTCTGACCCGCGGAAACCTTGGCGTCATGTCCGAGTTCAACGTGGGCGTTGACCCCGAGGCGGCAAAGATTGTTTTTGCATCCGGCGTTCACGTGGCCATGGTTGGCCTTGAGGTGGGCGACGCTGCTCGCGTGATGCCCGAAGACATCAAGAACATCCAGAACTCCGGCAAGAGTGGAGACATGCTGGTCAAGCTGCTGCTCAACTATCGCGTCCACTACCAGGAGGAGGGCTTCAGCATGTACGATCCAACGGCCGTGGCCTACCTGCTGGCGCCCCAGATGTTTGAGACCAAAGATGTGTTTGTGGACGTCGAATGCGCGGGCGCTCTGACAAGCGGCTGCACCGTTGTTGACCTGGCCGGATACCTTGGCGAGAAACCCAACGCAACTGTATGCGTGGGAGTTGACCAAAAGGCATTCCGTACTTGGTTTGTTCACCAGATCCAAAAGTGTAACGTCCTCGACGGCTCCGCTTCTGCAGTTGAAGGCGTGCTGCTAGACTAGCTTGTTGCACCAACTTGCTGCTGGACTAAGGCTCTGCTAGGGCAGTGCGCCGCTGGACCAACGTGGCGCCGGGGCAGGGTGCTGCAAAAACTCACAAGAAAAGCCTCTTCTCGCCATCGAGAAGAGGCTCTGTTGTGCGTAAAAGTGCTGGTAAATTGATCTTCTCGTCAAACTCCACGCCGAGTTTTAAAGCTCTTTGTAGACAGGGAACCACTTGAGGGCGTCAACTGCCTCTTTTGCATCGGCGATTGGCTCGCGGTTCAAGCCTGCTTGATTGCTTCCTCTGCAACGCCGACGGCAATACGCTCGGAGAACTCGGTAATCTTGGAGACTGGAGGAAGAATTGCAGCTCCAGGCTTTGTGGTGTCGACGATTCCGCCAAGCGAGTGGGCTGCCAGCGAAATCATCTGGTCTGTGAGTAGGCGAGCCTTTGATGCAAGAACACCTAGGCCAAGACCAGGGTAGATCAGAGCGTTGTTGGCCTGGCCAATCTGGTAGGTTACACCGTTCAGCTCCACGTCATCGGATGGAACGCCGCAGGCCACAAGTGCGCGACCATCAGTCCAGGTAAGCAGGTCCTGGGCGGTTGCCTCCGCAAGCTTAGTTGGGTTGGACAGAGGGAAGACCATGGGGCGCTCACAATGAGCTGCCATTTCGCGAATAATCTCTTCAGTGAAGGCACCGTGAACGGTAGAGGTTCCAACCATGATTGTTGGGTGAACCGTCTTTACAACGGCCGCTAGGTTAGTGAGCTCATCAGCGTTTGCAAACTCAGAGCGCTTGCGAGCAAAGGCTTCTGCTGTGGAGTGAGGTTGTCCATGTCGTCAAAGAGCAGGCCCTGGCGATCTACCAGGTAGAAGCGCTTGCGAGCCTCTTCGCGATCCATTCCCTGGTCCACAAACTCCTGCAGCACACGCTCAGCAATACCGCAACCAGCGGTTCCCGCGCCAAAGCAGAGATATACCTGGTCGACGAGTTTCTCGCCAGAAATGTTGAGGCCACCGAGGATGCCAGCGAGGGTAACGATGCCGGTACCCTCGACGTCGTCGTTGAAGACAGGGTAGGTGTTCTTGTAGCGGTCCAGGATTGCAGCGGCATGAGAGCGGCCGAAGTCTTCGAAGTGCAGGTAGAGGTTAGGGAAGAGCTTCTCAACGGTGGTCACAAAGTTGTCAATGAAGGCGTTGTAGCGGTCCTCGTCGACACGCTTGTGGCGCTCGCCCAGGTACAGTGGGTCATCAAGCAACTCCTGGCGGTTGGTACCGGCGTCGATAACAACAGGCATGATGCGGTTTGGATCAACGCCAGCTGCGGCGGTGTAGACCATGAGCTTACCGACGGAAATCTCAACGCCGTTAGTGCCCCAGTCACCGATGCCCAAAATGGCTTCTGCATCAGTAACAACAATCAGGTCAATGTCTCTACCAGCAGCTGCGTTCTTCAGCGAGGTCTCAAGGTCCTCAGGACGATCGGCGGAGAGGAAGCATGCGTACTGCGAGTCAACGTAGCGCTGGGAGTACTGCTCAATGTCAGGTGCGATGGTTGGATCGTAGACGATAGGCATGAACTCTTCGACATGTTTTGAGAACAGATTGTAGAACAGTGTGCGGTTCTCGGAGAAAAGCCTCATCAGGTAGTGACGCTTAGTCTCGAGGTCAGGGTACTGCTGGAAGAGCACGTATGCCTGCTCAGCCTGTTCCTCGATAGTCTGGATGTTAGGAGGAAGAAGGCCTACCAGGCCATATTTCTGGCGCTCCTCCTGCGTAAAAGCGGTTCCTTTGTTCAAAAATGGATCGTTCAGTAGTTCAAAACCCGTCTTCATAGCAACTCCCAAATGCATTGTATTCCCAGGCACATTGACTGATGCGTAGCGCGTTTAAGCGTGCGGCATTAATGGCGCCCTCGTAGCTTGTCAGAAATAACAATAATCATTTCACGTTATGTTTTCTTGGGAAATTGAGGAATTTATTTATCGGCAAAGGCAAAAGCGATTGAAATTGCGTAGCAAAGCTGCACCAGGTAGTACAAATTACGAGTCAAAACTTCACCGGGGCTATACAAATTATAGCCAACTGCGGTTTTGTTGTGTGCTCGGGGTGCAAGTGGTAAAAAATGCGTTTAGTTGGGGTATGCAGCGGCGATTAGTTTTTATGCAAGTCATCTATCTGCGATTTTATGACTGACTAAAATAACAAAATCTGGACACTTTTTGCCACCTGCGCAAACGCAAGTCAGAAAATTTCGTGATTGCAATTTGACTTCCAACTAAACGGATATTTTACCCAAAAAGAAGAGTCTGATTTAGTCAGGTCAAATTTTTGATACAAAAATCCGTATAAAGAAGGTTGATTATGCAGCTTTTGAACAGGTGGTCGAATGTTGTATAGGTGACTGGTCAACAGATTGCTGAGGGCGCCAATTTCTTTGCAGTTCGCTGTTATTTCACTACAACGGCGCCTTCGGGTAGCGCAATATCCGCATCGGTTGCAATTAGAAGATTATTACCTGGTGTTTTAGGAGTATCGGGCCACTCGGGCACATACGCGACATGCGCAAACTCCTGCGCAAACACGCCTGCAACCTGCGAAAGTAGCGCAGATCCACGGCCTTCTAGCGGACAGCGAACATCGGCCAGATATACCCCGCCAGGCGCAAGCTTTTCTTTGACTGTTTGTGCGCCGTTCGGAGTTCCCAGGGGTCCAAGTGATTTGTGACCAGCAAACACCTCGTTTACCAGCACGTCAATGCTGCTAGCATCTGCATCCTGCAGAACTTTCCACGCATCGTCTTCGACAACGCGCAACTCACTTGAAGCCACAGCCAGCGCTTCGTCCAAAAAGAAGTGCTCGCGCGCAAGCGAGACAATCTTCGGATCAATCTCAATCGCCTCAACGGTAGCTCCGTGCATGTGCGTGGCCAGGTACTTTGGCAGCGAGAAACCTCCTCCGCCCAGGATCACAACGCGACCTTGCGGGGCCACCTGCTGGATAAGCTGCGCCATCATGCGGTGATAGTGAATGCAAAGTTCAAAGCGCAGCTCAGACGCAATGTAGCTCACGGACTGGAAGGTGCCATTAACGTTGAGCAGCCTAATGGGCGTACCGTTGGCGTCCTCTGAGTCAAAAATCATCGTGAGGCCAAATTTGGTACGCGTCACAAAAACGCCTCGAGCGCGTAGAATTAACAGAAATAGCTGGTAAATGCCAATAACGGCAAGCCCCGCTACGGTCGACCAGATAAAAAATGTCCAAAAATCATGTAAGACCATGTTAATTCCTTGTTAGTAAGGTTTCCCTCGGTTATACTAGCCGATACGGCGTTTTTTCTGAACGCTTTTACAGGAAAAGATTTTCTGGGGGTTTATATGATTTTAGGACTTGGTATTCCTGAGCTTCTGATTATTGTTTGCGTTGTTATGGTCATCTTTGGACCTAAGAACCTTCCAAAGCTCGGCAAGGCTGTCGGCGAGACCGTCAAGAGCGTTCGTGAGGGCATGGAGTCTGAGACCAAGGAAGAAGCCAAGGAGCCAGAGGCTGAGCTCGTTGAGGACGAAGAGTCCAAAAAGGCTGAGTAACCCCATCTCACGCGTATAGACCGACTGACCCATCAACAGAAAGAACACGATGGACACTACTAAAGAGATTGTACTTACCCCAGAAGGCCGTCAGAAGCTTGTCGATGAGCTGGCTTATCGTGAGGGCGAGAAGCACGACGAGATTGTTGAGCGCATCAAAGAGGCTCGTGGTTTTGGCGACCTTTCTGAGAACTCCGAGTATGACGCAGCAAAAGAAGAGCAGTCTCACAACGAGTCCCGCATCAACGAGATTCGCCAGATTCTCTCCGTCGCAAAGGTTGTCGAGGGCGGCAGCAAGCGCAACGTTACCGTTGCAATTGGTACAACCGTCGAGCTTGCTGATGCAAAGGTAAGACAACTAAGTATGTAATTGTTGGTACTACTGAGACTAACTCCCTTGAGCACAAGATCTCTAACGAGTCCCCAGCTGGCGAGGCTCTTATTGGTCATAAGAAGGGCGACGAGGTTGAGTTCACCACGCCAAACGGCAAGGTGAAGAAGTACACCATTACCTCTATTACTCGCTAGACTGGCACAAAAGATTTTGGTCGCCCCGTGTCCGTCTGGCGCGGGGCGTTTTTACGTGGAGGATACATGTCCGAAGTAGAGAACAACATCGCTGGTAGCTCGGCCGCCGCTGACGCAACCGCCGCCGAGAACGTCGACGCAACCGAGGTCACCCCAGAGGCTTCCATCAACGACGAGCGCGCCCAGCGCAAAGCCCGTCGCCAGGCACTCATCGACACCGGCGTTGACCCATACCCAATCAAGTCCACCGTCACCGCTCACGTCGCTGAGCTGGAGGAGCGCTACGCTGACCTCGAAGACGGCCAGACTGGTGAGGAAGTCTATTCCGTGGCCGGCCGCGTCCGCGCCATCCGCAACCAGGGCAAGATCGCGTTTGTCGTGGTAGAGGACTATACCGGCCAGATTCAGCTCTTCTGTCGCATCAACAACCTTGACGAGAAGAACTGGGAGCTCCTGGGTCTTCTCGACCTTGGTGACATTATCGGCGCAACCGGTGCTATCATGCGCACGCGCCGCGGCCAGCTTTCCCTGGCAGTCACCTCGCTGGAGGTCCTCTCCAAGTCGCTGCGTCCTCTGCCAGAGAAGTTCCACGGCCTCACCGACCGCGAGGTCCGTTATCGCCAGCGCTACGTTGACCTCATTATGAACCCCGAGGTCCGCGACGTGTTCCGCAAGCGCTCCCAGATCATCTCCATCATCCGCCAGTTCATGGAGGCAGACGGTTACATGGAGGTTGAGACCCCTGTTCTCCAGGAGATTCTTGGCGGCGCAAACGCAAAGCCGTTCATTACGCACTATAACGCTTTGAACACCGAGAACTACCTGCGCATTGCAACCGAGCTCCCGCTGAAGCGCCTGCTTGTCGGCGGACTTGAGCGCGTCTACGAGCTTGGTCGCCAGTTCAGAAACGAGGGCACCGACCTCACGCACAACCCAGAGTTCACTTCCATGGAGGCATACGCCGCCTACTCTGACCTGGCCGGCATGCGCGAGCTTTCCCAGAATCTATTCCAGGAGATTGCCCGCAAAGGCCTGCGGCTGCGAGGAGGGCCACGAGGTCATCACTTACCAGGGCACCGAGGTTGACTTGTCCGGCAACTGGCGCGTTGCGTCCCTGGCAGAGATTGCGTCCGAGGTCACCGGCGAGGAGCTCTCCATCGACACCCCTGTCGAGAAACTCCGCGCAGTTCTGGACCGCTACGAGATTGAGTGGAATCCAGAGTGGCAGGCCGGCAAGCTGCTGTTTGAGATCTACGACGAGCTTGGCGAGAAGAGCATCGTAAACCCAACCTTTGTCTGTGATTATCCTGCAGAGGTTTCTCCGCTTACCAAGCGCAAGGCAGACGACCCTCGCCTGACCGACCGCTTTGAGCTCATTATCTGCGGCGCCGAGTACGCAAACGCATACTCCGAGCTCAACGACCCTGTTGACCAGGAGGAGCGCTTTGCCGCTCAGATGGAGGCCAAGCGCCAGGGCGACGAAGAGGCCATGGAGTACGATTACGACTTCATCCGCGCACTTGAGTACGGCATGCCACCAGCAGGCGGCATCGGCTACGGCATTGACCGCATGATGATGCTCTTCTGTGATCAGCCTTCCATCCGCGACGTCCTTCTCTTCCCACAGCTCAAGCCTGAGAAACGCTAAGAGCTTGGAAGCTTAGCTGCCTAGGCGCAGCGCACAAACGTATCAGCCCGGTATTTGCTTGTTGCAGGTACCGGGCTTTTTGTGTGCGTCGGTGCCATGGAGTTCGCTGCGGCGGCGCTGCGGAGTGTGCGGCAGCGTGATCTTCTCGGCAGCACGGGTTTCTCGCCTGGCGTTTGTGTGGTTCGTACGGAGGAGAAAAATCCAACGCGAGTCGTATGTTTGCAGAGCCCTCTGTTGGGTATAAATCAGAAATATATAGAGAGTTTTGAGAGGTTTCAGCACATGTTTGATAAATTCACTGACAGAGCGCGTAAAGTCATGAGCTTGGCTCAGGACGAGGCTCGCGGTCTTGGCCAGATGTATGTCGGTACCGAGCACCTGCTACTTGCTCTCATCAAAGAGGGGGAGGGCATTGCTGCTCAGGCTTTGGCTAAGCTAGAGGTCTCGTATGACGAGGCTCTGGCAACCGTAAAAGAGCTCACCACGGGCGCAGGAGATCCTATTCCTGGCGGCCACATTCCGTTTACTCCGCGCGCAAAACGCGTGCTTGAGGACGCGTACAGAGAAACCATGACCCACGGTCAAAGCTATATTGCAACTGAGCACCTGCTTTTGGGTATTGTGTCCGAGGGCAATGGTCGCGCTATGGATGCCCTGCGTACCATGGGTGTTTCGGGTGATGCGGTAAGAAACGCGGTTGATGAGCTGGTTGCCCAGACTCCAGATGATGCACCTGCTGGTCCTCGTATGGCAGAGCCTCGCATTGAGGGCGGCATCTTTGGCATGCCTGTAGGCGCTGGTCAGATGCGTCCTAACGCAAACGACGATGCTTCCATGCTGGAACAGTTTGGCCGCAATCTTACTAAGCTTGCCGCAGATAAAAAACTTGACCCCGTTATTGGTCGTGACCGCGAGATTGAGCGTGTCATGCAGGTTCTTGCACGTCGACAGAAGAACAACCCACTTATCCTGGGAGATCCCGGCGTTGGTAAGACTGCCATTGTTGAGGGCTTGGCTCAGCTCATTGCTTCTGGCAACGTTCCTGACATCCTGCGCGGTAAGCAGGTTTGGACGCTTGATCTGGCAAGTCTGGTAGCAGGATCCAAGTATCGCGGTGAGTTTGAGGACCGCATGAAGAAGGTTGTTGCTGAGCTGGAGAAATCCAAGAATGACATCCTCTTCATCGACGAGATTCATACCGTTATTGGCGCCGGTTCCGCAGAGGGTTCCATCGATGCTGCGTCCATCTTGAAGCCACCGCTGTCTCGTGGAGAAATTCAGGTTATTGGCGCAACTACGGCAGAAGAGTACCGTAAACATGTCGAGAAGGACGCTGCATTTGAGAGGCGTTTCCAGCCAGTCAACATCGGCGAGCCAAACAACGACGACACCATTTCTATCATCCACGGTCTTCAGGACCGCTATGAGAAGCACCACCACGTCCACTACACCGAGGCTGCCATCAAGGCTGCTGTTGCGCTTTCTAGTCGCTACATCCAGGACCGTTTCTTGCCAGACAAGGCCATTGACGTCCTCGATGAGGCTGGTGCTCGCGCACGTATCCACAAGATGAGCCTTCCACCAGAGATTGCCCAGGTAGACGCAGATCTTCTCCGCGTTCGTACCCAGAAGTCCGAGGCAGCAAGCGCTCAGGAGTTTGAGCAGGCAGCTCGTCTGCGTGACCAGGAGAAATCTTTGGTAGCAGAGAGGGACCGCTTGGAGACTGAGTGGCGCGAGCAGCTAGACAAGAATATTGTCACCGTTGACGAGGATGACATTGCAAAGGTTGTCTCTGGCATTACCGGTGTTCCTGTTTCCAACCTCACCGAGACTGAGGCTTCAAGGCTGCTTCGTACAGAAGACATTCTTCACCAGCGCGTTGTTGGTCAGGACGAGGCTGTTGTTAAGGTTGCAAAGGCAATCCGCAGAAAGCCGCAGTCCTCTCAAGGATCCTAAGCGTCCTGGTGGTTCTTTCATTTTCCTGGGCCCTTCCGGTGTAGGTAAGACTGAGCTTGCAAAAGCCCTGGCAGAGTTCCTGTTTGGCTCCGAAGATGCCCTGCTTTCTTACGACATGTCCGAGTACATGGAGCGTCATACCGTAGCTAAGCTGGTTGGTGCTCCTCCAGGATACGTGGGCTACGATGAGGGCGGAGAGCTCACCAAGGCTGTACGCCGTCGTCCATACTCTGTCTTGCTCTTTGATGAGATTGAGAAGGCACATCCAGACGTCTTCAACATCTTGCTGCAGATTCTGGACGAGGGCCGCTTGACTGACGGTCAAGGCCGTCACGTGGACTTCTCCAACACGGTTGTCATCATGACCTCCAACATTGGCGCTCGCGAGATTGCCCGCACCAACACTATGGGCTTCTCGTCAGAGGGTTCTAAGGGTCTCTCCGACAAAGAGATTACCAGCCGCGTTATGTCCGAGCTCAAGCGTGGATTCCGCCCAGAGTTCTTGAACCGTGTGGACGAGATTGTTGTCTTCAAGTCGCTCTCTACCGAGCAGCTTCGTGGCATTGTTGACCTCATGGTTCTTGAGCTGCGCGATCGCCTGATTGCCAACGGCATGTCCATTGAGCTCACCGAGGCCGCAAAGGACCTGATTGCCAAAGACGGAACTGATCCTGTCTACGGCGCTCGTCCACTGCGCCGAACCATTCAGTCGATGATTGAAGACCCACTGTCTGAGGAGCTTCTCTCTGGTCAGTGGACCGCAGGCGACATTGTTGCTGTTGATGTTGACGCTGAGGGCAAGAAGCTTGTGTTCACCAAGACCACGGGCGTCATCCCTGAGCCTCGCAAGAAAGAGACAATGGCGCAGCTTGACCAGATGGATGTCAGCATGGGACCATCCTCGCTGCCACAGGGTAGTGCAGGCGGTTCGTCCGACCTGATGTCCTCCGCCGAGTAAGACACTCCGACCCGAGGTTCTGCCTCGGGTCTTTTTGTATCGCAGCTAAAACGCACAGTTCTCTTGTCGAGAAACCCGTCGAGCAGGCCCTACCCAGTCGCCCGTCGAGAAACTCGTCTTCTCCAAACCGTCACTACACGCGCCGGCAACAAAACCGTATACTTGAAATGTTGAAACAAATTGAACTATAAACGTACCAGAATGCAAAACGCAGCCTGTAAGCTGCAAGTAATTGAGGGAGAGCCATGGAGCCAACGCAACTTGATCCAAGCGCAACAGAAAACGAGGACCGCATTGCCACAGCTCTAAAGATGACTGCCCCTGGTACAGCGCTTCGCGTTGCACTGGACATGATTATTGCGGGTCGTCTTGGTGCCCTCATTTGTGTGGGAGATACAGAAAACGTCCTTGCTGTGGGCGGAGATGGTTTCAAACTTGATGTTTCCTTCACGGCAAACCGACTGTTTGAGCTCTGCAAAATGGATGGCGCCGTGGTAGTGGACAAAGACCTCACCAGAATTCTGCGCGCCAACTCCCACCTCAATCCTGATGCAACGCTTCCAACTGCAGAAACAGGTACTCGTCACCGTACTGCCGCTCGCATGAGCTTGCTCACCAGAGCAATTGTGATCGCTGTGTCTTCTCGCCGTTCGTTGATTACCGTCTACGTTGATGGCCACGTTATTCCGCTGAAGTCGGTACCAGCTATTATGTCTACCGTCAACCAGCTTTCGGTTGCTATGCAAAATACGCGCCAGCAGCTTGATCGCGCGCTTTTACGCCTGACAGCGCTTGAGCTTGATAACTACGTCACATTGGGCGATGTAGCAGGCATTTTCTACCTGTTCGAGGTTCTTTTGAGCGCCGCCGATCAGCTTGACTCCTGCCTTTTGGAGCTGGGTAGCGAGGGCAAAACCACCGCTATGCAGCGTGAGGAATATCTGGGCGGCATCGACGAGGCCTATAACCTGATGATTCGCGACTACGCCGTTGACTCTTCCGCTGAGGAGGCGCGCGCTATCCGCCGCCGCTTCCATGAGACAGCCAACACCGAGCTCCGTTCCGCAGAGAGTGTCGGCCAGATTCTTGGCTACTCCGATGGCCGCGGAGAAGATGCGTCCATGGAGCCTCTGGGCCTGCGCACGCTTTCCCGCGTTCATGTGGTCAACGATGAGATTGCGGCCAGAATTGTTGACGCCTACGATAACCTGCAGCAGCTGCTTCACGTTGCAGAAACGATACGTCCAGCCTCAAATCTCTGGGTGTCGAGAACCCCGGTGCACTTGCTAACAGTCTCCGCAGAATGTGGGGTAAGTCAGAATAATGGCTGCAAGCAGCACTTGCGCAAAGGTCGTGTCAAAGCCACGTCCTTCTCGCCTTTCTACACATGGAGCAAAAGCCGATACCGTTGCCGTCATTGTGGCCGGCGGCATTGGCGAGCGCTTTGGATATCCTGACGGCAAGCAGTTTATTTCTGTCTGCGGTCTTCCGCTGATGAGCTGGTCAATCCTTGCGTTTGATCACGCACCAAGCGTGGCTCACATTGTGATTGCATGCTCTGACGAGAAACGCGCTGCAGTTCAAGAGGGTGTTTTGGGCAAGCTTGTACTCCACAAACCCGTTCACTTTGCAACGTCTGGTGCTACCAGGCAGGAATCGGTTTACAACGCGCTCCAGGTAGTGCCCGCCGGATATGATTTTGTTTCTGTTCATGATGCGGTTCGTCCGCTCATTGAGGTAGAGACCATTGAGCAGGTTATTGGTACAGTTCGCAAGTCGCCTAAGATTGCGGGAGCAATTTTGGCTCACCGCGCAACTGATACGCTGAAGCGCGTAGATGGTGCAACCATTGTAGATACGCCTGACCGCTCAACGTTCTGGGCTGCTCAGACCCCTCAGGTGTTCAAGACGCGTACGATTCTTGAAGCCCACGAAGTAGCTCGCCAGGAAGGCTACCAGGGAACTGATGACTCGTCGTTAGTTGAGCGACTTGGTCTTACGGTGCTGTGTGTTGAGTCACAACGAGAAAACGTGAAGGTCACGTACCCATCTGACCTTGCAATTGTTGAGGCTACGCTCAGCCGTCGCCTGGTAGAAGGCGCAACCGGAAGTGGGGCTGTAGAGTGAGTATACCAGAGCTTAAAATTGGCCACGGATACGATGTTCATCGCCTGGTGGAGGGCAGAGATCTTATCTTAGGCGGTATCAAAATTGAGCACACCAAAGGTCTTCTCGGCCACTCCGATGCTGACGTTTTGGCTCATGCGCTCATGGATGCCCTGTTAGGAGCCATGCGTGCTGGCGACATTGGCCAGCTTTTCCCAGATACAGACCCTGCTTATGAGGGTGCTGATTCTATGGTGCTTCTGTCCCATGTTATGCAGCTTGTTCGCGATAAGGGCTTTGAGCTTCTGGACTGTGATTGCACCGTTGCGGCTCAAGCACCTAAGCTGCTTCCTCATCGCGACGCTATGAGAAACCGCATGGCGGAGGTCATGGGCGTTATGTCAGATAAAGTTGGCGTAAAAGCAACCACCACCGAAGGCCTTGCTTCGTGGGCACTCAAGAAGGTATTGCTGCCTGGGCGGTTGTGCTGCTGGGACGTAGCGCGCAATAAATTACAGCTCAACGATATGATCGGCTGCCTCCACCACTTTAGGGTCATGAGATATGAGCAGTATTATGTGGTCTTGTTTGACCTTCTTTAGAAGATTAAGCAGGACATCAACACTTTTTTGATCTAATGCAGAAGTGGGCTCGTCAAGCAACATAACACTAGGCTTCATAAGCATCATGCGGATAATTGCAATCTTTTGCTTTTCTCCACCAGAGATAGCAGAGCTTCGATCACCCAGGCGTACGTCAAGATTTTGATCGTCACCAAGCAGCAATTTTTCCAAATTGAATAGCTTGATATAGCTGATTATCTCTTCATCTGTTGGTTGGTTTTTGCACAGCAGTGTCAGATTATTTCTTACCGTATCGTCAACAATGCTTGGCTCTTGCTCGGTAAATCCAAGCGTATTTTTTCGAAGTTCATACTGATTAATTTGAGCTAGCAAGTCCTCATTTATAGCAATACTGCCTGTTAGGTGAGAAGACCACTCTCCGTTAATGAGCTTCAGAAATGTTGATTTGCCTGTACCGTTTCCACCGGTAATGGCGTATATATTTCCTTTTGCAAAACTACAAGACAAGTTGTCCATCAGTACTTTATTTGTATGTGGATAAGAGAAAGACACATTTGTGCAGGTAATTTGATTGACATCGTCTGATGGAATGATGTTTCCAACGGATTCTTGAGGTATATCTAGAATCTGCTCAATTCGATTAAGGCTTACCGTAATGCTCTGATAAGCCATACCAAATTCCATAAGAAGCGTAATAGAACCTAAGAGCGATACAAATAGCTTGAAATAGTTGCAATATAGCCAGGCTGCAGTGCTCCAAGGAAAATTTGATATGCACAGGTAATAAAGACAATGGCTTGGAATACGGCAATCACAGCATTGTTTAATTCTTGTACTCCAAACTCAAGCTTGTACTGCTCATGAATGGCACTACGAAGCTTCTGATTGACGGCATAGTGCTGATTAAAGAAACGCTCAAAGAGGGAATGACGCCTGATGAAATCTACGTCTGTGAATTGGGAGAGCTCAATAGATCCATACTGAGACCTCAGCTCTTTAGATTCTTTGTATCTTTTATAGGCCGAAGCTTGGATTTGCTTATAGATAATAAAACTCACCAATAACAGAACAGCTGTTACAAGAGCGGTTAATGGGTTCAAATATAAGATAATTGCAAGCGTGCCTAAGACGGAGACCGTAGTTGTTGCAAAGCTCACGCATTGTGTAAGTATAAACATTGAAACGTCATTAGCGTCGTTATTTACTGTCTGGCGGTAATGTCCAGAATCATATGACGAGAAAAACGATGAATCAGCGTGTTGAATCTTGTCAATCAGCTGTCGCTCAATGGTAAACGCGGAGTCAATTTGCAATTGACAATAGCGTGTTTTAGCAAGATAGGAACAGCCGGCAATAAGGATTCCTAGTGCGGCAACCATGGCGCAATAGAAAAGTATTTCACTCCAAGTTGTTCCTGAAATAAAAAGATTAATTACAAATCCAACAAGAAGAGGTTGGATCACCATAAGCGCAGTGACAAAGAATGACAGAAAGAGAAAAATCGCAAGACTGCCCTTATCCAGAATGGTAGATATACAGTAACGGATAATGTTAAAAAACTTACTCATTCGAATCACCTCTATCATTATTTAATGCGTATGAGATTAGTTTTAACTTTTTATCGAGATTATAAAGACTTGTACAACAACCAAGTTGACCTGTCTGGTTAAATTGATTTGGACAACCACCATTACACATAGGAAGGACCTTACAATTAATGCATCTTTCCTTATATGGATTATATAAAAGCCATTTACAGTGGTTGTGATTTAGTTGTATTGAATCAAATATTGTTCCGATTTTTTCAGTTGTATCTCCTATTAAGTCCCAGCATTTATAAAGGTCACCGGAAGGATCAATTACATAGGAATTGTATGAAATTGCTCCACAAATTTGCCTTCGATGCAAAAGATTATCTATAACATTAAATCCTTCTTGCATTGCTTTTTTATAGAAAATGTATTCCTCTTCTGCAAATTGAGGAGATGAAAAACACATCCCCAAATCATTATTTTTCTCATTGTAATTTGTTACCGGTGCTAAGCTTATAGAAACGTTGTCTCTTAGACCAGACTTTTTAAGGTCTTCCAGGAGTTCATCAGCATGCTCAATATTAGTCTTATCAGCATTAATTCTGATTGTAATGTCCAGTAAGTCAGCGCAAGACCGGACGTTGTTAAGGATGCGGTCAAAAGTTGGTACACCAGTTTTAGGGATTCGGCGTGAATCATGGTCGTTTCTTGAGCCATCGATTGTGACCTGAGCGTAGTTTATTCCAAGTTCAGTAAGTTGATAAGCAACTTGCCTATTTAATAGATATCCATTTGTGACGATTGAGCTGGCAACAAGCAATAGTTGTTGTCAATCAATTTGTTAGTTATTGTAGTGATTTTTTTCTAATTCAAGAAGTGGTTCTCCACCATACCAAACGATTTGAAGTGATTTTTAAATTAGGAAAATTCGCCTCAATGAAGTGTGGTATTTGATCAATTGTGTTATTCGACATTGATGTTTGATTATCAATGTTTTCATAGCAGTAGGGACATCTAAAATTACAATGTGTGGTAGGTGCAATCGTCAATGTTAAATTATCTGTTGTATATCGAGCGATTTGTGACGAGCAATGAAGAGCTTTTGCTTCGTCGACAGAACTATCTACTAGGATTCCACCTGAAATTAAATCCTCTAATGTTTCATCGGATAATGAATTAAGCAAAGTTGGAATTTGCTCGAAACCCTTTTCTATTTTAAAGTATCTTTCTAAAGTTTCCTCAACTTCTAGTAATCCACCAGTGAATGAATTATAAATGTATAGATTATTTTCATTTTCAAAGACAGTATTATATTGTGAGAATTTAATATCATTATAGCTGCTTAACATATCTGTTCACCTACAGTTCAAACTGCTGGAGAGACATTCTCTCCAGCAGCAATTAAGTTAGACGTTGTGCCTTGCGCCACAAATATCAATACGAATTCCACAGTAACCTAATGTTGTGACTTGTTTTGTTGGTTTAACAATCCATTTCATTGTTCTCTCCTTATAAAGTAGAAATATATGTGTTAGCTAACACGTTTTGAATAATGTAGGAGGTTTTATAGATAAAGAAAACCTCTATATCGGTAAGCGGTTGATAATAAAATACATTAATTTTTTAATAAATGTATTTTAACTGCGAATTCTTATTCAGTTTGTATGAGTATTAATTTAAAGAAATTATTTTCACCGAAGTTTTTTTATTTCTGAAACATTCGTTTTGTAAAAATTAACTTTGATTGTGTGCTAAAAAAATGCTAGCCAATAATTTTAATAAAATTTTATAAACCGTTTATACTTACACCAATACACAATGGTTGCGAGGAGTATGCATGCTTGTCTATAACACTCAGACGCATAAAAAAGAAGAGTTCAAGCCAATCGACGAGGGTAAAATCCGCATGTATGTGTGCGGTCCCACGGTCTACGATCAGATTCACATCGGAAACGCCCGTACCTTCCTCTCGTTTGACGTTATTCGCCGCTATCTGATGCACAAGGGTTATGAGGTCACCTTTGCTCAGAACTTGACTGACGTTGACGACAAGATTATTCAGCGTGCCATTGAGCAGGGAAGGACTGCTCAAGAGGTTTCTGAAGAGTTTTCTCAGGCGTTTATCGAGCAGATGCATCGCTTCAATATTTTAGATCCGGATATTCGCCCTCGCGCAACGCACGAGATTGAAGCCATGCTTCAGATGATTCAATCTTTGATTGAACAGGGTCACGCATACGCGGTGCCTTCGGGCGACGTGTACTTCTCGGTTCGTTCTGACCATGGTTATGGTGTGCTTTCTGGTCGCGATCTTGATCAGCTTCGCGCAGGTGAGCGCGTTGAGGTTAATGACGAGAAACGCGATCCATTTGACTTTGCACTCTGGAAGGCTGCTAAGCCTGGTGAGCCTAGCTGGCCAAGCCCTTGGGGAGAAGGTCGTCCAGGTTGGCACAGTGAGTGCTGCGCAATGATTCATCGCTACCTGGGCACTCCAATTGACATTCACGGCGGTGGCTCTGACCTGGTATTCCCTCATCATGAGAACGAGACTGCGCAGGCATCCTGCGCCTGGCACGCTCCTCTCGCCAATTATTGGATGCACACCGGAATGCTTCGCGTTGATGGCGAGAAGATGTCCAAGTCTTTGGGCAACTTCTACACACTCAAGGAAGTTTTGGACAAGTACCCTGCAGATGCAGTAAGACTTTTGATGCTTCAAACGCACTATCGCGCACCACTTGATTTCTCGTTTGAGCGCCTTGAGGGCACTGTTGGTACGCTTGAGCGCATGAAGACCTGCGTTGCAAATCTCCGCTGGGCTTTCAAGCAGTCTTCTGCTCAGCACGAACTTTCCGACGCTGATAGCACGCTTGCTGAGGCTATTAACACAGCTCAGAGCGAGTTTGACGCTCAGATGGATGATGATTTCAATACCGCAGGAGCACTCGCTGCTATCTTTGCTCTGGTAACTGCTGCAAATACGTATCTTGCAGAGGTTGGTCAGAACGTTGGCGCAAGTCCTGTTCTCCGTGCAGCAGATATGTTGTGCGAGCTCACGGGAGCTTTGGGAATTGATTTGACTCAGGCGGCCTCTACCTCTGATTTACCAGAGGAGCTTGTGGCGCTTGCTGCTCAGGTAGCAGGCTATGAGGGCGCGTCAGCTGACGAGGCTGCAGAGGCTTTGCTTGCTGCTCGTCAGGAGGCTCGTTCCCAGAAAAACTGGGCAGTTGCTGATCAAATTAGAGACGGCATTGCCGAGCTTGGACTTTTGATTGAAGATACCGCCGCTGGCGCTCGACTTAAGCGTAAGGCAGACTAACTATGGCAAGAAATCAGCGTTCTACCTCTAAAAACACTCGTTCCGAGGGCGCTGCAGGCCGCGGTGGCTCCACTGGTCGCAGTGGCGCTGCAGGTCGCGGCGGGGCTGCAGGTCGCGGCGGCGTAGGTCGCGGCTCTAAGAAGGCTGCCGACTGGGGCGGTTATTTCGGCGCCAAGAATGGCCAGGGCTCAAAGGGCAGTCGCTCCGCACAAGGCACACGTGCAGCTCAGGGCACTCGCGGACAGAAAGGTGCTGGTGGACAGCGAGGTGCCGGCGCTGGACGTCCCGGTAACAAGAAGCCTGCAACCGATCTTATCGAGGGTCGTCGCGCAGTAGCAGAGGCGCTGACCGTTGGTATTCCTTTGAAGAATGCTCTGGTACAAGCCGCAAGCGGTCAGAAGGACCAAGAGATTGAGGCGCTTGCACGTCAGCTTGAGCAGGAGGGTATTCCTGTCGAGCGTGTCGCAAAAGCCCGTGCTTGACTCGCTTTCAAGCCACGGCGCTCACCAGGGCGTTATTGTCCGTACACAGCCTTTTTGCTTACGCTGACCTCTCTGAAATCATTCAGCGCGCCGGTTCTGAAAACTCGTTAGTTGTGGTCTTGGACCACGTAACTGACGAGGGAAACTTTGGTGCAATTGTAAGAAGTGCCGAGGTAGTTGGCGCAGCCGGCGTTGTTATTGCAAACGCTCGTGCCGCCCGAGTTGGCGTTGGAGCATACAAGACTTCTGCAGGAGCTGTGCTTCACCTGCCAATCGCTCAGGTTTCTAATCTGCCGCGCGCTCTTGAAGAGCTTAAAGCCGCAGGTTTTTGGACATGTGGCTCTACCGAGCACGCCACTCAGTCCGTGTGGGAGGCTCCTATGGGAGGTCGCCTTGCACTTGTCATGGGCTCTGAAGGTTCAGGAATTTCTCGCCTTATGCTCGAGAAGTGCGATTTTACGTGCAAGCTTCCTCAGTTTGGCCAGGTAGAGTCCCTGAACGTTGCTCAGGCAACAACGGTCATGTGCTACGAGTGGCTCCGCAGGACTCAGGAAGCGTAAGCCCAGGAAGCCCAGGAAGCCCAGGAAGCCCAGGAAGCCCAGGAAGCGTAAGAAGTCCAGGAAGCCCAGGAAGCCCAGGAAGCCCAGGAAGCGTAAGGTATGGCTCAGAAAAAATCGCTGCTTGTAGTCGATGGCTATAACGTCATGTTGGCAACTCCTCGCTATGAGGCGTTGCTGGATGACCGTGGCTCTTCTACGCAAGAAACCGCAGCTGAGAGAGCCTATCACCTCAATACCGATCCGTTTTACCGCGCCCGTTTGGCGCTCATTTCTGACGTTGCCACGTTTGCGCAGGGCACCTACGAGGCCGTTATTGTGTTCGACGGAAAGGGAAATGTAAACGACGAGCGCCCGGAGCGCACCCACGCTGGCGTGCAGCTGGTTTTTTCCGAGACTGGGGAGTCCGCGGATAGCGTCATCGAGCGCCTGGTCACGGACGCGCGAGAGGCTGGTCGCAAGGTATTTCTGGTCACGTCGGACAGGGACATTCGCGCTACGGCCGGCTTTGGCCCCGGCGAGGTCACGCGCATTGCCAGCGCATCACTGGTCCACGAGATTTCCCAAGCAGATAACGTTGTCGAAGAGATGCGTCGCGATCAGGTCAGTACGCGCATGACGCTTGAAAACCGCATTTCTCCAGAACAGCGCGAGAAACTCTGGAAGTTGCTAGGCAGATAGGTGACCAGGTCAGCGTCTTACGTACGCGATGTGCCAACGTGCTCGACCGCACCAATACGTCCAGCGCGCCTGGGCGCAATCAGCGCGCCTGATTTCTGCAAAGAATCTGTAAATTCTGCCTAAAAACATCAAAGAATCTGTGGATTTGCCTGATTTTGTCAAAGAATCGGTGGCTCAAATACAGATTCTTTGCACTTTTCAGGCGGGTCTTTCGTGACGTAGCTTTAGATCTGGGTGTGGTGTCATGGACGCTTTCATGGAGCCTGATTTTCTCGCCATATCTGAGTGATCTGCCGGAAAAGCACGTCATATCTGAGCGATTTGCCGGTTTTTCTCGTCAAGTCTGAGCTGTTTTACACAGACATGATGCGGTTTTCAGGCTGGCCAAACTTGATGGACAGTGCATTTGCACCAAGCTAGCTCCTGTAGAAGGGAAGTGCTCCTACATGCTGCATCGACCAGTTTGTGGAGAAAAATTTCTCGAAAATTGAGACTAGACCAAAGTCAGAAAAGTCTATAGAATATCCTCTGCACTTGATGCCGCTATAGCTCAGCTGGTAGAGCAACTGACTTGTAATCAGTAGGTCCCGGGTTCGAAGCCTGGTGGCGGCACCATTTGAATTTTCAGCCAGGCATTGCCTGGCTTTTTTCGTGCGAATTTTAGGGCATTCGCGACGTATCGCATATGGCTCCTATAGACAACCGTAAAAGCCCGTATGCGTCTGGCCAGAAACCCACTTGGAGTTGTGACGAGAAAATCGGTGGAGTTGTGGCAAGAAACCCGCTTGAAGTTGTGGCCAGAAAACCGCATGGAATAGTGTCGAGAAAATCGCTTGGAATTGTGGAAAATATTTGATAAGATACGCCCGGTTGGGTGGATTACGTTGACAAGATTTTTATTCAATCGTAATATTTTCCCGCTTGAGAGGTAATTGGAAGATCAACTAGACTTCCTGCGTACGTTAAACTGCAAGGTAAACAGCGTACACAATTGCTTCTAGAGTGCTTGAAAACGGCATTCGGGGATATGGCACAGCGGCAACTGCGGCGGACTGTAAATCCGCTCCTTATTGGTTCCTTGGTTCGAGTCCAAGTATCCCCACCACGCCCGTGTAGCTCAGTAGGTAGAGCACTTCGTTGGTAACGAAGAGGTCACCGGTTCAAATCCGGTCGCGGGCTCCATTTTTCAAGCGGCATTTATGCCGGCGTAGCTCAGCTGGTTAGAGCACACGGCTCATACCCGTGACGTCACTGGTTCGAATCCAGTCGCCGGTACCAGACTCTTTACGGCGTACATGTCCTAGACATTTGCGCCGTTGAGTATAAACAGACGTTTTTTCACCACGGTCTAGCCCGAGGGTTAGTTCCAGAAGGAGGATTGGCAATGGCCAAGGAAAAGTTTGACCGCACAAAGCCACACGTAAACATCGGTACCATTGGTCACGTCGACCACGGTAAGACTACCCTTACCGCAGCAATCACCAAGGTTCTCTCTGAGACCGAGGCTGCAAGGCAGACTATACCGCCTTCGAGAACATCGATAAGGCTCCAGAGGAGCGTCAGCGTGGTATTACCATTTCCGTTGCTCACGTTGAGTACGAGACTTGGGAGCGCCATTACGCTCACGTCGACTGCCCTGGCCACGCAGACTACATCAAGAACATGATTTCTGGTGCAGCTCAGATGGACGGCGCAATCCTCGTTATTGCTGCAACCGACGGTCCTATGGCTCAGACTCGTGAGCACATCCTTCTCGCACGTCAGGTCGGCGTTCCTTACATCGTCGTCTTCCTGAACAAGTGCGACATGGTCGACGATGACGAGCTCATCGACCTCGTCGAGATGGAGACCCGTGACCTTCTCTCCGAGTACGACTTCCCAGGCGATGACCTTCCAATCATCCGTGGTTCCGCTCTCGGCGCTCTTAACGGCGAGGAGAAGTGGGTTGAGTCCATTCGTGAGCTCATGCACACCGTTGACTCCTACATCCCAACACCAGCTCGTGACAACGAGAAGCCATTCCTGATGGCAATCGAGGACGTCATGACCATTTCTGGTCGTGGTACCGTTGCTACCGGCCGTGTTGAGCGTGGTGAGCTCAAGCTCAACGATCCAGTCGAGATCGTTGGTATTAAGCCAACTCAGAACTCTGTTGCTACCGGCATTGAGATGTTCCGTAAGACCATGGACTTCTGCGAGGCTGGCGACAACGTTGGTATTCTTCTTCGTGGTGTTAAGCGCGAGGACATCGAGCGCGGTCAGGTTCTCTGCAAGCCTGGTACCGTTACTCCACACAAGAAGTTCACCGGTGAGGTTTACGTTCTTACTAAGGAAGAGGGCGGCCGTCACACCCCATTCTTCTCTGGTTACCGTCCACAGTTCTACTTCCGTACAACTGACGTAACCGGCGACATCTACGAGCTCACCGATGCAAACGGTGGCAAGGTAGAGATGGCTATGCCTGGTGACCACATCACCGTTGGCTGCGAGCTCATTCACCCAATCGCTCTTGAGCAGGGTCTGAAGTTCGCTATCCGCGAGGGTGGCCACACCGTCGGCGATGGCCGTGTTTCCACCGTCATCGAGTAACTTCTTTAAAAGTTGCTAACTTGCCCGGCGTGCTCTTTTGCGCGCCGGGTTTTTTGTCGAGAAAAAATATGTGAACGCCTAGAGTAATTAGAGAAAAGTATTGACATCTCTGGGTAGTGGGTGCTAACCTAAGCAACCGCGTCACATTTCGAGAATACATCTCGTGACCGTGTTCAGGAGGATCAATGCGTACACTCGTTACTCTCGCCTGCACTGAGTGCAAGCGTCGTAATTACACTACGGACAAGAATAAGTCCAACAACCCAGATCGTATGGAGTTGAAGAAGTACTGCCCATGGTGCCACAAGCACACGGTACATCGCGAGACCCGCTAGGCTAGGTGGGTTCGTTCTAGGCCAGTAGCTCCAATGGTAGAGCGGCGGTCTCCAAACCGTTTGTTGAGGGTTCGAGTCCTTCCTGGCCTGCCAGATAACTTCACCGGCCTTCCCATAAGGGTTGGCCGGTTTGTATGTAGGTATAACATCCAAGGGAGCGTAGGATGGCAAATAAGGAGCGCAATAAGAGGAGCGCACGTAAGGCTCGCGCAGAAGAGCGCGCCCAGCGTGAGGCCCTTCAGGCTGAAGCTACTCCTGAAGCTTCTGCTAAGGCCACTAAAGCTGAGGCAAAGAAGCAGGAGAAGTCCATTCAGCGTAACGCTAACCCTGGCTTCTTTGGCCGCCTGGGTGCTTATTTTGCGGGCGTTCGTACAGAAATGCACCGCGTTGTGTGGCCTTCAAGCTCTGAGCTTGCTGGTTTCTCTGTAGCCGTAATTGCAACAATCATTTTCTTTGGCTTGGTAACTTGGCTGGTTGATACTGGCATTGTTGCTGGTCTCGTCGCCTTTACTGGACTGAGGGGATAATCAATGGCTAAGCGCTGGTATGTAGTTCACACCTATTCAGGTTATGAGAACAAGGTAAAGACAGACCTTGAGCACCGTATTGAGACCTATGGCCTTGAGCGTGCTGTTGTTGATATTCAGATTCCTACCGAGGAAGTCACTGAGGTCAAGGACGGCGGTAAGCGCGAGACCAAGAGTCTAAGGTTTTCCCAGGTTATGTTCTTGTTCGCATGGAGCTGGATGACAATACCTGGGCTGTTGTTCGTAACACTCCAGGCGTAACTGGTTTTGTTGGCATTGACGGCAAGCCAGTTCCTCTGCGTCGCGATGAGTTCGATAAGATTATGCGTCGTGGCGGCATGAAGACGGGTAGCCCTGTACCTAAGCGTACAGCAACCAATATTGAGGTCGGTCAGGCAATTCACGTTCTTTCTGGTCCTCTCGCTGACTTCGACGGAACTGTTTCTGAGGTCAACGCAGAGTCCGGCAAGATCAAGGTAATGCTCACCATCTTTGGTCGCGAGACTCCGGTTGAGCTCACCATGGATCAGATTTCCCTGATAGACTAGTAACTAACGGCTTATCCCGCACTTCTCGTCCCTTGTGGATTGCTTCTCGGGAGTGCGCGAGAATAGACTCACAAGAATTCAAACAGGAGGCTTAACATGCCCGCAAAGAAGGTTGTTAACTTTATTAAGCTGCAGATTCCTGCAGGCCAGGCAAACCCAGCTCCTCCAGTAGGACCAGCTCTGGGTGCTGCACAGGTCAACATTATGCAGTTCTGCCAGGCATTCAACGCTGCAACTCAGGACAAGGCTGGCGACATCATCCCAGTCGAGATTTCTGTTTACGAGGATCGCTCCTTTGACTTCGTAACCAAGACTCCTCCAGCAGCTCAGCTCATCAAGAAGGAGCTTCACCTCAAGGGTGGCTCCGGTGTTCCTCAGCGCGATAAGGTTGGCCAGCTCTCCCAGGAGCAGCTCACCAAGATCGCTGAGATCAAGATGCCTGACCTCAACGCAAACGACATTGAGGCTGCAAAGAAGATCGTCGCTGGTACCGCTCGTTCTATGGGTGTAACCATCGCCGAGTAGTGTTTACTCCCGTCAGCCATATGTGTGGCTGGCGGTTGTTTTTGTCAGAGCATCCGACGTTAGTGCACGTAGTTGGGTTTCTCGCCAAGAGGGCGTAACTATGGACGGAAGATGCAGGAGTGGGAGGGCAGACGCCCGCTGACCACAGGAGGTACATAATGCCTAAGCACGGAAAGAACTACAAGAATGCAGTTGCCAAGGTAGACGGTGCAAACCTCTACAGCCCAAAAGAGGCAGTAACCCTTTCTAAGGAGCTTGCAACTGCTAAGTTTGACGAGACCATTGAGGTAGCAATTCGCCTTGGTGTCGATACTCGTAAGGCTGACCAGAACGTTCGCGGTTCTATCTCTCTGCCTCACGGCACTGGTAAGTCCGTTCGCGTTGCAGTCTTCGCAGAGGGCGAGAAGGCCCGCGAGGCTGAGCAGCTGGCGCTGACATCGTCGGTGGCGACGAGCTCATCGCAGAGGTCGAGAAGGGCATGCTTGACTTTGACGCAGCTATCGCAACCCCTCAGATGATGGGTAAGGTTGGTCGTCTTGGTCGCGTTCTTGGTCCTCGTGGTCTTATGCCTAACCCTAAGCTTGGTACCGTTACCATGGATGTTGCAAAGATGGTTAACGAGCTCAAGGCTGGTCGTGTTGAGTATCGTGCAGACCGTTTTGGTATCTGCCACGTTGCAATCGGCAAGGCTTCTTTTGAGGTCCAGCAGCTTGTTGAGAACTAT
Source organism: uncultured Atopobium sp. (assembly GCA_916438885.1). Lineage (GTDB taxonomy): Bacteria > Actinomycetota > Coriobacteriia > Coriobacteriales > Atopobiaceae > Lancefieldella. The sequence goes on along the minus strand of CAKAGG010000002.1, from coordinate 1,053,510 downwards.
GGCGCACTTCTCTCTGAGATTATTCGCGTCAAGCCATCCAGCGCTAAGGGTAAGTACGTCAAGACCGTTGCTATTTCCTCTACTATGGGCCCTGGCATCAAGGTTGATCCAACCAAGGTTCGTAACCTCATGGAGGACTAAGCTTTACGCTTAGAAGTACCTAGCACGCTTAATCCGGTATCTGCTTGCAGGTACCGGATTTTTCTTGCAGCGTGCATGCGGTGTAGACGTGGACTCGGCTTGCAACGCGCGTGCGGTTTGAAACGCGTGGTCAGCATAGGCGGTCTGCGACTAAGGTTCGATTGTGCCGCGTTTGAGTTGGGGCCGCAGCTTAGCCGCCCTGCTCGTCAAATTTTTGTGAAGAGAAAGAAATTGTGCACTCAACCTTGACTTGGATAGTTTTTTGCTGCACAATATCCAACGCAAGACAGATGTCTTGTAGTTGCACGTTCGCTGCCAAAGACAGCCGGCGCCTTGAATCCAAGGCTTAATGGGAATTCCCGCCTGCCGAGGTGGTCTTGAGATTAGTACATCCAGACCCCGCTTTGGTTGCCAAAGTGGGGTCTTTTCATGTGAGGGCCGCACCTGTTGGCGCTCGTGCCTGAGACATGATAAAGGAGGTGTACTACATGCCAGCTCAGTCTAAACTTGATTTGCTCGAGAAGGTTTCCGCTTCTCTCGACAACTCCAAGGGCCTGTTTGTTATCGACTATCGTGGTCTCTCCGTAAAGGAGACTCAGGAGCTTCGCCGCGCACTTACCGCAGCAGGCGCTCACATGAAGGTCTATAAGAACAACATCGTCAAGATTGCTCTTAAGAACGCTGGTATGCCAGAGATTGACGAGATGCTCGCCGGTACCTGCGCATACGTTTTCTATGAGAATGATCCTGTCGAGGCCGCTAAGGTCATCAAGGATCAGGCCAAGAAGCTCAAGAAAGTTGAGTTCATTGGTGGTATCGCTGATGGTCAGGCACTTACCGCTGACGAGGCAAAGGCTTACGCAGACCTTCCTTCTCGCGAGGAGCTCATTGCAAAGCTTGTCTTCGTTGTTGCAAGCCCACTTACCGGTATTGCACAGGTTTGCGCTGGTCCAGCTCGTGGACTCGCAACCGCTCTTTCTGCAGTCGCAGATCAGAAGAACGCTGCATAAGCAACGTTTTGTTGTACCCGCGCATTGGCGCAAACCGCGTGAGAGTGTAGAAGCACTTAAACGCACACATACAAGCCGGGCTTTTGCCCAGATGCAGTACAAAGGCTGCATCGTTTAAAAAGGAGAATTGACATGGCTGTCACTAAAGATGAGATCATTGAGGCCCTTAAAGAGATGCCAGCACTCGAGCTTTCTGAGCTCGTTCACGAGCTTGAGGACGTCTTCGGCGTTTCCGCTGCTGCTCCTGTAGCTGTTGCAGCTGCTCCTGCAGCTGGTGGCGCTGCTGAGGAGGCAGAGGAGAAGACCAACTTTGACGTTGTCCTCGAGGGCTTTCGGCGACAACAAGATCGGCGTCATCAAGGTTGTCCGTGCTCTTACCAACCTTGGCCTCAAGGAGGCAAAGGAGGTCGTCGAGGGTGCTCCTAAGGCTGTCCTCGAGGGCGCTAAGAAGGAGGACGCTGAGGCTGCTAAGGCTCAGCTCGAGGAGGCTGGCGCTACCGTCACCCTTAAGTAAGTCCATCCTACATAGCTTACTGGAGAGGTCAGACTTCGGTCTGGCCTCTTTTTTGTTTGCCTGGCGAGAAACCTGCGCGGTCGGGGCGCATGGAGCTTGGATGCGTTTGCAGCAGCCTGAAAAGTGCATCAAGCATGGCGCTTTTGCAGCAGCCTGAAAAGTGCATCAAGCTGGGACGCATTTGCTGCAGCCTGAAAAGTACATCAAGTCTGAGTGATTTGCCGGATTTTCTCGCCATGTCTGAGCGATTTGCCTGTTTTTCTCGCCTTGTCTGAGTACTTTTGCTCAGACTTGGTGTTCATTTCAGGCTCATAAATCCTGCGTGATTGCTCTGGCTTACTGCGTGACATGCCCTAGTTTTTCTCGCGCCTGATTTCTACAAAGAATCTGTAACTTTTGCCTAAAATTGCAAAAGAATCTGTGGATTTGCCTGATTTTGCAAAAGAATCGGTGGCGCAAATACAGATTCTTTGCACTTTTCAGGCGCACCCAGCAAAAAGTCGGCGCGTGTGGCGAGAAACCCGTGCGCTCGGGGCGCATCCGGTGAGCATGGAGCGCCATGCGAAGCGACGTGGCGGGGGAGCGCCGCTCACCGAAAGCTATTTCTGTCTCCGTGGACCTTCTCCACAAAATCTTCACAACTAGAAAAGACGAGTTAGTCAAGGATTTACCTGCAACATAACGTTTGTGCAGTTGAAAAACATAAACGCGATAATATAGTCAAAACGTCTTAAAAAATCAAGTGTTTTTCTGTTGACGCGCATTAAATCTTGACTAAATTACTAGGTTGCGACAATTGCCACCTTCCACCCTTTTGAAGGAGGACAACCTGGTGTCTACCGCTAAAAAGACTTCCCTCACCACGCCTCAGGCGCATACTGGACGCAGGACGTTCAGTAAGATTCCCGCAGCTATGGAGCTGCCAAATCTGATTTCTGTACAGAAGGAATCATTTGAGCGCTTTATGGGAGAGGGCCTTGCAGAGTCCTTCGCTGAGTTCTCTCCAATTGAGAACAGCGCTGGAACCATGCAGGTCACCTTTGGTGACCATCAGTTCGGCGACCCTGCCAATTCAATGGCTGAGTGTCGTGCAAAAGACATTTCATATCAAGCACCTCTTTTTGTTGACGTCCGTTTTGTCAACAAAGAGACTGGTGAGATGAAGGAGCAGCTTGTCTTCATGGGTGATTTCCCACTGATGACTGAGCGCGGTACCTTCATCATCAACGGTTCTGAGCGCGTTGTGGTTTCACAGCTCGTTCGTTCACCTGGCGTGTACTTCTCGTCAGAGATGGACAACGGTGTCTTGGTCCACAAGTCTCAGTTCATTCCTGCACGTGGTGCATGGCTTGAGTTTGAGGTTGATAAGCGCGGCCACCTGGTCGTCTCCATTGACCGCAAGCGTCGCCAGAGCGCTACCGTCTTCCTCCGTGCACTTGGCATTGCTGTTACCGATGACGAGATTCTCTCGCTCCTTGGTGATTCCGATGTTGTTCGCAACACACTTGAGCGTGACGTTGCAACCACACGTGAGGATGCTCTTATCGAGATTTATCGTCGTCAGCGTCCAGGCGAGCCACCAACTGTTGACTCTGCCCGTTCTCTGCTTGACGGCCTCTTCTTCAACGAGCAGCGCTATGACCTTGCTCGCGTTGGTCGTTACAAGATCAACAAGAAGCTTGAGGAAGAGATTCCTGCAGATGTTCGTGTCCTTACCAAAGAGGACATTGTCGCAGCTCTTCAGTACCTTCTTGCAGTGCATGCAGGTGATGAGTCTAAGCACCTTGATGACATTGACCACTTTGGCAACCGCCGCGTTCGTACCGTAGGCGAGCTGGTCCAGAACCAGTTCCGCATTGGTATGAGCCGCATGGAGCGCGTTGTTCGTGAGCGTATGGCATCTCAGGACGCAGACGACATCACTCCACAGTCTTTGATCAACATCCGTCCAATTGTTGCTGCAATCAAGGAGTTCTTCGGTTCTTCTCAGCTTTCGCAGTTCATGGACCAGGCAAACCCACTTGCTGGTTTGACTCACAAGCGTCGTCTTTCTGCTCTGGGCCCTGGCGGTCTTGCAGGACACAAGTCCGGCTCCAGCCGTCGTACCAACGTTCCTACCGCAGTCCGCGACGTTCATAATTCGCACTACTCCCGTATGTGCCCAATCGAGACTCCTGAGGGACCAAACATTGGTCTTATCGGCTCCTTGGCGCTGTACGCTCACGTAAATGAGTACGGCTTTATCGAGCTCCTTATCGTAAGGTTACAGGCGGTGTTGTCTCTGACGACATTGTCTGGATGACTGCAGATGAGGAGGAGAATCACATTATTGCTCCTGCTAACACCCCAATTGACCCTAAGTCTAAGAAGTTTGTTGAGGTTGATGCAGACGGCAAGATTGTTGATGCAGACCGCGTTATTGCACGTACCCGCGACTTCGACGGTTCCTTCGGTGCACCTGCACAGGTTCCTGTTGAGGACGTTGACTACATGGACGTTTCTCCACGTCAGCTTCTCTCCGTCGCAGCTAACCTCATTCCATTCCTTGAGCACGACGATGCAAAGCGTACCCTCATGGGTGCAAACATGCAGCGTCAGGCAGTGCCTCTGATTCAGTCCCACGCTCCATTTGTTGGAACTGGTATGGAGGGCCGCGCAGCTCAGGACTCTGGTGAGCTTATTTGCGCAGAGTTTGCCGGCGAGGTCACCGAGGTTGATGCAGCTCACGTTGTCATCTACTCCGATGAGCACGGTTCTCAGCGCTACGATCTTCCTAAGTACGAGCGCTCCAACCAGTCCACTTGCATCAACCATCGTCCAATCGTCACTGTTGGACAGCAGGTCGAGAAAGGCCAGCCAATCGCAGACGGTCCATCTGTTGACCACTCTGAGCTGGCACTTGGTGCAAACCTTACCGTTGCTTACATGCCATGGGAAGGCTACAACTACGAGGACGGTATTATCGTCTCCGAGCGTGTTGTTCAGGAAGACCTTCTGACTTCTGTTAACATTTCCCGTCACGAGATTGATGCTCGTGACACCAAGCTTGGTGCTGAGGAGATTACCCGCGAGATTCCAAACCTTGGTGAGGACATGCTCGCAAACCTCGACGATGACGGTATCATCCGCATCGGCGCTGAGGTTGGCCCTGGCGATATTCTGGTTGGTAAGGTCACTCCTAAGGGTGAGACTGCTCTGACCGCAGAAGAGCGCCTGCTTCGCGCAATCTTCGGTGCTAAGGCACACGATGTTCGCGATACTTCCCTTAAGATGCCACACGGCTCCTATGGCCGCGTTGTTGACGTTGTCCGCTTCAGCCGTGAGGCTGGAGACGACCTGCCTCCAGGAGTAAACGACCTGGTCCGCGTCTTTGTTGCTCAGCGCAGAAAGATCCAGCAGGGCGATAAGATCGCTGGTCGTCACGGTAACAAGGGTGTTATTTGTAAGGTTCTCCCAGTTGAGGACATGCCTTACATGGCAGATGGTACCCCAGTAGACGTTATTCTCGACCCACTGGGCGTTCCTTCCCGTATGAACGTTGGTCAGCTGCTTGAGTGCCACCTTGGTTGGGGCGCTGCACACGGTTGGGATGACGATGACGCAGATTCTAAGCGTTACGTTGAGGGCCCAATTCCTGTTGCAACACCACTCTTTGACGGTGCTACTGATGAGTCCGTTGCAGAGATTGTTCGCCGCACCAACATCAACATGATCAACAAGGCTCTCAAGGAGTACGGCGAGGACATGCGTGAGGAGTTTGTTCCACAGCTCAACGAGCGTGGTAAGACTACCCTCTACGATGGTCGTACTGGCGAGGCATTCAAGAGCCCAATTACCGTTGGTGTTTCTTACATTCTGAAAGCTCGGCCACATGGTTGACGATAAGATCCACGCACGTTCAACTGGTCCTTACTCTCTTGTTACCCAGCAGCCTCTGGGTGGTAAGGCACAGTTCGGCGGTCAGCGCTTTGGTGAGATGGAGGTTTGGGCACTGTATGCATACGGTGCTGCTAACGTCCTCCAGGAGATCCTCACCGTTAAGTCTGACGATACCAACGGCCGTGTTAAGACCTACGAGTCCATTGTTAAGGGCGAGAACATTCCTACTGCAGGAATTCCTGAGTCCTTCAAGGTTCTGGTCAAAGAGATTCGCTCCCTGGCACTTGACATTGAGCCAATCTCCTATCGTAAGCGTGCAAATACCGCAAAGGTCACAGATCCTGAGGAGAAGAACGCTGTTGAGATCCTCAACGACCTTGGCTTCACTGAGGTAACCGCTTCCGACCTGTCCCAAGACGCTGAGGGTGCATCCGCACTTGTAGGCGACGCGACCACCGATAAGGAGTAGCGACTGTGGCAGATTTCGATTCCACTGAATTTGACGCTATTAAAATTTCTCTAGCGTCTGCTGATGATATCCGCGGTTGGTCCTATGGCGAGGTAAAGAAGCCTGAGACCATCAACTACCGTACCCTTAAGCCAGAAAAGGACGGTCTTTCTGCGAGAAGATCTTTGGACCTGTAAGGGACTGGGAGTGCGCCTGCGGTAAGTACAAAGGCATTCGCTTCAAGGGCATTACCTGCGAGCGCTGCGGTGTTGAAGTAACCACCGCAAAGGTTCGTCGTGACCGCATGGGTCACATCGAGCTTGCTGCTCCTGTAAGCCACATTTGGTACTTCAAGAGCCCAACCAGCTTCCCTCTGGCACGTCTTCTTGATATCAAGAGCAAGGACCTCGAGAAAGTCCTCTACTTTGCATCTTACGTAATCACCAGTGTTGACACTGAGGCACGTGAGGCTGACGTAGACGATCTTCGTGAGGAGCTTGCAGCAGACCTCGAAGAGCTTGACGCAGAGCGTGACGATCAGATCGCACGTCTTCGCGAGCAGGGCCAGCCACAGGATGACGAGTTTGGCGATTTTGAGCCTCTTTCTGAGGACGAGATTCGTGCAGGCATCGCTGATCTTGAGGAAGAGTACGAGGAAGAGAAGACACTTCGTCGTGAGGCTTTCGAGAAGTTCATGCAGCTTGAGACCAGAGAGCTCATCTCCGATGAGGGTCTGTTCTCCGAGCTTAAGCGCTACTATGGCATCTACTTCAAGGGTGGCATGGGCGCAGAGGCAGTCCGCGACCTTCTTTCCAACATTGACCTTGAGAAAGAGGCCAAGGAGCTCCGCGCTATTATCGCCAATGAGGATGCTCAGAAGCAGAAGCGCGAGAAGGCCATTAAGCGCCTTGAGATTGTTGACGCTTTCCTCAAGGGTGGTAACGATCCAGCTAACATGATCCTTGACGTTGTACCAGTTATTCCACCTGATCTTCGTCCTATGGTTCAGCTTGATGGCGGCCGTTTTGCAGCTTCCGACTTAAACGATTTGTATCGTCGTGTTATTAACCGTAACAATCGTCTTAAGCGCCTGCTTGACCTTGAGGCACCTTCTATCATTGTTAACAACGAGAAGCGCATGCTTCAGGAGTCCGTTGACGCTCTGTTTGACAACGGTCGCCGTGGCCGTCCTGTTACCGGCCGTGGTGGACGTCCTCTGAAGTCTCTTGCTGAGGCTCTTAAGGGTAAGCAGGGTCGCTTCCGTCAGAACCTTCTGGGTAAGCGTGTTGACTACTCTGGCCGTTCCGTCATTGTTGTTGACCCACACCTGAAGCTGCACCAGTGCGGTCTTCCATCCGCTATGGCACTTGAGCTCTTCAAGCCATTTGTCATGCGTCGTTTGGTTGAGCTCCGCAAGGTTGAAACATTAAGGGCGCAAAGCGCGCTATTGACCGTGGTACTCCAGTTGTTTGGGACGTTCTGGATGAGGTCATTCAGGACCGCCTCGTTCTTCTCAACCGCGCACCTACCCTTCACCGTCTGTCCATTCAGGCATTTGAGCCAGTTCTTATCGAGGGTAAGGCAATTCACCTGCACCCACTGGTCTGCGCACCATTCAACGCAGACTTCGACGGCGACCAGATGTCTGTCCACGTGCCACTTTCTACTCAGGCACAGACAGAGGCTCGCATTCTGATGCTCTCCAGCAACAACCTCAGAAGCCCTGCTTCTGGTAAGGTTCTGACCGTTCCTTCTCAGGATATGGTCTTTGGTGTCTACTACCTCACTTCCGAGAAGACCGGTGAAGACGCTAAGACTCTTACCTTTGCAAGCTTTGAGGATGCTCTTCTGGCTATTGAGGCCAATCGTGACCTTGATATCCAGGCAAAGGTTGTTGTCCGCGTAAGCTCCAAGGATGCAAACGTTGCTGATAGCGATCGCGCTATCTTCCGCGTTATGACCGGCCGCGGTCAGTATGAGGACCTGGACGTTACTGAGGGTACTAAGCGTTTTGAGACCACTGTTGGTCGCATTATCTTCAACCGTCAGTGCCTGCCAGAGGATTACCCATACATCAACTACAAGATGGTTAAGTCCGACATTGGCATTCTGGTCAATGATTGCTGCGACCGTTACCCAATGGCTGATGTTGAGCCAATTCTGGACAACATCAAGAAGACTGGTTTCCACTACGCAACTCTTGCTGGTCTGACCGTTTCCGTTTGGGACGCTGTCATTCCTCCACACAAGCCACAGCTGCTTCAGGAGGCACAGGACCGCGTTGACCAGATCAACGAGTACTACGAGGACGCTTCCTTTCCGAGCGAGAGCGTCACGTTGAGGTTGTTAACGCATGGACCGAGTGCACCGATCTTCTCGGCTCTGAGATGCTTACAGGCTTTGCAGAGAACAACCCAATTTACATGATGGCTGACTCTGGAGCTCGTGGTTCTAAGACACAGCTTCGCCAGCTTGCTGGTATGCGAGGCCTGATGGCGGATATGTCCGGTGAAACCATCGACCTTCCAATTAAGGCAAACTTCCGCGAGGGTCTTGAGCCTCTTGAGTACTTCATTTCTACCTACGGCGCTCGTAAGGGTCTGGTAGATACCGCATCCCACACCTCCGACTCTGGTTACCTGACTCGTCGACTCGTCGACGTTGCACAGGACGTCATTGTCCGCGAGGAGGACTGTGGCACTGATGAGGCAGTTACCTATCCTCTGATTAAGCCTGGTCAGACTTCTGTTGATACTGACCTGATTGGCCGCTGCACCCTTGAGGATGTCTGCGATCCAAACACTGGTGAGGTTCTTATCCCTGCTGGTGGCTATGTTGAGTCCAAGCAGGATCTTGAGCGTCTTGTTGAGCACGGCCTTGCTAAGGTTCAGCTCCGCGCGCTTCTGACCTGTAAGTCTAAGTACGGCGTCTGCCAGAAGTGCTACGGCTGGGATCTTTCCACCCGTCGTCCTGTCAACATTGGTACTGCAGTTGGTATTATCGCAGCTCAGTCCATTGGTGAGCCTGGTACTCAGTTGACCATGCGTACCATTCACTCCGGTGGTGTTGCAGGCGCAGACGATATTACGCAGGGTCTTCCTACCGTTGCTCGTATGTTCGACGTCGTCGGCAACGTCAACGAGAAGATTCTTGGTCGCGAGGCTGACCTGGCTCCTGTTTCTGGTGTTCTTCACATTACCCCAGAGACCACCGAGTACCTGCTGCGTATTGTTGATGCAGACGATGCTTCCCGTGTCATCGAGGAGTGGCGTGTACCTGCATCTGTCCGCTTCATGCCTGGCATTGAGGATGGCGTTGTTGTCCGTGCTGGTGACCAGATTACCCGCGGCTTCGTCAACTTCCGTATGCTCCGTCGACTCACTGACATTGAGTCCACTATGCACACCTTCGTTGAGTCTGTTAAGGACGTCTATACCTCCCAGGGTGTAGAACTCAACGATAAGCACATCGAGGTTATCGCACGTCAGATGCTTCGTCGTGTCCAGGTTACCAACCCAGGTGACTCTTCGTACCTGCTTGGTCAGTATGTGGACCGCTATGTCTTTGCAGAGACTGTCCAGAACATTGCCCTTGCTGGTGGTACTCCACCAGAGGCAGAGCCAGCAATCCTTGGTACTCTGAAGGTTGCAAGCTCTATCGATTCTTGGCTCTCCAGTGCATCGTTCATCCGTACTGCAGGCGTTCTTACCTCTGCAGCTATCGAGGGCGACGTTGACCACCTGCTTGACCTCAAGTCCAACGTTATTGTTGGTAAGCAGATTCCTGCAGGTACTGGTCTCTCCGCATACAGCGATGTTGAGCTTACCTACCACGGCACCAAGATTGATGGCCCAACTTCTTCTCTTGCTAAGTCTCTTCCAGACTGGGCACCAGCAGAGCTTAAGGACATCGAGGAGCAGCTTCCTAAGCAGCTTGACTGGGTCAACGAGGATTACAACGGTGGCGTTTACTCCAAGAATGGCCGTACGCTTTCAAGCGAGGATGCAAGCTGTACCTCTTCGACGATCTTGGCGTGTCACAGCGTTGGACCAACAAGTTCAGCGAGGTTGGCATTGAGACCGTAGGCGATCTTATCGGTAAGACCGAGGAAGACCTGCTTCGCATCGATGGTATTGGTGCAAAGGCAATCGAGGAGCTCCGCGATGGCCTTGAGGCTCGTAACCTCCTCTACATTCTTGAGCCAGAAGAGGATGAGGCAGATTCTGAGGATCTTTCTCAGCTGCTCAACATGGTCTTCTCGCCAGAAGGCGATGGCGGCTTGATGCTGGGCTCTGCAGCTCCATCCACTCACTCTGATTACACCGAGACACTCATCGGTTCTTCTTCCGACGAGGTTAGCCCTGATGTAATCAACGAGGACCTTGGTTCTCTGGATGACCTTCTCAATCAGGTTGTCCGCATGGATGCTGAGGCAGACGGCGAAGACGAGTAAGTAATCTCGCCTGATACATCAAACTTTTTCGGATATTGACTCCGATACAGAAGAGGACTTCAGCCGTTAGCTGGAGTCCTCTTTTAGTTGCGCTTACAGAAGCGAGTATCGGTATATACTAATCTTTTATGAATTACGTTTGGTAAGTCATTTATTTTGCGGCTCTTAAAGGATAGGAATAGCAAATGGATAGTCACTCCCACGATTCTGAACAGTGCGAGCACACTCACTCTACGTGCGATTATGTTTCTGATCAGAAACTGAACGAATATCTGGTAAACGATGACATTATCTACGATGCAACTCAGATTTTTGATGCACTGTCTGACTTCACTCGATTCCAGATTTTGGGTGCTTTAGTAAATGGCGAGAAAAGCGTAACAGAGCTGCAGGAAATGCTTTCGGTATCTCAGTCAGCAACCTCTCACCAGTTGCGTCTTTTGCGCGACCGCGGTCTTGTCAATGCAAAAAGAGATGGCAGAAAAGTTATTTACTCACTTGCAGATGAGCACGTCACAACGCTGATCCGCGTTGGCCTTGCACATGCAGCTCATCTGTTGGGTCACTAGGGGATACCTGAGTTATTTATTGCTTTTTTGGGGATTCTTTCAGGCACACCGGGTTTCTCGCCAAATGTGGTCGGTAAAGAAGCTACAAAGCGATTTTGTCTCATCGTGTAATTTCTATGAAGTATAGATACGCCCGGCACAGTGGCTTGTTGACATGTGGCTTTCATCAGCGTAAAGTACTTCCCTGCGTAATTCCAAGGGGACAGTGCTGTGTCACCTTTCGAATATGTAAAACTGCAGGTAGATAGGTATAAGAAGGAGAAGATCTTGCCTACTATTAACCAGCTCGTACGTAAGGGCCGCGTGAGCGTCAAGTCAAAGTCTAAGAACGCCGCTCTTCAGCACAACCCACAGAAGCGTGGTGTTTGCACTCGCGTTTTCACCACTACGCCAAAGAAGCCTAACTCAGCACTCCGTAAGGTTGCTCGTGTTCGTCTTGTTAATGGCATTGAGGTAACCGCTTACATTCCTGGTGAGGGCCACAACCTCCAGGAGCACTCCATTGTTCTGGTTCGTGGCGGCCGTGTCCGTGACCTTCCTGGTGTTCGTTACAAGGTTGTTCGCGGTGCATTCGACTGCGCAGCAGTTCAGAATCGTGCTCAGGGCCGTTCCCGTTACGGCACTAAGCGTGCTAAGTAATCACGTCCACTACTCGAACTAGTTCTTAGAGATTAATATGCCGCGTCGCGCAGCAGCAGTACGTCGTGAGGTTATGCCTGACGCCGTCTACAACAATCGTCTGGTAACCCAGCTCATTAACAAGGTCCTTCTCGACGGCAAGAAAGCAACCGCAGAGCGCATTGTCTACGGTGCATTTGACATCGTCGCAGAGAAGACTGGCGAGGATGCCCTCACTGTCTTCAAGAAGGCTATGGATAACATTCGCCCAACACTTGAGGTTAAGCCTAAGCGTGTTGGTGGCGCTACTTACCAGGTCCCAATGGAGGTCAACTCCCGTCGTGCAACTACTCTTGCTATCCGCTGGATGGTCACTTTCAGCCGTAGCCGTAAAGAGAAGACCATGGCAGAGCGTCTTGCAAACGAGATCATCGACGCAACTAACGGCGTAGGTGCATCCGTCAAGCGCCGCGAGGACCTGTACAAGATGGCTGAGGCCAACCGCGCCTTCTCCCACTACCGCTTCTAGTCGGAATTCAGGAGTAGCAAACAAATGGCTAAGACTAAGTACAATCTTAAAGACCTCCGCAACATCGGCATCATGGCTCACATCGATGCTGGTAAGACAACCACTACGGAGCGTATTCTTTACTACACCGGTAAGACCCACAAGATTGGTGAGGTCCACGACGGTGCAGCAACCATGGACTGGATGGTTCAGGAGCAGGAGCGCGGCGTAACCATTACTTCCGCAGCTACCACTTGCTTCTGGAAAGACCACGTCATCCAGATTATCGATACCCCAGGTCACGTTGACTTTACCGCTGAGGTTGAGCGTTCTCTTCGTGTTCTGGACGGCGCAGTTGCAGTCTTCGACGCAGTTGCAGGCGTTCAGCCACAGTCCGAGACCGTTTGGCGTCAGGCAACCAAGTACGGCGTACCTCGTATTGCATTCATCAACAAGTTTGACCGCGTAGGCGCAGACTTCTTCCGTGCAATCCAGACCATGCGTGACCGCCTTGGCGCAAACGCAATTGCAGCTCAGGTCCCAATGGGCGCTGAGTCCAACTTCTGGGGTCTTATCGACCTTGTCACCAACACTGCATGGGACTTCAAAGAGGATGCTAAGGGCATGATTTACCCTGAGCCACTTGATGAGATTCCTGCAGAGTTTGCAGAGATTGCAGCTGAGAAGCGTGAAGAGCTTCTTGAGGCAGCTTCTGACTTCTCTGAGGAGCTCATGATGGCTGTTCTCGAGGGTGAAGAGGTTGACATTGAGACCCTTAAGGGTGCTCTTCGTGCTGGCGTTCTTGCTGGTCAGATTAACCCTGTCTTTGTTGGTTCCGCTTACAAGAACAAGGGTATTCAGGAGCTTCTGGACGCAGTCATCGACTTCCTTCCAAGCCCTCTGGATGTTCCAGAGATTGATGGTGTCACTCCTAAGGGTGACGAGGCTGTCCGTCACGCAGACGTTAAGGAGCCATTCTCCGCTCTTGCATTCAAGATCATGACTGACCCTTATGTTGGTAAGCTTACCTACATTCGTGTTTACTCTGGTCAGGCTGAGGCAGGTTCTTACGTCTACAATTCCGTCAAGGACAACCGTGAGCGCTTTGGTCGCATCCTCGAGATGAACGCAAACGACCGTGTTGACCGTGAAGAGTGCTCCGCAGGCGACATCGTTGCATGCGTTGGTCTAAAGAACACCACTACTGGTGACACCCTTTGTGACGAGAAGAACCCAATCATCCTTGAGTCCATCAGCTTCGCAGATCCTGTTATTGACGTTGCTGTTGAGCCTAAGACCAAGGCTGAGCAGGAGAAGATGTCCATCGGCCTTTCTAAGCTGGCTGAAGAGGACCCAACCTTCCAGGTTCACACTGATCACGAGACCGGCCAGACCATCATTGCTGGTATGGGCGAGCTTCACCTTGAGATTATTGTTGACCGTCTCCGTCGTGAGTTTAAGGTTGACTGCAATGTTGGTAAGCCACAGGTTGCTTACCGTGAGACTGCTGGTAAGGCAGTAAGCCACGCTGAGGGCAAGTTTGTCCGTCAGTCCGGTGGTAAGGGTCAGTATGGCCACGCAGTCATCGACCTTGAGCCACAGGAAGAGGGCAAGGGTTACGAGTTTGTCAACGCTATCGTCGGTGGTGTTATTCCTAAGGAGTACATCCCATCTATCGATAAGGGCATTCGTGAGGCTCTTGAGAACGGTGTCATTGCTGGTTACCCAGTAGTCGACATTAAGGTCACCCTTGTTGACGGTTCTTACCACGAGGTCGACTCTTCTGAGGCAGCATTCAAGATTGCTGGTTCTATGGCAATTAAGGATGCTCTCAAGAAGTCCAACCCAGTCCTTCTCGAGCCTGTTGAGTCTGTTGAGGTTGAGACACCTGAGCAGTACATGGGCGACGTTATGGGCAACCTTTCTTCCCGTCGTGGCAAGATTGAGGGTATGGACGATCGTATGGACGCCAAGGTCATCCGCGCTAAGGTGCCTCTTGGTGAGATGTTCGGTTACGCAACCGACCTTCGTTCCCAGACCCAGGGCCGCGCGAGCTACACCATGCAGTTCGATTCTTACGAGCCCGTTCCTAACGCTGTACGCGAAGAGATTGTCGCCAAAAACGGCGGCTCTGCATCCTAAGTAAACGACCACGAGCTCTAGCTCATTTATGGAGGTACCCAAAGTGTCAAGCCAGAAGATCAGGATTCGCCTCAAGGGCTATGATCACGAGGTCATTGATCAGTCCGCTAAGCTGATTGTTGACACCGCACAGAAGACAGGTGCGCGTGTTTCCGGTCCTATCCCTCTGCCAACCGAGCGCAACCTTTACACCGTTATCCGCTCACCACACAAGGATAAGGATTCCCGTGATCAGTTTGAGATGCGCACTCACAAGCGTCTCATCGATATTCTCGACCCAAGCGCTTCTACCGTTGATTCGCTTATGCGTCTCGACCTTCCAGCTGGTGTCGATATCGAGATCAAGCTCTAAGCATACGGCTTAATCCAACTTGCAAACCCTCCTGCGCATCTCCGCGCGGGAGGGTTTTTGTGTGAGTGGCGTTGAACTACGTGCGGAGACCGTGCGAACACGGGTCGCAAGCGATTTCAACCCGGCATCCATTTCGTGTGGATAACGGGTTTCTTGTGCGCATATGCTGGAAGTGGACGGGTTTCTCGCCAGGTGGGCGGCGCGAGCCTGACGTGCGCCTGATTTCTTCAAAGAATCTGTAACTTTTGCCTAAATACATCAAAGAATCTGTGGATTTGCCTGATTTTGTTAAAGAATCGGTGACGCAAATACAGATTCTTTGTACTTTTCAGGCAGACTTTTCTAGACGTAACTCACATCTGCACTTGGCGAGAAACCCGTAGAATTAGAAAGCGAATACTCGCACAAAGCGCAGGAGAAAAAGATGAAACATATCCAGCAGAATGCAAGTAGACAGCTAAACACCGGCTGCTCGGTAAACGCTCACCCAAATTACTCCCACATGACAAAAATCCTCTTTGTGTGTCACGGAAATATCTGCAGGTCAACGATGGCGCAGTACGTTATGCAGGACCTTGTCGAGAAAAATGGTCTCGCAGACTCGTTTGTCATCGACTCAGTAGCAACCTCCACAGAGGAGATTGGCAATCCTGTTGACCCTCGTACGAGACGCAAGCTTCAGCAAGAGGGGATTCGTTGCGGCGATCATCGTGCGAGGCAGATGACGCGCGCAGATTACGAGAACTTTGATTACCTCATTGGCATGGACCACAATAACCTGCGCAACATGATGCGCATACTAAAGGATGATTCGCTTGGAAAGGTTTCGCTGCTCCTTGACTGGACAGAGAAGCCTCGTGACATTGCGGACCCATGGTACTCAGGCAATTTTGATCTGACGTATGAGGATGTCACTGAGGGTTGCGAAGTATTGCTCAAGAAACTTTTGGCAAGGTAATTTCGGCAGCCTGATTTTCGCGAAGTTATTTCCGCGGTTTGTTCCGACAAAATTTTTTGAAAAAACTTTTCAAAATTTTCCGGGTTTCTCGCCAATGGATACGCCCGGGTCAGCGGTTTGACCTCGCAAAATAGGTGAGAAGAAAGATCTCGCAGCTAGAAGGTATCAAACGGTCTTCACAAAGCGTTCATCTTTTAGAGATTTTAGGCTTGTTTCTTGTCAAAAATGAGTGTAAGTAGACGGGCTGCTCAAACAGGACAATTATGTCTAAAGGCAGTATGTACAGGACGTGGTCCGCTGGGGAAGAGTACCCGATGTGCTCTCAAGGTCCCATGACCACCGAAGGTTAGGAAAGAGCATGGTTAATACCATCCTCGGCCGCAAGCTGGGCATGACCCAGGTATGGGACGAGAACGACAACGTCGTTCCTGTTACCGTCGTTCTTGCTGGCCCCTGCACCGTTTCACAGGTAAAGACTGTTGAGACGGACGGCTACAATGCCGTACAGATTGGCTTCGGCGACATCTCCGAGAAGCATGTCAACAAGCCAATGGCTGGTCACTTCAAGGCACAGGGCGTCGAGCCAATGCGTTACCTCCGCGAGGTCCGCGTTGAGGATGCTTCTGAGCACAAGACCGGCGATGTTGTCACAGTTGCTGACTTCTCTGAGGTCACCGCTGTTGACGTAACAGGCACTTCTAAGGGTAAGGGTTTCCAGGGTACCGTTAAGCGCTGGAACTTCTCTCGCGGTCCAATGACTCACGGTTCTCGTAACCAGCGTCGTCCAGGTTCCATTGGTCAGTGCGCATACCCTGCACGCGTTCGTAAGGGCCTTCACATGTATGGTCACATGGGCGCAGAGCGCGTTACGGTCAAGAACCTTAAGCTTGTCCGCGTTGATGCTGAGCAGAACCTCATGCTTATCAAGGGTGCTGTTCCTGGCGGCAAGAATGCCCTCGTCCAGGTCCGCATGGCCTAAGGGCCTTTAGGCAAACACTTAGGCTAACAAGGAGACAACATGTCCAAGTATGAGATTAAGAACGTAGAGGGAAAGAAGGTCGGCGACGCCGAGCTCTCCTCTGACGTCTATGGCATTGAGCCAAACATCCCTGTTGTGCACCAGGTTGTAGTCTGCCAGGACGCATCCGCACGTCAGGGTACCCACTCTACAAAGAACCGTCACGAGGTATCCGGCGGTGGCGTTAAGCCTTACCGTCAGAAGGGTACTGGTCGTGCTCGCCAGGGTTCTATTCGTGCTGGTCAGTGGACTGGTGGTGGCGTCATCTTTGGACCTACCCCTCGTTCCCACGCACGTCGTATTAACAACAAGATGGTCAAGCTTGCTATGAGGTCCGTCCTCTCCGGCAAGGTTGCAGATTCCGAGCTTGTCCTCGTTGACTCTCTCGAGTTTGCTCAGCCTTCCACCAAGCAGGCAAAGGCTGCACTTCAGAACCTCGGTATTGAGGGTAAGCGCGTTACCGTTATCGTCCCAGACGACGACGTCAACACTTACCTCTCTTTCCGCAACCTTCCTAAGGTTTCAATCTTCGGCGTTTCTGAGGTTACTACTCGTTTCCTGATCGACAACGGCGCACTTGTTATGTCCGCTGATGTCGCTAAGCAGCTTGGGGAGGTGCTCGCATAATGAACTCTCCTTATGAGGTCATCATTCGTCCTATCGTTTCAGAGCGTGCTTTTGATCTGATGGAGCAGGGCAAGTACACTTTTGAGGTTGCTCGTAACGCAGGTAAAGAAGAGATTGCTGCAGCTGTAGAGAAGCTCTTCTCTGTACACGTCACCAAGGTAAACACACTTTCTGTTAAGCCAAAGAACAAGCGTGTACGTTATCAGCAGGCAGGCAAGACCCGTCAGTGGAAGAAGGCTATTGTTACCCTCGCTGCTGGTGAGACTATCGAGATCTTCGGTAATAACTCTGCTGAGTAAGGTTTTTCTCCCGTGCCTCTTTTGAGGTACGGGTTCGTATGCCGCGCATAGTAGATACGCGCGGTACCGTGGTAATCCGGTGTTAGCTCGACTTTCCCTTAAGCGGGCTAGCCAACGGAGAAGAAAGGGATACTGTTTATGGCAGTTAGCATCTAAAGCCAACAAGCGCAGGCAGGCGCTTCCAGACAATCTCAGACTTTGCTGAGATTACAACTGATAAGCCCGAGAAGTCCCTTCTCGAGCCTCTGCCAAAGAAGGCTGGCCGCAACAACAATGGCCGCATCACTACCCGTCACCAGGGTGGTGGCCACAAGCGCCAGTACCGTCGTATCGACTTCAAGCGTCGCAAGGATGACATCCCAGCTAAGGTCGCTACTGTTGAGTACGATCCTAACCGTTCCGCTCGTATTGCTCTTCTGCACTATGCAGACGGCGCAAAGGCATACATTCTTTGCCCAGAGGGCCTGAGCGTCGGTGACACCGTTCTTTCTGGTACCAAGGACATCGATATCAAGCCTGGTAACTGCACCACTCTTGAGCAGATTCCAGTAGGTACTCTTGTTCACGCAGTTGAGTTCCAGCCTGGCAAGGGTGCTGCAATGGCACGTGCTGCTGGTACTTCCGTCCAGCTCATGGGTAAGGACAACGGCTATGCAGTTCTGCGTATGCCTTCCTCCGAGCTCCGTCGTGTTCTTCTGACCTGCCGTGCAACCATCGGTGAGGTTGGTAACGCAGAGCACTCCAACATTGTTGTTGGTAAGGCTGGTCGTTCCCGTTGGGCAGGCGTCCGTCCTACCGTCCGTGGTACTGTCATGAACCCTGTTGACCACCCACACGGTGGTGGTGAAGGTAAGAACCACACTTCTGGTCGTCCTTCCGTCACCCCATGGGGTAAGCCAACCAAGGGTTATAAGACCCGCGACCCGAAGAAGGCTTCTAACCGCCTGATCATTCGCCGTCGTAAGTCCAAGTAAGACACGAGTAGGAGTAGATAAATGAGCAGAAGTCTCAAAAAAGGCCCCTTTGTGGAGACTCGCCTCCTTGCGCGTGTCGCTGCAATGAACGAGGCTGGCAAGAAGGACGTTATCAAGACTTGGTCACGTTCCTCAACCATCTTCCCTGAGATGGTCGGTCACACCATCGCTGTTCACGATGGTCGTAAGCATGTACCTGTGTACGTCACCGAGTCCATGGTTGGTCACAAGTTGGGCGAGTTCTCCCCATCCCGTACCTTCCGCGGTCACAAGGCCAAATAGGGGGAGTGTAGTAAATGGCTAAGAACACCGATTCTATTGAGGTTCGCGCAACAGCTAAGTATGTTCGCGTTGCTCCTCGTAAGGCTCGCGCAGTTGTCGCGCTTGTCCGCGGTAAGTCTGTCGAGAAGGCCCTTGAGGTTCTTCAGTTCTCGACTCGCGCTGCCGCTACTGATGTTGCTAAGGTTCTGCGCTCTGCAGTTGCTAACGCTGAGAACAACAATGGTCTCCGCGCTAACAACCTGGTAGTCAAGACCGCTTTTGTTGACGAAGGCCCAACGCTTAAGCGTATTCGTCCTCGTGCAAAGGGTTCGGCTTCCCGCATTAACAAGCGCATGAGCCACATTACCGTTGTCGTTGCACCTCGAAAGGAGGCGTAGGAATGGGTCAGAAAGTACAGCCTACAGGCTTCCGTCTTGGTGTAACCGAGAGCTGGCGTTCTCGTTGGTACGCCGATAAGGACTACGCCGAGCAGCTCGGCAACGATCTTGCTATCCGCAAGTATCTTGAGAAGCGCCTTGAGAAGGCAGCCGTTGCTCGTATTGATATCGAGCGCGCTGGCGATAAGGTCAAGGTAACTATTTCTCCGCACGTCCTGGTATTGTCATTGGCAAGAAGGGTGCAGAGATTGACGGCCTCCGTGCAGATCTTGAGCGTGTTGCTAAGGTCGGCAAGGGTCAGGTCAACGTTGATGTCGTCGAGGTTAAGCGTCCTGAGCTTGACGCAAACCTCGTTGCTCAGTCCATCGCAGAGCAGCTCGAGCAGCGTGTCGCTTTCCGTCGCGCTATGCGTAAGGCTGTTCAGTCCGCTCGCAAGGCTGGCGCAAAGGGTATTCGTATCCAGTGCTCTGGTCGTCTGAACGGCGCTGAGATGGGCCGTCGTGAGTGGTACCGTGAGGGTCGCGTGCCTCTGCACACCCTTCGTGCTGCAATCGGCTATGGTACCGCTACAGGTCGCACCACCATGGGCGCTGTTGGTATCAAGGTTTGGATTTATTACGGCGAGAAGATGCCTGGACAGCCAACACCTAACCCAGCTCTTGAGGGCTCCGCTCGTCCTCGTCGTGCTCGCAATGAGAGGAGGGGCCGTTAATGCTTGCTCCAAAGCGTGTATTGCACCGTAAGGTACAGCGCGGTTCCATGAAGGGCCAGGCAAAGGGTAATACCCAGTTGCATTTTGGTTCCTGGGGCATCCGTGCAGAGGAGGCTCACTGGATTACTAACCGCCAGATTGAGGCTGCTCGTATTGCTCTCACCCGTGAGATGAAGCGTGGCGGTAAGGTTTGGATTACTATCTTCCCAGATAAGCCAATCACCAAGAAGCCTGCAGAGACTCGCATGGGTTCCGGTAAGGGTAACCCAGAAGAGTGGGTAGCAGTTGTTAGCCTGGTCGTATCATGTTTGAGATTGATGGCGTACCAGAGGAAGTTGCTCGTGAGGCTCTCCGTCTTGCTCAGCACAAGCTTCCAATTAAGACCAAGATTGTCTCCAAGGCCGATCAGGACGGTGAGAACTAATGAAGTACACCGAAATCAAGGCTATGAGCGATGCAGACCTCGCTAAGAAACTCGAGGAAGGCCGCGCAGAGCTCTTTAATCTTCGTTTCCAGATGGCAACTAGCCAGCTGGATAACACCGCTCGTGTCAAGGCTGTTAAGCGCGACATTGCTCGCGTTCAGACCGAGATGCGCACCCGTCAAATTGCTGCGGAAGCATCCGCAGAGCAGAACTAGATCGCAGGAGATAAGTTATGGCAGAGACCGAAAGCAGAAATGCGCGTAAGGTTCGTACCGGACTCGTCGTCTCCATCTCTGGCGAGAAGACGATTACGGTAGAGATTACTTACCGTAAGCACCACCCTAAGTATGGCAAGATGATGACCATCGGCAAGAAGCTTCACGTTCACGATGAGAACAACGAGGCTGGTCTGGGCGATACCGTCCGCGTCATGGAGACTCGTCCTCTTTCCAAGACCAAGCGTTGGCGTCTCGCAGAGATCGTTGAGCGCGCTAAGTAATTAGCACCTAGGAAACAGCTTTTAGCTCAACCTAGTTTTGTATCTATCATTATTTCTCACGTGCGCAAATACGCGCACCTCTGAGAAATTAGGTTCCGGAGGAACGTCACATGATTCAGATGGAGACCATTCTCAACGTCGCTGACAACAGCGGCGCAAGGCGCGTAAAGTGCGTCAAGGTCCTTGGTGGCTCCAAGCGTCGTTACGCCGGCCTTGCCGACGTCATCATTGGCGCTGTCCAGGAGGCTACTCCAGGTGGTTCGGTGAAGAAGGGCGACATTGTTCGCTGCGTCATCGTTCGTACCGCTAAGGACACCCGTCGCAAGGACGGTAGCTACATCCGCTTTGACCAGAACGCATGCGTTCTTGTTAACAAAGAGGGTGAGCCCAAGGGTACTCGTATCTTTGGACCAGTCGCTCGCGAGCTGCGCGACCACAAGTACATGAAGATTGTCTCACTTGCACCTGAGACCCTTTAAGGAGGAACGACATGCCTAAGATGAAGATCAAGAAGGGCGACAAGGTCGAGGTCCTCACTGGTAAGGACAAGGGTAAGCGCGGCGAGGTACTTCGCGTATATCCAGAGAAGAACAAGGTTGTCGTTGAGGGCGTTGCAATTGCAAAGCGCCATGTCAAGCCAAACGCAGCTAACCAGCAGGGTGGCATCGTTGAGGCAGAGGCAGCAATCGACGCTTCCAATGTTGCTCTTATCGACCCTAAGACCGACAAGCCAACCCGTGTTGGCTACCTGATCAAGGAGGACGGCACCAAGGTCCGCGTCTCCAAGAAGTCAGGCGCTGAGCTCTAAGTTACCCGTGTTTCTCGCTTTGTAAGAAACATCTAAGAGCTACTTCAAACCCCGTTATCGTCAGATAGCGGGGTTTTCTTTTGGGCGAGAAGTACGGTTCGTGTGGAAGTCGTGTGATGACACGAAAAAATATCAGCTAGCTTGAAATTCTCGCCCCTTTTTTGCTCAATAAGGTCTAATATTGTTCATTGCGTCTTTCTATGGGACACGTATGTCTCGAGGACGCAGATGGCTCCTAGTTCGCCAAACTAGGAGGTGCGAGGCGATCCCCGCACTTAAAACCCCAAGAGTTAAGGAGAAACCATGGCAGACGAGAAGTACACACCTCGCCTTAAAGAGCTTTACTACGCATCTGTGCGTGATGCTCTGAAGGAGAAATTTGGTTACACCAACGTTAACCAGATTCCTAAGTTTGAGAAGATCGTTGTCAACATGGGTGTTGGCGAGGCAGCTACAGACGCTAAGGCAATTGACGGCGCTGTAAACGACCTCCGTACCATCACTGGTCAGCAGCCACTTGTTACACACGCTCGCAAGTCTATCGCAACCTTTAAGCTTCGCCAGGGTATGCCAATCGGCGCTAAAGTTACCCTTCGTGGCGATCGTATGTGGGAGTTCCTGGATCGTCTGATTGCAGTTGCAATTCCTCGTATTCGCGACTTCCGTGGTATCTCTGCTAAGAGCTTCGACGGCCGTGGTAACTTCTCCATGGGCGTAACCGAGCAGCTCATCTTCCCAGAGATTGACTTTGACAAGATGGACCACACCCGCGGTATGGACATCACCATTGTCACCACTGCTAAGACCAATGAGGAGGGCAAGGCACTTCTCGACGCCTTCCACTTCCCATTCAAGCAGGACTAACTTTTACCTGCGCTTTAAGTTAAGCGCATTCCTGTTGGCATCTTCGATGCCGGGTGACATAGTCACCAGCACTATTGTTTGAAGTCATCTTGGCGTTCGCCAAGTTGCATTTTGAAGGAGGATTTGTGGCTAAGACTTCGATGATCGTCAAAGCCTCGCGTGAGCCGAAGTACTCTACGCGCACACAGAACCGTTGCCAGCGTTGTGGACGTCCCCACTCCGTTTACCGCAAGTTTGGTCTGTGCCGTGTGTGCTTCCGTGAGCTAGCGAGCAAGGGCGAGCTTCCTGGTGTCCGCAAGGCAAGCTGGTAGGACTCAGGGCTCTGGCGTCAAGGCATCTGCGCCACGGGTGTAGATGAACCAGACACGCAGTTTCATCATTAACGAAGGAGAAGGATCAAATGAAAATTACCGATCCCATTTCAGACATGCTGACGCGTATTCGTAACGCAAACTCAGCTGGCAAGGATTCCGTATCCATGCCATCGAGCAAGGTGCTCGTTGAGATTGCTCGCGTCATCACCGAAGAGGGCTATGTCGAGGGTTACACCGTTGAGGATACTAAGCCTCAGAAGACTCTTCACATCACCCTTAAGTATGGTAAGAAGCGCGCTAAGGTTATCCGCGGCATCCGTCGCATTTCCAAGCCTGGTCTGCGCATTTACTCCACCGCTGAGAAGCTTCCACGCGTTCTTGGTGGTCTTGGTACTGCAGTGGTTTCCACTTCTAAGGGCATGATGTGCGACCGCGACGCTCGTAAGAACGGCGTTGGCGGCGAGGTCATCGCTTACGTTTGGTAAATCTGACAGGAATGAAAGGAGACAGCCGTGTCTCGTATTGGTAAGAAGCCTGTCCAGATTCCTGCTGGAGTCACTGTGACAGTTGATAACACCACCGTTACCGTTAAGGGTTCTAAGGGCGAGCTGACTCGTACTTTCTCTGAGCTGGTTGCTATCGCTCAGGAGGGCGAGGAGATTCTTGTTACTCGCGTTGACGAGTCCACTGAGTCCAATGCTCAGCAGGGTCTTGTCCGTACCCTTATTCACAACATGGTTGTTGGTGTCTCTGAGGGCTTCGAGAAGAAGCTCGAGCTCACCGGCGTTGGTTACCGTGTAGCACTTAAGGGCAAGGATCTTGACCTTTCCCTTGGTTATTCTCACCCAGTTCTCTATGTTGCACCTGAGGGCATTAGCTTTGAGGTACCTGATAACACTCACCTTACTGTTAAGGGTATTTCTAAGGAGAAGGTCGGCCAGGTTGCAGCTGAGATTCGTATGAAGCGTCCACCAGAGCCTTACAAGGGCAAGGGCATTCACTACGAAGGTGAGCACATCCGCAGGAAGCTCGGTAAGGCTGCTAAGTAAAGCAACCCTACTTTTAGGCTAAAAGACCATCACCCCGTTAGGTGATGGCATGTCTCTAAGGAGAAGGAATGAACAAGCAGCAGGCGAAAAAGGCGGGTCTTGAACGCCGCAAGCGCCGCGTACGTGCCAAGGTCTTTGGTACACCTGAGCGTCCGCGTCTTGCAGTTCACCGCACAAACGCAAACATTTATGCACAGCTTATTGACGACGCTTCTGGAAGAACTCTCTGCTCTGCCTCTACGCTTGACCCAGAGTTCCGTTCTACTGGCAAGGTTGGCTCCAACAAGGAGGCAGCTGAGTTCGTAGGTGAGCTTATCGGTAAGCGCGCTGCCGAGAAGAACGTCACTGAGGTCACTTTTGACCGTGGTGGCCGTCTCTATCACGGCCGCGTCAAGGCTTTGGCAGATGGCGCCCGCAACGCGGGCCTGAAGTTCTAGGAGGATTCAATGGCACGTGATCGTAAGCGCCAGCAGGATACGGATCTTCAGGAGCGCGTCGTTTATATTCACCGCGTTTCCAAGACCGTTAAGGGTGGCCGCCGTATGTCACTCGTTGCTCTGGTAGTCGTTGGCGACGGTAAGGGTAACGTTGGTATTGGCCAGGGTCGTTCCGCTGAGGTACCTCTGGCAATTCAGAAGGGCGTCGAGGACGCAAAGAGGAACATGTTCAAGGTCCCACTGACCGAGACTGGTTCCGTACCACACGCAGTCACTGGTCACTACGGTGCAGGCTCTGTTCTTATTAAGCCTGCATTCGAGGGTACTGGTGTTATTGCTGGTGGTCCTATTCGTCCACTCTTCGAGCTTGCAGGTATCACCAATGTACTTTCTAAGTCCCTTGGTACCGACAACGCTCTGAACATGATTAAGGCAGCAGCTGAGGGTCTGAAGGAGCTTTCCAGCCCAGAAGAAGCAGCTGAGCGTCGTGGCCTAACCGTCGGCGATATGTTCGTCGGAAAGGAGAACTAACGATGGCTAAGAACCTTAGCATCAAGCTTGTCCGTGGCGCCGTTGCAGGCGTCAAGAAGGACCAGACTGCTACGGTGAAGGCCCTCGGCCTCCACAAGATCGGCGATACCGTCGAGCAGCCTGACAACCCAAGCATTCGTGGAATGATCTTCAAGGTTAAGCACCTTGTCGAGGTTGAAGAGAACTAGAGGTAGTAATAATGCAGCTCAATGATCTTCGCCCCGCAGTGGGTTCGCGCAAAAATCGTAAGCGCGTAGGTCGCGGTAATTCTTCAGGCAATGGTACTTTTGCCGGCCGCGGTATGAATGGTCAGCTCTCCCGCTCTGGTGGCGGTAAGGGCGCTGGCTTCGAGGGTGGACAGCAGCCACTGGCTATGCGTCTTCCTAAGCTTCCTGGTTTCACTAACCACAACCGTGTTGAGTACGCTCCAGTCAACGTTGCTCGTCTGAATGCACTCTTTGCAGACGGCGAGACCGTAGACGCAGAGGCTCTGGTTGCTAAGGGAGTTATCAAGTACAACTTCATCCCAGTCAAGGTTCTGGGTGATGGCGAGCTTTCTAAGAAGCTCACTGTTAAGGTCGACAAGGTTTCCGCCTCCGCAAAGGCTAAGATCGAGGCGGCCGGTGGAAAGGTTGAGGCCGAGTAGTGAGTAAAGGAATCGCCAACGCATTTCGTGTTCCGGAACTAAGGGGAAAGATTCTCCTTACGGTACTGATTCTTCTTCTGTACCGTTTTGGTGCGTATCTTCCTGTGCCCGGTGCTCCATTCCAGCAGATGCTTTCTGTTTATCAGAATGGTCTTTCTAAGAATGGCGCAATGGCCGTGCTTAACCTATTTTCGGGTGGCGCTCTTTCTCGCATGTCTGTTTTCAGTCTGGGCATCATGCCTTACATTACGGCTCAGATCATCTTCCAGATGATGCAGTCCGTTATTCCATCTCTTGGCGAGCTTGCTAAAGATGGTGAGAGCGGCCAGCGTAAGATTACGCAGTACACGCGTTATCTTACGGTTGGCCTAGCTCTGCTCAATGCAGTTGGTTACCTGTTCTTGTTTAAGAGCTATGGTGTATCTTTTGCATCTATGGAGGGCGTGCCTGAGGCACTTGAAAACTTCCTGGTAGTCTTTACTATGCTAGTTGGTGCCATCATTATTATGTGGCTCGGTGAGGTTATCACTCAGCAGGGTGTTGGCAACGGAATGAGTCTTATCATCTTTGCAAACATCATGGCTGGACTTCCCAACAGCCCTTATTTCTTCAGTAGCTACTCGTGGAAACATTGTTCTTACTGTTGTTACTGTTGTGGTTATGCTCGCTATTATTCCGCTCATTGTTTACATTGAGCGTGGTCAGCGTCGTATTCCTATCAACTATGCCAAGCGCGTTGTTGGTCGTCGTATGATGGGTGGTCAGTCAACTTACCTTCCAATTAAGGTAAACACTGCAGGCGTTGTACCAATCATCTTTGCATCTGCAATCCTGTACCTTCCTGCTCAGGTTGCTGTGTTCTTCCCAGGAGTAGAGTGGATTCAAAATCTTGCTACTTCACTTTCTTCTGGATGGGTTAACTGGGTTCTCTCAGTTATGTTCATTGTCTTCTTTGCATACTTCTACACCTCAATGGTGTTCAATCCAGAGGAGACAGCAGACCAGCTTAAGAAGCAGGGTGGCTTTATTCCTGGTGTTCGTCCAGGTACTGCTACTTCAACGTATATCAAGACTGTTATTGACAGAGTCACCCTCCCCGGTGCTATCTTTATGGCAGTTCTTGCAATCGTCCCAACCATTATTTTCTGGTTCACAGGCGATTCGTTGATACAGGCGTTTGGTGGAACTTCCGTCCTCATCATGGTCGGTGTTGCAATGGATACACTCTCTTCCATTGAGTCCCACCTTAAGATGCACAACTATGAGGGCTTCTTTAAGTAGTTCTTAATACGTAGCATAAAGGGGCCTGGAAACAGGCCCCTTTTATTATTTGAAAGGAAGGCGAAGCATGAACATTGTTCTTCTCGGCGCACCTGGCGCTGGCAAGGGTACACAGGCTCAGAAGCTCGTTGCAGAGTATGGACTTGCTCACATCTCAACCGGTGACCTTCTTCGTGCTGCTGTTAAGCTCAGTCTGAGCTTGGCGTTAAGGCTAAAGAGTATATGGATGCTGGTCAACTTGTTCCAGATCAGCTTGTAATTGACCTGGTAAAAGAGCGCCTTTCCGCAGACGATGCAAAGGCTGGTTTTATTCTTGATGGCTTCCCACGCAACACCGCTCAGGCAGTAACCCTTGATTCTGAGCTTCAGAATATGGGTCTCAAGCTTGATGCAGCTCTGCTTGTTGCTGTTGAGCCAGAGGTTATTGTTGAGCGTCTTTCTTCTCGCCGTACGTGCAAAGAGTGTGGTTATACTGCACCTGCTGGTACAGAGACTTGTCCAAATTGCTCTGGTGAGATGTATCAGCGTGATGACGATAAGCCAGAGACAATTCGTAAGCGTCTTGATGTATACGAGAACCAGACTTCTCCTTTGATTGAGTACTACAAGGGTCATGGAATTCTGAAGGAGGTCAACGGAGATCGTCCTGTTGACGAGGTATTCGCCGACGTAAAGACACTCCTCGCACTATGATTACGATAAAAACACCTGAACAAATCGAGGCAATGAAGGTGTCGGGCGCCCTTTCTAAGGCAGCTCTTCGTCGTGCTGGATCCATGATTAGACCTGGTGTTTCAACGCTCGAGATTGACCGCGCTGTTGAAGCTTTTATTAGACTTCATGGCGGAACCCCAACCTTTAAGGGCTACGGTGGATTCCCTGGATCTGTTTGCTCTTCTATTAACGAGCAGATTGTTCACGGTATTCCATCAGCTAACGTCATTTTGCAAGATGGCGATATTCTGACCATTGACACGGGTGCTACCGTTAACGGTTGGGCAGGAGATAACGCTTGGACGTTCTACTGCGGAACAGTTGACGAGAAAACCCAGGCACTTTGTGAGGTTACCCGCGATTGTCTTAGGGCAGGTATTGCAGCTGCTGTTCCTGGAGCTCGCCTTGGCGACGTTGGCCATGCAGTTCAGAAGCTTGCTGAGGATAATGGCTATGGCGTTATTCGTGATTTTGTTGGTCATGGTATTGGCCGCAATCTTCACGAAGATCCCGAGGTCAGAAACTATGGTCGTGCAGGCAACGGCATTGTTCTTCGTGAGGGAATGGTAATTGCAATTGAGCCTATGATTGCTATGGGTACCTACGATTGCACCGTTCTTGAAAATGGTTGGACCGTTGTTACAGATGATGGTCTGCCATCAGCACATTATGAGAACACGGTTGCTATTACTGCCGATGGTCCCGTTATCGTTTCAGAAGATGAAGTTGGTCCATGGTGCGAGATGCAAGGCGGTCTTGAGTAACACATACATTGTTCTTCTCGCTATCTAATTGTGTTGAAAAAATAAGTGATAGACGAGTGGCACATTTTTATGTATTATTGATAACCGCTGTCGATGTGTCGAGAGGATGAAAGTTGGCTAAACAAGACGCGATTGAGCTTGAAGGCAAGGTACTAGAACCCCTGCCAAACGCTATGTTTAACGTTGAGTTAGAGAACGGCAAGACCATCCTTTGCACCATCTCAGGTAAGATTCGAATGAATTACATTCGAATTCTCCCTGGTGATAAGGTTGTAGTAGAGATTTCTCCTTACGATCTTACCAGGGGTCGCATTACCTACCGTTATAAGTAAGTAATGCAAAAGTCTTGTGCCATGCATGAGGCTATCTGTGTCTTTGCGCACGTTGCAAGGGCATATGTACGTAAGTACAGTCGGTATTTCACGCCAGCGGCTGGGCGAGTATATAGTTCGTATCAGCAGAACCGAAAGGAAGACACATGAAGGTACGTCCTTCGGTAAAGAAGATGTGCGACAAGTGCAAAGTCATCCGTCGCCACGGTAAGGTTTACGTGATTTGCGAGAACCCGCGCCACAAGCAGCGTCAGGGCTAAGGAAGGAGCACCAAGTTGGCCCGTATTAACGGCGTCGACCTGCCACGCGATAAGCGTGTTGAGGTCGGACTCACCTATCTTTACGGCATTGGTCAGACTCGTGCAACCAAGATTTGCAACGAGACTGGTATCGATGTAAATACTCGCGTCAAGGACCTCACAGAGGAAGAAGTCACCAAGATTCGTGACTTTATTGACGCAAATTACACCACCGAGGGCGATCTTCGCCGCGAGGTGCGTCAAAATGTTGCCCGCCTGATGGAGATTGGCTGCTACCGCGGCCTCCGTCACCGCAAGGGCCTCCCTGTCCACGGTCAGCGTACCCACACTAACGCTCGTACTCGTAAGGGTAAAGAAGCGTCAGGTGGGCGGCAAGAAGAAGTAGGCGAGGAGTAGCTAATGGCACAGAAAAAGAACGCTCGCACTACACGCGTCCGCCGCTCCGAGCGTAAAAACATTGCAGTGGGCCAGGCCCACATCAAGAGCACATTCAATAACACGATTGTCTCTATTTCCGATCCCCAGGGTAATGTAATTTCCTGGCAGTCCGGTGGTACCGTCGGCTTCAAGGGCTCTCGTAAGTCCACTCCTTTTGCTGCACAGCTTGCAGCAGAGGCAGCAGCAAAGGCAGCAATGGAGCACGGTCTCCACAAGGTAGCTGTTTTTGTTAAGGGCCCAGGCTCTGGTCGCGAGACCGCAATCCGTTCCCTTCAGGCAGCAGGCCTCGAGGTTTCGGGTATTCAGGATAAGACACCTATTGCACACAACGGCTGCCGTCCTAAAAAGCGCCGTCGCAACTAGCACGAAAGGACAAGCAAATGGCAATTGATAGGACCCCGGTCCTTAAAGATGTCGTCAGCTTGGCATCGATCCCGTTGTGATGGGGATCAATAAGACTTCTAACCGTGAGCCACGTCGCCGTCGTCGCCAGGAGAGCGAGTACGGTATGCAGCTCCGTGAGAAGCAGAAGGCTAAGTTCATTTACGGCGTCCTTGAGAACCAGTTCCACGGTTACTATGAGATGGCTAAGAAGAACCCAGGCATTACTGGTGACAACCTGATGAGCATCCTTGAGACTCGTCTTGACAACGTCATCTTCCGCCTTGGCTTTGCTCGTACACGTAAAGAGGCTCGTCAGACTGTCCGTCACGGTCACATCACCGTTAACGGTCAGCGCGTTGACATTCCTTCTTATCGCGTAAAGAGCGGCGATGTTATCGCTGTTGCTTCCAAGGCAAAGGATCTTCTTCCAATCAAGGAAGCTCTTATTTCCTCCGAGCACATGGCAGTTCCTGCATGGCTTGAGGTTGACATTGAGAAGCTGCAGGGCACTGTTCTTCAGCTTCCAACCCGCGATCAGATCGACCTTGAGATTGACGCACAGCTGATCGTCGAGCTCTACTCCAAGTAAGCCCGACCCGTTTTGGAGGTAGCAATGTCCGAATTTATCCGACCAAACGTGTCGGTAGATGAAATCGGCGCAAACGTCGCTCGTGTGAGCGTAGAGCCGCTTGAGCGTGGCTATGGTGACACGCTTGGCAACTCCCTCCGCCGCGTACTGCTTTCCTCTCTTGAGGGAGCTGCGGTTGAGGCCATCCAGATTGATGGCGTTCAGCATGAGTTCACTACGGTTGAAGGCGTCTATGAGGACGTTACTGACATCGTTCTGAACGTTAAGGGCCTAGTTTTCCGCAACACCAACAACTCTGATGAGGCTGAGGCTTCCATCTCTGTTGATGGTCCTTGCAAAGTCTCTGGTGCTGATCTTGATGTTCCTATGGGCTACGAGCTGGTTAACCCAGCTCAGCACATTTGCACCCTTGCTGAGGGAGCTCATCTTTCCATGAGACTTCGTCTTGGTAATGGTCGCGGTTATGTTTCCGGTGAGGATAACGAGCGTGAGAGCGATCCAATTGGGATTCATTCACGTTGACTCGATCTTCTCGCCAGTTCGCCGCTGCGCTAAGGCTGTTGAGCCTTGCCGTGTTGGCCGTCACACCGACTATGATCGTCTGGTGCTTGAGGTTGAGACCAATGGTGCAATCAGCCCTCGCGAGGCTGTCGTTGAGGCTGCAAACATCATTAACCAGCACATGAGCGCATTCATGGGACTTACTGATTTTGACGAGACTCAGGAAGAGGCTTCGATTTTTGCTAAGGCAGACGTCGAGGACGATTCCGAGCTTGAGAAGCAGGTTGAGGATTTGGACCTTTCCGTCCGTTCTTACAACTGCCTCAAGCGTGCAGGAATTCACTCTGTCCGTCAGCTCGTTGATTTCTCTGAGAACGATCTTCTCAACATCAGAAACTTTGGTGTTAAGTCTATTGAAGAAGTCAAGGAAAAGCTCGAGAGCATGGGCCTGTCCCTTAAGGCTTAGTCGCGCCTTGTCACGCATAGGAGAATGTAAATTATGAGGCACAATAAGAAGAGGGGCATGAAGCTTGGTACTGATGCTAGCCACACCAAGGCCATCAAGAAGAGCCTGATCCAAGCCCTTTTCACTAACGATCGTATTAAGACTCTTGACGTCCGCGCTAAGGCAGTTCGCGGCGAGGTCGACAAGGTCATCACTTGGGCAAAGCGCGGCGACCTTCACGCTCGTCGTCTTGCTATGGCCAAGGTTGGTAACGCAGAGCTTGTCCGTGAGGTATTTGACAAGGCTGCTCAGGGTATGTGGGCTGACCGCAACGGCGGTTACACTCGTATCATGAAGCTTGGTCCTCGTAAGGGCGACGCTTCTGAGGTTGTTATCCTTGAGCTTGTTACCGAGCCAGTTCAGCCAAAGGCTTCTAACAAGAAGGCTAAGGCTACTAAGGTTGCTCCTGCTCCTGTAAAGGAAGAGGAGACCGAGGCTCCAGCAGAGGAGACCGAGCAGACCGAAGAGGCTGCAGAGTAACTTCTGTCAAAGTGAATCTAAAGAGGTCCTGGCTTTTTGCTGGGACCTCTTTTTCAAATGAAGGAGGGTTGTCATGATTGAGTTCAAAAACGTATCTTTCGTATACAGTACGTCAGCTGCTACACAATCCATGACTGACTCTTCTTCTGAAGATGCCATAGGAGCCACAGAGAGCCAATCTCCGCACCCAATGGCACTAACCCTTGATAACGTTTCATTTACCCTAAAGCCGGGCTCTAGAACGGTTGTGCTTGGCCACAATGGTTCAGGTAAGTCAACGCTTGCAAATCTTTGTAATGCATCACTTTTTTTTCTCTATCCGGAGAGGTTTTTAGTAGACGGCAATTCAGTGACCGTAGTGCCGTCTACTCAGATTTCTTCCGTTGTGGGAATGGTTCGTCAAGATCCAACAGCGCAGCTTGTTTGTGCTACTGTCTTTGATGAAGTTGCCTTTGGCCCTGCTAATCTTGGTTTGCCAAAAGAAGAGATAGTTTCTCGCGTTACTCAAACACTGGAGCTTTGTGGCATTGCCGATTTGATTGATGCGCCTACCCATACGCTTTCTGGAGGCCAACAGCAGCTTGTTTCTATTGCAGCAACGCTTTCAGTGCATCCACGTTATCTGGTGCTTGATGAGGCATTTGCGCAGCTTGATACTCGATTCAGAAATCACCTTTCTAACCTGGTAAACACTCTTGTTACAAACGGAATGGGTATGCTTGAGATTTCTCATTCGTTTGAGTCTCTTCCCGGGGCTGACCAGGTACTTGTTTTGGAGAAAGGCCAGCTCGTTTGGTCGGGAACTCCCACAGAGTTCCTCTTGGATGCAAATGCAATCGCAAACGCTGGTTTTGATGATGCACTCACAGCAACAGCGCATATAGCTGCACAGGCTGGCTATAAGTTTGATGTGCCTTTTAACGCATCAGAGTTTGTTGCGTTTCTTGTTCAGAACAACCTTGCGTTTGATGCTTTGGATACCCTTGTGTATCAGCGTGCCCTTGAGGTGGTGCGAGCAAACAACTATGACGGAATTCAAGCTCTTGGCGAGGAACACGAGCTGGTAGTTTGTGGCGTTTCTCATGCGTTTGATAAGCCCGTTCTGTATGACGTAACTATTTCCTCTACGGGAGAGCTTGTTGTTATGGTAGGCGCTTCTGGCTCTGGAAAAACAACCTGCGCCCGCATAGCTGCTGGCCTCATAGAGGCTGATACCGGGCACGCAACAATTGATGCGCGACTGGTGTGCCCTGGAGATGTCGGCATGTGTTTTCAGCGCCCCCAGGATCAACTCTTTGCCCAAAGTGTTGCTGAAGATATCGCGTTTGGTCCAACTAACAAGGGTTTCTCGCCAGATGATGTTGAGGCGCTTGTCACGTATGCGGCAGCACGTGTGGGGCTTGATCAGCAGTCATGGATGCGTCTCCGCTAACGCTTTCTGGTGGCCAGGCTCGTCGCGCAGCGCTTGCAGGAACGCTGGCCTGCGCAACGTACGCGGTGGTGTTTGATGAGGCAACGTCTGGACTTGATGGCGAGGCGCGCTCGCAGGTGCTGCATCTTGCTCGCGAGCTGGCAAACGAGGGCAAAGCGGTTCTTGCAATCACCCATGATGTAAGCGAATGGCTTCCTTTTGCTGACAGAGTAGTGTTTCTCGAGAAGGGCTGTGTTGTTGCAGACGTCAACGTGCAAGAAGCACAGACAACCCCAGAGATATACGAGGCTGCGCAGCTTGATTGCCCACTGTTTGTAAGCGTATTGCATGAGCTTTTGGAGGCCTGCTATGTCTAAGTGCCCCTGTGCTCTGCTTAAGCACTTCTCGCTTGCTTCATTGACAGCGCAGACAAAAATCGTTGCCACTTTTGTGGGTATTGTTGCTCTCTTCTCAGTACAACAGCCACTTGCCTTTGCGGTGTTCGCCTTGATTTGCGTGAGCCTTTTGTGGAGTGCTCGTGTAAGCTTGCCAGAGTTTTTGCGCGTAGCAAAGCCTGCAGCGTTCATTCTTCTTATATCATTTGTTGCCAATACGCTGGTGTTTATTGGACATCCCGATATCATTTTCTCCGGATCAGTTGGTCTTTCTGTGGCGGGGTTTACAGAAGTACCGTAGCTATTGCCCGCGTGTTGCTTGCCTTGGCACTGGTTTTATCAGTAGCGTCAACAACTACACCTACGCAGCTTGCTGATGGCTTTTCTGTACTGTTGCTGCCGCTGCGTCTTATTCGTGTTGACGTTGATGGTTTGAGCATTGTGCTCTCAATTGCCCTGAGGGCAATTCCGCTTACCTTAGAAGAACTCGACAGAATTAGAGCTGCTCAGAGGGCACGTGGATTCAATTTTGAATCGGGCGGTATTGTTGAGCGCATTAAAAAGTGGTTTACGCTTTTGGTACCGCTGACCGTCTCGCTCTTTCAGCGCGCAGATCAGATGGCGCAAACAATGACAGATCGCTGTCTTGGTGCAGCAAAACGTACGCGTATCTCCGCAAAAATGCAGCTTGTTGACTGGGTAGTGTTGCTGCTGTGGGTTGCACTGTGCTTTGGTCTTACAACGCTGTAGTGATCTTGCATTGCTGAACAACCTTGCATTGCTGTAGCGGTCTTGTGTCCAGCAGCTGCAATGAGTGCGTCAACTTTGAGCCTACGATACAATCACTCTAGTGGGCACAAGTCATTTCAGGGAGCTTCATGAACTCAGAAACATCACAAAATATTGCATCAAATTGCAGTTTTGATGCATGCGAGGAGTCTTCGGCTGAGCCTTCAGCTCCTGAGACTCTCGCTGAAGCTCCTTCTGAGCCTGAAGCTACGCTTGTTATCCAGCTGGGCTACCGCGGCGCTGCATTCTGCGGCTTTGCCGAGCAGCCCACCCAGCGCACCGTTGCAGAGATCTTCGCCGCGCGCTTCAGACCGTTTTGCGCAGAGAGGTCGAGCTCACCTGCGCGGGCAGAACCGACGCCGGCGTGCACGCCCAGGCCCAGTACGTGAGCCTGCCTGTGTACGGCGCTGAGCTGGCACTATCTGGCGAGAAACTCGTCCGATCGCTCACCGCTCTGACCGACGATGACATCTCTATCCGACAACTCTTCCGCACCCCACAGGGTTTCTCGGCACGCTTTGATGCCCAGGCTCGCTCGTATCGCTATCGCATTTGTGCAGGTAGCGCTCGTCCCGTGCTGGGCTGGGACCACGTGTGGTGGTACAACGGTCACTTGGACGCAGAGCTTATGGACAAGGCGGCGCAGGCGCTGGTGGGAGAGCACGATTTCAAGAGCTTCTGCAAGGCAATTTCTGCCGAGGGCAAGCCAACGCATCGTTTTGTGGAGCGCCTTACCGTTGAAGAAATTGAAGAGGCTGGCGAGAAACTCATTGCAGTTGATATTACGGGTAACGCCTTCTTGCATAACATGGTGCGCACGATTGTGGGCACACTGGTTGAGATTGGCCGAGGTCACAGGCCTGTTGAGTGGATTGACGAGGTTCTAGCTGCTCAGAATAGAATTGCTGCTGGCAGTTGTGCACCTGCTCAGGGCCTCACGTTTGTAAGCGTTCGCTATCCAGAGGGTGTTTTGCAACCCTGGTAGCGCTTTCGGTTCCTTGATTGCGTCGTAGTATCTGTGTGCCAATCCAGCTTCATCGGTCTTCTCGCGCCGTTCACGAAGACTTTTCTACCACTTGTATTGTGTGCGGTGGTTTCCTTCGCAAAGAAATAGCATCATAGAAGAGAGCGTCTTTTTAGGAGCTCTTGCAGAACTGATGAACAGTGAGGCAGGGAGCCAGTATGTTTAGGAAAAGAGAAAGATTTGAGCGCAGCGATGTTCCGCGTGAGAATCCCTATACCAACGTGATTGGCCTTGCTGTTGTTGCCATTGTTGCTGTTCTTGTAGGCATTGTTGTTGTAACTCTTTGGGATCGCGCGCAGCTTGAGTCTCACTTGGGAGATCATGGGCTTAACAAGGCTGTAAAGAGCCAAAGTGTTTCAGGCAATCCGGATGGCACTACACAATCTGATGATGACTTTCTTACCTATGCCGTTATCAGCACAAATTCGCTTAAGGCAGGGGGATTCGACTCTTCAGTCTGTACGGCTTTTGGTCATTGATCGCACGCAGGGAACCGGCCATATAGTGTCTATTCCTACTGATGTGTATGCAGAAGTAGACTCAAACGCTAAAACACTGGCAGATATTTACAAAGATGACGGTCAGAGCGCTTTTGTTAGCGCACTTGCTTCTGTCACCAACATCAAGATTACGCACGTTATCATTGCCACAGATGATGTGTGGGAGAAAATCTCGGCACTTTCTGGTTCGGGCGCTCGTTCACTGGTAAGCAATGCTTCTAGTTTGTTGTCTTCAATGATTACCGATATGAATCCCAATCAGCTTCTTGAGCTTGTAGAGATTGTGCAGCCAATTGGCGTGTCTAATCTTGAGCATGATGAAGCTCCTGTTGTTGAAGGTTCAAGTGGCACTACCGTTGACCCTACGGCCTTAGGAAAGCTTGTTGGCATGCTCGTATAGACGTTATGGGCGTTGTGTGTAGCGCCGCTCCTACAAAACAGGTCAGATGTCCACATAACAGCAGTTAAACACGATATGTGGAGAGATTTTGATAGAATAAAAATGTCTTTTTAATTCACTTTTTATGGGTAAACTGGTATCTAAAATTTAGGACCAGTTTGGGGGATGTGGAATGCACGAGCGCTCATACAATCCACATATGATTTCGGTTCTCATGGCCGCTGATAATGATGCTGATGCTATTAGAACGGTAATTAGGCAACTTCAAGAGCAGACATACCCTCATTGGAGCTCATCATCGTTGACAACAGTTCCGATCCCCAGATTGCTCGCATGTTAGATAACCTTGCCAATCAAGAGCCTCGTTTAGATGTCTTGTGCCAATCGGGCATTAGCCATTTTGTTGCACTTGAGATTGCTCAGGGTCGTGCTCGCGGAGCCTATACGCTTACCACTGAGCCTTCTTATAGGTTTAATTCCCACGTTTTACAGGAGCTTTATTCTGCAGCTACCGCTTTGGGTCCTGTTGGTTCACCTAAAGCAGCAGATATTGTTATTGCGCACATGAAAACCGCCAATGCGCCTATGGAATGCAAAAAAGCTTTTGGTGCAAAAGCCTCTACATTGTTGCAGGTATTTGAGGAATCGCAGCTTCCTTATTTGACGTCTATGAGCGGAAAGCTGTGCTCAACACGTATTCTGACCGAGATTAAGCATGAGCCAGAAACTGATGGCGAGTGCAATTTTGTTGGCTATTGCTTTGAGATTGCAAAACATGTTACGTACGCCCCAAAAGCAATTTTTGTTGATGTACCAGTGGAATCTTCCAAGGAAGAAAAAACCATTGCTGCTTCTATGGACAAGCTTACTCAGGAGCGTCAGGCGCTCATGGCCCTTGCCAAACATCTTGGCTTTGCAAACTCCAAAAAAGTTCAAAAGTTGATTAGTCGCTACCTAATCAGCAAACTTCTTAAAAGCATGTATCCTATATTCAACGAAGAATCCCAGCTCAGCCATGAGGAAAAAGAAAACTTTATTGTCAAGATTCTTTCTAGTCCTGTAGCGCACCTTATTGTCACTGAAGCAACTTCTCCGCGACTGGTAGCTCATGCCTTGCTTGGTGCTATTTTGTCTACTACAACACGAGCTCGTTATGCCTATGTACGTAGAGCCGTATGGTATGCACGTTTTATGCGCATTCCACTTGTATAAACTGCAGTGACACATAAGCAGCATCAAATTTAAGTGTGTGATTCTAGAGTAGCCTGGCGATTTGTGTTTAGATCAAGCCTCTAGAACCAAATCTTAACGCCTGTCCATGAGCGCTTTAAACGTCTGTGCTATGCCGTCATTTTTGACACGGAAAAAAATCCCTCTTTGGCTAGATATGCATAGCGTGCAAACTTGTTATCTTTTTGGCAGAGCAATACCTCTCACCTGCGCAAAGAAAGCTTTTCCAGAGCCTGAGATTGCTGGGTTTTCAAACACGCGCTTTGCGTCCATGCGCTCAAAGCTCTTGGCGAGAAGATCGTGCACTTCTGAGTCAGTCTCACCTGCAGCATCATGTTCTTCTCGCCAGGTAAGCGCGTCTTTTGTAAGCAGCGCGTAGTTGATGCCGCGTAGCGTGAGCGCGTTGAGTACCACGTCTGAGGTAATGTTGCGCTCGTCCACAACATCCATCATGTCGTTCCAGCGCTCAAGTGGGATTTTAGGCTGACGCTGCGCAAAGGTAGCGGCTTCTGCATAGCCATTCTCGCGATAGTTGTAGAGCGCAGAGTCTGCGTACACTATGCGAGCTCCGCAGCAATGCGAGGCAATGAGGAAGGGATTGTCCACCCAGCCTGCACCTGGGACTTCTTTGAAGTTGATGTGGTTTTGGGTCAAGAATTCCTTGCGATAGAGCGCCGTCCAAATGGCAGGATGGTGCAGCAGAAGCTGTGCCATTTGATCAATTGGACAAGGCTGCTGCTTGGGTTTGACGCGGCCCTTATATGCGCAGGGAACTCTGTACTCGGCAGCGCCGGCAGCAGCTCTAAACTGCGACTTTGCTCCTGCTCGACCATTTTTCTGATTGCCAAATACGCGCCAATAGGCAGAGCGGGCAATATCTACCTTGTCTTCTCCGCCGTTTGCCTGGATAAGATCAACAAGCTCTTGAACCATGGTTGGCTCAAGGTAATCGTCAGGCTCAACAATACCCACCCATGAGCCGTGAGCTGCGGCAATGCCACGATTGCACGTTGCTCCGTAACCCTCATTTTCTTTGTCGATGATGACAATGCGACCATCACGGGCAGCGTATGCTTCCAAAAGAGCTAGAGACGAGTCAGTTGAGCCATCGTTGAGGCAGATAATCTCCAGGTTTGTGTAGCTCTGTGATTGAATACTTGCCAGGCATTGCTCCAGATAGTCTGCAACGTTGTATATGGGCACAACAAGAGAAACCAAAGGTTGGTGGTTTTGAGCGTGACTCATCTAAACTCCTTTTGATTGCTGCTTTATACTATATAGGCATCAACTCACTCACGAAGTCACATTTTGAGGAAATATGAAGCGCACCGCCCTTGTCATAGTCACCTTTAAACGCCAGGAATTGCTTTCCAACCTGCTCAATTCCATTACGCAGCTCACGCAGGCTCCATGGCGCATCATTGTTGTGGACAACGAAACTCCTCTGAGACAGCCTCTCTTGTGTCGGAGTTTTCGGAGAAGGTCAAAACCACGTGGGGAGAAACCACTGATGATCCCGACGCTCATGGTGGCACTAATCGCGTGTGTTACGTCCCTATGGAGCAAAACACTGGAGGCTCCGGCGGCTTCTCTGAGGGTGTGCGCGTAGGTTATGAGCTGGGTGCCGAGTGGTTCTGGGTTATGGACGATGACGTAGCTGTGCTGCCTGATGGTCTTGATAAGCTTGACGCATGGTCAGATAAGGCTGAGGTTATCCAAGGTCAGCGCTACGACTTTGATGGTGGTCCTTTCTTCTGGCAGTATCGCTTTAGCACCGCCCTAGGCATCTACAATCCGCTGGCAAAGGCTGGCTTTGACGGTGTGCCTTATCGCGAGTGCAATGTGATGTGCTTTGAGGGCGCCTGCTTTAAGCGCTCTGTAGTGCAGAAGATTGGCTTACCTGACGCGCGCTTCTTTATCTATTGGGATGACGCCTTATATGGCTATTTGGCCAGCAAGGTAACGCAGCCTATTTTGATTCCAGACTTTGTTCTTTCAAGATGTCGAGAAGTTCCTGGTCAGAGTATTGGTTCTGTGCGTCAGCTTAATTCAACCTCTGATATGACGCGCTATTACATCACACGTAACCGCGGCTATATTGCCCGTTACTTCCAGGTTCACGGTGATTACAACCCTGTGCTCTTTGGTGTTGGTACCGCTCTGACCTTTGCAAAAGAGATTATTCGACTCATTTTGGTAGACAGAGCGCACTTCTCGTCTGGCCTTTCTCGCCTTATAAAGGGCTGGAAGGATGCACGCCTTATCTATAAAGACGCAACCTGGCGCCCACAGCCTCCACTAGACTAGCCATCAAAGCCGGCATTTTGTGTCGGCTTTTTAGTCCCCAAATGCTCAACACAAGTGAGCACTGAGGGACGAATTGTGGCGCATTTGTGAAAGGCGACGAATGCCTACTTACAAAAAATCGAATTATTTTATGACCATTAATAAATTTTGTAATTAGCGAAGTTTCTAGCTAATTTTCTACCTGCAGAGATATTGGCTGCCGCAACGTGTCAATACATAATTTTGTATTCGTGTGGAAATTTCACAATATATTGTTATAGTTCTCGAACCCAAACACTATAACTTGTGGCATAGTAGTTTCCATCACACAAGCGGGTTCCCAACTACTTCGCTTAGGCAAAAGCTTAGAAACCGCAGTGATAATCCAATTAAACACGCATGAAAGCGTTGCTTTCACCAACGTTTGTTCAAGGAGTTTGCACATGAAGATTATCAAGCGCAATGGCTCAGAGGTCACCTTCGAGGTTGAGAAGATTGTTAACGCAATCGCTAAGGCTAACGCAGAGGTCCCTGAGGATCAGCGCCTGACTGAGCGTGAGATTCAGTTTGCTTCTCTCAACGTTACCGATGAGTGCGAGAAGGCTGGACACACCGTCACCGTCGAGGAGGTCCAGGACCTTGTCGAGGATCAGCTCATGGCTCTTGACCGCTTTGAGGTTGCTCGTAAGTACATCATTTACCGCTACATCCAGAACCAGAAGCGTCACAAGAACACCACCGATGACAAGATTCTGTCTCTGATTGAGTGCAACAACGAGGAAGTCAAGCAGGAGAACTCCAACAAGAACCCTACCGTTGTTTCTGTTCAGCGTGACTACATGGCTGGTGAGGTTTCTAAGGACCTCGTTCAGCGTGAGCTTCTTCCAGAGGACATTGTTGCTGCTCACAACGAGGGTCTCATCCACTTCCACGATTCCGATTACTTTGCACAGCACATGCACAACTGTGACCTCATCAACCTTGATGACATGCTGCAGAACGGCACTGTTATCTCCGGTACTCTGATTGAGCGCCCACACAGCTTCTCCACTGCATGCAACATTGCAACTCAGATTATTGCTCAGGTAGCATCCTGCCAGTACGGTGGTCAGTCCATCTCCTTGGCTCACCTTGCTCCTTTTGTTGATGTTTCTCGTAAGAAAATCCGCAAGACCGTTATGGAGGAGATGAACTCCGTCGGTGTTGAGCTCTCTGCTGAGCAGCTCAATGAGATGGTTGAGAAGCGCCTTCGTGATGAGGTTTCTCGTGGCGTTCAGACCATTCAGTACCAGGTTGTCACTTTGATGACCACCAACGGCCAGGCTCCTTTCATTACTGTCTTCATGTACCTCAACGAGGCAAAGAATGAGCAGGAGAAGGAGGACCTTGCACTCATCATTGAGGAGATGCTCCGTCAGCGTTACCAGGGCGTAAAGAACGAGGAGGGTGTCTGGATCACTCCTGCATTCCCTAAGCTCATCTACGTTCTTGAAGAGGACAACGTTTACGAGGATTCCAAGTACTACTACCTCACTCAGATGGCTGCAAAGTGCACCGCTCGCCGCCTTGTTCCAGACTACATCTCTGAGAAGAAGATGAAGGAGTACAAGCTTTCTAAGGGCGAGAAGGAAGGCGAGGGCGATACCTTCACTTGCATGGGCTGCCGTTCCTTCCTGACACCAGACCGTTCTGGTAATGGCTTCAACAACGTTGCTCGCGCAAAGAACTATGAGCCAAACAAGCCTAAGTACTATGGCCGCTTCAACCAGGGTGTTGTAACTATCAACCTTCCTGACGTTGCTCTTTCTGCTGGTCGCGATATGGATAAGTTCTGGAAGATCTTTGATGAGCGTCTTGAGCTTGCCACCGCGCACTTCGTGCTCGCCACGATCGCTTGAAGGGCACCCTGTCTGATGCTGCTCCTATTCTTTGGCAGTACGGCGCACTTGCTCGTCTGGACAAGGGCGAGGTTATCGATCCACTGCTCTACGGCGGATACTCCACCATTTCCCTTGGTTATGCAGGTCTGTACGAGTGCGTTAAGGCTATGACTGGTCACAGCCACACTGACAAAGAGGCAACTCCATTTGCACTCCAGGTTATGCAGCACATGAACGATAAGTGCACCGAGTGGAAGGAAGCAGAGGATATCGATTACTCCCTCTACGGAACTCCTCTTGAGTCCACCACCTACAAGTTTGCTAAGGCACTTCAGCGTCGCTTTGGTGTTATCCCAGGCATTACCGACAAGGGCTACATCACCAACAGCTACCACGTCCACGTTGCAGAAGAGATTGACGCATTCCAGAAGCTCCAGTTTGAGTCTGAGTTCCAGCGTCTTTCCCCAGGTGGAGCAATCTCTTACGTTGAGGTTCCTAACATGCAGGACAACATCGAGGCTGTTCTCAGCGTCATGCAGTTCATCTATGACCACATCATGTATGCAGAGCTCAACACCAAGTCTGACTTCTGCCAGGAGTGCGGTTATGACGGTGAGATTCAGATTGTCGAGGAGGACGGTAAGCTGGTTTGGGAGTGCCCACACTGCGGCAACCGTGACCAGACCAAGATGAATGTTGCTCGTCGTACCTGCGGCTACATTGGTACTCAGTTCTGGAACCAGGGCCGTACCCAGGAGATTAAGGACCGCGTCCTTCACCTCTAAGATTTATGTACTAGACAAACGAGCAGAAGAGCGCCTTGGCCCTTCTGCTCGTTTTTATTATCTCTATCAGGTAACATCCAAAATATGTGGAAGTTACCCATCAAAGGTTATGTATGAACTATTCAAATATTAAGTTTTCAGATATTGCAAATGGTGTTGGCGTAAGAACAACTCTGTTTGTTTCGGGCTGCCGTCTGCACTGTGAAGGCTGCTTTAATTACGAGGCGTGGGACTTCAAGAGCGGCGGAGAGTTTACTCCAGAAGTTGAGCAAGAGATTATTGACTCTCTTGCACCTGTCTATATCAACGGTCTTTCCATCCTTGGTGGA
The DNA here is from genome assembly GCA_916438885.1 of uncultured Atopobium sp. Taxonomy (GTDB): domain Bacteria; phylum Actinomycetota; class Coriobacteriia; order Coriobacteriales; family Atopobiaceae; genus Lancefieldella. The sequence goes on along the minus strand of CAKAGG010000002.1, from coordinate 1,010,780 downwards.
GAGCCTTTTGAGCCAGAAAACCAAGAAGGTCTTGTTGAGTTTGTCGAGAAGGTCAGAGCTACCTACCCACAAAAGAGCATTTGGATGTATTCAGGACACACCTGGGATCAGCTGACCGAGGGAAAGTGGCACACAGAGTACACTGACCGCATTCTGTCTTGTATTGATGTACTGGTGGACGGTCCATGGGTTCAGAGTCTCCACGATATTACCTTACGTTTTAGAGGCTCCTCCAACCAGCGTCTTATTGATGTTCCTAAAACGCTTGCTTCAGGAGAGATTACACTTTGGTCCGATGGGCCTATGATGAGCTCTCGTGAGATGTAAGAGCTCCAAAACGCAAAAAAGCCCGCGTATGCAGGCTTTTTGTTTAGGGTCGTGTTGTATAGAGAGCTTTAGTTTTCTGAAGAAGTTTGGGGTTCCGCGGGTTTCTCGCCAAGCTCACTGATAAAGATTGCCACAAAGATAACAATGAAGCCCAGGAAAATCGTAGGGGTAATAACTTCGGCAAGGAAGATAACGCCAAAAACTGCTGCAAAAATACTGTCCAGGGAGATAATTAGTGAGGCCTGAACAGGAGCAACTGACTTCTGTGCACGGTTCTGTAAAACACCGGTTAGAGCGGTTGCAATAAGAGTGATGTAGGCGAGAGCAACCCAGGCATTTGTGGGCAGTGCCGCAAAATTGGGAACCGTTTCAAAGCAAAGCGCGTAGGCAAGGCAGGGAAGGGCGCTCACACCAAGCTGCACCACCGTAAGCGTGATGATGTCGTATTTGTGAGCAAGCTCGGCAATAAGGACAAAGTCAAAGGCAAAAATAATAGCTGAGAGCAATGTCATCTGCTCGCCCAAGCCAAACGAGAACGAAAAATCAGTGCCCAGTGAGATAAGACCAATACCAGCTACGCATAAAAAAGCTGCAAAAATACTGGTTCCATGAGGTTTTTTCTTTGCGATAAGCCAGTTTACAAACGGAATCATCGCGCAATAAATTGATGCAATAAAAGGCGGCTTTACCTGCAGTGGTATAAGCAAGAGCTCCATTTTGGAAGAGATATCCTAAACCGTTAAGAACGCCTAAAAAGCACGCCGTATTTGATATGTGTGGTATCCAAGTGCTCTTTGAGATTTTTTTCTAAAGATAATGGCAACAATACCTACAGCAAAAGACAAAACGTAAGGTCATAAGCCAAGCTGCCGAGATGTAACTAATTGCATCTTTGATAACGACAAATGACCCGCCCCAGATAAGTGCGCAGACAAGAAGAGCAAACTTCCATACAAGCGCAGAAGAAGTATCTAGTGTGAGTCTGGAAGAGTTTCTAGTAGAAAGATCTGATAATGCCACGCGCTATCCATTCCCGTCGAAGATAAAAGTTAAGGTATAGGTAGTGTTCTGAGAAAAATCAAACGCGTGCAAGTATACGTGATTTTGCACTTGAAGGGCCCCACAAGCAGCATAAAAATGAGATTAGAAGTATACTCACATCTGAAAGAAAAATAAGTGTGTGCGATTGTTTTATGCAAGAAGATATTTCAAGGAGACTTGTATGTCCAACTACGTTTTGACCTGTTGTTCTACGGCCGATGTAAGTGAGAAGTACCTTCAGTCACGTGATGTGAAATACGTATATTTCAACTACGAGCTTGACGGTATTCAGTGCAAGGATGACTTTGGTCGCACTAATGCACCAGCTGATCTCTATAAAAAGATGCTTGCAGGTGCTGAGTGCCGCACTTCACAGGTATCAATTGGTGAGTACATGGCCTTTTGGCGTCCTTTCCTGGAGGAGGGCAAAGACGTTCTTCATGTTTCGTTGAGCTCAGGCGTTTCTGGAACATACGAGTCTGCTTGCCAGGCAAAGGTAGAGATTGAGCAGGAGTTCCCTGACAGAAAGATTGAGGTTGTTGACTCTCTGCAGGCATCTTCTGGTTATGGTCTCTTGGTAGATGGTCTTGCCGATAAACGCGATGAAGGCCTGTCTTTTGACGAGGCAGTTGCATGGGCTAAAGAAGCACGTCATCGTGTGTATGGCTGGTTCTTCTCTACAGATTTGACCTTCTTTGTTCGCGGCGGTCGCATTTCTAAGACAGCTGGCCTGCTTGGCGGCATGCTTAACATTTGTCCTGTTATGGATGTCGAGGCCGACGGCTCTTTGGCTGTTAAAGAGAAGGCACGTGGCAAAAAGAAGGCAACTGCTCGCGTTGTTGAGATTATGACTCAAACCGCTGAGCAGGGAAATGCTTACGCGCGTAAGGTGTTTATCTCTAACTCCGAGTGCGCTTCTGATGCTCAGGCTGTTAAAGAGCTTATTAAAGAGAAGCTTCCTCAGACAGGCGATATCAACATCTTTACTATTGGTGCAACAATTGGCGTTCATACTGGTCCTGGAACTGTTGCAACGTTCTGGTGGGGAGAAGAGCCTCGCGCTTAAGATGTTGCTCGAGTAGGTAAGAAAGGTCTTTAGTTATGGTTAATTTTGAGTACGTTGTACCTACTCAGGTGGTTTTTGGAAAAGATACTCAGCTTCGTGCGGCAGAGCTTGTCTCTGCTCACGGAGGTAGCAAGGTGCTAGTGCATTTTGGTGGCAATCATGTGGTAAAGAGCGGCTTGCTTGACCAGATTCACCAGCTTTTAAGCGATGCTGAAATTACGTATGTTGATTGTGGTGGAGTTGTTCCTAACCCTCGTTTAGAGCTTGCAGAAGAAGCTGTAGAGCTGGGTAAACGCGAGGGTGTTGACTTCATTTGGCTATCGGTGGCGGATCTGTCATGGATTCTGCTAAGGCAATTGCATACGGCTTAGCCAATGATGTTTCTCTTGAAGACCTCTATTTGCATAAGGTTAGTGTTTCAAAGGCAGTTCCTCTTGGCGTCATTTCTACTATCGCAGGAACTGGCTCTGAGACCTCAGATTCTTCTGTCATGAACATTACGCTGGCCGATGGACGTGTGCTTAAACGTTCTTATCATCATCAGAGTGGTCGTCCTTGCTTTGCCATCATGAATCCAGAGCTCACTTACTCTGTGAGCGCTTATCAGACGGCATCAACAGGCGCAGATATCATGATGCACACTATGGAGCGCTACTTTACGCTCGAGAAGGACGTGGCACTCACCGACGAGCTTGCCGAGGGACTCCTGCGTACCGTAAAAGAAGCTGTTCTGGTTGCCGTCAAAGAGCCAGAGAACTACGCTGCACGAGCAGATTTGCTCTGGGCCTCGTCGCTTTCTCACTGCGGACTTACTGGAACTGGTCGCGTAAGCGATTTTGCTTCTCATGCAATCGAGCATGAGCTGAGCGCAAAAGTATGACGTAGCTCACGGTGCTGGTCTTACGGCTATTTGGGCAAGTTGGGCCAAAGTACGTTATGAGCCAAGATCCAGAGCGCTTTTGCGCAGTTTGCGGTTAACGTTTTTGGAGTTCAAAACAACTTCCACAACCCAACCGCTACAGGACTTGCAGGAATCGAAGTGTGGAATCAGTGGTGTCATGCAATTGGTATGCCAACCTCCCTTGCCGAGCTTGGAGTAGACCCTTCGGAAGAGGACATTCTCCAGATGGCAGAAGGCACTATTGACGCTCGCGGTGGAGACCATGCGGGTAACTTTATGCAACTTAAAACAGCAGATGTTCAACAGATTCTGAGGATGGCTCTAAAGTAAAGTTTTTCAAGGCAAATTTTGTTTCATTGCGGGTATTATTACTACATACGAAGTTACTGAGCCACAAAGCTCAAACATACGGAAGGAAGATTCATGAGCGGTTTTGTTAAGGCAGACAATGTTTTTGTAAACCAGAACGCAGCGAGCCGTAATGATGTCCTGCGTTTTATTGCCGATAAATCATTGGAAGCTGGCGTAACTGACGATGCAGACGCTGTTTACAATGCTTTTTTGGCTCGTGAGGAAATGGGCGAGACCGGCATGACTGACGGCTTTGCAGTTCCTCACGCAAAAGACGCGGCTATCAAGGACGCAGCTGTCTTTGTCTTCAAGAACAGCACCCCTCTTGAGTGGCCTTCTTTTGACGAGAAGCCCGTTGATGTTGCTATTGCACTGCTTGTCCCAGATGGAGAGGCTGGCACCACTCACATCAAGCTTCTTTCTAAGACCGCTGTTCTTCTGATGAGAGATGAGTTTAAGTCTCTGCTTCGTGGCTCTAATGATCAGGAAGCTATCGCTCAGGCTATTAACGAGGGCATTAACGAGGAGTAGGGTTTCTCGCCAGGCTATAGGGGGCTTGACGGGTACTTTCTGTAACAGTTTAACTGGGTAAAATTTTGGACACTCAAGCACAAACTTGAGTGTCCTTTTTTGTGTAAAAAGGCGTACACTTGTACTAGTTTTAGTCGAGAAGGGAGTCAGATGTTTACACCATGTACTGACAAGCGCGTTGCTGTCTTTTTTGCTGATGGTTGTGAAGAGATTGAGGGACTGAGCGTTGTTGACGTCCTGTATCGTGCAGGTATTCCCTGTGACAAAGTGTCTATATCTGATTCTTTGAGCGTGACTTCTTCTCACCAGGTTACTTTTTTAACAGACAAGCTGCTCAGTCAGGTCTCGTTTGATGATTACAGCATGTTGGTGCTTCCTGGCGGTCTTCCCGGAACCACTAATCTTGAGGCTTGTGAGCCACTTATGCAGGCAGTTGATGCGTTTGCAGCAGATGGACGTGCACTTGCCGCAATTTGTGCAGCTCCTTCTATTTATGCAAAGCGCGGATTGCTTACGGGTAAGAAGGCCACTTCCAACCCAGGTTTCCAGCATTTTCTCTCAGAGAATGGCGCCAATCTTTCGCAAGATGCGGTTTGTGTTGATGGTTCTTTCATTACCAGCCAAGGTGCAGGAACCGCTCTTAAGTTTGGCCTAGAGATTGTCCGTTATCTTGTAGGTAATGACGTGGCAGAAAAAGTTTCTCAAGGTATTGTGCTTATCTAAGCCATGACACCTTCTCAAAAACAGTACCTGGTTATTGACCTAAAGAGTTTCTACGCATCGGTTGAGTGTGTTGAGCGAGGCCTTGATCCCATGAAGGCTAAGCTTGTTGTGGCAGATCTTACCAGGACAGAAAAGACAATCTGTTTGGCGGTTTCACCGGCGCTTCGTGCGTTGGGTGTTCCTGGGCGTTGTCGCGTTTTTGAGATTCCCAAAAACCTTACTTACGAGGTAGCACCTCCTCGCATGGCTTTGTATGTGGAGCGTTCTGCAGACGTTTATTCGGTGTACCTCAAATACATTGCCCCAGAAGACATCCACGTTTACTCCATTGACGAGGCATTTATTGATGTAACACCGTACTTATCGCTTTACGGATGCACAGCAAGAGAGCTAGGCGAGAAGATCCGTGCAGACGTAGCAAAAACCACTGGTATCCCTGCTACTTGTGGTTTGGGCCCCAATTTGTACTTGGCAAAAATTGCGCTTGATATTACGGCAAAGCACAGCCCAAATTTCTTTGGTGAGCTTGATGAAGAGTCGTACAAACTTAAACTTTGGAACCATAAACCTTTGACTGATTTTTGGCATATTGGTGCAGGTATTCAAAAGCGTCTTGCGGCAATGAATATTCACACCATGGGGCAGCTTGCCATGGCTCCTACAGAACCTCTATATAAAGAATTTGGCGTTGATGCAGAAATTCTTATTGATCATGCGTGGGGCATTGAACCAACTACCATTGCAGATATTAAGTCCTATAAGTCTCAAAGCCATTCAGTTTCAACAGCACAGGTCTTTGATCACAACAGAGATACAGAAGGTGCGCGTCTTATCTTTAAAGAGATGGTTGAAGCGTTGACGCTTGAGCTTGTAACGCAAAAGCTGGTCTGCTCTTCTATTGGTATCTATATTGGCTACTCGGCAACAGAGAGCCAGATGGAAGAGCTGAGGCAAACAGGGGATTATAGAAGCTGGAGAAGACATATTCCCTCCAGTAGTGGCACTAAGAAGCTCTCTTACCCTACTAACTCTAGAGATGAACTTATGGCAGAGGTTTGTCTTTCTTTGACGAACGAGTAATACCTTCAGAAAGCGTGCATCGTGTTGGCCTTACCTTTGGAAACACTCAAGAAGAAACGGGATCGGGTATTCAGACGACGCTTTTCCAGGACAATACCGTTTTAGAGAAAGAGCGCCAGCGCCAAGACACTATCAACGCCATAAAGAAGAAGTTTGGAAAGAACTCTTTGCTCAAAGCTATGGACCTACTTCCCGAAGCAACTGCTCGACAGAGAAATGCTCAGATTGGAGGACACCGTAGTGGAGAAGAAACCAATGAAGCCTAGACAGGGTTTCTCGCCAGCGGAAGATGGTGCAAAAGAGGAGGTGTTTGCATCGCAGATGCACTATGGACATCCTCGCATGTCACGAGCAAACAGGGCAAAAATATTCATGCCCTTTGATGCATTGAAGGGTTTAAGAGAAGCTTTAGCAGAAAGAGAACAAGAAGCTCAAGAGCACATAAAAGACTTTTATGACTTACCGCACTGGTCATAGGTTTATACGATAAAATAGACAGGTCGTATAAAGAAATCGAGGAGGTTTCATGAACCCCAAAGCAAAAATTGCCATCCCAGCAATTGTGGCTCTCATTTTTATTGTCATTGATTTTGTTGCACCTGTTCAGTATCTCAGCTATTTCCACACCGTATTTAACTTTGCAACTCGTCAGACAAGCCCTATCTCTCTGATGCTTGCACGTATTACCTACATTATTTTCCTGTGCTACCTTTTTGCTGCGGTTTCAGGTCTTCTGAGGGGCTTCCGTCCTCGTCTTAGGTGGGGTCTCTCCATTCTCTCTGTAGTTGGTTTAACTTCCGCACTTACAGAGCTCTCTGTGATGATTTCTATCAGCCAGGCAGTGAACTTCACCACCCTTATTCTTAACGTCATGATTGTTACCTTCCTGCTCTTTACCGCTCTTCTTGCGCTTCTCATTTGGGTTCGTGCTAAGAAAGAGTTTGACCAGCGTCAGGCTGATCTTGAGGAGGAAGAGGTTGTTGTTGCTCCAATGCCTCTTGCTACTGAGGGCGCAGAGGTTGCTCCTGTAGTTCCTGTAACTGCAGAGGCTACAGCAGCACCTGCTTCAGAAGCAACTGTCACAACTGTCGCACCTGAGGCACCAGCAACTCCAGCAGCACCTGAGGCACCAGCAGCGCCTGAGGCACCACAGGAGTAGCTGCTCACGCATACCTCCTCTTGTTCAGGAGAATTTTTCTCATAGGAGAAACGTATGTCTTTTGTTGAATTTAAAGAGGTAACAAAGACGTATACCATGGGCTCAGTCAAGGTAAACGCTGTCCATGACATGAACTTCTCCATAGAAGAGGGAGAGCTTTGCGTAATTGTAGGCCCATCAGGTGCCGGTAAAACAACTGTCTTAAATATGCTCGGAGGTATGGATACCTGTACCTCCGGGTCTATTTATTTAGATGGAAAAGAAATTGGCGGTCTTTCAGAAAGAAAGAACGCTTTACCGCCGTCATGATATTGGCTTTGTTTTCCAGTTTTACAATCTAGTTCCTAATCTCACCGCAAAAGAGAACGTTGAGCTTGCATCTCAGATTTGCCTTGACCCCATGCAGCCAGAAGATGCGCTACGCGCTGTTGGTCTTGAGCACCGTATGGATAACTTCCCAGCTCAACTCTCTGGTGGAGAACAGCAGCGCGTTTCTATTGCGCGTGCTCTGGCAAAAAACCCACGCCTTTTGCTTTGCGATGAGCCAACGGGTGCGCTGGATTATAAAACAGGAAAGCAAATTCTTAAGCTCTTGCAGGATATGTGCAAGAAGCAGCATAAGACCGTGGCTATTGTCACGCATAACTTTGCATTCACTCAAATTGCCGATAGGGTTATCCACGTTAAAGAAGGCCAGGCTCAATCGGTAGAAATTAATAAGCACCCAGCTGACGCGCTTACTGTCGAGTGGTAGTTATGCCACACGCTCTTTTTACCGAGATTACTCGGACCATCAAAGAGTCTCTCGCCAGATTTCTTGCAATTGCAGGAATTGTTGCTTTAGGCTGCGGCTTCTTTGCAGGCCTCAAAATGGCCAGCCCTGACATGCAAGAAGCGGCTCATACGTTTTACGAAAACCAGCACCTCTATGACCTTCGCGTCATCTCAACGCTTGGATTAAGCGAGAAGGACGTTTCCGCCCTGGCGTCAGTTGAGGGTGTTGAAGCGGTTATGCCTTCTCGTACGGTAGACATTATGGCTACACTGACGTCGTCGCAATCTACTGCTCGTGTGAGTTCTTTTAGACCCGGTGAGCTTAACCAGCCAATAGTGGTTGAAGGAAGACTTCCTCAAGGACCTTACGAGTGCGTGATGAGCGCAGATCCCAAGAAACGTGCTGATATCAGTCTTGGTCAACAGATTGAGCTACCAGATACTTCAAACGGCGTTCATTTAAAGGGCGGCTCGTACACGGTTGTTGGTTTTGTAAATGCGCCAACGTATCCGTATGTCAGCAATTTTGGTACTACATCGTTAGGCAATGGCATTGTGCAGCAATTTGTGTATGTCACTGAAGATGCTTTTGCAGATGATGACCCTTATACCGAAGTGTATGTGACAGTTCAGGGTGCTACCAGGTATAAGAGCGGCTCATCGGCGTATCAGAGCGCTGTTGATAGCGTTGCAGAACGCATTACACAGATGAATCCGTCGCTTGCTGCTCTTCGTTTGCAAGAGCTCAAAGATGACGCTCAAACTCAGGTTGATGAGGCTCGTCAAAAGCTGGAGCAATCAAGACAAGAGGCCGCGGATAAACTAGGGGATGCTCAGAAGAAGCTTGATGATGCGGAGGCACAAATTTCCGCTCAGCAGCAAAAGCTGGATGATGGTCAGCGTCAATATGATGCGGGACGTCAGCAGCTTACAGCTTCTCGCTACAGTGCTGAGCGGCAATTTGCACAAGCGGAAGCTCAGATTACTGCCTCAGAGGCTCAAATAGCTCAGGGTACAGCTGAGCTCAGTGCAGGAGAGGCTCAGTATCAAGCTGGCCTTGCTGCTTTCAATGCAGGACAAGCAACGTTTACGCAGCAAAAGAGCGCGTTTGAATCGGGTAGAGATGCGTATCTTGCGGGGCTTGCTGCGCAAGGCATCACCGCTTCGAGTCTTGAAGAAGCGCGGCAACAGCTCAGTGCTTTAGGTCTGCCAACTACGCAAGTAGACGTCCTTCTCGCCGCACAAGCACAGATTACGGCTGCAGAGACAGAATTGGCTACCCAGCAGCAGACTCTTGCGGCTGCGAGGGAAGAGCTTGATCAGCGCACAGCTCAACTACATGAGGCAGAGTCACAAGTGGCTCAGGCGCGTCGGGATTTGAGTGAGGCGAGAAGTGCTACTGCAGATCAGTTAGCTGCGGCTCAAGAAAAACTTGCTGCGTCACTTAGTCGCCTGAGCGCAGGGCAAACAGCCCTCCAAAGTGCAGAAGCTCAGACTAATGAGGGAAGACAGAGTCTTGAGGAGCAGCGCACTGAGGTTGAGAAACAACTTGCTGACGGTCAGAAAGAGCTTGATGAAGCTCAGAAGAAGATTGATGAGCTTAAAGAGCCTGATGTGTATGTACTTGATCGCACAAAAGAAATTGGTGTTGCAGCTTATCAAGCAGACTCTGAGCGTATCAATGATATTGCTAATGTATTCCCGCTGATGTTTTTCTTGGTTGCAGCTCTGGTTTCACTTACCAGTATGACGCGTATGGTTTCTGAAGAGCGTACGCTTATTGGTGTTCATAAGGCGCTTGGTTATTCAACTGCTCAGATTGCGGCAAAGTACCTGTTATATGCCTTGCTCGCCTCACTTTTGGGTGCCGTTATTGGCATAGCATGTTTAAGTCAAGTGTTGCCAGGCGTTATTATCTCTGCATACGGGTCAATTTATACCATCCCAAATGGGGGAGCTCCTTATCCTATTCAGCTTGATAGTGCGCTCCTCTCTGGACTTTCCGGTATAGGCATCACGCTTCTTTCAACTATGGCTGCTGTTTTATCCTCATTGAAAGAAGAACCATCTAGCCTCATGCTTCCAAAAGCTCCAAAAGCGGGCTCAAAGATTTTGCTTGAGCGCGTTGAGCCTCTATGGTCCAGATTGTCTTTCTCGTGGAAAGTTACAATCAGAAACCTTGTCCGCTATAAGCGACGCTTGATTATGACGCTGGTAGGAATTGCTGGATGTACTGCGCTTTTATTGGTGGCTTTTGGTCTTAGAGATTCCATTAGCGACATCATTGATAACCAATGGCCAGCTATTTCGCATTATGACTACATAGTGGGAATGACTTCTGATGTTTCTGAGGAAGAAGCAAATCAGATTAATGCAGAGCTTAATCAGGTGGGCGCTACAAATATCCGCCGCATAACCAGAGAAAACGTTCTTCTTGAGTCTTCTACACAAAAGGCAGGCTCACTGACAAGAACAACTATTATGACCAGTGATTCTCTTCAAGACCTCACGGGTTTAGCTACCCTGCGCAATCGTCTTTCTGGTCAAACAATAGAGCTTGGAGAAGATTCGGTTGTAATTACAGAAAAGCTTGCAAAACGGCTTGGGGTAGGCGTGGGAGATACTATTCAGGTCTATGCTCAAGACAGAATCGGAAACGCTTCTGGCGAGCCAAGTACGCTTACTGTTACAGGAGTTGCCGAGAATTACGTTGGGTCGTATCTGTATCTGGGACCTTCAGCATGGCATTCTCTAGGTATTCAAGATCAAGCAGCGGACGGCTGGTATGCAACGCTTCCCGAAGATCAAGCAACGAGAGATGCATTTGGAGAAAAGCTTATTAACCAGACAGGAGTTGCAACTGTTGATGACGTCAATGAAGCTATCCGCACCTATAGAGAATCACTTGCCGTAGTTAACCGTGTTGTAGCTATTCTTATTGTGGCTGCAGCTCTGCTGGCATTTATCGTTCTGTATAACCTCACTAATATCAATATTGAAGAGCGCATTAGAGAGATTGCCAGCCTCAAAGTACTTGGATTTACGCGACACGAGGTTGATGCTTACGTCTTTAGAGAAATTGCATTATTAGCCGTCTTTGGAGCGTTTTTTGGACTTGTTCTAGGAACATACCTTGAGGGATTTGTAGTTCAAACTGCCGAGATTGACCTTGTTATGTTTGGTCGAGCTATCCATGCACCAAGTTATTGGTTTGCCTTTGGACTTACGCTTGTCTTCTCGCTGTTGGTATATGTTGCCATGCGACCTAAGCTCAAAAATATTGATATGGTTGAGAGCCTGAAGAGCGTCGAGTAGGCATCTTTTGCCCGCCCAAGAGAAGCATATTTTAGATAAGATAGAAGATAGTTGAGATTGCTTATTTATAAGGAGTTGGTATGCCTAAGGTTTCTTTTGTAATTCCTGCATACAACATCGAATCATACATTGGGCGTTGTATTCAAAGTGTAAAGAATCAGACGTTTGGTGATTTTGAAGCAATTATTGTTGATGACGCCTCAACAGATTCCACTCCAGAGAAAATCGTAGAAGCAGTAGGGGATGACTCAAGGTTCAAGGTTATTACTCACCCGACTAACCAGGGCCTTCATCTTGCACGTAAAACTGCTGCAGCTCATACAAAAGGTGAGTGGGTCTTTTGCCTAGACGGTGATGATGAGGTTACTCCTGATTTTCTTGAGCAGGTAGTTGCTCGTATTGATCAGAACCCTGTTGATATTCTCCACCTTGGCATTACTGTTATTCCAGAAAATGGCGTTGACCCAACTGATGCAAAGTCATTTGAGAGCTACATTAACCAACAATCAGACTTTACTCAGGGTGACGATATCCTTCGCATTATTTATGATGAAGGCTATGGACAGAAGCTTGATTGGCGAGCTACACAACGCTTGTATCGTGGAGAACTTTTCCGCTCTGCCTTTGCAGAGATGACTTCGGAGCGCCTGGTAAGAGCAGAAGATGCCTATGAGGTATTTATCCTGGCAGATAAGGCTCAGACCGCTGATGGCTTTGAGTCTTGCAGAGGCTTTTTGTACCACTATGGTATTGGCGTAACTGGCGCTTCTCGTATTTCTTTAGATAAATTTGGAGAGTTCTGCTATCAGTTCTTGGACAACATTGACCAGGTAGAACTTTATATTGGCAAATCAGATAACATTGCGCATCTCAACTCCTTTAAGGGAATGAAGCACAGACTGTTGGAGCTTCTGAGTGCTGAGTGGAGATTCCGTCTTGCTCCTGAAGATCAAGAGGCAGCTCTTGAGCCGTTTGCCATTCTTTTTGGACCATCAGCAGCTGCTCGAGAGCTCTATCGCTTTGTAAGAGATGAGGCATACGAGGCCATTGCCACTGGTACTGAGCTTCCAGAAGACAGCGATGCATATCGCTTTAGAAAGTATGCAAAGAAGTATGCAGATCTGATGAATCAGGATGAGGGACTGTCGTTTGATAGGGCAGTTCGCATGAAACAGATTGCCGATGAGCACATGGAGTATCTAGAGAGAAAGCACATGGTAAAGATGTTTGAGCAGCAGCCTATTCGCATTCTGATTACTTCTCATAAAGATGTTGATGTTCCCGCAAGTAATTACCTTCAGCCTATCCAGGTAGGACCAGGCCAGAAGACCAATCGCTTTACGTATATGCTCCATGATGATGAGGGCGATAACATTACCGAGAAAAACCCCATGTACTGTGAGATGACTACACAGTATTGGGCATGGAAGAACATCACCAATGCTCGCTATGTTGGCTTTGGTCATTATCGTCGCTACTTCAACTTTACCGATACGGTTTATCCAGAAAATCCGTTTGGTGAGGTTATGGATGACTTCATTGATGAGGATGCTATCAAGAAATATGGTCTTGATGATCAGACCATCGCTCAATGCATTGAGGGCTATGACCTCATTACCACTGGGGTAAAGGATATTAGCAAATTCCCTGGAAGCGCTAATACACCTCTTGAGCAGTACCATTCCGCTCCGCTACTCCATCCAAAGGATATGGATACTATGGCTGCACTTATTGTTGAGCGTCATCCAGAGTATGCAGAGGACGTAACCGCTTTTCTCAACGGTCATCAGCAGTGCTTCTGCAACATGTATATCATGCGTAAAGAGCTCTTTGATCGCTATGCAGCATGGGTGTTCCCACTTGTTGACGAGTGGACTGCCCGTACTGATATGTCTACCTATAGCAAAGAGGCCCTAAGAACCCCAGGTCATCTGACTGAGCGCCTCTTTAATATCTGGCGTATGCATATGCTGCGTACAGAGGGCAAAAACTGGAAGGTAAAAGAGCTGCAATGCATTCACTTTACTAATCCAGAGCCTCGTCAGAAGTTTATTCCTCTCTTTGAAGAGAAGCCTGAGATTGCAAGCCAGAACGTTGTTCCTGTTGTTTTTGCAGCAGACAACAACTATGTTCCAATTCTTACCTGCGCTATGGGCTCAATGCTTGAAAACGCCGATCCTAACCGTTTCTACGATGTTGTTGTCCTTAACACCAATATTGGCGGATCAAAGCAGGAGCTGGTTAAGGAAGCACTTCTCGCATTATAAGAATGCTCGTATTACGTTCTATAACGTGTGGCGCATGGTCAAAGACTACAAGCTAGACACTAATAACGCTCATATTAGTGTTGAAACGTACTTCCGCTTCTTGGCTCAAGACATTCTTTCTGCTTACGATAAGGTTGTCTATCTTGACTCTGACCTTGTGGTTAACGGTAATGTCGCAGAACTGTATGACGTAAGAATGGGCAATAATCTTATTGCGGCAACGCTTGATATTGACTATCTGGCAAACCTTAACATTCGCGGCGGAGACCGCATGAAGTACAGTCTTGACGTGCTTAATCTTAAGAATCCTTATGCTTACTTCCAGGCGGGAGTTATGGTCTTCAATACCGCTGAGCTGCGCCGTTATCACACTGTTCCGGAGTGGTTACGTATTGCAACCAATCCGATCTTTATCTACAACGATCAAGATATTTGAATAGCGAGTGCCAGGGTCGTGTTGTCTATCTACCAGCTGACTGGAACGTTACGCATAATATCTTTGGTCGTGCCGAGAAACTCTATCCAATGGCACCAAACAGCGTTTTTGATGATTATCAAGCAGCCCGCCGCTCACCAAAGATTGTTCACTTTGCCGGTGCTATTAAGCCTTGGCAGAACGCCAGCTGCGACATGGCTTCCTATTTCTGGAAGTACGCGCGTAATACCCCGTTCTATGAGGTCATTATTCAGGACATGGTGCCAGGCGCCAGAAATGATGCAGATGTCACGGAGTTCCACGAGCGTGCGCTTTCTGATGCAAGCCCTCTGCGCAAGATTATTGACCCCATTGCACCATATGGCAGCGCAAGCGAGAAGCCCTTAAGGCCCTTGGTAGAACCTTAAGAGGACGCAAATAAATACCTGGTAGGTGCAAGATTTCTTGCACCTACGTTTTTATGTTTGGAGTTGTAATGGCAGCACTTTCGCCAAAAGATATTGCTCGTGCGGCAGAGCTCAATAGAATCTTGAACCATGCGGCATATGCCTACTATGCCCTTGATAATCCAGAGCTTACTGACGCTGAGTTTGACCGCCTTCTTATTGAGCTTCAGCAGCTTGAAGCAGCATATCCAGAGCTTATTACTGAGGATAGCTATACCCAGCGCGTAGGTGGTTACGTTTCTGAGCAGTTTGAGCCTGTCCAGCATGCTGCTCGTATGTATTCCATGGACGATGCCATGAACTTAGAAGAGCTGGATGCATGGCTTTCCAGAACTGATGAGGCTCTTGGCGCGTCACCTACAAACCCTGTGGCATATACCTGCGAGCTTAAGATTGACGGCTTAGGTGTTGCGCTCACGTATCGTGACGGACAATTTGTACGCGCTGCTACACGAGGTGACGGTAGCACGGGAGAAAACGTTACGGCAAACGTTTTGACTATCTCTGACGTTCCACGAGAACTTGCACTAGCTGGACTTGAGCAGGTTGAAAATAGGGGTCTTAACCAGAGCATTGAGGTGCGTGGTGAGGTCTATATGCCAAAGCATTCCTTTATTCGTTTGAATGAAGATGCGGATGCTGCAGGTAAACAGCCTTTTGCTAACCCAAGAAATGCGGCCGCTGGATCTTTGCGTCAGAAGGATCCAAAGATTACCGCTCATCGAGACCTCGAGACCTTTATCTACGCAGTGGCCGATGAGGGTCCTCTTGACGTTCACAGTCAGTGGGAGTTCTTAAACTGGCTTCGTAGCTGCGGCTTTAATGTTAATCCTCATGCTCGTCGTTGCTTGAGCGCTCAGGAAGTTCACGATTTTTGTGCGCAAGCTCTTGAGCAGCGAGGAGACCTTAACTACGACATTGATGGCGTGGTGGTAAAGGTTGACTCTTTTGCCAGCCAGGAAGCTCTAGGATTTACTTCTCGCGCTCCTCGTTGGGCTATTGCATTTAAGTTCCCACCAGAGGAAAAGCAGACCGTTTTGCGAGAAATTCGTATTCAGGTTGGTCGTACGGGCGTGCTTACTCCTGTTGCTGAGTTTGATCCCGTTACTGTTGCGGGTTCTACCATTGCGCGCGCAACCCTCCACAACCTTGATGAGATTCGTCGTAAAACTGTGCGCGAGGGCGACACCATCATTGTCCACAAGGCAGGAGATGTTATTCCAGAGGTCGTTGGACCAGTTTTGAGTCTTCGACCTGCAGATGCTGTTGAGTTCCAGATGCCAACTACCTGTCCAAGTTGTGGCAGCCCTGTTATTCAGGAAGAAGGAGAAGTGGCCTTCCGCTGCGTCTCTATTGATTGTCCTGCTCAGGCAGTTGAGCGCCTGATTCACTGGGGCAGCCGTAAGGCCATGGACATTGACGGCCTTGGTGACGAGCTTATTAATCGTATGGTTGAAGAGGGCGTCCTCTCTGACGTAGCCGACTTCTACGACAAACTCACTGAAGAAACGCTGGCAAGCATGCCTACAGGTCGTGTTTACGATACTGATACTGCAGATCACCTTTCTGGCGATAGTATTCCTGTGGGTCACACTATTGCTAAGAAGGTTATGGCAAAGGTTGAGGAATCAAAGACGCGAGGTCTTGGACGCGCGCTCTTTGGTATTGGCATGAGGCACGTTGGTGCTAACGTCGCAGAGCTGCTTGCTCAGGAGTTTGGCTCTATCCAGGCTCTTGCTACAGCACCTGTCGAGAAGATCGCTGAAATCCCAAGCATTGGTCCTAAGATTGCAGAATCTGTACACGAGTTCTTCTCGATACCAGAAAATGTTGCCGTTATTGAGCGTCTTCGTCAGGCAGGTGTAGTGCTTGAAGAAGAGAAGTCAGAAAATGAGCTTCCTCAGACTCTTGCTGGGCTTACGTTTGTTTTAACGGGAACTCTTGAACACTTCACACGTGATGAGGCTGGTGCCCAGCTCAAAGCTATGGGAGCAAAGGTTTCCGGCTCTGTATCTAAAAAGACTAGCTTTGTAGTAGCAGGAGAAGCCGCGGGGTCTAAGCTTACTAAGGCTGAGAGCTTGGGTGTTCCTGTACTTGATGAGGCTGCACTTCAGCAAATTCTTGAAACAGGACAGGTACCTGCATAAATGTGCATGTTCAGTAACAAAGTGGTGATTTATAATGCCTTGTTACTATCAGTAAAAAGGAGGCGACAAAATGAAACTTATAAAAAACAAGTATGTTTCTCTTGGAATGATGTTTGATTTTAGCAATCATCCTGAGTGTGGCATCAAACGTTAATGATCTATTTGTTGGTATGCTCTATGGCATATCCCTAGGAATATTGATTTTAGGATTGCTTTCTACTCAAAATAGTTTGCGTTTATGCAATCGATAATCTATCCAAAAGGAAAAGCTATGGCAGATAAAAACATTTTGGTTCTTTGTTATTCTCGCTGCACTACGTGTAAGAGAGCCCTCAAATGGCTTGATGATCATGGTGTTTCTTATACACTGCGCGATATTAAAGAAGAAAATCCAACTGCAGAAGAGCTTGCTGAGTGGCACAAACTGAGCGGTCTTTCTATCAGAAAGTTCTTCAACACTTCAGGTATGGTATATCGCGATAATAACATCAAGGAGCAGCTTGATGCAGGTATGAGCGATAGTGACGCCTATAATTTGCTTGCTACCACGGGTATGCTGGTCAAGCGCCCCTTGGTTGTTGCAGGCAATACTATTCTTCTTGGATTTAAAGAGCCTGCATGGGAAGAAGCACTTCTGTAAAATCGCCCTCTACAGCATGCATCAGTTTGCAGATAAGCGTTAGTAAAAAAGCGGCTATTCAAGTAGCCGCTTTTCTCTTACGTGTTTGAATGCTCAACGCATTTGTATTTTGCCGCGAGTTAGTCCTCGTCATCAACCATTTCTACAACGGGTTTGCCCATGTAATTGATACCGTCGACCAGTTCTTCCAAGGTGATTCTTTGACCTAAGATAGTTGCCTGAACAAGCTCTTTGTAGAACTCACGAGCTTCATCCATAAGATCAAGAATACTTTCAGTCTTAATTTCTCCTGTGTAAGGCTCTTTCCAAGGAAGACGCTTGAGATTAGCGGTAGGGAAGTCCTCAGTCATAACAATACGGTGAGCCATTGCGGCAACGTACGAATTGTTTGAAGGACGCATGAACTTCTCGGTCTTGTATAAAACGTCAGGAAGCTTGGTAGTGTATTTAGGATCAGTGCGCTCTACCGTGTGGTAAATGCGAGCGTAGTCCTGGAGGGCTTTCTCGTACTCACCAACGCCAACATTAAGGTCAAAGACCTGAAGCGCTACTTGCGAGAAAAGCGCGCCACCAACGTGTTTGGTGGATTCAATGGCTTCAAGCACCTCAGCTGGTGGAAACGTCTCAACGGTAGTGTGGCGCATGTGCCAAAGAAGATATGAATCCAAATCCGTTTCGATAATAGGATGGAGCTCTCTGTAGGCATTTTTGAGAGATGGTTCCGCCTCAATCAGCGCATCTTGCTGGGAATACACAAACGGATGGACAATCCTATCTAGTGCGTAGTGTGCTAAGAGGCCAAGTGCAAACGCACGACCAGCTGGCATGTCGCTCTGCGGGAGGCGAGAAACCCCATCGCGAATGGATAAAAACGCGTCAACAATATGACCCGCATGCATACGACGATGTAGTCTATTGCAGGCAAGCGAGTGGTTTGGCCAGGCAAGATGACGTGCTAGGAAGGGATCAGGACCCTGGTTTCCAAGCAGGAATGCATTGACCTCTGCATCAGTTGCAACAAGTTCTTGCGGTAAATCATGAACCACCTCTGCGCCAAACAGATAGTGAGTTATTAAAGCAGGCATAAGACTCCTCGTAGTTTTTCAATATAAGAGTAGCCTAAAACAGCTTACAGGCGTTAAAATTTCTCCTTCGTGTTACAAGATTTAATGATACCTGGGAACTGACACATGGGTCTACTTGAAATTTTAATGCTGGGTGTGGCGCTTGCAACAGATGCGTTCTCTGTCACTATCTCTAACACCTTTGCCTTTGATGACCACAGGTTTTCTCGCCTTATGCGTATGCCTCTTTTCTTTGGTCTCTTTCAGTTTGGTATGCCTCTTGCCGGTTATTTTGTTGGTGGCATTGCAGCAGAGTTGATTGAGAAGTACGCAGGTATTGTCTCGTTGGTTATTCTTGGCTTCATTGGTTCAAACATGCTGTACAGCGGCTATAAGGCGCTCAAAGAAGACGCTTCTGAAGAAGATGAGGAAGAAGCTCAGCAAAGTGCTACGACGCTCTCTTATGGAAAGCTGCTCTTTCAAGCTGTTGCTACAGCAATCGACGCATTTGCTGTTGGGGTAAGTTTTAGGGCACATAGTGTAGACATTTTGGTTGCCTCGGCGCTCTTTGGCATTATTACCGCAATTCTCTGCACCATTGCTCTGTTCATTGGCAAAAAACTTGGTTCTCTTCTGGGCGACCGTGCCGAGATGGTGGGCGGTATAGTACTTATCCTGATTGGACTAAAAGCCTTTTTTGGATAAAATCTGTTTGACCAGACGGATTATGTAGCAGGTAAGGAGGTAGTGTGAAGTTTATCCCAGATTGTCTGCGCCAGAAGATGCATAAAACTTTTGGACCAAAAGACCCTGACGAGAAGATCACTCCACCAACTGCCACTTCTG
The DNA here is from genome assembly GCA_916438885.1 of uncultured Atopobium sp. Taxonomy (GTDB): domain Bacteria; phylum Actinomycetota; class Coriobacteriia; order Coriobacteriales; family Atopobiaceae; genus Lancefieldella. The sequence goes on along the minus strand of CAKAGG010000002.1, from coordinate 991,666 downwards.
TTACAAGAACCTCATTTATTATCCTGGCTGTCTCGGCGGTTGCTGCACCTGTAATAGCTACGGTAGCAAACGTTTTGAGTCCAGGAATTTCTTATGTTCAGCAGGAGCTTCTTCCTCCACAGCTTAATTCAAAAGTTCCAGGCTATGCTCGAGCGCTTATTCAACTTGCGCAACGAGAGGGCTCCCTCAATCTTTTATGTACTTCCAAAGAAGCGGTAAAGCCCCTGGTAGAAACATATTCAAGAATGTTTTCTATGCCTATTACGGTGGGTGAGGCAACGGAGGAAGAAATTCAGGAGTTTATTCAGCAAACATATACTTCTGGTAAGAGTTCGGAGTCTGAAACTTCTGATATCAAATCTGGTACTGATTGGGGTTTTGAGAAACCCGATGTCATTTTCTTGGCAAGCGAAGCTCTTATGCAAAATTTTGAGACTTCCGCATATTGTCAACCGTTTGAAGTTTCTTCAACAGAACAGTACGTGCGCCCTGAGTTTTTTGACACCACTGGACACTGGTATGCCTACGCTGCAGATCCATTGGTTTTACTGGTAAATCAAGAACGCCTTAATGAGAAAAAGATTTTGCGTCCTCACGAATGGACCGATCTTCTTACAGATGGCCTGCGTGGAAGGTATGTTATTCCTGACCCCGCACTTACGTATACGGGTAAGAAGTTTGAATCACTCTTTTTAGGACAGTATGGTCTTGATAAAGGCGCTCAAATTATCCAAAGTTTGTTTGAAAATGTTGACGCATTTCTGAGAGTACCCATCAAGCTATTAGAGACACAGGATTTGGCAAGTACAGGGCTTGTGTTTGTCCGCTGAGCGCTGCTTATAGGGCAATTACTAAAGACGATTTTGATAATCTTTCGGTTATTCTGCCAGGAACTTCTTATTTCTCTACGATAAGATCATTTGTATGTCAGGGGTCAAAACATACGTATTCAGCGTATTTATGGCAGGAATTTATCACCAAACGAGATTCTGCTGAACACATGGGAGAAATGGACTCGTTCTTCTCGCCAGTTATTGAGGGAACACCAACGCCTTGGTATGCAGATCGTCTGAATTTGACAGCAGTAAGTGAATCAATGCAGATAGCTCCTGCTCCAACCGATACAGAAGGCAATCTCATCAAGCTTGAAGACGTCCACGCTACCTACAGTAAGTTGGTCAACGCATAGCTCTTTCTAAACGTTAAGCATTTGGACACCAAAAAACGGCCCAGGTAAACTGAGCCGTTTTGCTTTAAAGAGGGAGTGGCGAGAAGACCGGTTTTCTCGCCAAGAAGCTCTGATGAAGAACTAGACGTAGAAGAGCATCTTGTTGTAGCTAGGAACTGGCCACCAGTCATGTCCGCAGATGAGCTCCATGGAGTCAACGGCGCTACGCAGGCGGGCCATAGCAGGAAGAACCTCATTACAGTAGTATTCGCACTGCTCCTGAGGTTGATCTTTCATCTGGTGAGCTGTGGTGTTGATCTCATCAAGACTGTTGGTAGCTGCGTAAATCTCGTCAATACCTGCGGTGAGTTTCTCGACAATCTCTGTCTCTGCTGCACTCTTAATGCCAATAGCCTGTTTAGCAGCAACTGAAGAGGCAACATCACTTGAGTAGGTAAAGAGGGCAGGCAGGTACATGTGACGCGTCATATACAGCATGGTACGAGCCTCGATGTTAAGAACCTTGGTGTACTGCTCAGCCTTTGCAATGTAGCGAGCCTGTGCTTCTGCCTGAGAAAGAACGCCGTAGCGCTCAAAGAGCTCAATGTTTTCTGGAGCAACCATTGCAGGGAGTGCCTCAGGAGTGGTGCGGAGGTTTGGAAGACCGCGCTCCTCGGCAAGTTTCTCCCAATCGCCTGAGTAGCCATTGCCCTCAAAGAGGATGCGCTCGTGAGCCTTAAAGGTGTCAATAACCCAGCTCAAAGCCTCCTTAGTGAAGTTCTCCCCAGAAACGTTTTCAAGGTCATTTGCAAAGCGATCGCACTGCTCGGCAACAATGGTGTTCAAAATAACATTAGGGTCAGAAAGATTCTGCTGGCTGCCACACATGCGGAACTCAAACTTGTTACCAGTAAACGCAAAGGGGCTGGTACGGTTTCTGTCCGTATTATCCCTAAGAACTGCAGGAAGTGTTGGTACGCCCAGATCCATACGAGTGCGCTTTGCACCGTGGACATCGGAGCCAGTAATAAGATCATCAACAATTACAGAAAGCGCAGCGCCTAAGAAGACGGAAACAATTGCAGGTGGAGCCTCATTTGCGCCAAGGCGATGATCGTTTCCAGCGGATGCAACAGACATGCGCAAAAGGTCTGCATGTGAGTCAACAGCGGCGACAAGGCATGCAAGGAAGACCAAAGAAGCGAAGGTTCTCGCCAGGTTTATCACCAGGCTCAAGTAGGTTCTCATTGTCTGCAGAAAGCGACCAGTTGTCGTGCTTACCAGAGCCATTGACGTACTCAAAGGGCTTCTCGTGCTCAAGGCAGGCAAGGCCGTGATGCGTTGCAAGAAGCTTGAGCTTCTCCATGGTCAGGAGGTTGTTGTCAATAGCGAGTGCACCCTGCTCAAAGACAGGTGCAAGCTCATGCTGGCAAGGAGCAACCTCATTGTGCTTGGTTTTTGCAGGGATGCCCAGCTTCCAGAGCTCGTCATCAAGCTCCTTCATAAAGTTGTTGACGGTTGGACGAATGGCGCCAAAGTAGTGCTCGTCAAGCTCCTGACCCTTGCTTGGTTCGCAACCAAAGAGGGTACGACCACACAGAATAAGATCAGGACGCTGCTCAAAATCTTCCTCTTTGATAAGGAAGTACTCCTGCTCTGGACCAATGTTTGTAACAACGCGAGAAGGCTCTTGTCCAAAGAGCGCAAGCACGCGTTTAGCCTGCTTTTCAAGGGCAACCTGAGAGCGAAGCAGAGGAGTGCGCTTATCCAGAGCTTCTCCGGTGTATGAAATAAATGCTGTTGGAATGCAGAGGACTTCATCTTTGATGAAAGTTGGGCTTGCAGGATCCCAAACCGTGTAACCGCGAGCCTCAAAAGTGGCACGCAGACCGCCAGAAGGGAAGCTTGATGCGTCAGGTTCTCCCTGTACCAGCTCTTTTTCCCGAGAAGGACATTAAAAATAGTGCCGTTTCCCTGAGGAGTCATAAAGCTGTCGTGCTTCTCGGAAGTAATGCCTGTGAGAGGCTGGAACCAGTGGGTGAAGTGAGTGGCACCCTTTTCTAGCGCCCACTCTTTCATGGCATGCGCAACCTCGTTTGCAATGTCGAGGTCAAGCGGCTTGCCGTCCTGGATGACACTACGAAGTTTCTTGTACGTTGGCCTTGGCAGGCGTTCTTGCATGTCTGCGTCGGTAAAGAGAAGTGAGCCAAATTCTTGAGAAACTTTGTCGTGAGCCACAGCCCCTCCTTGTGGGTAAATGCTGGCAGTTAGTCTGTTTTCTCGCGTGCTGAGCACGTTATGTTGGTTGTTATTTTCGCACGTTTGTCAGAGTCAGAGTGGCGAGGATACGAACAGAAACATAACGATTACAAAAATTTTTTCTACTGCTCAAATGAGACGTGGGCTTTGTTTCCGTGGGCTCTGGCGTGCTTAAGCGGAGGAAGTCTTAGTACAATAGAAGCACACAAACTAAGAGGAGCAGGTATGTCTGATACTACTATGCCAGTTGATACTACAGATCAAACGATGCTGCGTCACCTGAAGAAGTTGCAGGTAAACCACGTAGAACTATTGCTGTTATTGACGGAAACTCGCTCATGCACCGAGCATTCCATGCAATCCGTCAGCCAATGGCAGCTCCAGATGGTACGCCAACGGGAGCGCTCTTTGGCTTCTTCAACATGTTTATCAAGCTTGTTGAGTCCTTCTCGCCAGACGGTGTCATTTGTGCCTTTGATAAGGGCAAGCCACAGGTTCGCATTGATATGTTGCCTCAGTACAAGGCTCAGCGTCCTCCTATGGATCCTGCTTTGCACGCACAGTTTCCCATAGTCAAGGAGCTGCTCAAGACTTTGGATGTTCCTGTCTGCCAGCTTGAAGGCTGGGAGGGCGACGACATCTTGGGTACCCTTGCCCGCCGCGGTGAGGCAGAGGGCTATCAGATGCTGCTCTTCACGGGTGACCGCGATATGTATCAGCTCTCCACAGAAAACGTCAAGATTGTCTCTACGCGCAAGGGCGTCTCTGACGTCTCAATTATGACCCCAGAGACTGTGGCAGATCTCTATGCAGGTATTACGCCTGAGCTTGTTCCAGATTTCTATGGTCTTAAGGGAGATTCTTCCGACAACATTCCGGGTGTTCCCGGAATTGGCCCCAAGAAAGCCGCTGCGCTGATTGTGGAGTATGGCTCGCTTGACCAGGTCATTGCCCACGCTGACGAGGTCAAGGGCAAGGTGGGAGAAAACCTTCGCGCCCACATTGATGACGCGCTGCTTTCCCGCAAGGTTGCTACTATTCGCACTGATGCGCCGCTTGATATCAACCTGGACGACGCTCAGTTCCCAACATTTGATCCAAATGACGTGGTCAAGGCTTTCTCTGCTTTGGGCTTTACCGGTATGACCTCAAGGCTTGCTCGCATGGCCGGTGGCTCTGCCGCTGGCGCAGTCGCACAAACCGCCTCTGCTACACCTGCACTTCCTATTCCATCAGTGTTTTTGCAGGCAGGAGATGCATCTGCTGCGCTCACTGCTGCAATTGAGAACCAGGAGTGGATTGGCGTTGCTGAGGATTCAGCTGCGGACGCTGGAGCCCTCTTTAGCCTTTCTCGCACGCTTTGGGTGTCTACAGAAAAGGCGCTCCTCAAATTTGAAGGAGAAAATGCCACCGCAGCACTTTTGCGTATTTTGCGAGAAGCCCGTATTGCTGCAGACGATGTTAAGGCGTTGCTGCACGAAGTAAGTCCTGTTGATTCGTCCGAGCCACAGAAGATGGATATTGAAACCATTGATTCTGACCGTCTCTTTGATACGGGTGTTGCCGCGTATCTACTTGAGTCTGATCGTTCAAGTTTTGATATTAATGGCTTGGTTGAGCTGTACTTTGGCTCTGAGCTTCCTGAGCCTACAGACGATATTCCTGCAGCAGCATTAAGGGCAGTAGCTGCTAAAGCCCTTGTTCCTGTACTGACTAAAAAGCTTGAAGACGATGGCTCATATGAGCTGTTTGCTGCGCTTGAAATGCAGCTTCTACCGGTCCTTGCCGCAATGGAGCGTCGTGGTCTCTACGTTGATCCTCAAGAGCTTGCTAAGCAGTCTTTGGAGCTGGGTGAAGATATTGCGCAGCGTGTGGCAAGTATTCACCAGACAGCAGGCGAGGATTTAACTTGGATTCTCCAAGCCAGCTTTCTCATATCTTGTTTGACGTGCTTAAACTTCCAACCTATGGCCTCAAAAAGACGCGCACCGGGTTTTACTCCACCAACGCAAAGGTTCTAGGAGACCTGGCGCAGGAGTACCAGATTGTTGCTGATGTTCTTGAGTATCGTGAGCGTGCCAAGATCAAATCAACTTATCTCGATGCGCTTCCTGCGCTTATTCGTGGCGATAAGCGCATCCACACCACATTCAATCAGACCGTTGCTGCAACAGGAAGGCTTTCCAGCTCTGATCCAAACCTGCAGAACATTCCTACCCGCTCTGAGCTGGGACATCGTGTCCGTACTGCCTTTACCGTTCCCGAGGGCAGCGTTTTTCTCGCCTGCGACTACTCCCAGATTGAGCTGCGCTTGCTGGCACATCTTTCAGCTGACGAGCACCTGGTAGCAGCATTTAACTCTGGTGCCGATTTCCACGCCGCAACTGCCGCACGCGTCTTTGGCGTGCCTGTTGAAGAGGTCACGCCAGCACTTCGCAGCCGTGCTAAGGCAGTTAACTTTGGCATTGTCTATGGTCAGCAAGCCTTTGGTCTGGCAACGTCTCTGAAGATTTCCCGCAAGGAAGCGCAGGAGATGATTGACCGCTACTTTGACGCATATCCTGGCGTTCGAGCATACCTCGACGATTCCGTCCGCACTGCTCACGAGTGTGGTTACGCGGTTACCATGTACGGCCGCAAGCGCCACATTAGAGAGTTCAACCAGTCAAATCGCCAGCTCATTGCCTTTGGCGAGCGTACTGCTATGAATCACCCTATGCAGGAAGTGCTGCAGACATTATCAAAATTGCAATGATTAATGTCGAGAAACGCCTGCGTGATGAGGGTCTTGCGTCAAAGCTGATTCTTCAGATTCACGACGAACTTGACTTGGAAGTTCCAGAGTCAGAGATTGAGACAGTCTCTGCGTTGGTAAAAGAGACCATGGAAGACGTTGTTACCCTGCGTGTTCCTTTGATCGCCGATGTCAGCTATGGTTCCAATTGGGCTGAGGCAAAGTAGGCGCGTAAGCAACACGTTCTAGAGGAGATTTGGTATGGAGGCTGCGACCTCATATATGCACGTCACGGTCTATACAGATGGTGCGTCTCGAGGAAACCCTGGTCCTGGTGGCTATGGAGCAGTGCTTCTGTATACCGACCCTTCTGGCCAGCAGCATACAAAAGAGTTCAGCCAGGGTTATAAAACCACTACAAATAACCGTATGGAGCTCCTCGGTGTCATTGTTGCACTTGAGGCCCTTAAGCGTCCTTGTCAGGTAGAGCTCTATTCCGATTCCAAATACGTGGTTGACGCGTTTAATCAAAAATGGGTTTCGGGATGGATTAGAAAAGGCTGGAAGACCTCATCTAAAGAGCCTGTCAAAAACGTAGACCTTTGGAAGCGTTTGCTTTCCGCCATGGAAGACCATGAGGTGAGCTTCAAGTGGGTTAAGGGCCACGCAGGTCATCCGCTTAACGAGCGCTGCGATCAGCTGGCAACTGAGGCGGCAGACGGCTCCAATCTCCTTGACGACCAAGGCTTCTTCGCTGACCAGCCATTGCTGTAACCCCAGACGCGTAGGGCGAGAAGACCTTCTCGCCACACATATTCTCTACAAGAGAACAGCCGCCTGAGTGGGCGGCTGTTCTTAGTTGCATGAGGCGATTAACTGTTAGTAACCGAATACGGCATAACCAACAAGGCCTGGTCCGGTGTGGACAAGAAGGTCCGAGCCAGCCTCGACATACCTAAAGTCGGTGACATTAGGTATTGCCTCTTTAATCATGCTTCCATTTCGGAGTAAATGATATTAGGCGCGGAGCAGCAAATTCCCACATGGACGCGGTCAAATTGCTGAGCAAAGGCTGCTCCTAGAGCAATCTGTCCTGCAAGAGACTTCTGCCAACCGCGAGTCTTCTTGGCAATGGTGTATTTGCCATTCTCATCGCAGGTAAGAACAGGTTTGATGTTCAACATGGAACCAATGCGATAAATTGCCTCAGAAATGCGGCCACCCTTACGTAGATACTCAAGGCTTGGAACGGAGAAGTATACGCGTGTGTTCAGAGAAGCCTGATCAAGTTTGGCGCCAATCTCCTCAAGAGAAAGGCCCTGCTCAATAAGACGTTGAGCCTCAATAACAATAAGACCGGAAGCAATACCAATGTTTTTGGTATCAACAACATAAATAGGGAAGTCTGTAATGGACTCTGCAATCATGCGAGCAGTATCGCAGGTAGCAGAGAGTCCAGAGGAGATAGCAACGTAAACAGCACCCTCGTACCCTGCTGCTTTTGCATCATCAAAGGCAGCTTTAATTCCTTCAGGAGAAGGAAGTGAAGTCTTAGGAACTTCTTCTTCAAAGCGGGCAACAAGCTCTGCTGGCGTAATGGTAATACCAGACTCATAGGAAGAGCCATCAGAATAGTTAATGCGAAGTGGGGTGATACGAATATTGTGTTCAGCAACAAAATCAGGTGGGACATTAGTTCCTGAGTCTGTGATGATGGCAATTCGCTTAGTGTCCATTATCCGCTCCAAATATATACGTGCTACAAGTAGCCAAACGTTGACTTTCTATTACCCACATTTTACATAGAGATATACCCCGTTTTCTTGAGATATGACAAGTTGCCCTCAACGGTAGGTAGACGGTACACTAGGTATATACATCGAGAAAAACTTGCATAGCTAACGATTAATACCATTTAGATAAAGAGAGAACGGTAGATAATGTCTAGTATTTATAGAGAGCCCGCTGTAGTAAGAAGAATTAGCCAGCGCTCTTCTCTAAAGAGAATTACCTCTAACAGCACTATTGCAGCAGCAGTCATGGTGCTTGCGGCTCTTATTGCACTTGTAGTTGCCAACTCACCTGCTCATGAGGTGGTTCGAGAAATTCTTGAAGTCCAAATGAGTTTCTCGCTTGGAATGATTCATGCACATATGGCTCTAGAAACCTTTGTGAATGATTTCCTTATGGCAATCTTCTTCTTGCTGGTAGGTATTGAGCTTAAGTATGAGGTAACTGTTGGCCAGCTTAGAAAGCCAAGACAGGCAATGCTTCCTATGCTTGCTGCTGTCGGTGGCGTTGCGGTTCCTGCCATCATTTATTTGGCGCTCAATGCAAGTACTGCTCCTCATGGATGGGCAACACCAATTGCAACCGATATTGCCTTTGCGTTGGGTGTCATGTCGCTGTTGGGCAACAGAATTAGTCCGCAAACCAAGGTCTTTTTCCAAACACTTGCAATTGCTGATGATATTCTGGCTATTGTGGTCATTGCGCTTTTCTATGGTCACACGCCAGATATTGCCTGGTTAGCAGCTTCTCTTGGTGTTCTTGTTATTTTGTGGGGAATGAATCGCTTAAAGATTTATTCTTCCGGTCCTTATTTGCTTGTTGGTTTGGTTCTCTGGGTCTGCATGTACCACTCGGGAATTCATGCAACCCTTGCAGGTGTCCTTCTTGCTTTCTTCTTGCCATCTCACTCTGATGTTCGCTTGAGCAAGCTGGGAAGCTGGCTTTCCAGACGTGCTCGTGAGCTTGACGATCACTACGATGACGAGCATCACGTTTTGGGTCAGCATGACTTTACACGTGGTGCTAACTCTATTGAGCAGGTCATGCACCACGTAACTCCACCGCTTCAGCGTGTTGAGCACTATATTTCTGTCTTTGTAAACTTTGTTGTTCTGCCCATCTTTGCGTTTGTTAATGCGCAGATTACGCTGGTAGGAGCAGATTTCGTTGCTCTACTAAGCAGCACTATTGCACATGGTGTTTTCTTTGGTGCTGTCCTGGGTAAGCCACTGGGAATTATTTTTGTAACGCTGTTGCTGGTCAAATGTAAGATTTGCAAGCTTCCTGCAAAAGTTGACTGGATTCAGATTACTGCCGTAGGTCTTATGGGCGGCCTTGGCTTTACCATGTCAATTCTTATCTCTAATCTTGCATTCCCCGATGCAGGAGAGATTCTTGCAGCTAAGGTAGCTGTTCTCGCCGCATCGTTTGCTTCTGCAATCTTAGGCCTACTCTTTGTACACCTCGCAGAGTTCTATAAGCACCAAAGGCAGAACAATATAAAGGAAGATTAAGACTACTCGACCGTGCCGTAGGTAAAGCCCCAACCGTGCGCCGTAACAATTGAGTTAATCTGATCGCAGAGGCGAGCGCGGACATAGGTGCCCGACGGAATCAGCTCAATGACTTCTTGCAAATCTTCATCAAGATCATCTACTTCAGCTTGAATCAGCACGTCAACCTTAGTGACTGTGCCTGAAGGTTTGCGCTTATAAAGATTGTCAACAAGGTGCTGGAGCTCGCCATATGCCTCCGAGCGCATGCCAGGCTGTGTAGAATTTGCCATGATTCTCCTTGTCGCGTTGATTTTCAAATCACCTATACTTTGTATCACGCAGAGACCGAAAAGGGGGAGTGTCATGTTTGAGCTAGTTTCTCGCGAGCTGTTCCAGCCAAAATCAACCTCTGAGCAAAACGCTTATCAGAAGATGAGCGACGCTGAGCTTAACCAGGCTCTTGAGCTTATTGGACAAGAAGCTCGTGCACTTGGCGAGAAAAACCTCAAGCTTGATATGGCTCGCGGAAAGCCAAGCCCTGCGCAGACGGCGCTGTCTAAGCCTATGCTTGATGAGCTGAACTCCACTTCTGACCTGACTGACGGCGGTTCTTTTGCAGACAACTACGGAGACCCTTGGGGTCTTCCTTCTGCGCGCGCCTTCGCTGCAGAGCTCACAGGTGTACCTGCTGATCAGGTTATTGTAAATGGCTCTTCTAGCCTTAACCTTATGCACGACATCATTTCTCATGCCGTAACTCACGGTCTTTCTGGTCAGCCTTCTTGGGCAGAGCAGATGGCGGCTGCAAAGGCTCAGGGCACTACGCTCAAGTTCCTGTGCCCTGCTCCAGGCTATGACCGCCATTTTGCTATTACACAGCATTACGGACTTGAAACGTTGCCGTACCTATGACTGAAGATGGTCCAAATATGGACGTGGTCAAGGAGCTTGTTGAGAACGACAGCTCTGTTAAGGGAATTTGGTGTGTACCACGTTTTGCCAACCCAACTGGCATTACCTATTCAGATGAGGTTGTTCGTGCGTTTGCAAACCTCAAACCCGCAGCTCCTGACTTTAGAATCTTCTGGGATAACGCCTATGCAATTCATGCCTTTGTACCAAAATCTGAGGCTCCTCAGCTCTTAAATATCTTTGATGTACTTTCAGAGGTTGCTGCAGGTGGCGCTCAAAAGAACCTGGTAATTGCTTTTGCCTCAACGGCAAAGGTAACCTTCCCAAGCTCGGGCATGGCCTGGGTTGCTGCAAGTCCTGCAGACAGTAAAGAAATCCAGAGCGCTTTCAAGGTTGCTCGAGTTTCTCCCGAGAAAATCTCGCAGCTGGCACATGTGCGTTTCCTCAAAGATGCTCAAGGTATTGAAGCCCATATGCAAAAGCATGCCGCGATGCTTCGACCACGTTTTGAACTGGTTGAACGCAAATTGCAGGAGGGTCTGGGAGATTTAGGTGTTGCAACCTGGTCTCATCCTAAGGGTGGCTATTTTGTCTCGTTTGATGGTCCCGTTGGCTCTGCACGCGCAATTGTTTCTCGCGCCAATGAGCTGGGCGTTACCATGACACCTGCAGGAGCTACATGGCCAGCCGGTAAAGATCCTTTTGATACTAATATCAGAATTGCTCCAAGTTACCCAACGTTGGAAGAGCTTGATGCAGCACTTGATGTCTTTATTGTTGCTGTTAAACAGGTAAGTGCTCGACTTGCAAAGGTTGATCGTGGTCAGAGCGTCTGGGGATAGCTTGTGTAACTTTGGTATTTACTTTGAAAGTAGGCCCATTCTGCCGTATCTTGATAAGTTATGTTTAGAAAAAGCGATTGGATGTTGAATGCCAACTAATACTTCAAAGCCAGAACTTACACCAGAACAGAAGGCAGAAAAAGAGCTGGTTGCCATGGCAAACCAGACAGCAAAAAAGAAGGCAAAGGACCGCAAGCCCGATGAGGCTCCTAAAAAGCCAGGTCCTTCTACAGGCATGAAGATTGCTATTGGCGTATTCTCGCTCTTTATTGCTATATCTATGATGTTGCCTTCTCTTGCCAGCATTTTCTCTAACTCGCAAAAGCAGCATCAGACTCAGCAGAACTCTCCTGAGGCTATTAACCAGGTCTATCAGAAACAGGCAGAAGAAAAAGAGTCTGCCATTCAGTCCAACCCAGATAATCTACCAGCACATCTTGATTTGGCTCGTACCTATTTAGGTTGGGGAATGGCGCTTAAGAGTTCTTCTCAAGATGATTCTGTTCAGAAGCAGTCTTTGCAGCTGATTAACAAAGCAATTGCCGAGTACGATACGTATCTTGCTTCAAATGATTCTGATGAAGTCCGTGTTGATAGGCCATTGCGCAGTTCTACGCAGGAGACCAAACAGGTGCTGTTGAGGCACTTAAGGCAGTAACGGATCGCTCTCCAGACTATGCTAACGGTTGGCTTAATTTGGGAATGATGTATCGTGTTACTGATCAAGTAGATCTTGCAAAAGAGGCACTGCAGAAGGCAATTGAAAAGGATTCCGATAATAGCGCCGGTGTGAGGGATAATGCACAGAAAGTTCTTGATGCATTAAACGGAAACACCTCTACCTCTTCAAATAACACCAAGTAAGGAGGAGTTATGGCACTAGAGATAAGCTCTGAAATTACAGATACAAAGACCATTATTCGCATTGAGGGCGAGGTAGACGTATCAAACGCCTCCGAGCTTCGTGATGCTTTGGATACTGCGCTCGCCGATGGAGCAAAAGAAGTTGAAGCTGATTTTGCTGAGGTAGCTTATATTGATTCGACGGGCATTGGCGTTTTAGTGGGCGCTGCACATCGAGCACAAGAGAGCGGTTCTGTGCTTGTTGTTGCAAACCCTCAGAAAAACGTGGAGCGTGTCTTTACGCTTCTTGGGGTTGATAAAGACCTTAACGTTCGCAAGTAGGTTTAGTAACTTGCAAGCTCTTTGATGTAACCGTTCAAAGAGCTTGTTTATGTTTGTTCCAGAAAGGTATCGCTTGTGTTTGGCATTGGAGAAACAGAGCTCGTACTAATTCTGCTCTTTGCATTCTTAGTATTTGGTCCTGATAAATTACCTGGTATGGGCCGCACGCTTGGCCGTGCTCTCAGACAGTTCCAGAACGCTCAAGAAGGCTTTAATAAAGTTGTCCGTGCAGACTTACTTGATCCTGCAGCGGATGCACTTCACGAGAAACCCAAGCGCTCCGAGCAGCTCAAAAATGCTGCATCTGATGCTGACCGCGAGGATACAGATCACCAGGAGACCTTTGCTGAGCGTCGTGCTCGTCTCAAGGAAGAGCGTGAGGCAGCTGAGAAGGCTGCTGCTGAGGCAGCTGAACAGAGCAAGCAGGCTGAGCAGACCCAGGAGGCCGAGCAGACAGAGGCCGCTTCTGCTGACGAGGCTCCTGCAACTGCACCACAAGCCACCTCTTCTGTTGCTTTCTCCGATGATTCCACAGAGGTAACTGAGCACGTGGCACCTCAGGCAGCAGAAGAAACTCCTGCTGCCGCTCCATCTGCAAAAGACCTCTATAACCTTGGATCTGCACGTTCTTCTCGCTCCATAGCAGAAGACAAGAAAGAAGAAGTTGCTGGAGAGGAGGGAGAAAGCCAGGACGCATAAGTCCAGCTTTCGCGTGTAATGCCTATTACTCCAGCTCGTATGCCACTTTTTGATCACCTGGGAGAACTCCGTCGTCGTGTGACCATTGTGGTGGTATCGCTTTTTGTTACCGCAATCATTATTTATTTTGCTACACCTGCACTGATTGAGATTTTGATTGACCCTATTAGGGAGTTTTTGACCGACGGTAAGCTTACGGTTATCTCGGTTCTTGGCGGCTTTAGTATCAGGTTTAAGGTGGCTTTCTTCTTCTCGGTGATTATCTGCACACCTATTATCATCTGGGAGATTATGGCTTTCTTCTTGCCTGCGCTTAACGCTAAAGAGCGCAAGTGGGTTGTTCCTACCGTGGCAGCCATGATTACCTTGTTCTTCTTGGGTATGCTGTTCTGCTACTTTATTATTTGAACACTGCAATTGGTTGGATGATTGGTCAGTCGCAGGAGTTTGCAGGAACCATTAATGAGGCAAGCGATTATCTCAACATTATTATGATGTTTGAGATTGGCTTTGGCGTTGCATTCCAGCTTCCACTAGTTATTTTCTACCTGGCTATTCTTCACCTTGTTCCTTACAAGGATATGCGTGAGCAGTGGCGCTATGTCTATGTTGGCCTGATGATTCTTTCTGCAGTAGTTACTCCTGACGCATCACCTGTCACCATGATTTTGATGTTTGCAGCTCTTATCCTGCTGTACGAAGTTGCTCTGGCCGTTGCTCGCTACGTCATTATTGCCCGTGATGGCAAAGCTGCTCTTAAGTGGAGTCGCGAGGACTATGAGCAGCATGAGCTAGACAAAATCTAATAGTTTCATTTTTACTTTGGAGAGTGTTGTTCTTTGATTCTAGTTGTTACCGAGAAAAACGACGCAGCGCAGCAGATTGCTCGCCTTCTGTCTGAATCGGGTAAGCCTGAGGCAGACAAGGTATACAACACTCCTGTTTATCGTTTTAGACGTGGCGGAGAAGATCATGTTGCCATTGGTCTTCGCGGCCATATTCTGCAGCCCGATTTTCCTTTAGCTCTCAAGTTTGACAAGGAAGAGGGCTGGTACGGAGAAACTGCAGAAGGGGAGCATCTTCCTGCAGACGTTCCAGATGGTCTTGAGCGTCCTCCTTACAAGGTTAAGCGCAAGCCTTTTATGGCAGACGGCGTTGACCTTAAGGGTTGGAAAATCCCTAGCTTGCCCTATTTGATTTGGGCCCCTGTAGATAAACAACCTGCAGAAAAAGAGATTATTCGAGCACTCAAGAATCTTGCTAAGAAGGCAGAGTCAGTCATCATCGGCACAGACTTTGACCGTGAAGGTGAGCTTATTGGTTCTGATGCGCTTGCTCAGGTTCTCTCTGTTAATCCTAACCTGGCAGTGTTCCGTGCACGCTATTCTGCCTTTACCAAGACAGAGATTGAGACCGCCTTCAATAACCTGGTAGACCTTGATTACAACCTGGCTGCCGCAGGCGAGTCCAGACAGTATATCGACCTCATTTGGGGTGCTGTACTAACCCGTTATCTGACCACCGCACGTTTTGGCGGTTTGGGTAATACGCGCTCTGCTGGTCGTGTTCAGACTCCTACGCTGGCACTTGTTGTTGAACGCGAGCGTGAGCGCCTGGCATTTAAGCCAGAAGATTATTGGGTCATTTCTGGCGTTGCTGCCCCTGAAGATGATGCGGAAGCAACCTTTAAGATGGTTCACCAGACCGCAAGATTCTGGGATCAGGCAGAAGCAGATGCAGCTTACGCAGTTGTTAAGGATCAAACGCAGGCAACGGTTGTCGAGATTGAGTCTCGTAGCAGAAAGCAGCAGCCACCAGCTCCATTTAACACTACGTCGCTGCAGGCGGCTGCAGCTGCAGAGGGTATCTCGCCAGCTAGAACTATGCGTTTGGCAGAGTCTCTGTACATGGACGGCTTGATTTCATATCCACGTGTTGATAACACGGTCTATCCAAGTTCTCTTGACTTGAAGGATTGTGTTCGTACGCTGTCTGCGGTTCCTCAGTATGCTCCTACCTGCAAAAAGCTCTTGGGTCAGCCAAAGCTGCATGCCACTCGCGGCAAGCAGGAGTCTACCGACCACCCACCAATTTATCCAACAGCGGCTGCAAATCCAGATGCTTTGCAGCCCGCAGCTTGGAAGCTCTATAACCTGATTGCTCGAAGGTTCCTTGCAACCCTTATGGGTCCAGCTACTATGAGTGGCACTAAGATTACGCTTGATGTTGCAGGTCAGCCCTTTGTTGCAAATGGAACGGTCTTGGCCGAGCCAGGCTTTAGAGAGATTTATCCCTTTGGCCTTAAGAAAGACGATCAGATTCCTGATGTCGGCGAGGGAGAGATTGTCTCCATTAAGTCTTTGTCGCTTGATGCAAAGCAGACAGAGCCACCTGCTCGCTATAGCCAGGGCAAGCTTATTCAAGAGATGGAGAAGCGCGGTCTGGGTACAAAATCTACGCGTGCCTCCATTATTGATACGCTCTACCAGCGTAAATACCTTAAGAATGATCCTGTTGAGCCAAGTCAGCTTGGCATGGCAATTGTTGATGCGCTTTCGCAGTTTGCGCCACACATTACCTCGCCTGACATGACAGCAGAGCTTGAGTCCGATATGACAAGCGTTGCTGAGGGCAAAGATACGCGTGATGGTGTTGTAACTCACTCAAGAGCTTTGCTTGCAGGCATGATTGATACGCTTATTGACCACAAAGAAGACTTGTCTGAGGCCATTGCTGATGCGGTCACTGCTGACGCAAAGGTGGGAACCTGCCCTAAGTGCGGCAAAGATTTGGTTGCTAAGAGCTCTCTGAAGACTCGTGGAAGCTTTGTTGGCTGCATGGGTTGGCCAGACTGCGATGTCACCTATCCACTGCCTCAGGGACGCGTTGAGCCGCTTGAGGGAGAGGCTGGCGTCTGCCCAGAGTGTGGTGCCCCTCGCGTAAAGGTTCAGCCGTTTAGACAGCGCGCGTATGAGACTTGCATTAATCCAGCTTGTCCTACAAACGCAGAGCCAGATCTTATTGTGGGTGAGTGTCCAACCTGCAAGGCCAATGGGAAGCACGGGGACCTGGTGGCCCACAAGTCAGAGCGTACGGGCAAGCGTTTTATTCGCTGCACCAACTACGAGGAGTGCGAGACCAGCTATCCTCTGCCTGCTCGTGGAAAGCTCGAGAAGACCGATGAGGTCTGCCCAGATTGTGGCGCTCCTATGGTGGTTGTTACTACCCAGAGGGGTCCTTGGAAGCTCTGTCCAAACTACGATTGCCCTGGTAAAGAAAAGAAAACTGCCTCGCGTAGAGGCGCTCGTAAGAGTACTAAGAGCACCAAATCCACCAAGGCAGCAAAAAAGTAAACGTATGACGGTGCATCGAGAGGTGCACCGTTTTCGGAAGAACGAGCGTCCCTCTCCAACGCCCGCTCCATACGTATTTTTACCCATTTTTGAGCACCTTTCATGTGGAAATGCGCAAAACCTTTAGAATATTCATGGCGAGAAACACAATCTGCCTGTATCGTGAGATAGTTAAGAGGGAGGGAAGCATGAACAAAGACGCACGTACATCTCAAGGCTTGTTTATCACGCTTGAAGGCGTTGATGGCTGTGGCAAGTCAACACAAGCTTCTCTTCTGCGAGAAGACCTTGAAGCTCTTGGCTTTGATGTGGTCTTTGTTCGTGAGCCTGGCGGCACTGCTATTTCTGAGCAGATTAGAGGCGTGGTGCTTAATCCAGAAAACGGCATGATGTGCGATGAGTGTGAGCTCTTACTCTATGAAGCAAGTCGTGCCCAGCTGGTAGGAGAGGTTATCCGACCAGCTCTAGCTGCGGGCAAAGTTGTCTTGTGTGATCGCTTCTATGACTCCACCTTTGCCTATCAAGCAGCTGGTCGCGGTCTTGATACAGACCTCGTTCATCGTGCAAATCGCTTGGGAAGCTGTGGGGTTTCTCCTGATAGAACTCTTGTTTTTATGCTCGAGCCAACAGTTGCTCATGCGCGTGCTACGCAAAATGATGCCGATAGGCTAGAAGCAGAAGGCGTTGCCTTCCAGGAGCGTGTTTTTGCTGGTTATAAGCAGCTTCTGCAAGATGAGCCAGAGCGCGTAAAAGCTGTTGATGCAGATGGCAGTATTGACGAGGTACGCGCGCGTACTCGTCAGCTGTTAGCTGATCTTATTCCTGGTATTTGTGAGCTTGGTGAGTGACGCGTTTATGACTCAAGAGAGCACACATACTACTCAAAACACCTATCCACTTCCTCAGGCACTTACCCGTCTTCAGGATCAACCTCAAGTTCAAAATCTGCTTGCGCGTGCACTGCATGAGCATAAGCTTGCTCATGCCTATCTGTTTGTAGGTGCTCCTGGTTCTGGTAAAGGCCTTGCGGCCAAGGCTTTAGCGCAGTGTGTGCTCTGTGCTCAAGGTGGCGACGCTGCCTGTGACGACTGCATTCGTATTTCTCGCGGTACCCACCCTGACGTGCACGTACTTACTCCGGCCTCCGCAAATGGCTATCTTATTGAACAGATTCGTCAGCTTATTGCAGACGTTAGTCTGGCGCCTATGCGTTCAACTCATAAGATTTACGTGATTGACCGCGCCGATTTGCTCAGAGAAAACTCAGCAAATGCGCTGCTCAAAACTATTGAGGAGCCACCTGCAGACACCATCTTTATTCTGTCTGCACGTTCTTCTTCTGCGGTGCTTCCCACCATTGTTTCTCGTTGTCAGGTAGTTGCGTTTAGAACACTCACTGACGCTGCTGCTAAAGCCGCTATTATGCGAGAGATTTCCGCCACAGAGCAGGAAGCTCGTATTGCGCTTGCAGCAACAGGAACCCCTGGTAGAGCTGTGGAGTTTTTGCAGTCTTCTACGCGCAAAAACATTCGCAGACAGCTCATTGATGTTTGGCAACCTGCTCAGAAATGACTCGTGGGATGTACTCACTTCCGCAAAAGAGCTGATAGAAGCTGCAAAAATTCCTCTTGGTGACGTAAGACGTGCCCAAGAAGAGGCGCTTGCTCAAAATGAAGACTTTCTCACCAGCGCTGCGTTAAAGCAGGTCGAGGCGGCAAATAAGCGAGAACTCACAGCGCGCGAGCGTTCGGGTATCATAGAAATGTTGGCAATTCTGGAATCGCTTCTTCGCGACGTACTGTTATGTTGCGAAGCGGTTGATGAAGAGATAGTAAATACGGATGCAGCAGGCATTATTGACCGTGTGGCATCTCAAACTCATACCCAGGGTGTTTTGGGGGCTCTTGCTGCGGTGCAAGAGGCTCAATACAACCTGGACCGCTCTGTTTCTCCCCAGCTAACCCTTGAGGTTATGCTGCTGCATATCAAGGAGGCACTTACATGCCCACCGTTGTCCCGGTGAAATTTGAATACGTCGCGCGCGACCTTTGGTTTGATCCAAAGGAATCCGGCGTTCTTGAAGGTGACCACGTTATCTGTCAGACCGAGCGCGGTCTAGAGATTGGTCTTGCTGTAGCTGATCCTCGTGAGATTTCTCAGGAGGAGTTTGAGTACAAGACAAACAAAGCCGAGCTCAAAGACGTTGTTCGTGTAGCAACTGAAGAGGATCTATCTCGCGCAGAAGAGCTTGCCGCTAAGGGCGAGGCTGCGCTTCCTGTATTCAGGAAGTTTGCTGTTCAAGAAGAACTTGAGATGAAGCCTATTGGCGTCGAATACCTTTTTGATGGCGAGAAGGTCGTGTGTTACTTCTCGGCTGATGATCGCGTGGACTTTAGGCAGCTTGTGCGTGAGCTTTCTCATGAGCTTCACGAGCGCATTGATATGCGTCAGATTGGCGTCAGAGAAGAAGCAGCGGTTATTGGCGGTTATGGTCACTGCGGACAAGAACTCTGCTGTAGAAGGTTTGGCCTTTCTTTTGAGCCAGTTTCTATTCGCATGGCAAAAGAGCAGGATTTGCCTCTGAACTCCACCAAGATTTCCGGTGCTTGTGGTCGCTTAATGTGCTGCTTGCGCTATGAGTTTGAAGCGTATCGTGACTTTAAAAACCGTGCTCCAAAGCGCAACGCTGTTATTGAGACTCCTTTGGGCATGGCAAAAATTGTTGAGTACAACACACCAAAGAAGAGATTGCTCTTCGCCTTGAGAGTGGCAAGGTAGTTCGCATTCCTCTTGCTGATATGGATGCCTCTCCTGCAGCACAGCAGAAGTCGGAAGACCTGGGTTGTTCTTGCAGGCCAGACAGCGTTTCTCGCGCTGCTCTTGAGCGTCTTGAATCCGTTGAGGTTCAGATGGCTCTGGCAGAGCTTGATAGAGCAAACGGCCTCATTGTTGATGAAGAGCCAGAGATTAATCCAGACCTCTTTGTTACTGAGGCTCCAAGGCGCAAGCGTGAGCGCTCTGAGCAGAGCTCTGCAAATAGGCAAGAAAACGCTAAGAATTCTGGTGCAAGAAATGCCCGAGAAGAGCAGGGCGCTCAAAGTTCTTCTCGCACCCGTCGTGTAAGAACTTCAAAGAATGCTCAGGTCAACCCTGGTTCCAGTACTTTTGATGCTGCAACAGATACGCTGCGTCGTACCCGCCGCCGTCATCACGCAACAGAAGAGGGCACTGCACATACTCAGGCTCCTCAGAAGAATGAGCAGGGTACAGCTCCTGCACAGAAGCAGCCTCAGGGTAAGCGTTTTAGAAGGACAGATGCTCCTCAGGCACTACAGAAAGCTGATGAGGCACAGGCTCCAGTCCGTGCAAAGAGGACTCGTCGTCCAGGTGATAGGGCAGGTTTGAAGGCTCAGAGTGCTTCACAGAGCGCTCCACAGAATGCTTCTGGTTCTAATGGTGCGCCTACCGCTGCATCTAGAGACACTCAGCCACAAAACGCTGCACGTCGTAGACATAGAAGAGCTGGACGCGATGATCGCGGTCGCGGCTCGAAGGACAACGAGTAATGTATACGCTTAAGACTGAATATGCCTTTGACTCAGCGCATTTTCTTACCAACTACTACGGCAAGTGTGAGAATCTGCATGGCCATCGCTGGCATGTGACTGCCTGCATTTCAACTGCAGAGCTTGGTGAGTCTGGTACAGAAAAAGATATGGTTATGGACTTTGGTGTCTTTAAGCGCAAGGTCCGCGCGCTATGTGATTCCCTTGATCATACGTTTTTGATTGAGGAGGGTTCTCTTTCTGAAAAGACGCTGACCTGTCTTAAAGAAGAGGGTTTCTCGCTCACTATTTTGCCGTTCAGAACAACAGCAGAAAATCTGGCTAAGTATCTGTTTGAGCAACTTGAAGCGGACGGCTTACCTGTATCTTCTGTTGAGGTTGATGAGACACCTAACAATTGCGCCATTTATTCAAAAAATATGAAGTAACCTGTAGTTTTTTGAAGCTCATGTGAGCAACATAACCTCGATGGGTATACTCTACGTATGTAGAGGTTTTATCTTTTGGCGAGGTGGAATTTCATGGCTCACGGAGCATTGCGGGGTGTCAATTTAACCGGTTGGCTTACGCTTGAACCGTGGGTAACTCCTGAGCCGTTTGCACGCACAGGGTGCGTTGATGAGGCTCAGCTCATTAAAGCGCTGGGCGTTGAGGACTACCACGATCTTGTTAAAGCGCATCGTTCTTCATTTATTCAGAGTTCTGACTTTGTCAGCATTGCCGCACGTGGTTTTAATGCGGTAAGAATTTCTGTGCCTTGGTACGTTTTTGATGAAGAAGCTGCTGGTACACCGTATGTAAGCTGCATTACTGAGCTTGATAGGGCTCTTGAATGGGCAGAAGAGCTTGGTCTACACGTTATTTTTGTACTAGCAGTAAATCCAGGCCTGCCTGATGGCTTAAATGACCAGCCAGGTGGTGCTCCACGCACCAGAATTTCTGGGGAGAAGTCCCTTTCTATTCTGCATAAGCTTGCCCTTCACTATGCTCACCGCAGTGGTTTTTATGGCATTGAGGTGGCCGATGAGGTTAAGCCTCGTGTGCGCAAGGGCTTTAAGCTCACAGATGGTATTCCTGGTCACTCGCTTAGAAACTATTATCGCCGTGCTTATGAGACCATTAGATCTGTGGCAGGAGAAGAGCCTGTGGTCATTCTTCCAGATGGTGGCTGGCCTCAGGGATTTAGGCGTTTTATGAGCCAGCAGGCCTATCAAAACGTTTGGCTTGATGCACACCTTGATAAACCCTGCGAGGGAATTGATTGCTCAGGTCCTCGTGGCGTTCAGCAGCTGATTGATAAAAACGAAGCGTATTTGAAGACGTCTGCCTCTGGTGGTCTGCCAGTCATGGTGGGCAAGTGGTCTGCATCACTGCCAAGCATTGATGGCGCTATGACGGCAGAGGGAAGAATTGCGCTTGAGCGCATTTACACTTCCGGCCAGCTCAAAGTGTACAATACGTGTCCTGCATGGTTCTTCCAGACCTGGAAGACCTCCGCATTTTTGGCTGCATGGGACGCACGCGTTGCGCTTGCAACGTTTGAGAGGGGAATGCTCGAGTAATGACAGAATCTACTCTTTTAGCAGGTAAACTGTCTATTGTGGGCACGCCTATTGGTAACCTTTCGGATGCGTCACCGCGCGTTAAAGAAACGCTTGCAGCAGCGGATGCCATTTTATGTGAGGACACACGCGTGACCTCAAAGCTCCTCTCGGCATTTGACATTCATGTGCCACTGCAGCGCTGTGATCAAAATATTATTGAGTCGCAAATTGAGCCAACGCTTGAGAGGCTTCGTGTGGGTCAGCATGTTGCGTTTGTGTCAGATGCCGGTATGCCAGGCATCTCTGACCCGGGTCAGCATTTGGTTGATGCGGCGCTTTCAGAAGGCCTTGCTACGGAGGTTATTCCGGGTCCTTCTGCGGTAACCTGTGCGCTTGTTGCATCAGGTCTGGCAAGTGATCATTTCTTCTTTGAAGGATTCTTGCCCAGAAAGCATGGACAGATTGTTCAGCGCTTACAGCAGCTTGCATCAATTCCTGGCGCTATTGTGCTGTATGAGTCTCCGTTTAGGGTGCTCGCAACGGTTGAGGCCATAGCCGAGGTGTTTCCAACCAGGCAGGTGGCTCTTGTCAGAGAGCTTACTAAGCTGCACGAAGAAGTAGTGCGCGACGTGGCTCCTTGCCTTGTTGAGACACTTGCTGCAAAAGAGAACCTTAAAGGCGAGTGTGTTTTGGTCATTGCAGCTCCCACGGATGAAGAGCTTGTCGCAACATCATCGCAGGCAGAAGGAGAATCTCAGCTCTCGCTTGAAGATGCAATAGAGGCTGGTCTTGCTGCTGGTACGAGAAAATCAGCTCTGGCCAAGGAGCTTGCTCAGAAGTTTGGTATTGCGCGTGACGAGGCATACCAGGCAATTCTTGCTTACGAGGCATAATCACCATACCAACACAGCGCGCCCGGCATTTGCTCTATACTGGATAAGTTATTGCAACTTACACAAAGGGAGTCATTATGCCCGAGGCCAAGCCGTCATACTTTATTACCACCCCAATTTATTACGTCAACGCAAAGCCACACCTGGGAACTGCGTACTGCACCCTGCTTTGCGATATCCAGGCTCGCTTTAGACGCGCTGCTGGTTACGATGTATTTTTCCTCACCGGTATGGACGAGCATGGCGAGAAGGTCGCTCTTGCTGCAGCTGATCACGGTTTATCTCCACAAGCATGGTGTGACTCGCAGGTTCCTTTCTTCAAGGGACTCTATGAAGAGCTGAATATCTCATATGACGATTTCATCCGTACTACCGATGAGCGTCACGTAAAAGCAGTCCAGTATCTGTGGGAGCGCATGCGTGAGGCTGGCTTCATCTATAAGGGATCTTACGATGGATGGTATTGCATCCACGAGGAGACCTTCTTCACCGAGACTCAGGTAGAGAAGGCAGATGAAGAGGCTGGTTGCAAGGGTGCACACCTCTGCCCAGATTGCCATCGTGAGCTTGAGCGTGTCTCTGAAGAGTCTTGGTTCTTCAAGCTCTCTGCATTCCAGGATAAACTGCTTGAGCTCTATGCTCAGCACCCAAATTTCATTGAGCCAGACTTCCGTGCAAACGAGGTTCGCAGCTTTGTTGAGTCTGGTCTTCAGGATATTTCTGTATCTCGTACCAGCTTTGACTGGGGTGTTCCAGTTCCTTTTGATGAGTCTCACGTAACCTACGTCTGGTTTGACGCTCTTCTCAACTACTACACCGCTGTTGGTTACGGTGATGACACCCCAGAGGCTGCTGCCATGAGAAAGCGTTTCTGGCCAGCTCAGATGCACGTTGTTGGTAAGGACATCATTCGCTTCCACTGCGTCATTTGGCCTGCAATGCTTATGGCTCTTGGTGAGGCTGTGCCTGAGCACATTTTTGCTCACGGCTTCTTGAATGTCCGTAACTCTGAGACCGGCGTTGTTGAGAAGATGAGTAAATCTCGCGGAAACGCCATTGCACTAAGGACGTTTTGGATTTGCTGGGTGTTGAGGGTTACCGTTACTACTTTATGACCGACGTCACTCCTGGTGAGGACTCCGGCATTTCCTTCGAGCGCATGGAGCAGGTCTATAACGCTGACCTGGCAAATAGCTGGGGTAACTTGGTTTCTCGCGCCCTTAATATGAGCGATAAGTACTTTGAGGGAGTCACTCCAACCTTTGATGGTTCTACTGTTCCTGCAGATCATCCGCTGCGCAAGCTGGCCGAGGGTATCTATGACCGCTATGCGGCATGCATGGAGAAGATGGACTACGTGGGTGCTAAGAACATCATCATGGAGCTTGTCCATGCAGCTAACCACTACATTGAGGACGCTGCTCCTTGGACGGTGGCAAAAGATCCAGAGCGCGCATCAGAGCTTGCAGAGATTATCTATACGCTGCTTGAGTCTATTCGTATTTGCGCACATCTCTTTATGCCATTTATGCCTACGACGTCTGCTGAGGTTCTGCACCGTATGAGCCTTGATGAGGCTGAGATTACCTCTACCG
Source organism: uncultured Atopobium sp. (assembly GCA_916438885.1). Lineage (GTDB taxonomy): Bacteria > Actinomycetota > Coriobacteriia > Coriobacteriales > Atopobiaceae > Lancefieldella. The sequence continues at coordinate 967,629 of CAKAGG010000002.1, read as the reverse complement.
ATACCCGTAGCGAGTGCGTATGGGGTAAGCTTCAGGGCGGCCTGGCTGTCTCTAAGGGAGACGCTCTGTTCCCACGTCTTGCAAGCAAGTAATCGTGTCGGAGCACGCATCGCATCAGACATCGTGGCTTGCTAATCAGCGGGCCACTAAAGAAACACTGGAACGTTTTGGCCTTGCCACCAAATACAGGCTGGGTCAAAACTTCTTGGTACAAGACCATGTTATCGAGAAGATCGTTCAGCTTGCAGAGGTTCAGCCTACTGATGTGATTGTCGAGGTTGGACCCGGTTTGGGTACCCTTACGGTGGCCTTGCTCGACAACGCCCGTGCGGTTTGCTCGCTTGAAGCAGATTCTGAGCTTGAGCAAGTCTTGGAGGTAACCTGCAAAGAGCCGCATCCAGACTCGTTTGCGCTGGTTATGGGAGACGCTCTGGCAATTACGCCGCAGAAGCTTGCTGAGGCTTACAGTACGCTTCCGACCGTTGCTCAGAGCGCAGCACCGAACTCCCCGATGCCAACTAAGTTTGTATCTAATCTGCCGTATCAGGTGGCGGCTACGCTGATTCTTAAGTTTTTCCAGGAGCTTCCTTCGCTTGAGCGAGCGGTGGTCATGGTGCAGGCTGAGGTGGCCGACAGAATTGCCGCCAAGCCTTCTACCAAGGCATATGGCGCTTATACCGCAAAGCTGTCTTTATTTGCGCAGGTTACTGGCAGATTTGAAGTGGGTCCTGGCAACTTTATGCCTCCGCCACGCGTCAATTCTGCCGTGGTTCGCCTTGATCGCACCCAGGCGAGAAACCCGCTGACCTCCAAACTTCTTTCTGAGGAAGAGCTCTTGCATACCATGAGGGTTATTGACGCTGCCTTTGCACAGCGTAGAAAGACCATTCGTAATTCAATGAGTGCTTCTGGTTTTGATAAAGACAAGCTAGATCAGGCGTTTCTCGCCACAGGAATTGCGCCTACGGCGCGTGCAGAAGTTTTGACTAGCCAAGACTTTATTTGTCTTGCAGCTGCTTTGGAGCCTTTGAGTGAGTAAGAAAAAGCATCATCTATCAGCAGAAGAAGTGGAAGCACTTTCTTTCTGACGGTCATTTATTCCATGATATTTACGGTACGCCTCGCCCAGCGCCGCGTGTTTTGGCGCCTGTTGCCGATACCCATGGTCATTTGGGCAGCCTCCACGAGCACAGCGCTGCAGAGTCTCTTGCACGAGCAGCAGCATCGGGCGTTCGCATGCTTATTGTTCCCGTAGATATTGCTACGGAGTTTCCTCGTAAGTGGGTAGATACCAGCGCTTTTATTGTATGGTTTGAGGATACTTTAAACCAGGCTCGCGCTGCTTATACAAAGCTGGCTGAGGCAAATCTCTGCGTACCCTGCGATTTACCTGCAGAGTATTTGTTTGAGCACACATATTTTGTAGTTGGCGCACATCCTTATAGCGCACCAGACTACAACCAAGAAGCTGAACAGCGCTTGTTTGAGTTGCTTGAGTATCCTCTTTGTGTTGGCGTGGGAGAGATTGGCCTTGATTTTGGACCGTACTGCGAGGTTTCAGAAGAGGTCCAGCGCCAAGTATTTGAGCGCCAGCTCTCCATTGCACACGAGCATAATCAACGCGTTGAATTACACCTACGTGATGGTGCTGATGATACACATGCTCATGATTTGGCGCTTGAAATTTTGAACCGTATGGGAGTGCCTAAGGCTGGCTGTGACCTGCATTGCTACACCGATGGTCCTGAGATCATGAAGCCCTTTGCAGATCTTGGTTGCTTCGTGGCCTTTGGTGGCGCAGCAACCTTTAAGCGCTCAGATGATATTCGAGCTGCAATGATTTCCTGCCCAGAGGCACAACTGCTCTCAGAGACTGATTTCCCCTACATGGCACCAGAGCCTTTACGTGGAGGGGAGTGTACGCCAGCGATGGTGGTGCACACGGTTGAGCGCTTGGCTGAGCTTCGTTGGCAGCGACTTGATATCCCCAAAGAGAAGACGTATACCATACTGTGGGAAAACGCCCAGCGCTTTGTAGGACTTGCATAGCACAGCAGGAGGTGAGCACATATGACAAAAATCCTGGTAGTAGAGGATGACCATCAGATTCAGCAAGAGTTGGTGCTCCTGCTACAAAGAAACGGCTTTGAGGCCCAGGCTCTCACGTCTTTTGAGTCTGTACCTCAACAGATTATTGCCGCTCATCCAGACCTGGTTTTGTTGGACCTTAACCTTCCTGGCATTGACGGACAACAGATTTGTCGAGAAGTACGACAGCTCTCAAACGTTCCCATCATTGTAGTTACCAGCAGAAACACAGACCTTGATGAGCTTATGGTGCTCTCGTTAGGAGCGGACGATTTTATCGCCAAGCCCTATAACACCCAGATTTTGCTTATGCACATAACCTCGGTTTTGAGGCGTGCAAATAGCGATGTCACAACAGGAACAAAGCTTTCACATGCAGGTGTGACGCTTGATTCTTCTTCCTGCAAAGTTTCTGCAAATCAGAAGAGCGTCGAGCTGACCAAAAACGAGCTCAGAATACTTTCACTTTTGATGCAAAACGCGGGAACGGTTGTTTCTCGCCAGCGTATTCAAGAAGAACTGTGGCAGTCGGACGAGTTTGTTGATGACAATACGTTGACGGTAAACATTAGCCACCTCAGAAATACTCTTGCAAGCATTGGCGTTGAGGACTTTGTCATGACACGCCGCGGGCTTGGCTACGTTATTGAGTAGGCTGCTATGTCGTTTCTCAAGTATCTAAAAAATCGAACTATTTTCTTTCTTGCGCTTATAGCTAGCAGCACGTTGATTGGCTTTATGCTTAAAGGTGTTGGACTTAACGTGTTTGCTATTGCCTACTGTATTCTGGTTTTATGGGTAGTGGGAACAGCTGCACTATTAGCCGATTATTTTCATCGTCGTTGGTTTTACCAGCAGCTTGCTGAGAATTTAGCAGCAACTGATAAAGAGAGCTATCTGGTTCCTACCATGCTGGATACGCCTTCAACGCTGGAAGAACGGCTTTTTAAAGACGCACTTTCAAGCATGTCAAAGTCTATGATGGACCAGCTTGCTGATGAGCATATGCGATCAAAGGAATATCGAGAGTACATTGAGATGTGGGTGCATGAGATTAAGACTCCCATCGCCGCAGCTCATTTGGTTGCTCAAAATAATCCATCGCTGCCTATGGATGACGTGCAAACACAGCTCACTAAGATTGAATCGCTGGTAGAACAGGCGCTCTTTTATGCTCGCAGTGCATCCGTAGATCGAGATTTTTCTATCAGAGACGTCAATTTGCAGTCTATTGTCAAAGACGCCCTTAAAAATAATGCACGTGTCTTCATTGACGCTGGCGTTTCTCCGCATTTTGATGACTTGGCTCACGTGGTAAAGGCTGACCCAAAGTGGCTTGAGTTTATTTTGCGACAGCTTCTGATTAACGCTGCAAAGTATTCAAATCCAGAGCTTGCACCTGGCGAGAAAAACGTTTGGATTTCTGCCTCTGTCTCAGAGCCACGTGAAGGAACTACTTCAACTACTCTCTTCATTAAAGATAATGGCATCGGTATTCCTGAAGAGGATCTTTCTCGTATTTTTGATAAGGGATTTACCGGCCAAAATGGACGCAAGTACGCCAAATCTACCGGTATGGGTCTCTATCTCTGCTATGAGCTCTGTAAAAAGATGGGCCTTAAGCTGGCTGTGAGCAGTACAATTGGTAAAGGTTCAACCTTTTCCATTACGTTCAACCAGTCTTTTACGGATTTATAGTAGAAGCTCCCACAGTTCATCTGTTTGAGGATCGCTTCCTACTGGGAAGGTATGCTGACTAAAACGCTTGAATCCCCAATGTGAATAAAATGCCTTAGCAGGCTCATTGTGTTCCCAAACACCCAGCCACACGCGCTTCTTACCCTTCTCTTTTGCCAGATCAAGGGCAAATTTCATGAGCTTTGATCCAAGGTGCAGGCCTTTGTAGTGCGGAAGAATATAGAGGCGCTCAATTTCAAGTGAGTCATCGCGCTGACCCTCAGTCTGCTCATAACGCGTATTGAGCTTAAGGTAGCCAGCTACTTGACCTTTTACCTCAACAAAAATAGAAATATGAGTGTTTAGCAGCAAGCTCACGGGCAAGCTTTTCTGTGTTGTAGAGAGAGTCAATGCAACTTGCTAAATCATCTGCTGTGTTTGAGTCAATAAAGGTATCTACAAATGTCTCTACGCTAAGCTTCTGCAGCGCACGTAAATCAGCTACTTCAAGTGGTCTAATTGAAACGTGAGCATCATCAATGCTGATTGTATTTCTCGTCTGACGATATGCATCAAGGTCAAGAGAGAGCACATGGTGGAGGACGTCAAAGTGATCAAGTACCTTAGAAGATACCTGCGTAAATCCAGCGCGCTCGTAGAAGGGCTGAGCTTTGAGTTGCGACTCAACAAACACCTTGGAAGCACTACTTTCTTGTGCCAGGTAATCAAGGGTATCGTGCAGTAGTTTTGAACCAATACCAGCGCCTTTGTTGCTAACACATACGCGACCAATAAGAGGGGAGTTGTATGACTGTCCCACATCAATGATGCGCAAATATGCAGCTACCGAGTCAGTATCCTGATAAAAGATATGGGTAGAAACTTGATCAACGTTATCAAGATCGTTGTACATAATCTGCTGATCAACAATGAACGTTTCTGCTCTTAGAGAAAGAATTTGATATAACTCTTTAGCGGTAAGCTGCCCAAATCTTTTAATTACTAACTTCATAGCATGCCCCTCCCGTATGCTTGATAGTGATATTTTGACACATCAAAGTGAGAAAAGCGTAAGGTTTCCGTAAGGTCAATCGATGGCAACGTAAACGGTAGTGACGGAGTATATATCTCAAGATTTACTCGCTCCCAATGAAAGGACGCAACATGGCAGCTACTCAAGTAACTCCAACTCAGCCAACTGTTGTGGCTGGACAATCTTCAGCACTTACCCCTCACACTGTTTTGGTTTGCCAAAACCTCGAGAAGTACTATGGAACTCGCGGAAATATCACAAAGGCACTGGACGGCATTAATCTTTCTGTAGCTCGCGGTGAGTTTATCGCTATCATGGGTCCTTCTGGTTCTGGCAAAACGACACTTTTGAACTGCATCTCTACCATTGACCAGGCATCTGCAGGCCACATCTTTATTGATGACCAAGAGCTTTCCAGCCTGCGTGGAGCAGAGCTTTCTGCCTTTAGACGCGACCGCTTAGGCTTCATTTCCAGGACGCAAACTTGCTTGACAGCCTTACTGCTCGTGAGAATATCGCGCTCTCACTAACCATTGGTCACGTCCGCGCTCAGGAAGTCTTGGAGCGCGTAGAAAATGTTGCCAAGCTGCTTCAGATTTCTGAGGTGCTTGACAAGTTCCCTTACGAGATGTCCGGTGGCCAGCGTCAACGCGTTGCTGCAGCTCGAGCAATTGTCACTAATCCTTCGCTGGTCCTTGCAGACGAGCCAACCGGCGCACTTGACTCAAAGAACGCCCGCACACTTCTTGAGAGCTTTGAGAACCTCAACCGTAATGGCGCAACTATTGCCATGGTTACTCACGATTCATATGCAGCTTCTTACGCTCATCGCGTCATTTTCATTAAAGATGGTCGCATCTTTAACGAGATAGTTCGTGGCGAGAAACCCCGTAAGCAGTTCTTTGACCAGATCATGGACGTCGTTTCATTCCTGGGAGGAGAGGGTGCTGATGTACAGTAAAATCGCGCTTGGTAACGTCAAGAAATCACTGCGCGATTTCAGCATTTACTTTCTGACATTGGCAGTAGGCGTTGCACTGTTTTATTCCTTCAATTCAATCACTCAGCAGTCCATGGTGTTGGATCTTTCTGAAGACCAGAGACGCATTGTTCAGCTCTTAAGTAATACCATCTCTGGAGTAAGCGTTTTTCTCGCCGTTATTATGGGATTTCTTGTTGTCTACGCTAATCAATTTCTGATTCGCCGTAGAAAAAAAGAATTTGGTATGTACCAGATACTGGGTATGACCAAGAGAAATGTCTCTAAGATTATGAGTATTGAGACACTGCTTGTTGGTTTTCTCGCCCTGGTAGTTGGACTTGTTGCAGGTATTTATCTCTCAATTTATGATGTTTGCAACGGCCCACATGTTCAACACGACTCTTGATTCATTTAAATTTGTGTTTTCGCAAACTGCACTGATTCAAACGGTTATTTACTTTGTAGTTATGTTTGTGGTTGCGCTGATTTTTAACGTCACCACGGTGTCCCGCTACAAGCTTATTGACCTTCTTAACGCAGACAAAGTAACTCAGACCGTTAAGGTAAGGAATCTTACTGTCTCAGTGCTGCTCTTCCTGGCCTCTCTTGGAATCATTGCTTATTCCTATACTCTGCTTCAGCACAATGGTTTAAAACAGATAGATGACGAGTTTGCCATGGCTACTGCTTTGGTATCTGTGGGCACAGCACTCTTTTTCTTCTCAATCTCTGGTTTTTTGCTCAGATTTATGCAGATGCAGAAGGGCTTCTACTACAAGGGTCTTCACTCATTTATCCTGCGTCAGTTCAATGCCCGCGTTAATACTGCTTGGGTTTCCATCTCTTTAGTCTGCGCTATGCTCTTTGTGGCAGTCTGTGGACTTGGTACGGGTTTCTCGCTTGTTGACTCTATGAATGCCAGCTTCTCTAAGCTCAAAACGTACGATGTTTCTGTGGCAATTAATCCAGGCTCAGAGCGCAGTTATACCCCTGGTCCAGCAGATTCGTACGACTACCTTGCTGTAGTGCAGAAGCTAGATCCAGAGTGGGACAAAACTATCAAAAACGCCTTCCAGGTAGATACGTACTACGCTCAAAGTGATCCAACAACGCCTAGTTTTACGTATGGCTCTATTGATGCTGTAACAGGCAAGCGCTTTAGTGATTACTTTACCGGCTATAGTGGCCAGGAAGATCCTGCGCAGAAAAACGTAACTTTGATGCGAGCTTCTCAGTACAACAAACTGCGCGTTGCATCTGGGCTTGAGCCTGTTGACTTTGGTACTGACGGCTATATGGTTTGGACGCTAGATACTAATCTCACAAATACTGGCAGGATTCTCTTGCAAACAATCCCGAGCTCACCATTGAGGGCCACAAGCTTCATGCTGTTGGCGGAACGCTCGACATTGCGCAGACACAAGGCGGTCCTGCACTTATGCCAGCAGCTGGAATTGTGGTTGTTGCTGATCAAAGTTTCCCTTCAAGCACTGTTTTGACCAACTCTTATATCTTAGGCAACTATCAAACCCCAGGCGATGCTTCTGAAACGCAGTTCCAGGGTCAAGTTAAGCAGTACTTTGGTGATGGCGCCGTAACTGGTAGCGATTCCGATCCTTATTCTTTAATGCTTGTGGTCACCGCTTCCGAGTACATTCAATCGACTGCTGGATTCTCTGGTATTGTGACGTATCTGGCGCTGTACATTGGTTTGGTACTTTTTATTGCTTGTGCTGCTATCCTGGCACTTCAGCAGCTCTCCGAGGCATCGGATAACGCTCGCGCCTATCAAGTTCTTGCAGAACTTGGTGCCGAGAAGGGCCTTGCAAGTCGCGCGCTCTTTGTTCAGATTGGCGTGTACTTCCTGTTCCCGCTGCTTATGGCAGCTGCGCACGCAACATGCGCAATGTCTATTATGGTTTCTGTCATCAAGTCGATTGGCAACTTTGATGTAGCTAGCAGCATTGGTGGAGTAGTTGCAGTAGTAACTGCTTTGTATGGTGGATACTTCCTGGTTACCTATTTTGCTGCACGTTCAATCATCTTCAGGGGTGCTAAGAGAATGCAGTAAATTGTATCTTCGTGTTGTAAATTCGTGAAAGAAGGACGGATGTTCCTCTGTGGGGCATTCGTCCTTCTCGCTTAGGTAAAATGGAAATGTTATGTCAGATGGTATCTGTGCAGAGCACATACTCAAGGAGGCATCATGGGTCTTTGGTCAAAGGTTAAAAATGTGTTTGTTCCTTCTAATGGAACAGAGCAACCTCAAAAGGCTACATTTGCTACCAGGGAAGACACTATCTATGCACCAGTTTCTGGTGTCCTGGTAAGCGTACAAGAGGTTCACGATGAGGTAATCTCAAGCGGTCTCTTTGGCCAGGGCTATGGTATTTTGCCTGTTGGTCTTGACTGTGTATATGCTCCTTGCAATGCTCGCGTTACTGCAACTAACGTAACCAATCACTCAATTGGCCTTACCACTGATACTGGTATTGAGATTTGATTCACATTGGTGTTGGTACCATCGAGATGAATGGTAAGGGTTTTACCCGTTACGTTCACGCCAACGATGAGGTCAAGGCCGGTACTCCACTGATTTCATTTGATGCTGCTGCTATTGAAGAAGCAGGATATGAGAACGTTGTAGTTGTTACCGTTGTTAATGCAGATCAGTATGAGCGCATTGATTTGATTGGTGAGTCCGGAACGCTGATTGGTGGTCGTCCACTGGTTAAGATTGGCGATCCTCTGATGTGCGTCAAGCACTAGGGTTTCTCGCCAGCAAAACATCTGCAATAAACGAGGTTTTACATGCTTAGAGTTACTAAGGCAATTCTTCACGTCTTTGATTTGAGACGGGAACTAAATACTTCTCTCAATCTACCTTGGATTTAGAGGATCGTCAGACAAAGTCATACGTACAGCGTAGACTGCGTAAAATTACGGCAAATCCAGAGTCTAGGCACGGAGAGTTTGCTCCTACCAGCAATTTTGCTGGAGGTCTTCAGGAGTATGCTCACGGAGACGTTGAGTTTGTAGAGTTTTCTCATCAGATTGCTCAGTGGTTCTGGGAAGAGCTTCGTCGCGCAGATGACGTTGAGCAATGCGATCTTCTTGTGGCGGACTACATTGATACCGATGCTGGTCAGGCGCTTGCTAGTGCTGCTGCAGACGATGAGGACGCTCAGGCTGAGGCATTTGAGGGCGAGGGAAGACGTCTTTTTGCCATCGTACTTCTTCCGCGCAAGCAGGCCTTTATTCATGACGTCAATGGTTCTGTAAATGAGATTTTGCGCCAAGATGCAACACTGCCTTCTCCTACGCAAAAAGTTGATTCGTATGCAGTCATTGATTTAGACACAGGTGCCATTGATTTCCATGACCATGACCGTTCTGTAGCAGGAGAGGGAAAGTTCATCATCCCAGAGCTTTTCCTTGAGTGCACGTCAGAGGCATCAAGCCATGAGGTTATTGGCGAGGTAACCGTTATTGTCCAAGACTTGGCTGAAGAGTATGGTCTTGAGCCTGCTGTTGAGGTGTCTCGTGCTAAGGCCGCCGTTGCAGAAGCAGCAGAGGTAGAAGAGGTAGTAGACCCTATTAAGGTCGGTAAGCGTATCTTTGAGGAGCGTCCTGAGATTCAGGAAAAGTACGAGGCTCAGGTGGCAAGCAGAGAGCTCCCCGAAGAAGTTCCTGTTAAACGCGGTGTTGCTAACAGAATTGCAAAGAATCATAAAATCCGCACCGATACGGGAATTGAGATTTCATTCCCTTCAAACCTAACGGATCGTCCAGGTTACCTAGAATTTTCTCACGAGTCTGATGGCAGGATTACCATTTCAATAAAAAATGTTGCACATATTGAAAACCGCTAAATCCTACCGTTGACCTCACAATTTAGAGCTAAAACTCCCCGAAATTCGTTTCGGAGAGTTTGTAAATTACGTATCTTTTTGAATATCATCGTGTAACTCGGGTAGAATAGTCTCTCAAAGGTCACACCGTACTACTAAACGTTCTAGGAGACCCTTATGAGTTTAAAGAAACAGCAAAGCACCACCATTGAGGAGCAGAGCGCTGCTCTTTTCAATCGTCGTGATGCCCTTAAGATTTTTGCCGGCATGGGCATTGCTGCCGCTGCCGTTACTGCATCCCTAATCAACACCCGTCCTGCTTTTGGTGTTACCCAGGCTCAGATTGATGCTGCTCGTAGCGATTACGATGCTGCTCAGAAGCTGCTCGATGAGATTTCTAATGAAGTCTCCAACATGCAGGCAAGCCTCAATGACACTAACTCTCAGATTGGCGCTATTTCTGATCAGATTGCAGATAAGCAGAATCAGATTGATGCTAAGCAGAAAGAGATTTCTGAAAAGGAAGCTCAGATTGCCGAGAAGAGAAAAGAACTTGGCGCTCGTATGTCCAGCAACTACAAGGCTGGCCCAGCTGGTGCTTTGGAGATGATTCTTTCTTCTGCAAGCTTTGAGGAGCTCACTTCTAACATTTACTACCTCGACAAGATTTCTGAGTCCGATCAGAAGATGATTGAGGAAGTTAAGAACCTGAAGGCCGCTCTTGAGTCTGATAAGGCTGCTCTTCAGTCCGAGAAGACCGAGCTAGAGAATAAGAAGGCTGAACTTGAGAATCTCCGTGCTTCTCAGGAGTCTCAGCTTAATGATATTTCTGCTCGTCAGGCGGACGCTGCAAACGTTGTTGCAAATCTTGATGACAACGTCAAAGAGCTTATCGCTCAGCGTGATTCTGAGCTTCTTGCCGCTCAGCAGAGGCAGAGCGTGTTGCCGCTCAGCGTGCTGCCGCGTCAAGCAACAGCGATGGCGGTAGTAGCTACTATGGTGGCGGTGGCGGAGGAGGAACCTCTTCTGCTGGTTCTGGTTCTGCTGCTGCAGTTGTTAATGCTGCAGGCTATACCGGATCTACCGGTGCTGGCTTCTGTGCTGCTTGGGTTTCTAATGTCTTCTCAAACGCAGGTGTTGGCACCTTCTATGGCAACGCTTGTGATATGTACTATTCCTGGTGCTACTCTACTGATCAGAGCGCTATTGAGCCTGGCATGATTATTGCTGTTCCAACCCTTGGTGGTTCTGCTGCAGCTCTGATTTACGGCCACGTTGGCATTTACATTGGTGGCGGCATGGTCAGGCACTGCCTCTCTGGTATTGTAAGAAGCCAGAGCTTGAGTTCTTGGATTTCTCAGCTTGGTGCTTTGAGTACTCCAAGGTGGGGCTGGCTTGGCGGCGTTGTCCTAAGCTAAGGTATTGGCCCCTCATAACTTGTAATGTAAAAGAGCTTGGTTGCATGCAACCAAGCTCTTTTTGATGTCTCTTTGACGCAAAAAAGCAGGGTAAAAACCTTGAAAAGCTTGAGAAAATTCTTGAGAAGCTTGTATGTAGAGAAGAACTTCCAAAATTTCACTACGTACGGCACATGATGATGCTTTCTCAATGCACCTTAAGGCGTCAGCCATGGTAATGTACTGGGTTGAAACCTTGTGCGAATGGTCTCGCCGTGGAGGTGCCAAAGCAGACCGTGCACTCTTACAGACAGTTGCTGGAGAGACGGATGCGGCAATTGCCACTGTGACGAAAAGTTATAAGTGACAATAGAGTTGTAGCCATGAAGTTTAAGAGCGTATGATACGCCATCCAGCAGCTTCCCGGCGCATCTCGATAAAGCGCCGGTAGATACCAGCCTCCTTCATTAGCTCATTATGTGTACCACGCTGAACGATGCGCCCGCCGTCGATCACAAGGATCTGGTCAGCATCGCGCACCGTGTTCAGGCGATGTGCAATGGTAACAAGGGTCTTTCCTCGTGTCAGTTCCGTTACTGCCTGCATAAGCAGGTGCTCGTTTTCCGGGTCGACCGAGCTCGTAGCCTCGTCAAGGATGACGATCGGCGCATCCTTCATGATGGCGCGTGCAATGGATACTCTCTGGCGCTCTCCACCGGAAAGGTTTGCCCCACCTTCCTCAAGCACCGTGTCGTAGCCGTCAGGAAGTTCCATAATGAAATCATGGCAGCGTGCGCGTTTTGCTGCGGCGATGACCTCTTCGCGCGGTGCATCGGGGCGACCAAAGCGAATGTTATTCTCGACGGTGTCATTGAACAGGTATACGCTCTGGAACACCATCGATATGTTTGCAAGCAGGCTTTCCGCCGTTCCCTCGCGGACATCAATGCCGCCGATGGTAACGTGACCCTTATCGACATCCCAAAAGCGCGCAAGCAGATTCACCAGCGTCGTTTTACCCGAGCCGCTCGGGCCGACAAGTGCGCAGGTTGAGCCTTCGGGAATAAAGCGTTACTCCGTCTATGACACGACGACCGTCTCCGTAGCCGAATGAGACATCTTCCATGGCCAGGGCAAATCCGTCGGGTGAGAGCGTCTCATCCGTAAGGTCTTGCTTTGGCACTGAACATACCTCGTCAATGCGGTTAAGCTCTCCTTCGATCTTCTTGGTGAGAAACGCACTGTTGTTCGCGCTGATAAGCTCTCCGTAGATCATAAAAGCGGCAACCAGCAGCGTGAGCGCCCATGAGAGAGACAGAGCGCCTGTCAGATATAGTGCGCATGCGGCGAGAAGAACTCCGCAGCTTGCAAGGTTGAACACGAGCGCATAGAGCTTGAGGATACCTTGTGCCGCCTGCTCTTGATCGTAATCTGCCTGGCGTTTCCGCTCAAAGGATGCCTTTGCTGCGGCAAGTGCGTCATCGGGTGTCGCGAATGCCCGCAATACAGCCATGCCGCAGACGTATTCGATCACCTTGTCAGTCATTTCCTCCTGTGCGGCAGTGACCTCCCGTGTGACGGCGGTCGAGCGTCTTCTCAGCCAATCCAAAACAATAAGGCCTACGGCAATGCCGACAAAGGTAATGAAGGCAACCGGTGGCGCTTGAAACAGGAAGAACAGACTCATGATCACTGCCATGGCTACGCCGCCCGAGAGTCCCGTGAGACAGATGGTCATGAACTCTTCGAGTTGGTGCACCGTGGTAGTGAGTGTGGTGGTTATCGCCGAGAGACGCTGCTCTGAGAAGTAGCCCATGGGAGCGCCTTTTAAGCGGTCGCCCACCCGTAGCCGCAGATCACGGAAGATGTGGAACCCCTCGGCGTCCATCTGTATGTCCACGAGATATTGGAAGGCAAACTGACCCGCTACGCTGATGGCGAGGATCCCTAAACATTGTAGGGCAACTCCTGCGCTCAGGTGACTTCGCATCTCAAGGGCCCACCATACCGCTATGAGCATTCCGGACATGAAGAACGCTTTAATGACATTACAGACCATGCCTGCCATGAGGCTGCGGCGTGATGCCGGTGAGAAGCTTCCGGCCAAGTCAAGGATGCGTTTCATTATTGCAAACATGAGGGTTCCTCTTCTGCGTTGACGGTAGAGCTCATATGTTCTTTCCACATGCGAGCATACAAAGGACAGGTTTTCAGCAATTCACCGTGACGTCCGCGCGCAACGATGCGTCCGCCGTCCATGACGAGGATCTGGTCGGCGCCTGTGATCGTTGATAGGCGGTGGGCGATAGTAACAAGTGTTTTTCCTGCTACAAGCTTGCTCAAGGCTCGCTCTACCAGAGCTTCGTTTTCAGGATCGGCATAGGCAGTGGCCTCATCAAGAATGACGATGGAAGCATCTTTTAAGATGGCGCGGGCAATGGTGATGCGTTGGCGCTCGCCGCCGGAAAGCCTTGCACCTGCCTCACCGGCAGGAGTGCGATACCCTTGAGGAAGCCGGCTGATGAACTCATGAGCGCCGGCTGCACGTGCAGCAGTCTCGACCTCTTCATCGGTTGCATCCGGCATGCCCATGCGGATGTTGTCGGCGATGGTCCTATCAAACAAAAACGTGTCCTGTGCCACATACGAGACGTGCTCCATAAGCTGCTCGAAGGGAATGTCTCGCACATCGGTACCGCCGAATGAAATGCATCCGGAACGTACATCCCAGAAACCGGCCATAAGCTTAGCTACCGTTGATTTGCCCGATCCGCTGGGTCCTACGATAGCCGTGATCTGCCCCGGCTCCGTCTTAAAGTTGATATCGTGCAACACCTCCGTACCCTCATGATAAGAAAAAGAGACGTTCTCAAAAGTGAATGACTTGCCGTCAAGCATTACGCGCTCACTTGGCCGTGAGAGCTCAGGCTCTCCTAAAAAGTCCCAGACTACGTTCAGGCAGGTATCCATACGTGAAATTTGGCCTGCCGCCTGGGAGAACTTGAGTATTCCTCCGATGAATCCCAATGGGATGGTGATGCACACCATGAAGGCAGGTAATGTGATCCGTCCGACCGAAAGCAGCCAAACGCCGAGCGGTAGCGAGAAGAGCAGCGTACAGGGGACGATAGCCCGTATCGCCGCCATCCATATCCAGCTTTGGTGAAACCATGCAAGCGTGGAGTCGTGATATTCGGCTACCGCCTCGGAAACGAGCCGTATGAGGATGCGGTGCGTCCGAACGCTTTGATCACCTGGATACCGTTGACATACTCTACCAGCGTTGAGTTCATCCGCTGTTCGCTCGCAATATAGCGGGCCATTTTGGGCTTATAGTCCCGCATCATGCCAAGATAGAAGAGCAGGCATAAGGGGATCGTGGCAATCCCGGCAAGTCCCATACGCCAGTTGATGGCGAATACGATGATCATTGCCAAAAGCGGCGCAAATACCGTGCTTGGAAGCTCGGGCATGAAGTGCGCAATGGCGTCCTCAAGTTGGTTCACGTTGTCTACGAACCGGTTCTTGAACGTGCCCGTCGGCGTGTCGACGATGGTCCCCATGGGCACACGAGCCATCTTCTCTGCCATCTGCTCACGCATGGTGCGTAGAGCCTTGAAGGCGATCCCGTGGCTGATCATGGAAGAGCGCCAGGTGAACAGGAACTTTGCAATCTGGGCCGCTGCTGCTGCGGCTGATAGGAGAGCAGCTGACTCAAGCGTGAGCGTCCCTTCCGCCAATCCCGCGGCAAGTAAGGCAACGACAATATAAGGAACCATGCCTGCCGCCTCGCCTATGCATGCTAGAAGAAGCGAGAAGAGCATTCGATTCCTGTCGGGCCGCATAAAATAGAAAAGCTTTGAAAATGCACTGGGACGTGCCGTCCGGTCTTTTGGCGTAATGTGACTCATGGAGACATCAACCTCTTTTCTGCAATGACAAGTCAACGATGTAATCGCCTGCCAGTTGCGCCAACAGTTCGTCGTGCGTTATAACCACAACTGCTTTTTTTCTCGGATGCAAGTTTGCGGCACCAATGCACCACCTCGTGCATCCCGTGTCCGTCAAGTCCGCTTGTGGGCTCGTCAAGTACAATAAGCTCGGCATCTGAGCAGTATGCCGTTGCAAGTATGACGCGCTGCTTCTGCCCGCCGGAAAGACTGGCCGGATGTCGGTCGGCCAAATCCGTCAGACCAAAAGCTGTCAGTGCCTCCCAGGCGCGTGCCTTGAGTGCATCATCCACCTGTCGGCCAAGCACCACTTCGTCCGCTACGCTGCCGGCATACAGCTGATAGTCAACGTCCTGCATGACAAAGTAGCTGAGGAGGCGGCGTTCTTTACGGGAAAGATGTTTCCCGTTTCTGGCGACGATGCCTCTCTGCTCTCGAGCGGCTCCTACAAGGACTTTTGCGAGCGTAGTTTTGCCTGTTCCGTTTTCACCACATATGACCGTTACGGATCCGAATGGAAATTCAGCGGTAATGCCCTTGATTCCGCGTTTTGTTGAAGGGTATAGATAGGTCACATCTGTCATGTGCCAACCGTCCGCATCCTTTGCGGGATAGGATTTGATTTCAGAGTCGGATTTCATGTCGGGGTGTCGAAGCCCAAACTTTGCCGTTTCGTGTTCGGAAAGAGACGTGAACTTCTCGACATCCCACCGAGCGGCTATGCGTCCTTCCTGAAGATATACAAACTCATCGGCTACAGGCAAAAATTGATGGAGTCTATGCTCGGAGATGATCAGTGCCACGCCGTTTCTTTTAAGCTCTCCGAGGATCTTGATAAGCGACTGAGACCCCTCTGCATCCAAATTTGAAGTGGGTTCGTCAAGTATCAGGATCTGCGGACGGTTGGCTATTGCAGCCGCAAGAGCGACGCGCTGTTTTTGTCCGCTTGAGAGCTCGGTGAGCTTCTCGGCAAGAAGTCGGCTGACACCGCTGAGTGTTGCCGCCTCTTGGACAAACTTGATCGTATCTGAGGGATCAGTACCCAGATTTTCCAGGGAAAATGCAATTTCGTCGCCTACCGTCCCCATGAAGAATTGACTTCTCGGATCTTGTGTGACTACGCCTATGCTTTTCGTGCGATTGCGCGGGGACAGATCAAACACGTCCGTTCCGTGTACAAGGACCACTCCGCTCTTCTCGCCGGGAAAGAAGGTTCCTGCGAGGCCGTCGATCAGGCGCAGAACCGTTGATTTTCCGCTGCCGGAGCGTCCGCAGAGCACGGTGCATGAGCCTGCCGGGATGTTGAGGCAGATATCCTGTACACAGCTTTCCGTAGATTCGTATCTGCCGGCTGATACCTCACTATCAGCTGATGTTTCATCTGAAAGCTCAGACTCGTCGAGGTAGTAAAACGAAACGTTCTTCAAAGCGACGGTTTCCGTACCTCTCACAAAACCGCCTCCAACGCATATATGCCGGCGACGGCTGCAGTTACAACAAGAGCGCACATTGCGTCGCGCAAGGTGAATCCCACGTGATATACCGACGTTCGTCCTGTACCTATCCCAATCCCTCGCAGTTCGGCCGATGCGGCGAGTTCGTTTGAGAGTCTCAGCGAGCGCATGACAAGCGGCGTGTAAAAGCATTCGTATGCGAGTGCGGGGTGTCTCACAATACCCAGTAAGCTGGGGAAGATGCCCCGCATGCGGATTCCGCGAAGTATTGAGCGCATCTCAAACGGAAGGATCGAGGCAAATCTGAATATCATGCAGATCCCAACGAGGAATTTTTGCGGGAGATGCCACCGGTCGAGTGCGCACATGATCGCCGAAGGAGAAAGCGAGAAGAACGCGCAGCCGGTCGTAAACGGGGGAATCATGTGCAGCATGCTTACAAAAAGAACTCCGTACAGCCCTGGGAGGGGAAGAAAGCTCAGGCCGCATATGACTGTGAAGCTCACACAGGTCCTTGTCGCACTTCTCGTCCGTCCGTTTGCGGCGAGATAAGCTGTAGCGAATGCCTGTAAAAGCACCGTCTCAAGGAGGTTCACTATCAGCATGGATACGATCCCCACAAGAAAGAACGACAACAGATGTGTTCTTGGATCAAGGCCGAGAAGACCGCACTTGATGTCCGTCTCTTCCATGTCGTTCATGCGATTTTCGCTTTACGGACGTGTTTTTTCAAGAATTTTGATCCAATAAGGCCGCCAACGATCGTTCCCGCTGCAAACAAAGCCATCATCAGAAGGATCCAGGGGAGTTCGGTATATTGGGCGATCATCGCGGTAACGTCGGCGGCATTGTAGTAGGTTTCCAACTGTTTCATGTAGGCTTCTCTGAACAGTACATACGGTATGATTCCATAAAAACCAAACGTCACCCAATAGACGATATAGCCGCCGATGACGCGTTTGATATCGTGATAAGAATCTTTACCCCACATAACCAGCTCGCCTATGACTGCGCCCACAATAGCGACCGGTGCACAGTAGGGTCCGCCCATGAAGGTGTAGAGGACACCAAATATGAGGATCGATCCGGAAAGTACGCCACGTTTGCCGATGCGATCGGCCATGACGAGATAGAACGGTGTTGCCAGTAACGGAAACAGCCATGATCCGACGAAGAACGTATTTTGTGGTGCCAACAGCATGTCTTCGACTACTTTTGCCACCGTGATAAGTATCATGATGATGAGATTGAATATTACAAATGTAAGGACGTCGCGCATGACCCACCTGGTATTTTTGGAGCTTTCAACTTCTGCTTTCATAGATGATCCTCCTTACTGTCGACTCTTTATATCGATGCACATCGATCGATTCGCCGATCAATTGTTAGCTATAGGAAACTCTGCTTTATAATGGATAAACAGCATGTTCCTGACAACTGCATTGATGAGATGCGTCCCTATACGGAATGAGAAGGCCTGATCAAGGAAGAAGCCTGGGAACCGGACGAGCGGAAAGGAAGGAAGATGAAAAGTATTGAGACAGATCTTTACCGTGGGGCGTTTCAGGGATGGGATCTCAAGCCTTTGAAGGAAGTTCGTGGTTATGGCCCTGAAGGCGTCCTACACACCTTTGAAAATGAGCTGGGATCCGGTGAGTACTGGGCGTACTTTCGCGGAAGTCTTTTTGCCGTGAATGCATTCAGGATGAACTTTGCAAAAAGCGGGATCATGCGGTACCGCTGTACCGAGCACATCTGCCTGGGATGCTACGATGATGTCAAGGGTATGGTGCAACGTCAGGGTGCGCCGCTCGCTCCGGGGGCCATCATGGTATATCTTGGGGGTGAGAATGAAGAATATGAGATGCGATTCTCAAAAGGGGCCGTAGCAAGGGCTTCGTCTATCACTATTTCTCCCGACTACTATCGGGATTATCTACAAAGCAGGTTTGGGGATATCAGAGATGTCCGGGAAGCCTTTATCAAAGTTGACGGAAAACATGATCTTCCCGAACTTGTCGATCTGCTCCGCAAGGCACGTGCGTATCAGGGCAAGGGAATTGCCGCGGTGCTGTTCTATGAGGGCGTGATTGCAGAGGCTGTCGCTCTTGTTATGGAATACGCTACCCGAGAAGATGGAAGCGAAGAACATAAGGCTCTGTCTCAGGATGATACACGCGCTATCTGCCATATCAGTGCCTACATTGCCGACAACCTGAGTGGAGACCTCTCCTGTGCACGGCTTGCCTCAGAGCTGTACATCGGGCAAACCAAGCTGAAAAGGCTGTTCAAAACCGCGACGGGGCTTTCACCTTCTGCGTATGTCATACGGGAACGAATGGAAGAGGCTGTTCGGCTGCTCAAGGAAACCGATCTTCCGATTGCAAGCGTCGGTAAGGCGGTCGGTTACCGCAAACCGGGTGCGTTCACGGAAGCATTTCGAAGGAACAAGGGCTTCTCGCCGGTGGACTTTAGAAAGAGCAATGGTGTTCAGTGAACCCTCACTGCGGTTAATCCTTCGAAAATCATCAATGTAATGGCTCGAAAAACATAGTTGAGTTAGCTCGAAAATCATAAATGGAAATCCTCGAAAATCATAAATGAAGAGTTGAATTTGTGCTATCATCAGGCATTACAATAGTTCTTACGAGGAAGGGGGTCTTATGAGATATTCAAAGTTTAAGCCGGAAACATACATTCCTCGTATTATTGATTCACAGGTGCAGGTCCTTCTGGATACCTTTGGTGGTATAGAACTTTGTGGTCCTCGTTGGTCGGGGAAATCCTGGACGGCACAGTCATTTGGCGAGAGTGTGACACGTGTGGATGAATCCGAACAGATCTATATGGATGATCCACAGCTTGCTCTTGTTGGTGATACCCCTCATGTTATTGACGAGTGGCAAGATATACCTGCTATATGGAATATTGTACGTCATAGGATTGATGATAGTGCAAATAAGCCGGGACAGTTTATTTTGACAGGCTCCTCCACTCCTCCCGAGGATGAAAAAAGACATAGTGGAGCAGGACGCATTGCACGGTTGCGTATGCATACTATGAGTCTTGCAGAGACTGGAGATTCTACGGGAGCAGTATCTCTTTTGGGACTCTTTGAAGATTCCTTCCAGCCGGCGCAATCTCATATTGATCTCACCGATTTAGCCAATATTGTATGCCGCGGTGGGTGGCCGGCTCTTCAAACAAAAAAATTGGCGGATCCAAGGGCCGTTACCGATGAGTATCTTAATGCACTTTTTGATGTAAGCATGCCTCGCGCGGGGAAAAGTCCACTTCTGTCCCGCCGCATAGCTGCATCTCTTGCACGAAATGTAGCAACGAGTGCAACGCTGGGTACCGTGAGAGATGATATTGCTGCCTTTGACAATATAGCTCCGGTGGATGGGACCATATCATCATACCTTGAAGAGTTTAGACGCAACTATTTTATTGAGGAGCTCTCGGGCTGGGATGCGCCAATCAGGTCAAAGTCAAGGCTGCGCACGAAATCAAAACGATATTTCTGCGATACGTCTCTCGTGGCCAGTTTATTAGGTGTCGACTCTTCACGCTTACTTAAAGACGGACAGCTTTTTGGTTTATTGATTGAGTCACTCTGCATTCATGATTTGTCCGTTTACGTTTCCGCTTTGCCTAAGTCGTATGGGGGATCTTTACGATATTATGCGGACGCCGATGGGCTTGAGGTTGACGCCATTATTGAATTGACGGATGGTCGATGGGCAGCCATTGAAATCAAGATGGGGGAATCAAAAGTGGAAGATGCGGCTGCGAATCTCATAAGAGTTGCGAGAAAGGTGGCTGCTAATCCTGCAGCAAGAAATCCTAAGCCTAGCTTTATGGCTGTGCTGCTCGGTAAAGGGACGATGGCGCGTAGACGGCGCTCGGATGGGATATATGTTATTCCGATCGATACCTTGGGGGCATAAGAGCTTGTGGGGAGGAATATTCGAGTAAAGTGCATTTAAACTCCAACTTCTCCCTCTTACGTGTGTCCTTCAACTGATTCTAAATAAAGCTGTCTTGTATATAATGAAATTCATACAGCACTTGCTTAACCCTCCTATACAGGATACGAATCGGAGAAGATGTGGCACTCTTTGGAAAATCAGTTTCTAAAAAAACTGGCCGATAAGGGCTTTTCAGTCTTGAATTCTCAAAGCAAGTGCAACGTTTGGTGATGGTAGACTTCCCAAGGGCACTTCCAACCCAGACGCTTACGTGGTCTCAGATTGAGCTCATTATATACTGCCTCAATCTCTTTATCGCTAATCGATGAGAGGTCTGTGCCTTTTGGGAAATACTCCCTGATGAGACCGTTGGTATTTTCATTGGTACCTCTTTGCCAGGGATGATGTGGAAGACAGAAGTAGATACTTACCCCAATAGCTTCTTGAAGTTCTGCTGCTCGAGCAAACTCAGATCCACGATCAAGCGTTATGGTTTTTACTACCTCACCTCTCAAAGCTTGCTGTATAGCTACATTGACATCGGCACTAGACCCTGATGCAGCTTTGCCACCAACAAGGTAGCCGCTCATACGGTCAACTTGTGTGACCAGGCGTGGACCTTTAGCTTTACCGATGACGGTATCTCTCCCCAGTCTCCAATACGTTGGCGATCTGCAACCTCTTTTGGTCTTTCGACAAGTTCATGGGTTATCCGTATTTTTCCTCTGCGCTCTATGAGGTGTTTTGTATGTCATCGTTTACCTCGGTGTCTAAGTCTTCTACGTACAGACTGTACACCTGGAAGTTCACAGTCTAGTTTTCCTGAGTGTATGGCTCTATATATAGTGCTACAGCTGACAGGAGCGTAGGAAAGTTCTAAGTGTAGTCTGCCTGCAATCTGCTTAGGTGAGAAGTGGCGACTACAGATAAGAAAGACAATACGTGCACGAAGGCTTGGATTATCGAGTAGGGTGCGTTTCTTGCAAGCCTGGCGTCGAACATCGGTTTTTCTCTGGGCAGTCGAGGCTCTGTAACAAAGATGCGCCACTCCAATGATTGTCCAACCGTTTCTTTTAATCTCCCGTGAAATACTTGATTTGTTTCGTCCGAGCTTACGAGCAATCTGGCTTATACTTTCATGATTTTTCCACCAGACCATAATGTCTTCGCGCTCTTCAATGCTAAGATGGCTATAGTGACCCATGGAAATCCTTTCAATGAACGTTGTCGTAAGCGCCATTGTAGACCCATGGGTCACTACCTTGTCTTTTGTTGTTGCACTTACAATGAGAATTCAAGTCTGTTTGTTAAGAATTTCTCCAACTTTAGAATCAAGTGCCATCATATGCCCCTTTCAAACGCAAATATTTTGGCGAGAAGTACTTGTATGCGCTCGCCATCCGTTGTATACGATACCCACGCCATACTGATTTAGACAGCACACCGCAGAGTTTCATATAAGAGTGCTGCCGCCTAAGCTGTATATACTCCAGTCACATAACAGCACGTAAACCGTGACGCAAGCTCTCTAATCGCGCGTAAGTTTGCGGTGAAGGCGGTGCGGACTTGCGGCTTCAGGCCCAAGGCGTTTCTCGCGATCAGCCTGGTACGATGCAAAGTTGCCTTCAAACCAATGCCAGTGCCCGGGATTTTCGTCCGTGCCCTCCCACGCCAAGATATGTGTGGCAATGCGATCCAAAAACCAACGGTCGTGACTGGTAACTACCGAGCATCCCGGGAAACGCTCAAGAGCCGCTTCCAAGCTTTCCAAGGTTTCGATATCAAGGTCATTGGTAGGCTCATCCAAAAGCAGCAAATTTCCCCCCTGCTTGAGCGTAAGAGCCAAGTTCAGACGGTTCCTCTCGCCCCCGGAAAGTACACCGGCGCGCTTTTGCTGATCGGAACCTTTGAAACCAAAACTTGCCACATAGGCGCGGCTGGGGATTTCCGTATCCCCCACCTTGATAAAGTCATTACCGTCGGAAACCACTTCCCATAAGGTCTTATTTGGATCAATGCCAGAGCGCAGCTGGTCAACATAGGACAGCTTGACGGATTCACCTACTTCAAGTGCACCGGAATCAAGAGGCTCCTGCCCCACGATCATCTTAAAGAGCGTTGACTTTCCCACGCCGTTAGGGCCAATGACACCGACGATACCATTGCGCGGTAAGCTAAAGGAAAGATCGTCGATAAGCACATGATCGCCAAACGCCTTATGTAAATGACTAGCGTCCAGGACTTTTTGTCCCAAGCGTGGCCCCACAGGAATCTGAATTTCAGTGAAATCAAGCTTCTTCGACGCACGGGCCTCTGCTTCCATCTGCTCGTAGCGATCAAGTCGTGCACGGTTCTTTGCTTGGCGGGCTTTTGGGGAGACGAGCGGACCCAATCCAACTCTGCCCGCATTTTCTTGGCACGTTTGGCATCTTGCTGATTTTGTGCTTCAAGTCGTGCGGCCTTATTCTCCAGATACGTTGAATAATTGCCCTCATAGGGATAGAGCTGCCCACGATCAACTTCGCAAATCCATTCCGCAACATCATCAAGGAAGTAGCGATCATGCGTTACAGCCATAACGGCACCGGGATAATCGTGGAGGAATTTTTTTCAAGCCAGAGCACGGACTCTGCGTCCAAATGATTTGTTGGCTCATCCAAAAGCAGCAAGTCAGGAGCCTCAAGCAACAGGCGACACAGCGCCACACGGCGACGCTCGCCACCGGAAAGATGTGCCACTGGGGCGTCCGAATCCGGACACTGTAGTGCATCCATCGCCTGCGAAAGCCGACTGTCCAAGTCCCAACCGTCGGCGGTATCAATCTCTGTCTGCAACTGCCCCATCTCTACCATCAGGGCATCAAAGTCCGCATCAGGGCTAGACATTTCTTCGCCTATTGCGTTAAAACGGGCAATCTGAGAAAGAAGCTCGCCAAACGCCTGCTCAATATTTTCCTTGACGGTCTTATCTTCATCAAGCGGAGGCTCCTGCTGAAGAAGTCCCACCGTAAAGCCCGGTGTCAAACGGGCTTCTCCATTGGGAAAGCGTCTCAAGACCGGCAATGACTTTAAGGAGTGTAGACTTACCCATACCGTTAGGGCCGACAACACCAATCTTTGCCCCAGGATATACACCGACGGTGACATCATCGAGGATGACTTTATCTCCGACTGCTTTACGTGCTTGGTACATTTGATAAACAAACTCTGCCATGGTATATTTCCTTTGATCTGACCATACCATCGACACTGCAACAGACGTGTCGAGAAGAACATACATGGTAGGCACGCGGACGCATTTCTCGTTTTATTATCGCATGAAGGAGCAAAAGAGGGAAAACAGGTTGACATAACCATATGGCACAGAGTCTTTGCAATATGGACGTTATACATATCTCACGAATTAATCGAAGAAGAAGAACTATCATTTTTATAGTCATTTTGAGGCATACGGAATGTCTCAACTGAAAGGAGTGGGAAATGGCACGTATCTTTATTAGTCCAAGCAAGTACATTCAAGGTCCGGGGGAGCTTGCCAAGCTGGGAGAATATAC
Organism: uncultured Atopobium sp.; assembly: GCA_916438885.1. GTDB lineage: Bacteria > Actinomycetota > Coriobacteriia > Coriobacteriales > Atopobiaceae > Lancefieldella. Next base: position 943,673 of record CAKAGG010000002.1, on the reverse strand, counting down.
TCAAGCCTACGGAAAGAGCGCACTTGTCATCATCACGGCCGGTGGACTTAAGCGCTCCGGCGATGTGATTTCAAAGAGTTTTGAGGATGCAAAAGTTGAACTTCATTATGACAATTTTAATGGAGAGTGCTCACAGGCTGAGATTGACCGCCTTGTGCAGGTGCTTGATGCCTGTGGCGCCGAAGTGGTAGTCGGTGTCGGTGGCGGTAAAATCTTTGATACCGCAAAAGCCGTGGCCGCTACAAAAGATCTTCCTGTCATTATCGTGCCAACCATTGCAGCCACGGACGCACCATGCTCTGCCCTTTCTGTCATTTACACTGACGAAGGTCAATTCAAAGAGTATCAATTCTTTAAGCAAAATCCTAACCTGGTACTTATGGACACCGAGGTAATTGCCAAGAGCCCCGTTCGCTTGACCGTCTCTGGCATGGGCGATGCACTTGCCACATTTTTTGAAGCTCGCGCATGCCAGCGCTCCGATGCAGGTACATGCGCTGGCGGCAAAGTTACCAATGCCGCAATGGCTTTGGCAACACTTTGCTATGAGACCCTTATGGACGAAGGCGTTAAAGCTAAGCTTGCACTTGAAGCAGGTGCTTGTACGGAAGCTGTCGAGAAGATCATCGAGGCAAATACGCTGCTTTCCGGCCTTGGCTTTGAATCAGCAGGTCTCGCAGGTGCCCACGCCATTCACAACGGCCTGACTGCCATGAGCGAAACGCATGCCATGTACCATGGAGAAAAGGTTGCCTTCGGCACGATTACACAGCTCGTTCTTGAGAATGCTGATGAGCTCTACGATGTTCTTGATTTCTGCGTTGAGATTGGATTGCCCGTTACCTTCAAGCAGCTTGGCGTAACGGATGTTACCTATGAGCGCGTACTTGAAGTGGCTACGCTTGCATGCGCTGAAAATGACACGCTTCATAACATGCCGTTTGAAGTCACACCCGAGAAGGTTGCAAATGCTCTCTTGGCCGCCGATGCATATGGTCGCGCAGCTTTAGGTGCATAACCATCAAAAATTAAGATTCTCGTAAGGATATCCTTACCGCACGTACCATTGGCAGAAGGGGCCACAAAACCTCTTCTGCCACACTTGGTAAATACCGAAACTTCTTAAATTGAATATAAAAAAGAAGCGAAAGCAATGGCTCAAACAGATTCGTAAGCAGTCATACAACTGATATAAACAGCACATGACAAACTCACCATAACGTCATTAACTCTTAATCTATTCTTAAGAAAACGACACTCCGAGCGAACTATACTATTTAGAAGAGCAGCCAGAAATGCAATACACAAGGAGGTTTGTCATGGGGATGTTACTTCTGCTTTTTTATTTTCCCGTCATATTCGTTGCGGCCATTTTTGGCTATACGATCGAATCCCTCGAGGCTTTAGTTAATTCTTGGGCCTTTCCTATCGCTATCTTGATTTTTATTGCGTGGGTTATCGTGGCAATCAGTCTTATACGCACACTTATTTGGTGGCTCAAGGACAGAAAGAACCACGTGATAACGAAGAAGCGTTTTTACCTTCCGGCCACATTTACCGTTATCGCCCTTGCGCTAACATTTTTTGACATATGGCTTGCGATTAATGTTGTTTCGGGAGTGCACATCAAACCCTAATGAAGCGATGTTGGTCAAAATTTCCGTATAAAAGACCTTACTGCACGTTCAGCCGCAGTCGAAACGTCTTCCGGTGTCCTTTTCATGCATTCTTCTAACGAAAGACCCGCTGGTGCTGACGCAAAAACTTGTTGAATACCGACCTCATGTACTTTGGAGATATCCTCTGTATGTGATCCCACAACGGCATACGTTGGAATACCTTGCAGCGCCGCACGTCGTGCAACCCCTACCGGCGCTTTTCCATACGCCGTTTGGTTGTCCATACGACCTTCTCCGGTAATTACCAAGTTGACACCTTGTAGTTGCTCGTCAAAGTGAACGGCATCGAGAAGAGCCTGAATACCCGACATCGCCGCAGCACCGCAAAATGAAAGAAGTCCAAAACCAAGTCCACCTGCCGCACCGGCTCTGGTTGACAATGCATGATTATCTTTTGTAGCAGCCGATACCGTGTGAGCGTAGTGCCGCATCCGGTCGTCATACTCACGCAGACGCGAGAAAAGAAGTCCTTTCTGTGGTCCAAAGGTATAAATGGCACCGTGTTTTCCAGAAAGCGGGTTATTGACATCGCTCAGGGCAATAATTTCAGTATCATACACGCGCCTATCAAAGTGGCTCATATCAACATGAGCAATATACGGCAGACCTTCTAGACCTCGAATAACCTGTTTTCCCGACGTATCTAAAAACAGCGCACCGAGAGCCTCAGCCATCCCGCATCCGCCATCAGAAGTAGCGCTTCCACCAAGGCCAACATATATTCGATGGACACCAAGGTCTAGAGCCGCTCGAAGTAATTGCCCCACTCCATACGTTGAAGCTCGTCTCGCATCCTCATCAGTACAGCTCGAAAACCTTATGCCCGCAGCTTCTGCCGTCTCAACCACGGCGCACCCATTGGGAAGCATGCCAGCCGAGCAACAATAGGGCGTCCAAAGGGATCTTCTACCTGCACTGATTTAACCTTGCCACCACATCCAGAGACAAACGCATCAACGGTTCCTTCACCTCCATCGGCGATAAGAACTTTCTTTATCTGCGCATGAGGCAATGCACGGAGCACACCAGCCTCAAGATACTTCTCTATGGCTTTCACTTGATGCCGAGCCCTTAAATGAATCCGCTGCGAGAAGAACGGAGAACTCTGTTCTGGAAGAACTTTCAGCCGGAGATTTCATCGCAAAAGACATCCTTTATGACCTTGAATTCTCAAAGCAAGTGCAACGTTTGGTGATGGTAGACTTCCCAAGGGCACTTCCAACCCAGACGCTTACGTGGTCTCAGATTGAGCTCATTATATACTGCCTCAATCTCTTTATCGCTAATCGATGAGAGGTCTGTGCCTTTTGGGAAATACTCCCTGATGAGACCGTTGGTATTTTCATTGGTACCTCTTTGCCAGGGATGATGTGGAAGACAGAAGTAGATACTTACCCCAATAGCTTCTTGAAGTTCTGCTGCTCGAGCAAACTCAGATCCACGATCAAGCGTTATGGTTTTTACTACCTCACCTCTCAAAGCTTGCTGTATAGCTACATTGACATCGGCACTAGACCCTGATGCAGCTTTGCCACCAACAAGGTAGCCGCTCATACGGTCAACTTGTGTGACCAGGCGTGGACCTTTAGCTTTACCGATGACGGTATCTCTCCCCAGTCTCCAATACGTTGGCGATCTGCAACCTCTTTTGGTCTTTCGACAAGTTCATGGGTTATCCGTATTTTTCCTCTGCGCTCTATGAGGTGTTTTGTATGTCATCGTTTACCTCGGTGTCTAAGTCTTCTACGTACAGACTGTACACCTGGAAGTTCACAGTCTAGTTTTCCTGAGTGTATGGCTCTATATATAGTGCTACAGCTGACAGGAGCGTAGGAAAGTTCTAAGTGTAGTCTGCCTGCAATCTGCTTAGGTGAGAAGTGGCGACTACAGATAAGAAAGACAATACGTGCACGAAGGCTTGGATTATCGAGTAGGGTGCGTTTCTTGCAAGCCTGGCGTCGAACATCGGTTTTTCTCTGGGCAGTCGAGGCTCTGTAACAAAGATGCGCCACTCCAATGATTGTCCAACCGTTTCTTTTAATCTCCCGTGAAATACTTGATTTGTTTCGTCCGAGCTTACGAGCAATCTGGCTTATACTTTCATGATTTTTCCACCAGACCATAATGTCTTCGCGCTCTTCAATGCTAAGATGGCTATAGTGACCCATGGAAATCCTTTCAATGAACGTTGTCGTAAGCGCCATTGTAGACCCATGGGTCACTACCTTCTATTTTGTTGTTGCACTAGCAATGAGAATTCAAGCCGGAAAAAAGAAGGACGTAGATGCCAGAAGCATCTACGCCCTTCTCGCCCAATAAAGGGGGGAGTGGATTACTCTTCAACCTCAAGAAGCTCAATGTTAAAGTTAAGGTCTTTACCAGCCATTGGATGGTTGGTGTCAAAGACAATGGTGGTGCCATCGTTTGAGACTACTGTTGCCATAACAGGATATCCTTCAGGGGTGCCTAGAGTGACCTGCTGACCTGCAACAAGACTCTCCGATCCAGGAAGTTGAGCTACAGGAACAGGCTGTACTGCCTCCTCATGGCGCTCACCATAAGCTTCAGCTGCTGGAATATGGATATCAACAATCTGTCCGATGGTCATATCTTTGACAGCCTTGTCAAAACCAGGAATCATCTGACCAGCCATACAGGTGAATGCTAGCGGCTCATTACGATCGCGGGAAGAGTCAAACTTAGTTCCATCATCAAGAGTGCCTACGTAGTGGACTTTTACCTTTTTACCTTCGTTACTCATAAAACTCCAATCGTTAAAAACATATCTTTGGCATTTTACCCAAGAGTGATGTAAATCAACCTTTGAATGATAAAGGTATAAAATACTTTACATTCAGTTTGAAAGGTTTGTAATGGAAAGCTCGTTTAGCTCCTCATAATTTTATTGGTGTATTTGACTCGGGCGTTGGTGGCATGAGTGTGCTTAAACACCTTGTTGCCCAAATGCCTCACGAGGAATTTCATTATTTTGGCGATTCTGCATTTGCTCCTTATGGCACTAAACCAAAAGCGCAGATTGCCCAGCGCTCTGCGGCTATTGCTAAAAAGTTTATCGATGAGGGTGCTAAAGCGCTGGTTATAGCTTGTAATACTGCTACAGCTGCTGCTGCAGACGAGCTGAGGGCAACCTATCCTCATGTACCTATTGTGGGTGTTGAGCCAGCTCTGAAGCCTGCAGTAACTGCATATCCCCATGGAACAGTGGTTGTTCTGGCTACAAAAGCAACGCTCTCTTTGCAGAAGTACCACAACCTTGAGTCGCGCCTGCATCCTTCTGCAAAGGTTATCTCTATTCCAGGAGAAGGCCTGGTGGAGCTTATTGAATCTGGTCAGGCTGATTCAGAACAGATGCATAAACGACTGACCGAGCTTTTGGGAAATTATACTGGCCAGGTAGATGCCGTGGTTCTTGGGTGTACCCATTATCCCTTTATCAAGAAGCAAATCAGCTCTGTTTTAGGAGACGTAGAATTTTTTGACGGTGGGGCAGGCGCCGCTCATCAGCTTAAGCGTTTGCTTGGACAGGCAAACTTGCTTGCTTCTGCAGATGCCGCTGCTGACAAGAACACTAGCGCCGTAGAGCCTGATATTTTATTCTCATCAAGCATAGATACTCCTGAAGAATTGAAGTTCTACCAGGAGTTCTTCTCGCAAGATATGTAAACGTGGCTGGGTAAGCGTATTACTTAAGCTTAGTCTCAAGCCACTTTTTGAGCACTACTGCGTTGTTGTACGTAGTATCTTTGTCCGAGAAAAGCAGTGTCACGGTAGATTGATCAAGCTTTTTAAGCTGTTCGACAAAGGCATCTGCGTCAGGATTGCTGTCAAGTTCAGCTGTATAGGTAGACACAAAGCTATCAAAGCGTTCTGGATCGTGGTTGAATGCTTTTCTGCACTCAGTAGTAGGAGCAATGGTTTTAGCCCATTCATCAGCGTGTAGGTTCTCTTTTTTGATACCACGAGGCCACAGTCTATCAACGAGTACGCGATACCCATCGTCAGCTTCTGGTGCGTCGTAAGTTCTCTTAAGTTTGATATTCATTTTTGCTCCCTTCAGCTCATGTACGTTATACCGCAAAATATCTATTCGGTTACAAACTATTTAATAGGACTAGGTATTCATATCCGCATGTTTATGATGAAGTTCATTCTTTAAAACCCACGGAGAAAGGAAAGCCATGGCAAACTCAGTGGAGAAGAAAGACATCGATTGGACAGCGCTTGGCTTCGCATATACGCAGTGTGACTACAGCTATGTTGCCCACTACAAAGACGGTGCTTGGGATGAGGGCGGACTTACCACCGACCACAGCATTACGCTGTCTGAATGCGCAAACATCTTCCATTATTGCCAGGAAGTTTTTGAGGGTTTAAAAGCTTACACCACAGTTTCTGGCGATATTGTCTGCTTCCGTCCTAACCTCAATGCTCAGCGTATGGTTGACTCTGCATCCCGCCTTGTCATGCCACCATTTCCTGAGGATAGATTTGTCGGTGCTGTTAAAGAGGTTGTTTCTGCAAACGCAGCATGGGTTCCACCATTTGGTACGGGCGCTACGCTGTATGTTCGTCCATTTATGATCGGTACCGGAAATACTGTTGGTGTTAAGCCATCTCCTACCTATGAGTTCCGCATTATGGTCACTCCAGTTGGAGCTTATTACTCCAACGGCGTTGCTCCTGTTGCACTGACCGTTTCTCCTTATGACCGCGCTGCTCCTCATGGAACCGGTAACATCAAGGCTGGCCTCAACTACGCCATGTCTCTGTACCCAACCACCTGGGCACATGAGCAGGGCTTTGCAGACAGCATGTATCTTGACTCTGGCTCTCGTACCTATGTTGAGGAGTCCAGTGGCGCAAACTTCCTCTTTGTTGATAAAGAGGGAACCCTGGTTATTCCACAGTCTTACACAGATTCCATTTTGCCTTCTATTACCCGTCGCTCTCTGGCAACGGTTGCTAAAGACCTGCTTGGTATGAAGGTTATTGAGCGTCCTGTCCGCTTTAACGAGCTTGACCAGTTTGTTGAGTGCGGTATGTGCGGTACTGCTGCTGTTATTTCTCCTGTTGGCAAAGTTGTTGACGGCCAGAAAGAGATTGTTTTTGGCGCTGGTATGGAGGCTGTTGGACCAATTATGTCTAAGCTCCGCAACACGTTGACCAGCATTCAGTCTGGCGAGATTGAGGCTCCAGAGGCAGACTGGATTTGCAAGATTTGCTAAGGCTTGCGTTTTCAACAACGCTTTGCTTTTAACGCAAAGGCGAGAAGATCAATCGATCTTCTCGCCTGATTTTTATCTGTAAAAGCAGGATACGTGCGACGGCTATGCCTTGACGCTTATGCCTTGTGGGAAGAACCCAGGTTATCCATGTGGCTTGCAACAATCTGAGTGATTGCTTCCATACCAGGAACGGAAGGCTTCTTTGGATCAAAGTTGCCAGGGTTTTCTGACATGTATTTCATGAAGGCTGCGGTAAAGACCTGGCGGAGCTCGGTTGCGTAGTTAACCTTGCAAATACCATTCTGAATTGCCTCTGCTACCTGGTCATCTGGAACGCCCGAGGTGCCGTGAAGAACCAGAGGAATATCAAGGCGCTGACGGATAGCCTTGAGGACACCCTGCTCAATGTGAGGTGTACCGTGGTAGACGCCGTGAGCGGTACCAACGCCAACTGCGAGAGAAGTGCAGTTAGTGCGAGCGACAAACTCCTCAGCTTGGTCTGGATCAGTGTAGGGGTTCTCGCCCTCAACAGCTGGGCCGTCGTCCTCTTTGCCGCCAACTTTGCCAAGCTCAGCCTCAACAGGAAGGTTGATAGGACCAGCAAACTTGGTTACGGATGCGGTAAGTGCAATGTTGTCCTCAAATGGAACGTGAGAGCCGTCAATCATGACGGAGGTGTAACCGGCACGAGCTGCCTGGATGCAGCGGTCAAAGCCGTCACCGTGATCTAGGTGAAGAGCAACAGGAACAGTTGCCTCTTCAGCAGCACAACGAACCATGGCAGCAAAGTAATCAAGGCTTGCGTACTTGATGGTGCCAGGAGTGGTCTGAAGAATAACAGGGGAGCGGCGCTCTTCTGCTGCCCTAACAACAGCCATTACAAACTCAAGGTTCTCAACGTTAAAGGCGCCAACAGCATAATGGCCAGCCTGTGCGTCAAGAAGCATCTGCTTAGTAGTAACGAACATCTATTGCTCCTTTCGCCCCAAAGGGCTCTTTGATTGACTGAAAAAATTGTAACGTTTCTCTTACTCTGTTACGTAAGTTTTCTAGAAATAGTTTGTCTTTGTAACCTTTGGCGAGAAACCGTCTTGCTGCATATTATTCAGCAATCTTTTTGATTGTGACCTGCTTCTGAATCTTAGTTGCAACATCTTGATCAAAGCGACCGGTACCTGCAGATAAACAACTTGCGGTAGCACATGAAAGCGCAAAGGTAAGACACTCTGAAGTTGGTTTTTGCTGAGCAAGTGCAACAGCAAATGAGCCAACAAGGGTATCTCCTGCACCAACAGGATTGATAGCTTCAATTTTTGGAGGATTTGCTCTAAAGGTTCCTTCATCAGAAACCATGAGCGCACCTTTTGCACCAAGCGAGACAACTACAATTTTAATGCCGCGTTTGTGCAGCTCCTGAGCTGCCTTTATGACCTCGTCTTCTGTAGTTACTTCTCTTCCTAGAAGTTGACCGATTTCATCGGTGTTTGGTTTGATCATGGTAGGAAGGGCATCAATACAGGAGGTGAGCAGTGCACCGGATGCGTCTACAATGCAAGGCACGCCCGCAGCCATGGTCTCTTCTATAAGTTCTTTGTAATTTTCGGCAGAAATGCCCTTGGGAACACTGCCATTAAAGGTAACAACTTCGGCTTCGTTGGTAAGCTGGACAAGTTTTGCCTTGAAAGCAAGGAATTCTTCAGGAAGTACAGGCTGTCCAGGCTCTAAGAATTCAGTTGATTGCCCGTTTGGCTCCAGGATATTAATGCATGAGCGAGTTTCTTGCTCAGTATAAATAAAATCACTAGTAATACCATCTTTATGAGCCAGCTCAACAAGGTATCTTCCGTTATTACCGCCAACAAATCCTGTGGCACAAACGGGGTAGTTAAGGGTGGTAATGGCTCGTGAGGCGTTAAGACCCTTGCCGCCCGCGCTGTTATCTACTACCGAGACTCTGTGTACCGTTCCATCTACAACAGGAGAGTCCAGGTAGTACGCTTTATCAATGGATGCATTGAGTGTTACGGTAACAATCACGCATATCACCTCGTCTAAAAGACAGTGCACACAAAGTGCTCAGAGGAAAGCAGGGGCGAGAAACACTATGGAACAGCGCCACTGCAAATGAAATTGAGTTGAATCTATTTAACCAAAGCGCCATCAAGAAACTATTCTTTAGATGTTCTAAAAAAAGATACCAGTACATAATTTCTTAATACCAATTTTATTTTCTCGCCGTATTTGAGCAGGATTTAGGGTTGTTTACTACATTTATTACGTATAAAGGTGCGTTATAAGAACTTCTCATTTTTCAAGGATAGCTCTAAATTTTTTAGTGCATCGTCACAATTTATCCATATATCTACCTGCGAAAATAACAACGTGTGTACCGTTTACGGTAAAAATAGTACCGTTAAGCCGTCGATTGTTAACGTACACATCTCAAGATGCTCACTAGACTATACTTATGTTAGGTTGTTATCTGGTATCTACCACTTAGAGAGAAACTTCAACACCCCTAGTTTTCCGCGTAGCTCCCCAGATAGTTTCCAACTCTTCGAAAGGAGTTTGACATGGTAGGTTGCGTTTTAACTGGTCATGGAACTTTTGCAAACGGTCTTGCTGATGCTTTAAAGATGATTGCTGGTGAGCAAGAAGCTTTTGTTCCCGTTCCTTTTATTGAAGCCGGTGCTGCAACATACCCAGAAACTCTTTCTGCAACAATTTCCGATCTTCTTGACACTACTGACGGTGTGCTGGTTTTCTGCGATCTGCTTGGCGGAACACCTTTTAATCAGGCAATGATTATTGCTCAGAGTTATTCAAACGTAGAAGTTGTTACCGGCACAAACCTTCCTATGCTTCTTGAAACACTTGGTAGCCGCATGGCAGATACCTCTCTTGAAGAGCTGGTTGATACTGCTGTTTTAGCTGGTAGCCAGGGAGTTGTTCATAAGCGTCTTGAGCTTGAGGTTGAGCCAGAAGATGACATCTTCGGAGACGATGGTATTTAAGTAGCGTTTTGTTGTTGAGTTAAGGAGATGCACATGGCAAATCTAGCAGAGAACATTCTTGCTTCATCCATTGTTCTTCTCGCGTTCTTGGTAATTTTGGGCCTTGTTTATTCCTTCTTTGTTTGGAGAGCCTCTTCTAAAAAGGCGGGAACAACTTCAGAGTTTCTGAAGAATCTTCATGCAGGTCAGAAAGTTAAGACTAATAGCGGAATGTATGGCGTAGTTAAAAACGTCAAAAAAGAAACAGTAGATGTTGAGTTTGCTCCAAATGTGGTCATCACGTTGGATCGTTGGGCGTTAATCAGCGTTTCCAATAATAAATAAATTTGCAGTAAAACACGCAGCGCAAGTTGCGAGTAGTGCGATGAAAATCGCAGATAGCACGCACAAGTGTGCGCGTAAAGAGAGGAGAACTTGTTATGGGAGAACCAAATATCAAGCTTGCTCGAATCGATAATCGTTTGATTCATGGTCAGGTTGCTACTCAGTGGAACGGCACCCTTGGAACTAACCTCATCCTTGTTGCTAATGATGAGGTTGCAGGAAATAAGATGCGCCAGGGCCTCATGGATATGGCTGCTCCAAGTGGCGTTGCAACCAGGTACTTTACGCTCAGAAGACTATTGAGGTAATTCATAAGGCTTCTGCAAGCCAGCACATTTTCTTAGTTGCCGAGAATCCAGAGGATGTCCTCACTCTGGTCAAGGGCGGTGTTCCAATCAAAAAAGTGAACATCGGCAATATGCACATGGCTGAGGGAAAGCGACAGGTCGCCACAAGTGTGGCGGTAGACGATAAGGACGTCGCTGCCTTCCGTGAGCTTCAGGAATTGGGGGTGACTCTAGAGATTAGGCGTGTTCCTACGACCCCGGTCGAGGATATCTCAAAGCTATTCGAGTAAGTTTTGCGCGCAACTTCCTGGTAGAGATTACAAAAAGTTGCAATGGTGCAACGTTTCTAGCAGGTTGGCAAAGGTATTCGGATAGTCTGCCGATCATCGTCATCGGTAGTTATGGTGTGTTTGAAAGGAGGAGTTAAGATGGATGTTAGCCCTATTCAGGTGTTATTAATTTTCATCGTTGCGTTTATCGCTGGCATCGATCAGTTTAGTTTCCTCGAGTCTCTTTACCAGCCAATCGTAACTGGTTTTTGGTTGGTTTGATTCTTGGTGACGTTCAGACTGGTCTCATTGTTGGTGGTACTTATCAGCTTATGACCATCGGCAACATGCCTGTTGGTGGTGCACAGCCACCTAATGCTGTTATCGGCGGCATTATGTCTGCAGTCTTTGCAATCACTACTAAGCTTGAGCCAATGGCTGCTGTAGCTGCAGCAATTCCATTCTCCCTGCTTGGCCAGTATGCAGTAACCATCATCTTTACCATTATGTCCCCCGTAATGGCAACTGCTGATGCATACGCCGAGAAGGCTGATCCTAAGGGAATTGCTCGTATCAACTATGGTGCAATGGCTGCTCTTGGTCTCTTCTTTGGTGTCATTGTTACCCTGTTCTTCCTGGGTGGCGCTGCATTTGGAACTCAGATCACCACGGCAATTCCAAAGTGGCTCATGAATGCACTGTCCGTCGCTGGTGGCATGATGCGCTTCGTCGGCTTTGCAATCCTGCTGAAGGTTATGGTTTCTCGCGAGCTTTGGGGCTTCTTCCTCATGGGCTTTGCAGCTGCAATCGTATTTATCAGCATTCCTGAGCTCTCTGGTCCAGCACTTCTGCTTCTTGCTCTCATTGGCTTTGGTATCGCATTCTGGGATTACCAGCTCCAGACCAAGATGAAGAATGCTGCTCCTGCTGTTGTTGCTGGAGGTGACTTCGAAGATGGCATTTAATATTCCTGATACCTATCAAAACACCACTCCTGCTGAGCCACTTGATCAGAAGACGCTCAACAAGATGGTATGGCGCTCCCTGTTCCTGCAGGCTTCCTTCAACTACGAGAGAATGCAGGCAGCTGGTTGGCTCTACGGTATCCTTCCTGGTCTTGAGAAGATTCACGGCGACAACAAGGATGACCTTGCTGCTTCCATGAGTCACAACCTTGAGTTCTACAATACCCACCCATTCTTGGTCACTTTTGTTATGGGTATTGTTCTCTCCCTTGAGCAGAACAAGCTGGATATCCCAACCATTCGTGCAGTCCGCGTTTCTGCAATGGGTCCTCTGGGCGGCATTGGTGACGCACTGTTCTGGTTCACCCTTGTTCCAATTACTGCTGGTATTACCTCTAACATGGCAATCTCCGGCAATGTCTTTGCACCATTCTTGTTCCTTATCATCTTTAACATCGCGCAGTTTGCTGTACGTTATTGGCTGATGAATCTTTCTTACAAGATGGGTACTGACGCAATTACTCTGCTTACCGAGAACGCAAAAGAGTTCACTCGTGCTGCTTCTATCCTGGGTGTCTTTGTTGTTGGCTGCCTGGTTGTCTGCTATGGCGGAACCAAGCTTGGCGCTGGCGCAAACATCCCTAACGGTGAGACACACAGCGTTGTTCTTTCTCAGGTAACTCTTTCTGATGAGCAGCTTGCTTCTGGTCAGTATGACAAGGCTCTCTTTGCTAAGGGTTCCTATGCTGACTACAAAAAGGACCCTGAGTCCGTTATGTTCATCGGCGGCAAGACTGCTGACGGCAAGGACGGCACTACTGCTATTGCTCCAGTCGGCAACGGTGTTAACCTGGTAACTGTTGGCGAGGAAGTTACTTCTCCTGTCTCCATTGACATCCAGAAGATCCTCGACGGCGTTTGCCCAAAGCTTATCCCACTGGCGCTTACCCTTTGCCTGTACTATCTCATGGCAAAGCGTAACTGGACTCCCAATCATGTGCATCTGCCTGCTTCTGGTAATTGCACTCCTTGGTTCTGGCTTTGGCGTTCTCCCATATATTTGGGGTTAAGTAAGTGCGACGGGTGTCCACTTAGTGGGCACCCGTCTTTATAGGAGAGTTTTGATGACAGCGTTTATGGGAAGACAGCCTCTCTACGAGCAGTTAGCAAATATACTGCGCTATCGTATTGAAAACGAGATGGATCCAAACGATCCACTTCCTTCTGAGCGAGAGCTCTCCGATTCTTATGGTCTTTCTCGCACTACGGTAAGACTGGCCTTGCAAGAGCTTGAACACATGGGACTCATTTACCGTCAACGTGGTCGGGGTACCTTTGTTGCAGACGTTTCTGAACGCGCAACAGACCTTATGGGCGGCTATAGCTTTACTGACCAGCAGCGTCAGTTGGGCCGCGTTCCAAAGACAACTATTCTGGAGTTTGACACTATTGAGGCTAATAAGTTCTTAGCCCAGCATATGCACGTTATTCTTGGCGAGAAACTCTTCCGCATCAAACGTTTAAGAAGTGCCGATGACGTGCCTATGATGCTGGAAGTAACGTATCTTCCAGTTTCACAGTTTTTCTCGCTCACTGCCCATGATGTTGAGCAAAAATCTCTCTACCAAAATTTTGAAGAAGACTACAACATAAAGATTGGCGTAGCAGAAGAGGAGTTCAAGGCTTCAATTGCTCGCTCAGATGACGCCACTTTATTGCAAATTTCTGAAGGTTCGCCTGTTTTGAGTCTCACACGCACCACGTACAATGACAGAAATATCATTGTTGAGTTCACACTAAGCGTGGCTCGTGCGGATCAGTTTAGATACAAAATTGTACATACACGCAGTTAAATAACTGTGAGAAGGGATATCAATGTTTAAGAAGAGCCAAGAAGAGCTAAAGGCATTAGGCGCTCATATTACAACTGCCGAGATTAAGCAGCAGCCTGAGCTCTGGGAATCTACCTTTGGCATTTATCAGGAGAACCTTTCTGCAATTAAAGAGTTTGTCGAGCGTGCTCTCAATCTCGGTGAGGGTCGTCGTACCCGCGTGGTCTTTACGGGTGCAGGTACCTCGGCATATGTAGGCGATACCATTACTCCGTATCTTCGTTCTCATGGCGAGAAGGGCTCTTTTGAGTTTGCGTCCGTTGCAACTACTGATATTGTTTCTGATCCTTATGGCAGTCTTGATCCAGATGATCCAACGGTCTTGGTTTCTTTTGCGCGCTCTGGTAATAGTCCAGAGAGTCTTGCTGCAGTAAATATTGCTCGCAAGATTGTTAAAAATCTTTTGCTTATCAATATTACCTGCGCTCCTGAAGGAAAACTTGCCGTTGAATCCGCAGGTAAAGACGATACATTGCTACTTCTTATTCCTGGTGCAAATGACCAGGGCTTTGCTATGACCGGCTCTTATAGCTGTATGACACTTCTTGCAACTCTTGTATTTGATAGTGCTGATGACTCACAGAAGAAGGCTTGGATTTCTGATGCTGCTGAGCTGGGTAGGCAGGTAATTGAGCGCGAGGAAGAGATTGCTGAGTGGCTTAAGAGCGATTTCAACCGCATTACCTATCTGGGTTCTGGTCCTTTTGTGGGTCTTGCTCATGAGGCTCAGCTTAAGATTTTGGAGCTTGCAGCTGGTATTAATGCAACGTCATGGGATTCCTCGATGGGATATCGTCACGGACCAAAGTCGTTTGTCGACGAGCACACCCTGGTGTTTGATTTTGTTTCCAATAACCCTTATACGCGTCAATATGATCTGGATATTCTTGACGAGATTAAGGGAGACCAGATTGCTGCTCTGACCATTGGTATTGAGCAAGAGGGGGCAACAAACTTTACGGGAAGAACGTTTAGTCTTCCAGTATTTACAGAGCCTCTACCAGCACCTTATTTGGCTCTGCCTTTGTAATGGTCGCTCAAGTGGTGGCACTCTTGAACTCAGTTCGTGTCAATAACAAACCGGACACACCTTCTCCAACTGGTCAGGTTAATCGAGTGGTTAAGGGTGTTACAATTCACTCACTATAGGAATTACTAAGAAGGACGTGCCTATGGCGCGTCCTTTTGAGAATGATTGAGGTACGTATGAGTACATTTGCAGTTAAGCAGATAAGTTCTTTTTGCCAGGAGCAACTTCTGGTCCAGGATATTTGCTCGTAGAAGACGGTGTATTTGGTCATTTCACTAAAGAGAAGCCAGACTGCGAGATTATTGACCGCACTGGTTCTTGGGTGGCACCTGGCCTTGTTGATACCCATATCCATGGCTTCCTGGACCACGATATTATGGACTGCGATCCTGATGGCGTTATTGAGATTGCCCAGGGTTTGCTCTCTAACGGTGTAACTTCTTGGCTTCCAACAACACTAACCGCAAGTGTTGAGCAAACTGGCGATGCTTGTGAGTCCGTTGCTGATGCAGCAGAGGGAATTGCGGCAAACGGCATTGATGCTGCTCGCATCCAGGGCATCTTCCTAGAGGGACCTTTCTTTACCGAGAAACACAAGGGTGCCCAGAATCCTGCGTACTTCCTTGATCCAGATGTAGAGGTCTTTGATGAGTGGCAGGAGCGTGCCGACGGCTGGATTGCCAAGATTGCTATTGCTCCAGAGCGCGATGGCGCTCCAGAGTTCTGTGCAGAGATGGCAGACCGCGGTGTTCATGTTGCACTTGGTCACTCCGATGCAACGTATGAGGAAGCTCTTGCCTGCGTAAACGCTGGTGCAGACATCTTTGTTCATACCTATAACGGCATGAGCGGTCTTCACCACCGTGAGCCAGGTATGGTTGGCGCTGCAATGACCACCCACGGTACCTATGCAGAGGCTATTTGCGACGGCCATCACCTTAATCCTATTGCTGTTCGCGCTCTGGTAAATGCAAAGGGATATGACCATACCGTTCTTATTACAGACTGCATGCGTGCAGGTGGTATGCCTAATGGACAGTACAAACTAGGCGATTTCCCTGTTGTTGTTGAAGGTGGAACTGCTCGTCTGATGGATGAGTCTCACAGCCTTGCAGGTTCAATCCTTCGTCTGTTTGAAGGCGTGAAGAACGTCTTTGACTGGGGTATTGTTTCTGCTGAAGAAGCGGTTCGTATGGCTTCAGAAAACCCAGCTCGCTCTTGTGGAATTGATGATGTTTGTGGCTTCATCCGTCCTGGATATGATGCTGACTTTATTGTTGTTACAAAAGATCTTCAGCTTGAAGAGACGTTCCTTGGAGGAAAGAGCGTTTACAAGGCTTAAGCAGCAGATTTTGAGTAATGCAAACTAAAGGAAGCCTATGGAGTTCTATTCCCATAATTATTTAATTCACCATGCGACAGTATTTGACTGGACTCAGCTTGTTCTATTTGGCCTTGTTGCACTTCTGATGATCTTCTCGCTTGTGCATTACATGCGCGATAGAAAGAATTCTAAGTATCGTGAGCTGGCGCTTATTGCGCTGTTCTCATTAATCTTTCTTGGACTTCTACAGCTTGATCGTGTGCTAGAGGTTAATCAGGCAAGTAAGCACTATGAGTCAATTGTTTCCTCACAAGAAAGCTTCGCTCGACGTCTTGAGGTTGATTTTGACCACGTGTACGTTGCCTTTGATAGCCAGGGAAATCCCTCGTATCTTGAGGTTGACGGTAAGTATTATCACGTTTTGAAAAATACCGAGAATGACTATGTCATTGAACAGATCAATCTCATTGGTAATGACATTAAGCATGTTGAGGAGTAGATCGATGAACTTTTATTTAGAAGTTGCCATTAAATTGTGCATCGGTCTTTTCTCGCTTGTTCTGGCAATTAACGTCAGCGGAAAAGGAAACCTAGCACCAACTGCAGCAATTGACCAGGTTCAAAACTTTGTACTTGGCGGCATTGTTGGCGGCATGATCTACAACAGTTCAATTACCATTTTGCAGTTCACCCTTGTCCTGCTTATTTGGCTCATTATTGTTATGGTTCTCAAATGGTTGAGAACAAACAATATGCTGGTCAAGCAGTTGATTGATGGACGTCCTGTTATTGTTATTGATAAGGGCAAGCTGCTTGTAGACAACTGTAGGTCTATGGGTCTCACTGCCTACGATGTGTCGCTGAAGCTTCGCCAGGCAGGAGTGAATTATATCTCAGACGTTAAGCGTGCCATTCTTGAGCAAAATGGACAGTTGATTATTGTTAAAAAAGGAGAAGAGAACGTTAGATTCCCGCTTATTACTGACGGACAAGTTCAGACAAATATTCTTGAGACGCTGGACCTGGAAGAGAATTGGCTTGAAAGAGAACTTGAGCATCAAGGTTATAAGTCTGCTTCAGAGGTTTATTTGGGTGAGTATAATAGTGGAAATTTGATTATTACTCCGTATGCGGAGAAAGATCAGTAAGTTAGCAAGAAATAAAATAGTTAACCTGTTTGTTCCAATTCCGTTTACGGAAAAGATAAAATATATATCGTTGACCTGAATTGGAATATGTATACTAAGGCTAACTTTTAGAAAGCGGACTGTCGGAAGACAGCCCGCTTTCGTGCTAAAGGGGAAGCATGAATGCATGTTCAGATGATGAGAAGTGAGTAGAAAGGCAAAGAAGTGAGGAGAAACATGGGTTTCTCGCCATGTTTTTATGCTTGGTAGCGAGGAAAAACGCACGATTTTGTTTGAAGAATTTGGCACTATACCGTATTGGTTTTTATAGTTTTGGGAGATGTAACATGAATTTGAATCCAACCGTTTCTCGTCGTAGCGCACTTGTAGCTTCCGCTTTTGGCGTGAGTGCTATTCTTGCTGGCTGCAAGCCTGAGGCTCAAAAGCAAGAAGGAGCTTCTGATAATAAAGACCAGAAGAAGCTCAACATTGTTGCAAGTTTTTATCCTATGTACGATTTTGCAAAGCGCATTGCTGGCGATCATGCTGAGGTAACATGCCTCGTTCCAGCAGGTACTGAGCCACATGATTGGGAGCCATCCAGCAAGGATATGAAGACTATCCAGGAAGCAGACTTCTTGATTTACAACGGTGCTGGTATGGAGCACTGGGTCAAGGACGTACTTGATGGACTTGGTTCTGGCACAAACTTACAGCAGTTGAGACCAGCAAAGACGTTAAACTTCTTGAGCTTGAAGAGGACGATGATCACGATCATGAGGAGAAGAAAGACGACCATGATCACGATCACGATCATGGCGGAACTGACCCTCACGTTTGGCTGAGCCCTCTGAATGCAAAGATTCAGATGAAGAATATTTGTGATGCGCTTTCCGAGAAGGACTCTGAGCACAAGTCAGAGTATGCTGCCAATCTTGATAAGGCAAACGCAGACTTTGATACGCTTGATAGTGAGTTCCACAAGGGTCTGGATTCACTACCTAACAAGACCATTGTTGTTTCTCACCAGGCATTTGGTTATCTATGTGAGGCATATGGTCTTACACAGATGCCAATCGAGGGTGTTGAGGCAGATGCAGAGCCAAATGCTCAAGAAATGAAAGAGATTACTGAGTTCGTAAAAGAGCATAATGTAAAGGTTATTTTTACGGAGGAACTGGTAAGTCCTAAGGTTGCTCAAGCAATTGCTGAGGCAACAGGCGCTCGTGTTGAAGAGCTTAACCCACTTGAGGGACTTACTGATGACGAGCTCAAGGCGGGCGAGGATTACCTCTCTGTTATGCGCGAGAACCTCAAGGCTCTTGAGGGCGCTCTCGCATAGTGTGTTGCCAGCTTAGGCTGGATGTTTGGAGGACGTGTTGCAGGAAAGTCAGATAGCCGTTTCGCTTCAAGACGTGAGTTTTTCTTACAAGAAGACGCGTGTCTTAAGCGATGTAAATTTAGACGTTCATCAAGGTGAGATTTGTGCGCTTATTGGTGATAACGGAGCTGGTAAATCTACGCTCTCTCGTATTGTGGTGGGTGAGCTTGAGCCAACTAGCGGTAAGTCACTTCTTTTTGGAACGTCCTCGACTCGGTTTAAAGACTGGGAGCGTGTAGGCTATGTCCCACAGCTGCCTTCAGAATCGGTTAATCGCTTTCCTGCAAGCGTCGTCGAGCTAGTAGATGCAAGTCAGTATGCTCGTGCCAAAAAGGTAAAGATGAGCGCAAAAGAGCGTCGCGAGCGCACGCTTGAGGCACTTGACCTTGTAGGTATGACTGACTTTTCCACGCGTATTATTAGGGAACTCTCTGGAGGACAGCTCCAGAGAGTTCGCCTTGCCTGCGCGCTGGTAGGAAACCCATCACTACTTATCCTGGACGAGCCTACAACTGGTCTTGATAAAGAGAGTCGCAATCATTTCTATAGCCTAGTGCGAGAAGCCCATGCAGCTCGAGATCTTGCGGTACTTATTGTTACGCATGATCTTGCAGCTCTTGATGCGCTGGCTTGTCGAGTTGTTGAAGTTGCTGACCACAAAGCTACAGAAATTGCAGGTAGGGGTCACGGTCATGATCACTGTGCAGTTCATGGAGCTCACTGTGACCTTGACTCTCATCATGTCCACGACCACAATCGCGGAAAATTAGATGATTTTGCTTTAACGGAGTCCCTTGGTCCTGCGTCCGACGTTGTTCAAGATGCCCAAGACTCGTACGAGAGGAGGGCATAAATGTTTGAATACGTATTTATGCAGCGAGGAATTCTTGTGGGAATTCTTCTGGGAGCAATTATTCCGCTGGTAGGCGTTACGGTTGTATTGAAGCGCCTTTCTATGATTGGCGACGCTCTCTCACATACCTCTCTTGCAGGTGTTGCAGGAGGCATGATTGCGGGCATTAATCCTGTTGCCGGAGCAATTGCCGCTTGTTTGGGTGGTGCTCTTTGTGTTGAGGGAGTACGTCGCCACTTTAAAGATCAGTCAGAGCTTGCAGTTGCTATTGTTATGGCAGCAGGCATTGGTCTAGCAGGTGTTTTGTCAGGTTTTGTTCCCAATTCATCAAGCTTCAACAGCTTTATGTTTGGCTCTATTCTGACGGTAAGCGAGCAAGAAGTTCAGATGATTGTGGTCATTAGCGTACTTGCAGTCGCATTCTGCTTCTTCCTTAGAAAAGAACTTTTCTTGATGTCTTTTGATGAGCGTCATGCCCGTTGTGTTGGTGTACCCGTAAGTCTAATCAACTTTGGTTTTGTCATCGCAGTAGCTTTAGTAGTTGCTGTTGCAGCAAGAACAGTTGGTTCACTTATTGTGTCGTCCATGATGGTGGTGCCCGTTGCCTGTGCTTTGCAGATTTCCCGCAGCTGGAAGCAATGTTGTTTGTATGCGAGCACGGTGGGTATGCTGACCTCACTTGGTGGACTTGTTGTCTCCTATGAGCTTGGCCTTAAACCTGGAGGAACCATCGTTCTTCTCGCGGTTGTTACGCTTTTGTTTATCTTTCTGGTAAAAAGGGTTGTGCTGCTGCTCAAAACTCGCACAGTGTGATACTCTGAACAAAGTGCGTTGACGGAGAGGTCTGCCGGAGCACGTTGTGAACAGAGAGGGTGTTCGTGGTTGAGAAACACCTGCACAGCGCTGGTAGAGTTCACTCCCGAGCTACAACTTGAACGGCGTCATTGCTTAGTAGGGAAGTCGTCCGCCTAACGAAACTAGGCTTTTAAGTGGATTGCACAGAGAGAAAACTGTGCAATCAACCGAGGTGGTACCGCGGAAATTTTCCGTCCTTGGGCATATGCTCAGGGACGGTTTCTATTGAAAGGGTAATTACATGGGAATGTCTGAGGAACTCTCGGCAATTCGCGAGCAAGTACTTGAAGGAATTGCTAAGGCAACAAACCTTGAAGCACTTGAGAAGGTGCGCGTTGCATCAATGGGTAAAAAGGGCTCTCTTACGGCAATTATGCGTATGATGGGTCAGGTTCCCGCAGATCAGCGCCCTCAAATGGGTCAGCTTGCAAATACCGTTCGTGCTAACGTTGAGACCGCTATTCGCGAGCGTCAGCTTGCTTTAAAGCGAGAAGCCCTTGAAGCACAGCTTAATGCTGAGGCAACTGATATTACCCTTCCAGGTCGTCGTCTGAGCCCTGGTACTCAGCACCTCATTGAGCAGGTACGTGAGGAGATGGAAGACATCTTTATCAGCATGGGCTACACCATTGAGACAGGCCCTTATGTTGAGACCACCTACTACAACTTTACAGCTCTGAATGCTCCTGAGGATCATCCAAGCCGTTCTGGTAAGGATACGTTCTACGTAGTGGATAATGCACCAGAAGGAAAGGAATCGCACGTACTGGGCGAGTCTGACGTGCTTCTTCGTACACAGACTTCTGGCGTTCAGGTACACACCATGGAGACAAAAGAGCCTCCTATTTACATGATTTGCCCTGGTACGGTATTTCGTCCTGACACCGCAGATGCCAACCACCTGCCTCAATTTACGCAGATGGAAGGCCTTGTTGTTGATGAGGGAATCACCTTTGGTGATCTCAAAGGTACCCTTGATCACTTTACTCGTGAGATTTTTGGTAAGGACCGCGCTACCCGCTATCGTCCTCACTTCTTCCCATTCACCGAGCCAAGCTGCGAGGTAGACGTTTCTTGTGGTGTTTGCCACGGTGAGGGCTGCCGTTTCTGCAAGAACACGGGCTGGCTTGAGATTCTTGGTTGCGGCATGGTTGACCCTAATGTCTTCAAGTACTGCGGTATTGATTCCGAGAAGTACACAGGCTTTGCCTTTGGCATTGGTGTTGAGCGTGTTGCAGCGCTTCGTTATGACCTTCCTGACCTGCGCATGCTCATCTCTGGTGACCAGAGAGTTCTGCGTCAGTTCTAATCATCGGCGTCTTACTAGAAAGGCAATCACATGCGTGTATCTTATGAATGGCTGAAGACGCTCGTTGATCTTCCTCAGGATCCAAAAGACCTTGAGCGCGAGTTTGTGCGCACTGGTACTGAGGTTGAGGCCATAGAGCGTGTTGGCGCTAACCTTGACTATGTTGTTACTGCTCAGGTTGTAAGCAAAGAGCCTCATCCTGATTCTGATCACATGTACGTCACCCTAGTTGACGTGGGCAACAACAATGTGGATAAGGACGGAAATCCTGTTCCTCTACAGATTGTTTGTGGCGCCCAGAACTTTAATCAGGGAGACCACATTGTTACCGCAATGATTGGTGCAGTACTTCCTGGAGACTTTAAGATTAAAAAGTCCAAGCTGCGTGGCGTTGAGTCTTGCGGCATGAACTGCTCTTCTCGCGAGCTGGGTCTTGGCGATGACCAGAGCGGCATTATGATTCTTCCTGAGGATGCTCCAATTGGTATGCCGCTTACGGATTACCTGGGCATGTCTGACGTTGTTCTTGATTGTGAGATTACCCCTAACCGTCCTGACTGCCTCTCTATGACAGGTATGGCTGTTGAGGTTTCCGCAATGTATGACATCGATACCCACATTGAGCTTCCAAGTGTTGCCTCTGAGTCTGGTGCAGATGCATCTGAGCAGGTAGATGTTACTATTGCTGACCCTGAGCTCTGCTCAAGGTACACCGCTCGCGTGGTTCGCAACGTCAAGATTGGCCCAAGCCCTGAGTGGCTGGCTCGCCGCGTTACGGCTTGTGGTGGTCGCTCTATTAACAACGTTGTTGATGTTACTAACTACGTTATGTACCTGACTGGCCAGCCTCTGCACGCCTTTGACCTTGGAAAACTTACCAAGGAAGATGGCAAGTATCACATTGTGGTTCGCGCCGCAGAAGACGGTGAGCACATTGTGACGCTTGACGGAGAAGACCGTGAGCTCACGTCTGATATGACGGTCATCACAGATAACGGTAAGACTCCTATTGCACTTGCTGGTGTTATGGGTGGTCTTGACTCTGAGATTACCGAGAATACCGTTGATGTCCTTTTGGAATCCGCTGTTTTTGATAATGGCCACATTAGCCGTACCAGCAGAAACCTTGATTTGATGAGCGAGGCTTCTATTCGCTACGAGCGTCTTGTGGATCCAAACGGCTGCGCATCTGTTGCAGATATTGCAGCAGCTCTCTTTGAGGAGTGCTGTGGTGCCGAGGTTTGCCCTGGTATTGTTGATGTATATCCAAAGGTAAAAGAGGCAGTAACTATTACGCTTCGCCCAGAGCGCGTCTGCGCCCTTGCAGGTGCTCAAATTCCAGAAGAGTTTATGGTTTCTCGCCTTACGCGCCTTGGCTGCAAGGTTGCTCCAGCAGACAACGGAGAGCTGAGCGTTATTGCTCCTACAAACCGCCCAGATCTTACGCGTGAGGTTGACCTTATTGAGGAGATTGTTCGCCTGTGGGGTGAAGGTGATATTGAGGCTACGCTTCCTGCTGCTAGAAACCATGCAGGCGGTTTGACCTCAGATCAGCGTCAGATTAGAAAGATTGGCCGCACGCTGCGCTCCCTTGGCCTCAACGAGACAAAGTCATATTTGTTTGCAAGTCCAGATGACCTCTCTAAGCTTGGTATGAGCGAAGAGGGAAGAGGTGTCCCAGTAAAGGTTATGAGCCCACTTGTTGCTGACCAGTCTGAGATGCGCCGCTCCATTGTTCCAGGTCTTCTGCGCTCTATTGCATACAACCTTGCTCATGGTGTCTCTAATATTGCCATGTATGAGCTGGGCCGCGTACTCTTTGGACATAAGGATAAGAGCCAGCCAGATGAGCCAAGCTATGTCTGTGGCGTATTGGTTGGTCGTCCAGCAGATGATGCTTGGAACGCCAAGTATCCAGCTTACGATTTCTTTGATGCCAAGGGTATTGTTGAGGGTCTGCTTGAGGCACTTCGCATCCCTAAGGTTCGTTTCCGTGTAGCTGAGCCAGAGCAATACGGTTGGCTGCAGCCTGGTCGCGCTGCTGAGATTCTTGCAGGTAGCGAGACAATCGGTTGGGTTGGAAACATTCATCCTTTGTCGCTCCAGAACTTTGACATTGAGGTTCCAGTCATTGCCTTTGAGATTTCTGTTGCGTCGCTTTTGCGTCTTTCTCAGAAAGACCTTCCTATTGTTGAGCCTCCAACCTATCCAGGCATCTCCATTGACCTGGCAATTGTTGTTGACGAGAGCGTTACTGCTGAGCAGCTGGTTCAGCGTTTGAAGTCTGCTGGTGGCAAGCTTCTCTGCGACATCAGACTCTTTGACGTGTACCGCGATGCCCTGCGTGTTGGTGAAGGCAAGAAGTCCATGGCCTTCTCGCTCACGTATCGTGCAGACGACAGAACGCTTACTTCAGAAGAGGTCGAGAAGACCCACACAAAGCTTGTGGAGAAGGTTCTTCGTTCTACCGGCGGAGAAATTCGCGGATAAGCAGGTAATTGTAGTGCCAAGTTGGAACGTACATATTGCTCATGCTGACCGGCTCCTTGAGAAAGGAGCCGGTTGCTTGGGTGTAGATATTCACTACCCTGATGCATTTCTGCTTGGAAACGTTGCTCCTGATGTGCACATTGGCTTTATGGTTCCAGACTATTCTCACAAGGTGAGGTACGGTCGAAGCCATCAGTCATACCCAGGAAGTTTGCCTATTCCAAGTTATAAGCGGTATCAGCGTAATTTTATGGGTGGCCTTAACCCAGCCGAGTATCTACTACAGACTGACTTCATCCAGCCAAATGTGAGTTATTGCTCAGCTGAGCAGCGCAGCTTAGTAGATCAGCGCCAGCTCAGAGAGCTTATCGTGGGCATTTGGTGCCACCTTGTTTGCGACCATGTGTATAACACTCATACACGGGCATTTTTGCGTGCTCATCATATTCCGACAGGAGAAGATGCACGTATTCGTAAGCAAGCAGATTTTGATGTTTACGGGCGCTCGCTTGATATGAATCGTCTGCCAGAAACATCTGATGAGCTCTTTGCAGTTGCCGCGGCTCATCCACAGTATGGGTTTACACATTCAGATGTTGAGCAAACACTTCAGGTCATACAGCGTATTGCAGAGGAGAATCGCCAGAATAGTGTGAGCTGCCCGCAGTATCAAATGCTTGATACAGAGTTTTTCTCGTCAGCCTATAAAGAGGCAGAGGAAACGCTCGTTCAAGGATTTATGCTGCAAAAACATAACTAGTTCAGGTAAAGTTATATTCTCGCTTTTCTGAGATAGGTTTTGGAGGACGCTATGGAAAAGATGGAATCTCGCGGAACATTTACGGAGTATCTGCCTTCATACACCATTGGTGTTGATGCTTATAAGTCGGTACTGCACATTGTTAAGCGCTTTGGCAAAAATGCCGTAGTCATTGGTGGACCAACTGCAATGGAGAAGGCACGTCCAAAGCTTGAGGCTGCACTTGCGGGTTATGAGGTTTCTATCTCTTCTTGGATTTCTTACGGCACTAACTCTACGCACGCAAATGCCAAGAGAATTGCAGCAATGCCTGAGGTTATTGCTGCTGATATGCTCTTCCTTGTTGGCGGCGGTCGCGCAATTGATGAGGGTAAAGAGATTGCAACTATTCTGGACAAACCATACTTTACCTTCCCAACGCTTGCTTCTAACTGCGCTCCTGTAACAAGAATTGCTGTTTCTATAAAGAGGATGGTTCTGCAGATACGTACTTCATTCCTGCTGAGCTTCCTGTTCATACCTTTATTGATACGCAGATTATTGCAGAGAGCCCTGATGAGTACTTCTGGGCAGGAATTGGCGACGCCTTCTCTAAGGGTCCTGAGGTTGAACTTTCTTCCAGAGAAGTTGAGCTGCTCCACAGCCCTCTTATGGGACGAGCTCTTGCCGCTGGTGCCTGCATTGAGCCTCTGTTTGATAATGCAGAGCAGGCACTGGCAGATAAGCGCGCCGGCGTTGTCTCTGAGGCGTTTGAGAACGTTGTTCTGAACATCATTGTGACTGCTGGTATTGTGTCTAATATGACCACCAATCTTGGTGCTGAGCGTGGTGCGTATTACTTCAATTCCTCAACCGCTCATGCCTTCTACAATGCCTTTACTGCTCTGGGCGAGCGTGGCGAGAAACACCTTCATGGTGAGGTTGTTTCCTTTGGTACCTGCGTCCTTTATGCCTTTGACGGCAACCTTAAAGCACTTGAGGAGCAGGTGGCGCTTAATAGAAAGCTTGGTCTCCCAACCACCTTGGCCAATCTGGACATTACTTCAGAATCTGTTGACGCTGATTTGGACATCATTGTTGAGCGAGCTCAGAAGACCAACGAGTGGGGTCGCGCTCCTTATGGATTTACACCTGATCGCTTCCGCCAGGCAATTCTTGATACCGATGCATACGGTAGGGCAGTTGCTTCTGGCGAGAAGGACCAAGAGACAGCAGCTCTTGATGTAATTGCTGCACATGCTCCTTCAGCTGAGACGGCTGTACCACGCAAGATGTAGTTGCAAGTAACCTGAAGAATCACTTTAGGAAGAGGACTTGTAGGAGCCAGCTTTCTTAAGTCGCTTCACGGTTATATAAAAAGTTTATGTATCAAATGGCAGTTTATTTGGATAAGCTGCCATTTCTTTTAGTTGCAATTTTTATTCACTATAATTAACAAAATTTAGCACAAAACAAAAAAATAACGTGTACGGTCGTTTTTTTATCGGTGAAAGACATATTGAGTGTTTGTTACCGTGTTTTTACCTTGTAATGGTTTATCTTAGTAACTATCAACTACGAGTCTTTATGGATAACAAATCTATAAAATGCGTAGATTTCATAGATTAGCGCGGGGGTGAGCATGGCAGAGTTAAATGCATCGTTAGTAGTGAGTGACCAGGATGCATACTTGTTTGCGCAAGGTAAATGGTTCCAGAGCCACAAGAAATTAGGTGCACACCCTGCGGTTCAAGAAGATGGAGTTGAAGGTTATCATTTTGCGGTTTGGGCCCCCAATGCAGCCTCTGTCTCTGTTGTTGGAGACTTTAATAATTGGGATGATACCGTCAACGTTCTTTCTCGCTCAAAACATGGCGGAATCTGGGAAGGTTTTATTCCAGGAATCACCTCGGAAGTATTGTATAAATTTCTGATTGTATCCGCTTCTGGACAGAAGATTTTTAAGGCTGACCCCTATGGTACCTATGCGGAGGTCAGACCACATACGGCATCTATTACGTTTGACCCAGATGTGTACGTTTGGGAAGACGAAGCATGGATGAAGAGACGTGCATCGCTTAAGTTCCTGCATAGTCCTCTTAACATCTTTGAAGTTCATCTTGGGAGCTGGAAGCAGCATACTGACCTGACTGCCCAAGAGGAAGATTCTGCTGATACAGAGAATGTAGAGCAGGCCGAAGAACCCAAGGATTATTTTGACACCAACGTAGATGCCTTCTACACCTATGATGACCTCTCAGAAGAGCTGGTAGCCTACGTTAAAGATATGGGCTACACCCACATTGAGCTTCTCCCTGTTATGGAGCATCCTTTTGATGGATCTTGGGGTTATCAGGTAACGGGTTATTTTGCTCCCACCTCAAGGTATGGCAATCCTGCCCAGTTCAAACACTTTATTGACTGCTGCCATCAGGCTGGTATTGGCGTCATTTTAGACTGGGTCCCAGGAGGCTTCTGCAAAGATGCTCATGGTCTTGCAGAGTTTGATGGCACTAAGCTCTTTGAAGAAAAAGAGCATCCTAACTGGGGAACTCTTAAGTTTGATCTTACTCGTGGTGAGGTTAGAAGCTTCCTTGTTTCTAACCTGCTTATGTGGCTGAAGGACTATCACGCTGATGGCATTCGTGTTGACGGTGTCAGTAGCATGCTGTATTTGAATTTTGGTATCGACGATCCTTCCCAGAAGCGCTTTAACCATAAGGGCACAGAGGAAGATTTGGATGCAAGTGCTTTCTTGCGTCTCTGCAACGAGACTGCTCAAAAAGAACATCCCGATATTTTGATGATTGCAGAAGAGTCCACAGCATGGCCGCTGGTTACCTATCCTCCCGAGGTTGGGGGACTTGGCTTTAACCTTAAGTGGGACATGGGCTGGATGAATGATACGCTGCACTATTGTCAGACTGATTTCCCTTATAGACCAGGTAACCACCGTCTTCTGACCTTCTCCAGCATGTATCAGTTCAATGAGAATTTGTGCTGCCACTCAGCCATGATGAGGTTGTTCATGGTAAGTGCAGTCTTATTCAGCGCATGCCGGGGGATTGGTGGAGACAGTTTGCTGGCATGAGGGCTTTGGCACTTCATCAGATGACTCATCCAGGCGCTAAGCTCAACTTTATGGGCAACGAGATTGCGCAGTTTATTGAATGGCGCTACTACGAGGGTATTGAGTATTACTTGACTGAGGAGTATCCAACTCACGCTCATCAGCAGGCATTTATTAAGGCTCTTAATCATTTCTATAAGAATCATCCAGGACTTTGGCAGTACGCCTACGACAACCGTGGATTTGATTGGATTGACGCAGACAATAATGAACAATCAATCATCTCGTTTGTTCGTCACGGAAGAAAGCCTTCCGAGGACCTGGTTATTCTCATCAATTTTGACGTTGCAACCCATCAGAACTTCCGTTTAGGCATGCCTTCTGCAGGTGTGTGGAAAGAAGTGTTTAATTCCGACGCAAAAGAGTTTGGCGGTTCGGGTATTGTGAATACTAAGAAACTTTCCACAAAACCAGTGGCATGGAATGGAAGAGATTATTCGGTAGAGCTGTCTGTTCCTCCGCTTGGTGGCATTGTTTTAGCGTTTGAGAAAGAACTTCCAAAGAGGGGGAAGCATGGCCGTAAATAACGGACAAAACATTTTTACCGATAAACAAGACTTTGAAGAGCAGTATCGCGATAAGTTCATCAAGATTCTTGGTAAATACTATGGAGAATGCACTGATCAGGAGCGCTATAACGTTCTTGCCCACCTCATTGCAGAAAAGGCGCGAGAAATTCAGTCAACCTCCTATATTCATGCTGACAAGCAGGTCTATTACTTCTCTCTTGAGTTCCTTCTAGGACCACTACTTGAGAATTATCTACTCAATCTTGGTATCACCGACGTTGTTGCAGAGGGCCTTAAAGAAATGGGTACTTCGCTTCAGGAGCTTGCTGCTCAGGAGGTAGACCCTGGCCTTGGCAATGGTGGTCTGGGTAGACTTGCCGCTTGTTTCCTTGATTCCATGGCGCACGAGGGCATGGCTGGCTTTGGTAACGGTATGAGATACCGTTATGGTCTCTTCCGCCAGGAGATTAAGGATGGACGCCAGGTAGAGCGTACCGATAACTGGCTGGCAAATGGATATCCATGGGAAGTCAGAAAAGACGATTCTAGCGTACTGGTGCGCTTTGGTGGCACAGTTGTAAGGCATGAGGACGAGAATGGCAATTTCTGGTTCTCGCAAGAGGGTGGCCAGGTAGTAAGGGCTGTTCCATACGATGTGCCTATTGTTGGCTATGGCGCAAAGACCGTAAATAAGCTGCGTCTTTGGTCTGCAGAGCCAGCAGAGGAAGACTTTGATCTTGATGCTTTTAACGCCGGCGATTATGCCCGTGCTAATAAGTTCCGCTCTGACGTTGAGGCAATTTCAACCATTCTGTATCCAAATGACTCTGGTGAGCACGGACGCATTCTTCGCTTAAAGCAGGAGTATTTGTTTGTTTCCGCTGGTCTTCAGACCATTCTTCGTGCTTATAAGGATAAGTACGGCGAGGATTGGGAACACTTTGCAGATCACGTCTGTATCCACACTAACGATACGCACCCAGCAATGTGCGGACCAGAGCTTATGCGTCTGCTTGTCGATGACCATGGCGTTGACTTTAACGAGGCATTTGATATCGCGAGAAACGCAATCTCTTATACCAACCACACCGTTATGCCTGAGGCTCTTGAGAAGTGGCCTATCAACACCTTCCGTGAGCTGCTTCCTCGCCTGTATATGTTTATTGATGAGTTGATCGTCGCTATAAGGAGCAGCTGCTTGCTGACTCTAACGGCAACACCGAACTTCTCGCTTCAACAGCTGTGTTGTGGGATAACACCGTTCGTATGGCTAACCTCTCTATTCTGTTTAGCCACTCGGTCAATGGTGTCTCTGACTTGCACACAAACATTTTGAAGCAGAGTGTTTTGAAGGATTTCTACAAGCTTCGTCCAGAAATCTTTAATAACAAGACTAACGGCATCTGCCACCGTCGCTTCTTGGCACAGGCAAATACCGCTTACGCAAAGCTTATTACTGAGGCTATTGGTACCGGCTGGCTTGATGATGCCAATGAGCTTCAGAAGCTTTCTGCTTTTGAGAACAATGCTGAGTTCTTGGACAAGATGGACGCTGCAAAGAGAGAAGAAAAAGAGCGTCTTGCTGCATACGTCAAGAAGACAACTGGTGTTGAGATGGATACCAATACCATCTTTGATACGCAGGTAAAACGCTTCCATGCATATAAGCGTCAGCTGCTTAATGTCTTTAAGATTTTGTATCTCTACAACCGCATGCTTGATGATCCAAGCTATAAGCCGGCTCCAACAACCTTTATTTTCTCGGGCAAGGCTGCTCAGAGCTATACCTTTGCAAAGGAAGTCATTCGACTTATTCACTCCGTTGCAGACGTGGTTAACAACGACGAGCGCATTGAGGGTCGTCTGAAGATTGTCTTTATTCCAAACTTTGCTGTTTCAAATGCACAGCTTATCTATGCTGCATCTGATATTTCAGAGCAGATTTCGGTTGCTGGTGCAGAGGCTTCTGGTACCTCAAACATGAAGCTTATGATGAATGCGGCTCTGACCCTTGGTACATATGACGGTTCAAATATTGAGATCTCTGAGCTTGCAGGACCAGAGAACATCAAGATTTTTGGTCTTCGTGCAGACGAGGTCCAGCAGGTATATGCTTCCGGCACCTACTTTGCACAAAACCTGCTTAACCAGAACCCAACGCTGGCTCGCATTGTAAATATGCTTACCGATGGTTCGTTGAGCCGACTCTCTGGCAACTTTGAGTCAATTCACGATTATCTGCTGATTAACAATGATCCTGACCTGGTGCTTATTGACTTTGACGCCTACGTGAAGGCATGGGAAGAGCTTACTCAGTCTTATGCAGATCGTCGTAGCTGGAATGCTCGTGCACTTCACAATACCGCAAACTCTGGTTTCTTCTCGGCTGATAGAACTATCAGGGAGTACATGGAAGATATTTGGCACGTGTAAGGATCTGCGTTTAGGTTCAATCGTCGTAGGGCGTTGAGAATATAGACCTCTGTTGGGGAGAGAGGAGATTTGGATATGAGCAAAAGGGAATGTCTTGCAATGCTACTTGCAGGAGGACAGGGAAGCCGTTTAGGTGCTTTGACCTCAAAAGTAGCTAAACCTGCTGTCTCGTTTGGTGGCAAGTTCCGCATTATTGACTTTGCATTATCCAACTGCGCAAATTCAGGAATTTCTACGGTAGGTGTTTTGACACAGTACCGTCCGTATTTGCTTCACTCTTACGTGGGATCAGGTAGTGCTTGGGACCTTGATGAGCGCGGTGGTGGAATTTCTATTCTTCCTCCATTTGCTACTCAGTCTGGTGGTGCATGGTATGCGGGAACCGCAGATGCCGTCACCCAGAATATTGGCTACATTGAGCAGAACAACCCTGATTACGTACTAATTCTCTCTGGCGATCAGCTTTACCGTATGGACTACGGCGAGATGCTCGCCTGCCATAAGAAGAACAACGCAGACCTCACCATTGCTGTTATGCCTGTTCCTTGGGAAGAGGCCTCTCGCTTTCGGCATCATGTCCATTGATGATGAGGATAGGATCACTAAGTTTTCCGAGAAACCCAAAGAGCCAGAGTCCAACCTGGCGTCCATGGGAATCTATATCTTTAGCACAGACCTGCTTCTTGAGACCTTGCGTGAGGATGCAAAGAACCCTGAATCTTCTCATGACTTTGGCGGCGATATTATTCCGACGTTGCTTGATGATAACAAACGTCTTTTTGCCTATCGCTTTGAGGGCTTCTGGCGTGATGTAGGTACCATTGCAAGCTATCATGAGACCAGCATGGATCTGCTTGGCTCTGAGCCTAAGTTTGACATCTTCTCGGACAAGTTCCCTATTTTGTCTAATGCTTCCACCCGTCCACCAGCGTATATTGGCGCTTTCGGTGAGGTAGATGACTGTCTGGTAAGCAACGGTTGCCAGGTCTTTGGTTATTCTCGCCATTCAATTTTGTCTACTGATGCCGTTATTGGTGAGGGAGCTCGCGTTATTGACTCCGTGCTTCTTCCCGGCGCAGAAGTTAAACCTGGTGCGGTGGTTATTCGCGCAATTCTTGGCGAGAACGCTGTGGTCGAGAAGAACGTCCATATTGGCAGCTCTGATTTGAACAAGGAGATTGCTGTTGTTGGAAATGATGTAGTGGTTGAAAGAGGTGAGCACTAATGAAAAGGGTAATTGGACTTATTACCTGCAATTATGCTTCTACTAATATGGAAATCGCCACCGATGTACGCCCAATTGCATCTATGCCTTTTTTGGGAAGATATCGCCTGGTAGATTTTCCTCTTTCAAATATGGTCAATTCTGACATTAGTACCGTTGGCGTAATCATGCCCTTTAACTATCGCTCACTTATTGATCACCTTGGCTCTGGTAAAGATTGGAACTTGGACCGCAAAAGCGGAGGCTTGTTTATCCTGCCAGGATCCGCTTTTGGTACCTCTCACACAGGCGCTCGTTTCCTGCTCAGAGATCTGATTTCCAACAAGCCATATCTTGAGAGAACTGACGCAGAGTATGTTCTGCTGTCCACTTCAAACTTTGTTTTTAACTCTGATCTTACCGAGCTGCTTGATCAGCATCTTGAGTCTGATGCAGACATCACTATGATGACCTACACCACTCGTTATAACGATAGGGACGTTGTTGGTGTTGAGCTTGACGGTGATCGTGTGGTTAAAACGCACAATGGTGTCCAGCGCGGAGACGAGGCTTCTCTCGACTGCTTTATTATCAAGCGTGACCTGCTCATTGACATGCTTGATTGGTATAGAGCTACCGATTACCTTGACCTCTTTGAGGCGCTTCATGCTGACTACAATCGTGTTAAGGTCCGTACCTTCCACTTTGAGGGCCATGTAGCATCTATCTTCTCAAAGAACTCTTATTATCGGGCCAACATGGAGCTTTTGAACCCCATGCCGGCAAATGAGCTCTTTACTCCAGAGCGTTCCATCAAGACAAAGGCTCACGATACTGCTCCTGCAAAATTTGAGATTGGCTCAAAGGTAAGTAACTCTACTATTTCTGCAGGTTGCCGTATTCGTGGAACGGTTACTGGTTCCATCCTTGGCCGTAACGTCATTATTGAGCGCGGTGCTATCGTTCGTGATTCCATTGTGATGGAAGGCTGCATTGTTAAGGAAGGCTCTGTAGTCGAGCACGCTATTGTAGACCGCTCTAACGTTATTCCTGCGGGTACTGAGCTTCGTGGTACCAGTGAAGAAATTCTTATTCAGCGTAAAAACAATAAGAGGGTGGCGTAATAATGTCCCAAGTCTCCAAGCGTCGCAAACTTCGCGTTGTCTATGCAACTTCAGAGGTAGCGCCTTTTTCCAAGTCGGGTGGTCTTGGAGATGTTTCGGGCTCATTGCCACAAGCACTTAAAAAAGTAGGAGCAAGAGTGGCGGTTATCTCGCCACTCTACAGCTCTATTAAGCCCGAGTGGAAACAAAAGATGAAGAAGGTCTACGAGCTGCAGGTGCCTCTTTCGTGGCGCTTTGAGTATTGTGGGCTGTGGCATCTGGTTCATGAAGGCGTTGATTTTTACTTTGTAGATAACGAGTCTTACTTTGCTCGTGATGGTCTCTATGGCTACTTCGATGATGGAGAGCGCTATGCGTTCTTCTCCAAGGCTCTGTGTGAGCTGATTGCACACGTCCCAGAGCTCTCCTGCGACGTTCTGCACTGCAATGACTGGCAAACGGCACTAGCACCCGTATTTGCGTGAGCAGTATCAGGGCGTCCCTGAGGTCCACAACGTTAAAACGGTCTTCTCCATTCATAACGTCAAGTTCCAAGGCCAGTTTACTGACAAGATGCTCAGTGACGTACTTGGCCTTGCTGATATTCCTGCTGCAGTAGATCAACTGAGGTGTGACGCAAGCTCCATCAACTTTATGAAGGGTGCGCTTTGCTACTCTGATTATCTGCTCACCGTTAGCCCAACGTATGCCCGTGAGCTGCAGACAGAGCACTTCGGAGAGGGAATGGATGATATCTTCCGTCGCCGTCAAAGTGTACTGCGCGGCATCCTGAATGGTATTGATATTGGTGCGTGGTCACCTGCAAGTGATTCTTATATTCCACAGAACTTCTCGGCACGTCATATGGAAGGTAAGGCTGAGTGTAAGCGTCAATTGCAAGAGGAGCTGGGTCTTGAGGTAAATCCAGATGTACCTCTTGCGGTAATGGTTACGCGCTTGACCAACCAGAAGGGTTTGGGCCTGATTCGCTATGCGATGGACCGTCTTATTTGTGCAGGTATTGAGGTTGCTGTTCTAGGAACTGGTGACGCTGAACAAGAAGATGCTATGCGCTTCTTTGATGGGCACTATGGTAACCGCATGGCAGCACGTATTGAGTTTGATATTGCGCTTTCTCACCGCATGTATGCAGGTGCAGATATGTTCTTGATGCCTTCAGAGTTTGAGCCTTGCGGCCTTTCTCAGATGATTTCTATGCGTTATGGCACGCTTCCTGTAGTTCGCGAGACGGGCGGCCTGGCAGATTCTGTAAAACCGTATAACCAGTTTACGGGCGAAGGAACCGGTTTTAGTTTTGCTAATCAAACGCAGATGAAATGGCAGATATTATTCTGTACGCCGCCGATGTTTATAGAAACGATAAACAAGCGTGGGCAAATCTTGTAAAACAGGCGATGACAGAGGACTTTAGTTGGCATAACGCTGCAAATGAATATCTTGACGTGTATCATTTACTACACCCTGAGATTATCAGGTATGTACGTCGTCGAGATTGGTAAGAATGCAGGCTTTTCACAACACCTCAAACATTGTTTGTAGGGATCCAAAAGGCGCGGTAGAACTAGGTACTTCAGCAACAATCAGAATATTTACTTGGGACGATGATGTTCAATCAGTAACGCTTCGTCTCTGGCAAGAGTATGGACCTGAATCGTCTCCAGAGGCCGAAGCTCTGTCTGGCGAGAAACGCGTTGTGATGCAAAAGAGTGATTTTGCTGGCGCGCTTCCGACTGGTGTACCTGACTATGCGCAGTGCTTTGAGGCAATTGTTAAACCAGCTGCTACGGGCCTTATTTGGTATCGTTTTGAGCTTCAGGCTTCTGACGGAGCAGTTTGGTCATATGGTGCTCAAGAAAATAGATGCACCGGTGTTGGTAGCTTTGCCTATGGCGAGCCTCCTTCATTTCAGATTACTTGCTATGAGCCTCGTGGTAGCTTCGCAGGTGTAGAGGATCCTAGCTGGTACAAAGGGGGAGTTGTCTACCAGATTTTCCCTGACAGGTTTGCACGAGATGCAAACTGGCACGAACGTACCAAGCAAGCGCTTGCCGTTCCAAGAAATGGGGTTTCTCACCAGCTGGTTGAAGACTGGGAAAAGACTCCTGAGTATCAGCGCGATGCCAACGGCCGCGTGACTGAGTGGGATTTCTACGGCGGTTCTTTGGCTGGTATTGAAGAGAAGCTCCCGTATTTGGAAAACCTTGGAATAACTGCGCTTTATTTGAATCCAATCTATGCTGCTTCTAGTAATCATCGCTATGATATTGCGGATTATTTGGAAGTAGATCCCGTTTTGGGCACCGTAGAGGATTTTGAACACCTCTGCGTTAAAGCTGCTGAGCATGGCATTTCTATTATTTTGGATGGCGTTTTTAATCACTGTGGTGCTGATTCAAAATACTTTAATAAATTCTCTAACTACTCTGAACCAGGAGCAGTTCAGCAGGCTGGCTCGCCCTATGATGAGTGGTTTACGTTCCGTGAGGATGGAACGTATGAGAGCTGGTGGGGTGTAGACGCACTTCCAACTATTGTCTCCGATAACCCCGATTATCAGGAGTTTATTTGTGGCAAGGATGGCGTTATTAGAACGTGGCTGCGTCGTGGTGCCCGCGGTTGGCGCTTAGATGTTGCGGATGAGATTTCTGATTCGTTTATACAGAAGATTCGTGCGGCTGCACTTGCAGAGCGTAGCGACGCAGTTATTATCGGAGAGGTCTGGGAGGACGCAAGCAATAAGCGTGCGTACGGAAACTCAGACAGTATCTGGAAGGCTCTGAGCTCGACGGACCTATGAATTATCCTCTGCGCAAGTCTATACTTTCATTTTTGATGAATGAGGCTGGTGCTGAGTCAACTGCTTTAGCTCTTGAGGAGCTGTGGGAAAACTATCCTCACGAGGCGTTTTATTCTTGCCTGAATGTATTTGGAACACATGACAAAGAGCGCTTGATTAACGTAGTTGCAGGAGCTCCTACCCCTGATTCTCTTTCTGCTGATGAGCAGGTAACGTACAGACTTTCTGCTGATCAGCGCGGTCTTTCTAAGGCTCGTATGTGGCAGACGGCTGTGCTACAGATGACACTTCCTGGTGTTCCATCAATCTACTACGGCGATGAGATGGGCGTTGAGGGATTTGTTGACCCAACAAATCGCGCAACTATGCCATGGCCAGGAAGTAGTCCGCGCGTAGACCTGGATTACTTACATATGTATCGCAATGCTATTGCGCTCAGAAAGACGCTTCCTCTGCTGGTAGACGGCTCGTTTGAACCGTTTGTTCCAGAGTGTGGTTCAGATGATGTTTTAGCTTTTTGGCGTAAGCCTGTTCAAAAAGGTGGCCAGCAAGAGCAGCAGAACAAAGACGCTTCTGGCATTTGTGTTCTGGTGAATAAGAGCCGCTCAGATGCTAAGACGGTATATGTTTCTGTACCTCAAAATATGCAGGTTATTGACGTTATTAGTGGACAAGCGGTGCCTGTCAAGGACGGCAAGGCAGAGGTCTTTTTGTGGCAGCTTGGATGCACGGTCTTAAACGTGCAGCCAGCTCAAAGGTTACAAAAGCCTCTTGAGCCAGGTATGGGAGTGCTTGCTCACATTACGTCTCTGCCTTCTAATGAGGACTCCGCAATTACGCCAGGCCAGAAGCTTGGTGTTATCGGCTGCGAGACTTCCGAGTTCATCGATTTTCTCGCTAAATCTGGGCAGAAGTATTGGCAGATTTTACCTGTCAGCCCAACCGATGAATACGGCTCTCCTTACGCGGGAATTTCCGCCTTGCAGGAAACATCAACTTGCTTGATCAGGCTACGATGAAGAAAGTCATTTCTGAGTGCGATGGCCCTCAGAGCAAGCGAGCTGCTGAGTACCAGGCATTTCTGGCGAGAAACTCGTATTGGCTTGATTCGTATGCGGCGTTCCGTGCAATCAAAGACCTTCTTGGTGAGGGAGTGTGGCAGGAGTGGCCAAAGCAGTATCGCAGCTGGTCACAAGAGCTACTTGAGCGTCCCGAGCTTACTCAGGCAATTGAACTTCATCAAAAGCGTCAATTTGCCTTTGACGTTATTTGGGGTCAGACGTTAGCAGAGGCTCGCGCTAAAGGAATTCAGATTATTGGCGACATGCCCATGTTTGTTTCGGAAGATTCCGCTGATGTTTGGGCGCATCCGGAGCTTTTTGCTCTAGATGATACGGGCCATACAGAGCTCCAAGCTGGCGCTCCTGCTGACGCGTTTTCTCAAGATGGCCAGCTGTGGGGTAATCCAACGTACAACTGGCAAGCTCATAAAGACGAAGGATATCGTTGGTGGATTGAACGTTTCCGCAGGTCTTTCTATTTGTATGACTATACAAGGCTGGATCACTTTATTGGCTTCACTTCTTACTATGCCATTGAACAGGGAAAGACTGCTGCCGAGGGTTCATTTAAGTTTGGCCCTGGCTATGAGTTGTTTGAGGTCGCTTATAAGCAGCTTGGTTCACTGCCTTTTATTGCGGAGGATTTGGGAGCGGTTACTCCTGCGGTCCGTGCACTGCTTTCTCAGACGGGATTTCCGGGCATGAGCGTCATTCAGTTTGCTGATGGAGACTGTAGAAATTCTTTTGTGCCAGCTCAGGAGTCTATTGTGTACAGCGGCACGCATGATACGCAAACGCTCATGGGTTTTGTAGAAACTCGCTTTACAGGTGGTCAGGCAACTGATGAATCGCAGCAGATTTTTGATCACCTTATGGAGCAAGTAGCTGGTGCGTCCAGTGCAGTAGTTATTCTGCCACTTCAGGATGTTTTAGGCCTTTCCGACGATGCTCGTATGAACATTCCTGGTAAGGCTGAAGGTAATTGGTCTTGGCAGGTCAAAAAGGACATGCTCACGCCAGAGGTTGTTCAAAAAGCTGCAGAGGTTCGTTGAACTGCACCAGAGTAAGCTCGACGCTTAGCGTACCTTTTTTGTTACAACAAAAAAGTCCTTCTCGATGAACTGCCTCCCATTTATTGGACACGAGAAATAGGAGGCAATTCAAAACACACCTATGACAGATAATCTGTCAAAAAGACGTATACATTACGCTGAAAATACCTCAAACGTGCAGATTATCTTCATTAGGTGTGTTCCGTAGATACTAAATTTATCTATAGTTAAATTTCTTATATAAGTCTATTCATGTTTAAGAATATTAGATGAAGTTTATGCATAGAGATGCATATCAAGCAGTATGACCTCTAGCTGCCTGGCTATCTTGATTAAGAACATGTCGATTCTTCAGCAGAACCTACCAAAGCTGCGCTATTTTGTGCGCCAGGCCTAAAAGCCGACGTTAACACGCTGCAGAATCATAATCACCTGCATATGAACTGCCTCCCATTTCTTATCTTCAAGAAATGGGAGGCAGTTCACGACTGGCGAGAAGGACC
Organism: uncultured Atopobium sp.; assembly: GCA_916438885.1. Taxonomy (GTDB): domain Bacteria; phylum Actinomycetota; class Coriobacteriia; order Coriobacteriales; family Atopobiaceae; genus Lancefieldella. The sequence continues at coordinate 905,076 of CAKAGG010000002.1, read as the reverse complement.
TTTTACTTTTGGATGTGCCTTTGGGTTCACTAGGACATCTCTCGAAGTAAAACAATGGTAAAACGTGTGCCTACACCCTCACGAGAGAGCACCTCAATAGAGCCGTCATGGTTATCGACAATCCATTTAGCAATGGATAGTCCAAGTCCTGAACCCTCGTTACTTTCAATGCGAGCGTTGTCGGCTCTCCAGAATCTCTCAAAGATATGAGCAGCTGCTGCCTCAGACATGCCCATGCCTTCATCTTCAACTGAAACCTGAACGGTATTCTCGTCGCACGAGACATTAAAAGAGATAGTAGTTTGAGCGGCCGAATATCGAGCAGCGTTTTGAACGATAATGCGGATGGACTGTTTAATCATGGCGGCATCGGCAAGTACCTGATAGCGATTGTCCGTCAGCGCACTCTGATCAAACTTGAGGGTATAGCGATGGCTGGAATCAATCATCTCTGACTCTTCACAGACCTCAGATGTAATCCGTGCAAGGTTAAACTGGGTCTTGGTAAGGGTGTTTCTTCCGGCATCACCGCGTGCTAAAAAGAGAAGCTGCTCAACTAAGTCATGCATGTGCTCACTCTCTGATTTGAGGGCGGCAATAGACTCATCAAGTACGGCCTCGTCTGTTTTGCCCCAGCGATCCAGCATGTCAGTATAACCTCGGATAACAGCTATAGGAGTGCGAAGCTCGTGGCTGGCATCATTAACAAAGCGCATCTGTTGTAATTTTGCTTCTTGCATGCGTTGAAGTAGTTTATTCAAGGCAATCTCAATACTTGCCAGGTCTTGGTCACCCGTTTGAATCTTTGGCGCATTGATATTGGCTTCTTCAATCGCCTGTTCAAGACTCTTGATTTTCTCGCCTTTTACCAGGGTTTCGTTTGTTATGGAATCAGTGGAAAGTGCATCAACGTTCATAAGTTGGTCGGCTTTAAGTGCAAGTGTATTGAGGGGCTGAAGAGCTCTTCTGACACGACGCATATCACCGAAGAATGACAACAGATCAATGATTTCCCAGATAAGAATTGCAATGTACATGGGCCAGAAACGAGCTAAGTCTACGCCCAAATCAAATATTTTGGCGCCAAAAGTGGGGCCATGAACAATGTATTTTAGGCTTGAGAGTCCGTGTAAAAAAGTGAAACCAGTAAAAGAAATGGAGTGAGACTCGGTAGGAAAAAATCCGAGGTAAAAAGTGCCCTGTGGAACACGCTGGTTATACATATAAATAAAGACGAGTGCAATATTCACCAGTAAAAAGAGATCAAAGCCGACGTAATTCATCAACTTACGCCACCAAAATCCCCAGGTAATTACTCCAGCTGTCGACGAATCAGAGGGAGTAAAGAAAGGCTTTTTATGCTCTTGTATAGTGGAACGATTATGCTTCTCTGATGACATATCCGACTCCACGAACAGTAGTAATTAGCTTGATGTTATAGCGGTCGTCAATTTTTGCACGTAGATGAGCTATGTGAACGTCTACGTTGTTAGTTTCTCCGGCAAACTCATATCCCAGGGCTTCTGATGCAATACGCTCTCGGCTCATTACAACACCAGCATGCTCCATGAGCATACGAAGTACTTCAAATTCTTTAGTTGTCAGTTCAATCGAATTATTATTGACACAGACTTCTCTACGATCAACATCAAGTGCAACACCCTTAATTGTAAAGGTGCTTGTAGCAGCTGTTTGAGGAATTGTCGGGGAGTTTAAACTGTCTGCCTCATGATGCTTAAGGGCCACTCGAATGCGGGCGAGAAGTTCCTCTATCGCAAAAGGTTTGGTGAGGTAGTCATCTGCACCCGCATCGAGACCAGCTACTTTATCCATAACCGAATCACGAGCAGTAAGCATGATAGTTGGCGTGTTTTTCTCGCGACGAATCCTTCTGAGAACTTCTAGACCATTAAGCTGGGGGAGAAGTACATCAAGCAAGATAAGGTCGTAGTCATTTGACAGTGCTTTCAGCTCCGGTTCTTCCGTCAAGAGCTTTGTCTACCTCATAGCCCTCATGTTTAAGTTCGAGTTCTATAAAGCGTGCAATTTTTTCTTCATCTTCAACGATAAGAACCTTAATCATTTTCTCGCCTAAATATCGAAGTTTTCTATTTTAGGTTTGGAACCAATTTCATTTTATTTTTTGTCGATGACGTCTTTTTTATGGATCCCGCTGCATCTGCAGCTTTATCCATAGCTTCATTTACATCAACAACAATAGGATAAGCTCCCTGAATGTGATAACGCATCTCAAAGAACAAGCCAATGATAAGCAGCCAGAATGTAGCACCCCAGAGGAATAGACCAACAATTGGAATAATTACTGGCATGGCCATGAACTGTTCGCCACGACGAGTAACAATGAATTTTGTTTCAACGCTTTATGGAACAGCTCTTTGCACTTTTCCCAAAGAGAAGACATGTTCTCTGAGAAATCAGACTTCTTGCTTGATTCCTGGTAGGCAATTTGAGCTGCTTCCATTTCTGGAGAAACGTCTGACTGTGCAGCTGACTCAGTAGTATAGTTTGCAGTCTGCTTAGTGGACTTGCCCTGCTTCTCGAGCCAAATAATTGCATCAAGAACATTATCATCACAAGCGTCAAGTGCTGCCTTTGCGTCCTCGTAGCTTACGCCGCACTTCTCGCGAATTACCTCAACCTTTTCTAGCTTTTCCATGATCAACTTCCTTTCGAGATGTTAAAGACGCCTCTCGTCTTCGTGATACATGGTCTCTTATAAAGATTAACCAATTATTGAGGTTAGATTAAGCTTTCATAAGTATTTTAATGGGATTGTTTACATGTCTCAATTACAGGCAGCGCGTTTACCACTTACCGATTACTTATAAAACTAGCTTGTTTTAGCTATTCAGCAGTTTGAAACTAGTAAATAGTTATATATAGCTAACTTATGGCAGTTGAAGCCTTGCTTTCTCTGTCAAAGCCAGCCTGAATAACAGACAGTACATGTGAGTTTGTGGCAGGAGGCGGTATGGGCATGACAAAGCGTCAAAAACAAAGTGTTCAAGCTACTGAGTCCAACCAAAATACAAAACAGGATTTACAGCAATCTGAAATAAATCCTGTGACCGTGCTGCTTGAGTGGTCAGATAGAAAAGGCATGTATGCGCTCTCTGTCATTCTTGCCATTATTGGTGTTTTTGGCGGCATGGTGCCCTATGTTGCTGCGGGTAACATGGTAGTTGGCATCTTTAATGGAATCAAAGAATGGCCGTTTTACCTGCATTGGGGACTTATAGCAGGTCTCAGCTACTTGATAAAGATTATCTTCCACCACCTTTCAACTATCGTTTCTCATAAGGCAACGTTTGCAACAATTGCAAACATGCGCACCCGAGTGGCAAAGAAGCTAACAACTATCCCCATGGGATATGTGCTTGATACGCCTTCCGGCTCTCTCAAACGCTTGTTAGTCGAGAAGATCGATAGTATTGAAACCACACTTGCCCATGCAGTTCCTGAATTAACTTCAAACCTTACGGCTGCTTTTGCGGTTTTTGTGTACCTCATTGTTTTAGACTGGCGACTTGCTCTTGCTGCTCTACTCACTATTATTGTGGGACTTGCCTGTTTATCAGGCATGATGAAAGACTATGAGTATTGGTATCAAAATACTATCGTAACTGGTAAAGAGATGAATAATGCTTCAGTTGAGTATGTGTCAGGAATTGAGGTAATTAAGGCTTTTGGCCAGTCCGCTAGCTCTTACGAGAAGTTCTCAAAAGCTGTTTATGCCTCTGCCCATGCTTTTATTGATTGGATGAGCCACTGCCAAATCTGGCAGGATGCCATGCTATCAATTGCTCCTGCAACGTTAGTAACGGTATTGCCTCTGGGATGCTTGCTTGTGCTTCAGGGAACTCTTTCTCCTTCTACTTTTGTTATGTGTGCCGTGCTTTCTTTAGGTATTTCAGCCGCTCTTTGAAGCGATGAGCTTTATGGATTCTCTTGCACAGGTAGGTTCTGTTGTCAAAGAAATTTCTGAGGTTTTGAATTACCCAGATCAGATGAGAGCCACGGCTCCCTGCACACTTGAAGGGACTGAAATTAAGTTAAGCGATGTTCGTTTCTCGTACGGAAGCAATGAAGTAATCCATGGGATTACTTTAGATATTGAGCCAGGACAAGTTACGGCACTTGTTGGTCCAAGCGGATCAGGTAAGTCTACTGTTGCACGGCTTATCGCAGGTTTCTGGGATCCAAATGAAGGGTCTGTTTCTATTGGAGGACAAGATATTCGTTCCTGCACTGCAACTCAACTCGCAGACCTTGTAGCTTACGTTGATCAAGATAGTTACCTTTTTGACGAGACCATTATGGAAAACATCAGGATGGGCAAAAAAGACGCTACTGATGAAGAGGTCATTGCTTGTGCAAAAGCTTCTGGATGCCACAACTTTATCCAATCGCTTCCTCATGGTTATCAAACGGTTGTAGGAGGCTCGGGAGGTCACCTTTCTGGTGGCGAGCGTCAGCGCGTAGCAATTGCTCGAGCTATGCTCAAAAATGCACCTATTATCATGCTCGATGAAGCAACAGCCTACGCAGATCCAGAATCAGAAGCAGAGGTTGAATCTGCAGTTGCAAAGCTGGTGGCTGGTAAAACGTTGGTGGTTATTGCGCACCGTCTTTCAACCGTACAAAATGCCGACAAAATTGTTGTCGTTAATGATGGCTCCATTGAAGCTGAGGGTACTCACGAGCAGCTTATGGAGACATGTCCGCTTTATGCAACCATGTATCGCGCTCATATCGGCGCACTTGATGAGGCTTAAGGAGGGGAGTAGCAATGTTATCTGTCTTAAAAATGTACTTTCAGTTTGGAAGTTCTTATCGCCAGAAACTCCATAAGGGCCTGTTTTTTACCGTTCTTGGCTGCCTCTTTGAAGGTGTACAAATAACGGCGCTTTGGATTGTTTTTACTGCTCTTACTACGGATACACTCTCAACTCAGACGATAGTTTCTGCGCTGGGAGTTATGCTTCTAAGCATTATAGGAGCGTTCATTTGCGCTCATTTTAAGAGTGAGAATTTCTGTGATGCTAATTTTAGTATGGCTGGTACCAAGCGCGCGGAAATAGGAGACACACTGCGCCGCCTTCCTATGGGTTATTTTAACGAGAATAGCCTGGGAGAAGTAACAGCTGTTATGACCAATCAACTTGATGTAATGCAAAGTCTTGGTGGCCTACTGTATATGATGGTTGTTGGAGGATTAGCTTTAACCGCAATTATTGTTGCGTTCTTGTTTGTGTTTTGTTGGCAACTAGGACTTATAACTGCGGCTACATTTGTTCTTTCTGCATTACTATGGAGCTGCTCCAGGCCTACGTGCGCAATGTATCAGATAAGTATGTAGCTGCTAATACCACCTTAATCAGCTCTGTTCTTGAATATGTCCGCGGCATCAGTGTAGTAAGGGCGTTTTCTCTTATTGATGATGCTGAAGGAATATATGCCAAGGCAGTTGACGATTGTCGTGTTCAAGCGCTTAACCTCGAGCTTAAGGCGCTTCATTTCTCAGTTTTGCAAATGGTCATCTCCAAGGCTACCAGTATTATCATGTGCCTGGTATCAGTTGGTTTATGGCTCTCTGGAACACTTGATACAGCTGCTTGTTTAACCGTAGTAGTGATGTCATTTATGCTGTTTAGTCGTCTAGAATCTGCTGGTCGTTTCTCAACTATTCTGCGCAATCTTGAAATTGCAATGGAGCAAACAAACGCTATTCTCGCCACCCCCGCAATGGAGGAGGGAGAGGGTCTTGAGAAGGCGACATCTTGCGACATTGAACTTTCTCATGTTTCGTTTGGCTACGATGACAGGCAAATTCTTGAAGATGTGAGCCTCTCGATTCCTGCAGGTACTTCTTGTGCCATTGTAGGTCCAAGCGGATCAGGCAAGACAACGCTTGTCCGTTTGATTGAACGCTTCTGGGATGTGAATACAGGCCAGGTTACGCTTGGTGGACGCGATGTACGTGACTATAAGGTTGACGCTCTGCTCCAAAATTTCTCTACTGTTTTCCAGGGAGTTTTCCTGTTTGATGACACTATCGAGAACAACATCAAGTTTGGCAATCCTGACGCAACTCATGAGCAAGTAGTTGACGCGGCTCGGCGTGCTTGCTGCGAAGAGTTTATCCAGGCATTACCTGAGGGATACGAAACACGCTTAGGAGAAGGTGGATCAATGCTTTCTGGTGGCGAGCGCCAGCGTCTTTCTATTGCGCGCGCTATCTTAAAAGATGCGCCGATTGTGGTGCTTGATGAGGCAACGGCTAATGTTGATCCAGAAAACGAGCTTGAACTTCAGCGTGCAATAGCAGAGCTCACCAAGTCTAAGACCGTTATTATGATTGCCCATCGCCTAAAGACGGTGCGTAAAGCAAATCAGATACTTGTCCTGGATAAGGGCCGTATTGTGCAAAGAGGCACTCACGAATCACTGATGGCAGAAGGCGGCATCTACGCTGATTTTGTTAACATGCGCGAGAAAACCGTCGGCTGGAAAATTGCCTAACTACTGGCAAGACGTTAAATATCCCACGTAGAAAATATGCACCCAAGCTTGTGCTTGGGTGCATATAACGTTAAAGCTGAAATGCGGTTTACTGAACCTGGCAGATCATAGCAACATTAGTTGAAGTGGTGTAGTCACCAAGACGTGGGCTGGTATGAGGATCACCAGCAGTCAGAACAACAATATCGCCAGTCTCTACAACGCCAACCTCTTTTGCAACGTTCAAAGCGTTGTACATGGTGTTAGAAAGTGTACCCTGCTCAGAGGTCTTGAATGCATAGACGCCCCAATAGAAGCAAGTGCGACGAACTGCCTCATCGGATGGAGACATTGCATACAGAGGACGCTTTGGACGGAAGTTAGAAACAAGGCGAGCGGTACGGCCAGAGTGTGTTGGGCAGATGATGCACTTTGCGTCAACACGGATTGCCATATCAACTGCAGCAAAGCCAGTAGCGCCGTTGACGTTCTTAAGGCCCTCACGCTGATGATAGACATCCTTGACTGGCAGGTACTTCTCGGTCTCCTTGCAGATGGAAGCCATAGTCTTTACTGCCTCAACAGGGTACTTACCAGCTGCAGACTCACCAGAAAGCATGACGCAGTCAGTGCCGTCGTAGATTGCGTTAGCAACGTCGGTAACCTCTGCACGGGTTGGACGAGGGTTGCGAATCATAGAATCAAGCATCTGGGTTGCGGTGATGACAGGCTTGTAAGCATCGTTGCACTTCTTGATGACAGTCTTCTGGATGTGAGGAACCTCAGCTGCAGGAACCTCAACGCCAAGGTCACCACGGGCAACCATGATGCCGTTAGAAGCTGCAAGAATCTCGTCAAAGTTCTTTACGCCAAGAGCAGACTCAATCTTAGGGAAGATCTGTACGTTAGGAGTGCCCATCTCACGACAGATGTTACGAATCTCCTCAACTGCAGCGCCATCACGGATGAAGGAAGCAGCAATTGCGTCAATACCAAGCTCGCAACCAAACATGATGTCTGCGCGGTCCTGCTCAGTGACGGAAGGAAGACCAATGTTGACGTTAGGAACGTTTACGCCCTTCTTCTCGCCAAGCTCACCACCGTTGATGATCTTGCAGTGCATGTCGGTGCCCTCAACGTGATCAACCTCAAGACCAATGAGGCCGTCATCAATAAGGATGATAGAGCCCTTCTTGACCTCTTTTGGAAGATTCTTGTAGTCAAGCGAGAAGCGCTGAGCATTACCAATGACATCATCATCGGTGGTTACGATGACGGACTCACCGGTAGTAAGGGTGACCTTCTTGCCATCCTCGAGAAGACCGGTGCGAACCTCAGGACCCTTTGTATCAAGCATGATAGCAATAGGAATACCAAGCTCATCAGAGATAGAACGAACGCGACCAATCATAGTGCGGTGATACTCATGGCTACCGTGCGAGAAGTTGAAGCGTGCGACGTTCATGCCAGCAAGAATGAGCTCACGAAGGACCTCATCACTTTCTGTAGCAGGACCCATAGTACAAACAATCTTGGTCTTTTTGCGAGCCATATCTCTCCTTTTCATAGGAATTGAAATCACATTCAGATATCAATAGTAACCGTTTTTGAAGCGATTGTTTCTCTGGCGCTTAGCAAACCACACTTTTATCAACGTAGTCAGTGCCCTCAGCAAAAGCAGTTGCGTTATCAAGCGTAACCTGAGCAATTTGCGAGAGAGCCTCATGAGTAAAGAATGCCTGGTGACTTGTCATGACTACGTTAGGGAAGGAGCAAAGGGTAGAAGTAACTGAGTCAAAGACCTCTGCACCGCGATCCTTATAGACGTTTGGATTTTCTTCTTCATAAACGTCAAGGCCACAAGCACCAATCTTGCCAGAAAGAATGCCACGAATTAGAGCCTTGGTGTCAATAAGTCCACCGCGACCAGTATTAACGAGGATGACACCATCTTTCATCTTTCCGATGGTCTTATCGTTAATCATGTGATAGCTCTCGTCATTCAAGAAAGCGTGAAGTGAAATAAAGTCCGAACGCTCCCAGAGCTCATCGTAGCTGACATATTCATCAACAACGTGCTCGTCATTAACAAGGCTCATGTTTGGATAGAGATCTGCGCCAAGGACGTGCATGCCAAAGCCTTTGCAGATACGGCAAAGTGCTGCGCCAATACGACCAGTTCCAACAATTCCAGCAGTTTTACCGTGAAGTGTATCGCCAACAAGGCCAACAAGCGAGAAGTTATTCTCGCGAATTCTGATGTAGCCACGGTGAATACGACGGTTAGCGGCAAGTGCAAGACCCATTGCGTGCTCCGCAATTGCCTCAGGGGAGTAAGCAGGTACGCGTGTAACCGTAATGCCAAGGTCTTTAGCAGCGTTAACGTCAACAGCATCAAAGCCAGCGCAGCGCATAAGCAGAAGCTTAACGTCAAAGCCTGCAAGAATCTCAAGGGTCAGAATTGAGGCGTCTGCGTTAACAAAAGCACAGACAGCGTCATAACCCTTGGCAAAGCCTGCGGTCATAGGCGTAAGGTTTGACTCAATGTAGTCGATTGAGATGTCTGGATACTTTGGAAGCTCAAGGTTGAAAGAATCCTTGTCATAACTTTGAGCACCATAAAACAGGATTTTCATAGCTGCCTCCTTGCCAAAACTAACGTTTGGCTTATGTTGTTATGTTCTGCGCTTATTGTACCCCTTGGATAACAATTATTTGCCACATAACAGGAGTTTTAAGAAATATTTATGAGGTTTGAAAAAAGGGAGAATACGGTAAAATGATAGGGCATTGTAAGGTCCTATGATAGGACGTTGTAAGGTCCTGACACGGCAACCTTGGTGAGCCCTTGCCCCTCTCCTGGGGAATTATGATCGGGCATCAATCTGTCAGGTAGAAACCCAGGAGGAACTTTGAAAGAGTATCTTTCAAGTGCGGCTGATGTTATCAGTGCGCAAAAACTGATGCTGAAGTTGGTCTGTCTGATGCAGAAGCAGCTTCGCGTCTTGAGGCTCATGGTCTCAATAAGCTTAAAGAGGCTCCAAAAGAATCAATTATTAAAAGATTCTTTGCGCAGATGGCAGATCCTATGGTCATCATGCTTCTTGTTGCCGCTGCTATTTCTGCTGCTGAAGGTATTTATACCGGAGAAGGCGGAGTTGCAGACGTCGTAATTATTCTGTTTGTTGTTGTTATTAATTCTGTTCTTGGTGTTGTCCAGGAGGGCAAAGCTGAAGAGGCTCTTGCTGCTCTGCAAGAGATGAGTGCAGCTCAGAGCAAGGTTATCAGAGACGGTCGTCTTGAGATTGTTGCCTCAACCGAGCTTGTGGTGGGCGATATCATCCTGCTTGAGGCAGGTGACTCCGTCCCAGCTGATTGCCGCATTCTTGAGAGTGCTTCTATGAAGGTAGAGGAGTCTGCGCTCACGGGCGAATCAGTTCCTGTCGAGAAACACGCTGAGACCCTCAGTCTTGCTGAAGGCACTGATGACATTCCTTTGGGCGACCGAAAGAATATGTGCTACTCCGGATCTATTGTGGTCTATGGACGCGGTCGTGCAGTTGTTGTTGCAACAGGCATGGACACTGAGATGGGCAAGATTGCGGACGCAATTTCCCAGGCAGAAGAGGGACAGACTCCACTTCAGATTGCGCTTGATAAGCTTTCACACACACTTACCATTCTTGTTGTTGTCATCTCACTGCTTGTTTTTGCAACAGGCTTTATTAAGCACGGTGTTGAGATGCTCGGCAACTTTGACCTTATATTGAGCACTTTTATGGTTGCAGTATCTCTTGCAGTAGCTGCAATTCCAGAGGGTCTTGTTGCTGTTGTTACCATCGTTCTTTCTATGGGCGTTACCAGAATGAGCGAGCGCCACGCAATTGTCCGCCGTCTTACTGCAGTTGAGACCCTTGGTTGTACTCAGGTTATCTGTTCTGATAAGACTGGTACTCTGACCCAAAACAAGATGACTGTTGTTCGTCATGAGACAGAAAATCTTGATGCACATGTACGTACTATGGCACTGTGTTCAGACGCCACCTGGGATGATGCGGAACAGGTGGCAAAGGGTGAGCCAACCGAGGCTGCTCTTGTTGCAGATGCTGCAAAACTTGGATACACCACAAGTGATTTAGCTTCTTCTCGCCCTCGTATTGGTGAGGCACCCTTTGATTCTTCTCGTAAGATGATGTCTGTTGTGGTGCGTACCCGCTCTGGCAAGGTTGTACAGCACACCAAGGGTGCGCCTGATGAGGTACTTGCTCGCTGCACCAAGATTATGACAAGCGATGGCATTATTGACCTCACAGATGAGGCTCGCTCTGAGATTTTGGCTCAGAACAAGTCCATGGCTGACCAGGCACTTCGCGTTATAGCATCTGCTCGTCGCGATTGGGGGACAGAAGCTCCTTTGAGCTATGACCCGGCTAACCTTGAGCACGACATGGTCTTTGTTGGACTTTCCGGCATGATTGACCCAGTTCGTCCTGAGGTTAAGGGCGCTGTTGCAGAGGCGCATAGCGCTGGTATGCGTACCGTTATGATTACGGGCGACCATATTGATACAGCCGTTGCTATTGCAATTGAGCTGGGCATTATTACTGATCGCTCCCAGGCAATCACCGGCGCACAGCTTGATAAGATTTCTGACGAAGAGTTTGAGCAGCGTATTGAGACAATTGGCGTTTATGCACGTGTTCAGCCTGAGCACAAGGTCCGCATTGTTGATACCTGGCGCAAGAAGGGCATGGTTACGGCCATGACAGGTGACGGCGTTAATGATGCTCCTTCCATTAAACGCGCTGATATTGGTATTGGTATGGGCATTACTGGTACCGATGTTACTAAGGGCGTTGCAGATATGGTTCTGGCTGACGATAACTTTGCCACCATCATTAGCGCGTGTGAAGAGGGAAGACGCATCTACGACAACATTCGTAAGTGTATCCAGTTCCTCTTGAGCTCCAACCTTGCAGAGGTTATTTCCGTCTTTATTGCATCCCTGGTTGGCTTTACTATTCTTCAGCCTACCCACCTTCTGTGGATTAACCTGATTACCGACTCTCTGCCTGCGCTTGCTATGGCTACCGAGAAGGCTGAACCAGGCATTATGAAGCGCAAGCCTCGCAATCCCAAGGATGGAATCTTTGCGGGTGGCGTTGGCTTTGACTGCCTTGTTCAGGGCTCTATCATTGCTCTTCTCACCCTTGCCAGCTATTTTATTGGCCACTACTTTGAGTATGGAACCTTTGATATCTCACAGGTTATTACTAACCCAGAGGCTGGCGTTGAGGGTATGACCATGGCGTTCTTGACGCTTTCTATGGTTGAGATGTTCCACTCCTTCAATATGCGTTCTCTGCGTGGTTCCATCTTCAAGCTAACCAGCCAAAACATTGGCTGTGGGGTTCCTTTGTTATGTCTTTGATTCTCACCTTTGTGGTAATTGAGACACCACTTTCTCAGGCATTTGGCTTTGCTGAGATTGGCTTTGAAGAGTACGCCATGGCAATGCTTTTAGCTGCATCGATTATTCCTCTGATGGAGCTTTATAAGGCTGTTATGCGTTCTGTTCAAAAGAACAAGGCATAAGGTAGAGGAGTACTCTTGTCCGCTAAGCGTACAAAAAGTTCCAAAAAACTAGGAGCCGGCAGGACTCAAGGGTCTCTGCCGGCCCTTTCTTCATTGCTGGACGTTCCAGCGTTTGAGCAGCTGACTCCATCGTCGGATCAGATGCAAGCTTATACAGACGTCGTATCTGAGCTTGAAGCTCAAGGGGTTTCTCGCCAGACGATGACTATGGCCTGCGTTGTCCGCTTGGATAGGGGATTTCCTGCGGTTGTGTCAGAGCAGGGAGTGTTTCGCGCCGAGTTTGCCGCGCGCGTGACCAAGGGCCAGAACTCCACGGTGGCCGTTGGTGACTGGGTATGCGCGCGCATTTCGGATTCGCACGATATGGGCATCATCGAGGCGATTCTGCCGCGAGAGACCGACATTGCTCGCTGGAAGGGCGGAGCTCGTGGCCAAAAGCAGACTCTGGCCGCAAACGTTGATCTGGTTCTTGTGGTACAGGCCTTGGATGGCGAGGCTGTCTCGGTAGATCGCATTGTGCGCTCGGCGGTTATCTCTAAAGATTGCGGAGCTGCCTGCGCTGTGGTGCTTACTAAGTCAGATGTAGCGGGTCCGGACCTTTTGGCACAAGAGATTTCTTCTATTACCGCAGCTCTTGGCTCTACGGTAAAGATTGTTGCAACGGCTTCAAAACTTGAGGGCGAGAAAACCGATGCGCTTGCAGATCTTGCCCAGACTGCTCAAAAGTTTGGGGCTGCGTGGGGAATCGATGCTGTTCGTAGCCTTGTTCCTTACGGCTCCGTAGCCATTGTGCTTGGTGAATCGGGTGCTGGTAAATCTACGCTTCTGAATGCACTTTTGGGACATGAGGCACTTGAAACAGGAGAAGTTCGTGAGTCCGATAAGGCGGGACGTCATACAACGGTTGCTCGCCGTATGGTAGCGCTTCCTGACGCTGGCGTTATTGTGGACGAACCTGGACTTAGAAGTTTGCCTATTGTGGGCCATGAGAGGGGATTGCAGAAGATATTCCCTCATATCTCTGAAGCAGCGCAAACATGTAAGTTTAGGGATTGCACCCATACTCACGAGCCAGGATGTAGCGTTCAAGACGCCCTTCATGAGGGGCAGATTACAGAACCCCAGTTAAAGGCTTATTTATCTCTTGCAAAAGAAATGCGAGAAAGTCAGCAATCGCTTGACCCTGATGTTGTGCTTTAGGTTTTAACAGCATAAATCCTCTAAGCACCCTGGCTTGACTAGGGTGCTTTTTTGTCAAACTAGCTGGAAACATGCTATATTGAGACTGACGAGGGTTGGTCCCGCCCAGCTAATTGGGGAGGGTCAACCCTCGTTCCATAAGTCAGTGAAATCACTCAAAAAATAAATCATTACAATCTCTGGAAAAATGTAGCGGCTATGATGTTTTTAAAAATTTTTTTATATCAAATAAGATAAAAAAATTTAAATTACCTATTTTTTTCCTTGCGTCGCTACAGCCTGTGGATACATTACTTTGTGTCAGATTTGCGTCAGCTATCTGACATATTTGTGCAGGTAAATCTTTTGTTTTTGCTCCCCCTCTCTCAACCCGAGCGCACAATCGGTATATCTCAAATGGAGGGAGGAAAAAAAGTGACTAAGAAAAACAAGAATTTTTGATTTCTGTGTTGAGTGCACTTCTCGCTAGTTTTTGTTTCTTTGCATATGTGCAAAGTGTCCGTGCAGATGCAGAGAAATCACGAGCAGAAGCAATACAAAAATACGGCGGAGAACTTACTTCAATTTTGGTGGCCACTAAACAAATAGAACCTGGAGAAACTCTTTCATCTTCTAATACTCAGTTAAAAAGCTGGATTTCTGATTTGATTCCAGAGGGTGCAATTACTAATCCAGAAAGTGTTATGGGCCAAACGGTTTCGTCTGTTATTGGAGTTGGTATGCCTGTTGTTTCTCTTCATCTGCGATCTGTTGCCTCTCAGATTTCTATTCCAGAAAATCTTGTTGGTCTCACTATTTCTCATGGCGAGAAGTACGGATTAGCTGAGAGACTTAGCGCTGGTACAAAGCTTGCAGCATATGAGGTCACCGATTCTCTTATTACCTGTATTGCCTCGGATATTGCGGTATTGTCAGATGATACCGAGGGTACTCTTTACACCTCTTCTTCTGTAACGCTTGGATTAACTCCTGAACAGGTTCCTGCTGTGCTTTCTGCATATGCTCGAGGAACACTCCGCTTTACTCTTCCGGGGTCAAAGATTAATGCTCAGGACTTACTACACAACAATTCTTACGTTGAAGAAGAAAACCCAAAAGATTTATCTGACACGACAAATCAATCAAGCCCATCATCTGCAAGTGAAGATGTGCAGCCAGAGAACCCTGTTTCTCCAACAGCCGACCAAAACAGCAACAGTGCGTCGCAAGCAGATTCGTCTACTAATCCAGGAGGTGAAGCGTGATGTTAGAAAAGTGGATCTCATACGTAGGTCTTGACGCACGCGTCGAGATTGGAGCCATTCTTACGTACTTAGGTATCAGTAATAGGTGTGAGTTTACAGATTCGGCAGCATCTCTTAGATCAATTGTTGCTCGTTCAACTCCTCAGGATTATTCAGTCTTAATTGGTAATACCGGCTCCGATGTTTCGGATATAAATCTTGCAGCTGCGATTGTTAAAGACGGAAATGCACGTTGCGTGGTGTTGGTAAGGTCTGGGGCTTCTGGATCACTTCGTTCTAGAGCAGCTAAAGCAGGAGTTGATTTAGTTATTGACCCTATGGAATTGGGGGATCTGGTAAAGGTTGGAAGAGGATATCAATCGTATGGGGCTGACAGGCTTTCTCAGCCTTTACCAGAAGCTTCAGATTATGTTGCCAGTATCCAAGAGTTAAATACCTATCTACAATCCCTTATTCCTCTTGATAAGACTCTAAAAGCTCCAATCCTTACGTTCACTTCAGGAAGAGGGGGAGTGGGAAAGACTACGCTTGTTTCCTCAATGGCGCTACTTGCTTCTTCTTGGGGTTTAAAAGTTGCATTGGTTGATCTTGATCTGTCTTATGGAAACGCGTTTGAGAAACTTGGAATTAGGCAGCCAAAAGACTTCTCTGATCTTGTTGCTGATGTACCTTCAGAAAAAGAGAGCCTTCTAGAAAAAGCAACCTGTGTCCATAAAAATTTGTATCTTTTTGGCCCTTGTGTAAAACCTGAAATGGCAGAGCTTCTATTTCCTTGCGTGAGTCATTTTCTTCAAGCTGTTTCTGGTTTGGTTGATTTGGTACTTGTAGACACTACGACGGCATCAACAGATTGCTATGCTCAGGCAGCACAATGCGCAGATAGGCTGGTTATTGTTTCGGAGAACCCTCTAACGTGCATTAACTCTTTGGCAAAAGTAAGTGGACTTGCAGTGCGTCTTGGAGTGGCAAGAACTCGCATTATTCGACTTGAAAACAAAGCAAATCCAAAGGTTAAACAGGACTTTTCTATTGGAAAGGCAGAGATTGGTCTTGAAGCAGCAAAGATGTTTAGGATTTTTGAAGGCGGACCAGGGTTTCAGGAGCTTATTCAGCAAGGAAAGCTTTCTGTGTTGTTACAAGAGGAAACTTCATTTGCGCAGTCGGTTTCTTTTGTTCTTGCGCATTTCCTTAACGAACTGGGCATTCTTCCACGGCTGCGAGAGGCTCAGATTGCCCTGCAAGTAGCTCCTGAGAAAAAGACATTTAGCTTATTCAATAGGAGGAAGGAGGTGGGTTAATGCTTGTCTTTGAACGCGTTGCTAAGCAAATTGAGGCTCAAGATGAGAATGACTCACTACTCCAAAAAGAAGTATTTCAGAAGGCTAGAAAGAAGTTAAAAGAAAAACTTGTTTCTCGATTAGGACTTTCTACGGTTTCTTCTCTTATAACAGGCAGTGATATCGATCGCGTAAGAGACGAACTAAGAGTTACCTGTGAAGCAATTGTTAATGAAGAGAAGGACGAGCTCTTTAGCTCAGTTGACTATGAGGAAACAATCGAACAGGTAATCAATGAAGTATGTGGTCTTGGTCCAATTCAGCCACTACTGAATGATAAAGATGTTACGGAAATCATGATTAATGGCTGCAACAATTTGTTTTACGAGAAAAACGGCGAGCTATTTGAATCAAAAACAGTCTTTGACTCTGAAGAGCAGATTTTGATTGTTATGGATCGTATCTTATCTCCATTAGGAAGAAGGCTGGATAGGGTAAGTCCTATTGTTGACGCACGACTTGAGAATGGAGACCGTGTCAATGCAGTTGCAAGCCCTGTTGCAGTGAACGGCACTTCAGTAACTATCCGAAGATTCACTGGAAAAATTACTTCTTTGGACCGGTTAGTGGAAATGAAATCGCTGCCTCAATGGCTTGCAAGATTTTTGTCTTGGGCTGTGAAGTGCAGACAGGGAATCGCGGTTGTTGGAGGAACAGGATCCGGTAAGACTACGCTTTTAAATGCACTTTCATGTGAAATTTCAAAGTCAGAAAGAATTGTCACTATTGAGGATTCAGCGGAGCTTAAGTTCGATTCGCATCCAAATGTTGTCAGGCTAGAGGCTCGGCCCGCCTCAATAGAAGGAACAGGAGAAATAACCATTAGATCATTGGTGAGAAACGCGCTCCGAATGAGGCCAGATCGCATTGTAGTAGGAGAGGTAAGAGGTGAAGAGTGCATTGATATGCTGCAGGCTATGAATACAGGTCACGACGGTTCTTTAACTACATTGCATGCCGGAACCGCTCAAGAGGCAATATTGCGCCTAGTGTTGATGGCTCGTTTTGGAATGGACTTACCTGCAGAAATCATAGAAAAGCAGATTGCCACTGCACTTGATCTGATAGTTATGTCTCAAAGATTTCCTGATGGAAAACGATATGTGACCAGCGTTTCAGAAATCTCCTTGTCTTCGTCAGGATCAATTGAAGTGCAAGAGGTGGTGTCGTTTGACGCGCAGAAAAGAAGTTGGCTTTTTGTAAAAACCCCTTCTTTTATCAATCGTGCAATACAAGAAGGAATACTCAATAAAAAGGAGGTTACTTCATGGATGTCTTTACTTCCTCAATCACAGGAGGTGTTTTTGGAGTAATTATTTATTTTCTTGTATGCAACGGTGAGGAAAAAACTGTTTCTCAAATAAATGCACGAGTAACAGGTTATGTAGTTCAGTTTTTTCAATTTGCACGCAATAGCACTTTTGTCCAGCGCTTGTTCAAATGGGAACCTTTTTCTTATACATCAATGCAGCTACGTAATCGTTTTCTTTACAAATATGGGATTACCTTAGTCACTGATGCTTTCGTACTGTTTTTTATTAGTGGCATAGCTGGATCCATCTTGCTTGGTGTTCTATTTGAGTCTGCAATAGGTACGCTTTGCGGTGTTTTCTCGTTATTTCTCGTTCCTTATTTTCTATATGAACATGCCAAGCATCAATCTGCTTTAGAAATCGCCCATATGATGCCTTCGATTTTTAGAACAATCGCCGTTGCTCTTGGATCAGGTCTCACACTTTCACAATCTATTGAATATGTCAGTAAACACACAGAAGGTGTCGTATCAGAAAATTTTTATATTGCTGACATGCAAATCAAGTGCGGTTTTCCTATCGAAGAAGCTATTGAGGACTTGGCAGAAAGGTTGGATGCTCCAGGTGTTAATTTGCTGGCTAGCGCCTTAGTAATTTCACATAGAACAGGGTCTCCGCTTAAGAGTCTTTTACAGAAAACTGCCGAGTTAGTTGAATTACAAGAGAAGAATCAAAGGCTCATAGCAACAAAGACTGCTCAAGTTAGATTATCTGCTCGAATTGTATGTCTTCTCCCAGTTGTTTTATTGATTGTCTTGTCGCTTCTATCGCCGGACTTTCAAAAGGGTTTATTTACGCCATCGGGCGTTATATGCACATTAATTGCAATGGTCATGGATTGCGTTGCTCTTTTGATTATTCGAAGCATTATGAAAGGAGTAATGAAGTGATGGATTTACTATGCTCCGTATTATTTGCAACATGCATAGGTATTCTAGCCCTAGTTGTTCCCGTCAATTTGAATCATTTTGATGTCCATAGCTATTATCAGCAAATTATAAGAGGCATAAAAAGTCACAAGAGAATGAGCCTCCGGGCAAAGTCTGAGTTTACAAG
Organism: uncultured Atopobium sp.; assembly: GCA_916438885.1. GTDB lineage: Bacteria > Actinomycetota > Coriobacteriia > Coriobacteriales > Atopobiaceae > Lancefieldella. The sequence goes on along the minus strand of CAKAGG010000002.1, from coordinate 886,809 downwards.
AAAATCATGCCTACGTGAGATGCCAGAAATGATTGACATTTTGATTCTTGGGTTGTCATCAGGGCTATCTTTTGATTCAGCGCTTGATCTGTATTGTTTGCGAGAATCTGGAGAGTTATCAAAAGAGCTTTCAAATGCTCATATGACTTGGAAGCTTGGTGCTACTACTCGCGAAGAAGCACTAAATCATATGGCGGCAAAAGTAGGAGTTCCATCGCTTAAAAGCTTTGCGACTGTTGTGAATGAAGCACTTACTTTTGGAACTCCTCTTGCAGAAATATTAGATAGACAAGCTTCAGTTCTTCGCGATGAGCAGCGATCGCTGTTAGAAACGGAAATCGAAAAGATTCCAATTAAAATGCTCATCCCTCTAGGTACGCTGATTGTTCCAGCAATGTTACTTGCAATTTTAGGTCCCTTGCTTGGACCTGCATTTTCTTCTTAAGAGAAAGGAAAGCCGATGATGTTCTTCTATCAATTTTTTAGGTATCTACAAGGCTTAAAAGAGGATGAATCTGGACAGGGAACTACAGAGTATGCAATTTTAGTTGGCGTACTTGTAGTTATTGCGATTGTCGCAATCATTGCTTTTAAAGGTAAAATTTCTGAGCTTTGGGAAGCAATTACATCGGGAATTAATTCTCTATGAGCAGAAAGAGTACTGCTGCTTATTCTGTGTTCATTATTGTCACTGTATGTTTGCTATTTGCTGCACTTTTCGTATTACCAAGAAAACAGGATCATTCATCAAGTACGAGCTCAGACTATGTGCAGACTCATGAAAATAGAGACGACAAAAAAGCCAATGAACAGCCAATCTCTTATGCAGCAGCAGAAGATTTGTTTAAACAGAATTCCGTGCAAAGAGATAGTAAAGAAACTATTCAAAACGAAGCTCAGAGTATTTTAGAGGGCTATCAGCAAAGAGCTGATTGCGTGCTTGTTTATTCCGGATATTTAGACATAGCCGGCAATGTATGGGGCTGTTTAGTTAATGGTGGAAATTGGTCAGAACTTGTGACTGTTTCTGATCAAGGAGAGATAAGGAGGGTCTCAACATGTCACATATCCACTCAAGATGCGAAGAATCTATTAGAGCAATCAAACTAGGTGTTAAGAATACACAAGGACAAGCAACGCTTGAATATGCTCTAGTTTTATTTTCGTGCTTAATTGTCATTACGTCTCTTGGTGTGATATATCACTTTGTGCAAAATGGAGCAGTTGTTCAACTGGCTACTCAAGCTGCTTCACATACTATGCATGACTCTCTTTTAGATTTAGCCAAAGATGTTCTCTCGTTTTAAACAGAATGCTGGTCAAGCGTCAGTAGAAGCAGCACTTTTATTTCCCGTTATTCTGATGATTATTGCATTGCTTGTAGAACCTGTTTGCATTCTCTATACAAAGACAGTTATGGATGGAGCCTGTGCAGAAGGATTAAGAGTAGCAACAACGTCTTCTGACACTGAGTTAATAGAGTCCTATATCAAACGCAGACTTAAGGCTATACCAGAGATACCTCTATTTCATAAGGGTGGAGATGAGGACTGGAATATCTCTATTGATAAAAAAGAAAACGATGTCTTGATTGAAATTACGGGTCATGTGGCAGCGATGCCGCCAATAGGCTGGTGTTTATTCCTTGCAGGTCAGACGGATAACCAAGGGATTGTCTTGCATTCAAGTTTATCTGCTAGTACGTATCCAGATTGGATTGAGGGTTCTTATGCGGATTGGATTGCCTTTTGGAAAGGATAAACATAAGAGAATAAAGCTTGGACTTTCCATGTTTATAGACGATAAAGGCGGTATTACGTCAATCGCTTTGCAAGTGCGCTTTTAGTATGTCTAGCTCTTGTATTTGCGCTGGTATCAGTTGCATGGGTCTCATCGAGGGCATACAAAACTCAGTCAATAGCAGATGCGGCTTCTATGGCAGGAGAAAATGTCGTGGCTAAATACACAACTATTGCGCAGGTAATTGATGCAAGCATTTTGAGTCTTGGGTTATCAGGATTGTTATGTGTTGGAGCCGGATTGGTTGCTTCATGTGTTCCAGGTTTAGCTTCAGCGGGTTCTAAATTGTGTGATGCAGGTTTTAAGACACTTGAAGCGCGTAAAAAATTTGCTACTTCAGCTTGTGAAGGCTTAGAGGAAACTGAAAAAATGCTTCCAGTTTTTGCAGCAATGGCGGCGAGCTCTTGTATACAAAAGAACTCTACTGATGCGGGTAACTTCGTGGGATCAGCTCTTTTATTTCCCGCTCAGTCACAATCTGATTTTGGACATTTAAATAGCGACGTTTCGTCAGATGAATTAAAAGAACAGAGCGAGCTATTACAGCAGATAGCAAAACAGATTGAAGAGTTACAAAGTAAAGCAGAGACATCTAAAAAGAGGGCGTGGGAGGCAGACTGCGGTGGAGGTCCTTATTCTATGCGTGAAAGAGCAGAGCATCTCGCTGGTCTTTCTGGGGATATAAATCCATCTATCCCGTCGCCAACTTCTTGGACGTTCGGTATCGCTTTAAAGCGAGCTAGAGCATATTACAGAGCTCGATATGATCAAGAAATTGTCAATGGAAGCACTGCAGAAGAATTACGTGATTCTGCTATACGAAAAGCGTTTTACAACTTTGCGTTTACGGAACTTTCTAAAGGATTTTATAAAGAAACAGCTGATGGTGAGGTTGAAATGAATTTGCCTCGATTACCACATAATTTAGAAGAGACAAAGAAAACAGACCTGTATCTAAAGCCTATTTGGCCTTGCACCTATGAAAATGGCGAGAAAACCATTCATGCTCATAGGTCTTGTCCAGGAGCAACAGGAGAAACGCGGGATTTGCATCGCTACAAGATTTAGATTCTGGAGCGGTTCATGAGTGTCAACATTGTCATTTTACGAGCAGCGATGTGGGAAGAGTGGCTTCTGCTTCGACAAATATTGATAACGGGTTTGAGTATTACTGGAAAATCGTAGTCGAAGAGTCTGAAGTTTATGAATCATCACGTCAGCAAATAAAAGATTTGCGAAAAAAGTTGTCTGAAGCTGCAGATAAATCAACTGGAATATTTCAAAAAGCACTTGATGCCCTAAAGGTTGCTAGGCCCAGATTATGTCCTCCAGGAGCTTGGGGATGTATTTCATTTGTGAGAAGAGGAGGTTCATCTCCAGAATTTCAAGGAAGTTTAGGAACACTTGAGCAGTCAGTTTTTCTCCCAGAAGGATATGCAATATCCGGAGCAACGCTTGCTCCAGACAGCTCTTCTACAAACAACGTTCTTTCAAGCTTTTTTGATCAGGTTGAAAGGAGGGGAGGGTTTATTGGACAGACCATAGATAAGGTAATAAGCTTGTGGGGATCTCTTTTAATCTCATATGGGGATGGTGTAACTTCTTGGTCTTCTAAGCTGTCGGAATTTCTTGATAACGTTGACGGAATAACAGGTGGAAGTTTCGGCTCCAAATTACAGAGTGCTTTGAAACAAATAGTTATTGACGCTGGATTAGAGCCAAGTGATTTAAGACAAATGAAGCCTGTTCTTGTTAATACAGAAAGTGTTTTGAAACAAGCTGGCTTTGAGAAAGAATCAACGATTCGTGAACTAGTTCAGAAAATACCTAATACATCAGATCCAATTGCTTTAGCTCGTTCACTTGGTGCGTTTTCTCTCCAGTATTTGCCTGACAAAATCACAATTGCAAAGCTGACCATTCCTGTCATTGATATTGAGATTCCTTTAGAAATTGATGTTAAGAAAGTTTTTGGTGGCATATGAGAAAAATGAAATTTCTTTGTTGCCAAAAAGGGCAAATGTTTGTTGAGACTGCATTGGTACTTCCGGTTGTATTAGTGGTTGCTCTAATTGCAATCAATTTATTTAAGTTTGCAGATATGTGCTCAAAGTTTGATCGTGTTGCGGCAGATCAAATCATTGCTCATGGAATTTCTTCCAGTCATTCCACGGATGGAGGAACGCTAGAAAACTTAACTCAGAAAATAAAAACTGCTCTTAAATGTGATGACAATTGCGACATTGTCGTCTCCATGGAGGGAGAAAAGGAGGGGATTGGGAATATGGTCTCTGTTTCCTAAATATCAAGCAACTCTAAAGTACAGACCTTGGCCACATACTGTGCGTCTCCCCTTAGTGTCATTAGAGTCTCCTCTGTACCTCACCCATACAACTTCAATTGTTGTTAGTCCCTATAAGTCGGGAGTTGTGATTTGAAAATGAATGTACAGGTTTCGATAGAAGAAGTCCCTAATTCAGAGCAAATTTTTGAATTGTTACAAGGAGGCTTCGAAAAGTTCGTCGGTCTTTTGGGTACCGAGATAACAGCTCCTCCAGTCTTACTTCTAAGGTGCTCTTCAGTTCATACTTTTGGAATGACGTATCCGATTGATATCGCATTTGCAGACGATCACGGAGAAATTTTAAAAATTCGGAGACGAGTACAGCCTAAACAAATCCATAGCTGCGCGGGAGCCTATTGCACATTTGAGAGACCATCACTTGATGATTTTCCATGGTTTGAGGTGGGTCAGAAAGTGCTCATTCAAGAAATAAGTACCGAGGAAAGCAACGTTGAAAGAAGGAGTCGCTATGGCTATAGAAAACTACTCCGTAAAAATTTGCCCCAGATGCGGAGAAAAGCTGTTCCAGGACATGAGAATTTGTTACGGGTGCCTTCTCGACTTCAGCGGTCCAAGCTCGCTTGTATGCAATCTCGAAAGTATCAAGAAATAAAAGAATTGCCAATCTTCCTTTTATAGAAACTGACGAGTATTTGCTTTCTGAGGAAGTAGGAGAGGAGTGGGATAAAGGCCTGCCACCTGCTTTGTTTGAACTGGATAACTCATATTCACCAGCAGATTAAACAGTACGTGGTATCCTTTAATAAGAGTTGCGAAAGTAACATAAAGGAGTTTCCATGTATAAAGTCTCGCTTTGCTCTTCTAAAAAGAGCCAGGTTGTAAGGATTGCGCTTTGCGTAATGCTATTAGCTGTCGCGTTTCTAATTACGCCTGCAAAAGCATTTGCGCGCGACCTTTCAATAGATACGGTAAATATTGATGCGACGGTTCAAAAAGACGGAACGTTGCATGTCGTAGAAACTCGTACATTCTATTTCAATGGTAGTTTTCATGGTGTCTATTGGAATCTTCCAATTGGAAAGAATAAATACAATGGGCAGAACGTTGAAGTAAACATTACTTCGGTTACGGTTCAAGATAGGCAAGGAACGCGTCAGATTTATAGCAAAGATTCTAGTGGCAATAGCTCCAGCTCAGATGAGTATTATGTTCCAACTCAATCAAACAACATGTTGAACTTAAAGATTTATTCAGCGCATGATGATGAGTCAGCACATATCACTATCGAGTATGACATTACTAATGTTGTAACAAACTGGTCGGATACTGCGGAGCTGTACTGGAAGTTTGTATCTGATGGCTGGGATTCCGAGTCTCGTAATGTAACAGCCACTATTCACCTTCCTGTTCCTTCAGGACAATCTATTGTTGCTGGTGATACTGTTCGCGCTTGGGGACATGGTCCACTGGACGCAAATGTAGAAATTACCAATAATGCAGTCGTCTACAAAGTTCCTGGCGTAGGAACTGATGAGTTTGCGGAAGCTCGCATTACATTCCCAACCGATTGGGTTTCTGGGCTAGCTCCTATTCAGCAGAATAAGCTGAGTAGCATCTTGTCTGAGGAACAAGCGTGGGCGGATGAAGCAAATCACAAGCGTGAGATTGCAAACTCAGGTAGCTCTTATTCTTTATGCGCCATTAGTACTTGCAGCTATCACCGTTGTAGCAGCAATCTTGCTGCGTATTAAATACAAAAAGGTTATGACCCCTCAGTTTAATGACCTTTACTACAGAGATGTTCCATCTGATGATCACCCGGCAGTTCTTTCTATGCTTTATAACGGTGAGCTAATCAAGGGAGACGCTCTGACAGCAACCCTTATGCACCTTTCTGATTCAAAGTACATTAGCTTGAATAAGACGGTTAGTACAAACTTCCTTGGTATGGAGAAGTCTGATTATTGTCTTACAAAGGTTCAAGACCTTTCAGAAAGTCAGAAGCCTTTCTACCCTGGCAGTTCACTGTCAAATAAGATTGATATCATGGCAATGAGGCTAATCTTTGATAAGGCCGGAGAATCTGGAGCGGTAAACACCACTGTTACCATGAAACAAATTGGTAAGTATGCTTCATCACATCCGGAAGATTTTAATAAGGCATATGAGTCTTGGGAGAGCCCTATCAAGCTTAGCTATGCTGCTAAGTATGGAACAAATAAGATTCCATTCCACGGTAAGGGAATTCTTGGTGCTCTGATTGCTGTTGATGTTCTTGTTGCAGCTGCTGCATTCTTCATGGGTGTTATGGCTGATGTTTCATTTGCCAATCTACTACTACATCTGTTCATTCTTGTCATTGCCGGTCTTGTTGCACTTGTAAACATTGGCTCGTTTGATTTGATGAACAGAGAGGGTGTTGAGACGCTTGCTAAGACTCGTGCGCTAAGAAAGTGGCTTACTGAGTTCACCAATCTACATGAAGCAATCCCTACTGACGTCATTCTTTGGAATAGGCTTCTGGTTATGGCAGTTGCGCTTGGTGTTGCGGATAAGGTTATCGAGCAGCTGAAAGTTGCAATGCCAGAGATGCTCAAAGATCCTCAGTTTATGCCTGTTTATAGCTGGTATTACTATGGAAATGGCATGCGAACCAATGCAATTGAGAGCGTAACCAAGAGTGTTACAGCTGCTCATTCTGTCTCCACGGCAGCGCTCGCTTCTTCTAATTCAAGTTCTGGCGGCGGTTTTGGTGGTGGCTTCTCCGGAGGCGGCGGAGGCGGCTTCGGCGGCGGAGGCGGCGGTGGTGGCTTCTAATGCCATAAACGCTTCAATAAACACCACAGGAAGCTACGTTTAAAGGTTTTATTCTCCCCGTGAACTTGTCGGGGAGAATTTCTTTTTTAAGAAAATATGCGATTTTGGCATATTTGAGTTGATAGTTTTACGCTGCACTTATGGAGCAGATATCTAACAGATTAGTGGGCCAGTGCCTTCGCGATTTGCGAAAGAAGCAACGTCTTACTCAAGAGGCGGTTGCTGAGCACCTTGCTGGAGATCAAGCATTCATATCAAAGGTTGAATCAGGCGAGCGTGGCGTTAAGCTCGGAGAAGTCTTTTCTTTTGCTGAAGCTTTAGGTATTGATGCCTTCGAACTCATCGAAGCTTTGCGTACGTATCGATAGTTTAGTTCAATTTTTTAATGCAAGAACCCTGTGAAAGACGTGCTTCTTAAAAGAGGTACCTCTTTTTCTGTTTGCCACGTCAACATCAAAAGATAAAAGAAAACGGCCCAGAGAATAATCTCTGAGCCGATTCAAAGTCGTGGTGGCGGGGAAGGGAATCGAACCCCTGACACGGGGATTTTCAGTCCCCTGCTCTACCAACTGAGCTACCCAGCCATTGGTGCTTCGAAAAGCTTATTTACTATAACAGACTCAAGCGCTTCGTCAAGCGGGCAATTTATACAATCCAGAAATTTTTTCCGCCAGTGAGGTCAAATTCAACAGCCATACCCTTTTATTGCAAAAAACTGCCTCAATTTGCTCCTTTGTTTTCTCGAGCTCTTGACCGTCGATTTTCTCACGCTCATCGGTTTTCTCGCCAGAGGGGAGTTCTATCCAGAGAGTTTGCTTACCACATGTGTCACGCAGGTGGATTTTGCTCAAAAGGCCCTGCTGAGCAAGCCTTTCATTGAGATGAATGAGGTCAAAGAAGTTGACAACTTTTGGCATGCTAACTCGTTTCTCTAAACGCTTGCTCTTAAGCATACACGTTTGCAAATTGGTACAATAGATGACTAGCTTGAACTAGGTCAGCGGTCGTTGCTGCCTCCACTGAATAAACTATTCGAGGGGAAATTATGGCCTTTACGAGAAAAGAATTCTTGTCCCTTTCTGCTTTAGGAGCTGCAGGTACCTTGGCTGCATGTACTCCACAGGCAAGGACGTCTGAGGATACGAATCAGCCTGCATCTAACGTGGACCTTGAAGAGTTCAAGTCACTTAAGCTGGACATGACCCAGTGGAGTTATGACGAGGATAACGACTGCTACTATCAGTTGGGCATTCAGTACTGCACTAAGCCTGCAAGCAAGTCGGTAAATACTCTCTCGGTTTTTGTACCTGGTAAGTATTTCTCGGGAAAGAAGAATGGCTCTACGTACGAGTGCGAAGTAAGCGAGAAAGCCGTTGTAGGCAGCTTCACCGCACGTACCGCGCCAATTGTCATGCCTATTAACACAGCAACGCTGTTCCCTCAGAGCGCTCCTACAAGTTACTCATACGAGGGTCTTGCGCCGTACCTTGAGGCTGGTTGTGTGTACGTATACGCAGGTTTCCGCGGCAGAAGTGCTGGTTACGATTCAACTACAGGCTCGGACGAGCTTTACGCAGGTGGATCGCCTTGGCCGGCAGTAGACCTCAAGGCTGCTATCAGGTACTTGCGCTACAACCATGAGCTGCTTCCTTGCAATACATCAAAGATTTTTGTGTTTGGCTTTGCGGCCGGCGGTGGTCTCAGCGCAGTGCTAGGCACCTCGGGAGATTCTCCACTGTATACGCCATACCTTAAGGCGGTTGGCGCTGCTACACATAGCGAGAAGGGCGAGCAGCTTTCAGACTCTATTTACGGCAGCGCTTCATGGTGTCCTGCGACATCGTACGACCTTGCAGACGCAGCGTATGAATGGTCAGCTGGTCAGTATGCAGACGCAACAGACTCCCGTGCTGAAGGTGTTTGGACCCAGCCTCTCTCACAAGATCTTGCTGGCGCATATGCTTCTTTTGTCAACAACATGGATCTTCTCGACAGCAATGACAGCAAGGTTGGTCTTGATGAGACTAACTCTGGCGTCTATACCGCTGGATCATATGCAGACCTTCTTCTCAACGAGCTTAAGACCTCTGCAAATAACTTTGTTAAGGACAACGCATTCCCTTACACCTCTACGCCTCAGCGCCTGGAAGAGCCTACGTTTCCAGGTGATCCAAATCTGGCAACAGTTCGTGGTACAGACAACGCAACTCCTGCTACACAGCAGGTTCAATCTACTATTTACGATACTGCCGAGCACTATTTGGCTCTCTGAACTCTGAGTCTATTTGGGTTGTATATAACCTTCGCCGTCAGAGCGTTGAACTTGAGAACTTGAGGGGTTTCTCGCGCGCTCTGAGAGGTGCTTCACTTCCTGTTGGAGCTTTTGATGCCCCTGATAGAAGCACTCGTGCAAATCAGCTATTTGGCGTTGGCGAGCAAAGTACCTTGCATTTTGATGAGCAGACAGCTGACCTCATTAAAAAGAACCTTGATACGTATATGAAGCTTACTGATTGGAAGTCAAGCTACGCCAATGACTGGTCCTCTGATTTGAATAAGGCTGACACGCTAGAGAATGACATCCCAACTCGTGTTGATATGTTTAATCCTCTGTACTTTACCAGCGCATCTTACAAGGGTTATCAGACAGCTTCCGTTGCTCCTTATTGGCGTATTAATGAGGGTGCCCAGAATACCGATACCTCAATCTGCACTTCCTTCAACTTGGGCTTGTCTTTAAAGCATTTCTCGGGCGTGAGCGGTGTTGATTACACGCTTGTTTGGGATAAGGGTCACGTTCTTGCCGAGAGAACAGGCAATGCAACCGCCAATCTGGTGTCTTGGATTGTCTCAAGCGCATCCGCTTAAAGGGGAGGACATAGCGTGTTTCAAACAAAGAATCGCCGACTGTATGGTGTTATTGTCATCGTTGTGCTTGCGGTAGGAGCAATATTCTTCTCTCTTTTTAGAGGTGCTGATAAATCTCAGTCTCAGGCAAGTTCGCAATCGCAGCAGTCGCAGTCGCAGCAGACACAACAAACGCAACAGACGCAGCAAACGCAGTCTCAGAGCTCACAAAACAAGGGCTACATTGATTCTGTAGCAGCGGATGACCCGTATGCAAAGGGCATTCACCATGTTCGTATTGTGGTGAAGGATTACGGCACTATCGAGGCAACTCTTAACGCAAACGTTGCGCCTATTACGGTTTCCAATTTTGCGCATCTTGCCGAGTCAGGCTTCTATAATGGCCTTACGTTCCATCGCATTATTGACGGCTTCATGATTCAAGGTGGAGATCCTAAGGGCAATGGCTCGGGTGGATCCGAGAATAAAATCAAGGGCGAGTTTACCAAAAACGGTGTCGAGAATAACATCTCACATACACGTGGAACTATTTCCATGGCGCGCGCTCAAGATCCTAACTCGGCAAGTTCACAGTTCTTTATCATGCAGGCAGACAACTCAACTCTGAATGGAAATTACGCTGCATTTGGCACGGTAACAAGTGGAATGGACGTTGTTGACGCAATTTGTAAAGGCGTTAAACCCACCGATTCAAACGGAACAATTCCTGCTTCAGAGCAGCCAGTCATTGAGTCCATCACGATGATTGATTAGATTTCTTATATAAAAATTTTTGTTATAGTTATCGAATGACCTGCAACGTTTTATAAAGTTGCAGGTCATTAGCGTATAACGAGCTTCTCATGATATACTATTGTTATCCGAGAGGAGTGGTGTTATGCGAGCTGTTGGAGAGTTTTGCGTTCACCCGGGTCAGGGCGTATGTCTTGTTGAAAATGTAGTTTCGGAGCCTACTCCGGCCTACATTTTGTCTCCTATTGGACAAAAACACCCTGTTCAGATTGTATTTCCTCTTGATCAAGAGTTCAGACTTCGTGATCTTATGACGCACGATGAGGCAACGAATCTTGTTGATACCTATCCTCAAATTGAGCTCATTACGTTCCATATTCATAATGCATCGCTTGAAGAATCGCACTTTAGGCGCGCGATTAGAGAAGGTTCTTGTAAAGACTCCTTTAGTATTGCTAAAACGTTTAGGGCTCGCATTGATAACGCACGCTCACTCAATAAGAAACCACCCGTTTCTCACGAGAGAATATTTAAGATGGCTAGCAATCGTGGTTTGTACGAGCTTATTACGGCGCTAAATTGTACCGTTGAAGAGATTCAAAAGGTCTTTAGCTCACGCTATGGCGTAGAAATTGGAAAGGCATAGAGTACAATTAACCCATCCGTTCAAGAGATGGGAAATTATGACTTCAGAAACATCTGCAAATCGTGCTGTTGTTACTGTTTTGGGCAGCGATGCTCCAGGAATTGTTGCAGCAATTTCTACCACTTTGGCCGAGTCAAATGCCAACATCTTAGATATCGCCCAGACTATTTTGTCTGGTATTTTTACCATGACAATGTTGATCGAACTTCAGGATGCTGAGTCTTTCTTGAGTCTCAAAGAGCGTCTTGATACCGTCTCAGAAAAGCTTGGTGTACAGGTAAACATGCAGCGTGAAGAGGTCTTCACGTTTATGTATCGTCCTTAAAGAGGTAGTGTTTTGTCAGAGCTTTCAACAGAAGAACTCATTGCTCAGAAGCAGTCTTGGCTCAATCAAGATGCATCAAATCTGAAAGTAGAAATCGTCTTCTCCGATATGGATGAAACATTTCTCCATACCGATAAATCTCTTGATGATAACAACATGGCTATGCTGGACCGCCTGGCTGAGTTAGGTATACCTTTTGTGCCTTGTTCCGGACGTGCGTTTAACGTGCTGCCAAAAGAAGTTGTGAACCATCCTGCTTCTAAGTACGTGGTGTCTTGCGATGGCGCCATTATTAGAGACCTTTCTACCCAGACGGTACTGCACGAGTCTACTGTTACCAAGGAGCAGGCGCTTGAGTTGTATCAAAAGCTTAAAGACCTTCCTGTCACTTTTGATATTTTTGCAGACGGTGGTGTTTATCTGGAGCGCTCAAGGCACAATCTTATCTCTCAGTTGGATATTCCCGCAGATCATGCAGCATTTATGCAACGCTCGCGTACGCCCTTTGACCAAAGCGTCGAGGAGTTTATTGACAGCGTAACTACCATTGAGCGACTTGGCTCCTACTGGTCAGTTGCAGAAGGCGAGAAGTACCAGGCACTTGTAGCAGATGCTGTTGCCTCGGTAAAAGGACTCAGTGGCACGGCTTCCATGAGTATGGGAATGGAGATCTTGGCCGACGGCACCTCAAAGGGAGCCGCACTTCAATGGCTGTGCAACTACCTTGGTCTCTCCACAGAGAATGCTGCTGCCTTTGGTGACTCGCTCAATGATGTTGCAATGCTTTCTGCAGCTGGAATGGGTACGGCAGTTGCTAACGCTCGTCGTGAGGATTTTGAGGCTGCAACCTATATCACCTTGACTAACGATGAGGCGGGTTTCTCGCGATTCCTTACGTGGGTGCTGGGAGAGTAACATCTCAGAGTTTTGCTCAAGACATGACATATCGTGTAAAGAAAAAGCCGGCAGATACCATCTGTCGGCTTTTGTTGTAACTAGTAGAAAGTACGAGGCACTAGGCTAGTGATTACTGTCCTGCTGCTCTTCAAAGACGTCTTCATCGGCCGCTTCCTCATCAAGCTTAAGAGGACGGAAGCTAGCGGTATCGCCACCAACATAGTCTGCCACGGTAGCTGCGTTTTCAACGCGCTCTTTGTGCAGTGCCTCTGCAAAGATATCCTCATCTTCCTCAATCTCTGCAATACGCTCTTTCATAGGAGCCTCAACAAGTGGCATGGAGCTTGTCTGGGCTGCGTCATCGAGCATGATGCGGATGAGCTTCTGCTCACGCTTAACCTTGGAGAACAGAGGAACGTACTCAAAGACAATATTGGAGTTCTCAAGACCATACCAACGAGCAGGAGATCCGCAGATGCGACGAATAAAGTACTTGAGCTCAAGGCAACGAGCGTCAAACCGTTGATGTCAGTCTCTGGAGCTAGTACCTTACGTAGCAGACAGAATCTAAAGTCACCAATCTCGGAGTGCTCCTTGTAAATGGAATACTTGTGATTCTGTGGCGCAAGCTGATTGTTCTTAATCAGGTCACCAACAATCTGATACAGATAGGTGTTAATACGCTGGTTTACCCTAAAGCCAAGACGCAGAGTGATCTTGAACAGGAAGTCTGTACCAAAGTCATTGACGATAAACTCACGGGTATTTGGATCGTCTGTCAGCGAGATGTTAATAAAGTAGTAGGGCCTTAGCACGCTTTGGACGCTTATCCAAGATGGAATAGAGGATGTCTCGATCCAGCTTGTCAAATGAAGAGTCATTGGTCAGGAAGACCAGGTTATCAGCGAGAGTTGAATAGTCCGCATCGTGGCTCAAGCTACGGAGCTGGTCAATGTATTTATCTACGGGGAGATAAACGCTCTGCGTTCTCTCAACAGCGGTACCGCGACGCCAGACAAACATGACAACAAAAATTGCGGTAGCCATAAGAACGGTAAAGTAGCCGCCGTGGAAGAACTTGGTAAGGCTTGAGAAGAAGAACATAGCCTCGATAGCACCAAAGAAAAGAATGAATGGAATGGCCGCCCATAGGCGCTTTCTGATAACAGCCAGGTAGGTGTAGAGCAGGATTGAGGTCATGAGCATGGTAACGGTAATTGCAAGACCGTACGCTGCTTCCATGTGCTCAGAGCTCTGGAAGAGAAGTACAACGCCAATGCAGCCAACCCACATGATGTTGTTTACAAGTGGAATGTAAATCTGGCCCTTTGTTGTGGAGGGGTAGTTAATCTTAATGTGAGGCATAAGATCAAGTTTAATTGCCTCAGAGACAATGGAGTAAGAGCCAGTAATCAGTGCCTGAGAGGCAATAATTGCAGCAAGCGCAGAGAGAATAACGGCAAATGGTCTAAGCTGACCAGGAAGCATTTCAAAGAAAGGATTGAGGTCTTTGATAGTATTTAGCACGGTGTTATTGTGGTTGGTAATGAGCCATGCGCCTTGTCCAAGATAGTTCAGAATCAAGCAGACCTTAACAAAAGGCCAGCTTACGTAAATGTTGCTCTTGCCAACGTGGCCCATGTCAGAATAAAGTGCTTCTGCACCAGTGGTACAAAGGAAGACACTACCTAAAACCATGAGACCAGCTGCATTGAGCTTGCCATCAAAGAGAAACAGAATGCCGCGGACTGGGTTAAGAGCTCGAACAACGCTAATGTCAGCAAACATGTTCATAACACCCATGGCACCCAAGAACAAGAACCAAAGCGTCATGACAGGGCCAAAGGCCTTACCAATGGTAGAAGTACCTGCCTTCTGTAAGGCAAAGAGGGTGCAGAGGATGATGATGGTAATCATGACAACAATGTGCTGATTATCACCAATGATAGCATGAGCTGCAGGAATAGTACGCAAACCCTCAATAGCGGTGGTTACTGTAACAGCTGGGGTCAAAATACCGTCAGCAAGAAGAGCTGCGCCACCAATCATGGCAGGAATAATCAGCCATTTGGCGCACTTTTTAACCAAACTGTAGAGCGCAAAGATTCCGCCCTCATTGTGGTTGTCTGCCTTCATTGCAACCATGACGTATTTAACGGTTGTAATGAGTGTCAGCGTCCAGATAATGAGGGACAGAGCACCCAAAACAACATCGGTGCTCATGGTAAGAAGACCACCGTTACCAGCAATAATTGCCTTCATGGTGTACATTGGAGAAGTGCCAATGTCACCGTAGACGATGCCAAGGGTAACAAGTACCATGCCGGCACTTAGAGGAATGCCAGTTGATTTCTTGGCTTTGATTCTTAGAGAAAAAGCGCATGAAATGCAGCTTTACTTGTATTCATCTATTAATCCTCTCAACAGATGATTAGTACAGTTCGTCATCATATGTTAGTCCATATACCTAGTTATAACTAGACGAATGTACAAACGTACTTATTTTTGCCTGCAAGCGGAAAAAAATTTACTCATTTTCCCGCGGTTTTCTCGAGATTTTATATGCATGGTGAATCTTCTGATTTCTTGAGAAGTCCTCCGGAATAGTTTCACTTGTTATGTCTTCAATTTCGACGCCAGCTCGCTGGATTTTCTCGACATCTGGTTTGAACGTACGCAGGTTGCACGAGAAGATGGCTACGCCGCCGCGAGTCAGAAGGCGAGAAATGCCAACGATAAGCTCAGCGTGATCTCTCTGGACATCAAACGAGCTTTGCCTCATGCGCGATGAGTTAGAGAAGGTGGGGACGTCGCAGAAGATGACGTTCCAGCGGTTTTTGGTGTGACGCATCTCGGTAATCCAAGACAGGACGTCTGCCTGGACAAACTCGTGCTCCTCTCCGTCAAAACCGTTGCGCTTCATGTTGCGCTTGGCCCACTCAAGCGAAGGCTTGGAGAGGTCAACGGTTGTGGAGTGAAGTGCACCACCATCTGCTGCGTAGCAGGTAGCGGTACCTGTATAGGCAAAGAGATTGAGGAAGCTCTTAGCAGGTCCGGCGCTTTTCATGAGCTCGCGAATCTCTGCGCGCGTATCGCGGTGGTCTAGGAAGATTCCACAGTCCAGTCTGGATGCAAAGTTGACCTCAAAGAGTAGGCCGCCCTCATCGATGAGCAGCATTTCTTTTCTGGAGTTGTCGGCTGCGCTGCCCTCGTCAGAGTACTGAGAGCCACCCTTTGCACGCGTTCTTGTTCGTAGATTTACGTTTGAGCTAGGTACGCCTAGAATGCGAGGAGCCAAAGCTAGGACGTCTAGGAGGCGGCGTTTTGCGAGGTCTGGATCAATCTCTTTAGATGCAGCGTACTCAGAGATTTGCAGCCAGGTAGTTGGCTTTGTGGCACCCTTGTAGATGTCAATGCTGACGGCGTAATCGGGCAGGTCAGCGTCGTATACGCGGTAGCACGAGACGTCGTTTTTACGAGCCCACTTAGCGCGTTGCTTGGCCACCTTAGCAAGGCGTGCGGCAAATTGATCGGATGCAGGAACCAGTACGCTTACCGGCTGATTGTTAACCATGACAGTGGGACCTGCAGGAACCGAGGTTGACTCAGAGTTGCTTGCTGGTGCATCAGACGCACCGGCTTCGACTTCTTCAGCGATTGCGGCAGGGTAGGAGCGCATGGTGGCAATGGAGTTGCCCACGTAGACAGAAAGTGTCTGCGATGGAGTTGCTCTGAGTACCGTATCGGTATTTGTATCGCTGGTAAGAAGTGTGCTTGCCTGCCCCGCAAAAAGTCCAAGCGTGGAGTAAGCAGAGCCCTGAAGTGTAGGCTCTTCTTTGGTCCACGAGAGATCGGCAACAATGCCCGTGAAGTGCTCTGCATGTTTTAGCAGCTCAGAAGCTGCCAAGAACTGCACGTCAGCCTTGAGACCGCCTGCACGAAGCGTATAGAGCACAGCCTCTTTGGCCTTTGGGCGAGGGTCCGCTGCATAGAGTGTGACCTGGCGCTCTTGGCCCTTCTCGGCACGTTCATCGGCCTCGGCCAGCAAATCTTGCCAGGCATCGTCGTCGTGGCCAGCCCAACCCGTCATGCCCCAGCGAGCGCGCAGAATGCCCGGCGCCACGTCCAGCGCCATGCCTGCTGCCTCCTGTGTAAGCGCGCCTGCTCCCGGGAACAGCAGCGCCGGCAGCGGCGCGTCTGGCGAGAAACCCGGTGCACTCGCAGCAGTTTGCGCCTGCAGGTACAGAAGGGCAGCGGCGTAGTCTAGCCTGAGCGGCGCAAACTCACGTGCCGGCCCTCGACCGCCAGTCAGACTGCGCTTAAAGAGCGCTTCACCAGCAAGGTCAATGCCAACTGTGGCGCGGTTGCGTGAGACGCGCACGACAATAGTTACGTCAGGTGCAAGCGTGTTGACCATAGGACGGCTTCCGCGCTTTGCTGCAAGTCGGTCTACAATTGCGTCTTTTGTTCTGACAGCAATGAAGTTGGTGTTTCTGAGCTGGTCATTTGTGCCGTGGGCGCTCACTGCAATGGTGGCATGTGGACCAATATGGTCTTCCCAAGCAATGTGGGAGAGGTCTTCGTAGAGAGCGTCTGAAGTGGCAGCGCCAACGCGATCAAGCACCAAAACGACGCGAGACGCAAGACGAGACCATAAACAGACGCGGTAAGCATCGGCAAGTGAGCCGTAAAACGCAACCTGTCCGCCAAGAGGGCGCACCTTTTTGATGCGCAGGCCGTCTAGCTCCTGTGCAAGAAGCTTCTCAAAGCCTTTAGGACACGTTGCAAAGAACTCAAGTTCTTGAGACATCGGGACACCTTTCGCCCGTAGGAATTGAATACATACTGACGTAACATTTTCCCATGTTTTTCTCGCTAAATGGTTGGGGAGAAGAAAAATACATCAAGAACCCTCGGAGTGCGTGCTCCCTTGAGCTGCCTCTCGGCTGAGCGTCCGCAGTTTGCGTCATCGTCCACTCACCGAAGACCGGACAGTTCATACATAATGTCCCAAATCATCTGTTATTTTTCGCTTAAAATACGCGTAGTATCTTTTATAAGGAAATACAGAGAGCTGTTTGAGGTTTGGGAGTCATTATGGATGCAAAAGTTATGGAAGCATTTGAGTCCTGGCGTGCAAACGTCACCGAAGAAGACCTGGTAGAAGAGCTCGGTGAGCTTGCTAAACCAGAAGCAGAAGATAAGCTCTACGACGCATTTTATCGCTCGCTTGCGTTTGGTACCGCTGGTCTTCGCGGCACGATTGGCGTTGGCACTAATCGCATGAACGTCTACGTTGTTGCTCAGGCAACCCAGGGTCTTGCGGATTATCTCAACGCCCACTACCAGAATCCAACGGTGGCTCTTGCAAGGGATTCTCGCCTTAAGGGTGAGGATTTCCAGAAGGTCGCAGCCGGTGTTTTGGCAGCTAATGGCATCCGCGTGTACGTCTATCCACGTATCGAGCCTGTTCCAACACTCTCGTTTGCTGTTCGCTATCTCAAGACTTCCGCAGGTATCGTGCTTACCGCAAGTCACAACCCTGCGCCTTACAACGGCTACAAGGTATACAACGATAACGGTGGCCAGATTACCGATGAGGCTGCGGCAGAGATCTCTGCAAATATCGCGCGCGTCAATCCTTTTGACGTCAAGCCTATGGACTTTGAAGAGGGCTTGGAGAAGGGCCTGATTGTCTGGACGCCAGAAGAGGTTTTGGACAACTTCATCGAGGCTATCAAGCGCGTTTCTATTCCAGGATTTAAGGCTGCCGACGGCTACAAGGTTGTGTACACGCCGCTTAACGGTACAGGTATGGAGTGCGTCACGCGCATTCTTAAAGAGATTGGCGTCAATGACGTCGATGTTGTTCCAGAGCAGGCAAAGCCAGACGGAAACTTCCCAACGTGTTCCTATCCAAATCCAGAGTTTCGTGAGGCGCTTGAGCTGGGCCTTAAACTTGCTGACAAGGTAAAGCCAAACCTTTTGGTTGCAACTGACCCTGACGCAGATCGTATGGGCACCGCAATCCCTCACAACGGCGATTACGTGCTGCTTTCCGGTAACGAGATGGGCGTTCTGCTTATGGATTGGCTTCTTACCATGGCAGAAGAGCGTGGCGAGAAACCCCAGGATAAGGTAGCCGTTTCTACCATCGTATCTTCTGCTATGCCTGACGTCCTGGCACGTGCTCGCGGCTTTGAGATGCGCCGCGTCCTTACGGGCTTCAAGTACATTGGCGACCAAATTGACCAGCTCAAGGATGCCGGCGAGGAGGATCGCTTCCTCATGGGCTTTGAGGAGTCCTATGGCTACCTTGTTGGTACCCATGCTCGCGATAAGGACGCTATTGTTGCAACCATGCTTTGCGTAGAGATGGCTTCTTGGTATGCTGCCCGCAACATGGACCTCTACGAGGCAATGGATGCCCTGTACCAGCGCTACGGCTACTACCTCAATGGCGTTGTTAATGCAGCGTACCCAGGTGCCGAGGGAGCCGCAAAGATGGCTGAGATCATGAGTGGTCTGCGTAAGAATCCACTGGAAATGGTTGGCAATTACAAGGTTGTTGGCGTAACAGACTATGCTGAGTGCGCTGAGATGCCTCGCGTTTCTGGTCTGCAGAAAGAGGCTCCTCAGACCCTGCCGGCTTCCAATGTTATTGAATACAGGCTTGAGGGTGACAACAAGGTTATCTTCCGTCCATCAGGCACTGAGCCTAAGGTCAAAGCCTATCTCTTTGCCAACGGCGCTACCCGTGAAGAAGCCGAGGCACGTATTGCAGAGCTTGGCGAAGCTGCACAGCAGGTGCTTTCATAGTCCGCTTCTTCTAAAACGACTTTCTCCGCACAATCTTTTGGCGAGAAACCCGTCCTGCCCAGCATTCACCTTTTGTGGATGCTGGGTTTTTACGTGTTCTCTACAAGGGCATCTAGCTGCACAAAAAGTCCCGCACTCTGAAGTGCGGGACTTTTTTTGCAATGTCTCTCAATCGACGGTTTCAGTCATCGAGCAGGCGCTTTGTCGCTTAGTAACTTTGCTACTCAGCAGCCTTTACTGTCACGGTGTAGAGAGCGTTTGCAGCGCTGGCAATAGTCTCTGCGGCCCATGGACGTGAGCTCACCTCAGGAGATAGAGGGTCGTGAACGTTTACGGTGCCGTCATCGTTCTTGCTGGTTACCAAAAATCCAGTGATCACCATCCGGGCTCAGCTTATTGCCCTTAACCTCAACAAGCAGGAAGGTTTCAGCGTCTAGAAGCGTGGTGATATTGTCGGCAGAAATGTTGTAGCTATCAGCGGTAAGACCAAGGTTTGCTAAGTTCTTCTCGAGAAATGATCTGTTCATTCCAGAATCTGTGTCCGCTGCCTTAGCGGTTTCAACGGCGCCCGCAATGTCAGCTGGAGTCCAGTTGTTCTTTCCCGTAAGACCCATGTATGCCATGGAGAGCGCAGTTGGACCAGAGCCCTTGGTGGCAATTACAGAGCCGGCATATGAGACGCCGCCCCATCTAGAATCCCAGGTATAGAGCTGCGGTGCTGTGCCTTTGGTGAGTGAATCATCATAGGTCTTGGCCTTGCCGTCAGAATCAGGGTAGTTTGCAACAAAATCAATTGCCTCAGGGTGGGCGAGTGCTAGCTCAATAAGGCTCTTATCGCTATATCTATCAGCGTGTTCTGCAATCCACGCAAGATTCTTGTCCTGATCAAGCTTGGCTGCAAGCGCTTTGGTCAGCTCTTCTGAAGTTCCCACAGCAACACGAGAATCAACGGAGTTGACTTCTACCTCTGGACTAGATTCTTTAGCGCAACCGCGGACGCAGCTTGACACAATAAAGACCAGCAAAAGCGCCGCTATAACAGCCAGTCCAATAACAATGTAGGTTCTTGTACGAGAATCAATGCGATGCAGCAGAGACTGTCTCTTAAAGAGAATAGCCTGTGAGCCAAGGGTATTTCTTTTGCGACGTCTTGCTTGCCTATCAGAAAAACCGCCATCGCGAGGAGGACGGCCATTTTGTGGAGGGCGACGACGCATTGCAGAGTCTCCGTGGGAGCCTTCTCTTCTATCTGGTGAATCATTCAGGGGCATGGTGGCCTCCAAGCCGTAAAAATAGTTTCACTCATGATGAATCATACGGCGAGAAGTGCATAAATACTTTTAGAAAACGGTGAATGCAATATTCCGACCGACGAGCGGGTAATTTACACCGTTTAGCGGTTTGGCATGCGCATAAGGGTTGATTAAGTATATTCTTTTACTCACTATCATTTGTTTTCAAAAGTGAGTGAGCCGCATAAAGAAAGAAGGCGTCGTGAAGCATAGAAATGCTCGACAGGACGTGATTCGTGAGCTTGTTCGCAGCGAGTCCATCCGCACGCAGCGCGATCTTGTTGACATGCTTAAAGATCGTGGTTTTGCCTGTACTCAAGCAACCGTTTCTCGTGATACAGCAGAAATGGATTTGCAAAAGCTCCCCGAGGGCGCCTATGTGCTTTCTGAAGATATGCATTTGCAGAAAATGCTCTCTGAGTTTGTGGTTGGGGCTACGGCAGCAGAGAATCTTATCGTGATTCGATGCCATCCAGGCACTGCATCAGCTGTTGCGTTTGCCCTTGACGACGTTGAGCTTGACCATGTCGTAGGTACCGTTGCTGGCGACGATACCGTTTTGGTGATTGTGGATAAAACTGCGCATGCTGCAGACGTGGTACGCATCATTACGCAGCTTGGCAACGTATACAACATCTTCTAAACATAAAGCCTTTGGCGAGAAACCCGTCAAAGTACAAGTCTTACAAAAAAAGGAGTCTGCATAGTGCAGACTCCTTTTTGCTGTAGATAAACCAGAGGTTTATGGAGTACCTGTTCCTGTTCCAGTACCTGTTCCAGTACCTGTTCCGGTACCCGTGCCAGTGCCCGTACCGGTACCTGGTGTGGCTGGAGTAGTAGGAGTAGTAGGAGTAGTGGTTGAATCGTCCTCTTCCTCTTCCTCCTCTTCCTCTTCCTCTTCCTCTTCGTCGTCATCTTTCTTTTCTTGCTTGGCATTAGCAGAGCCACCAACAAACTTCCAGTAGCTATCAGGCTTGTAAGAGATAGTTTCAGTAGTTTTAGGGAACTCAGCGCGAGCAACGCCAGAGAGAGCTGCGTTCATGTAGTACGCCCATACGTACTGTGCAGTAACAAAGGTAGAAGACTCTCCACCGCCGATAATAACAGGGTCACGACTATCTGGATATCCACACCAAGCTACGGTTGCAAGCTGTGGGGTATAGGCGCAGAACCAAAGGTCCTCGGAGTTATCGGAAGTACCCGTCTTACCTGCAACTGGTTGGTTGAAGGTCTTCAGGTTGTAGGCATAGCGACCAGTACCAGAGGTAAGAACGCCGCTCAGAACATCGGTAGCAGCTGCAGCAACAGCAGGACTAATTGCCTGAACTGGGTTGTCCTTGTGCTCGTAGATAACGTTGCCATTACGGTCTTCAATGCGCGTAATTGCAACAGCATCACGACGAACACCGCCTGCAGCAAGGGTTGCAAATGCGGTGCACTGCTCAATAGGGGTTACGCCCTGAGAACCAAGAGTGGTAGACAGGTATGGCTGTAGCTGAGTGCGAATACCCATGGCATAGCACGTCTGAAGGATCTTATCGATACCAATAGCTTCAGCAACCTGTGCGTAAACAGTGTTGGAAGAGTAAACCGTACCTTGACGCAGGGTAATTGCACCGTAGCTGTAGTTACCAGCGTTTCTGACCAACCAGGTTGGCGTAATTTGCATAGGGGAGTTGCCGTTAAGAACAATCTCTGGGTTCATACCCTCAGAAAGGGCTGCTACCAGCGTATACATCTTAAAACTGGAGCCCATCTGACGGTTACTACTGGTTGCGATATTGTACTGACTCTTTGAGTAGTCCTGTCCACCAACCATTGCTTTAATGTAGCCAGTTTGAGGATCAATAGAAACCAAAGCAGCGCCCAGACGAGGGTTGCCAAGCTCAGCAATACGCCTTGTAGCAGCCTCATCAGCATCTTTCTGAAGGTCAGGATCAAGCGTAGTGTAAACGCGCAATCCACCCTGAAGAATGGTATCGCTATCAAAGTCTTCCTGAAGCAGGCTACGAATGTAGTCAGTCCAGTAGGGGAACTGGCCAATGTTGTCGGTCAAAGTACCAGGGTTAAGTACTAAGTCCTCTGCAACAGCTTCATCGTACTGCTCCTGTGTAATATCTCCCGCGCGAAGCATGCGCTCAAGAACGGTATTACGCCTTTCTCTTGCTGCCTCTGGATTAACAGTTGGGTCATAGGCAGAAGGAGCATTTGGAAGGCCAGCAAGCGTTGCAGCCTCAGCAAGAGTCAAATCACTTGCATGCTTGTTAAAGTAGATAATACTTGCAGCTTCAATACCGTAAGCACCATTACCGTAGTAAATGGTGTTGAGGTACATATTAAGAATCTGGTCCTTAGTAAACTTTCTCCATCTGAATAGAGATGTAAGCCTCGCGGACCTTACGCTTCAAAGAGCGCTCAAACTGCTCGTTAGAAAGAACAGTGTTACGAACAAGCTGCTGCGTAATAGTGGAAGCACCTTCGCCGCCACCAAACAGCGAGCCAACAGATGCGCGGACAATACCCCAGGGGTCAATACCGCTGTGGGAATAGAAGCGCTTATCCTCAGTATCAATGGTGCCCTGAATAACATAAGGAGAAATCTGATCCAAGGTAACTGAGCGGCGCTGCTGCAGATAGAAGTCAGCAATGTCGTTACCCTTGGAGTCATAAACGCGGGTAGGCTCTGCTACCAGGTAGGCATCAGCAGAGTTGTAATCTGGCAGGTCCTCGAGCCATGAAGAAACAGCTGCACCCAAAGAAAGAGCAAGTGCAAGCGCGAGAAGAGCCATAAAGCCAAAGAATCCGGCAATGCCAAAACCTACGGCATGTGTGTTTGCGTGTTTACGTGCACGACGGGTTCTAATACCCATTGAGCCTCCTTGTCATAGCTCTCACTATTATAGTCTGATATTTATGTTTCAGTGAATAAAGAGTTACAACTCTGTTGTATTCTGATAGATAACATTTTGAATTGATACTATTTGAAGCAGTAACTATATGGTTTAACAGGCTTGCGTTGAGAGGATACAGAGTGCTTTCAGTAGAAGAACAGCTCCGTGTTATTACTTCAGGAACTATGCAGATTGTTCCTTTGGATGGTCTAAAAGAAAAACTCAAGAAGGGTACCCCTCTTAATATTAAGCTTGGCGTTGATCCAACAAGTCCTGATTTGCATCTGGGACACGCAGTTCCTTTGCGCAAGATGCGTCAGTTCCAAGACCTTGGCCATAATGTCACCTTGATTATTGGTAGCGGCACCGCGCTGATCGGAGACCCTTCCGGACGCGATTCTACCCGTCCTTCTCTCACTGCAGAGCAGGTGGATGCAAACGCAGAGACCTATGTTAACCAGGCTATGAAGATTCTTGATCCAGAAAGAACCACTGTTGTTCATAACGGTGACTGGATTAAGCCTATGAATCTTGAGACCATGCTTGGCCTTATGAGCAAGTTCACCATTGCTCGTATTCTTGAGCGAGAAGACTTCTCTAATCGCTATCATAATCAGCAGCCAATTGCGCTTCACGAGTTCATTTATCCAGTTCTTCAGGCATACGATTCTGTTGTTATCAAGGCAGATGTAGAGATGGGCGGAAACGACCAGATTTCAACCTGCTTGCTGGTCGCGATCTTATGCGTGATATGGACATGGAGCCTCAGATTGCGCTTACTATGCCTTTGCTTGTAGGTACTGACGGCACTAAGAAGATGAGTAAGTCTTACGGCAACTACATTGGACTGACTGACGAGCCAAACGATATGTTTGGTAAGGTCATGTCTATTACTGACGAGATTATTCCAATGTACTATCGTCTCTGCTCTACGCTCTCTATTGATGAGCTTGATGCAATCGATAAGAGCTTTGAGGATGGTACTGCTGATCCTTACCAGCTCAAGCGTGCTCTTGGTAGAAATATTGTTGACCTCTACCATGGTGAGGGAGAAGGCCTTAAGGCTCAGGCAGCTTTTGATGCTCAGTTCAAGAACAATGAAGTTCCTGACGATGTCAAAGAGTTTTCAATTTCCCTTGAAGCAGATGAAGATGGTCTCATCTACCTACCAAAGATTTTGGTTGAAGTAGAGATTGCTTCAAGTAACGGTGAGCTCGTCGTCTTATTGACGGCGGCGGTATTAAGATTAATCAGCAACCTCTTCCAGCAAAGACCTATAAGGTTGAGCCAGCAGTTCTTGAGGGAGCTCTTCTCCAGGCAGGCAAGAAGCGTTGGGCTAAGCTTATCTAGTCGGTAATGGCCACCAAATAAGGAAACTGACACATGTGGAGACAGTTTGCTCTAGCCGTAGTAGTTGTACTGGTTCTTTGTTATGTACCGGGATATCTTTTTTCTCGCGCTCTTGGTACTAAACGAATGACATCCCTTGTGGTAGCTCCGCTTATTTCGGTCTGCCTCATTGGCTTTTCTGGAATTGCCATCTACCCTCTGGGTCTAAGAGGTGTAACGCCGCTTTTGGGAGGCGTTGGTCTTTTTATTCTGATTGCTGCTGGACTTGCGTATCTTATTCAGAAAATCAGACCTACCCAGGAAAATCAATCTCATGCAAACCTTGCCGAGAAGGAATCTCTAAACGGAGTTTTTCTCTTAGTAACTGCTGTTATCTCTACTGCAATATTCTTTGTTATTTTCCATAAGGCAATTAGAAACCCCTCATGGTTCTTGCAGTCCGCTGATAACTACGCGCACCTTGCATACATTACAAGAAGTGTTCAGTCGGGCATTTATTCCATGCTGCATGCTGCCTTTTATACAGGAGCAAGGCCAGAGTTTCAGACTCCCTTCTTTGATGAAGGCTTCTATCCAACTCTTTTTCATTCTTTTGCGGCTGTCACTGCGGCAATTACAGGCCTTAATGAAGTACTTACAGAAAATGTAGTTTGGTTTGTTTTTGTCGCGGTTATATATCCAGTGGGCGTTTGTGCTTTGCTTCAAACAATAGGAAAGAAAAACCTCGTTGCCAGCGTTCTAACCTCATTTGTAGTTTTTGCGCAGCTGGCATTTCCTCTTCGAATGGTTACGGTTCATGCAGTCTTTCCTAATGTAGCTGGCTTTTGTCTTGTCCCCACTGTTGTAGCAGTCTTTATATTGTCTTTTAACGAGAAGACATCCTGCAAAGAAGTATGCACATCAACTCATAGTGTTCAAAAATTTTCAGTAAATGTTCATACACTTTGTCTATGTTTTATGGGGATTATTGCACTTGCATTGGTTCATCCTAGTGCAGATTTTTTGTGGGCTATTTTTGTTTTACCATTTGTTCTTTGCAACTTGCTTCCAAGTTTTGTGCAGTATTTGAGTAAGAAGTTTGAATTAACAAAACCAAAAAGAATCATTCTATTGATCTGTTTAGAGTGCGTAATTCTTGGCTTCGCTATTGGTATGTGGAATATCGTGCTTAATTCAAGTTTTATGGCACCGACAGTCAATTTCCTCTGGGAAATTTATGTTGACCCAATTAAGTCAATTATCACCGTATTGAACTTTGGCTTGCTCATGAACATGCCACAAATTCTCTTTGCGGTTGCGTTCTGGATTGGATTTGTTAGCTGCATTTTGAACAAGAATTATCGTTGGCTCACTCTGGCATTTCTCATGACTGCCGTCATTTATGTGGCTAGTCTTTCTGATGTGCTTCCTATTAAGAGGTTTTTCTCGGGATTTTGGTATACCGATCCAGAGAGGACTGCTGCAATGGTAGCAATAGCTGCAGTTCCTGTTGCAATTATTGGCATGGAAACCGCCATTACGCTTGTATTTGACTTCATTAAATACGTTATTAAGACGGTCAAAGAAAAAGGCAATAAAGGCGAGAAAAACAACTCAGAGAATTCTGCTTGCACCATTTCTGCAAGCGGAGATCAGGCAACCTGTAAGCCCTGCATGTTTATTAAAAACTCCGGCATTCTCGTGTGCATTATTGCTGTGTTGTGGGGTTGTGCACTCCTAAGTCCTTGGGATTTAGCAAGCCTGCCTAGGCGAGAGCGTAGTGAGCTTCGCTGGGGAATCATTTGGCTTAATGAGGTCTTTGAGCCTCGTGAGCATACAACTTATAAGGCAAGTGAGGATGAGTTTGTAAAAAAAGCTCTCCAGATTGTTGGTAATGACCTGGTAGTTAATAATCCTTACGATGGCTCGCTTGTTCTGAACTCACTTTATGGCATGAACATTTTTTACCGTGCAAAGGTAGAATCGGAAGAATTGCCACAAAGTGCGATTATTCGTACAAAGCTTAACGAGGTAGCTACTAATCCAGAGGTTCAGCAGGCGGTCCGAGAAACTGGAGCAAGATATGTCCTGTTGCTCGACTTGGAAAATCCAGCTTTGTTAGGAAATCAAAGCTATTTCTTCTCAGGCCTACAAATCACCGATAAAGATCCTGGATTTGAGCTTGTTCTTCGAGAAGGTCCTTACAGACTATATAGAATTACGGCCGTTGAGTAGGACTTTGGTAAGCTTACGTATGAGCGTTATTCTAAGTACCATTGCGCGAGAAACCCGATTGATGAGGAGTGGATTGTGAAAGGCATTATTCTTGCAGGAGGTAGCGGTACCAGGCTTTATCCGCTGACAACCGTTACGTCTAAACAACTCCTGCCTGTCTATGACAAGCCAATGATTTACTATCCTCTGTCTACGCTTATGCTGGCGGGGATTAGAGACATTCTTGTTATCTCTACTCCTCGTGACCTTCCAAATTTCGAGAAACTCTTGGGTGACGGTTCTGATTTTGGCATCTCTATCTGCTATGCTGAACAGCCTTCACCTGATGGATTGGCTCAGGCATTTGTTATTGGTAAAGAGTTTATTGGTGATGACGCTGCAGCTCTGATTCTTGGAGACAACATCTTCTTTGGAAACGGTCTTTCAGGACTTGTCAGAAAAGCTGCCCAACAGGCACAAACTGCTGGTCGAGCTACCGTTTTCGGTTACCACGTGGATGATCCAGAGCGTTTTGGTGTTGTTGAGTTTGATAAGAACTACAACGCTATTTCAATTGAAGAAAAGCCAGCTCATCCAAAATCTAACTATGCCGTAACCGGTCTCTATTTCTATGATCAGCGTGTTACTGAGCTGGTAAAGCAAGTTCAGCCAAGTGCTCGTGGCGAGTACGAGATTACTGATCTTAATCGTCTGTATCTTGAGGATGGCACGCTTGACGTCGTCACACTTGGCCGCGGTTTTGCATGGCTTGACACAGGAACTATGGAGTCTCTTTGAGGCATCAACCTTTGTCCGTACCGTTGAAACAGCTCAGGGCCTGCCGGTAAGCGTTCCAGAAGAGATTGCTTTTGAGAATGGCTGGATTGATAGCTCAAAACTCATTGAATGTGCAGAACGCTACGGTAAATCTACGTATGGCGAGCACCTCAAGAGCGTTGCAGAAGGACGTATCCTTCCTTCTGGAAAGGGAGAGTAGTATGCACGTTCTTATTACCGGTGCGCATGGCCAGTTAGGCAACGAGCTCAAATGTCTTTTTGAGTCCGGTGTCTCTGAGATTGGCCCAATTCCAGAGGTTTTTGTTGAACCAGATGTTGATTATACCGACGCAGACGAGCTTGACATCACTAGCGCTGAGGCAGTTAATACATGGTTTGACCAGCATGAACGCTATAACGTTGTTATTAACTGTGCTGCCGCAACAAATGTAGATGGTTGCGAGAGCAATTTTGAGATGGCTTTTGCGGTAAATGCGCTCGGCCCTATGAATCTTGCACGAGCTTGCAACTCTACACAAACAAAGCTTGTTCAGGTATCCACTGATTATGTCTTTAGCGGTAAGGAAAGCTCTCCTCGCACGGAACAAGATGCTCCTTGTCCTGTTTCTGCTTATGGTCGATCCAAATTAGCAGGAGAGGGACTTGCGCTGGCTGCAAATGCTCAAACGTTTGTGGTTAGAACGGCTTGGCTTTATGGTTATGTTGGCAAAAATTTTGTGGCAACCATGCGCACCCTTGGTGCAAAGTATCCAGAGATTAGTGTTGTTGATGATCAAGTAGGTAATCCTACCAGCGCAAATGATTTGGCACACACAATCTTGTGCATTGCGGCTACTGAGAACTATGGCATCTACCACGCAACCAATGAGGGAACGTGCTCGTGGGCTGATTTTGCCGAAGCTATTATGGCTGGCAGTAATCTTGATTGTAAGGTTGCTAGAGTAACTTCTGCTCAGTGGAAAGAGATGCACCCAGAAAGCGCTTCTCGCCCCGCATATTCATCTTTGGTAAATGGGCATCTTGAGAGTACCATTGGAAATTGTATGAGGCCTTGGCAAGAGGCTCTTGCAACATATCTTTCGAAGGTAGAAAGAGGTTAGTGTGAAAACCTATTTAGTCACTGGTGGAGCTGGATTTATTGGTTCAAACTTCATCCACTACATGCTTAGAAGAAATCAGGACATTCATATTTGAACGTGGACGCCCTGACCTATGCTGGCAACCTTGAGAATCTTTCGGAATATGATCAAGACCCTCGCTACACCTTTGCCCACGTAGACATTAGGGATAAAGAGGCTCTTACGCAGTTGTTTGAGACCTATCATCCTGATTACGTTGTTAACTTTGCAGCAGAGAGTCACGTAGACCGTTCTATTGAAGATCCAGGTGCCTTTGCTGACACTAACGTTATGGGTACTGTCGCTCTTCTGAGTGTTGCAGAGTCTTTCTGGAATGATGGCCAGGGCTCCTACGGAGACCACAGATATCTGCAGGTTTCTACTGATGAAGTCTACGGCTCGTTGCCACTTGATGATCCAGAGGCGTTCTTCCGTGAGACTACACCACTGAGCCCTCATAGCCCTTACTCTGCATCTAAGGCTTCTGCAGATATGTTTGTAAAGGCCTGGCATGATACATACGGATTCCCAGCAGTAATTACCCGTTGCTCTAACAATTACGGCCCCTATCAGTTCCCTGAGAAGCTCATTCCTTTAATGATCGAGAATTGCTTGGAACACAAGGCTCTTCCAGTTTATGGTGACGGACTCAATGTTCGTGACTGGCTCTATGTTGATGACCACTGCAAGGCAATTGCTATGGTTCTTGAGGGTGGCAAGCTGGGCGAGGTTTATAACGTTGGCGGTCATAACGAGCGCAACAACCTTTACATTGTTAAGCGCATTATCAGTGAAGTTGCAAGAATCACTGGTGACACTCAGATTACTGAGGATCTAATCTCTTACGTTACTGACCGCAAGGGTCATGATCGTCGTTACGGTATTGCACCTGATAAGATTAAAGAAGAGCTTGGCTGGTATCCAGAAACTCCATTTGAAGAGGGCATTGTTACCACTATCAACTGGTATCTAGAGAACCGCGAGTGGGTTAAGAATGTAGTTTCCGGTGATTATCAGGATTACTACAAGAAGATGTATGAAGGTCGATAATGCGCACATACGATACAGAAACGCTTAAGCATCTCCAGCAAGTTGAGCTGATGATTTTAAAGGACTTCGTAGACACGTGTGAAGCCAACAACATCCGCTATTTTGGTTTTGGCGGCACCGCGATTGGCGCTCTTCGTCATAAGGGATTTATTCCTTGGGACGACGATATTGATGTTTGTCTTCCTGCAGAAGACTTCAACAAACTCTTAGATATCTATGATAAAGAGTGGTCAGAAAAGTATTCAATCATGAATACTGAGAGGGACATCAACTATCCATTCCCAACCAC
This sequence comes from uncultured Atopobium sp., assembly GCA_916438885.1. Classification (GTDB taxonomy): domain Bacteria; phylum Actinomycetota; class Coriobacteriia; order Coriobacteriales; family Atopobiaceae; genus Lancefieldella. The sequence continues at coordinate 856,619 of CAKAGG010000002.1, read as the reverse complement.
GCGCATTATGCTCAAAGGAACACAGTTCTGCGAAGAAGCACTTGCGCCACTTCCTCTTGACCTTGGTATTTTCCTAGATGTCTATTGCTTTGATAATGTTTCGGATGACGAGAAGGAATATCAGAAGCAGGCATTTGATGCGTGGTTCTGGTCACATATGCGCATCCTCGTTGACGTTCCTCGCCCTGTTATTTTGGCCGACGGCATCAAAGGAAAGCTCTTAAAGGCAGCAGTTACTATGGGTAGGGGAGTTTGCAAACTGCTGCATCTCTCTACTCAGAAAATGTATGAGCGTGAGCAGGAAGCCCGCAACCGCTTTGCTCACGTTAAGACAAAAAGAATTGCCTACCTGCACGATACTGATAGGTTTGTAAATACCTATCCAGTTGATGAGGTTTTTCCTGTCGATAAGCTTGATTTTGATGGAATTCAAGTAGCGTTCCCTAATCAAAATGATAAATTCCTTAGGATGCTTTACGGCGATTACATGCAAATGCCACCAGTTGAGAAGCGTAAAAACCACTATCCAGCGCGTTTGGATTTTGGTCCTTACTAGGGTCTTCTCGTTTGTAAAGCAATACATAAAAGGTAAAACGGCATCTCTGATGCCGTTTTTTGTTAAATCGGCAGTCCTTGGCAATCCTCTGAAGGTAATATGTTCAAAATATGTTTACACTTGTACAAATTTGAACATAGGAGTATTATGACTGAAGTAAATTGGTATGGAAGTTTAGTTCGCAGTTAATTGGTCTTCATTTGGAGGAACCGTGGCACTAACAAATAACGTGTTTTCTGTATTAAAAACCATTGCTCTTTCTGACGAGAAGCTCAATCAGAGGCAGCTTGCAGAAGAGACTGAGCTTTCTTTGGGATCAGTTAATTCAGCAGTTAAAACGTTGGAGGACCAGGGACTCATTGATGACAGTCTTATTACTTCAAAGGGTCTTGAAGCTCTGAAACCTTATGAGGTTAAGAATGCCATTATCATGGCAGCTGGTCTGTCTTCTCGCTTTGCACCTATTTCATATGAGAAGCCAAAGGGCGTCCTGAAGGTTCGTGGAGAAGTTCTGATCGAACGTCAGATTCATCAGTTGCTTGAAGCTGGCATTACTGACATCACTGTTGTTGTGGGTTATAAGAAGGAGTACTTCTTCTATCTGCAGGAGAAGTATGGCGTCAAGATTGTTGTTAACCCAGATTATTCAACAAGAAATAACAACTCTACGCTTTGGTATGTAAAAGATCAGCTTGATAATACGTATATCTGCTCGTCAGATGACTACTTTACTCAGAACCCCTTTGAGCACTATGTCTATGAGGCCTATTACTCAGCAACGTATGTTGCAGGAGAGACTGACGAGTGGTGTCTTAAAGAAGGTCGCGGCGGTCGTATTACCGGCGTAGAAATTGGCGGTTCAAATTCTTGGATTATGCTGGGTCACGTTTATTTTGACAGGCAATTCTCAAAGAAGTTTGTAGACATTCTTGAGGCTGTCTACGACAAGCCAGAAACCGTTGATATGCTCTGGGAAGAGATTTACGTCCGTCATATCAAAGAGCTTTCCATGACCATTAGAAAGTATCCTGACGGTGTTATTTACGAGTTTGATTCCCTTGATGAGCTTCGTCAGTTTGACCCAGCATTTATTGAGAACATCGACTCAGAGATTTTTGACAACATTGTCTCGGTTCTTCATTGCCAGAAGAAGGATATCCACGGTTTCTATCCTCTAAAACAGGGACTTACCAATTTATCTGCTCACTTTATTGTGGGATATGGTGATGATGCTCAGGAGTATGTCTACAGGCATCCAGGTGTTGGTACCGAGAAACTCGTTGATCGTGCAGCTGAAGAGGCTGGTCTTCGACTTGCTCGTGAGCTGGGCCTAGACAACACCTTTATTTACGAGGACCAAAAAGAGGGTTGGAAGATTTCCAAGTTTGTGAAAAACGCTCAGAATCTTGATCCTCATAACCCTGAGCAGCTCAAGCGCGCAATGGAGATGGGTTATAAACTGCATCATAGCGGCGCGTCACTTGATCGTTCTTTTGACTTTGTCAACGAGGGTCTTAATTACGAGAAACTCCTGCTTGAAGAGGGTCCTATTGAGATTCCTGGCTACTACGAGCTTCGCGAGAAGGTCCTGCGCTTGAAGAAGTTTGCAGACGCAGATCAGTATCCAATTGTTATTTCACACAATGATTTCTTCTATCTGAATTTCTTGATTGATGAGGCTGGTACCTACAGCCTTATTGACTGGGAATATGCAGGTATGTCAGATGAGGCAAATGACTTTGGTACCTTCACAGTTTGCTGTGAGCTTACTGATGATGAGGCTAATGCTGCTATTGATTACTACTTTGGAAAAGAGGCAACGTTTGAGCAGCGCAGACACTTCTGGAGCTATGTAGTCTTTGCTGGTTGGTGCTGGTATCTCTGGTCTCTGGTTAAGGAAGCAGAGGGCGAGAACGTAGGCGAGTGGTTCTTCATTTACTATCGCTACGCTGCAAACAATATTGATCGTGTTCTTTCTTGGTACGAAGACGCTCAGAACTAAGAGCAAAAGGAGAAACTATGTATTACGGTCTTTTAAGCGGTATTCTTTGGGCGGTTGATACCGTTATTCTTGGCGTTGCTCTTGGTATGAGTCCTTATGTTGATTCAGCTCAGGCGTCATTTGTCAGCGCATTCATGCACGATTTCTTTGCCGCTGCAGTTCTTTTAGTCATGATGGCTCAGAAAGGCAGACTTAAAGACACCCTTGAGGCAGCAAAAACAAAGAGTGGCCGTGTAGTTATGCTTGGCGCACTTCTGGGTGGACCAATTGGTATGAGTGGCTACCTAGCTGCTATTAACACCATTGGACCTGGTTACACCGCTGCAATTTCAGCTTTTTATCCAGCCGTCGGCTCGCTTTTAGCATGGCTTTTGCTCAAAGAAAAGATGAACTTAAAGCAGATTATTGCCCTTATCGTTGCTCTTGTTGGCGTCATGGTTATTGGTCTCTCAACAGCAGCAGGCGAGGGTAACGGAAATGTTCTTGTGGGTATCTTGGGCGTTGCTGCTTGTGTCTTTGGCTGGGGATCTGAGGCGGTTATTTTGGCTTGGGGTATGCAAGACGATGCTGTTGATAATGAGACTGCTCTTCAGATTAGGGAAACCACCTCAGCATTTGCATACGGTCTTCTCATCTTGCCATTGGCTGGTTCCGTTGATTTTGCTGCACAGGTTGCACTCACTCCTGCAAATGGCGTTGTCTTTATTGCAGCACTTGCTGGTACTGCCTCGTATCTCTTCTACTACAAGGCAATTGACGCCATTGGCGCTTCTCGCGGTATGGCACTGAACATTTCTTACTCTGCATGGTCGGTAATTTTTGCAGCTCTTGCAGGTATTATCCTGCCAGCAATTATGCCTGAAGCAATTCCATCTCCATTGGTTGTAATTTGCTGCATTGTCATTATTGTGGGAACGGTTCTTTCTGCAACTCCAGATTGGAGTGAGCTGCTCAAGAGAGATTAGTTTGTTTCTGCAATTCTAGATGTCTTAAAAAACGAGTCATTCTGTGGTAAGAATGACTCGTTTTTGTTTATCTAAAGCTTTTAGCTCTGTGTTTGTGAGCTATTTATCGGAGACTAATCTCCAGTTATTTCCTGTCAAACTCCAGGTAGTAAAGTCGGTTGCATCGCCATTGATGACAAACTCTCTGAGTTCTGCATCGCGGTTATTCTCGGTAATAGTTTCAATGTAGTAACGAGGACGATTCTCTCCCTCATAAGACTCATCAAGAGGAGTGGTGTACCTGGAGAGCATCTGAGAATCTGCGCCCATATCTTTGAGCGTTTGAGCCAAGATATCGTAGTGCCAGACAGGAGCATCTGAAATCTGCATTGGTTGTTCGGCTTCTTCTGCGCTTTGGCCAGCAGGTTTATAGAAGATTGCTGGAGCAGATGTCTCTGTAATATCGTTTGGTGTTAGATACCAGCGACCATGGTCAGCAGTCACAATAATAGAGGTGTTTCGTAGAGGCCAAGACGCTTAAGCTCTGCAATATAAGCATCTACGATTTTCCAAGCACCTCTCGTCTGTTCAATTTCATTCTCTTCGCTTGGATCTTTGGGGCGCTCAAGGTTTCTATTTAGGATGAAAGGACCATGGGATCCCATAAGATGGATAAAGCGGAAGCTTCCTGTATCGTTTTCATCATGAACAGACAGGCCATAGTGCTGGAGTTCCTGATAATACTTAAGGTCATCTTCGTTATAGCGCTGAGAAGACATATCAACCTCGTCGTACGTAAATTTTCTCATCATACGCATGTTGAGGTCCTCGGTGTAATACCAGAATCGAGGCTTAAACACCCAAGGCATATCTCTACAGAACGCTGTCTTGTAGAGGATGCGAAGTGCGCTAAGAACATTAAGCTGGTTTTCTGAACCGCGACCACGAAGCTCGTGATAGTTGATAGTGCGGTTGTGCATGTAGTCGGTATAAATTGAGTTGAAGTTATCGGTATACAAGCCAACGGAGTAACCAAGTTTATTGATGTCATCTAGATAATGGCTGTTGTCCGCCCAACCATTAACAAAGTCTCCAAATGATTGACCGGGTTGTAGGCGATTTTCAAAGACAAGAGAAGGAATTCCGTATCGTGTAGGAATCATTGATCCAACAGAGTTCCTGTACCAGGTAAAGCCTGTCATATGGGCGAATGTCTCGGGATACTCGTTATAGATTTGCTGTACAAAGGCTGTATCAGTGGTATCCAAAACAAAGACCACAACGTTCTTTTTGGAAGAGACGTTAAAGAGTCCATCTCTTGTGGCATAGATTTGCTGAGATTCTCTTGTGTTTACGTCGGTAAAAGCAGCTACAGCTGGTCCCCATAAACTTGCAACGCCCACTGCCTGGACAATGATAAGAGCTGTTGCGGTTACCAAAAGACCCGTTCTAAGCTGCCTTGCTTTAAGGAGCGAGAAGATCACTGCAGCTGCAATAATTGCCAGCCAAATGATGCCAGAGACAATCATCTGATTGGTAAAGTTGGACCAAATGACCTCATGACCATCAGCAAGTGGCATGCCACCGTTCAAGAACACTGCCTGAACATATGACGCCACACCGACGGCGCCTACAAATGCAACTGCAACGTTAAATACGCGTTTGCGAAGTAATGAAAGCACTGCAGTAGAAATAAGCGTTAGTAAAAGACCAGCTAAAAATACAGGACCTGCTACGTCATTAAGACTAAACGATAAATCCTTTGCATTGCTGGCTACCAGCTCAAGTGGGGCTACAACCAAGATAGTAAAGACCGTGAAGAATGAAATAAGAAATGCAACGCCAATGCGGCCCTTAGGCTTGAGGGTGCCCTCTTTTTGTTCTTTAAGGCGAATGGCTTCTGCTGCGAGGATTTCTTTCATCTGAGCGTTTGCAGCTTCTGCACCTTTGACGTCAACCTTATGTACTTTGCCTTCGACAATCTTGTTTGCGTTCTCGTCAATCTTAAGCAGACGGAAGAGCACCTTGCGAGAGCGTCTGAACGCAACACCAAGCACTGCAGAGAGCGCAACTACAACTGCTGCCAGCGCCTGGATGGTGTAGGTCATGACGGATGGGTCAACGTACGCCTGAGCTGTTGCTGGCAGAAGTGCCCACCAGGTCAGAGTTAACACAAGTGTGTAGAGTGCCCCGTGAATAATGAGTAGTTTTTATTGGCTGACGATGTGGTCATAGTCGAAGAAGTCCCTTGTTTAAGTGGAATAAATTTAAACAAGCTTATTTTATGTTTTCGCAAAAGCTCGTAACTAGATTGCGATAATGTGTATAAGTTGTTGACATACTCTATCATCACTAGCCGTTACTCTTCTGGCCACTCTTATAAGCCAGGTTGATAAGCTTAGCCACGGGAGTTGGCCAGAACTTCTTGAGCATCTCAAGGTCTTCTTTTTCACGACGGTTATCGTGAATAAGGTGGCTAGTTTCAGAGTCTTCATGAATGCGATGGAGCATTAGTATACGGGTGTCGTACAAGAAATCACCCTCACGCTTACTAATTGCTTCCCATGCTTCCCAATCTAGGTTAGAGCCAAATCCAGCCTTGAAAACGGGAGCCTCAAGGTTGGGCAGCACCAACGTAGTGCTTGGACAGCAAATGGCACAACCTAGTTCAAGTGCACGACGTTTAGCCCATGACTTGCCTGCATTTTCTGGCTTTGAGAGCGAGTATAAGAGACGACGCTTTACCTTAAGCAGGCGATTCTCAAGAACCTCCTCGCCATCACGCAGCTCACCGTAATTGGTGAAATAAATCAGCGGGCGAGAAGAGCTATTCACGCGGTCAAGCATATACTCTGCATAGTTGGGTTTATAGAGGTCATCTTGATGAGCGATGGTAACCAGAGGAGTTGTGCAAACGCTGACGGCAAAGTTCCAGTCGCCGGCAATACCTCCTGGACCAGGATTGACGTACATAGGAATGTCGCACTTCTCGCAAAGAGATTGAATGAGTTCATTTGGTGTTGAAGTAGCCAAAAGAATATTCGTAGACAGTGTTTGCTCCTTGAGCGAGAGAATGCATTCTTCTAGATAGGGACTCTCGCCATAAGCGCAGACAGCAAACGTGTGATCCTGAGGTGTATACATTGCTACATCCAATCGATTAGCTCCGATGTCTAGTATTATAAGAATGTTATCGGACGATGGCGAATGGGAGCCTTTGTGGAGTCTGACGGATATAAGACATACGAGAACCCCGATGAGCTAAGAAAGATCCAGATTCTTTCTACGCTTTGATGGATGAGCTTGACCGCGTCTGCACGGAGCTTGGCATTTCGTACCAGGCGTACGGTGGAACAGCCATTGGCGCTGTGAGACACAAAGGCTTTATTCCTTGGGATGATGACGTAGATATCTCGATGTTCCGCGAGGATTATGAGATTTTTTTGGAGAAAGCACCTGCGCTTCTTCGACCAGATTTTTGCATTCAAAACGGCAGGACGAACAATTACTTTCCTGCAGTAAATACAAACCTTTCTTTAAAGGGAACAGTGTGTGTTCCTGATGAGTTTATGACCTGCCCCTTTACGTACGCTATTTCTATTGGCATTTTTCCCTTTGATAAGATTCCTGCAGATTCTAAGAAGCTTGCCAAGATTAAGCGCCAGACATGGTTCTGGGGTCGTCTGAACTTCCTGCTGGTTACTCCAACTCCGCGCGTACCGCTGACTGGCTGGAAAAAGAAAGTTGCTCTTGCAGGATGCTTTGTCATTCATCACGCCTTGAAGCTTTTTAGGGTTTCATCTGCGTACATTCAACGTAAGTGGGATGAGGCAGCACGTACTGCAGAGGGCGAGAAAACCACTCATTACGCAAGCTTTGTTGAACCTGATCCAGAGAACTGGTCAATGGACAAAGAAGACGTTTTTCCAATGGTGCGTGTTCCTTTTGAGGACATTACTACTACGCTTCCTAAGGAGTATGACAAGCTTCTTACCAGGGGATATGGGGATTACATGCAGCTTCCTCCAGAGAAGGATCGTAAAAACCATCATCCTGGTGCGCTTGATTTTGGTAAATGGAAAGATGTAGACGTTACCAAAGGAAGCCGTCAGGCATTTGAAGACTTTGGTCAGAAAAGCTAACTATGACTATTGATACTTCTGCGGAACAGCTTAAGAAAAACTACTTCTGGAATACGCTTGGTTCTTTAATGAACGCCGCCTCAACAGTGCTTATGTTGATGGTGGTCACACGTACCATGGGAGCTGCTGCCGGTGGTGTTTTCTCGCTTGCCTATGCTGTGGCTCAGCAGCTGATGGTCATTGGTCACTTTGAGATTAGAACGTACCAGGTTACCGATACAGAAGAAGTATTCTCGTTTGGTGTGTACCTTGCTGCACGAATTATCACAACCGTTTTGATGATTGCGGGAATTGCTATTTTTACCTTGCAGTCTCAGGGGTTGAGTTACGAGGGAGTGCTGTATGCTCTTATTGCATCGCTGCGCTTATTTGACGTTGTAGAAGATGTATTTCACGGCATGTTCCAGCAGCATGGTCGCTTAGATATTGCGGGAAGAGCGTTCTTTTACCGTGTACTTGCAACCGTTGTTGGCTTTGCAACAGGCGTGCTTCTTACAAAGAATCTACTTATTTCCGCAGTTATTTCTTTTATTGCATCATTAGTGGTTATGGTTGCGCTTGTGATTCCTCCCACTAAGAAGATGGCATCGCTTAAGCCTACGTTTGACTTTACGCAAATTACAAAGCTGCTGGTTACTACTGCTCCGTTGTTTGCTGGTTCATTTTTGCTGACGTACGTTGTTGGTGCACCTCGTTATGCGTTGGGAGGTCTGAGTGATCAAGCACTTCTTACCTTCTTTACCGCTCTTGCTATGCCCGCTATGGTTATCAACCTTTTAAGCAACTTTGTCTTTAAGCCGCTACTAACGCAGATGGCTGAGTATTGGAATAACCAGCAAGATAAGCAGTTTGTTGGATTGATTCTTAAAAGGCTTTGCGGTAGTTGCCTTGGCAACAGCACTTTCTATGGCGCTGGCTTGGCCGCTAGGAGCTCCTGTGCTTGACCTTCTCTACGGCCTTGATTTTGAGCCGTATAAACTAGAGTTGCTTATACTGCTTTTTTTGGCGGTTTGCTTAATGCGCTCACAGTTATTTTGTACTATGCCGTAGTAACCATGCGTAAGCAGGTTGCGGTGTTTGTCAGCTATGCTGCAGGTGCAGGTTTTGCTGCGCTTACCGGAGTGTGGTTTGTAGGCAGCTTTGGCATTATGGGAGCGTGCATGCTTTATGATGCTTCGCTTGCAATTCTTGCTCTGGTATTTGGAATCTTCTGCTTCTTGGGATTTAAAGACCAAAAGAAAAAAAGTCCGCTGCATAGGCGGACTTTTTAAATAAAAGCGCAGGTAGATGAGCATGCTGCCAGGGGACCGACGCGTCGTTTACACGCGAGTGCGCTGGTTAAGATCAGTTACAAAATCAAGGTTATTCTCGTCACGTGCGTCTTTGTCACGCAGGGCAAGCTCAGTTGAAAGCTGCTCAACCTTATAGGTGAGCTTGGAGATTGCACAGGACTGATGAAAAATCCTGATAAGCATCAGCACAATAACCAGCATCAGGACAAAGTTTGCAGGGCTCATAAAGCCAAAAAGCCCGGCAAAGAAATACGCAAGCTGGGGGATAAGCGCAAACAAAACAAGGATTCCTGCAGAAACAACCCAATATACAGAGTCGGAGATACGAATCTTTGATTTACGGACGCTATTGATGACAATGCCCATGGCAAAAAGAGCACCAATAAGCAGCAGAATTCTGAGAACTAAAGTCATGGTGCCACCTTATCTAAACCACTGGAAGAGCAAAAGCGAGAGGCACGTGCGAGCCATATACATAATTGAGTTATAGAAGCTCAAGTAGGACTCACCACCTTGACGCTCACGCATTTCAGTTTCAATCTCGACAACCTTAGCTCCTCGACGCATCAGCAACGAGATAGTGTCTGGCTCGGGGGAGAAGTCAAAGGAGCGCGCATACGTCTCAATAAGACCACGATCGTACATACGCATGCCTGAGGTAGGGTCAGTAATGGTTTGACCAGTGCTTGTCTTAATAAGCCAAGAAATCAGCTTGGAGCCAATCTCTCGAGGAGAGTTTCCGCGAGCCTTGGTCACAAAGCGAGAAGCAATGACGATATTTGCTCCCTCGTTTACCATTGCTTGAGCCATAGGAGCAATGTACTCAGGCCTGTGCTGACCATCGGAGTCAAACTGCACCACAGCGTCATAACCATGTTCTTTGGCGTAGCGCATACCAGCCCTAAAGCCTGCAGAAAGGCCTCCGTTAACAGGCAAATTGAGGTAGTTAAATCCACGCTCTTTACAGATATCCAGCGTGCGGTCAGCGGAGCCGTCGTTGATTATGACGTAATCAATCTGAGGGGCTACCTGGCACAACTCTGTAATAGTTGAAGCAATGCAGGCTTCTTCGTTGTAAGCGGGAACGACTGCAAGAATTCTCACGAGCATCCTTTGAATTGCAAATTACACGTTAACTGCATGAATATCATAGCTCAAAAGCCGAATTAAACTTGACTCGTATATAGTAGATTACCTAAAGAAATCGAAAGGTGCATGCTATGGAGTTTCCAAAAGAGCTTAAAAACCCTATTCAGTCAGGTAATTTCACGTTTTATGACACCTCGATTGAAGGTGTAAAGGTTGTGGACGTAAAGCTGTACGGTGATACTCGTGGTGGCTTTATGGAGACCTATCGTGAAGAGAACTTTGTTGCAGGCGGTATTGATGCTTCTTTTGTACAGGATAATCAGTCCTCATCCGTTCAGGGCGTGCTCCGCGGTCTTCACTTCCAGATTGAGCATCCACAGGCAAAGCTTGTGCGCGTAATCTCTGGCACTGTCTTTGACGTTGCCGTTGACCTGCGAGAGGGAAGTCCAACTTGGGGTCAGTGGGAAGGTGTTGTCCTGACCGCTGAGAACCGCAGGCAGTTCTTTGTTCCTCGCGGCTTTGCCCACGGCTTTTTGGTCCTCTCAGAGACCGCTGAGTTTTGCTACAAGTGTGATGACATCTATCATCCAGGTGATGAGGGTGGCATCATGTGAACGATCCAGAGCTTGGCATTGAGTGGCCAGCATTTCTTGGCGAGAAGACCTTAGATCCAGTAAAGGTTATTCTTTCCGACAAAGATAAGATTCATCCAGCACTTTCTTCACTTAAGAAGTAACAAGCGCTGAAGGCAAGTTAGGTACTATGAACGAACGTAATCGTCGTGAGCGAGAATCCACAGCTCACGAGCTAAATCGCATGAATGAGGCAGAGTGGACAGAGGAAGCTTCTGACAAGGAGCTCTCAACTCAGCCACTCCCTCGTGCAACACAGATGGAACTTCTCGCCCCAGCGGGAGGCCCTGCACCTTTTACCGCGGCTCTTGCCGGCGGTGCCGATGCTATTTACTGCGGCTTGGGCAACAACTTCAATGCTCGCCGTGGTGCGGACAACTTTGATGACGAGTCGTTTGCACGTGCGTGCAGACAGGCTCATCTAGCTGGCGCTCGCGTGTACGTCACCGTTAACGTTGTTGTTAAATGGGACGAGATGCAGCGCGTTTTACGCCTGATTCGCCGTGCATGGGTTCTTGGTGCTGATGCTTTTATCATTCAGGACTGGGGTCTTATGGCTCAGGTAAGAAAGACCTGGCCAGAGATTGAGTGTCACGTTTCAACGCAGGCAAACATCCACGATACGCGTGGTGTTGCAGCCTGTAAAAAGCTTGGCGTAGGCCGCGTGACGCTGTCCAGAGAGCTTACGAAAGAAGAAATTTCTACCATTTCCAAGCTTGGCGTTGAGCTGGAATGTTTTGGTCACGGAGCCCTGTGTTTCTGCTATTCGGGCATCTGTCACATGTCATCTATGCGCGGAGATCGCTCTGCTAACCGTGGAGCCTGTGCTCAGCCGTGTCGCCTGCCGTATGAGTTGCTCAATTCTAAGCACGAAGTTGTTTCGATGGGCGGCATTGATAGACTGCTCTGTCCCAAGGATTACTGCACTATTGATGACGTGCCTGACATGATTGAGGCGGGCGTAGGCTCACTTAAGATTGAGGGCCGCATGAAGGCACCTGAGTACGTGTACTCGGTAGTGTCTTCGTATCGTCAAGCAATTGATGCTGCCGAGAAGGGCGTGGACAACCAGGCTGATGTGGCACGCCGCCACCGCTTACTTAAACGCTCGTTTAACCGTGGCCTGACTAACGCTTACCTGCATGGTACCGCTGGCAACGAGATGATGAGCTATGAGCGCTCCAACAACCGCGGTGAGATTGTTGGTGAGGTCACCGGCGGACGTCCACTTGAGGATGCTCTTGAGCGCAAGAGTGGCCTCAATGGCGGCCGTGTGAAGCTGCGCCGCTACAAGCAGGCAGATGTTGACCTTATTGCACACGCGCCTATTGGCAAGAACGACTTGCTTGAAATTAGCCGTTAGATGAGCCTGACAAGTTCTTGACCGCTCTTTGTCCTGTGGACGTTGAGCCTGGTCAGACAGTTACCGTGCGCGCTTCTCGCGTTATGCAGACCGGATCTACAGTACGCATTATTCGCTCTGAAGCGGCGCGCGTAGCTGCTGAGCAGATCTCTTCACTGGAATATCCTCGTAAACGAGCTGTTGACGTGGCTATTATTGCCCGCATTGGCCAGCCCTTTACTGTGGCCCTTACTACCGCAGACGGTGCGGCAAGCGCATCTGCCGAGGGCTTTGTGGTGGAGGAGGCACGCACCAAGGCGGTAACCTCTGACGAGCTTATTGAGCACGTTGGCCGCATGGGAACCTCGCCGTTTGAGGCCGTAAGCTTTGACGTCCAGATGGACAATACGTGCGGCATGAGCTTTAGTGCTGTCCACAAGGTCCGCGCTGCGGCATGTGAGCAGCTCGAGGCTGCGCTTCTTGAGGAGTACCAGAACCGCGAGCAGAAGATTACTCCGCTTTCCCGTCTTGCCTATCAAAAGGAGCGAGAAGCTCAGGACAAAGAGAAGCTTTTTGCCTTTGATGAAACGGCTGCAAAGACAAATGCACCGCAGGCAGAGGTCTGTGTTCTAGTTGAGACTCCCGAGCAGGCACGTGTTGCGCTCAAGGCGGGAGCAAATCGTCTATATGCAACAGGCGATGCGCTCGCAGAGATTTCGTGGCCAGAGGATCTTCTCGCCAAGGTGACCCCATGGCTTGATGAGGTATGTCGCGAGATTGACCATAAGCGCCTGGACCCCTACGTTGCAGCAGGTAAGCCGATTGCCGTGGGAAACATCTCCGAGCTGGCGCTGGCCGTTGAGCGCGGAGCCATCCCTGAGGTGCGCGAGTGCATTCCAGTCCACAACGATTACGCCTTACAGGCACTTGCCGACATGGGCGCAGAAGGCGTCTGGCTCAACTCCGAGCTTACTCTCCAAGAGATCTGTCATATGTCGAGAAACGCCTCGATTCCTGTGGGTTATATGGTCAGCGGCCGTATTCGTACCATGACCACTGAGCACTGCATTTTGATGTCTACGGGCAAGTGTATCCACGATTGCGATGCCTGTAAGCTGCGCCTTGAGGAGCATACGCTTAGAGGTATTGATAACGATTACATGCCCGTAAGGACTGACAGACATGGTCGCTCCAAGATTTGGAGCCCCAAGCTCTTTGACGGTGTGCCAGAGATGGCCGAGATGCTTTCTGCTGGTGTGAAGCGTTTTATGGTGGACGCAACGCTTCTGAGTACGGAGCAGACAAGAGAGGCTACCTCTCGCGTAGCTGCAGCGATTGCGGCGACAGCGTCGGGTGCATCATTGCCTACCCGTCTCAAAGATGCTTCAGTTGGACATCTTTTCTCGCCAATTGGATAGTGCAGAAATAAGTTTGGAATTTTGGGTAGGATACCCTTGTTGTAAGTTATGGGCGCATCCGCGCTTGAAGAGTTTGAATAGGAGCAAACATGGCCATTAATCGTGACCTTTTGAATGCAACCCTTGATGTTATTCGTCAGAGCCTTCAGACCGATGGCGGCGACGTTGAGCTTATTGATGTAAGCGATGACGGCACTGTAACGCTTGAGATGACTGGTTCTTGCGCTGGCTGCCCAATGTCTGCATATGATATGTCTGAGGGTATTGAGCGCATCCTGATTGAGCACGTTCCTGGTGTAAAGCGCGTTCAGCCTGCAATGCTGTAAGTTATCGCTCGGCGTCAAAAAGTGAACGTTTGGCGCTTATCGGTTGTTAGCTACATGCGCATAAACGTGTTTTTTATGCAGAGAAGTTGTGGTGAACCATAATTGACCTGCGTAATTACAAAATTTATATATCACGTCCCGCACATTATTGTGTAGGGCGTGATATTTTATATAAATGGATAACTAGTTTTTCTGACCATACATTTGTATGACGTAAGAAAGGTGGACGTTGTGGTTCTTTCTGATTGCGACATTAAAGCCGAGATTGCTGCTGGTCGTATCGTTATTGAGCCTCTGTGTGAGCAGAATGTGCAGCCTGCATCGGTTGACGTATGTCTTGGCTCAAACTTTAGAATCTTCCGCAATTCTACGCACACCTCAATTGATCCACTTGTAGCTCAAGAGGGTCTTACTGAGTCAATTGATGTTCCTGAGGGAGAAGTTTTTGTTCTTCATCCTGGTCAGTTTGCGCTTGGTACTACGCTTGAGCGCATTGCTATTCCTGACGATATCCTTGGCAAACTTGAAGGTAAGTCCACCTTGGGTCGCTTAGGTCTTATGATTCACTCAACTGCAGGTTATGTTGATCCAGGTTGGGACGGAGAGCTCACATTGGAGCTTTCTAATGTTGCTAACCTTCCAATCATTTTGCATCCTGGCATGAGGATTGGTCAGCTTTCCTTTGAGCGTATGAGCTCTCCTGTTGAGCGTCCTTATGGCTGCAAAGATCTTGGCAGCCATTATCAGGGTCAGCGCGGAGCAACTCCTTCGCATGTTCTTTCAAAGTAGTTTTAGTAAGTAGGACGTATTGTGTGGCTTGATGCTTTCTATCATTCATTAAACCCAGTAGCACTTTCTCTGGGTCCGCTATCTATCAGGTGGTATGGTCTGGCATATCTGGTGGGCTTTGTGCTTGCTGGCGTAGTTATGTATAGAACTGCTCAGCGCTGGAAACTTAACGTTACCCTTGATGACGTGCTTAATTTGATGGTAGGCATCTCGTTTGGCGTTATTGTTGGCGCCCGTCTGTTCTACGTTATTTTCTACGGCGCTGGTTATTACGTGGCTCATCCACTTGATGCATTTGCCTTAAGTCAAGGTGGTATGAGCTTCCACGGTGGCCTTGTAGGAGCTATTATTGGCGGCTCTATTGTCTGCAAGGCATCGGGTCTTTCTATCCCCACCATCTGTGACCTGGGAGTTATTGGTGCACCTCTTGGTCTTTTCTTTGGACGTTGCGCAAACTTCATTAACGGTGAGCTTTGGGGAAAGCCAACAGATCTGCCTTGGGGAGTTATGTTTGAGACAGGGAGGAGCGATTTATCGTCATCCTTCTCAGCTCTATGAAGCACTTCTCGAGGGCCTTGTGATGTTTGTCATTTTGTACGTCCTTTCTAGGAAGTATCCTCCTCGTCCACAAGGAACGTTCATTGGAACGTTTTTGATGCTCTATGGCATTTTTAGGTTTGTCGTGGAATTTGTCCGTGTTCCTGACGAGCAGCTTGGCTATCTCTTTGGCAGCTTTATTACCATGGGACAGTTACTCAGTCTGCCTTTAGTTGTACTTGGAATAGTGGTGCTTGTTATGGCAAGAAGGCTAAACTCACCACAAGTTGGAAGGAATTAGAAGCATGTTTAAAAAGGCGCTCAATAGCCTTTTCTCCATACTTTTAGTGCTTGCGCTCTTACCAGCTCCTGCATTCGCAGAAGCAGCGGGGGAGTTGACCACTACTGCTACTGCAACCTCCTCAGCAGAGAATGTTCTTACTGCTCAGGACAACGCTTCTGGTACGGAAGCTGCTTCTGGTACGGTAGAAGCTACAACTGGTGCAACCACAACCTCTGAAGAGACAGGCCCTGGCGTTGCAGCAACCACAAATGAGACTGGCTATCCACACAAAACGCTGGACCAGGCAGTAGAAACTCTGACTAATTCCTTCTATAAGCCAAAACCTCGCTATGGTGTAGATACTAACCTCAACACAATGGTTGCAGAAGAACTGCGTCGCATTGGTGCTGGAGAGGTTAACGTTAGAGTGGCATCTGTTCAGATGTCTTCGACAGCCTCATATGCTCACGCAGGCATTTCTACTGATTTTGCGACTAATGGTTCTATTGAGTACTTCTGGATGGATGCGGCCGGTTTTACTAACCAGAGAAGCACTCTCATCCTCCGTCAGGCAAAAGTTACCTTTGAACTTTCCAAGGATGGAAAGACCGTCCAATATACCTGCAATGTTTTAATTCCTTGGGATGAGGCAAAATCTCAGGCACAGCTTGCTGACGTATCTCAAAATCTTTCGCCATCATATGCTGCAGGACAAAATGAGTCTTCGGTAACTTCAGACTTTACCCTTCCACATAAGCTTGTTTCTGCTGATGGGAGCCAGCTTTCATGGTCTAAGGTTACTTGGACCAGCTCAGATACATCTACTGTTCGTATTGATGGTTATGGTACTGAGCCTTATAAGGCAACAGTTACTCGCGGTATTCGTGACAAGCAGGTAACGCTGACTGCAAACGTTTCTTTGAGCAGCTCAGACGCTCCTCAGACAAACTATCAGAAAAACCTTTACCATAACGGTTCCAGGGGATCCTTCGGCTATTACCGATGCACAGAATAATCTGTTGAGGCGCATTAACAGGCGTTTCTCGGCATCAAGTATTAAAGGTGTGTATACCAATCACTCCATTAATGCTCAGGCGGTTACAGACGACCTGCAGATGCCTACACCAAAGAACTTTGGCTTGGACGGAAAGCGCTATCAGTTTACGTACACTTCCTCCAATGCTGCTATTACGTTCAATGGCTATAGAGGAACGGTGTACCAGCCTCTGCCTTCTGCTTCCGCGCAGCAGGTAGACATCACTCTGACCGTTACCGATAAAGAAAAATCCTGAGGTATCAGTCTCTAAGACTCTTACGGTTACGGTAAGTCCACTTAATCAGGCTGACATTGATGCAGAGCTTGCTTTGATGAATGAGTCTAAGGCTCATTTCTGGGATGCACTTGCTACTCCTTCTGGTCAGCAGAATAAGAAGGATAGCGTTTCTGAGTCTCTGGCCACGCCAAACAAGTTCTATCGTGCTGCTGACGGCTCTTTGACCTGGTCTTATGATGTTAACAATACCGATAAGACCGCAAGTGGTATTGTGCCTTCAGAGTTCCCAACATACGATCCCATGGGTCCTGCTGATCAGGCGCGCACGTACAGTTCTTCTCAGCCAACAATCATTCAGAACGAGAATCTTGTTCTCGCACAGACTCCTGAGTACAACACGTCTGTTACGGTTTCGGCACTTCTTTCAAGTGCACGCTATTCTCGCTATGCAAGCTTGTATCCAGATAATGAGCAGTTCCAGGCCCTTACTAATCAGAAGGTCTCTGCCACCTTTACCGTGGCAGGCGAGAAGGGCGCTCGACCTGTAGAGGAAGACCCAGATCCAAGTCAGCTTGTTTCCGTCACTCTTTCTGTAGTAGGTCTTGATAAAGACGGTAAGCCTCAGCACTGGGCTCCTACGCAGACTATTGAGGTTCGTAAGGGTACCACTGCTGACAAGGTAACGTATGACTACCTGAAGAATAATGGCCTTACCTACGATGCAGCAGGCGGTTATTTGTCTTCTATTACGTCGCCTTCACAGGGACTTACGCTTGCAACAGCGCAGGTAGATGGCGCCTATAAATGGTGGCAGTTCTTTGTAAACGGTCAGCTTTCGGACAAGATGGCAAACAACGTTACCTTGGACGAAAACACTACCATTACCTGGACATATGGTGGTCAGGATAGCTCCATTCCAACTCCTCAAAATGAGTTGGTCATCAATCCATTTGCTGAGCACCCTAACTACGAGGCATCTTGGAGCGGTTTTGGTAGCGGAAACAGTTCCACTACTACGCAGAGCACCCCCATTAATTCTGCAGCTCTTCGTTGGAGTGTGACCGAAGGAACTCAGAATACACCTGGATTTGTTTCTGATCAGGTCATTGTTCATGATACGGTCTATTACGTAAGCGGTTCTACTCTCAAAGCAGTTGACGCTGCAACAGGTAACCTTATTGCCGAGGCACAAATTGGCTCCAAGGTTTCGTACTTTGCACGTCCTCTGTACATTAATGGCATGATTGTTGTTGCTACCGATGATGGATGTCTTACCGCATTCTCGGCAACAACTATGGAGTGCATCTGGAAGACAGAGCCGCTGGATACCACCAATGCGCTGCAATCTGTTTCTAGCCTGACGGTTAATAATGGCACCATCTTGGCTGAGTTTACTAAGATGAGCGGATTTGACGCAGCTGGTGGCTACATGGTTGCTGTTGACGCTACAACTGGTGCGCTTCGCTGGAAGCAGAATGCACAGCCTGCAAATATTCCTGGAGCAACCTCTGGTCAGCCTTCAGGTTATTACTGGTCTGGCGCAGCGGCTTCTGGCTCTGACTTTATGATTGGCGACGAGTCCTCCTCTGTCAGACTTATCAGCGGTACAACCGGCGCCATTGAGGCCGAGCTTAACCTTGGCTCGCCAATTCGCGCAGGTATTGTTCCTGTCTCTGTTGATCAAAACGGTAATGGAACCTATCTTGCCGTAACCAGAAATGACGGTACGCTGCACCTGATTAGAAGAAACGGTTCTTCTCTTGTTGAAGAGAAGCAAGTCAAATTTGCAGCAGAATCTACCTCTACACCAACTATCAGCGGTTCTAATGTCTTTGTTAACGGTGTCGATGCTGAGGGTTACGGAACTATCTCTGTGATTTCTCTTGACACCTTTACGGTGACTGACCAGGCTCGTGCTGGCAAGGGTAAGTCTCAGAGCACCCCTCTTGTTTCTGTTCAGCAAAACGGTACCTACGCCTACTTCACGGTAAACGGTCTACCTGGTGGCGTATGGGTATACAAGTTGGGCACCAGCCGAGCAGCTCAGATTTACACTCCAGATAAGAATCATCAGAACTACACCACGTCGTCGGTCATTGCAGATTTTGAGGGCAATCTTTACTACACCAACGACTCCGGCACGCTTTTCTCGCTTATTAATCAGAAACCTTCTGGCGAGAATACCCAGCCATCTGGAGACATTTTTAGCAGGACAGATTCCACAGCTACAAACGTGCCAGCTCAAGATCCTTCATCTCCAGCTGCGCATGAAACTTCCTCGACCACCGCTGCGAGTGCTGGTGAGGAGGTTACAAAGGCTCCATCTGAGAACAAGACTGCAGATAACAACTCTGACGAGAAGCAGCTTCCGCCTACTGAATACTCAAATAAGCAAGCTGCTGCCCCACAGCAGGTGTCCTCTGCGCCTACCATTCCACTTCTGAGTGTCTTTGGTTTCTTTGCTTCTGGCGCAGTTCTTGCAGTGTTCGTAGTGTTGCTTAAGAAAGAAACTGCTGCAATTCACCATGTTTCCAATGGCCGAGGCCAGGTGAGATAGTGGTTAAGCTCACAAGAGAATCCAAACAGGTTCTCTATTTGGCAGCATCAATAGTATCTTTTTTGTTCATGCTTTTCTTTGCATGGACATTGATTCAGTATTTCTTTGTGCCCGCTTCAAGCACTTCTGCTCAAGAAGCTCCTACCGCACAAGGTCAGACGGCAGCAGGTGCTTCTGGCACGCAAACAGACTCTCAGACTGCGCAGTCGCAAGGGAGCTCTAGTTCAGACGTTCAATCAAATGCTGATGCGTCTAAACGCAGGATTCTTCTAATCAGAAAACGTCGGAGCCTTCTAACTCTGGTAACTCAACAAACGCTGTAGCTGCTCCCCGTAAAGAGAATAGTGCGCTTTCTGTAAGTGTTACGGTTGACGGCTCTGCAGCCAAAGGGTCTTCATTTACTGTCAACCTCCAGGTGCAAGAGGGTACGTCAGTCTATGACGCGTTGCTTGCAAGTGGAGCCGGGGTAAATGCCCGCAGCACATCGTTTGGCATGTATGTTGCAGCGATTAATGGACTTGCAGAGCGCGACCATGGTCCGCAGAGCGGCTGGGTGTACTCCGTTAACGGAGTCCAGCCTAACTACACGTCAGACGCATATGTTCTGCACGACGGCGATTCGGTTGTTTGGACATACGTTAACGCGGTGAACTAATGAATCTCGCGCGCACAAGCTTTTCTCGCCTTCATCCACTTGCTACGGTTGTACTGTTTGGATGTGAGGTAGCACTTGCCGCATTTTCTTTTCAACCTCTCTGTGCACTGATTGCTTTTCTAGGAGCGCAGCTTTGTACAATTCAGTTGTTTGACACCAAACATGCTGTTAAACAGCTTGTTTGGTATGCTCCAATTATTATATTGATGGCAGTAATCAATCCGTTTTTTTCGGCATCTGGCTCTACCGTTTTGTATTCTTTGGGCACACGCAACTGTACGCAGAAAGTCTGGTGTACGGAGTTACCTCAGGTTTGGTGCTTGTAAGTACTTTGAGCTGGCTTGAGTGCCTGTTTGCAGTAGTATCACCGCTCGAGATGTTGCAGCGATCAAGCGTACGCTTTCCAGGATTACAGCTGGTCTTGAGCCTTTCTGTGCAGCTTATGCCTCAGTTGCTTTCTGATCTTACCGTGGCGCAACAAATTCAGTCGGCAAACACCGCAGCTCAAACGTGTGATTCTGCAACGCAGGTGCCTCGGCAAAGCCGTTTTCCAGGTCAACACCGTTTTTTGAGCGCGAGAAAAACAATTGTGCAGACAGCCAGCACAATTAACGCAGTGTGTATGAGCGCGTTAGAGAAGTCGATACGTACGTTTCAGTCTATTGTGTCTCGAGGCTGGGGAATGACAGTACGCAGAAGCAGATGGAATACCCAGGTGCTTGATGCCTACGACACCCTGGCTCTGTTGTCGTTTGCTCTCTTAGGCGTCGTAGCAGCAACTTCTTTGTATATGCTTGTCCAAGCTTGGCAGTTTTACCCTACTATGCCAGAGTTCCAAGTGAGCTTTTGGTATCTGGGCGTAGTGCTGTTTACCGTTTTACCAGCAATTTTTGTGCGTATTGATACTGTTTTATGGGAGCAGTCTGTATGAGTGAGTACCCTTCCTACCAGCAGAATTTATCTACGTCTTTAACTAGGGAAGAAGTAATTCTTGCTATTCAGAATCTCTCGTTTGCCTATGCTCTAGCTCCAAACAGCAAGGTCATAGAGGATTTTTCCTGCAAAGTTTATGCAGGTCAGATTAGCCTTTTACTTGGACCAACTGGTTCAGGCAAGTCAACTATCTTGAGCCTCATTAAGCCCGAGATTGCGCCCCAAGGTAAACAAGACGGTTCAATTATCGTTTGTGGACAAGAGGTTTCTACAATGACGCAGGCACAGTCTGTGGATACCATTGCTTTTGTGCCACAAGCTGCCTCGCGTGCACTGGTGTGCGAGACGCCTCTTAAAGAACTTGCTTTTGGCCTGGAAAAATCGAGGTGTTTCTGAGAAAGAGATGCGCCGCCGTATTTTTGAAACGGTCAGCTTCTTTGGCATGGAGCCGCTTTTGCATAAACGTAACTGCGAGCTTTCCGGGGGAGAACAGCAGCTAGTGGCTCTTGCTGCAGCGCTTGTCATGCGTCCAAAGCTGCTCTTGCTGGATGAGCCAACCTCGCAGCTGGACCCGTTTGCGCAGAAGAGTTTCACCGCGCTCCTAGAGCGAGTGGCGCGCGAGCTCAACGTTGCCGTGCTTGTTGCCACCCACGACGTTGCCGCGTTTGAGCACCTCGCTGACGCGTGCGTCTGCCTCGACGGCGAGAAGCCCGATGCGCTCCAAGCAGACAGCTCTTCTCGCCAGGCGCTCTGTCCTCGCAGCTCCGCGCCAAACCAAGCATCCGCCGTGGCTGACAACTCGCCTGTGCTCGAGTTCAGCGCCGTGACGTTTGCGTATCCACAGAGTGAGCAGCTGGTGCTCAGCAAGTGCTCGCTTGAGGTCACGGGGCGAGAAATTCGTGCGCTTGTAGGCGGTAACGGCTCAGGTAAGTCAACGCTGCTAAAGCTTGCAGCGGGTGTTCTCCGTCCAAGGCGCGGACATATCTACAACCAGCTCCAGCAATCCCAAGGATACATTCCACAAGATCCCGAGCTGCTCTTTACCTGTCAAAGTGTGGGCGAGGAGCTTGCTCAGTGGCAGCAGAGTGGCGCCTATTCTGACCAGGATGTTCAGGAGCTTCTGGAAGCTTCGGGACTTCTTGCGCGAACAACATATCAGAAGCTTATGTCTTCTCATCCATACGATTTGTCTGGTGGACAGCAACAACTCTTAGCCCTCGTAAAAGTGCTGCTTACAAAAGCGCGTCTGCTTATTCTTGATGAGCCAACAAAAAGGCCTGGATGCCCCAACCAAAGATGCTGTTGTCAATTTGCTTTCTCGCGCACAGTCAGAAGGTGCAACCATAGTAATAGCAACGCACGACATGCAGTTGATATCGCGCGTTGCTGATAACGTTTCTCTAGTTTTTGATGGTCAGATTTCTCTGACAGAGCCAACTTCAGAGTTCTTTGAGAACTCTTGGGTATGGTCGGCGGAGTAGGTAGCTAGAACCTTAAGAACGGCTCCTCATCCTGGCCAAGCTCCTCAAGAAGCTCATCGTCAAGATCGTTGATGTCGCCAAACTCCTCGTGTTCACGCTCCTCTTCATCTTCCTCATAATCGTGAGAATGCTCATTTAAGCCGTACGCATTTGCCGTTTCATCATCAAGATCAAGCGTTGGAAGGGCACTGGTAATGCTGCAAAGGCCAACTCCTGCAGGCATAATCTTTTGCCACTGGGCAATCAGAGGAGTGGTAGGAACTTCTCCCAACTCAACAATGGAATCCAAGAAAATCTCTTTTGCACCATCAAGCAGGTCAGATGTCTTTGCAACCTCAATAAGGTGCTCCGAGAAAAGCTCAAGCGCATGATCTGTGGAGTCTGCCTCAACAATGCAAGGCATAAGGCAGTAGTTGTCAGTAGAATCAAGCTCGTCGTTATAGCTAAAGTTTCCCAGATAGATCATGAGACCTCCTTGTTGTAGTTTCAAATCATCTTATGCCAAAATAAGACAGACCTTCTCGATATTT
Source organism: uncultured Atopobium sp. (assembly GCA_916438885.1). Taxonomy (GTDB): domain Bacteria; phylum Actinomycetota; class Coriobacteriia; order Coriobacteriales; family Atopobiaceae; genus Lancefieldella. Next base: position 833,837 of record CAKAGG010000002.1, on the reverse strand, counting down.
TTATTTTGACGGTAAGCGTGAGGTTCTCGTGGATAATCGGTACACGTTATCAATTCTTCTAGAGGTTGTAGCACTCTTTGCTACTCCTATTATCCTTGCTGTTGAAATGATATATTTTCCCGATTTTACTGCGGTATCTTCAATTATTTTAGCAATCATTTCAGTTGCATTATTTATGTTAAGTTTTGAGACCCAAAAGCCTTCAGTTTCCAAATTGGTACCCACGGCCGTCTTTAGTGCCTTGGGAGCCGCGGGAAGAATTGCCTTTGCGCCACTCGCGTACGTAAAGCCTGTTTCCGCAGTTGCTATCTTCGCGGGAGCGTTTCTTGGCAGGCATGCGGGCTTTTTGGTAGGTGCCTTATCTGCGCTTCTTTCAAACGTTTTCTTTGGTCAGGGCTCGTGGACACCATGGCAGATGTATGCGTGGGGGCTTGTTGGCTATCTGGGGGGCCTTCTTGCAACTTTTACCTCAGCTCGCTCTGCATCTTCTAAACGCCCATCCGTCCACCAAGGCGAGAAACCCCACAAACTTCCACCTTTCTTGCTTATGATCTGGGCATTTATATCCGGGCCATTCTTTTGGCCTTGTAATGAACGTGTACTTTGTTATTGGATTTGTACATCCTTTAACACTTGAATCCGCTCTTCTCGCGTTTGCGGCTTCAATTCCGCTTGATCTAACGCACGGCGTAGCAACGCTTGTTTTCTTGATTTTGTTATGGCTTCCATGGCAAACATCCGTTAGCCGAATCCTCACAAAATACAATCTCACTGGTAGGAGCTTTAGATAAGCCATCTTTTTCCGTTTACCTAAAATACCTTCCATTTTGCGACCTTTGATCTAGACTGTATTCACTGTCAGCCCCCAGATTTGGGGGTAAAAATGCAACCTACATCTATCCTTACTGCAACGGCAAACTCAACACTTGAGCTGCTTGCTCCTACACGCTGTGTTGTGTGCGAGAAACCCGGCCAGCTCCTCTGCGATGAGTGTCGGGCAAAGCTGCCATGGATTTCTCAGCAGTGGGCATGTCCTAATTGCGGCGCTCCATACGGGAAGCTTGTTTGTTCAGAGTGTGCAGATAAAAAGAAACGACCTGTTCAGTGGGAGAGTAGAGCGGTCATTTGTGCCATGGGATTTAAGGGCCCTCCTGCACGGTTGATCTTGACGCTTAAGGATGGACACGAGCTTCGACTGGCACCGGTAATTGCTGCAGCTATGTTGTGCGCGCTTGAAGAAGCCTCAGCATGGAAAGCTCGTGACGGTACCTCTCGCTTTGATAGTTCAAAAATTGATGGCGTTTCCTTTATTCCAGCAACTGCAGAAGCGTACGCGCGCAGAGGCTTTGATCATATGGAACTTGTAGCTCAATCGTTTTGCCAGCTTACAGGTCTGCCTTTGTACGACGTGCTTATACGTCCTCATGCAAAGGACCAAAGAACACTCTCATCCGCTCAAAGGCAAATAAATTTGAAAGGAAGTATCGCTTGTACTGTGCCGGTTAATCAATCAAATATTTTACTTTTAGATGATGTTGTAACTACGGGAGCTTCAATTAGAGAAGCCACTAGAGTACTTTGTGCCGCAGGCGTGCATTCTGTAACCGTAGGCGCATTAGCTCGCGTATGGTGAGTTACCTATGGTTGCAAACGGCTATACTTGAAAAGTCTTTTCAGGTCTGTGGTTGCGAAGTTCTCCGTGAGCTTTTAGTCCATGACAGACGAGGTCAAAGGGATCCACGTAAGTTTGCGTGTGCGCACGTAAACGATCATGGCTCGTCCTAGAAGTAAGACATACCGCCTGTTATATCAAAGAGACAAAGGGTCTCGCAGGCGAGAGAACTACTAGTGGAGCTGCTGCGGCAGCAAAGCAAACGTTCCAGTATGCGAGTGTGGGGTCAAATACCAGGTCAGCTGAAAAGACGCCTGAATAGAAGAAGGAGTTCTGATGACGCGCGGTAAAAGTTCTCTTAAGGTGTTACTTCTTATAGCACTTGCTGTTGTTTTAACAGGATGCTCCATTGGTCCTATCAACATTAATCTGGATAAATGGTTCCACGTCAAGTCAGTGCAAGAGGCAATCCAAGAGAAGCGAGAAACCCGTCAGCAGAAGATTCCTGATTCTGCATTGCATACGGCTGGAACTCTTACGGTTGGTTTGCGCACACAGTCAGTGACCGCTCCTATGATTGTGGCCTCGGAAGGCGGAACGCTGCAAGGAATTGACGTTGAAGTGGCCTCTGCGATTGCAGATCAGTTGGGCGTAGACGTTAAGTTTGTGTCAGTAAATGGTCCGGTCGATGGTTTGCAAGCAGGCTGCGATATTGTCATGGATGTTAGAAGCGGTGAGGATTCAACAAGTACGTTGATTTCTGGTTATGCTGAGTCTGCAACAGCTCTTTTCCATAAGGGTTCAGAAACAGACATTACTGCTGATAGTTTGAGTGGAAAGTCCGTTGGCGTTCAAACGGGCTCTTTGTCCGAGAGAGCAATGGGTCAGGTGCTCACCGGTATGTCTGTACAGGGCTTTTCTAACTTAAATGATGCTTTTGAAGCACTTGAAAATGGCTCCATTGATTATGTGGCCTGCGATGCGTATGCCGGTGCCTATCTAGCAGCAAATAAAGATATTTCTATGGTTGGTGTTGTTGATGTTCCTACTACGATTGGCATTTCTGTAGCAACAAGCAATAAGACGCTTGCTACGCAAATCCAACAAGCTCTTTCGGCTATCCAAGCTAATGGAGTAGAGGGAGTCATCAGAAATAAATGGGTTGGCACCTTGCCACACCTCTCAACTACCAACAAGATTTCTGGTCTTGTAGAAGTTTCTACACAATCTACCAGTGCTGATTCAGCTACATCTTCCTCTGAGCAAAATTAATTGCACATAAAGAGAAATAGTCTCTAACCGTTTACCGCTCAATTCAACTTTTTATGGAATGATTGACCGACAAATGGGTATTGTTGTTATACAGACATCAGATAGAAGATGTCTCGTGTATCCGATAGGAGGCTCCCATGGTGGACATCAAGATTTCGGGACGCAAGGTAAGTATTTCTGAGGCTTTGCGCACACACGTAGACCAGAAGATCGGTGATGCTCTTAAAGTATTTGACATCACTCCTATGTCTTGCGATGTAGTTCTCAGAGTAGACAAAAACCCTTCAAATCCAGATAGAAAGACAGCTGAGGTTACGGTATTTGTTCGTAACAATGTTGTTCGTGTCACTGCTAGCTCTGATGATATGTATGTGGCTATTGATGAAGCAGCAGAAAAAGTCTCCAGACAGCTACGCAAGTACAAGACAAAGTTGTTGAGCGCCGTCATCATGTAAAGTCTGAGCGCGGAGTTGCTCTTACACAAGAAGATCTTGCCAATCTCATTGAGATTCCAGCTGAAGACCTTGATGACCAGCTTGTTCGCGAGAAATACATTGATCTTGAGCCAATGACAGAAGAGGAGGCGCTTGTCCAAACTGACCTTCTCGGCCATGATTTTTATGTCTTTGTTAATTCTTCCACTGGTTTGACTAATGTCATTTACCATCGTAAAAATGGTGGATACGGAATTATCAAACCTAAGATTGAGGAACCAGATGTTCAATAAAAAAGATAAGGCCGAAGAAGAAATCAGCGAGGTTGCCTTTGAAGACCTTGAGCCTACTGAGCTTTCAGCTGCATATCATAAGCCCAGTAACGTTCGAATCATCATGGACTCCTGCGCAGACTTTGCTCCAGGAATTGCTGAACAGTTAGGTGTTGATATCATCCAGTTCCCTTATGTGGGACCAGATGGAGAGCACTATGATGACGGCTGGAAGAGCATCAGTGCACATGAGTTCTTTGAGGGCATGCGCAAAGATAAAAAGCTGCGCTACACCACCTCTGCAATTACTCCTGGTCATTACCTCGAGGTCTTTGAGCGTGCTGCAAAGCAGGGCACTCCAACGGTATATCTTTGCTTTACCTCTGCGCTTTCTTCATCCTACTATGCAGCTGAGCAAGCAGCAGATATGGTAAGAGAGAAATACCCAGACTTTGAGATTTACGTAGTCGACAATGGTGCACCTTCGTCCGCAGCTCAGCTTTTGGGTCTTGAGCAGTACATCAGGCCAATAAGGGTCTCTCGGCAAAAGAGATTGCCGAGTGGGCAGCAGATGCGCGTAACTATATTCATGGCTACTTAACACTTGAGACCTTGGATGCTCTTGCTGCGGGCGGTCGCATTCCTGCTGCTGCAGCAAATATTGGTGGCAAGCTTGATGTAAAGCCAGAGCTTACCTATGACTCAACAGGAGCCCTTACCGTCAAGACAGTGTGCAGAGGCCGTAAGAAGGCACTCAAGTCTCTTATCCAGGACTTTAGAGATAGCTATTCTCATGACACCTCGCTTCCTGTTGGCATTATTTCTGCAGACGCACAGAAGGACGCCAATTGGCTTGAGGCTCAGATTCGTAAAGAGAAGGGCTGCGAGGGACTTACCATTATTCATAGCCAGGTAGGACCAGTCATTGGTGCTCACGTTGGCCCAGGCATGGTAGCTATTGTCTTCTGGGGCACTGATCGCCGCGAGAAGCTTTCGCTTTCTGACCGAATTGCTAACAGGGTTCGTAAATCTAATTAACGGGTACAAGGTATGGGGTCGCTCTTTGGAGCGGCCCCAGTTTGTATATTTATTTCAGTCTGAAAGGACTCATACATGGCACTGAGCAAGAATGCAAAGGTTGCTTTTATTGGAACAGGCATTATGGGCGCTCCTATTGCGGAGCACCTTATTTCTGCTGGCTATGATGTTACTGTTTACAACAGAACACCAGAGAAAGCGCATAAGCTTGTCTCGTTGGGCGCTCACGCTGCAGAGAGTGTGAAAGATGCTGCAAAAGACGCTGACGTTGTCTTTACCATGGTTGGTTATCCAACTGATGTTGAAGATGTTTACTTGGCAACAGATGGTCTTATCCGCGTTGCTAAGAAGGGCGCATACTTTATTGATCTGACCACTTCTTCATCTCAGCTTGCTCGTGATATTCACGATGCTGCTGAGGTTGAGGGAAAGCATGCATTTGACTGTCCAGTTACGGGCGGCCAGAAGGGTGCTCAGGACGGTACTCTCACGCTGATTGTCGGCGCAACTGAGAACGACGTTGAGCCAGTACGCGCTCTTCTCGAGACCTTCTCTGCAAAGATTTCTGCATGGGTGGTGCTGGTAAAGGACAGACCGCAAAGCTTTGTAACCAGGTATCTCTTGCATCATGCATGATTGGCTATGCAGACGCAATGGCCTTGGCAGAGCAGGGTGGACTTGACGTTGAGCAGATGCTTGAGGTTGTTGCTAGTGGCATGGGTTCTTCTCGCGCACTTAAAGAGCTTGCTCCTAAGTCGCTTGAGGGAGACTTCCAACCAGGATTTTTGGCTGAGCACTTCCGCAAGGATATTGCGCTTGCGCTTGCTCAGTCTGAGGACCTTGAGATTACGCTTCCTGGTGCAGAGACCGCCTTTACCCTGTATGACATGCTTTGCCAGATTGGTGGCGCTCGCAAGGGTACTCAGGCAATCTCACTGCTTTACGCTGATGAGGCTACGAGCACTGCAGCTGGTCTTGACTGGTCGCTTCTTGAGAGCCAGGAAGATGAGGGTGAGCACGAGTGCTGCTGTGGTCACGACCATGAAGATGGTGATCACGAGTGTGAGTGCCATGGTCACGGACATCATCATGAGCATGAAGGTCACGAGCACGGTCATGACGGCCACTGCTGCCACTAAGTGCTAGCCGCAAAGGAACCCCGATTATGAGTGATATTTCTACTCCTCAGAGCTCTATTGCGGTTTTCATCGATTATGAAAATTTGGCACTAGGAACAGGCAAAAGAAAGAGAAACGGTCATCAAGAGCCAGGCCATCTTCCAGAGATGAAGCTCATTATGGAGAGGCTTGTTGATAAGGGACGCATTACTGCCAAGCGTGCATACTGCGATTGGCAGCGCTTCCCAAATGCTATTACACCCCTGCATGAGCTTGGTATTGAGCTCATTGAGATTCCAGATAGGGCTTATACCGGCAAGAATTCTGCCGATATTAGACTTGCGGTAGACGCTGTTGAGATGTGTCTTACTAAAGACCACATTGACACCTTTGCTGTGCTTTCTGGTGACTCGGACTTCTCGCCACTTGTGGCAAAGCTTAAAGAGGCTGGTAAAACAGTCATTGGCGTTGGTATGAAGGAGTCTACCAGCTCGCTTCTTGCTGAAGTTTGTGACGAGTTTATCTTCTACGAGGATATTTTGAGTTCTGGCAGAATTCCAGACTTTAAAGAGAAGGTACCTGTCGAGAAACACGACTGCTATCAGCTCTTATTTGAGACCATCGAGTCTTTGGAGCGCGAAAGCGAGACATTTATTTATGCGTCTCGTTTAAAAGAGACTATGCGAAGGAAGCGTCCACAGTTTGCTGAGGCAACTTATGGATATCGTTCGTTTACTTCTCTTTTACGTGAAGCATCGAGCCTTGGATTTATTAAAATTCATGAGGATCAAAAAAGCGGCACCGTTGTCGTAGACGGATTTAGAGAATAAAGGGTGTTTTAGAGAGGATTTAGGTTTCATGGCAGAAAAGAAAGAAACTGCTCAGAAGCCAAAAAAGGCTTCAACTAAGGCAACCGCAAAAGCGGGCTCTACAAAGGCGCCAAAAGAAGAAAAGCAACCTGCTAAGAAAGCTACTAAAAAGCCAACTATGGCACAGATGAAAAAGTGAATGCGCTGGTCATTGCTTTGTCTGATGCTAGTAGACGCGCTCGTCAAGATGCGTCTCATGAGCTTGCGGAGCTGGCCCATGTTTCTCCTCTTGCCTTTGAAGAGCACATTGATTCTCTTATTGATGCACTGTATAGGCCAGAAGCACAGACTCGTTGGGAAGTGCTTGATGCGCTTGCCAATCTGAGTGAGCATTTTGGTGATCAGGTCTTTAAGGCATTTGATGCTGCTGAGGCTTCTCTGTTTGACGATGACTCAGCAACAGTGCGTCTCGCAGCATTTTTGTTCCTCTGTCAGTATGGAGCAACTTCTGCAAAGCATTCTGACGAGGCATGGCCACTTCTGGATGAGGCGGTTCAGTGCTATCACGGAGATGCTGAGTACCATGATATGCTCCAGGGTCTTCTCGCCTTAGCACACGGAACTATTTCTAAGGATGTTAAGAAGGCATTGTCTCAGCGCATGAAGTTTGATGCAGAAAATGCCACTGGATACATCAAACAGTATTCGGAAGAGATTGTTGCAGCTACCAAATAGTTTGTTTTGCATGTAAACGACTGTGTGCAAACGGGGGAGTTTACTGGTTGTATGTTTTATGCATGCTAATAAGAGTAAACTACAGGTTTGTATTATGTACGCATAGTTGCATTAAGCGATGAAAGGCAAGGATATGCCATCTATTGATGTAAAAAAGAACTCAAAGATCTTTATCGGAGTAGGCGCAGTTGTATTGTTTGCTCTTGGTATTGTCATCGGTCGCTTCCTTCTGGGCGGTGGCGGAGCTACTGGTTCTTTGAACGGTCGCACCACACTTTCTGAGGGTGAGCTCAACACTCCTATTGCTTCTTATACCTACAACGGTCAGACCAAAGAAGTAACTGCTCGTGAGGTTATTGAGAACACTTCCGGTCTTGACGCAGCAAAGCAGTCTGACGGCACCTATGCTGTTCCAGCAGCCGATAAGATCATTGGCTATGTTCGCAATGCTCTTGTTGTTGCTGAGGCTCAGAGCAAGGGTATTACCGTCACTGATGACGAGGTCAACAATTACATGCAGACCAACTTCAAGACTACTGATGTTAGCCAGGTTGCTTCTGCATACAAGCTCTCTGAAGATGTTGCAAAGAAGCTCATCCATGATGCTGTCATCATGAAGAAGTATCGTGATAGCGTTCTGACTACAACGCTTCCAGATGCTCCACAGGCACCAACTGCACCTGAGGACGGCAACTCTGAGACTACAAGCCAGGAGTACGCTCAGTACATCATTGGTCTTGCTGGCGATGAGTGGGACGCTAAGAACAACACTTGGGCTTCCCAGGATGGCGATTACTACAAGCAGCTCTCTGCTTACTCAATCTCCAACGATTCCGCCTCTTATGCAGCTGCCCAGACCGCTTATCAGGTTGCAATGAGCAAGTACTCTGCTGTTGCAAGCAAGGCATCTCAGGAGTGGTCACAGAAGATCAACGAGATTCTTGGTAAGGCATCTATTGCTGTTTACTCTCTTGCTCTCTAGGATTTGAAAAGCAATGAAAGTTGCTATTAGCGCTTGTTTACTTGGCCTCCCCGTCAGATATGACGGAGGGGCCAGCCTGTTTCTGCAGTACAAAGATTGGCTCAAAAAGTAAACGTTACCAAGATCTGCCCCGAGACTTCCTCGGGCCTTCCTGTGCCTCGTCCGCCCGCGGAACAGCGAGAAGGACGTGTTTGGCTCAAGGATGGCTCGGATGTTACAGAAGATTTTGAACGTGGATCTAAGATTGCTCTTAGTGCTGTTACGTCTTCTGACATCACGCTCGCCGTTTTGAAGGCAAAGAGCCCGTCTTGTGGCGTGCATGAGATTTATGATGGTACGTACTCAGGAAAGCTTGTTTCTGGCGAGGGAACACTCACTCGTCACCTCTTAGAGGAGGGGATTTGCGTGGTTACCGAGAAAACCATTGAGAATGTAAGCCCATCTGTTGAGCATCCGGTTGCTCTTATTTTGGGAACCGGACTTGGCCACCTTGCTGATTTGGTAAAGCCAGTTCGTCGTATTGATTATCGTGACATTCCAGGTTTCCCTGTTGACGCTTCTCCTATGGCTGGCCACAGCTTTGAGGCAACTATTGGTACTATCGACGGCGTGCCTGTAGTTGTTTATCCTGGTCGCGTACATCTCTATCAGGGTTATTCTGCAGCTGAGGTAACCTCTCTTGTTCAGCATGCCCATCACCTGGGCTGCAAAGACATTATTTTTGCAGGTGCAACAGGTGCTGTTTCTGGAAACGCAAAGACTGGCCTTGGCGTTATTACTGATCAGATTAACCTCACGGGAACCAATCCGCTTGCAGAGTGGGCGGGACTTCGTGATGTTGAAACCCCATTTGTTGATATGAATGACGCTTTCTCGCCTTATCTAAGAACGCTTGCACGTGGCGTAGCAGATGACCTTAAGATTGAGCTCAGCGAGGGTGTTTTTGCTGGTCTTTTGGGACCAAACTTTGAGACTCCAGCAGAGGTTGCTATGCTTCGTAGCTTTGGCGTCTCATACGTTGGTGTTTCCACAGCTCTTGAGGTTATTATGGCCCGAGCACTTGATATGAACGTGTTAGCTTTGACGCTTGCAGCAAACCCAGCTGGAGCTCACGGAACCACGCATAAGAGTGTTCAAGAGGCATCCGAGAAGTACGCAGATGATCTTGAGCGCCTTGTTCGTGGTGTTCTCGGGCTTCTTTAATATTCTTGCTTGAATTAAAGAGGTCTTGCCCGTATAGTTGTTAGCGCGCTTTTGCACGCCAGCATAGCTCAGTTGGTAGAGCACCGCTCTCGTAAAGCGGGGGTCATCAGTTCGATCCTGGTTGCTGGCACCATCAACTATTAATAGCCGCCTTGTGCGGCTATTTTTATTCCACGAGTGTCTATTTATTGCTTCTGTTAAGCAGTTTTCATTACGTACGAGTAAACTAGCGCTATACGATAGTTTGTACAAAATTAGTAAAGTTGTGGCTGATTGGATAATTATGACTTTTCCTGAACCTCCGTACTTCTTAAGTAATCGCGATTGGTATACAACGCCAGAAGATGAAGGTATCGATGATTTCTTTTTTGAAGATGGTCGTGGATATCACATTAAAGATGATGCTCCAGAAGAAGCAAAAAAGAGTTATGAAGAATTATATGACATGCTAGATATCGATTTTTCTAGAGTTTTCTCCGACTTAGCCTCTACAACCAAAACATGTGAAACAACTACGCTATGGTGGGTATAGACAAAGTAGTAGTAATTACTAACAAAAGGAGTTTTTATGGCTACTCAGAATCTTGAGCTTTTCTATAAGCCAACCTGCCCATACTGCCACAAGGTTATGTCCTTCATGGAGCAGAACAACATTGAGCTTCCTATGCATGACATTGTTGCTGATGACGCAGCTCGCGAGCGCCTCATTGAGGTTGGCGGCAAGCGTCAGGTTCCATGTCTGTTCATTGACGGCAAGGCAATGTATGAGTCCGGCGACATCATTAACTACCTCTCCGAGGTCTTCCATGTTTCTGGTTCAAACGATGATTCAGACGACGGTTCTTCAGCAGCTGCTTGCACTATCGGCGGCGCTTGTTCCTTCTAAGTTCATTGTCGAGAAACCCTTCTAGCAGACGGGTTTCTCGCTATATGCATTAAAATCCCTCTGTTCCAATGTATGGAGCAGAGGGATTTTGCGTTAGAAAACGGGGTAGTTTATGGCTCTTCAGTCTTGACCACGTTGGTTAGCTCTTTAGGCGTGCTACAGCGTATTCGCTAATGAGCAGCAAGAAGAGGATGAGGATAGAGGAGAAGCTACCAATAACTGCGCCGTTAAGACCAGTAAAGCTGACCATCATCCAGATAATAGGGATGGATACAACAAATGAAATGAGGTATGCGCGCGTAACTGCCTTTTGAGCTCGCATGATGGTGATGAGCTGGTACAAAAAGTCGATCGCAGCACAAAGGCCGCCGGTGGCTACCATAATGCGTGCGAGTCCGCGATACTGCTCAAAATCAACGCCGTACAAGAAACTGTTAAGAGGGATGCCAATAAACTCAACAAATGCTGCAGTACCTGCGGTGACTACCGCGATGGCTCCAAACAGGGCAAGTACCATTACGCCAAAGCGCTTCTTGCTAGCAGGATTGTGGATAGAGGTTTCTAGCAGACTGGCAAGCTTAAAGAGCTGTGGCCTGTAGATGAGCGTAGAGATCATCAAAATAGTGTGAGCTGGGAAATAAAGTGCGTTGAAGTACAGCTGATTGCTGTAAGAAAGCGTGCCTTCCATGGCAAATTTTGGCAGCGAGTCAATAAGGTTGTAGAGGAAAAGTGCTAAAAAGAGAGGCCAGCACTGTACAAAGATATCTTTAATGTTTGCAAGTTTGATGCGCACGCTTTTATCGGTCTCAAGAATAGCTAGGGGAGCAGAAACAAATACCAGAGTGATAAGGGCACAAATACCCATGCTCCAGCTTGCCCAAACAAGATTTCTGGTAACAAACAACACAACAGTAAAGAGAATAAAACTGGCACTACACCTAAGAGCCTGGCTGAGTCCTGCGAGGTAGAGTTTGTCTTTTTGCTGAAGACGACCTTCGTAGACATCAGCCATACCGTCAACCGCCCTAAAGAGCAAAGCTCCCGTGCAGATAGAAAACATGGGCTCGGTGTATCCTTTAAAGAAGCACCAAATAAGACCTGCTAGTACCATGACAACAACGGTAGCTGCGCGTTGAATCTGGTAATCAGAAAAACTACGTTGTTCAGCTATGTCGGAAACTTGATACGTGCGAACACCGTATTGGGCAATAAATAACAAAAGCGTTGCCACAACAAAAGCCATGGAGAAAAGTCCTGCTTGTTCAATGCCAACAAGCTGGGAGCAAACAACAGTTAAAAGCGGGAAAAGTGCACCCCAGGCACCTTGTCCAAGTGCATTGAAGAGATAATCCTGGGACGTTTGATGTGCCAAGTATTGCTCGTCTTGATTAGCAATATCGCCAGAGACCACGGCAGAGAGAAGCCTGGTCCACCATGTAACCACAATGCCAGGTTGACCCCCGTTTGCGCGCGAGTCATCAAGCTCATAGCGAGGTGTGCGAAGACGCTCTACCTGCTTATGTACGGAAGAATTGTTGTACGCAGTACGACTTTTCTTGAATGGATTGAGCATGTAAAACCTAAAATCTTCTTTAACGTGGCCAGAAACTTTGATATATCAATTTTTATTTGTTATATCGATTGTAGTCCACGATGTACATTAGGTAACAGATTGACAAACAATCGTGCGAAGATTGTTACAAAAGGGTATGGTAGATAGTACGTATTCTGAGTCATGTGGGAAAGGATGAGCATGGCAGGCAATCCTCAAGATTCAAATCTAGAGTCCAGCAATGCTTCTTTTGACGAGAAACCCATCGATGGTGCAACAACTCCTGAAGTAGCTCAGTCGCTTCTTGAACGACGCGGGAATGAGATTGCTGCTGCTCGTACCCTTATTCAAGCGCTTAAAGCGCCAGCTCCTCTGCGTGATAACCTTACCTTCTTTTTGCGTTTGGTAAGAAAAGTGCTTGCTGAGTACAATCCAGATCTTCTTACTAGTTTTGACACGTTGTTGGTTGAGGCAATTAAAGCCGGACCAGATGATTTGTCTACAACTCGCGCACCTTTGCTGCTTGAGGCAATCAATGCGGTACTCAAAGTAGATTCAGAGAAGGAATCGCTTAATGCTTTTCTGCGTTTTGCTTCTACCATTGACAGCCTAAGCATGGAAGACTCCGTGCTTCTCATGCGCGCATTTGTAACTTTCTTCCACTTAGCAAATCTTTGTGAAGAGAATTATCGCGTTACCAGCCTGCGCTCTCGTGAGGCTTCTGTTGATCCATCTTCTGCAGAAGACCCCATCAATGAGATAACCGTTGCATATAGACAGCTTATTGACGAGTGCGGTGAAGAAGAGGCAAAAGCACGTCTTAATCGTCTTGAGTTCCACCCCGTCTTTACCGCGCATCCAACTGAGGCTCGTCGTAAAAACGTTGAGCGCCGAATCCGTACCATCTCAGAGCTTCTTGATGAGCGTCAGAGGCTTGGTGGTCCTGCTCGTGTGGAAAACGAGCGTCGCATGCTGCAAGAGATTGACGGCCTATTCCGTACGTCTCCTATCGGTCATAAAAAGCCAACTCCTTTGGAGGAGGCAGATACTGTCCTCAACATTTTTGACACCACTCTTTTTGAGATGGTTCCTTCGGTATATCGCCGCTTTGATAACTGGGTGCTGGGAGAAAACGCTGGTTGTGTGTCGCCTGTCTGCCCACCATTTTTCCGTCCAGGTAGCTGGATTGGCTCCGACCGCGACGGTAACCCTAATGTTACTGCTCTGGTTTCTCGCCAAGTTGCCGAGAAGTACCGTGTACACGTACTGCAGGCACTGGCTCGGGCTACCAAGGAAGTCAGTCGAGGCTTGACGCTTGATGGTATTTCTACTCCAGCTTCGCCTGCGCTTGTCAATCTTTGGGCACAGCAGGTAGAAATGAGCCAGGCCCTGACCTCTGGGGCTATTGATAAGGCTGGATCTGAGCTGCATCGCGCGGCTATGCGCGTTATTTCTGGTCGACTCAGTGCCACCATTGAGCGCAATGCTGATCTTATGTATCAAAACGCCGAAGAGTTTATTGCTGACCTGCGCGTTATTCAAGACTCCCTGGCCCAGGCAGGAGCGTATCGTATTGCCTACGGTCCTGTTCAGAAGCTTATTTGGCAGGCCCAGACCTTTGCTTCCACCTGGTAGAGATGGAGTTCCGTCAGCACTCTTTGGTGCACAAGCGTGCACTTGCTGATCTTGAGGCGCATCCATCAACTGCTGAGAAACCCGCCAGGCTTGATGCTATGACGCAAGAAGTGCTGGATACCTTCCGCTCCATTGGTTCAATTCAAAAGAAGAACGGTATCAACGCTGCTCGCCGCTATATTATTTCGTTCACACAGTCCGCTCAGGATGTTGAGAATGTCTACAAACTTGCACGTCTTGCGTTTGCAAATGAAGAGGATGTTCCTGTTCTAGACGTTATTCCGCTTTTTGAGCAGATTGAAGACCTTGAGAATGCTGTTGCCACACTTGACCAGGTAATTCAACTTCCTGAGGTGCAGGCACGTCTTGCTCAGACAGACCGCAAGCTTGAGGTTATGTTGGGCTATTCTGATTCCTCTAAGGATGAAGGACCAACTACGGCAACGCTGGTACTGCATAAGACTCAGGCTGCTTTGGCAGAGTGGGCAGAGAAGAACTCTATTGACCTTATCTTGATGCATGGTCGCGGCGGCGCTGTTGGTCGTGGTGGTGGTCCTGCAAACCGTGCTGTTTTGTCTCAGCCTAAGGGATCAGTAAACGGTCGCTTTAAACTTACCGAGCAGGGAGAAGTTATCTTTGCTCGTTATGGAGATCCAACACTTGCTCGCCGTCACGTAGAGTCTGTTGCAGGAGCAACACTGCTTCAGATGGCCCCTTCTATTGAGCAGAAGAATACTCAGACAGACGTGAAGTTTGCCTCACTCGCTTCTGAGCTTGATAAGGCCTCCAAGCAGCGCTTCTTGGAGCTCATTCACTCCGATGGCTTTGCTGAGTGGTTCTCGGTTGTTACTCCTCTGACAGAGATTGGTCTTCTTCCCATTGGTTCAAGACCTGCAAACGTGGCCTGGGCGCCAAGTCTCTTGATGACTTGCGTGCAATTCCATGGATTTTCTCCTGGTCACAGGCTCGTATCAACCTGGCTGCTTGGTACGGACTGGGCAGTGCCTGCGAGGCAGTAGGGGATATCGAACGCCTCCGTGAGGCATACAGAGAGTGGCCGCTGTTCACTACGTTTATCGACAACATTGAGATGTCAATCTCCAAAATTGATGCTCGTATTGCAAGACTTTATCTGGCTCTGGGTGATCGCTCTGAACTTTCAGAGATGGTTCTTTCCGAGATGGCTCTCACACGTAAGTGGGTGCTGGATATTACGGGAAATAAGTGGCCGTTGGAGAACCGTCGTGTGCTTGGTCCTGTTATCCGCCTGCGTCTGCCATTTGTTAATATTCTCTCGGTTACGCAGGTGCATGCCCTATCTGAGCTTCGTATAAGGGATGACATGCTTACTCCAGAGGAACGTGCAAACATTACGTATTTGATTTTGTGCACCGTGTCTGGTGTTGCCGCAGGTCTGCAGAATACGGGCTGATGTCACACAGCTTGCCGTAAGCTTGAGCAAACAAACGTTTATGTTTACGTAAAACTAGGATTACCTGAAATAAAGTTGCAATATTTACAAGGCGAGAAAACACTGGTAGACAGAGTTTCTCGCCTTATTTTTACTTTAATTATTAAATGAAAGTTGAATTACCTTAACTTTTAGTTGATACTAATGAAGTAAAAGTTCGAAAGAGCAAACTTAGTTTGCCTACGTTATTTGGGGGGATGCATGGATACAGAAAAGACCTCACAGGGTCCTGCGAATTCTGGTCCAGTTCTTCCTCTTGCCATGCTTGGTGAGGGAGAGACTGCGCTGATTGTAACGGTTAAGGGTGCTTCTGATCTTCGCCAGCACCTCTCAACACTTGGTTTTGTTGAGGGCGCCGAGGTAAAGGTTATTTCACGAGTCAACGGCGACGTTATTGTTAGCGTTAAGGGTGCACGACTTGGACTGAACCGTCAGATGTCGTCGCACATCATGGTTTCTCCGCTCTAAACACTTTGTTGTATTGCGCTGCTGGTAAAACCCGCGGCTTTTAATACGTGTTTCGATGAAAGGAAGGTTATGGCAACTCTGAAAGAAGTTAAGGTGGGGGAGAGTTGCACGGTTGCTGCGCTAAAGGGTGTAGGCGCCGTGAAACGTCGCATCATGGACATGGGCCTTACTAAGGGCACTGAGGTTTACGTCAAGAAAGTAGCACCACTGGGAGACCCAATTGAGCTCACAGTTCGTGGCTACGAGCTTTCTATCCGCAAGGATGAAGCTGCAAGCATTGAAGTAGTAGACGTTCACAAGGTAGAGGAAGCCTAATGGCACAAAGACTATTATTGGTCTTGCAGGTAACCCAAACTGCGGTAAGACCACCCTATTCAATGAGCTTACGGGCTCAAATGGCTACGTCGGCAACTGGCCAGGCGTTACTGTTGAGAAGAAGCAGGCAAATTGGCGTGCCGATAAGGACGTCACCTTTGTCGACCTTCCTGGTATTTACTCTCTGTCTCCTTATTCACCTGAGGAGCAGGTATCTCGTGACTACCTCATTAATGAGCGCCCAGACGCCATTATTGACCTTCTCGATGTTACCAACCTGGAGCGTAACCTCTATCTGACTACTCAGATTCTTGAGGCTGGTCGCCCAGTTATCCTTGGTCTTAACATGGTTGACCTGCTCAAGGAGTCCGGTGACGTCATTGATACCAAGGAGCTTTCCAAGCAGCTTGGTGTTGAGGTTATTGAGGTTTCTGCACTTCGCAACAAGAACATTGACACTCTGGTAAAGACTGCAATTAAGGCCGGCCAGGAGGGAACTCCTGCAGAGGGTGTTAAGTGCTTTACCCCAGAGGTTGAAGAGGCTCTTGGCAAGATTGCAACTGCAATCGAGGGCCTTGCTCCTGCAACTCTATCTCGTTGGTATTCCATTAAGGTCTTTGAGCGCGATGCAAATGCAATTGCTCCTCTTAACCTTTCTGCCGAGAAGACCGCTGAGCTTGAGAAGATCATTGCTGCAGTTGAGCAGTCTCGCGATGACGATGCTGAGTCCATCATCACTTCTGACCGTTATGAGTGGATCGCTGGCGTCATGGCAGCTTGTGTCAAGAAGGCTCCAAAGAAGCTGACCACTTCCGAGAAGATTGACCGCGTTGTTACTAACCGTATCCTCGGTCTTCCAATCTTCGTTATCATCATGGCTCTTGTGTACTTCATCTCCATCTCTACTGTTGGTACGGGAGCTACTGACTGGGTCAACGACAACCTGTTTGACAAGGGTTTCCACTTCATGGGTATCGGCGACGCCGAGTACAATGAGGCAAAAGATGAGTTTGACTCTCATCACTATGGTGACCAGATCGACGCTTATCTCAACGCAGCTGACGAGGCTGGTATTGATACCACTGAGGTTCGTGCTGCAATCGAAGCTAAACAGTGGGATTCTGACGCTATCACCAGCTTTGAGGCAGAGACTGCCAAGAAGAACGTTGTTGCTCTGAGCGCACCAGTTCATGACGAGGATGGCAACTTCGTTGATACTGACGACAATCCTCTTAAGCTTGACGCTGACGGCAAACCAATTCTTGCTGAGGGTCAGGAACTCCAGACTCTTGGTGGCGTAACTGCCGCTGGCTTTTAAGACTGCTGTTGAAGGCGCTGCTACTGAGCCAGATGCTTCTCAGTACGGCATGTATGTCCCAGGTATTCCTACTCTTGCTCGCGGTGCTCTTGCAGGGTGCTGGCGCAAGCCCCGTTGTCACTAGCCTTGTAGTTGACGGTATTATCGGCGGCGTTGGCTCTGTCCTTGGCTTTATCCCACAGATGCTTGTTCTGTTTGTCATGCTGTGCTTCCTTGAGGACTGCGGTTACATGAGCCGTGTTGCCTTTGTTATGGACCGCGTGTTCCGTCGCTTTGGCCTGTCCGGCAAGTCCTTCATTCCACTTCTGATTTCTTCTGGCTGTGGTGTTCCTGGCGTTCTTTCTACTCGTACCATTGAGAACGAGAAGGACCGCCGTATGACTGCAATGCTCACCACCATGATTCCTTGCTCCGCAAAGCAGCCAATCATTGCTTTGGTTATGGGTGTTCTTATTGGTGGCTCTTCTGCTTGGTGGGTTGCTCCTGCTTTCTACTTCCTTGGCGTTGCAATGATTGTTATTTCTGCAGTCATGCTGAAGAAGACTAAGGCATTTGAGGGCGAGCCTGCACCATTTGTTATGGAGCTTCCTGATTACCACATGCCTTCTATCAAGTCTTGGGCAATGCACGTTTGGGAGCGTATCTCTGCATACATCCTCAAGGCTGGTACCATCATCTTCGCAGCAGCTATTGGTATCTGGGTTCTTTCCAACTTTGGTTGGGCAACCTGGGATGGTGCAAACGGCGTCTTTGGTTACCTTCCAGGCATTGAGGGCGCTCCTGAGAATGTCATGGACTTCTCCCTGCTTGCAGCTGTTGGTGGTTTCATCGGCGTTATCTTTGCTCCTCTTGGATTTGCAAACTGGCAGGCAACTGCAGCTTCCATCTCTGCTCTGATCGCAAAAGAGAACCTTGTCTCTACCTTTGGTGTTCTTTACGGTCTTGGTGATGCAAGCGAGAAGTCCGTTACTATGTGGTCTGCTTCGCTGGTATGTTCACCGATGCTGGTGGCATTCTTCACGTTGGTGCAATGTGCGCATTTGTTGCATTCAATATGCTTGACGCACCTTGCTTTGCTGCAGTAGGTTCTATTCGTCGACAAATGAACGACTCTAAGTGGTTCTGGTTTGCTATTGGCTATCAGTGCGTATTTGCATGGATTGTTGGCCTGATGATCAATCAGTTCTGGGAGTTCTTTGTCCTTGGTTCCTTTGGTGTGTGGACTGTTATTGCCTTCATCTTCTTGGCGGCAATTCTCTTCCAGCTCTTCCGTCCAGCTCCAAAGTGGGATAAGAAGGACGATAAGATTCTTACCAGCCTTAATGAAGTAGCAAAAGCATAAAGTACTGCTAACTGATATGCTAACCTAATCTCCCGCATCAATTCGGTGCGGGAGATTTTTCATTACTGGTATCTTGGTCTTTCTTACTGTTTTTAGATAAAAATCCATAGACATGTAAACTTAGTCTAACTTTTTGTAGAGTTTACGAAATTAGATAAAAAAACTGAAAAGATTCTTGTAAGTTTACCTCGGTTAACTTACTATGTTTTTTAAGCAATTTACTTGCTTGCTTTTTTCAGGTTCCCGTAGCTCGGAGAAAGACCCTCTCCCTTTCTTGCGAGCGTAGAACACGAGCCGCTGACTCTGGGTGTCAGCGGCTCGCCCCTTTTTAAGATGTATTTACTTGCTTTTAGTGCAAGTCTCTGTCTTCTTCATGTTCAGAAAGATCGCTTGTATCACGGTCCAAAAGAACCGAGACGTTCATGTCAGGGTAGGCTGCTTCTACTTCATGAATAATATCGTGAACAATTTGTTTGCCGTCATAACCAAACTCAATGACTGCATCAAAGGCCATAAATTGATTTTCAATGTCAGCAATAAAACCATGAACTTGAAGAACACCTTCATGAGCTAAAGCCATTTCAGTTACTTCAGTACGCATCTTTACAATGCGATTATCGGTGGTGTTTCTCGCATAAATACCAATAGCAGCAATGATTATTTTGCCTGATGTCTGTTTGTAAATCTCTGTACTCAGACGCCTAGTCATCGTATCAATCTCAATAGCTGAAGTGGTATCAAGAACCTCAGTATGGAATGAGCCTACAAATCTGTCTGGGCCGTAGTTGTGGATAATAAGATCGTAAACACCCTCAGCGTCTGGGTCTTCTTTCACAATGTCATAAATGAGTGTTGAAAGAGCTGCATCGGGACGCATGCCAATAATTTCTTTAATGGAGCCCTGCAACAGCTCAATTGAAGCTTTAATGATAAACACAGAGATAATAACGCCTACATATGCCTCAAGGCTAATTTTTGTAAAGATAAAGATAAGCGCAGCTGTTAAAACAGAAGTGGAGAGTGTAGCGTCAAAAAGTGCATCTGAACCCGATGCAATAAGGGTGTCGGAGTTTACGCGATTACCTACAGAGCGGACGTAGTGACCCAAAATAATCTTTACGAGCACAGCTACTGCAATGATGACTAAAGATAGGGGACTATAGTCTGGAGTAACAGGATCCATGATGCCTTGGATGGATTTGATAAATGAAGAAATGCCTGCATACATAATAATTGCGGCAATTATCGTTGTGGTGATGTATTCGATGCGTCCGTGTCCAAAGGGGTGCTCGCGATCAGCTTTTTGTTAGAGAGTTTTGTTCCCACAATGGTAATGATTGATGAGATTGCATCGGAAAGATTGTTCACTGCATCAAGAGTAACAGCAATTGAGTTAGACAAAATGCCTACGACAGCCTTAAATACCGCAAGGGCAACATTAGCTGCAATGCCAATGGCGCTAATGCGTATAATGGCGGTTTCACGTTCAGAAGAGGTTATAGTTACCTGTGATTGGGTCATAGTAAATCTAGCTTTCTGTAACGTTAGAGAGAACTTTTAAAAGCAATCGTTTAAGTTCAGCGCCCTCTTCGGGCGAGAGATTAACGCATGAGCCAATCTGATGTGGGACTATTTGCATTTCTCGCCTAAGGTCTTTGCCTTTTTGGGTAAGAGAAACAATCAGCTGACGTCCGTCTTTACCTGTTTTTTGACGCAGGACAAAACCTTTTTCTTCAAGCTTTTTGAGAAGTGGGGTCAAAGTACCTGAATCAAGAAATAAAAGCTCACCTAAGGTTTTGACATCCAAGGATTCATGTTCCCAAAGCGCCATCATGGCAATGTATTGTGTATACGTCATATTAAAGGGCTTAAGCAGCGGCGTATACCTTCGCACCACTTCTTTTGAGGCACTGTAGAGCGGGAAGCAGAGCTGGTTTTTGAGGAGAAGCTCGGGGATATCGGGGGAGTTGTCGAGTGTAGAAGTGCCGCTAGCAAAAGTGCTAGCGGCCGCAACGGACTGTATTTCTTTTTGAGAAGAACTCATGAGTAAATCGGTCCTCTCGCCTTACGCAAGTAGGCTTTTAATTGCAGACTCAACTTCTGCCATATCGGTGGTTGGCTCAAAGCGTGCAACAACGTTTCCCTGACGGTCTACAAGGAATTTAGTGAAGTTCCACATGATATAAGCCTTGTCACCAAACTTCTTGTTGTTTGCCTTTGCAAATTTATCTAGCGCAAGGGCTTTGATGCCCTTACCAAAGCCTTGGAAGGGGAAAGCTGTTGCAAGACGCACAAAGAGAGGATTTGCAGTCTCTCCGTTGACGTCGCCCTTCTTGAACTGTGGAAAATCGGTGCCAAATTTCATAGTGCAGAACTGGTGAATCTCTTCATCGGACTCTGGGGCTTGGTCTGCAAACTGATTGCAAGGGAAGTCTAAAATCTCAAAGCCTTGATCTTTATAAGCAGCGTAAATGCGCTCAAGATCCTCATACTGTGGGGTAAAACCACAGCCAGTTGCAGTATTAACAATAAGAAGAACCTTACCGTCAAATGAGGAGAGGGAAGTAAGAGATCCGTCACGCTCTTCTACGGAGAGGTCATAGATGTTGGTGTTGGCCATGATGTTCCTTTCAACGAGCCGCGGATTGTCCGAAGCATTGGATGGTTTTGTGTATTGGGTAGTGTACCCCGTTTAGATTAGCTTAACACAAATAAATTGTGTACAATTTAAATTTCATAGTAAGAGCACAGAGGAGGTGTTATGTTTCATTAATTTGTTAATCCAAATGAACATGATATCAAATATTTAAGTAACGCCTTAGAGCAGCTTCTTCACAAAATTTATATGTACACCATGGCTAACCATAGGAAACGTTTTCGCAGGTAAGAAATTACTTGTGTACAATTGTTTCATTAGGATAACCAATTAGTAATGATTTTCACTTGTTTTCTCGTCAAAAAACCCGTATCTTCAATATGTCATTAACCGATTAATTTGCAAAAAGCAGATGGGGGATTTTTATGAAACTGAACAATTGGTGTCTCGCAGCCGGTGGCGCTGCACTTGCTGGCGTTGTTGCTGGTCTTGCTTCTAACGGCACTCTTCACAAGGCAGCTGTCAAGGCAACTGCCTATGGTCTTCGCGTAACTGACCGCGTTTCCGCAGAGACTCAGAACGTTGTTGACGAGGCTAACGACGTTGTCGCTGAGGCTCGCCGTGAGTCCAAGATCGACGCTGCAGTTCGCGCTCGCCTTGCTGAGCTCGAGGAGGGTATCCGCGCTGAGTTACCAAGCAGGTCGACGCAGAGGGCGCACAGGCATAATTCATGCGCTTCACAATTACTAATGAAATCTCAGGTCGCATTCGTGCAAAATGCGACCTGGGTCATATTGATGAGGCTGAAGCCCGTGGTATTTCCTACGAGCTGATGCGTGTTGACGGAGTTCGTCACGCAGAAGTTCACATGGCAAACGGCTCTCTCTTGCTAAGGTTTGATCCTCTTAAAAGAGGTCAGGTACTTGCAGCTGTTGGAGCTTTTTGACGTCTTGAACTTGCCACGAGAAGAAGAGGCAGGGCCTTGAAGACTTCTGCAGCTCAATTGAGATGGCTCTTGAGAACAATCGTTTCCAGATGGAGGTTGTGACCACATTCGCACGCCGCTGGATTATGCGTTCTTTGCCACTGCCTGCAGTTGCTAACTACGCATACGTTATTCTCCGCGCCATTCCATTTTGTTGTGGAAGGCGTTAAGCGCCTGTTTAAGAAAAGAGCTAACCGTTGAGGTTTTGGACGCAACTGCTATCACCACTTCAATTCTAAGAAATGAGTGGGCAGATGCATCTACGGTCATGTTCCTGCTTGAGTTGTCTGCTGCTATGGAGAACCACGTGGCAAGCCGAGCACGTCTTGCACTTCGTGATGGCCTAATCACTCGTTCTGAGAACGTTTGGGCTCGTATTGACGGCAAGGACGTTATGATTGCCCTCTCTGAGGTTGAGAAAGGCATGATTTTGCACCAGCGTGCTGGTGGTGTTCTTCCTGTTGACGGCAAAGTTGTTGAAGGTATCGGCCAGATGAACGAGGCTGCCATGACAGGTGAGTCTCGCCTTGTTACCAAAGAGCCTGGTTCAACCGTTTATGCTGGCACTGCTCTTGAAGACGGTGACCTTATGGTAAGCGTCACTGCTCCTCCAGGAATGTCTCGTATCGACAACATTGTTGATATGGTTGAGCAGTCTGCTGAGCTTAAGGCTGGCGCACAGTCTAAGGCAGAGCGTCTTTCTGATGCACTGGTTCCTTACAGCTTCCTTGCCTTCTTTGGTATTTGGGGAATCACCCGAAACATCACTAAGGCTATGACCGTTCTTATGGTTGACTATTCCTGCGCCATTAAGCTTTCCACTCCTGTTGCAGTGGGTAGCGCAATGGATGAGGCAGCCAAGTTTGGCATGACGGTTAAAGGCGGAAAATACCTCGAGAAGATCGCTGCAGCAGATCTTATCGTCTTTGATAAGACCGGTACGCTGACAAAGGCAGTTCCACATGTTGAGTGTATTGTCAGCTTCTGTGATCGCACCGAGGACCAGCTTCTGCGTCTTGCTGCATGTATTGAGGAACACTTCCCACACAGCATGGCTCGCGCAATTGTGAACGAGGCAAAGGTACGTGGCCTCAAGCACAAGGACGAGTTCCACGCAGAGGTTAAGTATGTTGTTGCTCACGGTATTCGTACCAAGGTTAACAACAAAGAGGTCTGCATTGGTTCTGCTCACTTCATTTTTGATGACGAGAAGACCCCAATGCCTGAGGGAATTCAGGACGACCTTGCACAGATTGCTCCAACCTCGTCCATTATCTTTATGTCCGAGGATTCAAAACTTATTGCAGCAATTTGTATTACCGATCCTGTAAGGGAAGATGCAGCAGCAACTATTACGCAGCTCCGTGCTCTTGGTGTTAAGCGTATGGTTATGCTGACCGGCGACTCAGAAAACGTTGCAGCAAGTGTTGCTAACAAGCTTGGTCTTGATGACTATGTAGCACAGATTCTCCCAGAGGATAAGTGTGAGTATGTTAAGAAGTTCCAGCAGGAGGGCTACACCGTTGCAATGGTAGGCGATGGTATTAACGATTCACCTGCACTAGCCGTATCTGATGTTTCACTGGCTCTGTCTGATGCAACTGATATTGCTCGCGCAGTTGCGGATATTTCGATTAAGAATGATTCGCTTGAATCGCTGGTAATCATGCGTCTTTTGGGCCAGCAGGTAATGAAGAGGATTCACGCCGACTATCGTACGATTGTTGCGCTGAACAGCTCTTTCATTGCTGCAGGCGTTGCAGGTCTTATTACCGTAAGTACTGCTGCATATATGCACAATCTTCTGACACTTATGGTAACGCTTGCAAACACAAGGTCACTGCTTACCACTGCAGCTCATAACCCTAATGTTCCTTCTGAGGTAAAGATGCTCTTGACTGAAGGACAGATTGCTTAGAACGCACTTGTGCGTCAACTAAGTATTTTTTTAGATCGCGTTAGAGCTCTCGTTTCTTATTCGTAAGAGGCGGGAGCTTTTTTTCTGCTTGAATTGTCAAAAAGTAAAAAAATATTTTGAGTTTTCTCTTGCATTTAGTTAGCTAAGGCTTACACTTTAAATAGTTAGAAGAGGTTAACTTGTTAAGGTTTTTATATAACAGGAGCTAGTTCTAACAAAATTGCTTTATCAGCCCGGAACCTTTCCCCTCTCCAAGGGTCCGGAATCCAGGCGCCGTCGGCTCCCTTTTAGTCGACGGCGCATTTTTAAGAAGGGAACAAGTACGGTATGGATTGTCTTACTTCTTTTGAGAATTCATCGCTCCTAGACGTTCCTTCTCCCTATACCTATTCCGCTGATAAAAAGCCTGCTTTCAATGAGGGTGGGAGAGCGTATACTCCTGAGCTCTGTCACGATTTTGCAACAACATTTGTTCGCTGTGCTGCTGGTGTTATTGCTCACGTTAAGCCGGCTGCGCTCTTTTCATTTGCTTCTCATAAGTCTTGTAGCTCTTGTGCAAGCCTCGTCTGCACTGATCCAACGTTGAGGTCATTTCTATGTAACGCTACTCACGAGCTTTCACTGTTTGGGGTCACACTCCTTGCTACCTCTGCTATTTCTGGCGGAAAGGTGACGTTTGTTGCCTATAGACCTGAGCTTGTTGGGGATATTCTCGCCAAATCAGAGCACTGTGAGTTTCTGGCTGCCTTTGGCCATTCCACTGAGTCAGTGCAGGCGTTGATGAAGAGCATGCGTTCAAGAATTTTTGCTTTTCACGCAAGAAAAGCCGCGTTTCCGCACGAGATTGGCCTGGTACTGGGCTATCCGCTTGCTGATGTTCAGGGCTTTATGAATGGACAGTCTGAGCTTTTTACTGGTGCTTGGAAAGTCTATGACAACACGGAAGAAACTCACCTTCGTCTCGAGAGACTTAAAGATGCAGAAGACCAGTGTAAGCATCGTTTTTATCAAGGGGAATCTTTAGCGCAGATTCTCTCATCGTATGGCAATACCAAGAAACGCCAGGTTGCATAAGGGGTGTGCTTGGATTTCTTGTTGAGGTATTGAAAGTAATGTGTAGTTTTCCAGGGGGAACCTGGACACAGAAGGAGGAAATGTATGAGTAAAGTAGCAGTTGTGTATTGGTCCATGACGGGCAATACTGAGGCAATGGCAAAAGAGCTTGCAAGTGCTGCAGACACCGAGGCTATTGAGTCTTCTGAGTTCTCTGCAGATATGTGCGATCAGTACGATGCATTTGCTTTTGGTTGCCCTGCTATGGGTGATGAGGAGCTTGATCCTGATTTTGAGGAGCTCTTCAACGATTGCGCTGGCAAGCTTGGTCAGAGCCAACCGCTCTCTTTGGTTCTTACGACTGGGGAACCGGCGACTGGATGGAGACTTGGAAGCAGAATGCTGAAGCAGAGGGTGTCAACGTTGTTGAGACTTTTATCTGCAACCTTGAGCCAGATGACGATGCTCTTGAGGCTCTTCGTGGCCTTGGTGCAAAGCTTTCTGCTTAAGCTTCATTAAAATTTTTACTGTTGCTGTTAAATTTTGCGAGAAAAAACATCATTTTTTTGAATAATCTAGAAAATGATGGGTACTAAAACAGCAACAGAAGGGAAGTTTGTATGTCACCAATTAATATCATTGTTATTCTTGCTGTTGTAGCGCTTTGCGGTTTTGCGGTTTATCGTGTTTACGGAATTGCTGCAGGTAAAAAAGGCTGCTGCTCTGATGAAGGAACAGGTGTTACTACCTGTAACACAGAGCAGGTTTCTGCTGCAGATGGTCCAGAAGACAAAGATGAATCTCATTACCCTTATGTTCAAACATTTGAGATTGGTGGTATGACTTGCCAGAACTGCGTCAATCATGTGACTCGAGCTCTCGATAGTATTGAGGGAACATGGGCGCAGGTTACTCTAGCTGGTGGTCAGGCACGTATCCTCAGCAAAAATCCGATTGATGTCGATGCGTACCGAGCTGCCGTAGAGAAAGAAGGCTACCGTCTTCGTGCGTAAGCACAACAAGATCTTCTCGCAAGAAACAAACTTTGAAGAAATTTTGTAAAACTTGCGTAATAGCTGTGCAAAGTAGCGCTCTTTGGCTTGTTTAATCAGCCGAAGAGCGCTATCCTATTGCCCGTATGGCGTCAAGCTATGCACTGTATCTGTTGGCCCCCGAGAGCATGTAAGTTTCCGAGTAGAGAAGCCCACGTATTGGCACTCTGGCAGCAACCATGTTGACCGGGGCCCCGTTTTGGAAGGGGTCCACCTTTGAGTGAGATTCAGAACTCGTCCATCTTCTCTTTGGATGAAATTTCCGATGAGGAAATGAACAGCCTGATCGACGGCACTGTCACTGATTTTGATGAGGGAGATCTTGTCAACGGCACCGTCGTCAAGATTGAGCGCGATGAGGTCCTCGTAGACATTGGCTACAAGTCTGAGGGCGTTATTCCTGCTCGTGAGCTTTCTATTCGTAAAGACGTTAACCCTGCAGAGGTCATCTCCCCTGGGTGAGGACGTCGAGGCTCTTGTTCTCCAGAAAGAGGACAAAGAGGGCCGTCTGGTTCTTTCCAAGAAGCGTGCTGAGTACGAGCGTGCTTGGAAGGCAGTTGAGGATAAGTTCAACGCTGGTGAGACCGTTGAGGGCGAGGTTATCGAGGTTGTTAAGGGCGGCCTGATTCTTGACATTGGCCTCCGTGGCTTCCTGCCTGCATCCCTTGTTGACCTCCGTCGTGTCAAGGATCTTGGTGCATTCATGGGCACTCGTATTGAGGCTCGTGTTATCGAGATGGATCGCAACCGCAACAACGTTGTTCTTTCTCGCCGTATTGTTCTTGAGGAGGCTCGTAAGGCAGAGCGTCAGGACATCCTGGGCAAGCTCCAGGTTGGCATGAAGCTCAAGGGTACTGTTTCCTCCATCGTTGAGTTTGGTGCATTTGTTGACCTTGGCGGCATTGACGGCCTGGTTCACATTTCCGAGCTTTCTTGGAACCACGTTAACCACCCATCTGAGGTTGTTAAGGTTGGCCAGGAGGTTGAGGTTCAGGTTCTCGACGTTGACCTTAACCGTGAGCGTATCTCCCTTGGTCTTAAGCAGACTTCCGAGGATCCATGGCGTGTACTTGTTTCCAAGTACCCAGTTGACGCTATCATCGAGGGCACTGTCACCAAGCTTGTTACCTTCGGTGCATTTGTTGACCTTGGCAACGGCGTTGAGGGCCTCGTCCACATCTCCGAGATGGCTAAGCAGCACGTTACTGCTCCATCTCAGGTCTGCAAGGTTGGCGACGTTGTACAGGTAAAGGTCATGGAGATTGATCTTGACCGTCGTCGCATCTCCCTGTCTATGAAGGCAGCTGCAGAGACCCTTGGCATTGACATTGAGGTCACTCCACTTCCAGAGGAGGAGCGTGCAGCAGCAGAGGCAGCAGCAGCTGAGGCTGAGGCTGATCTTGAGGCTCACCTTGTTGAGTCTGAGGCTAACGCACAGGCAACCGAAGAGGCTGCAGAGTAGAGCACTTTGCGCATCTAGAGATTTGTCAAGAGACGTCATCGAAAGATGACGTCTCTTTTTATGTAAAGTAACAAATATCTCCATTCCTTCAACAGGGTGTTAATGCGAAAATATAACGCTAAGTTTTTATTCTGAGGAGGAATACGCCTATGACATCAAAGATGCAGGGCCGCAGTTTTCTTGCTGTTATGTTTGCATTTGGCAGCTTTAATCTTTATGCCAAATATTGCATACGCTGCAAGTAACAATTCGTTCTATAACGGCACTACTACTAACGTGTCTCCATCTGTGAGTGCAGACGGCCTTATTGAGCGTTCTATTTACTTTACAGATGCTTCTGGTCAGACATCTAACTACGCTTATAAGGATAATGACACCACTCAGATGAACCGCTCCATTGTAGATATTGATAAGTATCAGAATCTGCAGGCAGTGGTAAAGATTACCAACATCTCTTCATCTCCAGTTTCTGTAAACGAGGTTATGCAGCTGCCACTTACTTACTATGTCAGCTCAAGCCCTAATCCTGATTTGCGTGCAACTGGATTTACCTTCTCATCAACTAATACAGCAACTGCAATTAACCTGAACATTAGTGGACTGAACGGTGGTTCTGGCTCTCAGCCTGCAGCTAATGCTTATGCTGCATACCAGGCAGCTGGTCAGGACAATGCTGAGATGCGTTCCATTTCTATTTCTGGTACCCTGGCTGCTGGTGAAACCATTACACTTACCGTTCCTCTGACACTTACCAATGGCTCTACTCTCAATCTGTACGGTACCAACTATGTGGGTCTTACCCAGTATCTGCTTGATCACAGAACCTCTTACGGAAACCCTCGTGTTTCAGTCAGGTTTGCAAGGCAGGTTTTGGAAGAGGGAACAAACAATTCCATTCTTAGCAGCAATAAGAAATATCTGGGCGTAATTATTAGGCCTGACGGTAGCTATTACGCTATCCCACAGGACGAGTGGAATTACATGCCAACTATTTCTGCAAGTGATATTCACGTTGACAATATCCTGTATGAAGATCGCCACAGCGCAACGGAGAACGATGCTCTGTATACCGGCGGTGCGTACTACATTGATTTGACCAACATTAAGAATGCCATGAGGGATTATGGCTATTCAGTTCATACTGGAAATTCCAATAGGGGACTGTACCTCAATCTTCCTGGCTGGCAGCTTGCTGTTGATAATGACCTTACTGATGATGTGTATCAGGAGTATTCGTACACTTCTCTTTCTAGCGGCAACCTTGTCATCAATGCTTCTGAGAACTCAACTGATGAGCTTGATCTTAACAATGGCGTTATTACTCCTCTTTATACAGAGCTTAGGCAGGTAGTCACGGCACACGACAGCACTATTACCGCTAACCAGGATTCCTGGACTATTCTTGATAACCTTGATGCTATGGTTGATCACAGCGCTGGTCAGGTTACCCCTGCTGCTGGTTCTGCTGACGCTCGCGTTAAGGTTGTTGATCAGAGCGGTACAGTTGTACTTGATACAGCAACAATGGATGCAGCAACTGTTGCTCAGAAGGCAGAAGAGATTTCTAAGACTTCAGGTGCATACTCCGTCACCTATTACTATTACTTCAATGGTAATGCTGCAGCTGCAGGCAATGACTACGAGGCAGCAAAGACGGTTACCCTAACTGTTGAGTCTGATACTCCAACTCCAACACCAACTCCAGCTCCAGAAGAGCCTTCCAATCCTGCTTCTCCTGTAAAAGAGAAGAAGACAAAGAAGAAGAAAGCACAGCTTCCTAATACGGGAGAAGAGCTTCTGGTAATGCCTCTTATGGTTATGGGTGGAGCTGCTTTGACAGCCGCTGAACTTATGAAGCGTAAGCACTAAGACAGAGAGTGCTCTCGTTACATGCATTTGTATTGGCAGGTATCTCTTTGGTACCTGCCAATATTTTTATGGATAAAATGGACAACTGTCCAAAAATGCTTAGTCAATTTTTATGTTTCAATATAGGTAATTCCTATATGGTTAGACAAAAAGTGCAGGTAAATAGATTTTGCTGTTATCGTCGCAATTTAATGTTTCATGTCTATTTCATCCTAGGTATATATAGGTAAATGCTGGTAATTGTTTTGTATAGTTATCTGACCCCAGCAGGGTTGTCTTATAAATCGTTTTAATAAGAAAGAAGGGTTAACATGCTGGAGAACTCACTAAGCCGTCGTAATTTTTGAAGGCATCAGGTATGGTAGCGGCTGGTGGTGGCGCATCTATGATGCTGGCTGGCTGCAATCCTTCCTCCACTGATACTCCTCAGGCATCTGATAAGAAGAAGATTCTTCGCTACGGTTCTGCAAATTCTAAGCAGGGCCTTGATATGCAGCGTGCAAACAACTCACAGTCCGCATGTGTTGCAGACTCTGTTTGCGAGTCTTTGCTTCGTTGGACTGAGGATAATGAGCTTGTCACATGTCTGCTTAAAGAGATTCCAACCTTTGAGTCTGACGGTCTTACTCTTAAGTGCGAGCTCAAAGAGGGCATTAAGTTCCACGACGGTACTACTTTGACCGCAAAGGATGTTAAGTACACCTTTGAGCGTATGTTTAAGCCAGAAACTAAGGCTCTCTCCACCAGCTTCTTTGACAAGATTAAGGGTGCTCCAGAGATGCTTGCCGGTAAGGCAACTGAGCTTGAGGGCCTGACTGTTCAGGATGATACTCACTTCACCTTTACGCTTTCCGAGCCTTACATTGTCTTTGTAAGCGTTCTTGGAATCTCCTATGCTTGCATCTTCCCAGAGAAGGCTTGTGAGGCTGCTGGTGCTGATTGGGGTACCGGTACTAACCTCATCGGTACTGGTAAGTACAAGATTAAGAGCAACGATGACACTACTGAGGTAGTTCTCGAGCGCTTTGATGACTATCACGATGGCAAGCCTGCACTGGATGAGATTCGTATTCACTACTACGATGACACCAACACTCAGCTGCTTGCATTCAAGAACAACGACATCGATTTCTGCGATCTTCCATCCTCTCTGTATCAGCAGTATTCAAGCGATGCTGACGTCAAGGATCTTATCACTGCATATCAGACCCTTGGTGTTAACTTCATCAACCTTAACCTCAAAGAGGGTCTGGGTCTGACTGACCCTAAGGTTCGTCAGGCACTTTCTCTGGCAATCAACCGTCAGGAGCTTGTTGATAACATTGCTTCTGGTAACGGTACCGTTGCAAGTGGCTGGCTCGCACCAGCAACCCCTGGTTACGACAAGAGCGCACCTGCATTTGAATACGATCCTGAGAAGGCTAAGTCTCTGCTTGCTGAGGCTGGTGCATCTGACCTTAAGCTTTCTGCAAAGGTTAGAAAGTCTTACGAAAAACTCCTTGTTGCTGTTCAGGAGTACTGGAGCAAGGTTGGCGTTACCCTTGATGTTCAGGTAGAGGACAACGCAGTCTGGAATACTGACTGGGCTGCTGGCAACCTCCAGATTACTACCCTTGCTTGGTATCCACTGTTTGCCGATGGTGACCAGCACCTGTACACCTACTTCTACAGCACCAACGCTGCAAAGAAGTCTTCCTTCTACAACAATCCAGAGTTTGACAAGCTCCTTGTTGAGGGTCGCTCTGAGTCTAACAAGGATAAGAGAACAGAGGATTACAAGGACGCAGATAACCTACTGACTCGTACAGACTTTGCTACACTTCCTCTGTATTGGCCAAAGAACTCCTTTGTCGCTAAGAAGTACGTCAAGAACGCTAAGGTTGGAAACTTGATTTATCACTTCTTTGATGTCGATATTGATACATCTAATTCCGATTACACCGTTCCAGAGGACTAAGTAGCAAACTTGCTATAAACTTTAAAGCGGCATCTAAGATTCTTGGATGCCGCTTCATTTTCTTGAGGGGAGAGGAGCTCAGGAGTGAGATCGTTTCTAATCAAACGAATCCTTCAAGCAGTGAGCGTTGTAGTTTGTATTTCTGCTTTAACGTTTTTTGTCTTGAATATTGTCCCAGGTGACCCAGTACGAGTCATGATGGGCGATATGGCTGATGAGGCTACTGTTCAACAGGTCCGTCACACCATGGGTCTTGATAAGCCAATTCCAGAGCAGTACGCAAACTGGTTTGTAAAAATGCTTGGTGGAGATTTTGGAACTTCTTACACTCAGAAGCGACCTGTCATTGCACTTCTAACTAAGGCTTTGGGAGTTACGCTACGTTTAGCAGTGTTTGCGTATCTTTTTGCCATAGTATTTGGTCTTTTGATGGGTATTCTCGCCGCAGTAAACCATGGAAAATGGCTTGATAGAACACTTATGTCAGCTGCAATCTTTGGTATTTCTGCTCCATCGTTTTGGGTGGCACTTGTACTGCAGATTATTTTTGCTATGACGCTTAAGTGGTTCCCGTTGTCTGGTGTTAAAACGCCATCCGCGTACGTTCTTCCTGTTATTGCGCTGGGCTCTCGTTACGCAGCAAGTATTGCCCGCGTTACCAGGACCAGCATGCTGGACGTATTAAATCAGGACTACATTAGAACCGCTGAAGCTAAGGGCTTAAAGCGCTCCGCTATTGTTTTGAAGCACGCGCTCAGAAATGCTCTGATTCCAATCATTACCATTGCTGGATCTCAGCTGGGAGACATTCTTACTGGTTCCATCATCATTGAGCAGATTTTTAATATGAACGGTATGGGTAAGTTGCTTATTGATGCAATTAATGCTCGTGACCTGCCGCTGATTCAGGGTAGTGTCATGTATGTGGCAATTATCTGCGTTGTGATTTATTTGCTTGTTGATATTTTGTACGCGGTAGTTGATCCACGCATTCGTCTTGGAGAGGAGGCATCAGAGTAATGGCTTTGTTTACAAGTGATAAAAATAGCGAGAAGGTCCAAAAGACTGAAGCTGTACTTGAGGATGCCGCCAAGGCTCAAGAAGAGGAACAGGCTACCACGGGAAAAGTTCGTGCTCAGAGCTACTGGCAGGTTAGCTGGAACATTTTTAAGAGGAACAAACTGGGCATGATCTGCTTAGGCATTGTTTTGGCCCTTGCGATTATTGCAATTCTTGCTCCTGTGATTGCTCCTTACAGCTACAAGGATCAAAACCTTGCAATTATGAATCAGAATCCAACGTTTGCACATCTGCTTGGCACCGATGAGTACGGCAGAGATATCCTTTCTCGTATCATCTATGGCTGCCAGATTTCTCTGTCTGTTGGTATTATTTCGCAGGCTATTGCTCTCTTTATTGGCTTTGTTGCGGGAGTTGCAGCCGGATATTATGGCCGTTGGGTTGATGCAGTTGTTTCCTTTATCATTCAGGTTTTCTCCAGCTTCCCATTCTTGCTTTTTGCAATTTTGATTATGTTTGTTATGGGCCCAGGTCTTATTAACCTCTATATTGCACTGGGTCTTCTGATGTGGACAACTACGGCAAGGCTGATTCGAGGCGACGTCATGCGCCTGAAGAATTCTGAATACATTCAGTCTTGTATTTTGTCTGGTGGTAACAGCTTCCGCATCATCATGAAGCATTTGCTTCCTAACTGCATTTCTACGCTGATTGTTGTTTCTACCCTGGGTATTCCAAGTGCAATTCTTTCTGAGGCAACGCTTTCGTTCTTGGGATTGGGCGTTCAGCCACCTGATGCAAGCTGGGGTCAAATGATTGCAGCTTCTCAGCCATTCCTTGCATCACAGCCTCTCTACAGTATTGCTCCAGGTATTGTCATCATCATTACGGTTATGTCTTTTAACTTGCTTGGCGATGCACTTCGTGACGCCCTTGATCCAAAGATGCGTTCTTAGAAAGGAGGTTACGTTTATGGCAGAAATACAGATGCAACATTTGAGCACGTTATCGAGGGTCCAAATGGACAGTCTGTGCAATTTTGCAGCCTTGAGGAGCGCAAACTTGCACAAGAAACCGCTCAAAAGGAGCGAGAAGAGCAGTGCAAGAAGAACGTCCTTCTCGACGTTAATCATCTTGATGTTACGCTTTTCACCGAAGATGGCGCACTTCCTGCAGTAAGTGACCTCTCGTTTATTATGCGTAAAGGCGAGACTCTTGCGGTAGTAGGAGAGTCTGGCTGCGGTAAGTCCATGACGGCATTGTCAGTCATGGGATTGCTGCCTACACCTCCTGCGCAGATTACCGGCGGAGAAATTATTTTTGAGGGAACTGATTTAACGCAGCTTCCTCGTGGTGGCATGCGTGACTTCCGCGGTAATCGCATTGGTATGATCTTCCAGGAGCCTATGACCTCCTTAAATCCTGTTATGAAATCTGGTCTTCAGATTCGTGAAGGCATCCTTGTTCATAATCCCAACATGAGCAAACAGGAGGCAGATCAGAAGGCCCTTGATATGATTAAGCTGGTGGGTATTCCTGCACCAGAGAAGGTCTTCTCGTCATATCCACATGAGCTTTCTGGTGGCATGCGCCAGCGTGTCATGATTGCTATGGCACTAGCTTGCCAGCCATCACTGCTTATCTGCGACGAGCCAACAACCGCTCTTGACGTAACGGTTCAGGCACAGATTCTGCAGATTATCGATCGCATGAAGCAAGATTTGGGCACCGCTGTCATGTTGATTACACACGACATGGGTGTTGTTTCCGAGATGGCTGACTGGGTTCTTGTCATGTACGCTGGTCATCGCGTTGAGTATGCGCAGTCTGCAGAGCTCTTTACTAACCCTCTGCACCCTTATGCTCAGGGCTTGATTGCGTCCATTCCATCGTTTGACGAGCGCACCAAGGAACTCTATGCAATTCCTGGTAGCGTTCCTATGCTTTCGCATATGCCTTCTGGCTGCCCATTCCATCCACGTTGTCCGTTTGCTAAGGACATTTGTAAGAATCGTCGTCCTAGCTTGACTGCTGTTGGTGAAGACAATTGCCATACTGTCAGCTGTTGGAAATACACTGATGAGTGGGGTGAGTAGTCATGGCAGAAGAGAAGAACACAGACGTCAAAGACCTTTCTGGCGAGAAAACCATCTTGTCCGTAAAGAACCTGGTTAAGCGATTCCCCATAAAAAACGGCGTTTTTGGTCGTTCTAACGCTTCCGTTCATGCTGTTGAGGACGTTTCTTTTGAGCTCAGGCGCAAAGAGACCTTGGCCATTGTTGGCGAGTCTGGCTGCGGAAAGTCTACTACTGGTAAGTGCGTGCTGCGCCTTACCGAGCCAACCTCTGGTACGGTTGAGCTTGATGGGGAAGATTTCACCTCACTTAAGGGAGAAGACCTTAAGCGTGCTCGTCAGAAGATGAAGCTTATCTTCCAGGATCCTTACAGCTCACTGAACCCTCGTATGACGGTCATGGATATCATTGGCGAGCCTATTGATATTGCAGGCACCTATAAGACAAAGGCAGAGCGTGATGCTCGCATTGAAGAGGTTATGGAGGAAGTTGGCCTTAACCTTGAGTTCAAGTACCGTTACCCTCATGAGTTCTCGGGCGGTCAGCGCCAGCGTATTGGTATTGCTCGCGCTATTGTGCTTGAGCCAGAGATTGTTGTCTGCGATGAGCCCGTTTCTGCTTTGGACGTTTCTGTTCAGGCCAAGGTAATCAACTTGCTTGAAGAGCTTCAGAAGGATCACGGTCTGGCCTATATCTTTATCAGCCATGACCTCTCTGTTGTCCGCCACATTGCAGATACTGTTATGGTCATGTATCTGGGTCACCAGATGGAGTTTGCTACTAAAGACGCCCTCTTTGAGCGCCCACTGCACCCATATACTCAGGCACTTTTGGACGTTATTCCTCGTATTCGCCACGAGCGTATCCAGGAAAAGCGCATTCTTCAAGGTGACGTTCCAAGTCCTGCAAATCCACCTTCAGGTTGCGTATTCCACACGCGTTGCCCTAAGGCAATGAAGGTTTGCTCCGAGCGCATTCCTGATCGCATCGAGGCTGAGCCAGGTCATTTCTGCGCCTGCCACCTGTACGACACATCGCTCTCTGATGCCGACCGTACACCTCAGGTTGCACACGCTATTGAGGCGGCTCAGAAGGCCGTAGAAGAAGCGCGCCTTGAGGAGAAGATTTCCGAGTAGCGCATCTTATTGTCGTGTCTTAAAACGGCATACAAACACAAAAAAGGCGAGAAGACCAATTGATCTTCTCGCCTTCAGTTTTGTATGGAGGAAGCCTTACTTCTTCTTAACCTTATCGAAGTGAGGGTTAACCAGAACGCTGAGGCCGGTAAACTCTGCTTCAAGACGTAAGGCATCTGTGGCCAGTCGATAGGTAGGCATGCGTAGTCTGTGTGAGTCATGAGGCTATCTGCCTGACGGGTGAGCTCAAGTACCTTGTCGTTGTTGTTAACGGTAAGCCGAGCCTGGTCAACCAGGTTGTCAAACTCGGTGCTGTTGTAGAAGGAAGACTTCTTTGCGGCGCGGTCAGAGCGGAAGTAGGAGCCCATGTGCTCAACACCCTGGAAGGAGAGGGTAGACCAGGTAACAAGAGTGACTTCAAGGTCACCGTTAGTACGTGCGTCGCTCCAAACACCAGAGTCAATAACGCTTACGTTACAGGTAACACCAATCTTTGACCAAGCATCCTGAAGGGCAACCATGAGGTTCTGATCCTGGCTTCTGACCTGTGCGTTAAGAGTGAGGTTAGAAACACCAGCCTCTGCAAGAAGCTGCTTTGCCTTGTCTACGTTGTACTCAAACTCTGGAGCGGACTCGTTGTAGCCGGTCTCAGAAGATGGGATAAATGACTTAGCAGGCTTTGCAACACCAGAAAGAATGGTGCTACAAATGGTGTCTCTATCAATTGCCATAGAGAGAGCCTGACGAACGCGAACATCTTTGAGGTTCTCGCTCTTAAGGTTCAAGTTTACAAACTGCGTGGATGCAGGAGTGTAGTTGACAATCTCTTTGGAAATAGACTCATCATTTTGGTACTGCTGAATAAGAGATTGAGAAATAAAGACCAGGTCAACATCATTGTTCTTGTAGTTAAGAATACGGGTGTTAGCGTCGTCAATGTAGACAAATCTGAGCTCATCCAGACCAGGCTTGCCCTCATGGTAGTCAGCAAATCCCTCAAGAACAACTTCTGTGGTGCTGTCATTAGAGACAAGCTTGTAAGCACCGGTACCAATGAAGTTGGTCTCAGTGCCCCAAGCCTCACCGGCTTCTTTGCAAGCCTTCTCTGGGTAGATAACAGCGTAGAACTGAGCCATGATTGCATTAAAGGTTGAATAAGGCTGTGTCAGCTTAATATCAAAGTGACGATCATCCTTAATAACAACACCAGAAAGCTCTTCTGTTGTGCCGGCAATGATGTCTTTAGCGCCCTCAATGTACGCATACGAGTCAATTGAGGTTGCCTTGGTAGCAGGCAAGAACATACGTGTTAGGGTGTATTTAATGTCAGAGGACTTAAGGGTTTCTCCATTGTGGAATTTGATGCCATCCTTAAGCTCATATGAGTAGGTAAGGCCATCATCAGAGACGGTAGGAAGGCCAGTTACCAGGTTTGGCTCAATTTCTTTTGTGTCTGGGTTAAGCACCAGCAAGGATTCTGCAACTGCCTCAGATACGCCAACAGAGCCAGAGGTCTTCTGAGTGTCAAAGGTTACCTTTGGATTATTTACACCAAAGCGCAAAACTTTTTTATCACTGTCTCCGCCAGTTGAACCGCCACAAGCAGAAAGTAGTGAAGCAGAACCGGCAGCAACGGCAGCCGCCAAAGATCCACGTAAGAATGTTTTACGGGAAAGATTAGTAAATACGTGCTCTTTCATAGGGCGCCTTCCGTTTGTATCTTCAAAACATGAAGTTTAAATGTGAGAACTGGCTTCTTAATACCCAAATTAATTGTATGCAATACAGAAAAATGTTTCATGAGTGAAAAAACATTGTGAAGGAAGAGTTGTCAGGGTGGCATGAAGAACGTAAAAGCGATAAAGTCATAGACTCATTAAGGGTATACCTTTAACGTGAGTTTGGATAAAAGTACTAATTGATAAGAGGGTTTTGTGGTTATTCCAGATATCGTAAAAGATGCATTCAATGATGTTCCAGATCTTCCTGCTTCTGAGCGTCCTCTTATCTGTGTGACTCCTCGCTGGATGCCTGAAGAAAATTTTTCTGATTCTGCTTCTGTCGGACAGATCCAATTTGACGCCATCCTTGCAGCTGGCGGCATTCCTATCATGGTGCCTTTGACTGATGACCCAGAGATTATTGCTCAGTTTGTTGAGATGTGTGACGGCTTCTGCCTTACCGGTGGTCATGATGTTGATCCGCGCAATTGGGGAGAAGAACCACGTGATCTTAATCGTCTGTGTCCTATAAGAGACAGGCTTGAGTTTGAGCTGGTAAAGCAGGTACTTGCTGCTGATAAACCTTTACTTGCTATTTGCCGTGGCCTTCAGCTTTTAAACGTTGTGCTGGGCGGTACGCTTGTACAAGATTTGCACACCCTTGAACCAACAGAAAATCATGCATTCTGGACTCATTCGGCAAATTTGTATCATCCTGCTCATGCTGTTCATGTTCAAAAAGATTCTTTGCTGTACAACGCTCTGGGTAAGGTTGAAGACATTCAAGCAAACTCGTATCACGATGAGGCCCTGAAAAAGGTTTCCGCTGAGCTTAATGTAGTTGCGTATGCTTCAGACGGCATTATTGAAGGAGCCGAGGTCAAGGGCAAGACGTTTGCTCTAGGTGTGCAGTGGCATCCAGAGTATGGTTGGCAATACAGCAAAGCTGACTGTGAACTTTGGAAATCCTTTGTTACAGCTTCACGAGCCTCACGGTCTTCTCGTTAATACATTGATACTCTAAACTGCGTTAACTATTTGGTTAGCGCAGTTTTTTGTAAGGGAGTTTTATGAGTGACGTTCTAGATAGATTTATTGCGTATTGTAAGGTTTCTTCTCAGTCTAATCCGCTGACGGCAGATACGATTCCTTCAACTGAGTCTCAGCACCAGATGGCTGAGGTTGTTGCAGCTGACCTTCGCGAACTTGGCGCAGAAAATGTAGTTGTTGATGAGCACGCCTACGTTGTTGCTCACTGGCCTGCAAGCAAGGGGTTGGAGGACCTTCCAACTCTTGGTTTCTGCTGCCATATTGATACGGCTTGGCAGTCTTGGGGTAACCCCGTCCACCCTCAGGTTGTTACGTATAAGGGCGGCAAGCTGGCAGTTGGTTCTGATCGTGAGGGTAGAGAGGTCTACATTAGCCCGGAGACAAATCCTCAGCTTGAGCACATGGTTGGTTGGCAGCTTGTTACCACTGATGGCACGTCGCTGCTTGGCGGCGATGACAAAGCTGGCATTGCCATGCTGGTCAGCTTGCTTGCTCGCTACAAAGAGCATCCAGAGCTTAAGCACCCACGTATTGCGCTTGCGTTTGTTCCTGATGAGGAGATTGGCCACGGCGCAGCTCTTCTGGACCTTGACGCTTTTGGTGCTGCGTATGGTTACACCATTGACGGGGGTCCCTTTGGCGAGTTCTGCTACGAGACCTTCAATGCTGCTGAGGTGTTTGTGCGTGCTCACGGACTTTCGGTTCACACAGGCACCGCAAAAGGCCAGATGATCAATGCATCCGAGGCAATTATGCGCTTCCACGAGCTGCTTCCACCTGCGGAACGTCCTGAGTTCACCGAGGGCTATGATGCTTCTTCTATCTGGAGCGCGTCAACGGTGATTGCGAGTCTGCTCGCGCTGATTACATTATTCGAGACCATGACCAGGCAAAGGTTGAGCGCCGTAAGCAGTTGATGGTTGATGCTGCAGCGTATGTAAACAAGCAGATTGGCTCTGAGGTACTTTCCGTTGAGATTCACGACCAGTATCACAATCTTGCTGATATTGTTTTAAAGCCTGAGTATGCGCACTTAATCGAGAATGCACGCACTGCATACGAGAAGGTCGGCGTAGAGATGACCTGCATTCCAATGCGTGGCGGCACCGACGGATCTCAGCTTTCCTTTAGAGGATTCCCTTGCGCTAATCTTTCTGCCTGCTACTACAATGCTCACGGTGTCAGAGAGTTTGTTCCTGTCCCCGAGCTTGAGGGTATGGTTGACATGCTTGAGCACCTGGTAGAGCTTTACACCCATCCACAAAACTAGGAGATAGTCATGACTCATTTTGAAACTGATACACAGTATTTGATTGATACTACAAAGAAGCTTGTTGAGTGCGATAGCCCTGTTGGCTACTATGAGCGCATTCACGAGCTACTTCGTGAGCTTGTTGCTGAGGCAGGCTATGAGCTTTCAAATTGACAATAAGGCTACTGCATACGTCCTGGTAGAAGGCAAGGATACCAGCAAGACTGTGGGCGTTAATGCTCACCTTGACACCATTGGCCTGATTGTTCGCGGCTTCAATTCAGACGGCACACTGCGCGTTCGCCAGCTGGGCGGCATCAACTACCACAGCATTGAGGGCGAGACCTGCCATGTTGTCTGCAGAGATGGCTCCGTTGTTGATGGTCAGGTAATCTGCAACCACCACTCCGTTCACGTCTTTGAAGATGCTAGAACTATGGAGCGCAACGAGGACAACATGTCCATCTCGCTTATCGCTGATGTTTCTTCTGCTGAAGAGGCTCGTGCGCTGGGCGTCTCAGAGGGTGCAGTTATTGCCATTGATCCTCACTTTGAGATGTATGACAACGGCTATATGGTTTCTCGCTTTATCGACGATAAGGCTTGTGTTGCCGCACAGCTTCATACACTCCGTTGGCTGGCGCAATCTGGCGAGAAACCCCTCTATAACACCTTGTTTGCATTCCCAATGTACGAGGAGATTGGTCACGGCGGCGCATTCTTGCCTGTTGAGGTGGATGAGTACGTATCGCTGGACATTACCCTTATTGGCCCTGACTACAATTCAAACGAGCACCACGTAGGCATCATTGTTTCTGATATTCGCTCGCCTTACGATTGGGAAGTTTCCAACAAACTTATTGCGTGTGCGCAGGAGGTTGTTGAGCCAGAAAGTGGAACCAGCAGGTTGCCTTCCACTTCTCAACTGATGCTAACGCTGCATATTTCTCCGGCAACGATCTTAAGAGCGGCGCATTTGGCCCAGCATGCCTCAACACTCACGGTCGTGAGCGTTGCCACATCGATGCAATTATCGGCACCGAGAACCTGTGCCGTGCGTACGTCCTTGGATATGGCGAGAAGAACTAGTTTTTCTCGCCATGGGCACGTTTTGCCTACATGGATGTATCAAAGAGTTTGTAAGATATGCTGTATATCGTGTGAATTTTGCCGTAGACGTGATAAGGTAGCCTTAGTTAACTTTTCGAGTCAGGAGTGATTCATGGATAGACGTTCGTTTCTTAAGCTTGCAGGTCTTATTCCAGCTGCTGCACTTTTCGGCTGTTCTGGAACAGGTCAAGAGAAGCCTCAAGAAAATGCTTCAGAAGAGAAAAAAAAGTCTGAGCCTGTTGCCGTAAGAGTTGCAACACTTAAAGGGCCTACCGCCATGGGCTTAGTTAAGTTTATGAGTGAGGTTGAAGCGCAAAATATCACGGACAACAACTATTCCTTTGAGATCTTGGATGCTCCTGATCAGGTAGTTGCCAAGGTTGCTCAGGGTGATGTGGACGTTGCATCTATTCCTGCAAACCTTGCAGCTACACTCTTTAACAAGACTAAGGGTGCATACAAGGTAGCTTGTCTTAATGTACTCAATGTTCTCTACATTGTTGAGACAGGTAACGCTATCTCTAAGCTTGCTGACCTCAAGGGAAAGACACTCTACGCCTCTGGTAAAGGTGCTGTTCCTGAGTACGCCTTATCCTATCTGTTAAGCAAAAAAGGTATGACGCTTGGCGAGGATGTCCAGGTTGAGTGGAAGAGTGAGCACACCGAGTGTGTTGCTGCTCTAGCTCAAGATCCAGAGGGAATTGCGCTGCTCCCACAGCCTTTTGTTACGGTGGCACAAAGCAAGAACAGCCAGATTCGCATTGCAATCGACCTTGGCGCTGAATGGGAGGCTGTCAATCCTCAGAGCAAGCTGATTGCTGGCGTAACTATTATTTCTTCAAAGCTCATCTCAGATTCTCCAGATGCGGTAACAGCCCTGCTTTCTCACTACAAAGACTCTGTTGCATTTGCGGTTGATCATCCAGATGAGGCTGCTACGCTTGTAGGCAAATACGGCATTGTTCCAGAGCCTATTGCCAAGGTTGCGCTGCCTAAGTGTAATATTACGTATATTGATGGCGCAGATATGAAGAGCGCACTTTCAAGTTACTTAGGCATTCTGGCTGAGGCTAATTCTCAGGCAGTAGGCGGACAGGTTCCTGGAGACGATTTCTACTTTGGCGCATAACCCGCACATAAAAGATAGTATTTCTGCCCGAGGTGGCGCCAAGAAAGGCGCTGCCTCGGCAGATTTTTCTGTCGAGAAAAACGATCAGGCCCAAAGCGCAGGTCAGACCCAAGGTGCGGGCCGCGTGCAAGGCAAACCGACTGCGCGCAAAGTTGCTTCTAGCTGGGGAGCACGTTTAGGCGCACTGGTATTTTGGCTTGTCGTGTGGCAGATAGCTGCGGTTGTCATCAATCAGGATATTGTTTTAACTTCACCTATTCAGACCATTCAGACGCTTTTCTCGCTAGCTCAACTACGCGAGTTTTGGGTTTCTATTGGTCTTTCTCTTTTGCGTATTTTTGCTGGTGGAGCACTTGCTTTTACCGTTGGCTCCTTGCTGGCGTTTTTTTGAGCTTTTAAGTACAAGCTGATCAAGATTCTTTTTGAGCCGCTTATTTCTACAATCAAATCAATTCCCGTAGCATCCTTTGTCATCTTGCTACTTATCTGGGTTCGCACGCCCTACCTCTCAATTTCAATTTCATTTTTGATGGCACTTCCCATCATCTACATTGCAGTACTTGAAGGGCTCCTCAGCACTGACCAGCAGCTTATTGAGATGGCTGATGTATACCAAATTCACGGTTGGCAACGCATTAAGGCGATTTATTTGTCACAGCTTATGCCTTCGCTTAAGACCGCAACCTCACTTGCTATGGGATTTTGCTGGAAGTCGGGAATTGCTGCCGAAGTCATTGGCCTTCCCGCATTCTCCATTGGCGAGCACCTCTATAACGCTAAAGTGTATTTGGATACGCCAGCCCTTTTTGCGTGGACGCTTGTGGTTATTGTGATGAGCGCGCTTGGCGAGAAGATCGTGATGCGGTTAGTTTCATGGGCTGCTGCAAGGCTAGAAAAGAGCTGCTCATGAGTATGAATACAACAAATTGTGCCTATGCAACCGAGCAGTTGCTTGAGGTAAAAAACATCACTAAATCGTTTGGTAATACGGTTGTGCTTGATGATTTTTCCTACAAGTTTGAGAGGGGAGTGTACGTACTCTCTGAGCCCTCTGGAGCAGGTAAAACAACACTTCTTCGTATTCTTTGCGGTCTTGAAGTGGCTGATTCAGGCACAGTGCTTAAATCGCCTGACGCTAAAACGGTCATGATGTTTCAGGAAGATAGACTGCTAGAAAACTTGAGCGTTATGGCAAATATCATGCTTGCTATACAGTTGCACTCAAAGGAGCAAAAACAAAGTGCTCGAGAGCGTATTAAAGAGGCGCTTTGTGGGGTAGACTTGAAGGAACAGAAAACAAGCCTGTTTCTGAGCTTTCCGGTGGTCAAAAGAGACGCGTTGCTCTTTTACGTACACTCTTTGCAGATGCAGACATCTTGCTCTTTGATGAGCCGCTCAAGGGATTAGACGAAGCGCTTAAGCAGCAGGTTATTGCCTTTGTCAAACCGTTTATTGAATCAAAAGTTGTAATTTGGGTAACTCATACTCCTGAAGAAGTAAAACTGCTAGGCTCTTATACAGCACTGCAGTTATAGGAGTGAACTACATGTACAAGGTAATTCTCGCCGGCGGAATGGCGTCTGGTAAATCAACTGTTTCTAAAATGTTTGAAGCAGCAGGTGGTCTGCGCTTTGACCTTGATGAGGTTTCTCGTAGACTTCTGAGACCTGGATGCGAGTGTACGTATCGTGTGGCAGAGGCTTTTGGTAACGATTTGTTGGATCCCGTTACTCATGAGATTAATAGACGAGAGCTTGGTCGTAGGGCTTTTGCCACTAGAGAATCTGCTGAGCTCTTAGAAGAGCTTGAGATGCCTTTTATCAGGGAATATATGCGTCAATTCCTTACAAAAGAGGCTCCTTCTGCAGATGCTCAGTTCTGCTTTGTAGAGGTTCCGCTGCTTGACCGCGTTGAAGACTTGCTTGAGTTGGTTGATGAAGTTGTTGTTGTTGTAGCGCCTTTGGAACTGAGAGCAGAACGCGCTGAACAGCGAGGATCTTCTCGCCAAGAGTTTGAGCAGCGTATAGCGCATCAGCCTTCCGATACGTATTTGCGTAATCAGGCGGATACAGTGTTTGTAAACTCTGAAGGCCTCGATGATCTTAAGGCGCAGGTAGAACTTTGGTTAAACGCTCGGTTTAACCAGCATTCAGAGCAATAAGTTATAGCTTACGTGCGCGGCCTCTAGAAGGGTGTCCTCAGTGAACTCTCTACCTTGGCAGCTGCATCATCAAAGGTAATTTCAAGGCAGTTCTTGAGCATGTTTTGGCCAACACAATAAATGCCATCGTTAACACATGCGCTGCCAATAGCAACTGCCTTGTTAAACACAGCTTTCTGATCAAAGACAGGAACACCATTTTGCTTAAGGAACGAGAAGACCTCTTGAGGAGTATCTAGTTTCTTAACAGAAGCATCTGCCTTAAGAAGGTCTTCAAGCTCTTCTTTTGCAGGTTGAGCAACACTGCCACCGATAATTATTGCCATTTGATAGCAAGCTGCACAAAGATCAGAGCGTCCTAGCTTCCACTCCATATAGGCCAAGCGATAGTACACCAGAGCAACATCTGAGCTAGAGAAAATGTGTGCGATAAGGTCTTTGAGCAGCTTTGCAGCCT
This sequence comes from uncultured Atopobium sp., assembly GCA_916438885.1. Taxonomy (GTDB): domain Bacteria; phylum Actinomycetota; class Coriobacteriia; order Coriobacteriales; family Atopobiaceae; genus Lancefieldella. Next base: position 789,372 of record CAKAGG010000002.1, on the reverse strand, counting down.
CAAAAACTTTTGACTGATCTTCTAATGTTCTTACCAATAGCAGCGTTGCATCAATTCCCAAAGGAGAAATTCTATGGGCTTCTTGTGCATAGCGTTCTGCTTTTTCTGGCTGTTCAAGCAGGTTGTAGGCGCGAGCCATTCTTGCTAAAGACATAAAATAGGTGTCTGGAATAAGTACCAGTTTTCTTGGCTCATTGGGGAATGCAAGGTTATAAGCTACGCGCTCTGAGAGAGAATCAAAATATCTGTAGATAGAATCAGAGTCATCCAGATACAGACCCATATCAAGGGTTGGTGAAACCTGAGACTCAAGCTCTGTAAGCACCTTTTCTAGAGCGTCTGCATCTGGCTCTCCGTCCATGATGTTATTTATGGATTGAAGCGTTTTTTGCAAAGGCGAACCAAAGAGGAATTTCTCGGCCATAGACCTTCTGTCCGAGAAATCTATAGTGCCCTCAACCAGGCCATGGATGACTCTATCAAAGCCTTCAATGGCATAAATATCAGAAGTTGAAGCTTTTGCTTCTTCAAACTTTCCAACCGCATCTGCGGTAGAGGCATCTTTTGGGATGTTGTTGAGAGTGGTGTTCCAAAGCCTAATGCGATGAGATGCCTCAGAATAGCCAAGGTCACTTACCTTTTGGGCTCCACAAACAGCAGTAACTGCTGGCGAGCAGGGGCGATCAGAAAGGTCTGGCATTTCAAAGAAGCTACGAGGAGAAACCCACTCGTCCGTTTGCTTCATAAAAGGCTCAACCTCGCTAAACCAACCTTCAGAGTCAAAAGAAACTCTGAGCGCTGGATCTTGTGGGAAGCTGTTGCCGTCAATTTGAGTGTTTGCTGCAGTAGGCAAGAGGCGTGCGAGCGCAGCCTCGTTTAAGTCCATAGATAGGACAATACGCTCTTCTCCGCGCAAGCTGCCATTGATGCAGACGCGAGAGATTTTGCAGCTCTGAAGTGCCATACGAGCCACGCAAAGAGAAGTACGCAGCGCGTAAGCGCGCGCCGCTGCAATTTGCTCTGCCTTTTCTGCGGATAAGAAACTAAAGCAGCGAGGACGAGCTACAAAGAACTCGAATAACAAAATATCAAGTTGTGGATTGTAAGAGAAGTTGTATACCATCCTAAAAGGGAATGGCGTGTTCTCAACATAGTTGGCAAACCAAAGACGCTTCATCCAGTCTGAGCTGCCATCAGCGTTACTGCTAAAAGGAGCAACTTGCTCAGAAAGAGAAGCTGACTTGGGCATGAGACTTGCTACCTGCGAGAGGGTAGTACGAACAAGCTGAAGATCTGTCTCAGAAGCATGTGTATTCTTTAGGACTTCAACATCTTGTGAAATGTTGAGGATTGCTTCTGTTGCAATAAAAGCATCGTACTCTTCTGGTGCGCACTCCAGCGTGTTAGCGTTGAACCACCAGCGACCGGTTCTATCAAGCTTATGGACGTCACCTTTGGGCAGATTGGTATTCTCGAGATTTTTAGAGCGCATCAGCATCTCTTGAAGGCCAGCCTCTGCAATCTGGTTGTTTGCAACGAGGTCTTTAAGAGCGGCAATGACATTATTTGAGCGCAGCAAAATCTTCTCTAGGGTAGAACCCTGAGGTTGCTTTGAAGCTTTATTTAGCGAGAAAGATCTGAGACGCCCAAGGTATCTCCTTTATCTGATGTAACTTATTTATTTAAATGCTAGTTTAACGCATATAGGTAATGTATTTATTACCCGTCACACTTTGAAACTATACTGCAATTTATAAATAGTATAGAACAGGTGTTTCAGTTTTGAGAAGTGGGGTATACTACTTTCACAAGAAAAGGAGAATCTCATGGATGCATCTCATGCTGAAGATCAACATAAAGAATATATAGGTGCTGAACTGCGCCGATTTGGTCGTGAAGCAGGAGAAGAGAAGCTTCAGGTAGTATCTCCTTTTGAACCCGCAGGTGATCAGCCACAGGCAATAGAAAAGCTTGCCCAAGGAATTGAAGACGGGCTCAGGTACCAGACGCTCTTAGGTGTTACGGGTTCGGGTAAGACCTTCTCTATGGCTAAAACTATCGAGAAGCTCAACCGCCCCACGCTTATTATGGAGCCCAATAAAACACTAGCTGCACAGGTTGCTTCAGAGATGAAGGAGCTCTTTCCTAACAACGCTGTTGTGTACTTTGTCTCGTACTATGACTACTACCAGCCAGAGGCATATGTTCCGCAGTCTGATACGTACATAGAAAAAGATGCTTCCATCAACGAAGAGGTAGAGAAGCTCCGTCACCAGGCAACTTCATCGCTTCTATCTAGACGAGATGTCATTGTAGTTGCATCTGTATCGTGTATATATGGTATTGGCAGCCCTCAAGATTATGCAGGTCTTGCACCTAATGTAGATAAATCCGTTCCTCTTGAGCGCGATGATTTTATTAAAGATCTTATTGATGTCCAGTACGATAGAAATGATTACGATCTACAGCGCGGTATGTTTAGGGTTCGTGGAGACGTTGTTGATGTGTTCCCGCCGTATGCAGAAAATCCGCTGCGTATTGAGTTCTTTGGTGATGAAGTAGAAAGTATTTCAGAGGTTAGCAATGTAACGGGGGAAGTGCTTAGAGAGTTTGATGCTATTCCAATTTGGCCAGCATCTCACTACGTTACTGAGCGTCCAAAGATTACCCATGCTCTTACAACCATCTCGGAAGAGATGGAAGCTCGTGTTAAAGAGCTTAAAGAAAACGATAAATTGCTAGAAGCTCAGCGTCTTGCTCAGAGGACAAACTATGATCTAGAGATGCTTGAGACTATGGGTTATTGCAATGGTATTGAGAACTACTCGCGCCATTTAGATGGGCGTGCTCCCGGTGAGCCTCCCTATACGCTCATTGATTATTTCCCTAAAGATATGATTTGCATCATTGATGAGTCACACGTTACTGTTCCTCAAATTAGAGGTATGTATGAGGGCGATAGGTCTCGTAAGGTTACGCTGGTAGATCACGGATTTAGACTTCCTTCTGCACTTGATAACAGGCCGCTCAGATTTGACGAATTTGAGGGGCGTATTCCACAGTTTATTTACGTCTCTGCAACTCCTGGAGACTACGAAGAGACGGTTGCCCAGCAACAGGTTGAGCAGATTATTCGTCCAACTGGCCTCCTCGATCCAAAGATTGATGTCAGACCAGTAAGGGGTCAGATTGATGATCTTATTTCAGAGGTCAAAGAGAGAGTAGCAAAAAAAGAGCGCGTTCTTGTTACCACGCTTACTAAAAGAATGGCAGAAGATCTTACAGATCACCTGTTAGATGAGGGTATTAAAGTCAACTATATGCACTCGGATACTGCTACGCTTGACCGTGTAGAAATCATTAGAGATTTACGCCAGGGAAAGATTGACGTGCTTGTTGGAATTAACCTTTTGCGAGAAGGACTTGATATTCCAGAGGTTTCTCTTGTAGCTATTCTTGATGCAGATAAAGAGGGCTTCTTAAGAAACAGAAGGTCTCTTATTCAGACTATGGGTAGAGCCGCAAGAAACGCTTCTGGCCAGGTCATTATGTATGCCGATAAAATCACTGATTCTATGCGCATTGCTATAGATGAGACAAAAAGGCGCCGAGAAATTCAGGAAGCGTTTAACAAAGAGCACGGTATTGTACCTAAGACCGTTAAGAAATCCATTACGGATATTGCAGGCTTTATTGCTGAAGCTTCAGAAAACGTTGATAAGCGTAAGCGCAAAAATGGAGAGTTCTATACCGCTTCTGATGACGAAGATTCGCTTGAAGAACAGCAAGAATCAATTCTTGAGATGCCTGCAGAATTGCTTGCTGAAGAGCTTCAAAATCTTCCGCGCGCAGAGGTTGAGGCTATGCTTTCTGGTATGGAAGCAGAGATGGCAGAAGCTTCTGCGTCAATGGATTATGAACATGCAGCAGAGCTCAGAGATCAGATTGTAGCCATTAGAAGCCAGCTTGAAGGCACCACCTCAGATGATGTTATCAAGAGGCTTAAAACAGGAGCTAGAAAGGGTAGTGCTCACGCAACTCGCAGACGTTATAGAGGCAAGCACTAAGCGTTGTTGTAGTGCTCTACTACAAGCTCAGCTATTCTAATGCCATCTGCAGCAGCACTCATAATGCCGCCCGCATAGCCAGCTCCTTCACCTACAGGCCATATTCCTGGTGTGTTAATGCTTTGTCCTGTTTCATCACGGGTAATTCTTACAGGAGAGCTCGATCTTGTTTCAACTCCCGTAAGCACAGCATCGGGATGAGCAAAACCATGAAGCTTTTTGTCCATAATTGGAAGGGCTTCTCGCAAGGTTTGTAGGATGTAGGGAGGCAGACAGTCTTCAAGTGAGGTCCAGGTAATACCACGTGGATACGTCGGTTTTACCGAACGCGGTCCAGTAGAAGCTTTCTTGTGTAGGAAGTCATCAACCAGCTGAGCAGGAGCAACATAAGAGCCGCCGCCTGCTTTGAAGGCCGCCTGCTCGCAAGAGCGTTGCAGCTCAATGCCAGCAAGTACGTCGTCTCCTGGTAGATCTTCTGGATAGACGTTAGCTAACAGGCCGGAGTTGGCATTTTTTTGCCCTGCGCGGTCAGACAAGCTCATGCCGTTTGTAGACTACGCCGTCCTTCTCGCTAGCTGCAGATACAACATAGCCACCAGGACACATGCAGAATGAGAAAGCACTCCTACCAGAGGGAAGATGAACAGAAAGCTTGTAAGGGGCCGCTCCAAGTACGGGATTGGTTGCCTCGGGACCGTACAACGATTTATTGATTTGAGACTGAAGATGCTCAATTCGCACACCCATAGCAAAGGTTTTTCTCTCCATAGAAATACCTTTGTCTTTGAGCATTACATACGTGTCTCTACTTGAGTGACCAGTCGCAAGAATCATTGTGCGAGTCTTTATGGTTTCAGTTTGAGTTGAGCCGTCTGGATTGGCCTTCTCAACCTGAATTGCAGAAAGAGAGCCATCTGAGGCTCGCTTTAGGGAAGCGAGTTTTGTCCTAAATGAAACGGTTCCACCCGCCTCTTCAATCATTGTGACAATGTTGGTCACAACAGCGGGAAGAACATCACTTCCTACATGGGGTTTTGCATCCCATAAAATGTTTTTCTGCGCACCTGCTTTTACAAAAGTCTCAAGAATAAAGCGGTGAGAAGCACTTTTGGTACCCGTGTTGAGCTTGCCGTCAGAGAATGTACCAGCACCACCAAGACCAAATTGGATGTTGCTCTCAAGATCTAGCTGACCTGTTTGGTTATGATGCTCTACCGCTGCAGTTCTTCGCGCTGCATCATCTCCGCGCTCAATAAGCAGGGGATTAAGACCGGCCTTAGCAAGCGTAAGCGCACAGAACAAGCCTGCACATCCTGCTCCTACAACAACGGGACGATTCTCTGAGGGAGCAGGTTGCTTCGCTTTGGGAAGTGTAAAAGCATTTGCCTCAGCAAGTTTGATATGCTTTGCCGCAGGTTTGCCTTGAATCTTGTTAAGGAGTTTTTGTTCCGCAGCAGTCCCACCTTTAAGGTGTACGTGGTAGGTGAGGATAAGAACAATATCGTTTCTTTTACGTGCATCAATTGAGCGTTTATGCAGCTCATATGAGGTAACCTCATCCGCAGAGACTCGGAGAGCGTGAAGCAGCGTGTCAAAGCCCACCTTTGATTCTTTAGCAGGATGCTTACGAAGAGGAGCAACATGAACTTTAATGTTTGATACTTCCAGCATGTTAGTTGTCCTCTTTCAAAGATTCGCAATTCTGTCCAGCGCTTTTTTTGCGGCAGCCAGACCGGCAACCATACCGCTCTTCCACGCCCACGAGAGGTTAAATCCTCCACATTGAGCATCAATATCAAGAGCTTCTCCTGCGATAAACAGATCTGGAATACTGCGTGCCTCAAGTGTGTCTGTACTCACTTGCTCAACGGAAATACCGCCAACACAGACCTGTGGGACAACTTTGGCAGATGTACCTGTTACGGTAAATGCTATTTTGTGAGCCTTGGTAATAGTGTTCTCTACTGAGTCATGAGCACCTAGATAAGCAGCAATTTGTGGGTCAAGAAGACCGTCGGTGGTGTGAGCTTCTAAAGCTGCTGAAGCCTCTTCTTCTGTAAGCTGGGGGAGAAGGTCAATTTCAAGCACATCACCTGGAAGAGCGGTGCGGGACAAGTTGAAAAAAATCATGATGCCCGAGAGTCCAAATGGTCTAAAGAGCAGCTCGCCCGGTTCCTGTTTAAGAACATTGCCATCTCTCAAAAGAGCTGCATGCGCACGGACACGTTTACCATCCAGGCTTGCAGGAGGCTCAGGGGTGCAGGTGAGCGCGCAGAGTCCAGGTCGTAGTGAAGTGGTCTGCAAGTTAAGGCTCTCTGCAATTTCTGTGGTTGTGAGCCCACCAGTGGCTAGAACTACCGATGATGCGTGAACCTTGTGGGTTTTCTCGCCACCAAAACATTCTTGAAAGGTAACAGTGAAGCCATTGTGATGGGGTTTTACCGAAGTGACTTCTCGTCCAGGGCAAATTGAACACCGGCTTTTTGGGCACGTCTGAGCAAGAGTGATTGGATGGAGCTTGCTTGCCTGGTAAGCGGGTACATTCTGCCCTCGTCTTCAGTTGCCCACGCAAGACCGCTGGACCTAAAGAAAGAGAGAATGTCTGCAAGGAAGGTGTCCTTATCCCTGCAAACAGCCTGGACAAACTCTGGATGAGAGAAATTCTCAAAGCTCAAATCAGCATTGGTAAAGTTACAGCGACCTCCGCCTGTTGCCAGGATAGTTCTGCCACTCTCTAGTGCTTTTTCAAAGACGACAACGCGCTTGTTGGCACCAAGAGCCTCAGCAGCAGTGATGGCAGCGCAGAGTCCTGCTGCGCCACCTCCGAGCACAGCTACATCAATGTTGTCTGGCACCAGAAATGCCTGAGCTTGCTTAATACGCTGAGCCTGTGCTGCTTGTCGTTCTTTAATGCGCGTTGATTGAGCCATAGTAAGAACTACCTTTTGTGTTGTGTAAGTACCAGCTTCTAGGGCTTACAGATCAAGAACGCTTTGTGTAGCGTCAGGAACAAGACCTTCAGGAAGCTCGGTACTAAAGGTTCCTTTATCGGCAATCTGCGCAAAGGTTGCATCCATAGGAAGCTGTCCCAAAGGCTTGAGGTTAAATGCTGCTGCGGTCTCGGCAAGCTTTGATGGACCGTAAGGCTCAATGCGCTCATCGCAGTGAGGACAGGTGATGTATGCCATATTCTCAATCAAACCAAGCACAGGTACATGCATCATTTCTGCCATGCGAACTGCCTTGCCCACAACCATCTGGACCAGATCTTGTGGAGAAGAAACAATTACAACGCCCTCAACAGGAAGGGACTGGAATACGGTCAGCGCAACATCGCCTGTTCCTGGAGGCATGTCGATGAGTAGGTAATCAAGGTCACCCCAGTTGCACTGGCTGTAGAACTGTTGGATGGCGCCAGCAACAACAGGGCCTCTCCAGAGAACAGGATCGGTCTCGTTTTGAAGCACCAGGTTAGCGCTCATAATCTTGATACCGTTTGCGTCCTCGATAGGAATAAGCTGCTCTTCAACGCCGTAAGAGCGCTCATCAGAGATGCCAAACATACGAGGAATTGAAGGTCCGGTAATATCGCCGTCAAGAATACCAACACGTTTACCTGCGCGAGCAAGGTTAGTTGCAAGGATGCCGGTGACAAAAGGACTTACCAACACCGCCTTTGCCAGAAACAACGCCAATAACGTGCTTAACGCTTGAGTGCTGATTGAGTTCAAAGCCGGCAGGTGGCTGTGGCTCTTTCTTTTTGCCGTGAAGTGCGGCGTCAATTTCTTTACGAAGCGCCTCGTGATCAATATCTACGTCTGCCATGTCTCTCCTTATGTAGCAGTTGTATGCAGTAACTACTTAATTCTACCCATAGAAGTTTATGGCAAACGAGATAGCTATAATCTTTTCGGCGCACTTTAGCTGAACGTAGGAGGTTCACATGATTTTCTCGTCAATTAAAGAATTTATCTGAGAATGACTTTGGTCAGAAATATATGGCCTGTGCTGCGAAGTTTCTAGCAACCCACAATCTGGATGAGCTGCCTTTTGGGCAAAACAGAAATTGATGGAGATAACGTTTTTGTGAACGTCATGGAGTTTGAGCCCGCTCTTCCTGGCGAGAAGGACTATGAGGCTCATAAGATTTACGCTGATATTCATGTGGTTATTTCTGGCTCCGAAAGCATCGCTGTTGCCCCTCTTGAGCAGTGTGTTCTTAAGGGTGAATTTAATTTTGATGCTGATTTTGGTGCTTACACCAATCCTGGAGAAGAGACATGGGTTACCTTGCACGCTGGTGATTTTCTAGTGACACCTCCATCTGATGCTCACAAACCAGGCTGTACGCTGGAGAAATCTGGCTCAAAGCTCAAAAAAAGGCTGTGATGAAGGTTCGTATTAAATAGGGAAGCGCGCTTGCCGTGTTTTGGCGGCACTATCTTGGGTATACTAGAACATCAGTACGCACAAATCACATCTGTGTACTGATGTTGTTTTCTGTTGTTTGGCAGTAGGCGCATAAAAGAAATGCGCATGTCAAACTGGTTATGTGAGGAACTATGGCTTCAAGCAAAATTGCTATCCGTGGTGCACGAGAGCACAACCTGCAAGATATTGACATTGATATCCCTCGTGATCAGCTGGTAGTTATTACAGGACTTTCTGGTTCGGGCAAGTCAAGCCTTGCCTTTGACACCATTTACGCAGAGGGACAGCGCCGCTACGTTGAGTCCTTGTCCAGCTATGCCCGTCAGTTCTTGGGACAGATGGATAAGCCAGACCTTGACTCTATTGACGGTCTTTCTCCGGCTGTATCTATTGACCAGAAGACAACTTCTAGAAATCCTCGCTCTACCGTAGGTACTGTTACAGAAATCTATGATTATCTGCGTCTTTTGTACGCTCGTATGGGTACTCCTCACTGCCCTGAGTGTGGACGTGTTATTGAGCGCCAGACAACAGATCAGGTTGCCGATAAAATTCTTGAGGCTGGCCAGGGACGCAGAGCCTATGTTCTAGCTCCTGTTGTTTTGGGCCGCAAGGGCGAATACGTCAAGCTTTTTGAGGACCTGCGCAAAGAAGGATTTTCTCGCGTTCGTGTTGACGGCGTAGTCCGTGAACTTGATGAAGAAATCACGCTGGGTAAAACACTTAAGCACGATATTGAGGTGGTTGTCGACCGTATTGTCATCCGCCCCGATTCTTTGGGTCGTATTGTTGAGGGCGTTGAGCAGGCAACCAAACTTGCGCAGGGTAAGTAGGCATATTGCTCCTGGCCGATAAATCCAATCCAGAGACTATGCCAGAAGAACTCCTGCAGTATTCACTGGCGCTTGCTTGTCCTATTCACGGTCACTCCATGGATGATCTGCAGCCTCGTGATTTCTCGTTCAATGCCCCTTACGGTGCCTGCCCTGACTGTGATGGTCTAGGAACTCGTAAAATTATTGATGCTGCAGCACTCATTGCAGATCCAAAGCTGTCTGTTTCCGAAGGCGTTTTTGGAAGTCTCTTTGGCCATTCAAACTACTATCCTCAGATTTTGTCTGCAGTCTGCAAACATTTTGACGTGTCTGATACAACGCCTTGGAACAAGCTACCAAAGAAGGTACAAGACGCCCTTCTCGGTGGCCTTGGTTCAACTAAGATTCGCGTTGACTACAAAACGCGAGACGGCCGCAATACACACTGGTTTACTACGTTCTCTGGTGTCAGAAAGATTCTTTTTGACAAGTACCAAGAGACCACGTCAGAAAATATGAAGACGCATCTTGAGAAGTACATTCGAGAGATGCCCTGTACAACCTGCCATGGAGCTCGCTTAAAGCCAGAAATTCTTTCCGTTACCGTTGGCGAGAAAAACATCTGGGAGGTCTGTGAACTCTCCTGTAAGGAGTCTCTAGAGTTCTTTAAGCAGCTGACTATTACTGACCGTCAGAAGGTTATTGCAGGTCCTATTGTCAAAGAGATTGTGGCAAGGCTGCAATTCTTGGTAAACGTTGGCTTGGACTACCTCACGCTTTCTCGCGCAGCAGCATCGCTTTCTGGTGGAGAAGCCCAGCGTATTCGCTTGGCAACTCAGATCGGTGCTGGCCTTATGGGCGTCCTTTACATTTTGGACGAGCCTTCTATTGGCCTCCATCAAAGAGACAACAACCGTCTTATCGAGACGCTTAAGCAGCTTAGAGACCGTGGTAATACCGTACTTGTTGTCGAGCACGATGAAGATACCATTCGCGCAGCTGACTACGTTATTGACATGGGTCCAGGCGCTGGTGAGCTTGGTGGTCACGTTGTTGCTGCGGGAACTCCAGAAGAGATCATTAAGAACCCTGATTCCATCACAGGCGCGTACCTTACAGGAAAGAAGCAGATTAGACTTCCAGAGACTCGCCGTAAGCCCGGTCGTGGAAAGATCAAGATTACAGGAGCTAGCGCTAACAACCTTAAAAACGTTTCTGCCGCTATTGAGCTGGGCACGTTGACGGTAGTCACAGGCGTTTCTGGTTCTGGTAAGTCTTCTTTGGTTACCGATACCCTTGCACCCGCGCTTACCAATGCAGTTCAGCACTCAAAACGTGTGGTAGGAGAGTATAAAAAGCTTGAAGGCGTCGATCTTATCGATAAGGTCATTGATATTGACCAGAGTCCTATTGGAAGAACACCTCGTTCTAATCCAGCAACCTATATTGGCCTTTGGGATGACCTGCGCGCGCTTGTACGCTTCAGTCCCAGAGTCTCGTGCTCGTGGTTACTCAGCTGGTCGTTTCTCGTTTAACGTCCAGGGAGGCCGCTGCGAGGCTTGTAAGGGCGACGGCCAGATCAAGATTGAGATGAACTTCTTGCCTGACGTCTACGTTCCTTGCGAGGTCTGCCACGGTAAGCGTTACAACCGCGAGACGCTCGAGATTCTCTACCACGGCAAGTCCGTCTCTGACGTGCTTGATATGACTGTTCATGAGGCACTAGCGTTTTTTGCAAACATTCCTCGTATTAAGAACAAGCTGCAGACTCTCCACGATGTAGGCCTTGGCTACATTCACCTTGGCCAGCCTGCAACTACGCTTTCTGGTGGCGAGGCGCAGCGCGTTAAGCTTGCAAAAGAGCTCCACCGTCAGCAGACTGGTAAAACTCTTTATATTCTGGACGAGCCAACAACTGGCCTTCATTTTGAGGATGTCAGACAGCTTATTGTTGTTCTTGAGCGTCTTGTTGATGCGGGTAACACCGTTCTTGTTATTGAGCACAACCTGGATGTCATTAAGATGGCTGACCGTATTATTGATATGGGTCCAGAGGGTGGCGACGGCGGAGGAACGGTAGTTGTTTCCGGTACGCCAGAAAAGGTTGCGACAACTCCAGAAAGTCATACCGGCAAGTTCCTCAAAGAGATTCTAGACCGTGATAATGCACGTCTAGCTGCAGAGAAAAAAGCTCAGAAGAAGCGCGCATAACATGGCGAGAAAAACGGTAAAGGTTCAAAAGACAAATGCCATGAGGGAGCTTGATGCTGCCGGCATTGCTTACGAGTTTCAATCTTACGAGGTAGACGAAGACGTTCCTTCTGGAGAGCTGGGTACTCATATTGCAGAGATGCTTGGAGAAGATCCAGACGCTGCTTTCAAAACGCTCGTCTGCGTTTCTTCAAGTGGAGAGCATGTGGTGTGCTGTATTCCTGTAGACCAAGAGCTTGATCTTAAAAAGGCTGCAACAGCGTCCGGCCAAAAGAACCTTTCCATGTTGCCTGTTAAAGAGCTTGAGGGTTTAACAGGGTTATATTCGTGGTGGCTGCACTCCCGTTGGTATGAAAAAAAGCAGTTTCCCACTATAATTGACGAGACCGCTCAGCTTTTTTTGAGCTCATCCATATCTCTGGTGGAAAACGTGGACTCAGTTTAACGCTTTCTCCAGAAGATTTGAGCTTCATTTGTATCGGCTACGTTTGCAGATATTGTTCGCGAGGTGCACTAGTGGCATATCAGCCCAAACATATGCGACTTTCAGCAGAGTCTTCTGATGGAACCTTATCTGAAGAAACTCTGAGCAAGGCTCTTGATCAGACCTTTCGATGAGCCTCCTGTAGTGGACACCATTGTTGTTCCAGAGACGTTTCATCAACCAATTGAGGATGAAGTCTTTGAGCAGATTGTAAGTCAGAAACTCGAAGAGGTCGCTGCTGAAGAGGGATAACTCTGAGGCAGATAACAGCTCTGTGTCAGACGGCAACTTCGACGCAGGTAATTCTTATAGTGAAGAGGCTTCTTCTGATGAAGAAGATGCGTCTAAGCAAAAAGACTTAAGTCGTTCTACCTCTATGATGAGCATACTTGTTCTGATTAGCCGTATTACGGGCTTTTTAAGAACCTGGGCCCAAGCATTTGCTATGGGTGCTACCGTTCTTGCAAGCTGCTATTCCATTGCAAACACCCTTCCTGACCAGCTCTATGAGCTTGTTGGTGCGGGAATGCTCACCACGGCTTTTTTGCCGGTATATCTTTCTATTAAGAAGAAGGTTGGACAGGATGAGGCAAATGCCTATACCTCTAACTTGCTTTCCATTGTTGTTGTCGCAACCGGACTTGTTGCTGTTCTAGGCTTCTTCTTTGCCGCAGAGGTGGTGTATACACAGTCCTTCTCGGCAGGTGCTGATTTTGACCCAACGCTGGCAGTGTACTTCTTTAGGTTCTTTGTCATCGAGGTTATGCTGTATTGTTTCTCCACCATTTTCTCTGGTGTTTTGAATGCAGAAAGAGACTACCTCTGGCCAGCGGCGGCACCTATTTTCAATAACTTTGTGACTACAGCATCGTTCTTTGCGTATGCTTTCTTGGTTAACACTAATCCTGAGCTAGGTCTACTTATTCTTGCACTGGGAAATCCTCTGGGCGTTCTGATTCAGGTTCTGATTCAGGTACCGTCACTCAAGCGCAAGGGGATTAAGCTCTCGTGGAGAATTAACCTCAAAGACCCCGCGCTTAAAGAGACGCTTAAGATTGGTGCACCTGCTCTGATCGTTGTGGTTGCCACGTTTGTAACTATGTCGGTTCAGACAAGTTCGCAGCTCAGCGTTTCCGCGTCTGGCGCATCCATTGCGGCGTACGCTCGCCTTTGGTATACGCTGCCATATTCTATTTTGACGGTACCTATTACCACAGCCCTTTTTACCGAGCTGTCTGATAGCTGGGCAAAAGAGAATATGTATCAGTTCAAGAAAGACTTTAAGCACGGTATTAACCAGATTCTTTTCTTTACCGTACCGTTCACGATGTACCTCATGATCTTCTCGATGCCTCTTGTTTCTATTATTGGAGCAAGCAAGTTCACTGAAGATCAGCTGCTGTTAACCCAGCAATTCTTGATTGGTCAGTCGCTTGCCTTGCCTCTGTATGGCATTGGTATGTACCTGCAAAAAGTCTGTTCTGCTATGCGTCGCATGACGCTTTATGCGGTTTCAGCAACGCTCGGATCTGTTGTACAGGTTTTGGTGCTGTTGGTGGGTACTTCTCACTTTGGCATGATGTTTGTAGCAACTACCTCGGCCATCTTCTACGTGGTTATTGACACCATTATGTTGATTAGTCTGCGTAAGCACCTTGGTCAGATCGGGCTCAAATCAATGGTGTTTGCGTTTGTCCGTTCAATTCTTTTTGGCCTGGCAGGATCAGCGGCAGCACTTCTTATTATGGTGGGTCTGCGTGCTGGTATTGGCGTACCAGATGGACGAGCACTTTACGGCGTGCTGTATTGCATCTTTGCAGGTATCCCAGCTGTTTTGGTTACCTATGGCTTGGCAATCCTCTTCAAATCACCAGAGTCCACCATGCTTCGTGCACTGGTTTCTCGCGTAAGGTCATAGCATGGCCAGAAGCGGCGCAAAAAACGGCAAATATAACTCTCAGAACAATCTTGACCCCAACTACGTGCCTTCGGGGGCGCCAGGACTTGCGCCGTCGTTTTCTTCTGAGCCCTCAGATGACCTGGTGTCCATTAGAGAGCAGGTTGATCAGGTTCCCACTGATCCAGGTTGTTACCTCTGGAAAGATGGTTCCGGCAAGGTTATCTATGTAGGCAAAGCTAAAAACCTGCGTGCTCGCATGAGGCAGTACGTTACGCTTCAAGATGACCGTGCCAAGATTCCTCTGATGATGCAGGTTGTACGTAGTTTTGACTACATTGTGGTAGAAAACGAGCACGAAGCGCTGGTGTTGGAGCGCAATCTTATTGCTCAGTATCGCCCGTACTTCAACGTAGACTTTAAAGACGATAAGAGTTATCCCTACATTGCCATTACCGAGTCGGATACCTTCCCAGCAATTAAATACACGCGCGAGAAAGCACAAGAAGGGGACGCGTTATTTTGGTCCCTACACTGATTCCTACGCTGCGCGCCAGACTATCGAGACGCTCAGAAAAGTAGTACCTATCTGCTCCGCTACGTGCGTTGAGTGGAAGCGTGCTAAGCGCCTGCTAGAAAAAGATCCTGACGGCGCAGCTGTTGCCAACCTGCTGCTTGCAAAGAAAGGGCGTCCCTGTTTTGACTACCACGTAGGCAAAGGTCCTGGCGTGTGCGTAGGCGCTATTGACACCGTTTCCTACGCAAAGAATGTTAGGCAGGTAGAGAACTTCCTCCGCGGAAATCGCTCTGAGATTGTCTCTGAGCTCAAAGATCAGATGCAAGAAGCCGCTGCTGACCTGGATTTTGAGAAGGCAGCTAGGCTCAAGTCCCGTCTGACTTCACTTTCTGATCTCGATGACCGCCAGCAAGTCACGTTTCCTACCTCGGTCAAACATTGACCTCATTGGCATTTATCGAGAAGAAACCATCTCCGCTGCCTGCGTGTTTGTTGTGCGAGAAGGCCGTACCATCCGCTCGGTTGAGTTTATCCTGGACAAAGGCTTGGACGTTTCCGAGGAAGAGCTGGTTTCAGGCTTCCTAAAGCGCTACTACGACGAAACCGCTGACATTCCCGCAGAGGTTAACCTGCCCATCGATCTTCTCGACGCAGAGGTTTTGTCCGAGTGGCTGACGCAAAAACGAGGCCACAACTGCGTGCTTCACCACCCACAACGTGGCGAGAAGTTCCGTCTTCTTCAGATGGCTTCCGCTAACGCTCGTCATGCACTGATGCGCCACATGATTCGCACGGGCTATGCTGACGACCGCACTAACCAGGCACTTCTTCAGCTTGAAAGCGCACTTGCGCTTGACGCGCCGCCACTGCGCATTGAGTGCTTTGATATCTCTACGCTTCACGGCAACTTTTACCGTTGCCTCGATGGTGGTCTTTACTAACGGAAAGGCTGATAAAGAGCCAGTATCGCCGCTTTAAGATCCGCGCTGAGCTTGATGAAGCAAACGACTTTGTCTCAATGACAGAGGTCCTGGGCAGAAGGTATAGCCCGGAACGCATGGCAGATGAGCGCTTTGGCTCACGACCTGATTTGCTGGTGGTTGATGGCGGCAAACCTCAGCTGACCGCCGCAATTAATCAGCTTAATGAGCTGGGGTTGGATATTCCCGTCTGTGGCCTTGCTAAGTCTGATGAGGAAGTCTTTGTACCTTGGGACGACACACCAATTGTGTTGCCTACGGGGTCAGCTTCTCTGTATCTCATCAAGCAAGTCCGTGATGAGTCTCACCGTTTTGCAATTACGTTCCATCGTGAGCTTAGAGATAAGGCAATGACCGTCTCTATTCTGGACGAAATCCCTGGTGTAGGACCTAAACGCAAAAAAGATATCATGCGCCATTTTGGCTCTTTTAAGCGCTTAAAGGCTGCAAGTGTTGAGGACATCTCTCAGGTAAAAGGTGTTTCTGTGAACTTAGCAGAAACTATTTATGAAGAACTCAAAGCTTGGGAAGAATCTTCAACGAGCTGTACATGAGAAGGTAGATGCAAGGGGAGGAACTCATGAGTAAAACAGCAGACGAGAAGATCTTGGCACTCGTGAATCCAGAATACATTAAGCGTATTCCGTTCTTTGTTCGTGGTCACGCAACGGGAAAGTCTTGTGAGTATATTGCTCAGGAGTATCCAGAGCTTTACGCTGCATTTGAGGATGAACCCAGTGCTCAACAAGTTGAAGAGATGGCAAAGATTATCAACGAGCTCTTTGAGCAAAGGATGAAGAAGCACAATCTCTAAAAACCAAATCAAACAATTGAGTTATTTGTAATAAGAATGGCAGCTATGAAGTGTTGTTATGCCATTCTTATTTTTTCATTCAACGCTGAAATATAGCCATTGGCCGACAGATTAGCTGTTAAAGCATACTCGAACAGAATATTATTAGAGCTACCTAGTTATTACTTTTACTTCAGTTGCTACAAGCAGTTCTAATGAGGTGACAGCAGATGAAGCGTAGAAAAAGGTTTGTAAAAGATCTGTCATTATTAGTAGTTCTTGTTGTTTGTGGTTTGCTAATAAATAATTGGTTTTTTAAGCTGAATACTATGAGGCTGCCAGAATTAAAAAAAGCAGGCAGCTCAGTATGTTGTGCAACAATATGAGAATAAGAGAAATGGTCTTAAGTCTGATTTTGGATCCGCAGAAAATATTGACTTAGAGACCGCTACTATCTCTGGGCCATTTTTAGGAGTCAGTCAGGCTAACCAACTTTTATTGAATATAGATTTATATTGGGTAATAAGCTCTCAAGAAAAGGTTGTTGGAACAGTTGAGCAAGATTTAGGGCTATTTGCCATTGGGTCTTATTTTGGAACTCCAAAAATGTGGATTCAAACAAGGAACGCTGGACTGCTACAAGAAATGCATAATAGAAATTATAGATGCCTAGTTAGAAATTTTTGTGGCGTAGGGTTAAGTGGATGGCCGCCACCTTATCTAGCTGATGGCTATTTAGGACGTTATAGCCCAGCAGATGGAAATTTTGACATTGAAAAAAATGACGAACAAGTATCAGAGATAATCGAATCTCATTTAGGGGAAGAACATCTAGATTTTATGGCGAACCCTGAGCGTGTTGTAGATTTAGTTAAGTAATTTTGCGGAGTTTTTGCTGTTCTAAGACAAGAGTCAGTTCATTTTGGACTGACTCTTGTTTAATCTTCACAACATATCCGTAATTTCTAAAGGCAAACGGTAGTAAATCATCGGTAAACGGTAGTTGACAATGATTACTATTTATGTAGTTAGTTAAATAATTTTATATATTATACAAGGTAAAATAATAGTAAAGCCCGCTAACTGCGGGCCTTCTTAGCTGCTATTAAGATTTATATGCAGTAAATAATACAACAAAACACGTTTTCATATTTTGAGCAGCCAATGAGCGAGAAATTAATACCGTTGGGCGAACTGTCTTCAGAGTAAATATTTTTTCTTCATATAGTTATGTAGATGTAAGCCACACAAGTGGCATTGGTGCCACGTTGTGGCAAGGAGAGTTTTTAGAAAGAGGCAGAAATGAGCGAGTTTATTAACCGTCCACTTTCGCGTCGCGGCTTCCTTGGCGGAGCAACTGTAGCAGCTGGCCTTGGCCTCACCGCTTGCGGTGGCGGACAGCAGAAGGCAGCTGAGGCTCCATCTGGAAAGGAAGGCGGCGGCACAATTACTGCTGGTACCGCTTATTCAACCCAGAACTATGATCCATCTACTACTTCATCAGCACTTGCTCTTGGTGTTAACTGGCAGGTAGTTGAGGGCCTCTACGGTCTTAACTTCCATGACTACTCAACATTCAATGAGCTTGCTACTGCTGATCCTAAGAAGGTAGACGATAACACCTTTGAGATTACCATCCGTGACGGCGCAAAGTTCTCTGATGGTAACGAGGTAAAGGCAGATGACGTTGTTGAGTCCTTTCAACCGTTCTTCTGCAAAGGGTAGCGTTTACGTTCCAATGCTTGCTCCAATTGCTTCCGTAGAGAAGAAGGATGACAAGACTGTCACCGTTAAGACCACTATTGCTAACTTCTCCCTCCTCAAGGAGCGTCTGTCCATTGTTCGCGTTGTTCCAGCAAGCAGCTCTCAGGATGAGATGAAGAAGCAGCCAGTTGGTTCTGGTCCATGGCAGTTTGAGTCCATCTCTGACAACACTCTTGACCTTGTTCCTAACAAAAACTACAACGGTGCAACTCCTGCTAAGGACGATAAGCTCCACTATGACGTCCTTAAGGATCCAACTGCTCGTCTGACCGCTCAGCAGGACGGAACCACCCTTGCTATGGAAATGGTTCCTGCAGATGCTGTAGAACAGCTCAAGGGCGCAGGCTGCACCGTTGACGCTGTTCAGGGTTTTGGTGTCCGCTTTTGCAATGTTCAACCTTGGCAAGGCTCCTTGGGACAACGTTAAGGTTCGCCAGGCATGCCTCTATGCACTTGATACAGACAAGATGCTTGCAAACGCATTCTCTGGTCAGGCTGAGGTTGCCACCAGCTACCTTCCTTCTTCCTTTGCTAACTATCACAAGGCATCCACTGTCTATGCACACGATGTTGATAAGGCTAAAGAAGCTCATTTCTGAGTCTGGTATCACTCCTGGTGATGTCGTTCTTCGCACCACCGATAACGAGCAGGTTAAATCCATGGCAACTCAGGTCAAGAACGACCTCGACGCACTTGGCTTTAACGTAAGCATCGTTTCCGATACTTCTCCAGCAACCTATGCTGCAATTGACGCAGCTGACGGCTCTTGGGACATCCTGCTTGCCCCTGGCGATCCTTCCTGCTTCGGTGCAGACGTCGACCTGCTGCTCAACTGGTGGTATGGCGATAATGTCTGGATGACCAAGCGTTGCCCATGGAAGGAGTCTGCTGAGTGGAATAAGCTTCACGAGCTCATGAGCAAGGCTCTTGGCCAGTCTGGCGCTGATCAGCAGTCCACTTGGAACGAGTGCTTCGATATCATCGCTGAGAACGTACCTCTGTACCCAGTTCTCTTTGCTAAGACCTTCACCGCTTCCTGGAGCGAGAAGCCAAACAGCAACGGCGTTGCTCTCAAGGGCTTCAAGGGTATCGGAACCACCGGTCTGTCCTTCATTGATGTCAACACAGTTACTGCTAGCTAATTTGTTGCCATCACGCGCTTAGCATCTCATACATTGGGGCCCGAGCGTTTTACCTATAACGCTCGGGCTCTTGTGCGCAAAATTTAGTCCTGAGATGCACAAAGTCTCATCAAATTTTATTTGTACGGTTTGTTTTAAAGAGAGAGGGGGAGATAGTGAACAACCTATTACGTCTTATCGGACGCCGTCTTATTGCGCTGCCGATTATGGCTCTAGGCGTCACCTTTCTCGTATTCTTCCTAATGTCTTTCTCGCATGTTGATCCTGCATACAATGCCTTGGGAGAGTCTGCTTCTGAAGAAGCTATCCAGCAGTATCACATTGAGAATGGCCTTGATGACCCATGGCCTGTGAGATATGTACGCTATATCGGTGATGTTGCTCATGGAAACTTGGGTACCTACGGCACTTCTCACTATTCAGTTGCTGAAAGAATTTCAAAGGCTCTGCCAGTAACTATGCAGTTGACCTTTATGGGTCTCTTTATTGGCGCAATAGTTTCGTTTACGTTGGGCGTTATTGCGGCTCTCTATAGAGATCAATGGCCCGATCAAATCATCCGCGTATTCTCAATTGCCGGTCTTGCAACGCCATCATTCTGGTTGGCAGTTCTTTTGATTCTGGTCTTTGCGTCTACGCTTAAGCTGCTACCAGCCTCTGGAGCACTACCAGATCCTACGGTAAATCTTGGCGGCTACTTTGCTCGTATGATTATGCCGGCATTTGCACTTGCGGTTCCAATGTCTGGTCAGATGACCCGTATTGTTCGTACCGCAATGGTCGAGGAGCTGGATAAGGACTACGTCCGCACTGCTCGCGGTGCTGGTATTCCAGAGAGAATCGTCATCGCAAGAAACGTACTGCGCAACGCTCTTATTACCCCTGTAACCACACTTGGTCTGAAGATTGGTTACCTCATGGGTGGTGCCGTTGTTATTGAGGTTATTTTTAACCTTCCTGGCATGGGTACCGCTATTCTTGAGGGCATCCAGGGTAACGAGGCAATGCTTGTTCAGGGCGTTGTTGTTGTCGTTGCACTGTCCTTCATCATCATCAACATTGTTGTTGATATGTTGTACATCTTGATTAACCCACGCATTAGGACGGTGTAGTGCGATGGTACAAATTAGAAAAAAACAAGTCGAGAAGCTCGAAGAAGCTGCAGCAAAGGGTTCAACCTTTGGTGGCTTTAAGAAGATGAAGACGAGCTTCCAAGATTGCTCTTGTCATTCTTGTCTTTGTTGTTCTTGCTTCTGTCTTTGCAAACTTTATTGCTCCACATAACCCACTTGAGATTTTTAACGCTCGTCAGGCTCCAGGCAATGGATTCATTTTTGGTACTGACGATAAGGGCCGCGATATTCTTTCTCGTATGCTTTATGGTGGTCAGTATTCACTGGTCATTGGTTTTGGCGCTACGGGTATGGCACTGCTGTGTGGCTCAATTATTGGTGCAATTGCAGCTGTTTCTAGAAAGGCTGTCTCTGAGGTCATCATGCGTGTGCTCGACATCATCATGTCGTTCCCAGGTATTGCTCTTGCTGCAGTCTTTGTTTCTATTCTTGGTAACAGCGTTCCTTCAATCATCTTTGCTATTGGCTTTATGTACACGCCACAGATTGCTCGTATTGTTCGTGCAAACATCGTAAGCGAGTACGGCGAAGATTACGTAAGGGCAACCATTGTTTCTGGTGCTCGTGCACCATGGATTCTGTGGAAGCATGTTCTTCGTAACTGCATTGCTCCCATCATGGTCTTTACCGTTACGCTTGTTGCAGACGCAATCATCTTTGAGGCATCCCTGACCTTCATTGGTGCAGGTATTGCAGAGCCAACTCCAACATGGGGTAATATCCTGGCTGATGCTCGTGCTGGCGTTCTTGCTGGCCGTTGGTGGCAGGCATTCTTCCCAGGCCTGGCTATTATGATGACCTGCCTGGCACTGAATATCCTCTCTGAGGGTCTTACTGACGCTATGGCAGCAGCACCTGGCGCTCCTGTTGATACAGAGAACTCTGACTCCAGGCGTGCAGATGACATCCTTGCATCTGATCCAGTTCGTGCGTACGCAGAGCAGGCAGAGTCCCTGGAGCGCAGGCTCAACGCACTTAAAGAAGTTGAGCTTTCCAGAACTGATAGGCGTAAGCCAGACTTTGATGTAAAGCCACTGCTTAGCGTTAAGAATCTTTGCATCAGCTTTGAGTCTCACGGAGACGTTAAGGTTGTTGACCACGTAAGCTTTGATGTTCGCCCTGGTCAGTGCATGGCACTGGTTGGAGAGTCTGGCTGTGGCAAGTCTATTACTACCAAGGTTATCATGGGTCTGACTGATCCAAAAGAGACCATTACTGGTGAGGTTCTCTACAAAGACCAAGACCTCTTGAAGCTTTCCAAAGAAGAGCACCGTAAGTTGCTTGGACACGAGCTTGCAATGGTCTATCAGGACGCTTTGTCTTCCTTGAACCCTTCTATGCTTATTTCTTCTCAGATGAAGCAGCTTACTAGCAGGGGAGGCACCCGTTCTGCAGAGGAGCTTCTGGAGCTTGTAGGCCTGGATCCAAAGCGTACGCTTGAGTCTTATCCACATGAGCTTTCTGGTGGTCAGCGTCAGCGTGTTCTGATTGCTATGGCTCTTACCCGCGATCCTTCTCTGGTTATCTGCGACGAGCCAACAACCGCTCTGGACGTTACTGTTCAGAAGCAGGTCATCAAGCTTTTAAATGACCTCCAGCGTCGCCTTGGCTTCGCAATGATCTTTGTAAGCCACGACCTTGCACTTGTTGCAGAGGTTGCTTCTGAGATTACCGTTATGTACGCCGGCCAGGTTATTGAGCAGGCAGCTACTACTGAGCTTCTGACCAATCCTGTTCACGAGTACACCCGCGGTCTTCTCGGCTCTGTTCTTTCCATTGAGGAAGGTGCACAGGACGGTACTAGGCTCACCAGGTACCAGGTTCTGTTCCTTCTCCAGAAGACTTCCCAACAGGCGATAGGGTTTGCTCCTCGTTCAAGCCATCCAGACCTGGGTCTTGAGGTACATCCTGTTATTAAGGAGATTCCTGGTAAGCATCATCGTTTCTCCGAGCTGCCTGATGAGTATCTGAAGGAGCATGGTCTTGTGCCTTACCTTGAGCGTTCTCAAAAGGAGGTGAGGTAAATGGCTACAACAACTGAAGAGCAGCCAATTATCTTCCTCGATGATATTTCGGTTACGTTTAAAGACGCGTACGGGCTCAATCTTTAAGCCTAATAAGGTCCACGCAGTACAGAATGTTTCTCTCAAGCTTATGCCTGGCGAGACCATTGGTATTGTTGGTGAGTCTGGCTGCGGAAAGTCCACTACCGCAAATGTCATGTGTGGTCTTCAGTCTCCAACGTCTGGTCATGTGTACTTCAAGGGAATGGATGTTACCAAGCGTACTCCAGAGCTCAGGAAAGCAGATTGGCCGCGTTGTCTCCGTTGTCTTCCAGGACCCAGCAACTGCTCTTAACCCTCGCATGATTGTTAAAGATCAGCTCATGGATCCGCTACTGGTGCACAAGGTAGGAACAGAAGCAGGAGCGAGAAGCCCGTATCAATGAGCTGGTTGGCTGGTTGGACTTCCACATTCAGCACTTCGTGCCCTTCCTGGTCAGCTCTCTGGTGGTCAGCGTCAGCGTGTTGCCATTGCACGTGCGCTTTCTCTGAATCCATCGGCAATCATTGCTGACGAGCCTACTTCCGCACTGGACGTTTCTGTTCGTGCACAGATTTTGAACCTGCTTACAGACCTCAAGTCTGAGCTGGGTCTCTCGATGATCTTTTATTTCGCACGATATCCAGACTGTCCGCTATGTTTCTGACCGCATCATTGTTATGAATCACGGCCAGATTATGGAAGATGGTCCTGCTAAGCAGGTCTTTGAGCATCCAACAGATCCTTACACTAAGACGCTTTTGGGTGCTGCGCCATCTTTGCTTCATCCTAAACTGGGTGAGTAGCGCTTACGTTTTTGTTTGACCAGAGCGCAGCTTAGGCTGCGCTCTTTTAGCTTGTTAGGTGGATCAATGCACCAAGAAACGCTTGAGCTTGCAGAATTGAAGGCAGCTCATGCTTTGACGCCTTATCCTTCGGATTTTGAGGCGTTTTGGAAGGCACGTATGGAGGAAGCGGATAACGCTTCTCTCAGCTGGCAGATTGTACCTTCAACAGAAGTCACGTCATCTGCTTTAGCTCACTTTTTTGATTTGACGTTTGTGGGAATTGATGGCGCGGAAGTTTACGCAAAGTATCTGCGCCCACAGACTGCCTCGGGCGTACAAACTCCGCTTGTTCTACAGTTCCATGGTTATCCAGGGGCTTCTCGCAGTTGGTTTGAGCAGAGTTCATTTCTAGGCTTGGGCTGCTCACTGATTGCGCTTGATAACCCTGGGCAGGGTGGCCGCAGTTTGGACGGAAGCTCATATAAGAGCACTACCGTTTCTGGTCATTTGGTGCTTGGACTGGACGGACCAGTAGAGGATCTTTACTTTGTGCACCTGTATCAGAACATTCGCTTGCTCTGCAGGATTGTTCGCCAGCTTGAAGGCATCGATACAGACCATATTTTTGTGAACGGCGCATCGCAGGGCGGCGGCATTGGTCTTGCTACCTGTGCACTTAATCCAGACCTTATTAATAGAGCAGCAATTCTTTATCCCTTCCTTACCGATTTTAGGTGCGTATGGGAGCTTAATGCTGACGAGGTTGCCTACGAGGGAATTCGTTATTATTCCCGCTGGTTTGATGCAGACGGTTCTCGCGTTGATGAGGTCTTTGCAAAGCTTGCCTACATTGATTCAGCCAATTTTGCACGTCTGGTTACCTGTCCTGTGCTTTTTGGTACCGGACTTGATGATCCAGTTGTTCCGCCAGAGGCTCAGTTTGCTGCCTACAATGCTCTGACCTGCCCAAAGAGACATTTGTTGTATCCCGGCTATGCGCATGAAGAGATTGGTGATTTTGACGATAAGATCATCGATTTCTTCTGCTCAGAAAATGGAGAGCAAGCTCTTAAAGAGTTGGACTCCTCATTTACTGCTCAAGCAGAATGCGAGGTGGGAGCATGAGGGGTTTAACACAAAGACTTGAAGATGCTTGTTCTTATCGCGGTGCTGGCTTAGACCATCAAACTTTGAATCATTTTGGGAGCCATCTGTAGCGTTTGCACAAAATGCACAGGTAGAGAGTGTTATTGAGCTTCCGTCCGCTACCCAGACCGCAACGTTTAAGCGCATTACATTTGCCTCAACTGACCAGACGCAGCTGAGTGCTCGCGTCGTTCTCCCAGCGAGTTCGTTGGCGGCAGAGCTACCAGCGGTGGTGCTCTTCTCCGATCTTGGTCGGGGAGTGCGCAGCTGGCTGCATCTATTGCGCTTCTCGGCGCTTGGTCTGCCTGTCGTGGCTCTGGAGGCTCGTCCATGCGAACCCCAGCTCAAAGACGCTTGGAGGGGAGCGCTTACCGCAAAGGAGCTTGCCCACGCGCTCATCAACCCAGATGACGCTGCATCCTCTACGCTCAAGCAGCTCATCGATGACGCGCTGGTAGCTGCCTCGGTTGCCTCGCGCTTCCTGGGACGCACAACCGTCACCTGGGGAGAAGGTCTAGGCGGCTCGCAGGCTTTGTTTGCGGCGGCACTTCTGCCCAAGGAAGTGAGCGCTACCATGGCGCTGAACCCGTTCTTTGCCGACAACGCAACAACCCTGCGCGCACATGTCGGGTGCGGAGACACCCCGCAGTCAGATGCAGCTATCGACGCGGTCGGTTTTCTCGACAGTGCGTGCGCGGCCGAGCTTGTGCGTGTACCTGCGCTTATTGGCACGGCCCTGCTGGACCAGAGCGCGCCAACTGAGGGAACGTTTGCGCTGTACAATCGCCTGCCGGGGCAGAAAGAGATGCGTGTGTATCCCAAGTTTGGGCACGAGCGCATCAATCAATTTGAGAACGAGCAAATCAACTATCTCTGCGAGGTTATATCAGGGCTTTGTCATAACTAAGCGGACTATAATTACGTAGGTTCTTTGAAGTTGCTTTTGATCAATGCTTTGGTCGGCTTCTTCAGTACATTGTTGTATGAAACCAGTTGGATTTTCCAACGTGTGAAAGGATAAAGCATGTCCAGTAACGTACCATTTAGCGGTGTTGTTCCACCAGTTGTAACCCCAGATACCCCAGACCATCAGCTTGATGTTGTGTCGTTTGAGCGCTCCATTAATCGCCTCATTGAGGCTGGCGTAGACGGCTTATTCTTCCTCGGCTCTTCTGGCGAGGTTGTTTTTGCAACTGATGAGCGTCGCGATCAGATTGTGCGCGAGGCTGTTCGCATTGTTGACCACCGCGTTCCGGTCCTTGTGGGCATCATTGATACCGAGACCGAGCGCGTCCTGGAGCATGGTCGTCGCGCCCTCGCACTGGGTGCAGATGCTCTTGTAGCAACCGCTCCTTTCTACGCACTTGGTGGCCCAGCTGATATTGAGGAGCATTTCCGCATCCTTCACCAGGAGCTGGACGCACCTCTGTTTGCATACGATATTCCTGTCTGCGTTCACACTAAGCTTCCTTGGAAGATGCTTGCTCGCCTGGGTGCAGAGGGCGTTCTTGCAGGCGTTAAAGACTCTTCTGGCGATGACGTTTCCTTCAGGTATCTTGTTCAGGAGAACGAGAAGAACGGTCATCCTCTGACTCTGCTGACTGGTCACGAGATTGTTGTTGACGGCGCCCTTCTCTCTGGTGCAGACGGTTCTGTTCCTGGTCTTGCTAATGTTGAGCCAGAGGGCTACGTCCGCATGTGGAAGGCAGCTCAGGAAGGTAACTGGGCAGAGGTCAAGCGTGAGCAGGACCGACTTAACGAGATCTCCCACATCTTTGATGTCACTTCAGGCGTTCAGGGCTATGGCGCTGGCGTTGGTGCATTCAAGTGCGCACTTAACCTCATGGGTATCTTTGATTCTGACCAGATGCCTCGTCCTGTTAAGCCACTTGATGGCCAGAACCGTGAGGCAATCAAGCAGGTTCTTGTTGCAAACGGCCTTCTCTAAACAAGAGGGGACACCATGGACTCTAAGTTTGTTTCTCCAACACATGTTTGCGCCGTTGATATTGGCGGCACAAAAATCGCCTGTGGCATAGTCACTCTTAACGGCACCGACGCCCCAAACGTTCAGTCCGTAAAGAAGGTTCCTACCAATGCAAAAGAGGGTGGCAAGCAGGTTCTTGCCACCGTTCTGCAGGCAATTAGAGAGGCTCTTGCTCGCGCAGAAGAGCTGGGCCTTACCATCTCTGGCGTGGGTATTTCTTCTGCTGGTGTTGTTGACCCTCGCACCGGAGACATCACCTACGCAAACGAGCTTATGCCAGGCTGGGGCGGAACCGCTCTTGGCTCAGCAGTTACCAGCGAGTTTGGCCTTCCGTGCAGCGTTCTCAATGACGTTCACGCCCATGCCCTGGGTGAGGCTCGTCATGGTGCTGGCCACGGTAAAGATAGCGTTTTAACCGTAGCGGTTGGCACGGGCATTGGTGGTGCCTTTGTGAACCACGGCATTTTGATGCTGGGTGCTCATGACGAGGCTGGCCACATTGGTCACGTTGCAACTCCAGCGGCAGCCGGTGTTGACTGCCCTTGTGGTGGAACTTCTCACCTTGAGCCTGTTTCCGCAGGTCCTGGTATTATCCGCGAGTACGTCCGCCTTGGAGGTTCCGACACGCTTAAAGATGGCTCCGCTCTTGATGGCGCAGAGATTGACCGCAGAGCTCTTGCTGGCGAGAAGATCGCTCAGGCTGCAGAGGAGCGCTCGGGTCGTGCGCTTGGTGAGGTTTTGGGCAGTATGTGCAACATGCTTGACCCTTCCGTCATCATTCTGTCTGGCTCCGTTGCAGAGTGCGGCAAGTACTGGCACGAGGCGCTTGAAGCTGCATTTAAGCTGCAGGCAATGCCTCCCGTTCAGGCAACGCCTATTGTGAAGGGAACCCTTGGCGGAGAAGCCCCTCTTATTGGAGCTGCAGAAAACCTTGTTCTGCCTGGCTATTTAGAGACGCGTCTTTAGGCAAGAAGCGTCAAGTCACAAAAAAGCTTGCTGACTTGGCTTGCTAATCCAGCACGCCGCAAAGACACATACCTTTAACGTACGTACATTCTGGTAAGGAGAATACCGTGGCACACTCAGAGCTTGTTGAGTCACTTAAAGGAAAACTCATCGTTAGCGTCCAGGCGTATCCTGGTGAGCCTATGAGGCATCCAGAGACCATGGCTCAGATTGCCCGCGCTTGTGAGCTTGGTGGCGCCGCAGCTATTAGGTGCCAGGGCTTGTCTGATATCTCTGCCATTAAGGGTAGGGTTGAAATTCCTGTTATTGGCCTTTGGAAAGAGGGTCATGAAGGCGTCTACATTACTCCTACGCTTCGTCATGCGCGCGCTTGTATTCACGCAGGTGCAGACGTTGTTGCTTTGGATGCAACAGACCGCCCAAGGCCAGATGGTAGAACCTTTGAAGAGACCGTTGCAACACTTCGTTCAGAGTCTGACGTGCTGATTATGGCTGACTGCATGACTATGGATGATATCCGTCGCGCTGTTGCCGCTGGTTGTGACCTTGTTTCAACTACGCTTTCTCACAATAAGGCTGCTATTGATACAACGCTTGATGACGGCCCTGACATTGCCCTTCTCAACCAGGCAACCACCGAGTTCCCAGGTATTGCCATTATTTGTGAGGGTCATGTCCATACGCCACAAGACGCAAGAGACGCTCTTGACGCAGGCGCTTGGGCAGTTGTTTCAGGTACTGCCATTACGCATCCAACTTCAATTACCTCTTGGTTTGCTGCAGCACTTGAGGATTAACGCTTGGAGCGGTAAGGTTTTCTCGTCACGTATTTAAGGAGCGCCTGTGAAGAAAAACGATCCTACACCTTCAGTTATTCCCGACATTGTCATTATTACGGGTATGTCTGGATCGGGTCGCACGCAGGCGCTTCATGTGTTTGAGGACATGGGTTATTTCTGTATTGATAACCTGCCACCAGCTCTTATTTTGCAGCTTTCTAACCTTGTGGGCATTAACACGGGCGTTGGTCGCCATTTGGCCGTTACCTGTGATTTGCGCTCGCAGGGTCTTTTTGATGACATCTCTGAAGCGCTGAAGTCACTTGCAGATCACGAGCTCACGTACAAGATTGTCTACCTGGACTCTTCAGACGAAGTGCTTATGCGTCGCTATAGCGAGAATCGCCGTCGTCATCCTCTGGCGCAGGAGGGAGAAAATCTCTCATCTGCAATTTCTAGGGAGCGCTCACAGCTACAGGACATAAAAGCACTGGCAGATGTGGTCCTAGACACCTCATCTATGCGCACAAATACGCTCAAGAGTCGCCTTCGTCGCGCATTTTCAGAGCTTGCTGAACAGCAGCTTATGGATGTCAGCGTGTTTTCCTTTGGCTTCAAAAACGGTTGCCCGTTGAGGCTGACCTTATGATTGACGTGCGCTTCCTGCCCAATCCTTACTATGATCCAGAACTCAGGCCACTTACGGGTCTTGATGAGCCAGTAGCTCAGTTTGTTCTTACGCATGGCACTACTAAGAAATTCCTTAAGTCTTGGTTTGAGCTGCTTGATGTAGTTATGCCTGGCTATGTGCAGGAGGGCAAGAGCTTGCTCTCTATTGCAATAGGTTGCACGGGCGGACAACATAGAAGTGTTGCAATCGCACGCGCTACTGCAGAGCACCTTACCAGCCAGGGATATCGCGTAACGCTGTTCCATCGCGATCTTGATGCGGCCAAGAAAGAAGTCTCAGCAGGCTGAGTAGAAGTTAGTCTGCCATGTCCTATACAGCGCTAGTAAAAAATGAGCTGGTCAGCGTACCAGAAATTCAGACGGATTGTGAATTAGCCCAGCTTTCTGCGCTTATTCGTGTTTCTGGAACGTTGTCGATGCACGGCCCTGGTAAATTTGCCGTTCGCATTGTTACCGAGACAGGTACGGTTGCCCGTACCGTTATTAGTTCTTCTCGCCGTTTGTTTGATCTGGGTACTTCCGTTGAGTACCGCCGCTCTATCATGCATAAAAAACGCAACTATTTGCTTGAGATTTCTAACCAGGATTCGCTTGCAGAAGCGCTTTCCGCTCTTGGCATTTATATACCGGGAGAAGGCCTGGTAAGTGGCATTCCTAAAAGTGTTATCCGCACCAAGCAGGCGCAACGAGCCTTTTTGCGTGGAGCGTTTATGGCGGGTGGATTTTTGGCTGATCCCTTAAAAAGATTTTTCACCCTAGAGATTGCTGTCTCGGGAGAAAGATTTGCCACTGAGCTGGTAAAACTTATGGGATCCATTGGCGTTAAGGCGCGCCTTAATCATCGTAATCGCCACACCAACGCTCTGATGCGTACCAGAGAAATTTATGCCGTTTACCTTAAGAGCTCTGACGACATCATCAAGTTTTTGCGAGAGATTGGTGCGCCCACTATGGCGCGCGCTATTGCGTTTACGCGTGTGCAAAAGCATTATCGCAACAACGTCAACCGAGTTGTCAACGCAGAGATGGCAAATCAAACACGCTCTTCAAATGCAGCGGCAGACCAGTTGGCGCTTATAGAAAAGGCCGAGAAACTCATTGGACTCAGAGCTCTGCCGCCAGCGGTCAGAGATTTTTGTCTTGCACGAAAAGATAACCCTGAGTTGTCATTATCAGCACTGGGGGAGTCGTTTGTACCACCCGTATCCAAGTCCGCTATGTATCACCGATTGCTTCGTTTGGAAAAAATCGTTCAGGATTTAGAAAAAGATGCATAAGTTATCGGTGAGTGCGGTAAAATACACGGTGTACGGTTTAAATGTTAATGAATCCGGAGAATGGCTCTGGGTCACCGAAAGGAGCATTACGTATGGCAGTAAAGGTTGCTATTAACGGTTTTGGCCGCATTGGTCGCCTTGCATTTAGGCAGATGTTTGGTCACGAGGGTTCCGAGATTGTTGCAATCAACGACCTTACTTCTCCAGAGATGCTTGCATATCTTCTGAAGTATGACTCTACTCAGGGCAACTATTCCCGCGATCACAAGGTAGAGGCAACTGACCACTCCATCATCGTTGACGGTCACGAGATTGTTATTTACAAGGAGGCAGACGCTAACAACCTGCCTTGGGCGATCTCAACGTTGACGTTGTTCTTGAGTGCACCGGTTTCTACACTTCTAAGGACAAGGCACAGGCTCACATCAACGCTGGTGCTAAGAAGGTTGTCATTTCTGCTCCAGCAGGCAATGACCTCCCAACCATCGTCTTCAACGTTAACCACGAGACCCTCACTGCAGATGACAACATCATCTCCGCAGCTTCCTGCACCACCAACTGCCTTGCTCCTATGGCAAAGGGTCCTCAACGACTTCGCAACTATCAAGTCCGGTATCATGACCACCATTCACGCATACACTGGTGACCAGATGATCCTCGACGGCCCACAGCGCAAGGGTAACTTCCGTCGTTCCCGTGCTGGTGCAGAGAACATCGTTCCTAACTCCACTGGTGCTGCTAAGGCTATTGGCCTTGTTCTTCCTGAGCTCAACGGCAAGCTTATTGGTGCTGCTCAGCGCGTTCCTACGCCAACTGGCTCCCTCACCAACCTCTATGCTGTTGTTGACAAGAAGGTCACCGTTGACGAGGTCAACGCTGCAATGAAGGCATATGCAGAGACCATCCCAGAGACCTTTGGCTACAACGAGGATGACATTGTTTCCCGCGACATCGTCGGCGAGACCCACGGTTCCATCTTCGACGCAACTCAGACCATGTGCTCTGACCTTGGCGATGGCACCACTCTTGTTCAGGTCACCTCTTGGTACGACAACGAGAACTCCTACACTTCTCAGATGGTTCGTACCATCAAGTACTTCGAGAAGTTCGTTGCTTAAGTTCTAGTTACATAGACGCCTTAGGCGCGGTCGCAGCATCTGCCGCGATCGCGCCTTCTTTTGTTGGAAACGTATTTAAAGGAGTGACATGGCTTTTACAAAGAAGACTGTCCGCGATGCAGATGTTGATGGTAAGCGCGTACTTATGCGCGTTGACTTCAACGTGCCTCTGAAGGACGGCGTTGTTACTGACGACACCCGCGTTCGCGCTGCACTTCCAACCATCCAGTATCTTCTCGACCACAACGCAAAGGTCATCCTGATGAGCCACCTTGGTCGTCCAGATGGCACCGGCTTCCAGCCAGAGCTTTCCCTGCGCCCAGCTGCAGAGAAGCTTGCTGAGCTTCTTGGCCGCGAGGTTAAGTTTGTTGAGGACACGTATGGCGAGAAGGCCCGTGAGGCTGTAGACGCACTCAAGGACGGTGAGGTTCTTGTTCTTGAGAACGTCCGTTTTGACAAGCGTGAGAAGAAGAACGATCCAGAGATTGCAAAGACCCTTGCATCTTATGGTGACGTCTTTGTTCTTGATGCATTTGGTACCGCTCACCGTGCACAGGGTTCTGTTGTGGGACCAGCAGCTTACCTTCCTGCATACGCTGGCTTCCTGCTTGAGAAAGAGGTTGACACTCTTACCTCTATCTTCTCTAACCCAGAGCGCCCACTTGTAGCTATCGTTGGTGGCTCCAAGGTTTCTTCTAAGATTGGTGTTCTTGATCACCTTATCGACTCCGCTGATACCCTCATCATTGGTGGCGGTATGGCATACACCTTCTTCCTGGCTAAGGGTTATACCGTTGGTACTTCTCTTCAGGAGCCAGACTGGATTGAGCGCGCAGGCGAGATGCTCAAGAAGGCTGAGGAGAAGGGCGTTAAGATTCTGCTTCCTGTTGACAACGTTGTTACCGATCACTTTGGTGAGGACGCTGTTGGTGAGGTAGTTCCTTCCGATCAGATTCCTGCAGACCGCATGGGTATGGACATTGGTCCTAAGACCGTTGAGCTTTACTCTGAGGCTATCAAGGGCGCAAAGACCGTCTTCTGGAATGGTCCTATGGGCGTCTTTGAGTTTGATCAGTTTGCAAAGGGCACCGAGGCTGTTGCTCGTGCTGTTGCAGATGCTGATTGCACTTCCATTATCGGCGGCGGCGATTCCGTTGCAGCAGTTAACAAGTTCCACCTTGCTGACAAGATGAGCTGGATTTCCACTGGCGGCGGTGCTTCCATGGAGCTCGTTGAGGGTAAGGCACTTCCAGGAGTGGAGGCGCTTCTCGATGCGTAATCGTATGATCGCAGGTAACTGGAAGATGAATGAGACTTTCGCTGAGGGCGTTGAGCTTGCTCAGGGAATTGTCGATCAGCTTGCTTCCGGTACCGGAAACGTTGATGTTGTTATTGCTCCACCTCTTGTAGACCTTAAGGGCGTCTCTGAGGTTCTTACCCAGGCCGACTCTTCTGTTGCTCTCTCTGCACAGAATGTGTACTGGGAGGAGTCTGGTGCCTTTACTGGTGAGACCTCTCCAGCGATGCTGACTTCTGTTGGTGCAACTTACTGCATCATTGGTCATTCCGAGCGTCGTGGCTACTTTGGCGAGACTGACGAGGACATTAACCGCAAGGCAAAGGCACTGATGGCTCATGACATCGTTCCTATTTCTTGCTGCGGTGAGCCTCTTGAGGTTCGTAACGCCGGCACTCACGTTCAGTTTGTTGTTGACCAGATTAAGGCAGATACCAAGGGTCTAGAGATTACCGATCCTTCCAAGTACGTTATTGCTTACGAGCCAATCTGGGCAATTGGTACTGGTATGACCGCAACTGCTGATGACGCACAGGAAGTCTGCGGTGCAATCCGTAAGACCCTGGTAGAGATCTTTGGCGCAGAAATTGCAGACGGTATCCGTATTCTTTACGGTGGTTCTGCTAAGCCAGAGAACGTTGGCGGCTTCCTCGAGAAAGAGGACGTCGACGGCGCACTTGTTGGTGGTGCATCTCTCAAGGCCGATTCCTTCGTTGCAATGGTTAAGAGCGCAATGAACTAAACTCTGACAAAGCTCCTTACCACCGGTTAAGCGCTTGGTCTATCTGTTAAGTTCTTGTTTGTTTTGCAACTTGGCACACGTCATTCCCAAAGGGGAGTGGCGTGTGCTATTCTTTTCTGTTGTACGTGAAAATAACTAGGGCTGGATTTTCTCGCCAGCAAGAGGGGGAACCTCGTGGGCGTTCTGAATACAATTCTTTTAGTGCTGTTTGTACTTTCTGGCATTTTGACGGTGCTGCTTGTTTTGGCACACTCCGGAAAGGGTCACCGGCGTTTCTGACATGATTGCTGCATCTATGTATAACGCAAGCGCTGGTTCAGGCATTATGGAGAAGAACCTTGATCGCCTTACCGTCATCACTACAACCATCTTCTTGGTCTGTGCTATTGTGATGGCTTTGACGTTCCCTGTTGGCGCTATTGGCTAAGTAGTCGCTTGCATATTTGAATTACCTGCCGAGAAACCCGAGTTTCTCGGCATTTTTTATTCGTAGCCTGCGGAGCATGTGAAAATTTGCTGTTAGGAATACCAGCAAAAAAAGCCGTGTGCGGCAGATAGAAGTTATCTGTTACTTCTTAACAGAATTTTCAATAACGTTTCTCATATGTAAACAAATTTGATTGTGACCTGTACGCTGGAGTCAAACAGTCATTATATGTGGATACGTTTTACTGGGATTGGTATGCATAATCTTGCTTATCTAAGAGATATTTTTTGGGTTAAGCAGCTTATCCATGGTAAAATTGCACTTTGCTGTGTATTCACGGCATGTTTGTTGTAGGAATGCTAGGTTGCCATACCGAGAAAACCTCGCTTATCGGGTGGATAAGCGCAAGGCGGTGAGGAGAGTCAATGGCACGGTTTGTTTGGTACGTTACAAAGAGGATTTTGAGCTACATTGTGATGATTTTTGTTGCAACTTCGCTCACATTCTTCCTCGCATCATCATTTATGAACCCACGCTCCAACTTTGAGCAGCGTACTCCACGTCCTCCACAGGAGTCTATTGAGGAAAACCTGTATAGGACTAATCTGAACGATAAGACTCCAGTTATTGAACGTTATCAGGTTTGGGTTACTAATCTATTTACCAAGTTTGACCTTGGTATGACCCCAACAGGCGATAATGTTAACCGTGAGATGAGCTCCAAGTTTATGGCTTCCATTGAGCTCATGACTCCAGCAACTATTTTGTCAGTTGTTATTGGTGTTAGCCTGGGCGTTTATACCGCCCAACGTCAGTATCAGTGGCAGGACCGCTTTTTAAGTGGTGTTGCTTCGGTTCTGCTAGTTATTCCCAACTGTTGTTATGGCAATCTTGATTGTTTTTGCAGCAATCGAGATTAACGCACGTGCCGGTTCTCGTATTTTCTACGTTACCGATCTTTCCAGTGGAGATACCGGAAACTTTCTTCACTTGGCTCATTGACTTCCTACAGCACATTATTCTTCCAACCATTGTTCTTACTATCGTAAGCTCCGTTGGTTACCACCTCTCTCAGCGTACCTACCTACTTGACGAGATGCACGCAGATTATGTCCGTACTGCTCGCGCAAAGGGACTCACTCGTAAGAAGGCAATTCGTAAGCACGCTCTTCGCGTCTCTTTGATTCCAACCGCTGTTTCAGTTGCTTTCTCTCTTGCAGGTATCTTCACAGGTGCTGTTATGACCGAGAAGGTCTTTGCAATTCACGGTCTTGGTGAGTACTTCATTAACTGTATTAACAACAACAATATTCACGGTGCAGTTGCAGTTGCAGCATTCTCTGGCGCAATGACTCTTGTTGGCGCTCTTCTGGCTGACCTCTTTGCTGCTGCTCTTGATCCACGAATTAAGATGAGCTAAGGAGGCGGACATGTCTAAAGAAGAGCTTCAGAACAAAGACGAGAAAAACGTCTCCATTGATGCAGGTCTTACTAACGCTGAGCGTGAGCTTCAGGCAGATGCTAAGTCTGACAATAAAGAAGTTAAAAGAATTAGCTATGCTGGCCTGATTGCAAGGCGTTTCTTCCGCCAGCGTTCTGCAGTAATCGGTTTGATTATTCTTGGAATTATGGTTCTCATTGCAGTTTTTGGACCATATGCCACTCCGTTTAATTACACAGATGCTGACTTTACTGCAATTAACATGGCTCCTAATGCAAAGCATTGGTTTGGTACTGATGGTGCTGGTATTGACTTTGTATGCCTGCGTTGTCCACGGCCTTGGTCGTTCGTTGACCATTGGTATTAGCTACGCAATCTTGACTACTATCATCTCTGCAATTATTGGTACTGCCATTGCCTATGTCCGTGGCATTCCAGAGAAGATTGGTATGTGGCTTCTTGATATGCTCATGGTCATCCCTAGCTTCTTGCTGGTTGCTATGATTGTTCGTGCAGCAGGTGGTGAGTCTGGTTGGCTCATGCTTATCTTTGGTCTGACTGCTTTTGGTTGGATTGGCCGCGCGCGTACTATCCGCACCATGGCTCTGTCTTTGCGTGAGAGAGATTACGTCAAGGCTGCTAAGTATATGGGTGTTCCACCATTTACCATCATTGTTCGTCACCTTATTCCAAACCTTGGTTCAATTCTTATTATTGACTTTGGTCTTGGCTGTTATTGGTGGCGTTAACTCTGAGACTGCATTCAGCTTCTTGGGTCTTGGTATCAAAGCACCAGATACTTCTCTTGGTTATCTTCTGAGTGCTGGTTCTTCTGCAATGCTTACTACTCCATGGATGATTCTGATTCCATCGGCATTTCTGATTGTTGTTTGTGTTGGCCTGCAGCTCATCGGCGATGGCCTTCGCGATGCCTTTGACCCTTATTCACGCGCTGCTGGTAGCGTCAAAGATCAGGAAGAGGATTCTTCCAAGGATGACGCTCAGCTTGGCGATCTTGAGGGTAGCATCGTTTCTGAAGAAACTACGGAGCGTGCATAATGTCTGACACTACTACTACTTCAACAAAGCAGGGAAGTGTAGAGATGGACGATGTCCTTCGCTACGAGCTGCTTGAATCAAACGGTCCAAAGGGTGCTCCAACAGGAGATCCAGTTCTTTCTGTTCGTAACCTTAAGGTTTCCTTTAATACTGAGGCTGGTCGTGTAGACGCAGTTCGCGGTGTTAACTTTGACCTTTGGGGCGGCCGTACTCTTGGTATCGTAGGTGAGTCTGGTTCTGGTAAATCAGTAACCGCTCTGTCTCTTATTGGTCTTCTTGATGACAACGCTCATGTTACCGGCTCTATTAAGCTTGGTGACGAGGAGCTCATTGGTAAGACCGATGAAGAAATGTCAGAGCTTCGTGGTACTAAGATTTCTATGATTTTCCAGGATCCACTGTCTGCTTTGACCCCAATGTTCTCTATTGGAGATCAGCTTGCAGAGGCTCTGCTTACCCACAATCCTCATATGAGTAGGGCAGACGTTCGTAAGCGTTGTATTGAGCTTCTCTCCATTGTTGGTATTACTGATCCAGAGAATCGTCTGGATTCTTTCCCACATGAGTTCTCTGGTGGTATGCGCCAGCGTGT
This sequence comes from uncultured Atopobium sp., assembly GCA_916438885.1. Classification (GTDB taxonomy): domain Bacteria; phylum Actinomycetota; class Coriobacteriia; order Coriobacteriales; family Atopobiaceae; genus Lancefieldella. Next base: position 752,785 of record CAKAGG010000002.1, on the reverse strand, counting down.
TGTTATTGCAATTGCAATTGCAAACAATCCTGACATCATCATTGCAGACGAGCCAACCACCGCTCTTGACGTAACTATTCAGGCTCAGATTCTTGACGTCTTGAAGGTTGCACAGAAAGAGACGGGCGCAGCAGTTGTTCTGATTACTCACGACCTTGGTGTTGTTGCAGGTACCGCTGATGACATTATGGTTATGTATGCAGGTCGTGGCGTAGAGCGCGCAAGTGTTGATACGCTTTTTGCTGAGCCTCGCCATCCTTATACCATGGGCCTTCTGGGTGCTGTTCCAAAACCTCACCTTCAGGCAGAGCATAGGCTTGTTCCTATTAAGGGCAATCCACCATCACTTGCTGCTATTCCAACTGGTTGTCCATTTAACCCACGTTGTCCTATGGCTACCGAGGAATGCTCCAAGAAAGAGCCAGTGCTGCTTCCTGCAAATGCTGCCGAGGGTCACTTGGCATCTTGCCATCACCTTCAGGAGATTTGCGAGAAGAACCTCACTTACGCTGAGGTGTATCCAGACTTTGAGCCAATCCTTCCAAAGTGGGTCGATGTCCCTCGTAATGAGCGTCCTGTTGTACTCAAGGTTGAGAATCTTACCAAGACATTCCCTGTTCAGGGTAAGGGCTTTATTAGACGCAGCAAGGGCACTATGACTGCAGTTGACCGTGCAAGCTTTGAGATCCATGAGGGAGAAACCCTTGCGCTTGTTGGTGAGTCTGGTTCTGGTAAATCAACAACTCTGATGCAGATTATGGATTTGCTGAAGCCTGAGGATGGTCGTATTACGGTCCTTGGTAAAGATGTTGCTGAGCTTAAGAATGCTGCACAGCGTAGAGAACTGCGTAAAGATCTTCAGGTTATCTTCCAGGATCCAATGAGTTCTCTGGACCCACGTATGCCTGTCTATGACGTTTTGGCTGAGCCACTCCAGGCCCAGGGTTGGAACAAAGAGGATATTAATACTCGTATTGGCGAGCTCATGCGTCTGGTTGGCATCAACCCAGACTATGTTGACCGCTTCCCATCTCAGTTCTCTGGTGGTCAGCGTCAGCGTATTGCTATTGCTCGTGCTCTTGCAACAAGTCCAAAGATTCTTCTCTTGGATGAGCCAATTGCATCTCTGGACGTTTCCATTCAGGCAGGTATTATTAACCTCCTTGAGGATCTTCAGGTTCAGTTGAAGATTTCTTATCTCTTTGTTGCTCACGATCTTGCTGTTATTCGTCATATTTCTGACACGGTTGCTGTTATGCACCTGGGCAAGATTGTTGAGTACGGTGAGACTGAAGACGTCTTTACTAACCCACAAGATCCTTACACTAAGGCGCTTCTCTCGGCTATTCCAATTCCTGATCCAAAGATTGAGCGTACCCGTGAGCGCATGATTTATCAGGATGGTAAGCTGGTTCCTGCTACTCACATCTCTAACGAGTAACAAAGATTCAATAAATTTTCTGAAAACCCGCACTTAAAACTAGGTGCGGGTTTTCTTTGTTACAAATAGTGAACGAGGTTGTTACGGGAATGTTTCTGCTATGGAGTATTTTCAGGCAATTTCGTATAGTTAAGTGAATATCTGTAGGCCTTTAACGAAATGGGTGATCATATGGCTGACAGTTTTTCCCGTCGTTCGTTCTTTGCTCTGACTGGTATCACCGCCGCAGGCCTTGGCCTTGCTGGTTGTGCTCCATCAAATCCTCAGGGCGGCACTACCACCACTGGTACTGAGCCACAGGACGGCTCTCCTGCAAACACTCCTCTGGATCAGCTTCCACTTCCAGAGAAGGGCAAGACGTACAACAATCCTAAGTCTCGTGATGAGGTTAAGGATGGCGGTACTCTGACCCAGCCAATCAACGAGATTGGTCCACAGTGGAATTACTACCAACTTGCTGGTAATACCTCTTACATGAACATCCTTCACGGTCTTATCAACCCTCGTGACCTGTTCCTTAACAATGCTGATGGTGATAAGTTTGAGCCAAACAAGGATTACATCAAGGACTTCAAGGTAGAGGAGAAGGACGGCAAGCAGGTTGCTACCCTTACCTTCACTGATCAGGCTACCTTCAACGATGGTACCGCTATTGATTGGACCGCAATTCAGACCGCATTCATCACTATGTGTGGTCAGAATAAAAAGTTTGCGGTTTCTTCAACTGATGGTTATGACAAGTATGAGTCTGTTGAGCAGGGTGATACTGCTAAGACCGCTGTTATTACCATGAAGGAGGCAGTCTATCCAATCGAGAGCATCTTGAGCTATGCTCTGCACCCAAAGCTTCAGGATCCAGACTTCTTCAACAATGGTTACAATAATGAGCCACACAACGAGCTTGGTTCTGGTCCTTATATTGTTGATTCTTTCGATGACTCTGCTGTAACCTTCAAGCCAAATCCAAAGTGGTGGGGTGACGCTCCTAAGCTTGATACCCTTGTCTACAAGCAGATGGATACCCAGGCTTCCATTAACGCATTCAAGAACGAAGAGACTGATACTACTGGTACTTCCGTCGCAGGTTCTGCTGAGCTTCTTTCTAACTTCTCCGGTCTTGGTGATAAGGCTCAGATTCGCCGTGGTCTTGGTATGTCTATTGCTGTTATCGAGCTTAACTCTACTCGCGGTGCTCTTCAGGATGTTGCAGTTCGTAAGGCATTCTGCCAGGTCGTTGACCCTGCAACTATCGTTTCCATCGTCTTCCAGGGTGTTAACTGGAAAGAGGATGCACCAGGTTCTATGCTTTGGCCTTACTGGGCAGCTGGCTATGACAACAACCTCCCAGACGATATCAAGAACCTCAAGTCTGTTGACGAGCGCAAGGCTGCTGCAAAGAAGACCCTTGAGGACGCAGGCTACAAGCTTAAACGGCGATTACTACGAGAAGGACGGTCAGCAGGTAACCTTTAGTTACACTCTGTTTGGCGACGGTACTACTGTTAAGAACCGTGCTGCTGCAATCCAGAAGATGTGCAAGGACGCAGGCATTAATCTTACCCTTGATTCTCACCCATCTTCTGAGTTCTCTGATGTTCTTACCTCTGGTTCTTGGGATGTCTGCCTCTTTGGTTGGGTTGGCTCTTCAACTTCTTACAACAACGGTGGTCAGCTCTATGGTTCTGAGTCTGGATCCAACTTTGGTCAGCAGGGCTCCGCAGAGACCGATGAGATGTTTGCAAAGGTTGTCTCTACCAAGGACTTTGATGAGCGCATGAAGCTCATGAATGAGGCTGAGAAGAAGATGATGCAGACTTACGCATATCTTCCTGTCTACACTGGTCCAGACTGCTACGTTGTTAAGAAGGGTCTTGCTAACTTTGGTCCTTCACTCTTCCAGAGCACACCAGCAACCATTGTTGGTTGGCAGAAGTAAGCAAGGGACAAGGCGATCTTCTCGCAAAGTTCTTTTGAGAAAAGTTTTTATTTTTCTCAGTAAAGTTGCTTGAAGATGTGTTAGTATATCCCTCGCTGCAAAGCAAGTCGGAGTGGCGGAATTGGCAGACGCGCTAGCTTGAGGTGCTAGTGACCTACTAACGGTTGTGCGGGTTCAAGTCCCGCCTCCGACACCACGGAATTTCGGCGGATCTCTTCGGAGGTCCGCCTTTTTCGTATACTTAGACTATGTGATTTGTTTTTCCTTGTTGGTAAGGAGTGACTGTGGCAGATAACAAGCTGAGTGTAAGGCGTGTTGAGGGAGTTGTCGACGGAACCGTTGCCGCAACTCTGTCTCAGTTGCTGCGCCTGACCAGCGATGCAGTCATTGTTTTTAATATGGAGGGCATGGTTCTTCTCGCCAATGAGGAGGCCGAAAGCCTCTTTGCTAAGGAAGACGGCACCATTGCCGGCCTGGATGTTCGCTTTTTGTTCACGCCGGCAAACCAAGAAAACTTGCAGAAGCCGTTTTCTGTAGAGTCGTTGCCGTTTGCGATTGATGGCTCCACTTCCATGGTGGCCGCTCCTGCGCAAGATGGCACGTCGCAGGTTTTGAGCGTACGCGCAGATTATGTTGGTGCGCCTACACAAGCTATTGTTTTGACAGCGTCTAAGCTTCGTGACATGGCTAGCCCTATGCACGATGATGAACGAATGGTGTTGGACCTTCGCCGAGCCAATAAGAGGCTCTCAGGAGCGCTTCAGATTGTTTTGGACACGCTTGACTCGGAAGATATGGGTCAGCTTATTGAGCGCGTGTTAGAAGAGCTCTCAGAGACTGTCGAGGCTGATGGTGCGCTTATCTATCTTGCTGAGCAAGACGGGTATCACCTTCATGGTGCAACGGAGTCTTTGAGAAGTGCGTCATTGGATAGAATTCCTCGCTACTTTGCATTTAACAGCTCTCTGGAGCGTTTGACGTTTTATTCCGAGCACGCACTTCGCTTGCATACCATGCCTTTGAACTCTAGCGCGCTCAAGCAGGGAAGAGTTAAAAAGCGCAACCTTGTTAACGAAGAAACTCGTGAGGTCATAACCGTTGACGCAAGTCATTTGCCTCCGTTTACCAGCTTTCTTGTGGTTCCTGTGTGGTTTGGTGGCCACATTGTTGCTCTGATTGAGGTGGGCTGGGAGCGTAAGCGTGCGCTTTTTGGTTGAAGACGCAAGACTTCTGGACTCCATTGCAAATTACCTCTCGGTGCAGCTTGTAGGCGCGTTGTCGGCCATGAGAACGCAGCGTAGAGACACGCTTCGCGAGGCATTAGCTCGCGTGCGCCAAGGATTGCTTCATAGCGCTGCAGATGGCGAGAAAATCTCTGGTGAGCGATTACAGCAGGTTATGAGGTCGGTGGGCACCGATCTGAATGCACAGGTTTTCTCGGTAGATTGTTGTGAGGTCACAGGCAACATTACGCTCCATGCGCTTGGTGCTGAGCAAGCGTTTGGCGACGCTCAGGACGGTGTGCAAGACAGCGCGCAGGCTGCAGCGGAGGCCGGTCGGCGCGCAGGCTGCGGCGGAGGCCGGTGGCCGGCGGCAACCAGATTGCGCTTCCATCGACGGTTGAGGGGCTCAAGACAGGAGAGGGCGAGGCGTCAGTCAAAGAGGTTGAGCTTGAATCTGAGCTGAGTCGCGCGCTTGCTGCACAAGGCCTTCCCTGCAAGGGAGCTGTGCTTTTCTTGGGCAAGTTTGCTGGCGAGCAGCATACCTGGCTTTTCTTGCGAGAAGAAAACGCGGAACCTCTGAGTGACATTGAGCTTGATTTCTTGGACCGCGTGATGCTTCTGGTGCATTCTCTGGCAGTTGGCGCCGAAGAGAGCCAGCAAAATAAGCATATCTCCCAGGCGCTGCAGTCGGGCATGAAAAAAATGACCTGCAGAAGGTAGAAGGTATTTCTGCCGAGGGAATTTATTCGTCCGCAACCGCCGACGCGTTTGTTGGTGGCGATTTTTACAGCATGATTAAGCTGCCAGGACGCCGTGCGTGCATCATTATGGGTGACGTTTCTGGTAAGGGTATTGAGGCGGCATCTATCTCGTCCGCAGTTAAAACGGCACTTTCTGCCTATGCGTGGGAGGGAAGAACTCCCGCACGCATGGTGGCAACGCTGAATGAGTTCCTGCTGGGCTTCTCGAGGGTAGAGACATTTGCAACGCTCTTTGTTGGCATTGTTGACCTTACAACTTCATCGCTGACCTACTGCTCCGCTGGTCATCCACCTGCGATTTTGGTGTCTGCTCAATCGGGCGACGCTGAGCTTTTGGATGTTCAGTCGGGCGTTGTTGGCGCGTTTCACGACATGGAGTACAAAAACGGTACGATTCGCTTACATGAGGGCGATATCCTGCTGCTTTACACCGATGGAACCACAGAGGCTCGCAGTCCCGAAGGTGCGTTCTTTGGCGAAACTGGCCTGCGCGACATGATTATGAACGAGGTTCCTCGTGGCTTTGACGGCCTGCTCAATAGGTTCTTGAGCACGCTTGATCGCTATACCGGCCGAAGGCTTGACGACGACGTTGCCATGGTTGCCCTGCGCTTTGACGAGCTTGGCGGCGTCGATTCTCGCGCGCTCGGCGGCACTGACTCTGGCGAGAAGAGCAACTAGACGATTTTTCTCGCCAAGGAAACGATTTTCTCGCCAAGGAGACGATTTTCTCGTCAAAAAATGCAGATATCTGAAATTCTTGTTGCTGCACGGGAACAAGAAACGTATGTATACGCAGCCAAACATAGCAGTTGTTTCAGTCAATACTGACCTTGACGTGAGGGGAGTCCCGCGCGTGAAGGCTCAGATTGAGCAGCTGATTAACAGTGGTTGCAGAAGAATTGTGCTGAACATGTCGGAGGTTTCGTACATTGATTCCTGCGGCATGGGCTTTATCGTGTGCGCTGTTCGACGCATGAAGACGCTCGGCGGTCTTATGAGCTTGACCAACGTGCAACCGACGGCGTTTAAGGCCTTGGTGCGCATGGGTCTTATCGATTTCATGCCTATAAGTACCTGCGCCGCAAAGTCGCGCGTGACTCCGCTTGCACCGGGCACACATCCATCGTTTCAGACAACGTTTAGAGTTGATCCCAACAAAATGTGCGATGCACGCTCAAGGGCCATCGCGCTGCTGAAGACGCTGCCGTTTACCTCGGATCAAAAGTTTGACATTGAACTTGCAGTTGGCGAGGCTATTGGCAACGCCGTTGATCACGCGTGCGAGAAGGGCGTATTGACCACGGTCTCCGCGTATCCAGACAGAGTGGTCATTGACGTCTCGGATTGCGGCGGCGGTTTTAGCATCTCCGACGAGGAAGAGCCTCCCGAGACCGGCCAGTTTGCCGAGCGTGGACGCGGCGTTAAGCTGATGCGCCTGCTTATGGACGCAGTGTCTATCCAGGAGAAACCTTCCGGCAACGGTACCATTGTCCGTCTGGTTAAGATGATGCGCTAGGTCGTGCGGGGTGCGTACGCAGGTTGCGTACGCAGGTTGCGAGCGATTTCAACCCGGTATCCATTTCGTGTGGATGCCGGGTTTCTTGTGCGAAAGCGCTGCTAGTGGACGGGTTTCTCGCCAGGCGGGCGGCGTGAGCTGAGTGTGAGCCTGCTGCAAGCCTGATTTCTGCAAAGAATCTGTAACTTCTGCCTAAAAATGTAAAAGAATCGGTGGATTTGCCTGATTTTGTCAAAGAATCGGTACCTCAAATACAGATTCTTTGCACTTTTCAGGCGGACTTTTTCTAGACGTAGCGCGATTTCGAAGTTGGTTTTATGGACGCTCTCATGGAGCCTGATTTTCTCGCCAAGTCTGAACGATTTGCCGGAAAAGCGCGCCAAGTCTGAGCTATTTGCCGGTTTTTCTCGCCATGTCTGAGTAAATTTACTCAGACATGGTGGGGCTTTCAGGCTCGCAAAATTTGGAGACAACACCCTAGTTAGAACGTGCCTGATTTCTGCAAAGAATCTGTAAATTTTGCCTGAAAAACGTTAAAGATACTGTGGATTTGCCTGATTTTGTCAAAGAATCGGTGTCTCAAATACAGATTCTTTGTACTTTTCAGGCACGCAATCCAGAACTCCAGCAAGCACGGTCGCGCGCGACAAAAAGAAACCCCAGCCGAAGCTGGGGTTGTCAATTCACTGGAGGCGAGACCCGGATTCGAACCGGGGATAAAGGCTTTGCAGGCCTCTGCCTTACCACTTGGCCATCTCGCCATATGAAAAAGGCCGAAACGAATCCGGCCGAAAAATCATGGAGCGGGCTACGGGGTTCGAACCCGCGACCTCAACCTTGGCAAGGTTGCGCGCTACCAACTGCGCTAAGCCCGCGAACGCGAGGAATAATATACGCAAGTTCACGGCTGAGCGCAAGTGTAAATTTCAAAATCGTCAAACTTTTTTAGAAAAGTCACGAATCCCGACTTGCCTAAGAGGTGGATTTTTCTTGCAAAACTTGTAAATAAGAGCAGGTAGATTGCCAAGTGTGATTGCTTGCCGTATCATAGAACAAGAACTTTTTGAATGAGGTTGTATGTTCTTTATTGTCGCGTCGCTCATAGCTCTTTTGACGCTTGCGTATCTTGTCGCAAGCGGTTTTGTTCGCGTGGTGCGCTATTTTTGGGGCTGGCTCTCGTCTGGCGAGAAGATCGATGGGCTTGCAGGCGATGCTCCTGGCGTTGCATCGACGCACCTGACGGCGCCCGGTGTCGCATCGACATCGTGTCACCTGCCCCAGCCGCTCCGTTCTCCAAGCCAAAAACCAACGCAAGCTGAGCTCTCGGCGTATTTGGACACGATGCATCTTGGCTGGTACCAGGTGGTCATCCTCTTCATAGTGGGCTGCATGGCCGGTCTTCTTATTGAAGAGATTTGGATGCTCATTACCGCTGGCCTGACCGAGAGCAGGGTTGGCCTCATCTGGGGACCATTCTCTCCGCTTTACGGAACCGGCGCCGTGTTTCTGACTGTTATTTGCTATCAGCTGCACAAGCATCATGCCAATAATCTGGTCATTTTCCTGGTTTCGGTTGTTGTTGGTGGCACGCTGGAGCAACTTACCGGCTGGGGAATGCAAGAGATTTTCCACTCGGAATCGTGGACGTACGCCCACCTTCCGGACGCCATCACACAGTGGGTGGCCTGGCGATTCTTGGGATTTTGGGGCATTTTGGGTCTGATTTGGTGTCGGGTTATTATGCCTCGTGCGCTCTACAAGATAGGTGAGCCAACATCAAAAAGGCAAGCAATTTTTGTTACCCTGCTTATGGTGTATCTTGTCGCCGACATTTCAATGACGGTGGCATGCCTAGGTAGAAAGGCTCAGCGAGACGCTGGCGTTCCTCCATCAAATGCGTTTGAGATATGGGTAGATACTCATTATGACGACAGCTTTGTATCTACTCGTTTCCAGAACATGACCTTTACACCGCCAGACTCGGCTGACAAGTCGTAGCTTGTGTGTCCACACAAGGCCGCACGCACGTAAGCCCGCAAGACCGCGAGAAACCCAAAGGATTTGTAATGCACATGCCTTCTGCAAAACCAGAACATCCAACAGGCAACGTGTACCTGGACTTTGCCGCAGCGACACCTATGGATCCACGTGTAGTTGATGCAATGATTCCGTACTTCACCGAGAAGTTCTATAACCCATCGGCACCATATGCGCTGTCTCGCCAGGTTCGTGACGAGGTGGAACGTGCACGTGCTGTCTTGGCGCACGCCATCGGCGCTCGTCCAGGAAACGTGGTGCTCACGGCAGGTGCTACAGAGGCCAACAACCTGGCGTTTGCTACGGTCTCTGAAGATGCGCACGTCATCGTTGATGCTATTGAGCACGAGAGCGTCCTTGCGTGTGCAGGGATTTTCTCGCACAAGACTCTACGCGTAGAGGCAGACGGTCGTGTGAATCCAGAGCACGTAGCAAAAGCGCTCAAGCCAGAGACTGAGTTGGTTTCCATTGAGCTTGCAAACGGGGAGATTGGCACCATTCAGCCTGTTCGAGAGATTTCGCAGGTGCTTGCCAAGGAGCGCTCACGCAGGCTTGCAGCGGGGGAGACTCGTCCGCTGCATTTGCACGTAGACGCCTCTCAGGCTGCGGCATACTTGAGTGTGAACGTGTCGTCTTTGGGCGTGGATATGTTGACGCTTTCCGCAGCAAAGCTTTCCGGTCCAAAGCAGGTGGGTCTCTTGTGGGCCTCCGATGATGTGCGCTTAAGGCCGCTGGTGCTCGGCGGCGGACAAGAAGGCGGTGTCCGCTCGGGCACGGAGAACGTTGCGGGCGTCATTGGCTTTGCGTGTGCTTTAGCGCTTGCTGATGAGACTCGCACTGACGAGGCAAAACGGGTTTCTCGCCTCAGAGATCAGCTACAGGAGCTGCTTTGCGCAGAGTTCCCGCAGATGATTGTCTCGGGGCCAAAGAACGCCAAGCTGAGACTTCCTAACTTTGCTACACGTTTCTTTCCCGGGACTTGAAGCTCGCCGTCTGGTTATTTTGCTTGAGCGCCTGGGCGTGTCGGTGGGAACGGGCTCTGCCTGCGCCGCATCAAAGATGCAAATATCTCACGTGCTTGAGGCAATTGGAGCACCGCGAGAAGTAGCTGCGGGAAGCCTCAGGTTAACGCTTGGAAGAACTACCACAGAAGACGACATCTTGTACGCAGCTTGGGCAATCGCTGAGGCTGTCAAGCAGGAGTCTGCTCGCGTAGGAGTGACATGGGAGAACTAGTTTACCTTGGCATGAGTGGCGGCGTTGATTCGGCGCTGTCCGCGGCCTTGCTTCTTGAGGCGGGCTACAACGTCAAGGCTATCTATATGCGTAACTGGTCAAAGGACTTGCCAGGCTTTAAGTGCCCTTGGGCAGATGACCTGGCTGATGCTGAACGCGTGTGTGTAACGCTGGGCATTGATTTGGACGTGTGGGACTGTGAGACCGAGTACAAGGCCACCGTTGTGGATTACCTGCTTGATGCCTATGAGCACGGCCGTACGCCTAATCCAGACGTTATGTGCAACCAGACGGTCAAGTTTGGCACCTTTGCAGAACGTGCTTTTGCAGAGGGTGCTGATTTTGTTGCAACGGGTCACTATGCACAGAACGTCCCGGGCACCAAAAAACTTTTGCGTGCCGCAGATGCTCACAAGGATCAGACCTATTTCCTATGGCGTGTACCAGGTCATTTGTTTGAACGCACGCTTTTTCCTATTGGACACATTGCCACCAAGGCAGAGGTTAGGGCTCTGTGTGCAGAGCGAGGTCTGGGCATAGAAACTAAGCCAGACTCCGACGGCATTTGTTTTATTGGCCCCGTTGGCTTGCGCACGTTTTTGCTGGACACTTTTCAGAAAAAGCAGGGCGACGTCATTGAGTGGGAGACAGGCAAGGTTCTTGGCACCCATGACGGAGCATTCCTCTTTACCGTTGGCCAAAGAAAAGGCCTGAACATCGGTGGAGGCCCTGCTCGCTATGTAGTAGCAACTGACACGCTTAAGAATGTGGTCTACGTTACCTCTGACCTCAACTGTCCTGCGCTTTGGACTCGTCGCATGGAGCTCTCGGACATGCACTGGATTTCTGGAGAACCTGCAGCTAACGGTAGGTATGTGGTCAGAACTCGTCACACAGGCGCGCTGGTTCCCGTAACGTTTACGCTCACAGATAATCAATGTGGATTTATTGAATTTGATCAGCCGGTAAAAACTGTTGCAGCAGGTCAATCGGCGGTTTTGTACGATGGCCAGGAAGTTTGTGGCGGTGGCATTATTGAGGCCGACAAGGGTATACTTGAGCGGTTCATGTAAAATGAAAAGCAGGTAGGTGGCGAGAAACCCTTTGAGGTTGCATCGTTTGCCTGCAAAGAGTGTTGTTTCTGTACACGTATTGTGATCCAGAGTCCAAGGAGGTGCCCATGGATCGCCCAGATGGCGCGTCTGAAACCGAGCACCCCTCATCTACACCGAAGGTAACGGTGAAGATTGGATCCACAACCGTTAAGGGTGTTTCAACCAAAAAGCCTAAGATTAGTGTTGCTCCAACTTCTTCATCTGAGCAGATAGAAGATGCAAAAGAGAGCTTTGGTCAAGTTAGAAAGAGCATTCTCTTCCTCTTTGCGGTTGTAATACTGTACGCACTCTATATCGTTTTCTCTGGTCAGTTTGATGAGTTTGTTGTTGCTCTAGCAGACGTAGATACAGGTTGGCTCATTGCTGGTGCTCTTTGCTACTTTGTCTACTATTTCCTGGGTATTCTCGCCTACGTAATTTCAGTTATTACAGACCCCGAGAGTCCTGTTGGTGTCCGTGACCTGATGAGCGTTGAGGCGTCGGGCATCTTCTTCATGAACCTTACGCCAAACGGTGCAGGAGCTGCTCCTGCTCAGATTTATCGCCTCACTCGTGCAGGAATTTCCGTTGGTCAGGCAGGAGCTTTGCAGTTCACCCGCTTTGTTATGTACGAGGCGGGCGAGGGCATCTTTGCAGCTCTGATGCTTATCTTTAGGGCCAATTATTTCTACGAGCAATTTGGCGATGTAACCGTTATTGGCGTTATTTTGTTTGGCGCAAAGATAGTGATGGTTGCAGTTATCTTGGCCATTTGTCTGCTTCCTAAAATGGTTAAGACCGTGGGCAACTGGGGCTTAAGGCTGCTTTCACGTCTTCGTATCGTAAAGCAGTACGACCACTGGCATGGCATCATTAACACGCAGGTAGATGAGTTTTCTAACGGCTTTAAGACTGCTGCAAAGAACATTCCAGAGATGTGCGTTGTTCTGCTGGTTACCTTGGTCCAGCTTGGCTGCCTCTATGCACTTCCATACTTTGTTCTGCGTGCACTCGGCCAACCCGCAGACCTTCTGACCTGCCTTGCATCTGGTTCAATGCTTGAGCTCTTGACCTCGGCCATTCCACTTCCTGGTGGCACTGGTGGCGCTGAGGGTGGCTTTGCCTTCCTGTTTGGCCATATGTTTGGCGAGGAAATTGCCGCAGGCTTTTGTACTTTGGCGCGCTATTGAGTATCTGCTTCCAACTCTGGCTGCAAGCATGCTCTTTGGGTCTCAGATCTCATGATCACGAGCCTATCTATCACAAGTGGAATCGTTTCCGTCAGCGTTTCTCCGCCTTTGTAAATGGCGAGAAACGCGCTGTTGCTTCTACATCGTCCCCGTCCAGATACATCTGGGCATTCAAATTAAGGTTAAGCGTAAGAAGTAGGGAAGAAATAGGGAAGAAGAGCCAGAATGTGGCTTGATACGTATCTTTGCTCTATTGGACCGCTGCGTGTGCAGTACTTGTAAAAGAAAGCATCCTTATGCGTAAACCACCAAATCCTATTTTGATTATTCTGGCACCTATTCTTATTGCCGTTGCCGTTGGTCTTGTCTATGATCTGCAGAATTTCTTACAGGACATTCCGGAAGTACGTGACAATCCAATGCTTTTAGCAGGCGTGGCTGTGTTTATACCAATGCTTGTGGCTTTGGTCAAGGACACGTTTGACGCGCACGGACTCTAGGCGAAGGTTATTTTTGTTGAGTTGGCTTTGAGAAAAAGAACAGGTATATTCCAAAGCCAAGTTTAATTGCCGCATCAATATAGGCAGTTACTGTCAGTGGGATATCTGGAAAAATATATCCTGCAGCAATATTGACGGCGCAGAGTATGGCCAAATAGATCATCGATTTTCCGTGTACAAAGTAATAGAGAAAAAAGTGCAATGCCGTGGCCATTAATGCGCCCAACCAAATAAATCTCCAGTTTTCAGTTGCAAAAAATGGACCACCTAATAAAAACATCAAAATGAATAAGAAAATTACAGCGTACAAAGACATTTTGTTTTGGAACTTACTTGAAGGACCATCAGAAAACTTATTGAGAACTTTCTTATTTGTATTTATAGATAAGAAGGCAGCAACATATCCAAAGCTAAATACGGACATATTGATAATCTGCTTTCCGCCTATTACGGTAGCTGCAAAAAAAATGAGAGCTACCACAATTAACCAGAGACCACATGATTTCTTATAATTAAAGCTTAGCTTCTCGTCTTTGTTATATTCCAGAAAGTTCATAAGTTTCTCCCTCAATCGAACGACTTGCCATAATACTTCTGACCGCATGCTTTTACAATTCAGTTGCCTATCTTTTAATATTATTGAGGTTCAGAAGACGTACAGGTTTAAAAGCAGTCATTCATTTCAAAGCCTGTCAGTATTTACATAGCCATCAATGTTACGACGAACCGATCTTTTGCAAATTTCTAAAAAAAGTTGAGTTTGACGGTTGCAAGAGGGGCGGGTTTCTCGTAATATATCCCTTGCTGCATCCCCAGCAGCAAACATATTCGGGCGTTTAGCTCAGGGGGACGAGCGCTTCCCTGACACGGAAGAGGTCATAAGTTCAAATCTTATAACGCCCACCAACTGTTCACAGGTCAGAGTAATCTGGCCTGTTTCTTTTTGTGGATATAAATAGTAATCATTATTGTTATTGACAAAAGAGTTAAAGAGAGTAAACTTCTAACTAGCACGTTTTACAAATTGTTTTACTTACAGAAAGGAACTGACTATGTCTCTTATTGGTAAGCAAATTGGTGATTTTAAGGTAAACGCATTCCACAACGGTGACATCACCGAGGTAAGCAAGGAGTCCACACTGGGTAAGTGGAGCCTGTTCTTCTTCTATCCAGCTGACTTTACCTTTGTTTGCCCAACTGAGCTTGAGGATCTTGCTAACAACTATGACAAGTTCCAGGCTGCTGGCGCAGAGGTCTACTCTGTCTCTTGCGACACTGAGTTTGTCCACAAGGCATGGCACGAGGAGTCCGAGCGTATCTCTAAGGTAACCTACCCAATGCTCGCAGACCCAGCTCACGTTCTTGCAAGGAACTTTGAGGTTCTTATTGAGGACGCTGGCCTTGCTGAGCGTGGTGCCTTCATCGTTGACCCAGAGGGTGTCATTCAGGTTGAGCTTGTTACCGCTGGTGGTATTGGTCGTAACGCTGAGGAGCTTCTCCGCCTTCTCCAGGCTGCACAGTTTGTTGCAGAGCACGGCGACCAGGTCTGCCCAGCTAAGTGGCAGCCAGGTGCTGAGACCCTGAAGCCAAGCCTTGACCTTGTTGGTCAGCTCTAAGATCTAGGGAGCTTACAATGACCGACGTCAAAGACCTCTACGACGCGGTGATTATCGGCGGTGGGCCTGCAGGGCTCACCGCCGCCCTCTATCTGGCCCGTGCTCGCTACCGTGTTCTGGTTGTCGAGAAGGACCATTTTGGCGGACAGATCACTATCACTAATGAGGTCGTTAATTATCCGGGAGTTTTCTCTACCAGCGGCTCCGAGCTTTCAGAAACCATGCGCAAGCAGGCTGAAGCCTTTGGTGCAGAGTTTTTGCTGGCAGAAGTCACTGATCTGGACATGTCTGGAGACGTTAAGGTAGTTCGTACCACCAAAGGCGAGCGTCCCTGCCTCTCCGTTCTTCTCGCCACTGGCGCTCATCCACGCCATATTGGCTTTGTGGGAGAAGAGGACTACCAGGGCCACGGCGTTGCCTATTGCGCAACGTGCGACGGCGAGTTCTTTACCGGCAAGGAAGTCTTTGTCATTGGCGGAGGCTTTGCAGCTGCGGAAGAAAGCGTGTTTTTGACCAAGTACGCAAAGCACGTCACAGTTCTTGTGCGCGAGGAAGCGTTTACCTGCGCCCCTGCATCGTCTGAGGCTGCTCGCACAAATCCAAACATTACGGTTCTCTACAACACGCAGGTTGAATCCGTTGCCGGAGATTCTGCGCTCAGGTCTATTACGTATAAGAACCTCAAGACGGGCGAGAAGACCACCTTTGCGCCAGAAGATGGCGATTCAATTGGTGTCTTTGTCTTCGCGGGCTATGCGCCAGAGACTGACCTGGTAAAGGAGCTGGCACAGACTGATGATTACGGTTATCTGATTACCAACGAGCACCAGGAAACAACCTGTGAAGGTCTCTTTGGCGCAGGTGATGTATGTCAGAAGCCACTACGTCAGGTTGCAACGGCTATTGGTCAGGCGGCAACCACCGCTACCGAGATGGAGCGCTACATCAAGCGCGCTCAGGAGAAAACCGGCCTGGTTCCGCAGATGAACGTTACGCGCATCTCGTCTAAGAAGGAAGCTCCTGAGGCTCCAGCAGCCAAGACTACCACTGATTCCGGAGAGCTCTTCACTGACGACATGAAGGCGCAGCTCAACGCTGTCTTTGAGCGCATGGCACGTCCGCTTGTGCTCCAGTTGGAGCTTGATCAGAGACCTGTTTCTGAGGAGCTTGTTGCGTACATGGAAGAACTCTCTTCTATGACCGATAAGCTGAGCGTTCAGACGGTTTCAGACACGGGCGAGAAGAACCTTCCCGTTGTTCGTGTTTGCGCAGAAGATGGCACACCAACAGGTCTTGCGTTCCACGGTGTTCCTGGCGGCCATGAGTTTACTTCATTTGTGCTGGGACTCTACAACGCTGCTGGACCTGGTCAGCCTATCAGTGACGAGGATAAGGCATCTATTGCCGCTATTGAGTCAAAGACGCATCTTCAGGTCCTGGTGGGACTCTCTTGCACCATGTGCCCAGATGTTGTTGTGGCTGCTCAGCGCATCGCTGCAGACAATCCCTCAGGTTACCTGCGATGTCTACGACATCAACCACTTCAAGGAACTTAAAGACACTTACGACGTCATGAGCGTTCCTTGCTTGGTTATCAACGACGGTCAGAAGGTTGACTTCGGCAAGAAGAACCTCTCTCAGATTTTGTCGCTGATTCCTTAAGATCCATTCGCGTCAAGGAGAGGGAGACGCTCATGAATATGCCGAGAAGATTAACGGTCTTCTCGGCATTTTTTTCGACGTATGAAGAAAGCGTATGAAGCCTGTTTAGACATGCAAGGTCATGTCACCTTTTACAGAGCTTTTTTTGCTGGTAGAGACCTGCATCGGTAAAAGCCTTGAGCGCGATAGTAAGCGCGCGTTCCAATTGAGCTGATAACGTTAAGGCTGGTATAACCCGCCTCAGCTGCGATAGAGGAGGCTTTGGCAAGAAGCTTTTGGCCCAAGCCTTGGTGTTGAGCAGACATTCCTTCCGAGCCCAGCGAGAGCGCCTGTCCGTACACGTGGAGCTCTCTGATCATGGCTTGACCTGGCTGTACCAGCAGTTCATCGGCAGAAACATCACATGCGCCAGAGGTCAGCTTGTCCCAGTGGGGAAGTGAAAGCCTACAGAAACCTGCGATTTTATTGTCAGCAGTTACCCACTGCAGGAAGTGCTCATCGCTGACTGCAGTGGTGTAGGTAAAGTCTTGAAGGGTAAGTTCCGCGGCGCGTACCTGCTGCTGGTTAATCTCTCTAAAGCGAATCTCCTGCACGCGACGCGCAACGTCTTTAGCAGCAAGCTCTTGCTCTACCATCTGGCGGAGGTTGGTGTGTTTGTTTCCCACCAGAATGTCGGTGGCGCTAATGTCTCTAATCATGCGAGAAATGCGCACGTATGGAGGCGTGTTGAGCACGTCTTGAACAAGTACGTCTACCAGCTCATCTTTGTCGTATGGTTGCCACGTGCCTTCACGATACTTCTGCACCAGCTGTGTTCCTGATACCAGTGCACAGGGGTAGAGCTTAATCTCATCAGGGAGAAATCCTGGATCTGTAACAAACGTTTTGAAGTCCTGTTTATCTGCTTCAGGCGTTGCCCCAAGAAGATTAACCATTAGGTGAGAATGGATTTTAAATCCGTACAAACGGATGAGCGAGAAAGCTCGCTTAATCTGTGCGGCCGACATCTGGCGTTTGTTTGCATCAAGGATCTCTTGACGTGTGCTCTGAATGCCAATTTGAATTTTGGTGCACCCAAGCTGCCTAAACATGCGCAGGTTATCTGGCGTGATGGTATCGGGCCTGGTCTCAATTACAAGACCAACCACACGTGCAGCAGCTGTCTCATTAATGCGTTGCTGTTCTACCAGTTCATCATACGTGCTCTGCATCTGAGACCATGCGCTTTGGTGAGGCTGGCTGGTGTCGTAGAGCTTATGAAAAGCCTGGTTATACGTGGCAGTATCATCAAAGACTGCCGCTTGCTGTTTGGCAACAAAGGAAGAGAGAGAGCCTCTTCAGAGTTTTGCAAGCCAAATGAGGTGTACCAATCAAGGCGCTCCTGAATGTAGCTAGGAGAGTTGGGCCACTCATTGAGCGCACGGAAGAGTTCTTTGATAAACCAGTACTGATAGCCCTCTGGATAGTCGCACCAGGTACCACCAAGTACAATGAGCTCTACTTTGTCGGTTGAGTGGCCCATCTGATGAAGCGCCTGAAGACGAGCAGCAACTTGTACGTATGGATCAAAAAAAGTAAGTTCAGCGCGCTGACAAGCAGGCTCATTAGCAAGGTAGCTTTTAGGCATACGCAGATCACAGGGACAATAGATGCAATTGCTTGAACAGGTATGAGGTCTCGTGATAACCGTAATGGTTGCCACGCCAGAGGCGGTGCGACGAGGCTTCATCCGCACGGAGCGAATAAATCTTTCTTCCAGCTCAGGCGTCACGTTCCACGATTGCCAGAGCTCATCGTTTTTCTGCTTGACCTGCAAAAAATAGGGGAGAATTGCTCGCTTAGGAATGAGTTTCTCGCGCTCTGTACTGCGGGCGCTCGAGTCAATTCCGCTGTTGTGCGAGTTGATGAGCATCTCAAGCTGATGCGTATCAAGAGCTCCTTGCGAGCCATCTCTGAGCTGCTGCAATATGTCTAAAATGAGTTCATCCATACAAACAGTATAGGCAATAAGGCGAGCTTCTGGCCGTTAGGAGTAAAACGGTGACGTAAAATCTCTGTATGGATACTTCTTCTCACATAACAAACGCTCAATCTATCAGCGCATCTACCGCTGAGCGGCTAACCTGTATTACCTCCGAGTTTTATGCTCAGCAGGCTCAGAGTTTCTCGGCCACACGACAGATGCCCTGGCAGGGGTGGCAGCAGTGCCTAGATGCTATACCTCAGCTTTTAGCTGGCGAGAAACTCTCTGTACTTGATATTGGTTGCGGAAACCTACGCTTTGCTCGCTTTCTTTGCGATGAGGCGGGGATTGTTCCGGCAACGTATTTTGCTGTAGATAATTGCAAGTCACTTGTGGAGAGTGGGAATGCAGACACTCATGTCTCTGAGCTGGCATTTATTGAGCTAGATGTGATTAAGAGCCTACTAGACAACACCCTTTCTTCACGTTTGACTGTTCCGGCCTGTGATTTAGTAGTTGCGTTTGGATTTTTGCATCACGTACCAGGCGAAGAGAAGAGGCTTCAGCTTCTGCGTACGTTGTTAGAGAAAGCCAAACCTGGCGGCTATGTGTGCGTTTCTTTCTGGCAGTTTATGAACAGCCAAAAACTTTCTGCTAAAGCTCAAGAAACTACTGTTCAGGGGCTGCGTGCGCTGGGCATAGATGCCTCAGAACTTGAGGAGCATGACTATCTGATTGGCTGGCAAGATAAGGCAAATACCTGGCGCTATTGTCATCACTTCTCGCAAGAGGAACTTGATGAACTTCTTTCAAGTCTTGGTTCAGACGTGCATGTTTGTGCGCAGATTAGCGCAGATGGCAAAGACAACAATCTGAATCGGTATGTGATTTTTGCAACGCGTATAGCTGCTCACGAGAATATCTCGGTAAAATGCCCTCGTACAAGAAAATCCCCCGCACAGAAATTGAACTGCCTCCCATTTCTTGGACACGAGAAATTGGAGTCAGTTCAAAACACACCTATGACAGATAATCTGTCAAAAAGACGTATACATTACGCTGAAAATACCTCAAACGTGCAGATTATCTTCATTTGATGTGTAATATGGCCGCAATTGTGCAGAATATCTGTCATAGGTGTGTTCCTTAGAAGCGGAATTTACCTATAGTTAGATTTTTTTATATTTCTCTATTCATTTTTCAAGCATATTAAGTGAAGTTTATGCATAGAGATGCATATCAAGTAGTACGACCGCCTAGCTGCCTAGCTATCTTGATTAGGAACATGTCGATTCTTCGGCAGAACCTACCAAAGCTGCGCTATTTTGTGGGCCAGGTCTAAAAGCCGACGCTAACACGCTGCAGAATCAAAATCCCCCGCGCAGAAAGTGCACGGGGGATTTGCATTCAGTAGGCAAAGTGGACGTATAAGCCGGGTTCTGTCGCGGACAACCATTTATCTACTACCAGCATTGCTGCTGGTCTCTAGCGCGCAACCCGAGCGCAGTGCGGGCCACACCATAGCGCTCCTATTTGCGTTTGCTCCGGATGGGGTTTACCAAGCCACGCTGTTGCCAGCATGCTGGTAGTCTCTTACACTACCGTTTCAGCTTTTCTCTTTACGCGAATGCGCAGGTGAGAGTCTTCTTTTCTGCGGCACTTTCCGTCGGGTCACCCCGCCTGGCCGTTAGCCAGCATCCTGCCCTGTGGAGCCCGGACTTTCCTCATAGCACCCTTCCACTTAGCTGGACGGGCACTCCGCGGTTGTCTGGTCCACTTTGCATGGGCGATTGTATCACGTTCATAAGGCTAGAAGCTCCGAAGTCAAACAATCTCCAAGTAAATGAGATGTTGCGAGGGCACGCCCTTCTCGCCACGTGCTGGGTGGCGAGAAGGGCGTGATTTGGTACGTCGTGTTCATGAAAAGCAACAGTTGCCTCTTTGAATGCTGCTATGATGGATAGGCTTAAATACGAAAGGACTACCATGGGACTCTTTGATCTTTTCAAGAAATCTTCCAAGGCAGCTGCGCCAGAAGCTCTTACTGTTTCTGATTACACTGCTAAAACAATTTATGCGCCAGCCAGTGGAAAAGTTGTTGCTCTAGAAAATGTTCCCGATCCTGTTTTTGCAGGTGGCATGCTTGGACAGGGTCTGGGTATTTGGCCCTCTGAGGGTGTTGTGTATGCGCCAGTTTCGGGCATTATTACCGCAACTACTCCAACCGTTCACGCATTTGGAATCACTGCCGATTCTGGCGAAGAGGTTTTGATTCACGTAGGCGTTGATACCGTTGAGATGAAGGGTGACGGCTTTACCGCCCTTGTCGAGCAAGATCAGCGTGTTGAGGTTGGTCAGCCACTGATGACCTTTGACCTGGATAAGGTTAAGGACGCGGGCCATCCTGAGGTAGTCATTCTTGCTATCACTAACTCTAGTGAGTACAGCAACGTAGAAGTTCTTGCCTCTGCAGACCAGCTGGTTTCTGCTGGCGAGAAGGTCTGTGTGCTCGCATAACTGCGGTGCTGCAGTTGCTCCATGTCTGACACATCCTACAAGACACTCAAGCTGGACTTTGTTGCGGAAGGTCTTTTTGAAGACAGAAAAAGCCGCTTCATAGCCCAGCTTTGTCATGTAGAGACAGAGACAGAAGCGCAAGAGTTTCTCGCCAGGGTCAGAGCGAAGCACTACAACGCTCGTCATAACGTGCCTGCGTGGATTTTGGAGGACGGCACAGAGCGTGCCTCTGACGACGGAGAGCCTTCCAGAACGGCGGGAATGCCGGTGCTGGAGGTATTGCGCGGAGCGGGACTTAAGAACGTCTGCTGCGTTGTCACGCGCTACTTTGGCGGAACGCTTCTAGGGCCTGGTGGACTTGTTCGTGCGTATACTGCAGCAACTCAAGAGGCTTTGGCTGCTGCTGAGGAAGCGCTTGCTGTTCAGGAAATGCTGCAGGTTGTGAGGGTGGAGTTGTCGGCCCCGTATAACCTGTATGAGCAGATTCAGCGCCTGGTCTCAGACACTGGTGGTAAGGTTATAACGGCAGAGTTTGGAGCGGACGTTTCTCGCCATAGACTTTAGGTGCGGAGAAGAAGCGGCGTTTACGGATGCGCTGACAGAACTCAGCGCCGGAAAGATTACAGCCGAGGTCTCCGCGGCACGCTTTGATCTGTTTTAGTAAAAGGCCGGCACAGAAATTTCTGTACCGGCCTTGGGTGCTTTTATGTCCGTGTTTAGAATGCTACGGTTAAGCGTACCTTACTTGCGGTTACGACCGCCAAGGGAGTAGCCAAGGTTCTCCCAGAAATCAATCTGGACATCTTCGCCCTCGTCCCAAACCTTAAGCAGATCCTTTGGAACGTACTGACGACGAACATCAGCCTCGCCGCCGTAGAGGCGGAACCAGTCTGCGCTCATGATAAGGTAGCCGTCCTTACCGGAGTCCTTACCCCAGCTGTTCTCAATGCGCCACTGCTTAGCCTTACCGTCCTTATCAAGCTCAACGCCCTGGAAGGTCATTGCGTGGGTAAGAGAAGTCTCATAGTTCTCAATCATTGAGGCGCGATCCATGTCAAAATCAACGCCAAAGAGGCCGTTGTAATCCATGGTGTCGGTTGAAAGGACGTAGTTGAAGTCCTCGTTGTGGCGAGGGAACTCCTGCATAACGTCGCAGGCCATGCAGACAGATTGCCGTCCTTCAAAGAAGCAATGGTAGCTGCCTCAAGAACCTCTGGTTCAACGTTTAAGAAGCGAGTCTTAATGCCACCTAAAACGGTATCGATGAAGGTTGGGTGATACACCTTGCCGTAAGGATACTTCTTGCTTGGAACAGAGATGAGCTGGACATAGCCACGAGGATCAACGCCACAATAGCGCTCAGCAAACTCAAGAGGAGTAATACCAAAGTCGCGAAGAATCTGGGTGCCCTCCTCGTCCTTCTCGCCGTCCTTCTTGTCCTTGTTGTCAGAAGCCTTACTTGGCTCAACAGGGGAGAGCTTTGCCTTATCTACCTGTGCGTTTTTGCCAACCTTGCACTCAAAATCAAAGGTCAGAGGTGGCTCGCCAAGGCAGATGGAAAGGATCTGGTGGAAGCCCTTGAGCTGCTCCTGCTTAAGCGCACGAAGCTCGTCCAGAGACTTGCCAGCTGTGTATGCTGCGCGAAGCTCGCCAGCACTCTTCCTGAACAGGCGGTCAATGCGCTCGTCCATCTGGGTGGAGTTCTTGGAGCAAGCAGTCTCTGGCATGGCATCCTTAGGAACCAGGCCGTACTTCTCAACCAAGCTCATGGCAAATGAGTAGTAGCCGCCGTCGCCAATGCCCTCAGTCAGAAGTGTGTGGACAACACGAGAATCGGTTGGCTGGTCAGCGGTCTGAATGATGTACTCAAGTGCGGAGTTAGCCTTCTCAAGTTTGTCGTAGAACATGCCATATGCCTGGCTGAACTCAAAGGTATCAACGTCAAGCTTCTTGATTGCCTCCTGGCGAAGTACGTTGAAAGAAGAGAACATCCAGCAGCGACCACTCTGACGCTGGTTGGTGACGTCGCCCGTCTTGGCAACAGCAACACCGTAGGTGTCAGCGTAGGTGCGCATGGTGGTGATGTCGCGAGCAGCTGCGGAAACGCCCATAGAGGTTACGGAGTTGCGGGCAACGCGGTTAGCGCGGTCTGCGCTAAAAGCAGCAGTTTCCTCGTTTGCCCACTGTGGATTTACGGTCTGATCAGCCATTACGGCTCCTTTTGTTAGTAGCGTTTAGAAAAACCTGGCGAGAAGACCGATCTTCTCGCCAGATGGTTTGTACCTTAGCGAAGTGTTGCAAGAGAGCCCATTGGGTCCCATGGCTCGAGGACAGTTGCTTCCTCGGTCTCAAAGGTCTTGAGCTGCTCAGGAGTGAGATACTTCTTGTCAACAACAATCTGGTAGACGTACTCGTCAAACCAAGGGATCGGAGATGGTGTCAAAGCCATCGCGGCCGTGGTCTTTACCCCAGCTGTTCTCAACCTTCCAGAGGGTGGTGTTGCCCTCGGCATCAAAGTTAACACCCTCAAGAACCATAGCGTGAGTCATGAGAGACTCGCCGTAGTCAAGGCGCTCAGCACGGTCAAGAGCACCTTCAACTGGGAAGCCAAAGAGTCCATCAACGTCGAGCGCGCGGGTATCCATGATGCCCTCTTCACGAAGGTAAGACTGGGCAACATCGCAACCAAACCAGACTGGTAGGTTGTCCTTGAGCTGAGCTACAGCGAGGCGCTTGAGCTCGGGAATCTCAAGGTTGAGGTAACGAACGCCGCCACCCTCAACAACGTTGCCCAAGCGGGAAACGGTGTAGGTGTGGTTGAAAGGCTTGTCAGCAGTAGGAGCAGAGATGATTGAGATGTAATCATCAAGGTTCATGTCAACAGTCTCAGCGAAGAACTCCTGAGGGGTAAAAGTGCCGGAAAGAACGAGGTTATCGTCCTTATCGCGCAGGCGGGCCTCAAGGACACAGGAGGCTGACCCAGGCAGGTTACTAGCAGGGTATAGACGTCCTCCATCATCTCTTTCTTCATCTCGCGCAAAGACTCAAGGGACTCACCAGCTGTTGCAGTCTCACGAAGACGCTTTGCAGCACTACGAAGATAACGGGTGAGGTATGCGTCCATCTCGTGGGTGTTGCAAGAGTTAGCAGTCTCTGGCATAGCGCTCTTTGGCACAACGCCGTACTTTTTAACAAGGCTCTTGAACATATCCCACTGGCCACCATCACCGATTGGGTCGGTAAGCAGGAAGGATACAAGACGGCCATTCAGAGGCTCATCAAGGGTATCTAGAATGTTCTCAAGGAACCAGTTGGACTTCTCCATCTTGTCCCAGAACAGCGGATATGCCTGAGAAAGCTCAAAAGTGGAGAGGTTGTACTTCTTGATGATGCGATATCTAAACGTATTGAGGGAAGCAAACATCCAGCAACGACCAGAACGCTTCTGATTGGTGCGGTCACCCTGCTTTACCTCAACATCAAAGGTAAGAGGATTAAGGGCAACACCTTCTGGTACACGAGCTGCTTTTCTAACACCAGCGCTGGTAGCAGCATTCTTAGCTACTGTGTGAGCGCGGTCGGACTCAAAGTTCTTCTGAGCCGCTGTAATGTCGTCAAAGGAAATGCTTTTCATCTGATCCATGTGATCTCCTTAACTGGAATAGGTAATACAAAAACTATATTCCCAATTAAGGTGTCCCTAGTCTAAGAGTTACCAGTTTGAAACTTTTATTTTGAGAAATTTTTGAACGGATGGCCTACGCCAACTAAGAGAGATTTTGCGATGTTATGAAATTGGCGAGAAAATATTTTCATCCAATTTACCAGCGTCAATAGAAGTATTAGCACATAGAACATATGTTTGTATTAGTAGTTATTGTCCGGCGAATCGGCTACACTATACAAAGAAATTAAGAGCCCTTGGTAAAAGAACAAATTTTGAAGCACAAAGAGAAGAGCGTAGAAAAAGATGGCATTTGTTCACCTCCACAACCACTCAGATTTTTCCATTCTTGATGGAGCTAGCCGTGTCCCAGACATGGTTAGTAAAGCTGTAGAGTTTGGTATGCCAGCACTTGCTCTTACTGATCATGGGTATCTCTTTGGAATTCCAGATTTTGACCTTGCATGCCGCAAGTACAATGAGGCGCTTAAAGACTTTGGCCAGTGGTGCCATGATGTGGAATGTTTTGAAAAGGGCTGGGATCTAGAAGAGCCTCCTGCAGATGATCCCAATGCTGGTGAGCATGATAAGGTTCATGCTCAGTGGGCTTCTGACGTTCAAATTTGGAATCAAACACATGATATTAAGGCAGTAAAAGCCAATAAACCATCCCCACTTATTAAGCCAATTTGGCTGTGAAGCTTATTTCATTCTTGATGATTGTATTGAGAAGGGCACTAAGCAGGTACGTTATCACCTTATCCTGCTTGCTAAAAATGAGACCGGCTATGTCAATCTGATGAAGATGATGTCAGAGGCGGGCTCAAAAGATATGTTCTATTACAAGCCACGCACTACGCTTGAGATGCTCAAGCGTTATCACGAGGGAATTATCTGCACTTCAGCTTGTGTTTCTGGCATCATTCCCCGTATGTTGTTTGAAGGTCGTCCAGAAGAAGCAGAGCGTTGGGCAAAAATCTATCAAGATATCTTTGGAGATGATTTCTACCTAGAGATTCAAGACCACGGTTTGTCTGATCCAAGCTGGGGCGGCTATACCGATAGAACCCTTGCTGAGCGTATTGTAAAGATGGGTCATGACCTTGGTATTAAGGTAGTTGCTACCAACGATAACCACTATCTCACTAAAGAGGATGCAAGCGTTCAAGATATTGCTTCCTGCATTGGTTCAGGCGCTCGCGTTGATGATGAGAACCGCAAGCGCATGACAGGCAGCGAGTTCTACCTTAAGAGTGAGCAAGAAATGCGCCAGATTTTCTCGTGGTGTCCAGAAGCTATCGAGAACACCATTGAGGTTGCAAATAAGTGCAACTATGAGCTGGACTGGACTCACATGTATCTGCCAAAGTTCCCAGACTTGGCAGAGGGAGAGACCTCAGAGGAGCGCTTTAGAAAAGAGTGTGAGCTTGGTCTTGCAAGACGTTATGGAGATGATTGGCAAAACGTTGTCATCAACGAGATTAACGTTAAAGACCGTTTTGAGTATGAATATGACATCATCTGCAAAAAGGGCTTTGCAGATTACTTCTTGATTGTTCAGGAGTATGTCCGCTGGGCAAAAGAGAATGGTATTGGCGTAGGGCCGGGTCGTGGTTCTGCAGCAGGCGCTATTGTTGCATACGCTATGGATATTACCTCGTTTGACCCTCTTGAGAATGGCCTCATGTTTGAGAGGTTCTTGTCTCCACAGCGTTCAGAGATGCCAGATATTGATATGGACTTCGACGATGAGCGTCGTCTTGAGGTTGTTGAGCACGTCCGTCAGATTTATGGATCTGATCGTGTTTCTCACGTTATTACGTATTCAACCATCAAGGCTAAACAGGCAATAAATGACGCGTGCCGCGTTCTGGGTTACCCCCGTTTATATGGGACAGCGTCTGTCTAAGATGATTCCTGGTGACCCTAACGCTCACCTCAAATTTGTTCTTCATAAGGCTCAAGAAGGACAAAAAGGCGCTGATCAGTATTCCGCTGATTTTGAAGATGCGTACGAGAATGACCCTGATGCTAGAAGAATCATTGATGCAGCTCTGTCTATTGAGGGCTTGCATCGTGGTGAGGGTGTGCATGCTTGTGCGGTCTTGATTGCTCCTACGCCTGTAAATGACCACGTTCCTACCAAGGTAGATACCAAGGGCGGCGTAGAAATTACGCAGTACGAGGGCCACTCTGTCGCAGACATGGGCCTTCTTAAGATGGACTTCTTGGGACTAAGAACTCTAACGGTTATTTCTCGTGCAATCAAAAACGTGAAGGATAACTACGGTATTGATATCGATGTAGATAACATTCCGTTTACTGATCCAGAAATTTATAGACTTCTTAGAGAAGGTCGAACTGCTGGTGTTTTCCAGGTTGAGTCTGCAGGTATGACTGCAACCATTAAGGGCATGAGACCAACAGAGTATAAGCACATCGTCGCACTTATCGCTCTTTATCGTCCTGGTCCTCTTAACGCAGGTATGGTTACCAGCTATATCAACCGTATGAACGGTAGAGAAGAAGTCAAAGACTACGATCCACGTCTTCACGACATCTTGGAAGAAACCTACGGAACCATGGTCTACCAAGAGCAGGTTATGCAGATTTCTATGAAGATGTCTGGTTTTACCGCAGGCGAGTCTGACAAGGTCAGAAAAGCAGTAGCAAAAAAGAAGATCAAACTCATGCAGGAGGTTGTCCAGCACTGGGATGACGGTACTGATGAGACCATGGAGGCTCACTGGAAACGGCGCAGTTCGTAATGGATTTGATCGTTCGGTTGCAGAAAGCATTTGGGACGATGTTCTTGAGTTTGCATCTTATGCATTCAACAAGTCTCACTCTGCTGGTTATGCAATTCTTGTTATGCAGACCGCATGGATTAAAGCGCATTATCCACATGAGTTTATGGCAGCAGTTCTTACCTCGTACATGGGCAAGACAGATAAGATTGTTCACTACGTAAGCGCTTGCCGTCATGAGGGCATTAAGATTCTTCCGCCAGATATTAACGAGTCCGGTAAAGACTTTACGGCTACTAAAGAGGGTATTCGTTTTGGCTTTGCAGGAATTCGTGGCGTAGGAGCTGGTGTTGGTGAAGCTATTATGCTTGAGCGTCAAAAGGGCGGCCCTTTTGCCAACATTCACGATTTTGTCGATCGTGTTGATGCAAGCCAGGCAAAGCGCAACGTTGTTGAAGCTCTTATCAAGGCAGGAGCTTTTGACTCAACAGGCTATACCCGTATGCAGATGATGAGTTTTGTGGATAAGAACAACCCACAAAACATTATCGATGCTGCTACTAAGCGTCAAAAAGATAAGGCTGTTGGTCAGTTCTCTATGTTTGATATGTTTGCAGAAGTAGAGGGTTCTGGCTTTAGTGATAGTGTCCCAGAGCCAGATGGTGTTGAGTGGGATAGGCGATTCAAGCTTACTAAAGAGTACGAGGTCTTAGGCATTTATGTCTCTGATCATCCACTTCGTCCATACGAGTACGCCCTTGCTAAGAGCAGAGATTATGCCCTTGCAGAAATTGAAGAAAATGTAGAGGTTCAGCTTCCTAACGGTGCTATGTCTCAGCAGTTCAAAGTTCCAGAAGGTAAACCTATTCGCTTTGCGGGCATGGTTACTAATGTTATGAAGCGCACTACTAAAAACGGCGACCCAATGGCAATTGTTACGCTTGAAGACATGGAGGGTAGCGTCACTATTGTCATGTTCCCTAAGCTCTACAAGAAGGCTGCAAGACTTCTTGCTGGAGATGTTGACCCAGAGACTGGTGAGAGCCAGAGCGACATCTTCATTTCTGTTCTTGGAAAGCTTGAGCGCTCTGATAGAGGAGACCAGGTTATTGCTCAAGAAGTTAATCCTATTGAGCTTAACAGTGCTAACAACACACCAAAGACACTCGTTATTCATATGCCTGCTTCTCAACTTCAAAGACAGGCTATCGAGACACTTGGACAGATCTTCTCGCGCTATCCCGGCATGGACTGTATTGAGATTAGGGTAGAAACAGACATGGGCGATGTTATGCGCATGGAAATTCCTACCAGGATTGATGGACGTAGCATGGTTCTTTTGACCGAGCTTAAAGATTTTATTGGTCAAAGCGGATACGCACAGATTGTTTAGATTTTTGTCGATTCTAAATTTGCAGGTTACTATTAAGTAATAACTGTTACTATTTAAGTAGCACTTACTAAGAAAATTCTGACATCTTCGGATGTCGTGAGAGGAGAAAAAATGATCGACGCAAAGTTTTATCGTAACAAGGAGACAGGCGCTGTTGTTTACGGTGTCGCAGGCAACGTAGAGGCAGCAGATCTTGAGCTTCTCCAGGCTGGCGTTACTGACGGTGCAGCTGAGAAGCACGTTCCATTTGTTACTCGCGAGGGCAACACCGTTACCGTCCGTGTTGGTGAGGTTGCTCATCCAATGCTCGAAGAGCACTACATTGAGTTCATTGCTCTTGTTTCTGAGAACGGCGCTCAGTTTGCACAGCTTAAACCTGGCCAGGAGCCAGTTGCTACCTTCACTCTTGAAGAGGGTGTTGAGGCAGAGGCTTATGAGTATTGCAACCTTCATGGTCTTTGGAAGGCTTCTCTCTAAGTCTATTGACTCAACAATAAGCACTAGCTTATTAAGGTCAAACGGAGCTGCTACCTGCAGCTCCGTTTTTTTTACTACACCTGTTTGTTTTTGGGTAAAAACAAATTAAGCACTTTATGATAGGAATGGTATGCGCATAGCAGTTGCACAAATGAATACTCAGGCCGGAGACTTCGAGTTTACCGCTCAGACCATGCTGGAATATGCTCAGAGAGCTCAACAGCAAGGTGCTGAGCTAGTCATTTATCCTGCGCCAACTCTTACAGGGCTGCTAAGCGTGCCAGAGGCTGACATAGAAGGACTTTTTGCAGACCTTTCGGAGATTATCAATTCGCTTTCAGAAAAGCTTCCAATTGCGGCCCTTATTCCTGTTGTAACAGAGTTTGATGGAAGTGCAGCTAGCGAGGCCCTTCTCGTTAGAAACGGAGCCGTAACCCCGCTGAAATTGACTGCCCAGATAGCGCATATGAGCGCTCTTGCTCGTTCTGCTAGCTCTGCACAAACATCTGGCGAGAATACCTTTGAGCTCGCAAAATTTGAAGCAGGCGGCCTTACGTTTGGTGTTGCTTTTACCTACGACGATCTTGACGCGTGGCAAGATGTTGACGACTCGTTAGATGCTGTCATTTACTTGCCGTATTTTGGCTTTGCTGTTGATGATTCGTCGTCCGCCATGGGCATGGCGGTGGCAGAAAGCCGC
Source organism: uncultured Atopobium sp. (assembly GCA_916438885.1). Taxonomy (GTDB): domain Bacteria; phylum Actinomycetota; class Coriobacteriia; order Coriobacteriales; family Atopobiaceae; genus Lancefieldella. The sequence goes on along the minus strand of CAKAGG010000002.1, from coordinate 723,109 downwards.
TATCTGGGAGATGTCGAGGAGTTTGATAGCTGGCTTATCGCTGCAAACGCTGTTGGCGCCTATGGTAACCAGGTGTTTTGTGGTTCAAGCTTCTTCTTGTCTCCTTCAGGAGATTTAGTCAAACAAGCAGCGTCTTTCTCAGAAGACATGGTTGTCTGCGAGGTTGACCAAGATACTATTGAAAACTTTGATAGAGAAGATACTGCGGGTGTCTATAACAGCGCGCTTACTACCTGGGGTGTATTAGCTACAGGAGTGCGAGACTACACGGTAAAGTCGGGCTTTGACGGCGTGTTTATTGCAGTTGACGGTTCGCTCAATTCTCTTGTCACCGTTGCGCTTGCCTCAGACGCTTTAGGTCCTATGCGCGTCCACGTACTGTTGCTTCCAAACAAAGATTCTCGAGAAACAAGTGCTGCAGAGTTGCTTACCGCAAGACTTCGGGTTAATAAAGTTGCTGTGAATAGCACGGTTTTCTCGACATTGACCGATACAAAATTGGTGAGTGCATACGGCTATGCATACGCTGACCAGCACAATTATTTAACGCTTGAGACTGCCGATAAAACCATTCTTGCGCTCAAGGGAACAGAGATTTCTAGTGCGCATTCTCTGTGGCCTCTTGGTGATATGTATCATGCAGACATTGTTGACCTTGCTAGGGTAAGAAATACCTTCTCACCAGCTATTGACCATGCAGTTCTCGAGAATATCTCTGAGGTTGTAACTGATGGGCTAGAAAATGCCGCGCCAACGCCTCAAGAACGCATCGAGTTTGTTGATTATGTGCTTACCAGCTATCTTGAGTGGAATAAAAGCATTTCTGCCATTGTGGAAGAAATGGGAAAGGTTGACGAGGTCAAAGCAATTATTTCTAGGCTTCACGCTCGCCAAAAAGACCGCAGAAACACCACTGAGGTTCTGGAAATGTCTTCAAAAAGCCTCACAAATGCCCAAATTCCACACGCATCAGTCTGGCAAGACAAAATTAGAGATACAAAGGCTTCCGAATCTGACCTGGTAGAGTCCTTGCGAAATTCTTTGCGAGAAATTCAAGGAGCTTCTATGCATCTACCTGAGTTGTCAGTTGATCCAACAGAGGCTCAGGAGGGCTTTAAGGATATGCTGGAGCTTTTAAAAGAGCTGGCACAAGAATCTGATGCACAAATTGGCATGGTTGACCCCAAAATGTGGAGAGGCCCTTTCTCAGAAAATTAGTTGCATCGTTTGCGCATACTCTGTGATAATATAGAACGAACGTTCTATATTAGGAGGTGCAATGGTAATTCTTGGAATAGACCCTGGTCTTGCTCACACTGGATGGGGAATTGTAGAGACAAGGGGTTCTGAATGCCGTGCACGCGCCTATGGATGCATAACTACAACCGCAGATGAACCAATAGATATGCGCTTGGGAAGAATCTATAACCAGATTGTTGAGGTTATAGATAAGTTTTCACCAGAAGCTCTTTCTATTGAGAGCATTTACTTTGGACAAAACGTTAAATCTGCTATTCCTACTGCACATGCTCGCGGTGCTGCTATTGTCGCTTGTTCTAAAGCAGGTCTTACGGTTGGAGAATATACTCCAATGCAGATAAAGCAAGCTGTTGTTGGTACAGGAGCTGCTGATAAACAGCAGGTTATGTATATGGTTCAAACATATTGTGCTTGGACCATCAGCCTCATCCAGATCACGCGGCTGACGCTTTAGCTGCTGCAGTTTGTCACGCTAATCTTGTAAGAACCACCTCGCTTGGAAAGGGAAGAATACAACTATGATTGTCCAGCTTACGGGCACACTTGTATCCGTTACTCCTTCAGTTGCTGTTCTCGACGTTAATGGCGTTGGGTATGAGCTGGGTATATCAGCTTCAACAGCTGCTTCGCTTCCACAAGCGGGTGAAGCAGGCGTTACCGTTTTAACTCGTATGGTGGTCAGAGAAGATTCAATGGAACTCTTTGGTTTTGCTTCGCGAGAAGAGCGTGCGCTCTTTGATCGCTTGCGTGCAATTTCTGGAGTAGGTCCAAAACTGGCTCTTTCTGTGCTTTCTACGTTTACACCACAGCAACTTGCGGTAATTGTTGCTACTAATGATGGAAATCGTCTTAAGAGCGTTTCTGGCCTTGGTAAAAAGAAGGCAGAGCGCTTAGTAATTGAACTTTCTGATGTGTTTGCAAAAGATGCAGAGCTTAAGCAGCTTGTTGGTCTTACGTCTCCTGCAGACTTTACTGCTATTCCAAAACCTGCTGTAACCTCTGTAGAATCAGAGGCTATTGAGGCTCTTCTTGGAATGGGCTTTACTTCTCAGGAAGCAACTCTTGCTCTTGAGGGCTATGAAGAGGCTGGTGCTATTACAATTGAAGCTGCTATTGGTTATGCACTAAGGCGTTTGGGAAGTGGTAATTAATGTGGGAAGCAGATGCAGATAACCTATTTGAGTCGTCGTCTACTCCAGCTCCATTTCCAGGACACACTTCTCAGCGTGTAGTTTCTAGTGGGCTTCAGGCAGAAGACCTGGAGCAAGATAGAAACTTGCGACCAAAAACTCTTGATGAGTATCTTGGTCAGGAGCGTGTTAAATCAAATCTCCGTGTTCTTATTGAGGCAGCAAAAAGTCGTAATGAGCCGCTTGATCACGTTATTTTTTCTGGCCCTCCAGGCCTTGGCAAAACAACGCTTGCAGGTGTTTTAGCGGGAGAAATGGGCTCAAAACTTCATACAACCTCTGGCCCCGCAATTGAGCGAGCAGGAGATTTAGCAGCAATTCTCACCAATCTTGAAGAGGGAGATATCCTCTTTGTTGATGAGATTCACAGGCTTAATCACCAGGTTGAAGAAATTTTGTATCCAGCAATGGAAGATTTCTTCTTAGATATTGTTATTGGCAAAGGTCCTGCGGCAAGGTCAATCAGGCTTGATATTCCACGCTTTACTCTTGTGGCTGCAACAACAAGAACCGGACTTCTAACTGGTCCTTTGCGCGATCGTTTTGGTATTTCTTATCGTCTTGATTACTATACTGTTCCTGAGCTTCAGACTATTGTTATGCGCTCGGCAAACATCCTTGATGTAGAAGTTGATGAGCAGGGAGCTGCTGAAATTGCTTCTCGATCAAGAGGCACACCACGCTTGGCAAATCGTCTGTTAAAACGCGTACGAGATTACGCACAAGTTAAAGCTGAAGGTACTATTACCTGGCAGGTAGCCTCAGAGGCGCTTTCATTCTTTGAGATTGATGAGCTTGGTCTAGATGTAATGGACGTGCGTGTTTTACGTGCGCTTTGTGAGACGTTTAGAGGTCGTCCGGTTGGTCTCACAACCATTGCAAGCGTAGTCTCAGAGGATCCATCTACACTTGAAGATGTTTATGAGCCATATCTTTTGCAGCAAGGACTTATTATTAGAACACCTCAAGGTAGACAGGCAACGCATGCTGCATTTGATCACTTACGTATTCCTGTTCCTACTAACTAGTAGATTGGAACAAAATGCTTCAACGAGATTACATTTTGGAAGTAATCGATGACTTTACTTCAACGGTCACAGCAGGTTTGGGAAATGCTTTAGAGACTCAAACTGAAGAGTCACTCGATGGGGTAGAGGCAGCTGTTGCAGAGCTCATTGATTTGAGCCCAGAGACTGCTCTTGCGCTTTCGCCAGACTCTCTTGTAACCATGATGTTGCTCTCCGGCGTAGCTGATTCAGTTGCAGAGTATGTGGTGTATGCACTCGATAGGCTCTCTCACGTTTATGAGCAACTAGGAGACGGGGATAAGGCTGGTCTCAGAAGACAGCAGGCAGTAGCGGTTGCACAGTCCTTCTCGGTAGATCAAAACGCTACTCCAGAGCAATTTAAGGATTTTGAAGCAAAGTATTTTGCGTAACCTCATTTTATAAGCTAACAAATAAACCCCAGCTCAATATGAGTTGGGGTTTATTGCTATAGAGCTTCATGTTTATTTGGATTACCAAATAACAATCTTAGTTCCATAAGGAATGTTGTCATAAACCCACTTAGCATTCTCTGTTGCAAGACGTACGCAACCGTGGGAACCGTTGTATCCAAGCCTACCATCACGGACGGTATAACCGTCGGAGTTATAGAGAATGGAGTGAATAAGATACTCACCAGAAATGGTCGTGTAATACCAGCATCTAAAGCCAGAGCCAAAGTAGAGGCCCTTGTTTCCTACGGTAAATTGACCATGAGGGGTCCACATACCTGGTGCTCCTGTGGTGCACTGCCATTCGTACCAAACAACCCAGTTGCCGTGTGAGCCCCTGTATACAGCAAAGCGATTACCAGTAGTATCAATCTGGATGAGCCAGTTAGTAGCGCTATAGTAGTTCTGTGCATAACGATACATATCAGGGTAGTAGCAAGGCTGTTCCTCCATGGCGCCATCAGCAGCTGACCAATACAGTTTTCCACCCCAGGTTACATAACCAGTTTGCATGGAACCATTATTACTGAGATAGTAGTCCTTGCCGTTATCTTTAATCCATCCGGTTTTCATCTTGCCGTCAGAATCAAGGAAGTACCAACTGCCCTTTGAATTAATCCAACCAGTTTGTTTTTCTCCATTGGAATTAAAATAGTACCAAGTTCCATGAATATTAAGCCATCCATCTGCTGGTGCACCATTAGAAAGATAGTAAAAATCTTTATTGTTTTCTTTTATCCAACCTGTCTTAATTTTATGGTCAGAGCCAACATTAATGGTCAATCCTGGAAGATGTACCGTTCCTGTTGGCTGTGAACCGTCATCTGTAGAGAAGACCCCTTCGGGAGAAATGAATCCAGTCAGTACTCCGTCTGGCCCTGCCCAACGTTTTACACCATTTGAAAGAGTAACCCATTCATTTTTGCTAGACCATAGCTTTTATCAAAGTAGTAATTCTTTCCATCAATTGAATGCTCTCCAACGTATGCGGCATGGTCAATTGAAGATGGATTGAAGTACCAGGTCTTATTGCCAGGAGTAGTAAACCATCCAGAGACAAGAGAGCCGTCAGATTGAGCCCAGGAAAAATTTCCGTCTGGTAGGGACACCCAATTACTTGAAGTCATACCAGCATTTTCATCAACGTAATATGAACCGCTAGGAAGTTGGAAAAGTCCAGTTTTCATGCGATGGATTGAGTCTTCTGGATCAAAGTAAAACCATTTACCATTTGGGAAATGTTTCCAACCTGAATAGAATGAGCCATAAGTATCTACCCAAGACCATGAACCATCATCATTGTGAGTCCAACTATTTCTAAGGATTCCATAGTTTTCATCGAAATGATAATATGTGCCGTCAATTTCGACATTGCCAATAAGCGCTGGATGCTGTGGAACAGATGGATCAAAGTACCAAGTTCTACCATTTGGTGTGTTAAACCAACCAGAGGCAAGAGCGCCATTTTTTTGAGCCCAAGCCCACTCACGAGTTGGTAGTTGAATCCAACTGTTAGAAATCATACCTGCATATTCATCAATGTAATATGAGGTACCAGAAACCTGAATTGTTCCAATTAACATACGATGACGAGGTTCTTCTGGATCAAAATAGAACCACTTGCCGTTAGGCATATGCTTCCATCCAGAATAGTAAGTACCATCTTCAGTTGCCCATGACCAAGAACTTGCTGAACGATATACCCATCCATTTGTTACAAGTCCGTCTGTTGAATCAAAGTAGTAAAACTTACCATCAATTTCAGTTTCACCGAAGATTGCCTTATGCAGCGGGTCAGCAGGATCAAAATACCAAGTTTTACCATTAGGCGTTGTATACCAACCTTTGACTGCATTACCACTAGCATCTACATAGTGCCAGCCAGAATCATCTTTAATCCACTGGCTTGTGACAAGTGTTCCATCTTCTTTGTAATAGTGGAATTGGCCGTTTTCTTGTCTCCATCCAGAAGACTGAGGGGTTGGCGAAGTATTCTCTGTTGGAACAGCAGGTGTCTGGTCTGTTGTTGGAGTTGTTGTTGGCGCTGCAGGTGAGTCAGGCTGAGAGTTTTCAGCTGCTGCAGGAGAAGTATTTTCAGCTGCTGCAGTAGTTTCAGTTGTTACAACAGGAGCATTTACTGCTGAGGTATCAGCGGTCTCTGCAAAAGCGGGAACAGCATGAAAGCTACAAAGCAGAGCTGCGCTTAGCGAAGCTACTGCAATAAGCTTTTGTGTAGAAGGTCTGTAGGGAAAACGCATCTTTTTCTCCATTGTCATATCCTTTTTTGAAGGGATAACTTTCTATATAAATAATAGTTTGATATGTCTGTTATTGTTCTCGTAAATTAATCCTATACAAATTCTCTATCTTCTATGAAAAAATGCTCAACTAATGAGATAAAAATCGTTTAATAGCAGACATATCCATAAATAAATGCTGGAAAACAGCTTGATTACCTGTGGCTCTTCCGGTAGATGGTGTAAAAACCTCCATGAGTGGTTTCTCGCCACATAAGTTGTTGATTAAGGTTATTATATTCCACGTGGCGAAACGTCACGGTATCGCGCTCCACAGGCGCAGTTTTGCCCTGCGGGGCTAAGAAAGAAAGGCACGAAATGGCTCAGGGTACTGTAAAGTGGTTTAATCCAGACAAGGGTTACGGTTTCATCTCTCGTGAGGATGGCGACGATCTGTTCGTACACTTCTCCGAGATTCAGATGGACGGATTCAAGACTCTCGATGAGGGTCAGCCTGTCGAGTTTGAGATTACCACCGGCCAGAACGGTAAGCTCCAGGCTTCTAGCGTCCACAAGATCTAGTACTTGCGAACACTACCATCAAAAGGAGACCTTCGGGTCTCCTTTTTTGTTACATCGCTATTTTTACAGTTGCAGTTACCAAGAGCTTTAATACCAATGCTTGATGGTAAAGTTAGCAAGTTCAGAGAGTTTCTCGATATCTTGATGCTCATCATCACAATTAACAGCACAGGTGATAAGGCCAACAGAATTTCCTGTTTGAAGAGCTAGCGGGATGTCTTCAAATAGTATTGTTTTCTCGGCTGGAGCATTAAGGCGTTTAAGCACCTCAAGATACAGATGAGGTTCATCTTTTGCAGATCCAACATCTGCTGCAAACACCTGAGTATCAAACAGAGTGGATAGATGTAAACGAGGCTCAAGAAGAGCAAGAAGCTCTGGCTCGTTGACAGTTGCTAATGCAGTAGGGATGCCTTTTTCTTGTAACTTGCCAATAAAATCAACAACACCAGGTCGAAGCTGCACGGAGTTTACAAAGAAGCTTTTACTGAGTTCTTTCCACTCGGCGACAATCTTTTCTGGATCTTCCTTTAGCCCATAGGTGGCAATTGCCCATTCGGCTCCCCTTTCAAATCCAAGAGGGGGAGAGAATCTTGCCAATTTCTGGAGTGTAAGGGATTCCTCGCGACTCAAAAAACTCCTGGTCAACAAGCTTCCAAATATGGTGCGTGTGAGCAATAGTGCCATCAAAATCAAAGATTGCTGCTTCAAAATCTGTTGCAAGAATATCTTCTAGTGTCGAGAAAATCACAGAGTTCCAATCAAGTTGCGGTGAGCTTGTGTTTTTTATTGTTGACGTGCCAGTCTAGTGTAAACTTTTAGCAAGTATGAAGAGGAGTAAACCAATACTTTTCGGAGGACCGCATGAAACGCAGCTTATTTAATACTCGCGGTAAATTGCTTGCTGTTTTGTTCTTTATTGTCGCAGCATTGTTTGCAACAACAGTTCAAAACGCATATGCAACTACCTACACAACTATGGATGCCCAAGGAAACATTATCCAGAGTGAATCACTAAAAGATGCCGTAGCACTTGCTCGTGCAACTGGCAGACCTATTGCGCTTGACCCAGGTCACAGTGATGGCCTTGAAGGCAGAGATCCAGGTGCTACCTACTTTGGACTCAAAGAGGGAGATCTGGCTTGGGCAACTGCCATGTACGCCAAGAAGTATCTGGAAATGGGGTGTACAGGTTGTTGTTGTTCGTGGAGAACACGAGGATCCATCGATCAAGACGCGCGTACAGCGTGCTGTTGATGCAAACGCTTGTGCCATCATCTCGCTTCACTACAATGCCGGCCCTGCATCTGCAACTGGCTCAGAGGTACTTGTTCCTCATAAGGTAAGCTACAACTATGACCTTTATCTCTCCGGTCAAATTTTTGCCGGTAAGGTTAACTATTACCTCAGAAATAAAGTTGGTATTGTTACCCGCGGTGACGGTGCAACAGAACGTGGCTACAACGACCAATACGGAACAGACTATTACGAGAACGGCGACGAGTCTGATTATTACGGTATTGTCCGCTATGCTCGTCAAAAGGGAATTCTTGGCGTAATTATTGAGCATCAATTCATCTCTAATCCAGCACATGCCGCTGAGTTTAAAGACCTTGGCGATAATTCCAAGGTTGACTACATTGGCTGGGCAGATGCATGGGCAATTTGGGAAATGTACAGCTCTGATACCTGGTGGAGCATGAGTAGTGTTTCCGCTGTCCAACAGGGTAATGATGTAATTCTTAAACCAGTTCTTACTGGTGTAGTTACGGGTGCGACGTTTACCTATAGTTATGTTGGTCCAGATGGATCAAAGGTGACTGTTGCATCTAATACATCTGATACGTCAGCAACATTTTCTCTTCCAACAAGTGGTCGATATACCTTGTATATCACTACAAAATCTTCTGATGGACAAGAAATTACTCGTCAGATGCAATTTGATGCTACAGTAAAAGAGCAGCCTGGCTGGCGTAAAGTAGCTGATGGCTGGAAGTATGCTGATACTCAGGGAACTCCTTATGTCAGCTGTTGGTTGCAAGACAGTGATGGATGGCATTATTTTGATGCTAGGGGAATTGCTGTTTCTGGCTGGTTTACTACGCCAAATGGTAAGGTTTGGTACTTGACGCAGCTGCACCTCATAACGCTGCCGCTCTTGGCCAGAGGACCATTTCAGGTAAGTCTTATTACTTTGATGAAGTAAATGGCCTTGTAAAGAATAATTGGATTCACTGGCCTGACGATTCTTGGTCATGGGTAACAGAAGACGGCTCATTGCAAGCCGGTTGGAAACGTATGCCTAACGGTAAATGGTTCTACTTTGATAGTAATAACAACTATCGCGCCACCTTTGGCTTAATGTCCGATGGCTATCAGAAATACTATATTGATGTTGATCATGGTCTTATTTCTGGCGGCTGGATTAGCCTTGCTGATGGCAATTGGGCATGGGCAAATTCAGATGGCTCTCTTTATGTTGGCTGGAAGCATATGCCCAATGGTAAGTGGTTCTACTTTGATGAGAATGCAACTTACCCACTTATGAAGACCGGCATTTTTGCTACTTCTAGTGGCTCGTATTATGTTGATGTAAACAATGGTATGACCTCTAATGGTTGGGTTGCCTTGTCTAACAATATTTGGGCATGGGCTCAATCAAGTGGCGCCTTAGCCTCTGGTTGGTTTAATACTCCAAATGGCAAGACCTGGTACTTTGATCCAACCACTACTGAGCACGGTGCCCTCTTTGGCCTGCAATCAATCAATGGCTCATATTATTATTTTGACGAGAATAATGGCCTGCTCCGCAACCAAGACGTTACGCTTCCAGATGGTCGTGTTGTACACGCAGATACATATGGTGTTCTTAACATTAAGCCTACTGATACCAATAACGGTAGAGGTGGAAACGTTGACAGCAATAACGGTGGAGATAATAGAGACGCTAACAACACGCCTGCTGATAACGATTCTCCAATTGAGCCAACTCGCGGTAATTTCTCTGATCGCACCAGCGTTCTTGGAGCACCTCTTGTCACTAAAGAGGATCTTCAGCGAGATTTCATCAAGCGCGTAGGTTCTGCTTATCCAGCCGTCTATGCCGAGAAGGGCGCTGCAACAGGGACCGATTTTGTAAACCAGCTATGGCAGGCTGCAATTGACGAGGGAGTTCGTCCAGAGCTCCTCTATGCGCAGGTCATGATTGAGACAGGTAACCTTCGCTTTGGTGGCGATGTCCTTCCTGAGCAGTGCAACTTTGGTGGTATGGGTGCAACAGGAAATGGTGAGCGTGGACTCTCGTTTGATACCGTTCTTAAGGGACTCCGCGCGCAGGCCTTGCACCTTCGTGCATACGCAGGTTATGAGCCACTGACCGTTGATCCAAGCAAAGCTCAAGAGGTTGACAAGCGCTACGGAGCATGGATTCTTGCTAAGAAAGCCAACATTATTCGTAAGCTTGCTGGTACGTGGGCAATGGATAAGAACTATGCTGTAAAGCTTGTTCGCGTAATGAATGAGCTGTAAAAGCCACAGCACATTGTGCAAAAGGAGTTCCGAGAAATCGGAACTCCTTTTTTATGCCAATTCTTTGTGAGTTTGAGTTGAGTTGAGTTATTTATCTATCAGGCTCTCCTTCAATGGAGTTGAGCATGTCAAAATAGACGTCGTCTTTCGTCATAATTCCTAGGTTCATCATGAAGTTCTTGGCCACACTAAAAAGCTCTGCATCAAGCGAGGCTCTCGTACCATCCAAGAAAATAGTAGAGACTTCATCTGTCGGAGCAACAGGAATTTGATTTTCTATGAGCGTGGCGTAAATCTCATCATCGTTCATATCTTCGCAGCTAAACTCAGGCTCTGTTTGCGCAAGAATAGCCGTCTCGGTACCAATAATAAACGTAGCACCTGGTAAGAACTTCAAGGCAAACTGATAACAGGCTTGGGCGGCTTTCAGATGCCTGAGTCTCCATTGGAAGAACGCCATGCGGTAATAACCAAATCCGATACTTTCTGGGTCATGGGCAAGCAGCAGAAGCTTCTTGAGTTCATCTGCTGCAGCTGTAATATCTAGCGACTCCTCAAGACAGTGGGAGAGGTGTAGCCTTGCACTCATGCTAAGAGGAGCAATTTCAACAGATCTTCTCGCGTGCTGAAGAGCGCTTTGAGTTTGTCCCTGGAGCGTCTGAGCAATAGACACCAAAAGGTGTGCCTCAAAGTAAGACATAGGAGCTAGACGAGTGTTTCTCAGGATTAGAGAGAATTCTGTTGTAGAGCACGCGATCGACGTAGTTCATAAAGACGCGCCACTGAGTGGTGGTTGTATCTGTGTAGGTGTTATTTCCATCAACGGAGTCCAGCGCTTCACATAGGAGCAGTTCTGCGTCTTGATAGTTTTTCTCGCCAATAAGACGCTGGGCCTTGGTAACCGCCAAGGAAAGAACGCCTCCGTCAACAAACTCTTCTGAAATAGCCTCAAAGTCATCTTCTGCAAGCGTGCCCTTAATAAAGCGAGAAACCACGCGTTCTCCCGCTGCTCGCACCGTAGGATCGGTAGAGTTTGCGGTATACGACAAGATAGTACGGACGTTTTCTTCTGTAGAAGAAGAGAGGTTGCGCAAAATTTTGGTGATAATTTCTTCTCGCGCCTGACCTTCATCAATAGAAAGCCCCGACACTTCATCGGTGCCTAGTGCGTGAGCTGCGACGCTATCAAGGCGTTTTTGAGACGATTCAACAAAATCGTATCTACTGGGTGGGCAGAATATCTCATTGTCTAAGGTAAAGAGCGGCTGTACTGCATGAAGAATGCCATCTGCCTCGTCAATTTGAGCGTTCCAGAGCTTATACACAGAAAGCGGATTAGTCTCTTCTGTAATGTTTGTATCTTCAAATTGCTTTCGAGTAATGTGGAACGAGAAAAGACAGGCATGCAGCTTGTTTGTATTGCATATGCCAGAGAGCCATACCTCGTTAATCCTCTTCGAGCTTCTAAAAGCACTTGCGGTGATGAGCATACCAAGGTGTAAGTTGTAAGCGGTTGCCGCACGACTGAGGTCATCAAAGGTTGCTTCTTTGATATTCCCATCTGCACAAAGAAAGCTTCTTGGAAATTGCTCAGGAAGGGCTAGATGCACTCTAAAGGCAGCAATACCCTTGTGTACGTTGGTCCTAAACTCAGTGACAAGACGCTGAGATAGACGCAGGCTTTCAATGTGTAGAGAGATGGCTTTGCGGACAACCCACTCACCATCCTCTTGGGTGCTTTGAGTGGTGGCGCAGCGGGGGCGAGATTGCTTCATCATGGTAGAAACAATCTTTTGCTCAAAAGCAAGCAAGTCAAGCTCAGATGCCATATTTGCATCAAGAAAGTATCGCTCTGCAAAGAGGGCAGTGTTCAGTGCGCTTTCAATAGTAAGAAGCTGAATCTTCTGCTCATAGGAAAGTGCTTTTTGATTAACACGCAGATAAAAGAGGCCATTGGTGCGTAGGCGTACCACACGACAGGGGATAGTACTATCTTGCGCGTCAAGAACGCCTGCATCTTTTAGTCTCTGAGCTAAATGCAGTTCAAAATCACTTGGCGGGATGGCAACAGATCCACCTTTTCGGTGAGAATCTTTCTCACGCAAAAATGCTGTAGTTACAAAATGTTTAAGCACTTCAAGAGGGGTGGTGGACTCTGTAAGCGTAAGAGAAAGAGCTTCAATATTGAGCTTTGTATGCCAACCAGTCTGATCAATAGAACCAACATGTTGATTATTTTGAGCAGCGTCTAAAGACTCATCAGGCAGAACGTCTGTATTGACGAGAGACGGATAGAGTTTTCCAAGCCTGTTTCTTCCAGGTTGCTTAGCTTCTGGATTATTTTCCTGACGAGTCATCATACACCTCCCAGGTTAGCATAGTGATTCATCTATAGTTAACTATATACCTTAGCTGGTGTGCGACATTTCAGCTGTCAATAGTTAATTCGGCAGGCGAGAAGAAAATGCCATTGACTGGTTAGTTTTGCGTCATCAACGGTATACTCACATACGTAGATGATTGGATTGACATGGCAATAATGCAAAATGTAACTGATACAAATAAAGCGCTGGTAACATCTGAGGTGGTTTCAGATCTGCAGCATCGCTCGCTTATTATTTTTGATTTTGATGGAACTATGGCAGACACATTGCCCACCATTGTTTCTACAGCAAAGATGGCAATGACAGACTGTGGTCATACAGACTTTATAGAATCAGATCTTAAAAAGCTTGTAGGACCACCGTTTCCTTATGGGTTTGAACTGGTCTTTGGTTTAAGCCACCAGGACGCTGTTGCGGTTACTAAGCGTTACCGTGAGCTCTATGTAACTACAGGAAAATGGCCTCTCTTTGAGGGTATGAGAGACCTCATCGATGACCTTCATGCCGCCGGTAAAAAGGTTGCGGTAGCAAGCTCAAAGAATCAGCCCATGCTAGAGATGGGCCTTAGGGACAACAACCTTATTGGTGTTCTTGATACCTATGCTGGAAGAATAGATGAGGCAGCAACTGATAAAATCACTGCTATTGCTCACGTTATGCGCCAGCTTGGCTTTGATGCTTCTGAAAGCGTCATGATTGGCGACCGTCGTTTTGATATGGAAGCAGCATTCCCAAATAAGATTCCGTGTATTGGCGTTTTGTATGGAAAAACTACCAACAAACAGGAGCTTATTGATGCGGGAGCGGTTGCAATTGTAGACACGGTAGAAGATCTACATCACGTTCTTCTCGCCTAAGAATCGTTACATACACAAAAAACGCCTTGCCACCAAGATGACAAGGCGTTTTGCGTTTTACGTGTCAGACGTTACTCAAGCTCAAAGGCTCCTGTGTAGAGCTGGTAGTACGTTCCTCGCTTGGCGAGAAGTTCGTCGTGCGTTCCGCGCTCAATAATGCGACCGTGGTCAAGAACGACAATAACATCTGCGTTTCTAACCGTAGAGAGACGGTGGGCAATAACAAAGGTGGTGCGATCGTACATCAGAGCGTCCATGCCACGCTGGACAATTGCCTCAGTACGTGTGTCGATGCTGGAGGTGGCCTCGTCCAGAATCATGACTGGTGGATCTGCAACTGCAGCACGAGCAATGGAGATGAGCTGGCGCTGTCCCTGGGAGAGTGCGCTGCCGTTGTCCTTGAGCATGGTGTGGTAGCCGTCAGGAAGACGTCTGATGAAGTCATCAGCACCAGCAAGCTTTGCAGCCTTTACGCAGTCCTCATCAGTAGCGTCAAGACGACCGTAGCGAATGTTGTCCAAAACGGTACCCGTGAAGAGGTTAACGTCCTGAAGAACAATACCAAGAGCACGGCGGAGAGAGCTCTTCTTAATCTTGTTGATGTTGATGCCGTCGTAGCGAATCTTGCCGTCTTCGATGTCATAGAAGCGGTTAAGCAGGTTAGTGATGGTTGTTTTACCCGCACCTGTTGCACCAACAAAGGCAACTTTCTGACCAGGTTTTGCATAAAGAGAAATGTCATGCAGTACGGTGTGGCCTGGCTCGTATCCAAAGTCAACATCAAAGAGACGAACGTCACCCTTGATTGGAGTGTAGGTAACGGTACCATCGCTGTGTGGATACTTCCAAGCCCAGCAGCCTGTACGATACTCGGCTTCCTGTACCTGTCCATCAATTGTTTCTGAGCTAACCAGGGTAACGTAGCCTTCATCAGTTTCTGTAGGTTCATCAAGCATCTCAAAGACACGATTAGCTCCAGCAACGCCCATAACAACGGAGTTAATCTGGCCAGAAATCTGGTTAATCTGAGTGGAGAACTGACGTGTCATGTTGAGGAAGGGAACGGCCACTGCGATAGTAAAGGGCAGTCCAGAAATAGAAATGTTCTGAACATTCAACGCAATAAATACACCCGAAACAATAGCAACAATAACGTACATGATGTTGCCCATGTTGTTCAGAATTGGCATGAGCGTATTGGCATAGAGGTTTGCATTTCTGGAAACAACCATGAGCTCGTCATTAATCTTGTCAAACGATTCAATGGTTTCTGGCTCATGACTAAAGACCTTGACGACCTTCTCGCCATTCATGATCTCCTGGATGTGGCCCTCAACGTCTGCCGTGGTTTTCTGGGTCTTAACGAAGTTCTTTGCCGACTTGCCACCAAGATTTTTAGTAGCAAGAGCCATCAAAGAGGCGCCAAACAAAATGACCAAAGCCATCAAAGCGCTGTAGTAGAACATGATAAAGATGACTGAAATAATGACCACAGAGGTAAAGAGGAGCTGTGGAAGGCTCATACCAATCATCTGGCGCATAGCGTCAATATCGTTGGTGTAATAACTCATGATGTCGCCATTAAGGTGCGTGTCAAAGTACCTAATAGGCAAGTCCTGCATGTGCGAGAACATCTTTGAACGCCATTTTTGCAGTGCGCCCTGGGTAACAATAGCCATACCCTGGGTAGAGACGATGTTTGCAAGAAGTCCAAGGACATAGAAGGTGGCGAGAAGGGCCACGTTCTGGAAGACAAGACCTTCTGCAGAGCTCCAGTCACCGGAATCAATATAGTTGGAGATAATGGAGAGGATGCGCTCAAGGAAGACGCTTGGAAGCGACTGCATGATTGCCTGAACAACAGTAGCAAGAAGCGCCACAGGGAGAAGAACAGGGTAGAACTCCCAGAGCATTTTAATAGTACGGGTAAGAATTTTTCCCACGGGAAGTTTTGGTCTTTTACCGTTTGTTTCTGTTGCCTTACTCATGAGAAGTCACCTCACCTTCCTGGGACTGGTTTTCATCAACACTTTGTTTGTTCTGCGAGAAGTACACCTCGCGGTAGATTGGATTATCTTTCAGGAGCTCTTCATGTGTACCAATGGCGTTAATCCGGCCATTATCCAGAACAATGATCTTGTCAGACTCTTCAATACTGGATGTACGTTGAGCAATGATGATCTTAGTGGTATCGGGCAGATAATCTTTGAGGCCCGCACGAATCAAAGAATCAGTCTTTGTATCAACAGCGCTGGTAGAGTCATCAAGAATGAGTACTTTTGGGCGTCTTAGCAGTGCGCGTGCAATACAGAGACGCTGCTTTTGGCCACCAGAAACGTTATTGCCGCCCTGCTCAATATGAGTTTCATATTTATCAGGGAAGCTTGAACAAAGCTGTCTGCCTGTGCAAGGCGCGCTGCTTCAAGAATCTCTTCATCAGTAGCATCAGGATTGCCCCAGAGAAGGTTCTCTTTAATAGTGCCGCTAAAGAGCACGTTCTTCTGAAGAACCATAGCAACAGCGCCACGAAGGGTGTCGATGTCATAATCTCTGACATCATGACCGCCAACAGAAACACTACCGCTAGTTACGTCATAAAGGCGAGGAATAAGCTGTACCAGAGTAGACTTAGCAGAGCCGGTACCGCCGATGATGCCAATGACCTCTCCAGATTTGATATGAAGGTTTACATCAGATAGGGCTTCTCGACCTTCTGGTCCAGAGTAGGAGAATCCAACGTTTTCAAAATCAATGGAGCCGTCAGCAACTTCAGTCAGAGGATTTTCTGGGCTGTTAATGGTGGAGGTCGCAAGCAGCACCTCGCAGATACGGCGGGCACCTTCTTCTGCGATGATGATCATGGCAAAGACAAAGGAAAGCATCATAAGCGACATGAGCATCATAAAGCCATAGGTGATAAGGGAAGAGAGCTGACCAACACCAAAGGCGGTTCCTTGAGAAGAAACAATAAGGTATGAGCCAAAGTAAAGAATCAAAACAAACAGCACGTAAATAGTAAAGTTCATGAATGGTGAGTTAAGAGCTATGAGCCTCTCGGCTGAAGTGAAGTCTTTACGCAACTCCTCTGAAGCGTTATCAAATTTCTGACGTTCAAAGTCTTCATTGACAAATGACTTAACAACGCGAATACCAGCAAGGTTTTCTTCTGCAGACTCGTTAAGTGCGTCGTACTTCTTAAAGATCTTTTTAAAGATAGGGATAACTCTAGAAATAATAAGATAGAGACCAAATCCCAGAAGCGGCATGATAGCAACAAAAATAATTGCAAGCCAGCCACCCATGATAAAGCCAGCAATAAATGCAGCAATAAACATGAATGGCGCGCGAACCGCCATACGGATAAGCATCATAAATGCCATCTGTACGTTTGAAATGTCAGTGGTCAAACGCGTTACCAGAGAAGATGACGAGAAAGCATCAATAGTGGTAAACGAGAATTTCTGAATATTTCGGAACATATCACGACGAAGGTTGCGGGCAAATCCTGTAGATGCCTTAGCAACTGAGATGCCAGAGAGTGCTCCAAACAGCAGTGACAACATTGCCATAGCAGCAAGAATGAGGCCCGACTGAAGAATGGCGTTGAGATCAGCGCCAGCTCGAAGGGTATCAATAAGAGCTGCTGTTCTAAAGGGGATGAGAATCTCTAAGATGGTTTCTACCATAACAAAGACAGGTGTGAGAATAGCGTCTCTCTTAAACTCACCAATACTCTTTGAAAGGATCTGAGCAATCTCTCTAAAAGAAAGATTATTTACATCAACAATGCCAGTCAACGATGAAGGGATCAGGGCTTTATCGGCTTCAGTTGATTCAACCATGTCTTCAAGTGTTTCAGTTGAGGCTACTTCTTCTGGCATGTCGTTTCTCCTTTCTCATCTCTGCTAATTGTGTTCCAATGCTCAACTAAACGATCTAAATATGCGCAAAATGTAACTTTTTCTTCATCTGAAAGAACGGACAAAGCCTGCGCTTCAAATGATGCAATAGATTCTTGAGCTTCTTGCGCCTGTTTACGCCCCTCTTTTGTCAGTGAAAGAAGCGTTTGCCTGCGATCTTTATCTACACGAGTGCGTTCAACAAGACCTTTGCTTCAAGTTTGCTCACCATTTCTGAAAGCGATGCAGACGTGTTCTTTGTCTTGGCGAGAAGATCTTTTTGTGTCATATCTCCATCACGATACAGTGCAGTCAAAATAAATTGTTGACCGCCACGGCATCCGCGTGTGATGTAAAGATAATGGCCCAAGTGGCCAAGATTGCGAATAATGCGCATCTCTTGAGTAGGTGAGGTAGGTGCTTGATGCATGAGTACCTCCCATAACAGAAATAATTCTTGTTAGGTATTATACTCAAAATTTTTGAGATAGCAAGGTACCTAACAATCAAGTACCGAAGTTTTATTTTCTTGAAATAAAAGCAGGTAAATTGTTTGAAGTTCCAACACTGTTTTTAAAGGTAGGCAAAATTTGCAAAAATTCTTCGCACTACTGCATAAGGAGACACCTTAGGAACATTGTGAGGGCAACCTGGAATAAAGAGGAGTCGTGC
This sequence comes from uncultured Atopobium sp., assembly GCA_916438885.1. GTDB lineage: Bacteria > Actinomycetota > Coriobacteriia > Coriobacteriales > Atopobiaceae > Lancefieldella. The sequence goes on along the minus strand of CAKAGG010000002.1, from coordinate 705,002 downwards.
GGTTGGAATTGCCTCAGCGATACGACGAGTTTCCTCTGGATAAATCTCGTCGTACTCACCAGCCATGACAACAACAGGAACAGAGATATGTCCCAGGGTTGCAGGATCAATATGTGGATTGTCTACCATGAGCTCAAGATGCTCTGCAATACGAGCGGCTTCTGCAGGTGAAGGAACAGGGTAGCCGTCTTCTAGAACGGCGCCTTCCCAGCCTTCAGCCGCCCAACGTTTATTACCCTGGATACTTTCATAGAGCCAAGTCATATCACCTAGCGTATCAGGCTCAAGATTTGCGCCAATAGACACGAGAGAGGCAACAATATCTGAATAATCGCGTGCTAAAAGAAGACCTAGGATGGCGCCATCAGAAAAGCCCACAATATGAGCAGATGTAACGCCAAGCTGCTTCAGGACAACGTATGCATCTTCTGCCATCTGCTCGTAGGTAAAGGCCGCTGTTCCTCGGGTACTTTGTCCCTGATCTCTGGAGTCTATACCTATTGCGTTGTAGCCACGTTTGCATACTTCATCAATGATGGTTCCAAAGATACCGTGTTCCTCGCCGTTTCCATGGAGAAAAACAATAGGAGTAGCAACTGTATCGTCGGTAACAGACTTCAAATAAGCCGCAGTTGAAGCAAGGTCTTCACAGGGTTTCTCGCCAGCAGAGGTGTGGGGAGTGTAGACAAACGTTGCAATCTCCGCACCGTCATCAAGGCAACACCTGAAGATGGCTCTTCAGGTGTGCTGTTGGCTTGTTATAGGGTTTTGGACGATAGACGGGTGGAAACTCGACCACGTGTGCTCCTAGCTGCGTGTTTTAGTTCTTCTGGCTTGGATGTGCTTTGAAGAAGTCAAAGCGAGGAGGAAGCTCTTCAAGCTGGTGCTCTTCCGCGCTCTGACCAAGCTTTGCTGCAAGCTCCTTTGGACCCATAAAGGCGTTCTCCCAGGAGAAGAACTCCTCATGTGGGAAGTTGAGGGCATCTGCGATGCGCTCGCAGCCTTCTGGAACAGCTGGGTGCATGAGCAGCGTGATGGTCTTAAGTGCATAGAATGCGTCTGCAAGTGCCTGGTCGTAAGCCTCGTCACTGCCCTGAGCAGCCTTGGAAGCCTCGCCCCAACGCTTGTTTTCTGCGCGAGCGTACTCGTCAACAGCGGCAAGTGCGGAATGCGCGTCAAAGCCGTATGCAAGCTGCTCGTACTTAAGCAGAACCTCTTGAGCAGCATCAATGACTTCCTGGTGAGGCTCGCTAACAGGGAGGTGACCGCCACAAGCATTAGCTGCACCATACAGGCAGCTACGAGCCATGCGGTTAAAGATGTTAGTGAGAAACGCTGACTCCTTGAGCGCTGGATCAACAACGCGAGGATCATCCTTTACCAGAAGATCTGGCTCGCCGTCTTTGCCCTTCCTGGAAACGGAGGTGTCAAAGCCTTTGGCGAGAAAGACACGGCGCGCTGATCAAGGCCAAGCGAGAGCCAGTGAGCGCGGAGCTGCTCTGGAGTGTAGAACTCAAGGAGCTCTTCAGCCATTGGAGGCTTGATAGCACCAGAGCTGGAAGCCTTCTTGTTCATAAAGAGAATGTGGTAGTTAGCAACTGGAGTATCGGTGATGAGACCCCAATCAAGTGCATCCCACAGCGGGTTCTGGACAATGCAGTAGAAGAAGATGTTGTCTTGACCAATGAACTGGTAGACAGCAGCATCGTCACTGCACCACCAATCGCGCCACTCGTCAGAAGAGTAGCGAGAACCACCGTTGCTAGCGTCTTCAGAAAGAGCAGCACGTGTGAAGGTGATAGGAGCCCAAAGGGACTCAGTCCAAACCCAGATGGTAAGGTCTTTGAGATCTTCAATGTCTGGAGACTTAAGGCCCCAAGAAATATTGCCCGTCATGCGGTAAGGCAGGAGAGTCTTGCTTGTTCTAAAGCGAATTCCAGCCTCTTTGAGTTTCTCGCGAGCTTCATCTCTATCTTGCCAGTTTTCAAAAACAACAGAGAAGGAAGAAGCGTTACCTTCTGGCTCAATGACACTATGAGCTGGGAGGGAAGAGGCAACGCCGTCAAAGTCTTGGCGGTAGGAATTTTGTATGTAGATAATAGGCTCGGTCAGAGTCTCTTGAACGGTAGAGGTAACAACTGAGCGAATCTGTGGGTTGTTCTTCCACTTTTCTACAAGGTTGTTTAGGAAGTCTTTGTATTGTGGCAAGTCAAAGTACCAGCTTGGTGCAGGGCGAAGCTCTGGTGTGGTGCCGGTGAGCTGTGAAACAGGAGCAATGAGCTCTTCTGGGTTGAACTGATGGCCCAGGTCGCATTCTTCTGCATAAGCTTTTTCTGACTTACAACCCTTGATAGGGCAGCGTCCATTGACCTGACGGCCATTAAGGAACGTTTGAGCCTCGGTATCATAGAACTGCTTGGTTGAGAGCTTGGAGAGCTTGCCGCGCTCATAAAGGCGGTGCATGATGCTGTCTGCCATCTCTTCGTGAATCTTTGCAGCTGGCTCTAGCGCGGAACCACCGTAGAAATCAAGAGAGATGTTATACGCGTTAAGAGCGCTTTTCTGCAGGTTGTGGTTCTGATTGACGTAATCGAGGATGGTACCCTCGTAGCCCTCTTCTTCAACCTTTTTGCGATAGCCCTCTGCAATAGGAGAGCCATAGCAGTCAGTTCCCGAGATAAACAGGACGTTTTTCTGGCCAATGCGATCTCTTAAGAAACGAGCAAAGAAATCTGCTGGGACAAAGACGCCCGCAATGTGTCCAAAGTGGAGATTTTTATTACCGTAGGGCATACCACCGGTAATGACAGCGCGCTTAGGAAATGAGGGCGCATGTTCATGTCGTAGCTTTCGGCCATGGATACCTCGCAGTTGGAATTAGTAGATTACGCAAATTATCTTCTTATTCTAATCTTTTTTGATTCACTACACGAATAGATTCAGAAGTCGATACTATAGTGAGTAGAAATTATGTAAGGAGAGTTTGTGGGAAGAAAAAAGCCAAAGACAAGCCTTGAGTTTGTCCTAAAGGATCCACCAAAGTCTGTGGTGACGCCCTTCCTTGTGGCTGACCTTGCGCTTTTACTCATGTTTGTGTGTCATATTCCGCTGATGGTTATGGGAGAGCTTCCGCCAAACGATATTCTTCCAGCCGTGTTAGGTCTTCTTGGAAGCATGTTGGCAGGCGGCTTAATCCTTGTGTGGATTACCCGCGTCAATAAGCGTGATTTTAGGTCTTTGGGTCTTCGAGTAAGCTCCTGGCCAGGGTTTATGCGTGGAGTTACCTTTGGCTTCTTGATGGTACTGTTTACCTTTGGCTCCATCATGCTTATTGAAGGCTTTGATTTTAACTTCAACGCCTCCTATAACATTTTTGCTGCCCTCTTTTTACTTGTGGCAACACTTATTGAGTCCGCAGCAGAAGAAATCTTGTTTAGAGGCTACCTACAAACTGGCGTTGCAGCTAAGAGCTCTTTTCCTGTAGCGCTTGTGCTTCAGGCAGTGCTCTTTACTGCGACGTATGGACTAACGCCTAATATCTCTGTTGCCGCAGCAATCTCAGTCTTTTTGATGGGCATCCTGTATGGCCTGGTTTTTTGGCTTACCGATAACCTGCTTATGACCATTGCTATGCACTTTATCTGGAACTTTGTGACTGGCCCTATTCTGGGCATCTCGGTTACTACCACGCTTCTTCCTACCACGCTTTTAACGGCGTATCCTGCAGCATCTGAGTTTATCTCGGGTGGCGCCTACGGTATTGAAGCAAGTGTTGTTACCATTTTTGTATGTCTTGCTGCCTGCGCTATAGTAGGTTGGAAATGTTATAAGGCACAAGGCGAGAAAAACTAATGGCTTCACACATGTTTCAGTCAATTGAGACTCTTTCAGTAGAGCCAGGAACACCGCTGCTGCTTCATGCATGCTGCGGACCATGCTCGCTTGAACCTTTAAAGCATCTGAGAGAAGAGGGCTTTGAGCCAACCATCTGCTGGACTAATCCTAATATTCAGCCTGTTGAGGAGCATGACAGGCGCCTCCAAACCTTACTGACGTGGGCTCAAGAAGAAGCTCATGTTGAGGTGATTGTGGCAGGAGATCCGCGAGAGCAGTGGGAGCGAGCTGTGGCCCCTCAGGGATTTGAGCGAGACCGCCGCTGCCGTGCTTGTTATGCAATCCGCCTGGCAGAGAGCTGTCGTGTGGCGGCTGAGCGCGGGTTTGAATACGTTTCTACTACACTGGCTGTCTCGCCCTATCAGCTCTTTGATGCCTGCGAGGATGAGCTGGTGTCAATCGCACATGCTCATGGGCTGACGCCTGTGTGGAGAGATTTCCGTCCGTATTATCCCGAGGCTACAAAAGAGTCTCGTGAGCTTGGTATGTACCGACAAAATTATTGCGGCTGTAGGTATTCTGCGGCCGAGGCTCAGATAGAGCGTCATGAAGCTCGTGACGCAAGAAAGGCAGCACGTCATGCGAACTGACGATTTTGATTATAACCTTCCAGAAGAGCGTATTGCCCAAGCGCCTGCTGAGCCAAGAGACTCTTGCAGGCTGTTGGTGTTACATAGAGAAGATGGTCGCTTAGAGCATAAGCACTTCACCGATATTGTGGAGTATCTTGAGCCAGGTGATTTGGTTGTAGTTAACCAGACGCGCGTTATGCCGGCACGTCTTGTAGGCAAAAAGCAACATACGGGCGGCGTGTCAGAAACACTGCTTTTAAAACGCCGAGAAGACATTGACGCCTTGGGCGGTGTATGGGAGTGTCTGGTAAATCCTGGTAAGCGTCTAAAGCCTGGCGCAGTAATTGAATACCGTGCAGGCGGCTTGCATGCTCCTGACTCAGCTCCTGTTGTGTTGACGGGCACCATTGTGGACTTTGTTGACGACAACAGGGGAGGTCGCCTGGTACGCTTTGAAAGCCCAGGGAGACCGTACTCTTGATGAGGCTATTCATGAGGCAGGTCACGTTCCACTGCCTCCGTATATTACGCAGTACGAGGGAGATCCAGAGAAGTACCAGACGGTCTACGCTATGCAGGACGAGCATTCTGCTGCAGCTCCTACCGCTGGCCTTCACTTTACTCCTGAGCTAATTGAAACTATCAAAGCAAAGGGAGTCCAGTGGGCATCAGTTGAGCTTGAGGTGGGTATTGATACCTTCAGGTTGGTAACAGAGGATGATCCTACTAAGCACGTCATTCATACCGAACGCTATCACGTAGCCCCAGAAGTTGTTGAGGCAGTTAAGGCCACTAAAGCTGCTGGTCATAAGGTTATTGCCATTGGTACTACCAGTGTTCGTTCGCTTGAAAGTGCTTGGGATAATCAGATTCCTGCAGCTGAGCCTCCTGTTGTTGCCCGTCGCTTTGAGGAGGCAGAAGACTCTGCTGCAGTGACTCATAAAGGTGATATGGTTGCCCGAGAAAAACGCAACCACCAACCTCTATTTGATGCCAGGCTCTACGTTCCACGTGGTAGACACCATGGTGACCAACTTCCACGTTCCACGTTCAACTTTGATGATGCTGGTTTCTGCGTTTGCAACGCGCGAGCAGATTATGAACGCCTATCAAAGTGCTATTGACGAGAAGTACCGCTTCTTGTCATTTGGTGATGCCATGATCATCATTTAGCGTGCTTGGTGACGTGAGCATGGTCTAGTGAATATGACACTCACGTTCAACTTGAGAGTTTAAATGTAAAAAAGTGCCCACAGTATTGTGGGCACTTTTTCATACGGTTTCTTATTTGGAGTAATGGCGGTATTACCAGTTAAAAATCAGCCATACAAGGGACGCAAGAATCGCTATCATGCCAAGAACAACAATGATGAAGCCAATGCGCTGACCACGAGTTGTTTCTCGAAGGATTTTCTCGCCAGTAATAAGCTCTTTAAGTGTGAGCTGCTTGGTATTGATGTTAATTACCTGCTCGGCAACAGACTCTCTGAGCTGCTCAGTAATTTCTGGTGTTGCATGAATTTCTTTAGCGTCATCAATGACTGACTGTGCTTCATCATGTTTATCTGCTGCTTCGTTAAAGAGTTCCTTGGCTGTCTTAATTTTCTCTTCAAGATCCTCTATATCTTTGCTCAGAATCCTCTGACGAGCATTAGCTTCAGCTACTACGGCGTCATATTCTTGCTGTTTCTGCTCATAATCTTTGCGAGCCGCATCAATAGAAGACTCTGAGGACTCCAACGATTTGCCCTGGGTCCAGTAATGCGTTTGTGCCATCTCAAGTGAAGACTGGAAAGAGTTCTGTAGTTCCTCAACTTGCTTTTGGGCCTGCTCTGCACGAGCAAGCTCTGACTTAAGGTCTTCCTCAATACGAACAATTGCATCGTGGTTAGCAGCAGGGTCTGCCTTAAGACCAGCAAGTTCTTCTCTCAGAGAAAGCTGTCTTGCCTGGGAGTTTTCCAGTGCTTTATTTGCAGACGCTACAGCAGCATCGCGTTTCTCGGTAACTTCTTTAAGCTGAGTCTCAGCGTTTTTAACACCACGCTGCGCCTCAGAGATTGTTTTTGAGATATCATCCAGCCTGCCTTTTGCCGTGGCAGCAACTTCTTTGTAAGGCTTAATCTTTGCTTCGTCGTCAACTTTTTGCTGTTCAAGCTTCTGAATAAGCTGGTTTTTCTTAACCGTGAGAAGATCTACTTGCGTAGATTGATCACTCATGACCTGAGCGGTCTCTGCAAAAATTTTCTCTTGCTCAGCAATTATTTGATCAAACGAGCTTTGCACGTAGTCTCTGTGCTCTAAGTCTTGTTTGTCTTTAGCAAGACGCTCCTGCATCTGTTTGAGCTCTTGCTTTGCAGAATTTGTCTCTTTAGCGGCGTTGTGGACTTCTTTGGTAGCCTGAAAACCTTCTGCAACAGCGGTTGTGGCGCTTTCAAACGCACTGCTAACGCCTTTTGCTACAACCTGAGTAGTGTCTTTGGCAATCTTTTGAATGTCCTGGGACTTGCTGACTTCAGGTGTGTTCTCAGACTCATTCTGTTCATCAGAAGTTACTGCTTGAGTATCTATTGTGTCCAATTCCTCAGTTTTTGAGTTTTGGATATCGTTTTCAGCCATGGTGAACCTCCTACAAGAGTTCCGACTTTTTATTTTTACCCTGTTTTTGAGCAAATCATAGTCTAATTTGGTTCTTTCTGGAAATAAGATTGGATATAATACGTTATGTTTTGTTACGATAGTAACGATTAATCGAGAATAACTCTCGAGTAGATTTTTGGTTTCCGGAAGGGGAGTCCACTTATGGTTTCAAAGCAGACTACTATCATCAATGCAACTGGTCTTCACGCTCGTCCAGCATCCGTCTTTGTTTCTGAGGCAAAGAAGTTTGAGAGCAACGTCACCATCAAGAATGTTGACAAGGACTCCGCTCCAGTTAACGCTAAGTCCATCATGATGATTCTTGCTGCTGGCCTTGGTACTGGCACCAAGATTGAGATTGCATGCGACGGCGCTGACGAGCAGGCAGCTCTTGACGCTCTTGTTGCTCTTGTTGACAGCGGCTTCGGCGAGTAAGCTAACGGCTTACATACTGTGCATGTTAAGCCCGGCTTTTGCCGGGCTTTTTTCAAAGAGAGGTTAGTATGACATTTGTTGCAACATGGCTTGTAACTACTGTTGCTACGTTGGTGGCCTGCACCTTAATTCCAGGTCTAACTATTGTGGGAGGCTCGTGGGCAGGTCCTATTCTGTTCTCATTAGTACTCGCAGCAGTCAATACGGGCATTAAGCCTGTTGTTAAGCTACTCTCATTGCCTATTAATGTGCTAACCCTAGGTATTTTCTCGCTCTTTATTAATGCCTTTATGCTTGAGCTTTCAAGTTTTATTTCTAGGAATTTGCTGCATGCGGGCGTTGCTATTGATTCTTTAGGCACCGCTATCCTGGGATCAATAGTTATCTCAATTGTCTCTTCAATTGTGATTAGCCTTACTGGTCTAAAGAAGGAGAACCTTTCCTAAGTTCCTTTTGGGCTTTATCAAGCTTGGCAAAACTATCCGAGATAGCAGAGGTAATCTGAGAGATCTGCGATGACTCAGTAATGTTTTCAATCAAAGATGTTGCGGATGCATTGACAAGCGAACTAAGGAGGTCAAAGAAGACTTCTTTGGTTTGCTTTCTGTTTTAGTGAGTGCTGCAACAACAGGCTGTAAGTTTGCGGGCGAGCTAATAATGTCGCTGAAATAGACTGCTCCGCCTGCCGAGAGAGCGTCAAAGAGCTCATTAGTAAAGTGCTCACGATCAGAGAGCGGGAGTTCTTTATACCAGTTGCTAAACGCCTCGTTAATCTTTTTACATTCCAGCTGGAAATCATCAGCAAATTCAAAGGTATTGCGCATGACCTGCCATGAAACACCGTCGTGAGCCATCATACCTGTCTCGGAGCTTTTTACGATGAGCTTTGGAACAGCAGGATCATCAAAAATCATGCCAACTACACTAAACTCAGGCAAAATTCTGATGTATTTATCTCCAAGCACCTTATGGGCTGTGGTGGGAAGAATTTCTGGACACATGTTAGGACCGTCGTTACTCCAGACGCGATCAATTGTGCCAAGCAGCTCGTCAGGGCAGACTGTTGCTGCGTATGCCGCAAGATTGCCACCCTTAGAGTGACCGCCAACCATAACGTTTGCGCAGGTAGTGCTATTGCCTGCTGCAAGGTGTTCTCGAATACGTTTCTCAAGGTATAGTGCTGCTGATTTATCAGCGGATGTAACCTGGAAGCTGAGGTTGAGGTTTTCTCGCCAGCCAACGAGCGTGCCGTCAGTTCCTCTAAAAGAAACAAACATCTGTCCCGTAGGCAGATAGGCGGTAAACGCTGCAAACTGCAGGCTTTTCTCGACATTAATGCGGTCTACATAGCGACCAAGTTCAATGTTGGCAAAGCGGGGAGCGTTAACCAGTGCCTCAAGGAAGGTTCCATCAACGCGAGAAAATCCCGTGATAAGAGATGGGTCATCTTTAAGCTTTCCAGCATTTTGGCGCAGGCATCACCAAGCTGAACGCGTTTCTCGCTACGCTCAGAAGGCACGACGCCGCCAAATCCCAGATAGGAAAGGATTGAGAGAATCAGGTTATCGACGTTGTTAAAAGGGTCATTCTCAAACGTCAGATCGCCGCGCCAGTGTAGATAGTCAACGACATTTGCCATGATGCCTCTTTCCTGCTGGTACTTTTCGTATACTAAGCATAGATGAAGATTGATTGATTTGGGGAGAAGCCCGTGGAAAAAGCTACAGTTTCTTCAAAAGCAATTGCTACCAAGAAGCGCTTTGTTTTTGCAGATGTTCTTACCATTTTGGCAGGTATTGCTGTTGTTATGCTGCATACCTCGCTTAACGTTTTTTCTCTTGCACACACTAAAACGTGGGCCTTCTCTTTATCTTTGCAAGCTGCGTTTATTTACGCGGTACCCATCTTTTTTATGCTGAGTGGTATGAATCTGCTTGGGTATAGAAGCAAATACTCCACAAAGACATTCTTTATGAAGCGTGCAAGAAAGACGCTGATGGCGCTTATTTTTGGCAGCGCAGTGGTGTATCTGATGTACGTGCTTTTTCCTACAAAGTTTTGGGGTGCCGAAGAGGTTGCCGCAAGTGCTGGTGTTGTTGATTTTGTAAAGCGCCTTCTAACCAATAACGTTAACAGCACTCTTTGGTTCATCTATACCATTTTGTATCTATATCTTTTGACGCCTGTGCTTTCTTTGGTAGTTCAAAAGAAAGAAACCCTGCTCTATGTTATGGCACTTACGCTCTTTGTGAGCTTTGGTTTGCCTCTTCTTGAGTTTCTTGGTGTTCGTGGTGTTTACTTTGATCAGCTGTTTAGATGGGCCGCCTTTAACAGTGATGGCCTTTTCTACTATCTACTGGGATATTACGTTAAGACGTATTACGACGAGCTTCCAAAATTTACTAAAAACAATCTTGTGCTTGCTGTAATTTTCTTGCTTTCATCTGCGGCTATGTTTGGCTGGGGACTTATTGCTAACAACTTTGGAACCCCATTGACTCCAGAAATGACGTATCAGAGCTATCCCATTACTATTAGAAACTTCCTCTGCTTAGCACAGGCCGCATCTTTGTTCTTGTTTGTGCTGAACCTTGAGCCAACGCTGCAGGAGCTTTCCGATGGTGCCAAGAAATGCATCGGCACGGTATCTGCTGGTGTTTTAGGAGTCTATCTGTTCCAGATTCCTGTCATTAACTTCTTGGGACTAAGACTTGGTCGATTCCCGTACAGCTTGCTTGGTAACGCTTTTGTACGAGGCATCTTTGTCTTTGTAGTCACAATTGTTGTAGTTATGACGTTCCAGTGGCTGATGGGACAGGTCAAACAGAAACTTTCTGCTAAATAGGCGTTCTATTTCATCAGAGAAATTGAGTTGATATTAGAAATAATTTTAGTATCAGATAAAATATGGTTTATATAAACTGAAGGAGTACAGAGATGAGCTCTTTTACGTTTTTTAAACATAAAGATTTTTCTAATAACGCGTCCGAGAATGTAATAAAAACGTCACATCTTAGCACGTTCAATCCCACTAGAATACTGGGCTTTTGTTTGCTTAGTTTAATCTTTGAATTTCCTTTTCCTGTGATTTTAATTTCTAGTGATGATGTTTATTGCAATGTGCCATTGGTGTCGTTTGTGATGTGCATTTTTGTTGCTTGTGTCTTTGATAAGGCTTATCGCATTCTTAATGACGGGACAGTTCAAAGGATAATTAAAAGTCTATGTTTGTGCCTTGTTATTTGGTTGTTCTCGGTTCTATTTATTTACTGTATAGCGTACATAGATTTGGGTTTAGGTGGAAAAATTGTCAATACAGGTATAGGTCTTTTCGTATTTATCTGCCTTAGTCGGATTGTGATTCGTTAATTAATAGACCTGCATAAAAATTTGAACTGCCTCCCATTTCTTATGTCCAAGAAATGGGAGGCAGTTCATATGCGGGTGATTATGATTCTGCAGCGTGTTAGCGTCGGCTTTTAGGCCTGGCCCACAAAATAGCGCAGCTTTGGTAGGTTCTGCCGAAGAATCGACATGTTCCTAATCAAGATAGCTAGGCAGCTAGGCGGTCGTACTACCTGATATGCATATCTGTGCATAAACTTCATCTAATATGCTTAAACATGAATAGACAAATATAAGGAATTTAACTATCAATAAATTCTGTATCTACGGAACACACCTAAGTCGGATATTCTGCTCAGATGCGGGCATTTTACACACCTAATGAAGATAATCTGCACGTTTTAGCTATTTTCAGCGTCATGTATACGTCTTTTTGACAGATTATCTAACTTAGGTGTGTTTTGAACTGACTCCAATTTCTCGTGTCCAAGAAATGGGAGGCAGTTCAATTATGCAGGTCTATTTTGAAGGTTTTTGACTAGCGAGCAGTGACTAGCGTAAGCGTTGCTTCTCCAGAAGCATTTACTGTGCTTACGACAACGTCAATGACGCTTGGTAGATTGCTTGCAATTTCTACAATTTGAGACACACTGACTTCTTCAGAGAGCTTTCCGCTTGCTCGCTGCTCAAAGAGGGCGCCTGCCAGTACGCCACGCATATGTTTTGCATTATGCGACACAACGCTACGTTTTCCCGTACGAGGATCTTCTCGCTGTACAACAACTTGCAGCAGCTCACAAGGGTGTTTTTGCCGATGGCGTCCACATCTTTCTGTATTCTCCCGAGCGACAATCCACAACTATTTGATCCTTCAGAGCGGCGTTTAACAGGGGATTAAGTTGCTTTTTCCAGTAAGTTGCAACGGTACCAACGGTGGGCAACTTGATTGAGGCAGAAAGTCTATAGTTGGGGAGAAGATCATGCGGTCTTACAACACCCCAAAGGCCAGAGAAAATCATGATTTCCGAGTTGAGAATATCTGCTGGTAATGTGACTGTTTTCTGTGTGTTTTCTAACGTGACGTTTTTAAGTGTCTGGTTGAATTTTGCAGCCTCAAAAAGCACACCGGTATAAAGGTTGAGCGCGGTTGTGGTTGGAGCTTCATAGACGTCCAGATTGTCGGCTATGTCTCCGACGGTGTTCGGACCAATTTTAAGCACCTGAGCTGCATCTGCATGAGAACAGACCTGTTGTAGATCTTTGATAAGTTCTTCTCGACAGGTGCTTAGCTCGGAGCCAAACAAAAGTGATGAGAGATCAAGAGAAGGCCCAGAGGTGGGAACGGTTTTTCCTGATGATGGCGGAAGCAAAATAATCATGAAAATCCTTTTGATGCGGGATTTTTAGTTGTTGTTTAGTTTGATTCTAATTTATGTCCGGTGTGCGTGGTAACTTAAGAAGTAAGAAAAATCGGAGAGGTGACGTATGGGCTTGCTTCTGTACAAACAACAAACAGGTGCTTTCTTATCAAACTCTGTTAAAGAGCGGCTAGAGGCTTCGCTTGAGAGATGGGGCTCTGCTCAGCTTATTGTTCCTTCTCCCGATGCAGTGTTGTTAGTTAAGAGGCAGCTTGGCGCCATCCAAGAGCTCTCTGTTGGAGTGAATGTTTCAACTTTTGATGAGTGGGTGCGCGATCAATGGAAGTTGTATGGAAACTCTGATCGTCTGCTTTCAACTACGCTTCGCAAGGTATTTTTCCAGCAGGTTTTAGATGGAATGCCTGCTGATGAGCTGGGTTCTTTGAACGCTGGCAAGGGTACGGTGGAGCTTCTCTCTAAGCTTGCTCCAGAGTATCTTACAGAACTTGATCAGATTATGAACTATGGTCAACTTTCTGCTGGTCAGATGAGTGCTTGTAAGGTGTTAGAGCGCTACAAGATGCTGCTTGAAGAAAAGTCGTACGTCGAGGTGTGTCAGTGTCTGGATTACCTGCTGCAGTCCATTCCAGCGCAAGGAGCTGCACTGGTTTTCTCGCGAGTTGAAGATCTTTCGGAGGCGCGTCTTAAGTTTGTGCGCAAGCTGTCGCAGAAGCGTGAGGTGTCGTTTTCTCTCTACGTGCCCGAAGGACCTGCAGGTTATGCGGCAGAGCAGCAGCTGGAGTTGGTCGGCGGCCCGGGATGCGATTGTCGTGTGAATGCGGAGCCGGCGCCAGCCTCAAAAAGTCAGGAGCTCAACGATCTTCTCGCCAGGGTGTTTAGGGCCACGGAGGGCAATGAGGTTACGCCAAGCGGTGCGGTAACGTTTCTGTCGCCGCTGGGCCAGCTTGCCGAGGCTGAGTCTATTAGCAGGTATATCTCTCAGTGCGTAGAGTCTGGTAGCAAGAGCTTTGTGGTATACACCTCAAATCCGCAAAAGGTTTGGGACGCGCTTTCGCAGAAGCTAGCGGCTAAGGGGATTGCCGCTCACTACAAGCGTTCGGTGCGCATTCAGGACTCGCTTGCAGGACGTGCGTTTGCCAGCTTGATTGATGCGTACGTCACGCTCAATGAACGTGCAGAGCTCGAGAAAAACATTGATTACCAGGCCTCTGAGCACCAGATGGGTGATATGTCGTGGTGGCCTCCACGCACGCTCACGGACTATTTGATTTCTCCTATTTCAGGCATAGGTGTTGAGCGCGCATGGATGCTGGATAAGAGTTGGCGTGGCAACAGAACGCTATATGCCACCAGAGTGCTTGAGACGCTTTCTAAGGCAGCTATGAGCTCGCGCCTGTGTGCAGAGACCATCAAGAGTCTTGAGCTGGGCAGAATTGGTTCAGCTGCTCAGCGCATAATCGAATATCTTTCTGCAGAAACATCCGATGAGCAGCCAGAGTCCGCTCAGTCTAAAGAGACACTTCTTCAAAATCAAGAGTCGCTTAAGGTAATGAGCAAGATTGTTTCTTCTGCACAGGAGCTTCATGAGGCAGGATTAAAGCTCACTCCTCAGACACTCAAATCATTTATTGACCTCTGCAAAGATCAGGCGGTCATGATGCCTGTTTCTAATGGTATTGAGTCTGATATTCAGGTGTTGATTGCTCCTGTAATCCAAGCTCATTCTTTTGAGCCACATATGTTTGATACCGTCATTTTCCAGGGTATGGATACGCTGAATTTTGGTGTTAAAGCATCCGACGGTGCACTGCAGGAGTTTATTCGCCATGCGAGTAAAACGCCTAAAGTGTCAGAGTTTGCACGGTATCAAAGAGATTTCTATGCGGCACTTATAACCGCTTCTACCAGCGTTGCATTTGAGAAGGTTGAACAAAAAGATGTCTTTAACGCAGTAGCTCTCAGTGAGGTTAAAGCATGCTATCCCAAAGACTATGCAAAGAAGACAGGGGTTGCACGCGGAGAAGAAGAGGTGCTGGTAAACCTGTTACCTCAAGCTGCTGATCCAGAACGTGTTGCTGAACTCCCAACAATCGAATCTGGTGAGATTGACCCTAAACTCAAAAACATTGTGGTACTTCCACGTCATTTGACGAGGGAGACCCTTGAACAGGAATTACAGGGTCTTATAGAGGTCTCGCGAGAAGGGCTACCGCTTCTTTCCGCTTCTCAGATTGAAACGTATCTTGAGTGTCCCTACAAATGGTTCACGCAACGTCGAATCAAGATTTCCCAGGTAGACACTGAGTTTGCTCCAATGCAGATGGGTACCTTTATCCATCGTGTTTTGGAGCTAACACACGCAACACTTTTAGCTGAAGCACTTGGTTGTGATGTGGCTGATCTTGATTCAGTGGTTGAATCTGCACTTTTGCAAGACATTCCTGGCTCTAGGATTACATCTGATAACCTAGATCATGCAAAACAGGTGCTAGATACCTGTTTTTCTCAGGTGTGGGATGAGCAGTTCAACAACATTAACCGAGCATCTTTAAATGAGCTTATTCCGCATAGCATTCAAGAAAGAAAACAGGTTGAGAATATACGAGAAAATCTCAAGAATCTTCTCGAGTTTGAAGCTTTGCACTTTATTGGCTATCAGCCCAGATTTTTTGAGCTTCGTTTTGGTAGAGAAGAAAACGTTGTTGAGTATGCAGGAGCTCAATTTACAGGCTCGATTGACCGCGTAGATGTAAACGCTCATGGTCAGGCACTTATTATTGACTATAAACATAAGGGCACAAATGATCTGAAAGCTTATTCAGCAAAGTTAAGTCTGGACAGTGAGCTCTCAAAAGAGATTCTGCCAAGGCATGTACAGTCTGCAATATATGCTCAGATTATGAGGAAGCAGCTCACCAAGTATAAGCTTGAGCCAGTTGCTGCAATTTATCTGGGCACCAAAGAGCAAAAGGATAAGCCTTCATTTGCTCTTGCAGGCATGGCAACGGAAGCGGCAACAGGACATATTTGGAACATACATCCGGAAGATAAAAAGCTCAGGGACCAGGCAGTTATGGTTGTGTCTCAAAACTCAGCGGAGTTTGTAGACTACTTGGACGCTTGGGAGAGTTTAATTGCTCAGAAGGTTCAAGCCATGCTTTCTGGAGATGTCCGAGCCAATCCTTGCGATAAGGATGCATGTAAGTATTGTCCAGTAAAACTGTGCGACAAGAGGAGGTAAGCTACTATGGCTGATACACGTTATACGCCCGGTCAAGAGAAGACCATCAAGACGCTTGATAAGCCTCTTTTTGTTGCAGCAGGTGCTGGTTCAGGAAACTTTTACGCTTACACAGAGAATTGTGTGGGCTTTAAAGGAAGGCTCAGGAGCTGACGGAAAGCCGTACCTGAGTAGTCTTGACCAGGCATTGATTATTACGTTTACCAATGCTGCAGCTACAGAAATTAAGGAGCGCGTTAGGGAAGCTCTAGAAAAAGAAGGTCTGCATAGCGCTGCGTTGCAGGTTGATGATGCGTGGATTAGTACTATCCACGGTATGTGCAGCAGAATTTTAAAGATTCATGCACTTGATTTGGGCCTTGATCCTGAGTTCGAAATCATTAACGACATGACCAGAAATCAGCTGGTCAATATATCTATTGAAGAAGTACTCAGAGAGCTTTCTCAAGATGAAAGCTATGCTGAGTTTCTCTCAACCTATGCAGGGAACAGAGATGCGCTGAAATCTCATATTGAAACGCTGATTTCGTACGCTCAGTCATCTCCTGTAGGAATGGATGCTATTTCGTTTGTAGGGGATAGCTCTGACCTGGAAGTTCTAAAAGCGGAGCTTGAGAGTCTCTGCGGTGCACTTGAAGCGCTCAAGGGAGCAATCGCTGCCACAAAACCAGATGAAGCGGAGCAGCTACGAAGTGTTCAATCTGAACTTTCAAGTAAATTGCAGCAACACTTGGTTCTCTCGCTCACTGATTTTGACCAGGCGTTTTGGGATACGTTGCAAAAAGCACTCAAGATCGGTCGTTCCTCAAAAGAAATAAAAATTGTAAAAGATGAAGCTGCGTACCAGCTTAAAGTTTGTAGCTCTTTATTTGGGCTTATTCAGGACACGTCTGAGGGTCAGTGTCTGAAAGATGTTACAGAGCAGGTCTACAAGCTCTTTAAACAGAAGAAACTTGCTGTTGGTGGTCTTGATAACGATGATCTTTTACATCTAACGGCAAAGGTGTTCGAAGAGCATCCAGAGATTGCAGCTGTTTACACGGATAAATTCAAGCTTGTAATGGTTGATGAGTTCCAAGATACGGACCAACAACAAGTGCAGATGATTAAGAGTCTCTCAGGTAAAGATGCTCAATATCTCACAACAGTTGGCGATGCACAGCAATCAATCTATCGATTCCGCGGTGCCGACGTTGATGTGTTCTTTAGACGTCAAGCAGAGGTTTCAGAAGATTTGCAACCCCGTCTTGTAGATAATTTCCGCAGCCACAATGAGATTTGCGATTTGTTGCAAAGGTCTGTAGCGCTGAGGGCATGATTGCTAACTTTATGGATCTGTCCGCCGGGCGAGAAGAGCCTAAAACTCCGTTTATTGCTCATTCGCCACGCGTGTATTTTGAAGTCACAAAATTTGAAAAGTCAGGAAACTCTAAGCCTGGTGATGATGTTTCCAGAAAACAGCTTGTTGCTTATCAGCTTGCAGACAGAATCAACACGCTTATGCAGGATGAGAATATCCAAGCAAAAGATATTGCAATTTTGATGAAATCAGTTAAAGATGCACAGCCTTATATTGAGGCACTTCGTACCTTTGGAATTGAAAGCGTGGTTTCTGGAGCATCAACGTTTGGCGAGCAGCCTGAGGTTGAACTGATTGGCAGCCTTTTACAGTCACTCGCAAATATGTATGACTCGTACGAGGGACTATTTCCTGTACTCTCGAGCGAGATTTTTAGTCTTGATGCGTCTGATTTGCTTCTCCTGGGTACAAATTTTGGAGAAAATGGTCAGAAGATTATCAATAGAGATATTGCAGAGTCAGTGGTAAATGACACATTTAATCCACCTTTTGAGATAAGTCCAAAGCTTAAAAATGCTTTAGAGGTGTTGGGTAATGCTCGTAGCTCACTTTCAAACAAGAGAGTTTCAGACGTAATTAAAAAGGTAGTTTTTGATGCCGGATGGATTTCTCGCCTTCAAAAGATGGGAAATGAGGGACAGTCAAAGATTGCAAATATCTTTGCAGCTCTCGAGCAGATTGATAGTCTGCAAACAGAGCTAAGCGTTGGCGTTGCTTCTGTTGCAAGAGCATTTAGTCAGTGGTGTAGCACTGCCAAGGAATCTCCAAAAGTGCTTCATTGCAGCACTCAAAATGCAGTTACCTTTATGACTATTCATGCTTCTAAGGGATTGGAATTTCCTGTTGTTGCTGTTGTAGGAGCTGTATCTGGCCCTAAGGCAGGCGCTGGTGGTGAACCATTTCTGCATGCTAGAAAAGACGATTCATATCAGATTGCATTCTCAAGCAGTTCTAAAAACTTAATGAATTGTATGACGGCTGTCACGATGTTCCTACAAGTCTTGATGAGTGTAAGAACCTTCTTGAGTGGAGAATGTTCCTAGAAACACAAGAGAATGAGTTTGAAGAGCAGGAACAGAATCGCCGTCTGTATGTTGCTTTGACGCGAGCTCGCGAAGCAGTAATTCTGACTTCAACCATCGATCTAACTAAAGAGGGAATTAGTCCTCGTTATACACGCAAGATTACAGATGCCTTGTTTGAAGAGCCGCCACTTTCTGCTGGAGAGCATCAGTTTGAATATGGCGGAGATCTTGCTGGTTGTATGCGTGTGGTTCAGGGTTCGGGTAAGAAAGATGAGCCGATTCATGTTGAAGGTTTAGAGTTGGTTGAACCTTTTGGTGGTAAGCCTAAACCTTCTGATAGCAACCCAAGTGAAGAGAAAAACCCTCAAGCTAAAGAAACGTTTGACCTCTATGAGAAGGTTCAGCTGAGCATTGCACCAGAAGCTACGTATGACCAGCGAGAAGGTTTCTTTAGTTATTCTTCCGCTCACCAACAAATGGCAGAGAACTTTAAGGGCGAGAATAACAAGGCGCTTGAGGAAGAGTGCCAGGCACAAAGCCTGGAATATGATGCAAATAACCCTCAACCAGTAACTGAGACTTCTACGGTTTTGGCTGGTTCATTAGCTGATGATGGAGTAGATCCAACCAGCCTTGGTTCAGCCTTCCATGAGCTGGCTCAGATTATGGTTGAGACTCAGGCTAAGGTTGATGAACAAACTATTGATAGATTGTGCTTGAAGAATAGTGTTCCTCAGCGCGCGGTATCACGAGTTAAACAAGCACTTGAGTTGTGGGGCAACTCAGAGATAAGACAGGAAGCTCTTGCTCACGATGTGGTTATTGCGGAGTCTCCTTTTACCCTGCAGGTTAATTCTGAATATGGGAACTATGTAGAAGGAGCCATCGATCTTCTCGCCTATAATAAGGGAAGTAAAGATGCGCTGGTAGTTGACTATAAAACGGGCGATAAGGGCCTCAGTGCCGCTCAGATTTACGAGCATCATCAAATGCAGGCAAACTTCTACGCCTACGTTTTGATGCAACGTGGATTTACTAAGGTTGAGTGTGCATTTGTTTGTGTTGAGGTCGAAGAAGCTGGTCAGCCACACGTTGCTCGTTACACATTTGATGCAAACCATCAACCACGGCTTTAAGGAGGCAAGAACGTGCCTTTTGCACATGTTGTTTTAGACATACCAACTCGTGCTCTCTCCGGCACGTTTGACTACTCCATTCCAGAATCTTTGGAAGAGACTGCGGTTGTGGGAACAACGGTCTTGGTGCCGTTTTCTCACAGGCAGGTTGTTGGCTACGTTGTGGGCGTCTCAGACCGTGTTTCTTCAGGTTTGGATGTTTCGCGCGTTCTTCCGATAACACAAGTCCTAGCAGATTCAGCGTTTGATGAGCAATCTGCGCAGGTAGCAGAATGGATGAGCAAAGAATATGCCTGCAGTTATGCAGACGCCTTGCATCCGTTCTTAGCGCCTGGCCAAAAAGTTAAAGTCACTAGAAAAGATGCGGATTCTCCCTGGCAGCTTGTTTGCGAGAAGTCCGGTCCTGTTGATGAGCGCTGGGCTGAGCTGACAGAAAAGGCGGCTGACTTTACGCCTTCGGCAAATGCTAGCAAGCAACGTTCGGTGCTTGAGGCCCTGGCGCAAGGCGCTATGAGGTTATCCGAACTCTCAGCTACCATTCCAGGAGCTCGTAGTGCGGTTACTGCGTTGCAGAAAAAGGCATTGTTGAGGTTCGTACTCAGCGACAAATTCGCGGAAGTCAGGAGGGTCTGGGAACCACGCTTTCAAGTGGCGTAGCTCCTCGTCCTCAGCAACTTACTGAAGGCCAAGAGTCTGCTCTTGCTGCAATTGCAGCTGCACAAGCTGCTGCTCAGGGCGATGTTGTGCTGATTGATGGCGTAACGGGCTCAGGTAAAACCGAGGTATATCTCTCTGCTATTGAGAAGACTTTAGCGGCGGGCAAGGGTGCTGTAGTACTTGTGCCAGAAATTTCTCTTACTGCGCAAACAGTTGGCCGATTCCGCTCACGTTTTGGTGAGCAGGTGGCCGTTCTCCACTCAAAGCTTTCATTCGGTGAGCGTTTTGACCAGTGGGATTTGATTAGGCAGGGTAGGGCTCGCGTGGTAGTAGGCGCACGTTCTGCCTTGTTTGCGCCCATCCAAAACCCAGGACTTTACATCATTGACGAGGAACACGAAGCTTCGTACAAACAGGATTCGCTTCCGCGCTATCACGCAAGAGAAGTTGCTGCTCAGATGGCTCGCCTGCGCGGGGCCGCGCTGGTACTTGGCTCTGCAACACCATCGCTTGAAAGCCTCTATCGAACAGCTCAAGGAAGCTGGCGTGATACTAACTGGACACGCGTTGCCATGACCGAGAGGCCTGGCGTGGCGGTGCTCCCGCAGGTCCAGGTAGTTGATATGGCTTCCCAGTTCAAAAACGGAGGCAGATCGGTCTTCTCGGCAGCTCTTGCTCTTGCACTGCAAGAAACAACAGAGTGTGGCGAGAAAAGCGTTCTACTCCTTAATCGTCGCGGATTTGCAAACTTTTTGATGTGTCGCGAGTGTGGTTGTGTGCCCGAGTGTCCGCATTGCTCGACGTCTCTCACGTACCATGAGCGCACGCATTCTCTGGTTTGCCACAGTTGTGGTAGGCAATGGTCCCAGCACGCGTATCCCAATCCTTCCAGCAAATGTCCAAACTGCGGAAGTCGTTACATGGGGGCTTATGGCGTGGGAACGCAGCGTGTAGAAGACGAGCTCAAAGTTGCTGCTTGGTAGCGATGCACCAATTATTCGTATGGACGCTGATACTACGGCTAAAAAGGGCGAGCACCAGCGACTCCTTGAGCTTTTTGATGCAACTCCTGGAGCGGTGCTCATTGGAACGCAGATGATTGCAAAGGGACTGGATTTCCCAGACGTAACCTTGGTTGGCGTTATTAACGCTGATACGATGCTTAAGCTGCCAGATTTTAGAGCAGCTGAGAGAACTTTTGACTTGCTTGAGCAGGTTGCAGGCCGTGCAGGCAGGGGAGAAAAGCCTGGTAAGGTCATCATCCAGTCGTACTGGTCAACACATCCTGCTATTGCTTCTGTTGTGACCCATGACAGGCGTCCGTTTCTTGACACAGAGCTTAAAGAAAGAAGAGAAGGAGCTTACCCGCCCTTCTCGCGCTTGTCTAACGTGCTTTTCTGGGGCGCTTCAGAAAAAGAAGTTCGTCGCGTAGCGGATCAGATGGCGGAGGCGCTGCATGCAA
Source organism: uncultured Atopobium sp. (assembly GCA_916438885.1). GTDB lineage: Bacteria > Actinomycetota > Coriobacteriia > Coriobacteriales > Atopobiaceae > Lancefieldella. The sequence goes on along the minus strand of CAKAGG010000002.1, from coordinate 683,859 downwards.
AGTTAGATGCACAATCTGGATGGGAGATTTTGGGTCCTGCTGATTGTGTAAAAGCAAAGGTAAAAGATAAGTACCGCAGACACATTTTAGTAAAATCTCCCGTAGATGCTCAGGTGGGAGAAATTCTTTCTCAGTGTGCTGCTTCACTTGATAAAAGAGTGGGTATCAACATGACATTAGATGTTGATGCTTACGACATGATGTAAGGATAGTTATGAGCTCTGAAGCTGATGATATGGTGCTTTGGCCAGACCCTCGTCTGAGCCAAAAGTGTGAAGAAATTGACGATATTAACGACGATGTCCGTAAGATGGCCGAGCATATGCTTAAGGTTATGTACGCCACCGACGGCGTTGGTCTTGCTGGCCCTCAGGTTGGCTACATGAAGCGCATGGTAGTTATCGATGTTGATTACCCTAACGGCCAAGAGAACCCTTTTGTGCTCATTAATCCAGAGATTAAAGTTGCAGATGGTGAGCCTCGTGTATATGAAGAGGGTTGCCTTTCGTTCCCAGGCATTACCGTTCCTGTTACGCGTCCAAGCCACGTTGTCGTTCATGCATATAACCTTGATGGTGATCTGATGCGCTATGAAGCAGAAGGAGACCTTCTCGCCGTTTGTTTGCAGCATGAGATTGACCACATCAACGGCGTAACCATGCCAGATCATCTGGGACCAGGTGCTCGTATGGAGACGCTGCAGGAGTACAAAGAGGCACTGGCTTCTGGCGCTCGTCCTGGTCAGACAGACTATTAGGAGTTGACATGCGCGTAGTCTTTATGGGAACTCCAGACTTTGCTGTTCCATCGCTTAAAAACTTGCCCATGATCACCAGGTAGCTTTGGTTATTACAAGGCCAGATGCCGTTCGTGGTCGTGGTAAGGCGCTTGAGCCGTCTCCTGTAAAAGAATGCGCACAAGAACTTGGTTTGCCTGTTCTTGAGGCAAATCGCATGACTCCAGAAGTAATTTCTGCCATGCGTGAGGTACAACCAGAAGCGCTCTGCGTGGTTGCTTTTGGCTGCATTTTGCCTGATGAGGTAATCTCTCTCGCGCCTTACGGTGCTTTGAACGTTCACGCATCACTGCTGCCTCGCTGGCGAGGAGCTGCTCCAATTCAGCGCGCCATCCTCGCGGGTGATGCTGTTGCTGGCGTTTCTATCATGAAAATTGCTCATGAACTTGATGCAGGAGATTGGTGCAAGCAAGCATCGTGTGAGGTTGGCTCCAAAAATACTGAACAACTCACTAACGCTCTGGCACAGCTAGGTGCTGATGCTCTGTCACAGGCTCTTTTTGAACTCAAGGGAGGTTCTCTTGAGTGGCAGTCACAAGATGAGCGAGAAGTAACGTTTGCTCCTAAAGTTACTAAGCAAGAAATGAAGCTTGCTCCAGAAGATTCAGCCCAGGTAAACGCCCTGAGGGTTCAGGCTTCCTCTGATACCGCTCCAGCTCGTGTATCTGTTGGAGGCAGGTCTCTTCGCGCTTTGTCCGCTCAACTGGCACCAAGTGAAGTTTCTGTTGCTCAAGGTCAGGTTGCAGTTCAAGATCATAGGTTGTTCCTTGGCTGTGCTGAAGGTGTCCTTGAGCTTCTTGAGGTGCGTCCAGATGGCAAGCGCTCTATGGATGCAAAATCATTTGCCGCAGGACTTCAGAAGTCCCAGATGTCCTGGCAGATGCTTCACTAATGGCCACCTTAACTCCTGCTCGAAGAGTAGCCTATCAAGCATTTTTTGAGTGCAGACGTAACAATCTACGTATTCGTGATTATTTAAGGGAGTCAAAAGACTTCTCGGAACTTTCTGTACAAGACAAAGCTTTTGCTACTCGTCTTGCGCTGGGAGTAACGCTTACCAAAGGTAAGCTTGATGAAGCTTTAAAGAATCATCTTAAGTCAGGTATTCACCTAGAACCAAAGGTACAGGACGCTCTTCGTATAGCTGTATTTGAGGTTTTATATTTAGAGACAAGACGCGACGCCGCCATCAGCCAAGGTGTTGAGCTAGTAAAGTCTATCTCAAAACGATCTTCCGGCCTTGCAAACGCGGTGCTCAGAAAAAAATTTCTGAAGATGAAGCTCAGCTGACGCGTGCAAAGAACCCAAAAAAACACCTTCAGAGCTTTCGTGGGCGTCAGGCATTCCTGAGTGGATTTGCTTGGAGATTATCGAATCGCTTGGAGAATCTGCTGCTCAAAAGCTTATTCTTAATTTAAAGAACCCTGCTCCTGTGTATGTTTTACAGAGAAACGTATCAGAACAACAATTGCAGAATAGTTCTTTAGAGCTACAGCAAACAGTTCTTCCAGATGTATATGAGGTAAAAAATCCCGCGCAACTTAACGTTGATGCGTATGTGAAGAAAGTCCAGCTCGTTCCTGCAGATTTAGCTTCTCAGCTTGTGGCACTTCTCGCGGCATCGTATGTAGACCAAAATATGCTTGAGGTTGGACAGGGTAGAGGAACCAAATCTTTGTTGCTCTCTCACGCGTTTGAGGTGCTTGAAAAAGAGAATCACCACATTACTGCTGTTGAGCTTGTAAAGGGAAAGTCTCACGTTTCAAAAAGAAGATTGAAGACTGCCGGACTTTCAGATCAGGTTACATCACTCACGTTTGATGCCACACAGCTTGCATTACCAGAGGTTCCAGAGGAGCTTAATCAGAGCTTTGACGTGGTGTTTATTGATGCTCCATGCTCTGGTTTGGGTACGCTTCGTCGTCACCCAGAGATTGCATGGAACCTGTCACCAGAAAGTCTGTATGACGGAGGAGAGCTTACTGTCTTACAGACCAAACTCTTGCAAAGCTGTAGCAGTCGTGTAGAGGTGAGCGGCTTTTTAGTCTATGCAACGTGCTCACTCTCAAATTCAGAAAATCAGCAGGTTGTAGATGATTTTCTTGCAAGTCCAGAAGGCTCTCAGTTTGAGGTGCAAAGCCTTTTTGAGTGTCCTACGCGTGCACGTTTAACACCAGAAGCGCAAGAGTTTCTCGACACGTGCATTACACCAGAGGGATTTTTGCAGACGGCTTTTGCTTCCGCCGATTGTGATGCCCACTTTATGGCGGTGCTCAAACGCAAATAAAAAGCTCTTGTTGTGTTGTCCAACAAGAGCTTCATACGTGACGTTTAAAGAGCGACTTCAGGCTCAAAGCGCAGGATTACTTACCTTTGCTATCGGTGTTGTAAAAACCGCTGCCCTTAAAGACAATGGTTGAGGTGTTGTAAACGCGCTCAGTCTCGTGTCCGCATTTTGGGCACTGAGGAGCTTCAATCTTCAGGCTCATTGGGCGCTCAATCTCAAAGGTATTGTCGCAGTGTGTGCAGTGATAGCTATAACGTGCCATGCATCCTCCATGAAAACAATTTATAAACGTGAGATACTTTACCCTACTTAGAGTAGATATTTCACGATTGCAACTAATAAGTTTGTTTACGGAGGCATTATGCAGGTGACCGGTGCAATTTTTGATTGCGATGGAACTCTTGTTGATTCAATGCGCGTTTGGCATAACGTTTTTGGCGCTGTTCTTCCTAAATATGGCAAGACTATTGATTCGGATATTTTTGACCGCGTAGAGGCTGTTTCCCTCATTGGTGGATGTCAGATTTGCGTTGATGAGCTGGATTTGCCTATTACAGCGGAGGCTTTGTATGAAGAGTTCTGCGCGTACGTAACTGATCAGTACCAACATCATGTTTCAATCATTCCCGGTGCAAAGGAGTTCTTACAGGAACTCTACGATGCAGGCATTCCTCTGGCCGTTGCTTCGTCAACTCCCGCGAGAGAAGTTCGTGCAGCTCTGGCAGCTCAAGGTATTGAGCACCTCTTCAAAACAGTGGTCTCAACAGAAGATGTTGGGGGAGTGGACAAGGTTGAGCCCGATGTTTACCTTGAGGCTCTTCGCCGTCTTGGCACCGATAAGGCAACTACCTGGGTCTTCGAGGATGCTCCGTTTGGCGCTCAGACGGCTCAAAATGCAGGCTTTCCTGTGGTAGCGCTCTACAACGACCACGACGGCCGCGACCCCGTTTTTATGCGCGAGCACTCTAACATCTTTGCCCATACCTATGGCGAGCTGTCGCTTCTGCGTCTTCGTGATTACGAGCGCCCTCTAGCTGCTGCTCCTTCTGGCGAGAAACCCCTTGAGGTCCTTGTTGTGGGCGGATCCCCAGAGGCGGTTTCGCACACGACGCTCTCTTCCTGCGCCCAGAGCGCTGACTACCTGATAGCGGTCGACCATGGTGCAGACGCCTGTCACGCTGCCGGCGTGATTCCACAACTTGCGCTTGGAGACTTTGACTCGGCTACACCAGAAACTCTGGCCTGGCTTAAAGAGCAGCAGGTACCTTGCATGAAGTTTAATGCGGACAAGTACGATACCGACCTGGCTCTTGCTCTAAAGTCCGCCGAGTACGAGGCAATTCGTAGAAATAGCAAGCTCTCTCTCACGGTTGTCTCCACATCTGGTGGACACCTTGATCACCAGCTTGTAGTGCTCGGTCTTCTCGCCACGTGGGCAAAGACGGGCAAGGCGGCGGTTCGAGTTGTCGAGAATGACTTTGAGATGCGTTTTTTTAGCTGCGGGCCAAGTTGATTCGTGGCAGCTGAGCGCAACTGATGCGGGTAAAAAGATTTCTCTTGTAGCTCTGTCAGAGGAGTGCGAGGTTTCTGAGACTGGCATGAGGTGGAACCTTAATCACGAGAAATTCACACTGCTTGGAGACGATGGCATTTCAAATATCGTTGAATCCGACGATGCTTGGGTAAGGTGCGAGAAGGGCTGTCTTTTGGTGCAGCTTTGGAACTAGGGCGTTCTTCGGGTTGCATTGGGGCTGCGTTTGCATAACAAAGCCCCAGCAAATCCTCCAGCAAAGTTTGGTCAAGTAACGCATGGCGCTTGTGTCAGATAATCAAGATAAGAAAAAAGGTCGCCGTAGCGACCTTTTTAAATTTGAGGTAAGACGAGCTTGAGTTGCTTAGTTGCGAGCAATCTTGCCGGACTTGAGGCAACGGGAGCAAACATTCATCTTCTTGCGCTGGCCATCGACAACGACAGTAACACGCTGGATGTTTGGCTTAAAGGTGCGGGCCACAGTACGGTGAGAGTGGGAGATGGAGCGACCGGCAACGGCGTGCTTACCGCAGAAATCACAGACCTTCGACATGAGTAAGACCTCCATAGGATAGGCGCCCTCTGCGCCTAAAATTTCCAAATAGCCGAATAAATATAGCACAATATATTGTGCTGTCAAAGCATGAATATAACATTCACAATTAGATAGCTTTTTGACCGCTTTTGAATGTTTTTCATTTATTACACCAAGATTAAATAACAAGAAAAAGATTTGTCAATTGCAAGGTTATCAACTTGTATATATAAGCCGCTTTAATAATAAATGTGTCCTGCGGTATACTAAATAACAATGACTAACCCTGGTTCTTGCGAGAGGAGTTATGTAATGACTACCGCTGTTCCTGGAACACTAAGAGTTTCTAATGATTGCCTTGCTGACCTGGCGGGCTATGCAGCTATGGAATGTTATGGCGTTGTTGGCATGGCAGAGATTGATGAGGCAGCAGGTGTTGCTCGTCTTCTTCCAACATACCGACTTCGTAAGGGTATTGATGTGACCCCAACTCCTAAGGGAGTTCAGGTTGACCTTCACATTGTTGTTGAGCAGGGCGTTAACATGGCGTCTGTTGTCGACAATCTTGAGAGCTCCGTAAAGTTTTTGCTTAAGCAAATTGCAGAGCTTTCATGTGTTGATGTAACTGTACATATCGAGGCCATGCGTAATTCTCGCTAAGCTTTTTGCTTCAAATGAGTAGGAACTGAGGTCTAACGTGATTTCAAATGTCATTCGTACATGCTTCCCTGTAGCAGCCCTTGCTGTTGCAGATAAAGCAGAAGAGATCAACAAGCTCAACGTTTTTCCTGTACCAGATGGAGACACCGGCACTAACATGTCTCTTACCCTGGGCACCGTTGTTCGTGAGGTTCAAGATCTTCCTCAAGATGCAAGCATGCAGGATATTGCAAAGGCAATTACTCACGGTTCTCTGATGGGTGCTCGTGGTAACTCTGGTGTTATTACGTCTCAGATTCTTCGCGGTATTGCTGAGGGTCTGTGTGACGTTAAGAACCCTGAGGCAGTAACCCCAAAGGACATTGCCCACGCATTCCGTCGCGGTAAAGAGGTTGCTTTTAAGGCTGTTAGAAAGCCGGTTGAAGGCACTATTCTTACCGTTTTGAAGGACGTCTCTGCTAAGGCAGATTCCCTTGAGAAGTCTCAGCTCACCCCAGTTGAGGTTTTGGACGCTCTGGTTGTTGAGGCATATGAGTCTGTTGCCCGCACTCCTGAGCTTCTTCCTGTCCTCAAAGAGAACGGTGTTGTCGATTCCGGTGCATTTGGTTTTGCAACCTTCCTTGAGGGCTTTGTAAACGCTGTTACCGGCAAGACAGAAACAACTGACTTCCAGACCACCGTTTCTGTTTCTGATGCCAAGGCTGCTACCAGCGCAAAGGTTGAGATTGAACTCAACGATGACTGGGAGGGTTCTGAGTACCGTTACTGCAATGAGTTCCTCTTCAAGGCAGATAGCCCAGACTTTGACGAGGAAGCAGCTCTGAACTTCCTGGCAACTATGGGTGATTGTGAGCTTCTTGTTGGCGCAAACCCAGACTATAAGATTCACGTTCACTCAAATACTCCTAACAAGGTTCTTGAGTACATGCTTCAGTACGGCCAGATCTTTGAGGTCTTCATTCACAACATGGACCTTGAGGCTAAGGAGCGTACCGAGAAGATCGCTGAAGATAAGAAGGCTGCAGCCGCACCTAGAAAAGAGCTTGGCTTTGTTGCAGTAACTGCTGGTTCTGGCGCTGAATCAATCTTGAAGTCTCTTGGTGTTGACGTTGTTGTTTCTGGTGGCCAAACCATGAACCCTTCAACCGCAGATATTCTTGCTGCAATTGAAGAGGCCAATGCAGACCAGGTTATTGTTATGCCAAATAACTCCAACATTCGTATGGCAGCAGAGGCTGCTGCAAGCGCATGTGAGGATGTTAAGGTTGCTGTTATTCCAACTAAGTCAGTTCTTCAGGCATTTGCTGCAATGTTTGTTGTTGCAGATGGCGTTCCATTTGAAGAGCTGGTAGAAGAGATGACTGACGCCATCTCTGGCGTTCGTTATGGTGAGGTTACTACCGCAGTCCGCGATTCTTCCGCAGCTGACGGCACTCCTATCCACGATGGCGATGTTATGGGTATTCAGGGCGGCTCCATTGATGTTGTCGGCTCTGATGTCATGAAGGTCACGCTTGACCTTATCGCTAAGATGCAAGAGGAGGAAGAGGGCGACAACCTCACCATTCTTGCAGGTGAGGACTTCTCTGACGAGCAGCTCGATCTTCTCGCCAGCAGAGTTGAGGACGCCTATCCAGACCTTGAGGTTGACGCTCAGCGCGGCGAGCAGCCACTCTATCCAGTCATCTTCTCTATTGAGTAGGAAATGTCTGAGTCCAAGGTAAGCATCGCTCCCGCATCGGAGCGAGTAGCACATACCTGCTCGCTTGTTGATAGCGTGACCAGGTTAAGGTATGTCAATGCAAATCGTGCCGAGGCGCTTGAGCGTCTCGGCATTCTGCGTGTTCGAGACCTTTTGCTCAATGTGCCTCATCGCTACCTCGATTTTTCCCATCGAGTGCAGATTGCTTTTGCGCAGATAGGCGAGGACGCTACTATTACCGGCCGCGTTGCTTCGGTAAAGACAAAACGCCCACGCCCCAAGATGGTCATTGTAGAGATTGAGGTTGTGGATGATACAGGCGTGCTTACAGCCTCGTTCTTTAGGCAGCCTTGGATAGCTGAGCAAATCCACGTTGATGATGAGGTGGCGCTGAGTGGCAAGGTTCTCTTTGCCTACGGTTACCGCCAGATGAAGTCACCGTTTTACGAGGTGCTTAGTACGGCAAAGTCTGACTCAAACGATGAAGCACGCTCCAAAGAGACACCTTCAAAAGCTGCAATTCTTCCTGTTCACCCAGCTACCGAGGGTGTGAGTCCTGCATGGATGCGTCGCATTATGTCAGCGGCTTTGGCGGACACGAGAAGCGTATGTGATTGGCTGCCCTCAGAGCTTGTCTCCAAGCACCGCCTTATGTCACTCTCATCGGCGCTTCGTGAGGTCCATTTTCCAACAAGCTTGGACGCAGCTGAGCAGGCGCGCCGTCGTCTTGCTTTTGATGAGCTTCTTAGCTTACAGCTTGCCCTTCTGGCCAGAAGAAACTTGGAGCTTGCAGGCCATAAGCCTTTTGAGCACGTTATAGATGGACCTAAAGTTAAGGCTCTGGTTGAAGCATTGCCTTTTGCCCTAACTGACGAGCAGAACCACGCTGCTCAAGAGATTCTTTCTGACATGGCTTCACCGCGTATCATGAATCGTTTGCTTTTGGGCGACGTTGGTACTGGTAAAACAGCCGTTGCCGCCGTTGCCTTGGCTGCGGCAGCTGATTCTTCAGCTCAGACTGCCGTGATGGCTCCTACCTCGGTTCTTGCCCAGCAGTACGCTCAAAAGATTGGTCCCTTGCTTTCACGTGCTGGAATTACCTGGGCACTTATCACGGGTTCTACCTCAGAAGAGGAGAGGCAGCAGATTGAGCTCTGCCTAGCTGACGGCTCTTTGTCCGTTGTCTTTGGCACCACTGCGCTTCTTTCTGACCGTGTAGTATTTAAGCAGCTCACTCTTGCTGTTGTTGACGAACAGCATCGTTTTGGCGTTGATCAAAGAACGGCGCTTCGCAAAAAGGGGCAGGGCGTAGATCTTCTCGCCATGAGTGCAACACCTATCCCACGCACGTTGGCACTCTCTTTGTACGGAGATGTTGATACGTCTCGCATTACCAAGAGGCCAAAGGCGGGAGCAGGCGTTACGACCAAGCTGTGCGTCCCAGAAAATCTTGACCAAGCATACGCCGCCATTTCCGAAGCTGTTCAGGCTGGTCACCAGGCATATTTGGTTTGTCCGTTGATTGACCCAAGCGATTCTGAAGAAGAGCTTGAAGATGTTCCTGAGGCCGCTCGTACAAATGGCAAGCTCTACAGCGCCACCCGTGTATATGAGGAGCTCTCAAAGACCGTTTTCAAGAATTTTACCTGCGATCTTTTGACCGGCAGATTGCCTGAGACACAAAAAGATCAGGTTATGGAAAAGTTTCGCGCAAATAAGACGCAGATTTGGTCTCCACAACCGTCATTGAGGTTGGTGTTGACGTTCCTAACGCTACGGTCATGATTGTCTTTAATGCTGACCGTTTTGGTTTGGCAACGCTGCACCAGCTCAGAGGTCGTGTTGGTCGAGGAGACTTCCCAGGAACCGTTTATCTTGCCAGTAACGCCAAGCGAGGCTCTACCGCAAGAAAGCGCTTGGCCGCCCTTGAGCAAACCTCTGACGGTGCGCGCTTGGCAGAGCTTGACCTAGAGCTTAGACACGAGGGAGAGACCCTGGGATACCGTCAGTCGGGCGGTACCACGCTCAAGATCTCTGATCTTTATGCAGATGCAGATTTAATTGAGGCGGCTCACATGGACGCCCTGGCAATTACTGCTCAAGACCCAAATCTTACCAGCGACGCCTATGCCACGCTGGGAATTGAGGCAAAAGATCGCTTTGGCATCTACTTTGAAGAGCTTGGATATAAGTAATAACCTGCAGGTAAATTGCAGTACAAGATAGGTTTGGTGGCGAGAAACCCATGAGAATTGTTGGCGGAAAATGGAAAGGTCGTGCAATTGAGGCCCCTGATGGCAAGGGGACTACGCGACCAACCACTGATCGTACGCGCGAGGCTATTGCAAGCTCCATCTTGGCTTCTCGCGGTCTTGACCTCAGCGAGTCTAGAGTGCTTGACGCTTTTGCAGGCTCGGGTGCCATGGGCTTTGAGCTGCTTTCTAGAGGAGCGTTGTACGCTACTTTTGTTGATAAAGACAGAAAGACGTGTGAGCGCATTAAGCGTACGGCTAAGTCACTTGGTGTAGCCACCTCTGAGATGAGTGTTATCTGTGGTGATACTGCGCGTCTTGCTGAGTCATCTCAGCTATTTGGAGCTCCTTTTGACGTGGTATTTTTGGACCCGCCTTATGCCGTTGAAGCTGAAGTAGTATCCAAGCTGCTCAGAGATTTAATCCAGCAGGGAAGTCTGACAGAAGATGCTGTGGTAGTGTACGAACATAGCCACAAATCAGATTCAGTTTCTCTTGACAACTTTGAGCTTTCTAAGAGTAAGCGTTATGGTATTGCTCAAGTTGATTTACTTGTTCGTTGTGAGGGATAGGAGATACGTTGAACAGCATCACTCACGTAGTTGTACCAGGTACTTTTGATCCCGTCACAAACGGACACCTTGATGTAATCAGACGAGCTTCTCGCCTTTTTGAAAACGTAACGGTAGCCGTTGCAGCTTCCAAGCGAAAGCATGGCACAGGAACTACCTTTTCTCTTGAAGAGCGCGTACAGATGCTTAAAGATGCTCTTGTAGATGAAGGTCTTGTGGACGTTTCTGTAGAGCCTATGGAAGGTCTTCTGGTTGATTTCTGCAACGCTCGTGGAGCAGGAGGCGTGGTCAAAGGCCTGAGGGCTATGACAGACTTTGAGTATGAGCTTCAGCAAGCAGATCTTAACTCTCATATGGCTCCTGAGCTGGAGAGTATCTTTGTTATGTCCAGCCCAGAGTACGGCTACATTTCTTCTTCAATTGTTAGAGAAATCTCGGCCATGGGCGCAGACGTATCATTTTTGGTACCAAAGAACGTCATTAAAAAGCTTGAAGCTCTGCATAATTGCGGTAATTAAGTATATTTGCCCTGCATTTTCATTATATTCTGCTAACATTCTTAAAAAGGTGTTTATGCGTCGTGGTCATGTGGGCTATAAGTGCATATAACACGGCTTATGTATTGGACTGAAAGGAGCCCTGGATGCAGCCAGGCGAGGAAATTGAGAGCCTTGTATCTGAGATTGAGCAGATCGTAACTGAGGCTAAGTCACCTTTTATGGATGGCGGTAACAAGAAGATTATTGATGCCCAGGACTTCTACGAGCTGCTTGACGAGATTCGTCGTGTCTTCCCAGAAGAGTTTGCAACCGCTCGTCGCATCATCAAGGAAGAGGATGAGACCCTTGAGCGCGCACGTGCTCAGGCAGAGTCCATCATTGCTGACGCACAGCAGCAGGCTATGATTCTTGCTGGTGACCAGGAGGTTGTCCGCCTTGCCCAGCAGCAGGCAGACGCCATTCGTGACCAGGCAGAGCAGTACGAGCGTGATACTCGCTACAATGCTGAGGAGTACGCAGATACCGTTCTTGCTCACCTTGAGGAGAACCTCAAGAGCCTGACAAATTCTGTCTCTCGTGTTCGTCAGACACTTGATGAAAACTCTGGTCCTCGTAACACCAGCAATAACGTTGCCTGGTAATTCCAATGCAACCAGTTCTTTATGCACTAGATGATCGTCTTGCAAATGCAGGCGATACTGTTTCTTATGCAGGCCATCTTAATGAAGACTCGTATGAGCTAGGGGAGCATGAATTTTCTCTCCCTATGGGAATTGATTTTGATCTAGTGCTTACCAACGCGGGTGAGGGCATTTTGGTTACCGGAATGCTTCGTGCTGACGCAGTTGGTACGTGTGACCGCTGTCTTGAGGACGCACATCTCTCTTTAAACGCAGAGGTAGATGAGTATTATCTCTTTGAAGAGCCTGTAATTGCTGCAGACGATGAAGATGAAGCAGATTACGTTTTAGTAAATGCTGATAAAACCATCGATCTTGCAGAGGCTCTTTTGCCTTCGCTTGTTATGGAGACGCCTTATGTTGTACTGTGCAAGTCCGACTGCAAGGGACTTTGCCCAGTATGCGGTTGCAATCTGAACGAAGAAGATTGCGGTCATGCAGCTCAGATTGAGCAGAAGCAAGAAGAAGAAAAACTTGCTTCAAACCCGTTTGCGGCTCTTAAAAATCTTGTGATTGAGTCGGATTCGGAAGAGTAAAATAAAATTTCTTCTCCTAAATGGTGAAGAAATGCTGTATCTACGTACAAAATGTGTCAGTACGTGGTATAGTATCCAACGCATTATGTGAATGGGTCGCGCCCTCATGTGTTTTAGGGGCGCTAGCAAGAGCAAAAGAGGTTTAAGATGGCAGTACCTAAACAAAAGAAGGGCCGCGGCGCAACCCACACCCGTCGTTCGGCAAACAGCAAGCTTAACGCAGCAGCTCGCTCTGTATGCCCACAGTGCGGCGCTCCAAAGCTTCCTCACCACGTATGCCCTAATTGTGGCTTCTACAAGGACCGTGAGGTTGTTGTTACTGAGTAACACTCATACATCGTATGGCCAAGAAGGCCGGTTCTTTAGGGGCCGGCCTTCTTTTTTATAGCACTAAGGAGTTAACATGCCCGTTATTTGTGTAGACGTTATGGGATCTGACCAAAGTCCTGAGGTTGTTCTTGAGGGAGTTCGTATGGCTCTTGAGAAGGACCAAGAGCTAGAGGTTCTTCTCGCCGGAGCTGATGAGTTTGTTACTCCTTTTGCAAACAAGCACAATCGTGCAAAGGCTTTGGTAACTACTGAAGTTATTGCGATGAGCGAGCATCCTGCTAATGCGGTTAGACAGAAAAAAGACGCCAGCATTGTAAGGGCTGCTCAGGCAGTTAAGGCAGGAGAGGCTGATGGCCTTTTCTCAGCAGGCTCCACAGGAGCAGTGCTTACCGCTGCTACCTTTGGAATTGGTCGCATTAAAGGCGTAAAGCGCCCAGCGCTCACCTTGATTCTTCCTGGACTTGGTGGTCACAAAACAGTCTTTTTGGACACTGGCGCCAACGCTGATGTGCGTCCAGATGTTTTGGTGCAATTTGCGCAAATGGGCAAGGCTTTTGCCAATGCTTCGCTTGGAATTGAAAACCCAACCATAGGTCTTCTCTGCAATGGCTCTGAAGAGACCAAGGGTTCTGAGCTTGCTCTCTCATATCATGCAGCTCTTGCAGAGGCTCCTATTAATTTTGGTGGAAACGCTGAAGGAACTGATATTTTAGGAAGCCGTTTTGACGTCATTGTGACAGACGGCTTTACCGGAAATGTAGCTTTGAAATCTATTGAGAGCACGGGCAAATTTATTATGTCTAGCCTCAAAGATGCAATTAATTCTTCCAAGAAGGCTGCGTTTGGCGCACTTCTTTTGAAAGACGCTCTTAAGGCTACGGCAGCAGAGCTTTCGGGAGATTCTGTTGGTGGCGCTTTCTTGCTGGGCGTCTCGGCTCCTGTACTTAAAGGACATGGTGCTACCAGCTCCTCTGCAGTGTGCGCAGGAACACTCTCTGCAGCCAATGCAGTACGCGCCAACCTAATTGAGAAAATCTCTTCTTCAATTCAGCTGTAGTAAAAGCGCCTGTAGCATAAAACTTTTTATAAGGTATGGTGGAGCCCATGGACAATTCTGTGGGCTTTACTTTTTTTAAGATTGTTTGTTTCAGCTTTAGTAATGTCATCATACAGATGCCCATCACGGGGTAAAATTAAGAGCGTCATTGTTGTGTGCAAGGAGGATGTATGGATCGCACAGAAACACTTGAAAAGGTAATTGACGTTGTCAGAGAGACTCTTGACCTTGACGATTCCGTTGAGCTCACAGAGGGCACCTCATTTAAGGACCTTGGTGCAGACTCATTTGATCTTTTGCAACTTGTTACAGACCTTGAGCAAGAGTTTGATATGACTTTTGATGCAGAGAACATCGATGAGATTGCTACCGTTGGAGACGCAGTAGACGCTATTCTTGCTGCTTAAGTAGGTTTTATACGTGAAATTACACGAACGAGTAGCTGCTGCAGAAGCTATTTGCGGTCACACATTTACCAATAAAGAACTAATTGAGGCTGCCCTCACACACCCTTCGGCGGTGGAGGGCAAGCCTGTTTCTGCTTCGTATGAGCGCCTGGAGTTCTTGGGTGACTCAATTCTTGGTGCCATTATTGCAACAGAGTTGTTTGAGCGCTATCCAGATATGGACGAAGGCCAGCTTACTAGGCTAAAAATCTCTCTGGTATCTGGTCATACACTCTCTATTGTCTCTGATACTTTAGGAATTTCTCCCTTAATTGTTATGGGAATTTCCGAGAAGGGCACGGGAAAGCGTGGCATGAAGTCTGCTTTGGAGAATGTTTACGAGTCCATTGTTGGCGCGCTCTACCTTGATGCGGGCTTTGATCCAACACACGAGTTTGTTATTCGTACGCTTGGACCTCATATTTCTCCAGCGCTGGCAGTTCGTTCGGTAAGCCCTAAATCTCGTTTGCAGGAAGCGGTACAAGCTAAAGGTAAGGCTACCCCAGAGTACAAGCTTATTGGCGAGAGCGGCCCTGCTCATACGCCAACGTTTACCGCTGTGGTATTTGTCGACGGCCTTAAGGTGGGTCGTGGACAGGGACCATCAAAGAAAGCTGCAGAGTCAGAAGCCGCTCAAGACGCGTTGGTACGTCTTGGTGTGGATGACGCTCCGCTTGATGCTGATGCAGAAATGCACCTAAGGTAGAAAGGTACCCTGTACCCGTGTATCTAAAATCGCTGACACTTAAGGGTTTTAAGTCATTCGCTGATAAAACTCAGATGGTTTTTGACCCCGGTCTTACCGTTGTCGTTGGTCCTAACGGCTCGGGTAAGTCCAATGTCTCTGACGCAATTCTTTGGGTATTGGGCGAGCAGAGCGCAAAGATGCTCCGTGGCCAGCCATGGAAGACGTTATCTTCTCTGGCTCGTCAGCAAGGGGAGCGGTGGGTGTTGCTGAGGTAACACTGGTCTTGGACAACTCCGACCACACCATTCCTATTGATTTCTCTGAAATTGGCATCACTAGGCGTATGTATCGCTCTGGAGAGTCTGAGTACCTGATTAACGGTGCTCCTTCAAGACTCATGGACATCCAGGACATCTTGCATGACTCTGGCCTGGGCAAAGATACCCACTCCATTATTTCCCAGGGCAAGCTTGATTCCATCTTGTCTAGCCGTCCTGAGCAGCGTCGTGAGCTTATTGAAGAAGCGGCAGACATCTCTAAGCATCGTCGCCGCAAAGAGCGTGCGGAGCGCAAAATCTCTTCCATGGATGAGAATCTCACGCGAGCCAAAGTGGTTTCTCGCGAGATTGCCCGCCAGCTTAAGCCGCTTGAGAGGCAGGTAGATAAGGCTTCTCGCGCAAAAGATCTATCCTCCCAGCTCAAGGATTTGACCGTACAGCTTGCAGTGGATGACCTTCGTCAGCTGCAGTTTACGCATGGCAAATTGGAGGCTCGCGCTAAAGAGGCGGAGGCTGCCATTGAGCTTGCGCAGTATCGCGCAGGCGAGAAAAACCGTGAGCTTGAAAAACTTCAGTCGCTTCTTGAGCAAAAGGGTCTTTTTGTTGGAGACCTGGGCGAGCAGCGTCGTCGCATGCAAGAGATTCTTGGTCGTATGGGCTCTGACATGCGTCTTTTGGAAGAGAAGGGCAAGAACATGGTTTCTCGCCTTTCTGATACGCGCATGCAGCTTTCTGTGATGGATAAGCAGAAGGCAGACGCGGCAAAAGAGAATGAAGAGCTTTCTGGTCAGCTGGCAACAATTCGTGCAAAGGTTGCAGATTTGACTGAGAGCGTGAATGCTCTGCAAGAGGCGGCTAACCAGGCAATTGCCGAGCGTCGTGCTCTGGATGTAAAGATTTCTGATTGCACTGCGTCAGAGCGTAGTGCGCGCAATACCGCTGATAAAGAGACGCTTGCGTATGTAAAGCTTGAAGAGCAGATTGCTCATGCGCAGGTAGAAGACAAGATGTTTGAGTCCAGGTTGTCTCAGATTATCGAGGCCCTTGAGATCGCTCAAGCTGCCCTGGAAGATAGTGGCGCTAAAGAAGCAGAGCTTACCGCAGCTCTTGAGACGGCTCGTCAGGAGTCCGAGGCTTTTGTCGCTGAGATTTCTGAGCGCGCTTCTGCACTTGAGGCGGCTCGTGAGGCAGAGCGCACTGCTCGCCAGGAGCTCTCAAGCAGTGAAGCTACACTTGAGGCGCTTCGTGCGCTTGATGTTGAGGTTCAAAAGGGAAGTCCTCTGGCAGAAAAGCTTGTCTCTGATACGGCAACCGCTTCTCTCGTTTCAGGCAGGCTTGCCGATTACCTTGAGGTTCAGCCAGAGTTTGAAGCTCTTGTTGAGCAACTTTTGGGAGAAGACCTTTCCGCGCTTGTTGTAGATAAGCAGCACAACGTTCATGCGCTCTTTGAGCGCGTTCAGGCGCTTTCTGAGGACGGTAAGGCCACGCTGGTTGCTCTTTCTGACGCAGCTCCAGCTCTTGCTGCTCCAGCACATACGACGTCTCTGCTTGAGCACGTCTCTGCTCAGAAGGGTGCCGAAGCCCTTGTACAGGCGCTCTTTGGTCACGTTTTTGTTGCTCAGAGCCTTGATGATGCCTACGCTGCTCGCAAAGATGAGCCTCGCGGGCTTTATGTGCTTCCTGACGGCACACTGCTCTATCCAGATGGTCGTTTGGTCCTGGGGCACGCATCTCAGGCTGAGGACGGCTCTCTTGAGCGTAAACGCCGCATTCGTGAGCTCGAGGGCGCTCTTCCTTCCCTCAAACGCCATCTTGAGGCTGCTCGCTCTGCAGTTACCAACTGCGAGAATGAGCTGGCTTCAGTTCGCGAGAAAAGCGCGCAGTCCAAGGGCGAGGTTGCTCGCCTCAACGGTGAGCTTACGTCCATCGCTGCTGAAAGAGGCCGTCTTGAGGGACAGGTTGCTTCTTCTCAGGCTGAGCTGAAGCAGGTTAGCGCTTCTCGAGAGCAGGCAAAAGAGCGTGCTCAAGAGGCTCGCGCACACATTGATGAGCACAAGCGTGCCGCAGAAGAGGCTAAGGCCCGCATGGAGTCGCTTGCGTCTGAGCTCAAAGAGCTGCAGGACCAGCATGAGATGCCATTCGCGCGCAGGGCAGGGCCAACCGAGAGCTTTCGGATGCAAAGACGGACCTCACTGTTGCAAAAGAGCGCGCAACGAGTATGGCTTCTCGCCAGGCAGAGCTTGAGCGGCGTCTGTCTCAGCTGGATGAGCAGCTTGCTGCAGCTAAGCAGGCAACGCACGCGCTTGAGGTGATTAGGCTGCGCGTTGACCCGCTGTACAAGCGCTATGACGCTCTGCACCAGAAGGCGCTTGAGTGGGCTTCCAGGCTCAAGGATCGCGCGTCGTTGGCGGAGGCAGACTCCGAGACGCTGCGAGAGACCATCTCTGAGGCAAAAGACGCAGCCTCTGAAGCTGCGCTTGCGGTAGAAAAAGAGAAAGACGCGGCTAACCAGATTAGCGTTGAGATTGGTAAGCTTTGAGGTCCAGGTTCAAAAACGCAATCGAGGCCATTCTTGCCACAGGCGCTTCGCTGGACGAGGCTTTGACGCTTCCTGAGCCAGAAGACAGAGAGCAGGCAGAGCGCCTTGCTGCGTCGCTCAAGAGCCAGCTTGAGGCGTTGGGTCCCGTCAATGCTGTTGCCATGGATGAGTACGAGCGCCTCAAAGAGCGTGCCGACTACATTAACGAGCAGGTAGCTGACTTAGAGGCCGCACGAACTTCTCTGAAGAAGATCATCTCGGCCATTGATCGCAAGATGCGTAGCCGCTTCCTTGTTGTCTTTGACCGCGTAAACCAGAACTTTTCCGAGATCTTCTCCATGCTGTTCCCTGGCGGCCATGCCCACATTGAGCTTACCGACCCAGACCATCTCTCCGAGACGGGCATTGAGATTGTGGCTCAGCCGCGCGGTAAGCGCATTACCAAGATGATGCTCATGTCAGGTGGCGAGAAGAGCCTCACCGCCCTGGCATTGCTCTTTGCTGTGTATAGGACGCGTACTGTTCCGTTCTATGTCTTTGATGAGGTTGAGGCTGCGCTCGACGACGCCAACCTCTCCAAGCTGCTTGACGCCATTGAGCAGCTCAAGGAGACAACACAGCTGATTGTCATTTCTCACCAGAGGCGCACTATGGAGCAGGCAGACGTACTGTATGGCGTATCCATGCAGGCAGATGGTGTCAGCCACGTTGTCTCTCAGAGGCTTGATAAGACAACCGGAAAGGTAGTTGATATCTAATGGGCTTTATGGACAATCTTCGCCGCGGTCTTGAGCGTTCCCGGGAGACCTTAAGCGAAATCTTTTATATGGGCGGAGAGGTCACCGAAGACTTTTGGGATGACCTCGAGGACACACTGGTTATGGGAGACATGGGTGCTGAGGTGGCTATGCGTGTCACCGACGACCTGCGTGAGCGTGCGGCGCGAGAAAATCTTATGCGCTCCGACCAGCTACGCCGTGCCCTTGTAGAGCGCCTTACGGCAGAATTTCCTGTTGCAGAAAGAGATCCTTTTACAGATACGCCTTCTATTGTCTTATTTGTAGGCATTAATGGCGCTGGTAAAACCACTACTGTTGGAAAGATTGCTGGTCGTGCACACGCCAATGGCGTCAAGACCTTGATTGGTGGCGCCGATACCTTCCGTGCTGCTGCAATTGAGCAGCTACAGGTATGGGGAGAGCGCTCTGGTATTGAGGTAGTAACCAGAGAGCGTGGCGCTGACCCTGCAAGCGTTTGCTTTGAGGTTGTCGAGACTGCAGAAAAACAAGGCACTGAGCTGGTGCTTATTGATACCGCTGGACGCCTTCACACCTCATCTGATCTGATGCGCGAGCTTGCTAAGGTTGTCTCGGTTACCAGAAAGCGCGCAGGAGATATTCCTGTTAGCGTTGTCTTGGTTATTGATGCAACTACCGGTCAAAATGGCCTTAACCAGGCAAAAGAGTTCAATGATGCACTGTCTTTGGACGGTCTTATTGTTACAAAGCTTGACGGTACCGCAAAGGGAGGAATTGCTCTGGCAATTTCTAACCAGCTTAACCTGCCTATTTATCGTATTGGTGTGGGCGAGTCAATTGATGATCTTCAGACGTTTGATGCTCGTTCGTTCTGTGAAGCACTTGTTGGTGAGGGAGTTCAGTAATGTTTAACAGCCTGCAAGATAGACTGCAAAATACATTTTCCGCTCTGCGCGGAAAGGGCCGTCTCACTGAGGACGATATCAATTCAGCAATGCGAGAAATTCGCATGGCTCTTCTCGAGGCCGACGTTAACTACAAGGTAGTTAAAGAATTTGTTGGCCGCTGCAAAGAGCAGTGCATGACCGCTGACGTCCTGGATTCTCTGTCTCCAGCCCAAACGTTGTCCGCATTGTTTTGGATGAGTTGACAGCGCTGCTTGGCTCAACCGAGTCCAAGCTTACGCTGGCACAGAATCGCATTCCAAATGTCATCATGCTTGTTGGTCTTCAGGGCTCTGGTAAGACAACCGCAGCTGCAAAGCTTGCTTACCTGCTAAAGTCCCAGGGAAAGAATCCTCTGCTTGCCGCCTGCGACGTTCACCGTCCCGCAGCAGCAGATCAGCTTGAAACACTTGGTTCAGAGATTGGCGTGCCAGTCTATCGCGGTGATGGCAAAGACGCAGTTGCTATTGCGTCTCAGGCTATCCAGGAAGCTGTTGACCACCTCAACGACCTGGTAATTGTCGATACCGCTGGCCGTCTTCAAATTGACGAAGAAATGATGGAAGAGGCCGTTGCTATCAAGCGTGCCGTCAAGCCAGACCAGATTCTTATGGTTGTCGACGCCATGACCGGCCAGGATATCGTCAATGTTGTCAGCACCTTCGCCGAGCGCGTAGACTTTGACGGTGTCATCATGTCCAAGCTTGATGGCGACGCTCGTGGCGGTGGTGCCCTCTCCGTACGTGAGGTTACCGGCAAGCCTATCAAGTTTGTTTCTATGGGCGAGAAACCCGATTCACTTGAGGTTTTCCACCCAGACCGTATGGCCAAGCGCATTCTTGGCATGGGCGACGTTATCTCTATTGTTGAGAAGGCCCAGCAGGCAGCAGACGAGAAGCAGGTTGAAGATGCCGAGCGTATGTTGCGTGAAGGCTTTACTATGGATGATCTGCTTAATCAGATGAACCAAATTCGTAAGATGGGCGGTCTTGCAAAGCTTATTGGCGCTCTACCCGGTGGTGACCGCATGATGGCCCAGCAGGGTGGTGTGGATGATAGCTCTATGGGAAAGATTGAAGCTATCATTCATTCCATGACTAAAGAAGAGCGTGCACGTCCAAAGATTATTAATGGTCAGCGCCGTCGTCGCATTTCTATGGGATCTGGTCGTAGCGTTCAGGAAGTTAATCAACTTATTCGCCAGTGGGGAGAGATGAATAAGATGATGGGCAAGATGAAGGCTATGACTCAGGGCGGCAATACAAAGAAAGGTCGTCGTGCCATGGAGTCTATGATGAAGAATATGGGCTTTGGCGGAGGTCAAATGCCACGTTTTTAGGCATTACCAATAAATATTTTTATATAAGAAATACTTTGGTCTGATTACTATCCCTACTGCTTTTTGTTACACATGGTAAACTTTCTCAAAAAGCAGTAGGGAGTAATTATGTCAATTAAGCGTATTACCTTTGTTGTATTAGGTTGTGTAAGTTTGGCGCTTGCCGTAATTGGCGTAGTGCTTCCTATTTTGCCCACTGTTCCATTTTTAGCGCTCGCAGCATTTTGCTTTGCAAAATCATCTGACCGGCTTAATAATTGGCTTATTAACACGAAGTTTTATCAAAATAACCTTGCTGATTTTAAAGCTGGAAAAGGGATGACTGTTAAGACTAAAGTGCGCATCCTTGCCACAGTAACTTTGGTCATGGCTGTAGGTCTGATTGCCATGCTTATGAAAGGTGTTATTGTTGGCAGTATTATTCTTAGTGTTGTTTGGTTAGGCCACATTTACTATTTTGGTTTTAAAGTTAAAACGCTTGAAGAGTAAACAATTGTTACAAAAGCTTTTAGTTAGTTTCATTATTATTCGGTAATGATGAGGTGACTGAAGATGCAGCGTAAAAGAAAAGTAGTTTTGTTTACTCTTGGGATAATGCTCATTGCCGTTGTATTCATATGTAGTTGGTTTAGACCCGAAGCGGTTAGGGAGCGAAACCTTGATTTTTTAAAACATGAAGCTGCGGAATTTATACGGGAGCAATCAGCTGATAATATTTTCTCATATGAAAAGTTTGAGTCTGGAGAATATAGGACTTATACCTGCAATATAAACGATGTGTATATATCTGGTCCAATTTTATCAGTTGTAGAGAAAAACAATGAATTATTAGACGGTGGCATTTCGTGGGTTGTAAGTGTTAATGGAGAAATCATTGGAACAATCGAGCAAGATGCCGCTTTATATTCAGTTTCTCTCTCATCACAAGATTTTGATCAATATATTCTTTATGGGACTGCTTATATTCTACAAGCTATAAGCAGTCGCAAATTACCTGCCGTCTCCTACTATGAATACAATACAGAAGGTGGAGGAACCTTTCTGTCTGATAATATACTTGCGACATTTAATTACGTCACAGGAGAATATGGTTTTGTTAAAGCAGCCAGCAAATTTCCTTCTGCCAGTTCATTGATCACTTCTCGCTTAGGTTCAGAGTATCTTGATTTTATGGCAAACAAAGAGCGTGTTGTAGATCTTTTGTAAGACATAAAAAACGCGCGCTTCAGAATTATTTTCTAAAGCGCGCGTAAATATATTTTCTAAGAAAAACCTAGTAGTGGATGATAATTGGATCTCCATCTTTGGCGATATCAAAGAGTTTTTGAGCGTTTTCATAGCTTAGGTTGATGCAGCCATGACTACCGCCTGTTCTGTAGATGTTTCCACCAAACGCACTTCTCCATGGAGCGTTGTGAAAACCAACTTCCTGACCTTTTACACCCAACCAGAAGTCAACGTGTGCATCCCAACCTGGTTTGCCATTCTCGTCATTTGGACCAAGAAGACGAGCGTTTCTAATGTGGCTGGTAATATACCAGACTCCTTCTGGAGTGTTGTGATGTCCGTCTGGGATACCCGTTACTACATCGGCTTCCCAAAGAATGGTTCCATCATCACCATAAAGAACAGCATGCTGAGTGGTAAGGTCAACGTCAATATAACGACCGCCCCAGTCCTGCTCGCCCTGCTTAGTAAATTTATCGGCCGACTGTTTTGTAGGCAGCTCAATCTTTGTTGCCTGACCAGCGGATAGACCGTCAGAGATAGCTTTTACAGCAGCGTCATTATCAATAACCCAGCCGTATGCACCAGCAGCCTTTGTAGTGAATTCTTTTCCATCCCAACGCTTATATGTTCTTGAAGTTCCGCGAGTATCTACTGCAGGAGCAAGTGTCTCGTTGACCCATTTAGTAATAGCGTCTGTATCAAATGAAATAGAGAGATTCTCATCAAACTTAATCCAGCTAGCAATGGTGTCTTGATCAAGCTGATATGCAACAGAGTCACCCAACATCAAATCAACCGCAGAGGCAACGTAGGAATTAGCAGTCTTCAGGGCAGCATCAAGATCTTCTGCGCTCATAAGGCTTTCTTGACCAAGCTGAACGGTAGTGCTCAGATTATCAAAAGCAGTCTGCAAGTCTTTATGGACACCTTCAAGAGAAAGCCTTGTAGCAATAGCATCGTCAGCAAAAACAAACTTTTTAGCCGAGCTATCGTAGGTAATTCCATTGTTCTCTAGAGTGTGAGCAGATTCTTTTGCCTGCTCAATTCTTTGATTAAAGAGAGCGTCTACCTTGCTTGTATCGTATGAAGCGGTTGCATGTGGGCTCAGGGACCTGCTGCGAGTAAGCTCCAGTGGCCACATCCAAGGATTCTGCTGGCTAATAGCATCACGAGCATATCCAGCTGCGTCGTACGTTAAATCAATGTCAGATGCCTTGATGGTTAAATCTACGCCGTTTCCAGAGACTTGGACGGAATAGTTTGAGGCTTCATTTGCTCTAGAAGCCTGCAAATCTGAAGCTGGTTTTAAGGAGTAGTCCTTACCATAAATGCTGGTTTGAGGCATAAAGAAGAAGTTAAAGAAGATTGCTCCACCCACATACACAAGGGCGAGAATACCAACGAGCGCGGCAGGTATTTCCCACCACTGATGTTTCTTGTGGTTAACAGGAGCTTCTTCTTTTTCTCCAAGCTCTGCGCTATCAAGGGGAGCAATGACAGTTAGATCATCTGCTTGCTCTTCTGGGGACTCTGTAGCTTGTGAAGAATCATTGAGCTGATTGGCTTTTATCTGTTCTTCATTAAGAGCAACGTACATATCAGTATCGCCAAGACTTGGAACTGAATCCTTAAGGGAAGGTGTCTTCTCTGTAGCTTCTTCTGTGGAAAGAGGTTGTAAGTTAGCGGTGTGAGAAGCGGAGCTTTTTGCAAAGTGCTTAGCCAAGGAGCACTCCTTATAAAAACGAAGTTACATAGCAAAAATCAGTGTGTTTTGACAAACAGACTTTCTGTAAATGAGTCAAAGACACATTCATTTAGTGTAGTGCATATTCACCACATATTTTATGGAACTTACGTGGAATTATTTTCTATAGGAGATGAACAAAACTGGAGTAATATATACGACATTTAGAAATAATTATTTTTCAATTGCAGGGGGAGCAATAGCGTATGTCATCAACTAGAGTAAATAGTACTACGCAAAATATTAGATGTGTTTGTACTGCTCTTGCCGTACTTCTTTTATGCATTTCAGCTTTTCCTAAAATTGCTGTAGCTACTGCTTCAACCAGCCAATCAAATTCTCATTCTGCTAATCAGTTGTTACTGCATACTGATGTCAAATCATATGAGCTTCTTCCTTCTGATTTTGCTTCGCTTGTTGGCAATGATTCAACATCGTTTGATACTCTTGAGCCAGTTAAGCCTTATGAGGCAGTTAACACTGATTCTCATCCAAACTATAGCAAGGTAAGCGATTTTGTTTATTTAGATAGAGATCAGTTTGACTTGTCGCTTTTCTCGCCAGATGGTTCTCTGAGATATACAACAGATGATGCAGCTGTAGATGCATACATTCAGACTCATCCGGAGCTTGCTGGTGTGACTGATCGTAGAATTTTGCTTCCGGTGTTTGAATTTGATTCAGATAATGATATTCAGACTCACAGAGACAGAGTTAATTCTTACATTGCTAATGGTCAGCTGGCACAAGGGTCGGTTGGTCAAGATAATACCGCTGTTATTGATACCAGTTTGCCTATGGGTCAGTATAAGCTGGAAAAAACGCTTTCGTATGATCAAGAGCATGGCTTCTATTACATCTATACCATGCACGTGGGTATATCTGATATTGATCGTAATCTCACAACGTTTGTTGATAGCAACGGAAATAAGACTGAAAAGCAAGGTCTATTCCAGGCTCCAGAGGTAGTAGGTAATGACATTCTTGACCATAAAGAAGTGGATTCTTATACGATTTCTGCTGGTTATGATGGTGATGGTAATGTTGCGCGTCCAACTACGTATGTGACGCATATTACGTATTACTACACTCTCGCGCACACCGCATATGTCTCTGATACTGGAACTACCTTAAAACCTATTGACGCTGGTCTTCAGAATGCTCCTGCTACCATCTCTTCTTACAACTATGATCACACGGTTGACGCAGGTACAAGGCGAGTATTGGATATTGATGCCGTAACAGCTCGTCTTATGACTGAGATCCAATCGCAAGATATTACACAGCTTTCCTGTTAGTGCCGCTACGCACAATGGCGATATTGTTATCAGTAGGACTCCTGGATATGATACCTACGATGTTCAGTTGTTTGAGAATGGTCAATTTACTATCGATATGACTTATATGCCAGATGGCACACCTCGTGTCGTTGATGCCGACGGCAATGCTATTTATTTCTCTAATCACTTTAAGGATGTTGTTTATTCTTCATATCAAGATGACACCTTGCCTGTTGGTCAGTATCGAATTGAATATCTGCTTACCCCAACATCTGCAGATCCAGATAACTTTGATTCGTACCAGCATTTAAAAGTCAATCTTGTTATTGGCACAAGTGATACTTCTCAGCCAGCCATTACTGCAAATTGGACTCACGTATACGTGAAGCAGCCTGAGACTACGCCAGAAACACCTGAGACACACACTCCTGAGGAGCCTCAGCAAGCTCAGAAGAAGTCACAGCTTCCTGATACTGCAGATTATTCTCAGGTTGCGCTTCAGGGCACACTTGTCTGTTCCTCTGTCTCGCTGGTTTCTCTGAGCTTCTTCCTCAAGAGAAAGCTGCTACAGAAGTAATCTAGGAATACATGACGTTACTCTTGCCTCAAGAGTGAGAGAATACTGTCTATCAAGAGGCGAGAGGTACGTTATTTATGGCAACACATCCAGTTATTCACATAGATTCATCTGACGACAGCCGCCTTGATGTGTATGCTCGATTGACTGATAACCAGCTTCGTAATCGTCTTGACCCAACTCGCGGCGTCATGATTTGTGAGTCACATTTTGTGATTGAGACTGCGCTTGCTGCAGGCTGCAAGCCGCTTTCATTTCTTGCAAATACTTCTCATACAGATAATATTTTGCAAATTGTCGAGAAGTTCCACCCTTTGACAGATGACGTTCCTATTTTCATTCTTCCAGATGAGCAGCTTACACAGCTTATTGGCTACAAGATGAATAGAGGAGTGCTCTGTGCCATGAGGAGACCTCAAGGTGCATCGCTAGAAGAGATTCTAAGCACGTCAAAGCATATTGCCGTACTAGAAGATTTAGTAGACGTTAACAACGTTGGCGCTGTCTTTAGGTCAGCTGCGGCCCTCAATGTAGATGCTGTTATCTTGACTGCTAAGTGCGCCGACAACCTCTCAAGGCGTGTCCTGCGCGTTTCTATGGGAACGGTTCTTAATGTGCCTTGGACTCGTTTGGATGAAGAGATAACTTCACTGGACCTTATTGAAAAGCTTAAAGCTCATTCTTTTACTACGTGTGCACTTGCACTCACAGATTCTGCAGTACCTCTTAATAAAGAGCTGGTAAAAGGTAAAAAAGCTGCACTATTCTTTGGTAGTGAAGGCTATGGTCTTGATAAGAAAACCATTGAGGCTTGTGACATTATCACCATCATTCCCATGTCTCATCAGGTGGACTCGCTTAATGTTGCTGCGTCATCTGCCGTGGCATTTTGGGAACTTTTTGCTCGATAACTTGAGCAGGAAACCTTTACATACGGCACAAAAAACGGCCACCTACGAGAGTGAACTGCCTCCCATTTCTTGGACACGAGAAATAGGAGTCAGTTCAAAACACACCAAAATCGGATAATCTGTCAAAAAGACGTATACATGACGCTGAAAATACCTTAATCATGCAGATTATCGTCATTAGATGTGTAAAATGCCCTCATCTGAGCAGATTATCCGACTTAGGTGTGTTCCTTAGGTGCGGAATTTACCTATAGTTAAATCTTTTATATGACGCTATTCATTTTCTAGCATATTAGGTTAAGTTTATGCATAGAGATGAATATCGGGTAGTACGACCGCCTAGCTGCCTAGCTATCTTGATTAGGAACACGTCGATTCTTTAGCAGAACCTACTAAAGCTGCGCTATTTTGTGCGCCAGGCCTAAAAGCCTGCGCTAACACGCTGCAGAATCATAATCACCTGCATATGAACTGCCTCCCATTTCTTATGTCCAAGAAATGGGAGGCAGTTCAGAATAGGCGGCCGTTTCACTTTGTTGATAAGAGAATTACTCTGCTGAAGAGGTAGAGGAACCTTCCTCATTGGTGCTCTCAACTACTGGTGCAAAGGTATTCTCACGTTTAAGGATGTTCATGAACTCCTCGCCGGTGATAGTTTCCTTCTTCTGCAGGTAGTGAGCAATCTCATGCAGCTTAAAGCGGTTCTCTTTAAGCGTCTGAAGTGCACGCTGATGGCCCTCTTCAACAATACGCCTAACCTCAGCATCAATCTCTTCAGCTGTTGCTTCAGAGCAGGTGAGGGAAGAGCCACCACCAAGATAACGGCTTTGCTGCTGGCTGAGGGTAACCATGCCAAGTTTGTCAGACATGCCGTACTGCGTGACCATAGCGCGAGCAATAGCTGTTGCACGCTCAATATCGTTGGAAGCGCCATTGGTCATCTCGCCAAAGATAAGTTCTTCAGCTGCGCGTCCACCACAGAGTACAGCAATCTCATCCATTGCCTGGCTCTTGCTCATCAGATAACGCTCGTCATCCTCAACTTGCATGGTAAAGCCAAGAGCTCCGCCAGTACGAGGAACAATGGTGATCTTGGTAACAGGAGCATCGTTTTTCTGGATGGCACCAACAATTGCATGGCCGGTCTCGTGATAAGCCACAACGTCCTTCTCGTGCTCAGAAAGAACAGTGTTCTTCTTCTTTGCGCCGGCAATAACAACGTCAACGGACTCAGCAAGGTCTTCGGTGGTAACACGACGGCGACCAAAGCGAACAGCACGAAGAGCTGCCTCGTTGATGATGTTTGCAAGGTCTGCACCGGATGCGCCTGGTGTGGACTTAGCAATAATAGAGAGGTCAACGCCTGGCTCCATCTTTACATCATTGGCGTGAATCTGAAGAACTGCCTCACGACCCTTAAGGTCTGGAAGCTCAACAGGAATACGGCGGTCAAAACGGCCAGGACGCAGAAGTGCCTTGTCCAAGGTCTCAGGGCGGTTGGTTGCTGCAAGAACAACAATGCCCTTGTGGTTATCAAAGCCGTCCATCTCAGAGAGCAGCTGGTTTAAGGTTTGCTCACGCTCATCGTTGGAGTTGAGAGAAGCATCACGGCGCTTACCAACCGCATCAATCTCGTCAATAAAGATGATGCAAGGAGCCTTTTCATTTGCTTGCTTGAAGAGGTCACGGACTTTTGCAGCACCGCGTCCAACAAACATTTCAACAAACTCAGAGCCAGCAATCTGGAAGAAAGGAACACCAGCCTCACCAGCAACTGCCTTAGCGATGAGGGTCTTACCAGTACCTGGAGGGCCTACAAGCAAGGCGCCACGAGGGCAGCGAGCACCAATCTCTTTGTACTTATCAGGAGTCTTAAGGAAGCTAACAATCTCTTGCATAGACTCTTTAGCTTCTTCTTGGCCGGCAACGTCTTTAAACGTAATGCCTGTATCTTCTCCCTTAATTTCTTAGCGCTTGAGCGACCAAGATTGCCGCCAAGACCTCCAAAGCCACCACCAAAGTTCATGGAAGGACCATCATCACCCATGGCTCGTTTAAGGGAGCGGTTAATAAAGTAGCCAATACCCAAGAAGAGAACTAGAGGGATGCCATATTGGATAAGGGCATAGAGCAGCATGTTTGTAGAGTTGTCAGGAATAGAAGCCGAGAAATCAACTTTGTGGTCTCTGAGCGTCTGAACCAGCGTTGAATCATTAGGGAACTGCGTAGTCTCAAAGACCTTCTCGGAATCTCCAGAGCCTGTTGTAAACCTAATGTTTCTGTTGCCAGTATTAAGGTCTACCTTGGTGACTTCATTGTTGTCAATCTTGTTAAGGAACTCACTGTACGAAACAGTTTGTACCTGTTGGCGCAAAAGTCCTGGTAGTAATGTGTTGCTAAGCAGGAGATATACAAAGATGGCTACTGCAATATAGAGTAGCATCGACATAGATCTACGGTGCTTGTTATTGTTATCTGCCATACACGTCCCTTTACCTGTTTGGCTCAAATGTGATATGAGCTCACTTAGATATTAGATTTGTTGTACCCACTCTTCTTTTTTTATTTCTATAAAAATTTAAAATTTGAATTCCGTGTAATTTGTTAAAAAAACGATTTACGCGTACGTATTACTTAGTTCAATGAGTACAAGACGTGGTAGTATTACTAGCACAAGCTGTGATGAGGACAGTAGCTGGGTAGCGCAAATCTCAAGCGAGCGGAGTTGGTGGAAGTCCGCATTTGCGTCCGTGTGAACATCACCTCGGAGCTGCAGTTCAAACGTACAAGTATTTTGTACTAGTAGATGCTGCCGGAAATGGTCGCCGTGACAGGCCAGCCGAGTAAACGGACATATCCGTCGCTGGGTGGTTACAACGAAGTGTATTGTGGCGCTTCGTCCCAGCTGTGAGGGACGGGCGCTTTATTTGTGCCCAGAAAGGTTGTGCTTGATGGCAAACGAGTACAAAAAGACCACCAACCTGCCAAATACAGGCTTTCCTATGCGCGCATCACTTGCGCAGAATGAGCCTCAGCGTTTGGCTGATTGGGACCAAAACAATGTTTATGAGCTTCTGATGAAGAAGAATGAGGGACATGACAAGTTTGTCCTTCATGACGGACCTCCTTATGCAAATGGTCCAATTCACCTGGGTCACGCACAGAATAAGATTTCTAAGGACATCATCAACCGCTATAAGGCTATGCAGGGCTTCCAGACCCCTTATGTTCCTGGTTGGGACTGCCATGGTCAGCCAATCGAGCACAAGGTTGAGCAGATGCTTGGCACTGAAAGTTCAACCAGCTGTCTACCGAGAAGATCCGTGAGCTCTGCCGCAAGATGGCAGTTGAGCAGGTAGATACCCAGCGTCAGGGCTTTAAGCGCCTTGGTGTGTTGGGTGAGTGGGACAATCCTTATCTCACCTATGTCAATGATTACGACGCTACAGACGTTGAGATTTTCAAGGCCATCTATGATAAGGGTTCTGTGTATAGAGGCACCAAGCCTGTTCACTGGTGCACTCATGACCACACTGCTCTTTCTGAGGCAGAGATTGAGTATCACGATGTCACCTCAACTGCTATTTGTGCGCTTTGAGCTAACCACAGTTCCAGAGGGTCTTGAGGCTTATGCAGGTAAGACCTGGGTAGACATTTGGACTACTACTCCTTGGACTATGCCAGCAGACGAGGCAGTTATTCTGCACCCAGAAGCTAACTACGTTGCTCTTGAGCTTCCTGATGGACACGTAGAGATTGTTGCTGAGGCTCTTGCAGAGAAGGCTGCTGCAAAGTTTGGTTATACCGATTGGAAGCTGGCTCAGGATGCAGAGGGCAACACCTGGAAGAAGACTGGTGTTGAGCTTGCTGGTAATGAGTACAAGCAGCCAATCTTTGGTGATCTTGGCAACACCGGTAAGTTTATTTACGCAGAGTACGTCACACTTGACGATGGTACTGGTGTTGTTCACTCCGCACCTGGCCACGGTGTAGACGACTACAACGCTGGTGTTCGTTTTGATATTCCACAGACTATGCCTGTTGATGATGACGGTCACTTCTTCAAGGGCGACGGCCAAGGTACTGGAGGCCCCTTCTCTGGTATGGAGGTCAATGAGGCTAACCCTGTCATTGTCCAGTGGCTCAAAGACCGTGGTACGCTCATTCTTGCAGAAGAGATTACCCACAGCTATCCACACTGCTGGCGTTGTAAAGAGCCTGTTATCTTCCGCGCAACAAGCCAGTGGTTTGTCTCTATGGATAAGACTGGCCTTCGCAAGCAGGCAGCAGAGGAGCTTACAAAGGTTAAGTTCTATCCCGCAAATGCTGTTAAGCGTATTGGCTCCATGGTTGAAGGCCGTCCTGACTGGTGTATTTCCAGGCAGCGCAACTGGGGTGTTCCAATCCCTGCTTTCACCTGCGAGGATTGTGGCGAGACTGTCATTAATGACCAGACGCTTGACGCAGTTATCAAGCTTTTCCGCGAGAAGGGCTCTGATGCTTGGTTTACCGACGACCCTAAGACCTATTTAGGCGACGCTTGCGTCTGTCCTAAGTGTGGTGGCCACAATCTCAAGGCTAACAAGGACATTCTGGACGTTTGGTGGGATTCTGGCGTTTCTCACACGGCTGTTTGTAAGCACCGTCCAAACCTCAAGTTCCCAGCTGATATGTATCTTGAGGGTTCCGACCAGCACCGCGGTTGGTTATGAGTTCTCTTATGACTTCTGTTGGTGCTTACGGCGTTGCTCCTTACAAGTCTGTTGTTTCTCAGGGCTTTACGCTTGATGGTCAGGGACGCAAGATGAGTAAGTCTCTGGGCAACGTCATTGATCCAAACGCCGTGTGCGCTGAGCGCGGTGCAGACGTCCTGCGTCTTTGGGTTGCTTCCGTTGATACTTCAACTGACGTTCCTTGCGATGACGCCATTCTTTCGCAGGTAGGCGACGCATATCGTAGGTTCAGAAACACCCTGCGCTTCCTTCTTGGCGAGCTTGAGGGTCAGTTTGACCCTGCAACTGATGCGGTTGCTGTAGCAGACCTTGAAGAGTACGACCGTCTTGTTCTTGCCCGTATGTGCGAGGTTCATGCTGCAGTCACCGAGGCTTACGAGGGATATCGCTTCAACAATGTCTTCCGTACCCTCTACGATTACATCATTGAGCTTTCCAACGGTTATTTGAACGCGACTAAGGACCGTATGTACTGCGATGCTGCAGATTCTGCAACACGCCGTAGCGCTCAGACCGTCTGGGCAGAGATTCTTTCCATGCTTGTTCATGATCTGCAGCCAATTCTGGTCTACACCACTGATGAGGCTATGCAGTTCCTGCCAGAGTCTATGCGTGACGGTCAGAAGTACGCCGCTCTTCTCGACTGGTATAAGGCTCCTATGACCACCGAAGAGTACACCTCACTGCTTCCTGCATATCAGGTGCTGGTTGATGCTCGTGCTGCCTACACCAAGGCATACGAGACTGCTCTTGAGGCTGGCGTAGTTACCGAGAAGACCACCCAGGCTACACGTGCCGAAGTTACGCTTACCGCTGAGCAGGCTGCATCTATTTCTCACGCTGGTCTTGACTTTGCTGAGGCATTTGTCTGCTCTGAGGTTACTGTTTCCGAGGGCTCTGAGCTGAGCGTAAGCGTCTATCCTGCAAACGGCGAGCGCTGTGACCGTTGCTGGAACTATCGCGAGCTTGGCGAGGATCACCTCTGCCACCGCTGCCACGACGTTGTTGCGTAAATGAACACCGACCAGCAGAAACATACAACTCACACGCTAGTGACCCGCCTTGCAGTTCTCTGCGGGGCGGGCACTGTTGCCTGCGCGCTTGACCAGGTAACCAAGCTCTGGGTACGAACCTCAATTCCAGAGGGAACTGCAATACCGTTTATCCCTGGTCTTATGGAGCTCTTCCACGTAAGCAACACTGGAGCAGCATTTTCTGTGGGCTCTGGAAACGCTCTCTTTTTTTGTAGCTCTTACTGCTGTGGTTATTGCCGCTCTTGTGGGCTTTGTAGTTCGCGAGAAGAACCTCCCGTTGCCACTTATTGCACTTTTGGGAGGCGTTGTAGGTGGTGGAATTGGTAACGCTATTGACCGTGTTTTGTATGGTCAGGTTACTGATTTCTTTGCTACAACGTTTATTAATTTTGCCGTGTTTAATGTGGCAGACATTTTCGTGACCTGCGGCATCCTTATTGCTTTTGTGTACTGGATGGTCTGGGACAAAAAGCAACAGCAGGGTAGTGGCAATGAATGAGCGTATCGTTGACATACTAGTTGGACCAGAAGGGGACGGCGTCAGATTAGATGCGTTTCTTTCTGCCCAAGATACACTTCCTTCAAGAAGTGCCTGCGCAAAGCTGGTGGAAGAGGGAAGAGTAACCATCAACGCTACGCTGGCTACGTCTAAGTCAGAAAAACTTATGTTGGGCGATAGGCTTCTGGTATCGCTTCCAGACGCAGAACCTCAAACAGGACTTTTGCGCCCAAATCCAGATATTCCGCTTGATATCCGTTTGAAGATCAGTACCTCATAGTGCTCTCAAAGCAGATTGGCCTAGTATGTCATCCATCTCCTGGCCATGTTGATGACACTCTGGCAAACGCCCTGGTGGCTCACTGTGGCTACGAGCACCTAGGAATGCTTCAGGGAGAAGAACGTCCCGGTATTGTGCATCGCCTTGATATGGACACATCTGGTCTTATGCTGGCAGCAAAATCAGACGAGGCGCAAAAAGCTCTTCAGGACCTCATTAGGCTGCGCGTGCTTGACCGTCGCTACATTGTGCTGGTACAAGGCTATGTTGCCCACGATTCTGGCACTATCGAAACGGGTATTGCTCGCTCAACGCGAGACCGCCTCAAAATGACTGTATCAGATGCTCCTGGCGCACGAGAAGCCATTACCACCTTCAGAACGCTTGAGCGCTTTGAAGCAGGAAGAAAAGGCGAGGGCTACTCGCTTCTTGAGTGCCATCTTTACACAGGCCGCACGCACCAGATTAGAGTTCACATGCGCCACATTGGTCATCCAGTTGTCGGCGATCAACTCTACGGTAAAAAAGATATGAGTCTTAACCTTGGCCTTAACAGGCAATTTCTACACTCCTGGCACGTTCAGTTTGAGCACCCTTTTACGGGCGAGAATATCGTGGTAGCAGATACGCTGCCAGAAGACCTGCAAGAAGCCCTTATTTCTCAGAGCGCTATGTCTATGGGAAGGACTTCTGTAGGAGATGAGATTTGTCCTCAATTGTTCAAAGCTTAATTTCACGTTCAGGTCTATTTCGGCTAAACTAATACCTTAGTAAGTTTTACTTTTTGTTGTAGGTGCAGCTTGAGTTTTGGCTGTTGATATGAGCTTAGGGATGTTATATGCCATTGCAATTTAACAGACTCGGTATCACACCAATTGTTGTTTTTAACTTTATCATCTGGCTTTTCTTTACACTCGCATACTTTTATCAGATTGTGTACATTCTTCGTGTCTTAGTTAAAGGCGAGGTAAAACTTCCAGAGGCAAAAAAGCAGCACCGCTATGCCTTCTTTATTGCTGCCCACAATGAAGAGCCAGTTATTGGCAACCTTGTCAGGTCCATTCTTTCTCAGGATTATCCTCGAGAGCTGATGGATGTCTTTGTTGTTGCAGATGCTTGTACCGATAAAACAGCTGAAGAGGCGAGAAAAGCTGGAGCAATTACATGGGAGCGTAATGACCTTGCTCGTAAAGGTAAGAGCTGGGTTATGGATTACGGCTTTGATCGCATCCTTAATGAGTACGGCGACAAATACGAGGCATTCATTATTATGGACGCCGATAACCTGGTTTCTCCAAGCTACTTAAAAATTATGAATCAGGCTTTTGATGCAGGATATCTTGTCTGTACCAGCTACAGAAACTCAAAGAATTTTGATTCCAGCTGGGTAAGCTCTGCATATGCAACCTGGTTTATGCGCGAGGCAAAGTTCTTGAACAATGCCCGTATGATGATGGGTACTAGCTGCGCTGTTTCTGGTTCTGGCTGGATGGTTTCTTCTCGCATTATTAAAGGCATGCATGGATGGGATTTCCACACCCTTACCGAGGATATTCAATTCTCCACCTTCTGCAGTGCTCACAATATTCAAATTGGTTATGCACCAGCAGAATTCTTTGATGAACAGCCTTTGACCTTCAAGGCATCGTGGACACAACGTATGCGTTGGACAAAAGGCTTCTACCAGGTGTTCTTCTCGTACGGCTTTGATCTTATTAAGGGTATTTTTAAGGGTCAGTTTGCTTCATACGATATGCTCATGACCATTGCGCCAGGCATGATTTTGACACTGCTTTCAGCCTTTATTAATGGTACTTACATGCTAGTTGGCTATTTGAGCCACGGCTTCGTTGCTACTGACGCAGAGATTGCTATGAGTGTGGGATCTTTGGTCATGACGGTCTTCTCGATGTATGTGGTCTTCTTTATTCTGGCGCTTATTACCACCATCTCGGAGTACAAGCATTTCCATGTAAAGAAGAAATGGCGTATTTTTTTACCAATCTCTTTACGTTCCCTATTTTTTTATGATGACGTATATTCCAATTACCGTTGCAGCTTTGTTTAAAAAAAGGTTGAGTGGGTTCCTACAAAAACATGACATTGCTGTTAACTTTGAGGATGTTATTGCTTCAAGTGGGAGTTCAAATTAAATAATTAACTCCACTGGTGGTACAATGCCAAAACACGTTGAGCATGACCGGTAGGTCAGGAGGGAGCCAAAAACAATGGCAAAGTTCTTCGAAGGCGAATCACACACATTTTCTGAGTACCTTTTGGTTCCTGGCTATTCATCAGCTGAGAATATCCCTGCAAATGTTTCTTTGAAGACTCCTCTTGTTAAGTTTAAACGTGGCGAGAAAAGCGCAATTGAGCTCAACATTCCTATGGTATCTGCAGTAATGCAGTCAGTTTCTGGTCCTCGTTTGGCAATTGCTTTGGCCCAGCAGGGCGGCATTGCCTTTATTTATGGCTCTCAGTCCGCTGAGGATGAGGCTCAGATGGTTCGCGAGGTTAAGAGCTACAAGGCAGGCTTTGTTGTCTCCGATTCAACTCTTACTCCAGAAATGACCCTTGGTGAGGTGCTTGACCTTAAAGAGAAGACTGGTCACTCCACCATGCCTGTCACTGATGACGGCACTTCTCGCGGTAAGCTCGTAGGTATTGTTACCTCTCGTGATTATCGTCCTTCTCGCGATGATCGCTCTAAGCTTGTTTCTGAGTTTATGACCCCAGCTGATAGCTTATTACCGCAGCTGAGGATACGACCCTTAAAGAGGCAAATGACATTATCTGGGACAACAAGCTCAACACCCTTCCTGTTGTCGATAAGAACGGCCACCTGGTTAGCCTCGTATTCCGCAAGGATTATGATTCCCACAAGTCTGCTCCAGATGAGCTTCTTGATGACTCTAAGCGTTACATGGTTGGCGCTGGTATTAATACTCGTGACTATGAAACTCGTGTTCCTCTGCTTGTTGAGGCAGGCGCTGACGTTTTGTGCATCGACTCTTCTGAGGGTTACTCCGAGTGGCAGAAGCGCACGCTTGAGTGGGTTCGTGCGACCTACGGTGATTCCGTCAAGATTGGCGCAGGTAACGTTGTAGACGCTGAGGGCTTCCGCTTCCTGGCAGAGGCTGGCGCTGACTTTATCAAGATTGGTATCGGCGGCGGTTCTATCTGCATTACTCGTGAGCAGAAGGGTATTGGCCGCGGTCAGGCTACCTCTGTTATTGATGTTGCTCGCGCTCGTGATCAGTACTTTGAGGAGACTGGCGTCTATATTCCAATCTGCTCTGACGGCGGAATTGTCTACGATTACCACATGACCCTTGCTCTTGCTATGGGCTCTGACTTTATGATGCTTGGTCGCTACTTTGCTCGTTTTGATGAGAGCCCATCAGATCGCGTTATTGTTAACGGCTCTTACATGAAGGAGTACTGGGGCGAAGGCTCTGCTCGTGCTCGTAACTGGCAGCGCTATGACCTTGGTGGCAACAAGCGCGGTCTTTCCTTTGTTGAGGGCGTTGACTCGTACGTTCCATACGCAGGTCCTCTGAAGGACGGCGTTGAGGCTTCGCTTCTGAAGGTCAAGTCCACCATGTGCAACTGCGGCGCTCTTGACATCCCTGAGCTCCGCGATAAGGCAAAGATTACACTTGTCTCTTCAACTTCAATTGTTGAGGGTGGCGCACACGACGTCTTGCTGAAAGACTCAAACCAGCAGGTCAGTTACAATTTCCGTTCGTAGCTCACAGGATTTATGGACTACTGGCGTCACCAAGTATTTTGCTTGGTGACGCATCGCTATAAGAAAGGGGAACTCGTGGAAAACGAGGAAGTACAGAACGTAACCGATACAGGTGATTTTCCTGCCTACGACGCTGAGGCCATTGAAACTAAGTGGCAGCGCGTCTGGGAAGAGCAGAATCTTTACAAGACAGAAGAGGACAGCTCAAGGCCTAAAAATACGTTCTAGAGATGTTCCCTTATCCTTCGGGCGATCTTCACATGGGTCATGCTCGTAACTACACCATTGGCGATGCTATGGCCCGTCAGGCTCGCATGCGTGGCTTTGATGTCTTGCATCCAATGGGCTTTGACGCCTTTGGTCTTCCTGCAGAAAACGCTGCTATTAAGCACAATACTCAGCCTTCTGTGTGGACCCATAAGAATATTGACCAGGCTGTAAAAACCATGTTTCGCATGGGCTTTGCCTACGATAAAGACCGCATGTTTAACACCTGCGACCCTGAGTACTACAAGTGGGGACAGTGGATCTTCCTTAAGATGCTCGAGAAGGGCCTGGTATATCGTGCAACAAGCCTGTTAACTGGTGCCCTAACGATAAGACCGTTCTTGCAAACGAGCAGGTAGTTAACGGTAAATGCTGGCGTTGTGGCGCAGTTCCAGAGAAGCGCGAGCTCTCCCAGTGGTACCTGCGCATCACTGATTACGCTCAGGAGCTCCTCGATGACCTTGATCAGCTTGAGGGATGGCCAGAGCGTGTTCGCGCTATGCAGGCAAACTGGATTGGCCGCTCCGAGGGTGCAGAGATTGACTTCACCTTGACAGATACTGATGGTGTCACACCAACTGATACCAAGATGACTGTCTTCACCACTCGTGCGGATACCATTTACGGCTGTACCTTCATGCTGCTTCCACCAGAGTCTAAGCTTGCAGCTGAGCTGGTAGGGGATTCAGAGTATAAGGCTGCTTTTGACGCTCTTCATGAGGAAGCCGTAAAGGTTTCTTCCATTGACCGCCAGGGCACAGATCGCGAGAAACACGGTGTATTCACCGGCCGTTACGCAATTAACCCTGTCACCGGACAGACCGTACCAATTTGGGTTGCTGACTACGTCCTTCTCGACTATGGTACTGGCGCCGTTATGGGTGTTCCATCAGGTGATAAGCGCGACTTTGACTTTGCTAAGAAGTATGACCTGCCTATTGTTCCTATCATTTGCGAAGAGGGAACTGACATTTACGAGGAGCTCAAGGGAGTTTCCGAGTACAAGGTAACTTCTGTTGACTGGGACGGACCAATGGATACCGTTGGTATTCTTGTCCAGTCCGGTCCTTTTACCGGTCTTCGTGGCGGTAAACATTCCGAGGCAGAAGAGGCTGTTGTTGCTTATCTGACTGAGCACAACGTTGGTCGTAGAACTGTCCAGTTCCGTCTTCGTGACTGGCTCATTTCCCCAGGCAACGCTATTGGGGCAATCCAATTCCTATGATTCACTGCGATTGCTGCGGTGACGTTCCTGTTCCTTATGATCAGCTTCCTGTCATGCTTCCAGATAATCTTGATCTGGCAGCAGGAGACACTCTTGCTGAGTGCAAGGAGTTTGTAGAGACCACCTGTCCTCAGTGCGGAAAGCCTGCAAAGCGCATCACTGATACCATGGATACCTTTACTTGTTCCAGCTGGTACTATCTGCGCTACTGCGATCCACACAACACCGAGCTTCCTTTCTCCAAAGAGTCTGTGGACCGATGGATGCCGGTAGATAACTACATTGGCGGCATCGAACACGCAATTCTGCACCTTCTGTATTCTCGCTTCTTTACTAAGGTCCTCCGTGACCTGGGCATGATTGACATTGACGAGCCATTTAAGAACCTGATGACTCAGGGCATGGTCAAGGATGAGCACGGCGACACCATGTCAAAGTCAAAGGGTAACGTGGTACCTCCAAGCTCCGTCATTGAGCCTTACGGTGCAGATACTATGCGCCTTGCCATTCTCTTTGTTGCTCCACCAGAGAAGGATTTGACTGGGACGAGAAGGTCGTTGCAGGTGCAAACCGCTTTATCAAGCGCGCCTGGCGTGTGGTATGGGAACTCTCTCGTAATGCTGATGCTTCTGTCGTACTCGACCACACCACCTTGGACCCTCAGTCACTTGAGCTCAACCGCGTCCTCAACGCTATGGGAATCCGCTGTACCTCTGAGTTTGATAAGGGTCAGTTCAACACTGCTATTTCTGCAGTCATGGAGCTGGTTAACGCAGCAAGTGCCTATATCAACGAGGTTCCTGCAGAGTCTAGAGATGCAGCACTTTGCTACAAGGTTGCTAATGACGTTGTAGCTATGCTGGCTCCAATCATTCCTCACTGGGCAGAGGAGCTCAGCCATGAGGCTCTGGGCAAGAACACTCCTGTCTATCATCAGCCTTGGCCTGAGTTTGATCCTGAACAGGCAAAGAGCAATACCGTAGAGATTGCTGTTCAGCTCAAGGGTAAGGTCCGCGCTCGTATTGAGGTTTCTGCCGATGCTTCTGAGGAAGAACTCACTGCGGTCGCAACTGAGGCTATTGCCGATCAGCTTGAGGGCAAAGAGATTAGAAAAGTTATTGTAGTTAAGGGACGACTTGTGAATATCGTTGCCTAACAGCAAAAACACTTGACGAGAAGCCCTTTATCTCGTAAGATATCTCTAAACGTAGTTGTTATTAGTTGGAAGTGGGGTTGAGTTTTGACCCCGCTTCCTTTCTGTATGTAGATGAGGAGGTCAAATGCAAAACGAAGGTGCAACACAGAAAATCTTGTCCGCACTAGAGCAGGCTGCACTCAATCACCACATTGATATTGTTGATGTTGAGATTGTTGGTTCTTCCAAGAATCCTGTGGTCAGAGTAAGAATTGACCATGACGATGAGAAGGCAGAGACCATTTCTCTTGATGAAGTTGCTCAAGAAACATCATGGATCTCAGAAACCATAGATGAGCTTGATCCATTCCCAGCATCATTTACCTTGGAGGTTTCTTCTCCAGGAATGGCTCGTCCGCTTCGCCGCGCAAAGACTTTGAGCGCTTTGCAGGAGAAGAGATTCAGCTTCAGACTACCGCCACAGAGGGACGCCGTAAATTTACCGGCAAACTCTTGGGCATTGAGGGTACAACCATCTCAATCCAGACAGAAGATGAGGTCTGTACTGTTGATTTGTCTGAGTTAAAGAAGTGCGTTATTAAACCAGTTTTTGATTTCTCGGCCTCAGCCAAGAAGTAGATAGAGAGGATTATTCATGGCATCTGAAATGATGGAAGCTTTGATGTTGCTTTGCCAGGAGAAGCACATCGATGAGTTGTATCTTCTGGACCGTTTGGAGCAGTCTCTGGCAAAGAGCTATGCTGACGTCCTCCATCTTGATTTTGGCGCTCGCGTCACCATTGATAGGGCAACTGGCCGTGTCTACGTCTATGAGCTTGTTCCTAAGGGTGAGCCAGACGAGGAGACTGGTGAGTACACAGAGTTTGATGAGGTGGACGTAACTCCTCCAGACACCAGCCGTATTGCTGCTCAGCATGCTAAGGCAGAGATTAAGACGCTTGTTCGCAACGCTGCTCGTGCCCAGATTTATGATGAGTTCCGCGGTCGTATTGGTGACATCATCACTGGTACTGTTCTTCAGTCCACTCCTGATTTCACCATCATTAAGATTCGTGAAGGCGTTGAGGCAGAGCTTCCACACTTTGACCAGCGTCGTTTCCCTGATGAGCGCGATGAGCGTCCAGCAGGCGAGCGTTACCTTCACAACCAGCGCATCAAGGCAATTATCGTTGACGTCCGCGATCCTAATGCAACTCAGCCAGCAGTTCGTGGTGAGCGTCAGCGTCCACCAATTGTTGTTTCTCGTACTCATCCAGATCTTATCCGTCGCCTCTTTGAGCTTGAGGTTCCAGAGGTTTATGACGGTGTTGTAAGCATTCGCTCCATTGCTCGTGAGGCCGGCGTCCGTTCTAAGATTGCTGTTTCTTCCGTTGATGAGCGCCTTGATCCAGTTGGTGCTTGCGTTGGTCCTAAGGGCAGCCGTGTTCGCACCGTAGTTTCTGAGCTTCGTGGAGAGCGCGTTGACGTTGTGCCTTGGTTTGACGATGCTGCACGTTGCGTTGCATCCGCGCTTTCACCTGCACGTGTTTCTCGCGTTATTGTTGATGGCGCTACGGGACACGCAACCGTTATTGTTCCTGATGATCAGCTGTCTTTGGCAATTGGTAAAGAGGGCCAGAATGCTCGCCTTGCTGCTCGCCTAACTGGTCTTCACATTGACATCAAGAACGAGTCCCTTGCTGCAAGCATTTTGAACAACCTTCCTGAGGTTGTTGAAGAGACTGTTGACGAGGAAGAGATTGCTCATCGTTGCAAGTATGTGAGCCCTAACGGAACTCCTTGCCGCAATATGGCAAGACCTGGTTCTGATTTCTGCGGCATTCATGATGACATGGAGAATGCAGAGATTTCTTCCGATCCAGACTCACTGATCTAGGCAACTACCTGTAACTATCCCGTCAACCGGAAGGTTTTCATATATGGCAAAAATGCGTGTACATGACCTTGCCAAAGAATATGGTATGCAGAGCAAGGAATTGCTCGAGCACCTTGCGGACATGAAGATTCCTGCAAAGTCTGCTTCTTCTACGCTTGAAGATGCATATATTTCTATTGTTCGTAAGAAACTCCAGCCTATTATGGAGGCTCGTGCCGCTGAAATCGCAGCTCAGAAGGCTGCCGAGGAAGAGGCTGCTGCCAAAGAGGCTAAGGCTGCTGCAGAGGCAGCAGAGGCTGAGCGTCTTGCTGCAGAGGCAAGGCGTGAAGCTGAGCGTGCTGAAGAAGAGAAGAAGCGCGCTAAAGAAGAGGCTGCTCGTAAGAAAGAAGAGGAGCGCCGCCGCGCTGAGGAAGAGAAGAAGCGTCTTGAGGCTGAAGAGGCTGAGCGTAATCGCGTAAAGGATACGGCTCCTAAGACTGCTCCTTCCTTCAATAACCTGCTTGACCAGATTGCACAGCAGGAAGAGGTCTTGAAGCAGCAGGCAGCAGAGTCCGCTGCTCAGAAGAAGGCCGAGAAGGGACCAAGAAACCACGCTCGCGCTAATGCAAGCGAGGCAAGTGGCGCTCCTTCTCGTCATAACTTCAAATGAGCGTGATGACGCTTCCATGTCTGATGAGCGTCCAAATGGCAAGCGCAAGAAGAACCGTCGTGGCGGAGATGACGGAGAAGACCGTTATAGCCGTATGGCGCGTGAGGCTGAGGCTTACAACAGAAGCCGCGTTTGGATGAGGCTCGCGTTGCTATTGAAGAGGCAAGCCGTGAATCCACTGGTCGCCGTAAAAAGCGTAAAGAGCGTCGTCAGAAGCAGGCTGCTGAGGCTGCTATGGAGCAGCGTATTGAAGAAGCACTTGCAAACGACCAGGATATTTCCCAGCTTGATACCGTAAAGGTTCCTCAGGGCTCTACTGTCTCTGAGCTTGCAGAGCTCCTTGGCGTTTCTGCAAATGACATCATTAAGCGTCTGTTCCTGCTTGGCAACCCTCTGACACTTACCGAGACCATGTCTGATGAGCTTATTGAGATTGTTGCTGATGACCTTGGTCGCCAGATTAAGATCATGTCCAAGGAAGAGGAGAATTCCTTCACCTTCTACGATGATCCTAAGGACTTGAAGCCACGTCCTCCAGTAGTTACCGTTATGGGTCACGTTGACCACGGTAAGACATCACTTCTGGACGCAATCCGTCACACTGGCGTTGCAGCTGGCGAGGCCGGCGGTATTACTCAGGCAATCGGTGCTTCTCAGGTCACCATTAACGGCCGTGAGATTACCTTCATCGATACCCCAGGTCACGAGACCTTTACCGCTATGCGTGCTCGTGGTGCAAAAGTTACCGATATTGTCATTCTGATTGTTGCGGCAGACGACGGCGTTATGCCTCAGACCATTGAGTCTATTAACCACGCAAAGGCCGCTGGCGTTCCAATTGTTGTTGCAGTTAACAAGATTGATAAGCCAGGCGCAGATCCTACCCGCGTTCGTCAGGAGCTCACCGAGTATGGTGTTATTCCTGAGGAGTGGGGCGGACAGAACATGTTTGTTGACATCTCCGCAAAGCAGAATTTAGGCATCGACGATCTTCTCGAGACCATTCTTTTGCAGGCAGATGTCCTTGAGCTGAAGGCAAACCCAGACACCTTTGCTTCTGGTAACGTTCTTGAGGCTAAACTTGACCGTGGTCGCGGTTCTGTTGCTACTGTTTTGGTTACACGCGGTACACTCCACATCGGCGATGCTCTTGTTGCTGGTATGGCCTTTGGTCGCGTCCGCGCAATGCTTGATCCTAAGGGCAACGCAGTCACTACCGCAGGTCCTTCTGACGCAGTTGAGATTCTTGGTCTGCAGACCGTTCCTGGTGCAGGCGATGAGTTCCGCGTCTTCCAGGAGGAGCGCGACGCTCGTGAGCTTGCTGACCAGCGTGCTCTTAAGGCTCGTATTGAAGAGCAGAACCGTGTTAAGCACGTTACCCTTGAGAACCTCTTTGACACCATGGCTGACCGTGACGTCAAGGAACTCAACCTTATCATCAAGGCTGATGTTCAGGGCTCCATCGAGGCTCTCCAGGACTCCCTAGACAAGATGGACCAGTCCGAGGTTCGTATCAGCACCATTCACTCTGCTGTTGGTGGAATCACCGAGACCGACGTTGTTCTCGCTGATGCATCCAACGCAATCATCATTGGCTTTGGTGTCCGTCCTGATGCAAAGGCCAAGCTTGCTGCAGAGCGCGTAGGCGTTGAGATTAGAACGTATAGCGTCATCTACAAGGCAATCGAAGAGATTGACGCAGCTCGTATTGGTATGCTTAAGCCAACTGAGCAGGAAGTCCAGACCGGCGTTGCTGAGGTCCGCGATACCTTCAAGGTTCCTAAGGTTGGTATAGCTGCAGGCTGCATGATTTCTGAAGGTGAGATTTCCCGCGACGATAACATCCGCCTCATTCGTGACGGCTTTGTTGTCTACGACGGAAAGATTGCATCGCTCAGGCGCTTCAAAGACGACGTTAAGAGCGTTAAATCCGGCTATGAATGCGGTATTGGCCTTGAGAACTTCCAGGACATCAAGCCTGGCGACCAGCTTGAGGGCTATCGCATTGAGCAGGTGGCTCGTACCGAGTAAGAAGGGACAGCATGAAACAGAATCAGTTTTCTCGTCGTACTAATGAGATTGCTCGAGAAAAGCTCAGCTGGATCCTTTTGTTTGAAATTTCCGACCCTGATCTCCAGCTTGTGACCGTCACAAGCTGCGAGGTCTCGGTTGATAAGTCCTTTATGCGCGCATATGTAAGCTGTGAGCCTGATCGTTACGAGAAGGTCCTTGCAGCTCTCAAGCGTGCAAAGGGTAGGATTCGCTCGCTTTTGGGTCATGCGTTGAACTGGCGCGTAACTCCTGAGCTTGATTTTAAGATTGATACCACTACCGATGAGGCTGAGCGCATTGCTCAGGCGCTTGAGGTAGTTCCACCAACTCT
This sequence comes from uncultured Atopobium sp., assembly GCA_916438885.1. Taxonomy (GTDB): domain Bacteria; phylum Actinomycetota; class Coriobacteriia; order Coriobacteriales; family Atopobiaceae; genus Lancefieldella. The sequence continues at coordinate 639,834 of CAKAGG010000002.1, read as the reverse complement.
TGGTGTCGAGAAAGACGAGTTTGGATATCCTCTAGCTTCTGATGAAGAGAATTCTGACGAGGAGGCGTAAGTAAGTGACGTCACTGAATACAAAAGTCAGTCGTCCAGAGTTTGACGAGGTTATAGCTCTAATTGAGCAGGCCTCGTCAATCGTTGTTTGCGCACATACTTCTCCTGATGGAGATGCTATTGGCTCTGGATTAGCACTTTCTTCCATTATTCAGAGAAGATGGCCTAGCAAAACTGTCACTAATCTTTTGGCAGATGCTGATGGGGAAGTACCACGTATTTACAAGTTTCTTGATGGTACCGAGAGCTTTGTCCCTGCAAATAAGTACGAGGGTACTCCAGACCTTTTTATCTGCGTAGACCTTTCTACTGCAGGACGTTTGGCTGATGCAGAAGCGCTGATGGAGCGCTCCAAGACGGTAGCAGTGCTTGACCATCACCCATACAACAACGTGTATTGGAATGCAGGACTTGTCCGTCCTGATGCAGCGGCAACCGGTGTCATTATCACCGAGTTTGCCTGTCATTTGGGCGCAGAGCTTGTTCCCTCAGAGGCGCAATGCCTTATGTGCGCCCTGGTAACTGATACTGGTCGTTTCCAGTACCAAAACGCTGACGGCGAGGCTTTTGAGGTTGCAAGTTTGCTGGTAGAAGCAGAGCTTCTCCATCTCAGATTGCACTTCATGTCTATCAGAGTGACCGTTTGGCTTACCTTCACCTTGCCGCAAAGGTTATGGGCCGCATCCGCACTTTTGGTGAGGGTCGTGTTGCCTACAGCTATGTCACTACGGCAGATCTTTCTGCATCAGGCGTTCCTCTTGCCGAGATGGATGGCCTGGTAGACATTGTGCGTTGCGTTGAGGGAACAGAAATTGCCCTCTTCCTCAAAGAGGTTGACGGCGGAAAAGTTCGTGGCAACCTGCGCTCCAAGTCCAAACTTGATATTTCCGGCGTAGCTCGGCAAATGGGTGGCGGCGGACACACTGCCGCTGCAGGCTTTACCGCTGAAGGCACCATTGACGACGTATTTACTCAGATAGTCCCTCTGCTTATTGATCTTCTCGCGCTTGACAAGGAGTCATAGGTGAAGCGAGGAGCAAGTGGAATTAACGCACTTATTGCAGTTGACAAGCCGCTTGGCTTAACCAGCCATGACGTGGTTTCTCGCGTTCGCCGTGCATTTGGCGAGAAACGCGTGGGACACGCAGGCACCTTGGATCCCTAATGCAAGCGGCGTGCTGGTAGTGGGTATTGGCCTTGCCACAAAGCTGTTGGGTCTTCTGACGCTTGACCGCAAGGGGTATGTAGCCGACATTTCGTTTGGAGCTCGCACCTCAACCGATGATGCAGACGGTGAGATTGTGGCCACGGCACCTGTCTCAGCGGAGTTGCGTGAGGAAGCGTTTGCTCGCGCTGCATGTGCAAAGTTGGTGGGCACCATAAATCAGCTGCCACCAGCGGTATCCGCAATCTCTGTTGATGGCAAACGTGCCTATCAACTTGTTCGTGAAGGCAAAATGCCAGAACTAACAGCACGTAGAGTTGCTATTTACGACGCTACGCTTTTAGCGGTGCCAGCGCCTTCTGCTGAGGATGACTCACTGGTGTGGACGGTTGCTTTTGATGTTTCTAAAGGCACCTATATCAGAAGTATTGCTCGAGACCTGGGTCAATCTCTTGGCACAGAGGCTCATATTAGTGGACTAAGAAGGACATTCTCTGGTCCCATTACGCTTGGTAGCTGCGCTTTATTAGAAGAGCTTGAACAAAGCCCAGCTCAAGTGCTTGAAGCAAATGCCTTAATCCAACTGAGGTTCTTGGTTATCCGGTGCACAGGCTGACTGGAGCAGAATACAAATGTGTTGAAGTTGGAAAGCGTTTTGGTATTCCAGAAGATCTTTCTGAGGTTGCTCATAACTCGCTGGTCAGCCTTGTGTGGAATGATGCTCTTGTGGGAATTTGGACAAGGCAGGGCTCCTGTCTAGTCTGCCAGACCAACTTCTCTCAAGGTATTTGTGTAAGTAAGGACGCACGTGAACAAGGTAGAACGCATAAGAGAATCCGTTTTGTATGGAAGTCATCTGCCGGCTCCGCTTGAGCTTGGTGACGCTGACTTCTATACATTGCGTTCTGACTGCTACAGGCAGCCTTGCGTGTGCGTACTTGGTGTCTTTGACGGTCTTCATGAGGGCCACCAGGGGCTTCTCGCCAGCGCAAAGAAAGATGCTGAGACTCGCAATGTGCCACTTGTTGCTGTGACATTTCTGCCCGATCCTGTTGAGGTGCTGTTTGATGGCTCTCCTCGACGTTTGCTCTCGGGAGAAGACAGACTTCGCGCGCTTGCCGCGTGGGGAGTGGATGGCATTCTGGTGCATCACTTTACCCGCGAGTTTGCGGCATTGAGTGCTACGCAATACGTTGAGGGTAAGTTGCTTCCAAGCGTCTCGGCCGTGTCCGTTCATGTGGGTTCTGACTTTGGTTTGGGCGCACAAGGAGCTGAAGGAAGCGCGTTGCTTACCTCGCTCGGGCATAAGCATGGCTTTGAAGTTCACGCCCATGAGCTCTTTTGTTCGGGTGGACAGAAAATCTCTGCTACTTGTATTAGGGGCTTGCTTGAGCAGGGCAAAGTTGAGGATGCAGCAAGCCTGCTGGGCCGCTGGCACTTTTTAAGCGGTGTGGTCAAGCATGGTCGTGGCCAGGGCACCGGCTTTGGTTTTCCTACGGCAAACGTCGCGCTTGACCTGCATGATTGCATTCCTCAAGACGGCGTGTATGCGTGCTATGTGGTCCATGGATCAACAGCTTGGCCTGCTGCGGTTAATGTGGGAAAAGCTCCGTCATTTGAGTCTCAAACAGGGCCTTTGCTTGAGGCTAATCTTCTAGGTTTTAGCGGTAATTTATATGATTCAGAGGTTCAGACGGTATTTGTGAAGAGACTGAGGGAATCTAAAAAATTTGATTCGCTGGAAGACCTCAAGCAAGCCGTTCGTGGAAATATAGATTGGGTAGCCCAGAATCTGGGTACGACTTCATATAACTTAGAAAGTGGGGAGGTGGAAGATGATAACTGATGAAGATAAAGAGCGTGTAAGACAGGCAACGGACTTTTGTCACGCTTGTGTCAGAGACAGTTGAGCTTAAACCTCGAGGTCAGGACTATTGGGGATGTTGTCCCTTCCACCAAGAAAAAAGCCCCTCATTTAAGATAAACCCTTCCACGGGTCTTTGGCACTGCTTTGGCGCTTGCTCCGAAGGCGGAGACGTCTTCAGCTATGTCATGAAGCGAGAAAACCTGGATTTTCCCTGATGCCATTAGATATCTTGCTGATAAAGCAGGCATTACGCTTTCTGAAGAGGCTCATGTTTCTAAGGGCCCCCGCAAGAATCGCTTAATTGAGTGCCTTACCGAGGCCGAGAATTACTTCCACTCCATGCTTATGCGTGGAAGGGGAGAAGGTCCTGAGGCGGCGCGTGCATATCTTTCTGGTCGTGGATTTGGAGCAGCTGTCTGTAAGCGCTGGAAACTGGGATATGCGCCTGGCAGAGGCGCGCTTGTGGCGCACTTGCGCAAATGTGGCTTTACCACACAAGAGATGATTGCTGCCAACCTTGCCGTTGAGCGTAATGGTCGAATTAGCGATTGGTTCTATGATCGCGTGATGTTTCCTATTCATGATGAGCAGGGAAGAACTATTGCTTTTGGCGGTCGAATTACTAAAAAGTTAGAAAACGCTCCTAAGTACCTTAATACCAGGGACACTTCTGTCTTTAATAAAGGTAAACACCTCTTTGCCTACGATGTTGCAAAAGAGACCATTGCTGCCCAGTCCGAGGCCATTATTTGCGAGGGCTACACTGACGTTATTGCCATGCATGAGGCTGGTTTTACCAACACTGTGGCAGCTCTAGGTACTGCATTTACGTCTGAGCACGTAAAACTCATCGATCGCCAGCGTTCACGCAAAATCATTTGCATGTTTGATGGTGATGCTGCAGGTCAACATGCTGCTGCTCGTGCCATTAAATTTATCGATAAAACAACCGCTGCTTTTCTCTGTGTTGTTTTACCAAATAATCAGGACCCTATGGAGTTTCTCGCCGAATCAGGTGCAGATAAGCTACGTCCTATCTTAGATGCAGCTCGCCCGCTTATGGACTTTGTCTTTGATGCCACAACAGCTCAGTTTGACTTATCTGTACCCGGTGGTCGAGTTAAAGCGCTTGAGGCTTTAGCGTCTCTGTTGGCCCCGCTCAAGACATCGGTGCTGCTGAGCGAGTATGCACTTCGTGTGTCCGATTTGCTTCATATTGATGTCGAGGAAGCAAAGCGCGCAATTAAGGCCGCGCCTATTCAAGATGACGCGGCAGATTCGCGCACTTCAAAGATGGCGCGCAAACAGCCTCAGAAGAATGCCCACACCCCTTCGTATAATTCTGCTCCTAAAACTCCAGCTTATGTCGAGGGTCCTTCATACGATGATGTTCCACCGTATGACGAGGTGTCTCCGTATGATGACCCATCATCGTATAGCATTTCTGCTGATACGTATGAGCCACGAGGCTCACAGGGTCTCTCCGCAGAAGATCGCAGGCAGGTTAACTCAGAGCTTGAGCTCTTAAGTGCTATGGCAACAAACTTGTCTTTAGTGCGAGAGTATCAAGACCGTATTGCAGACTTTGTCTGGGCCGATGCTCGCCATCAAACCATGGCATGGGCCATGCTTGCTACTCCAGAGGGCGCTACGCCAGCGCAGGTTGTTGCTGCGGCTGCGGCTGTTGAGCCCAATGCGGCAGCTATTCTTTCTTCTGGTCGCGTGATATCTGAGGGCAACTCCGATACACGTCGCTCGCTTGAGTTTATTGTGGACACGGTTGACTACTACTCGGTACAGCGTAAATTGCGAGAAATTCGATCAAATCTGCGCTCCAGTTCTTATGCAGGGGAGTCTTCAAGCGGAACACTTGCTGAAGAGCAACTTGCTGCTGCGCAGGAGCTTCAGACACGAGCGCTTGAGCTAGGCAAGAGGCTTACTTCGGGGCAGTAGAAAATACTCATTTTATGGGGATGCTACTCATCTGATTTTTTATAAATTAAAATGAGTAGTTTGATTAGGTAGAGAAACTTTTGGGTATAAAGATTTGCGCTAATCTATCGAAAGGATATTTGTGGCTGCAAAAAAGGCAAATGAAGAGGTCAAACTCTCAGATGAGCTTACTAAAATTGTTGATGATCTGGTAAGTTCTTCAAAGTCTAACGGTAGTATCAGCGAAGACGATATTCAGGTTGCCATTCGTGACGTTGACGTTAACGATGATGAGCTTTCTGATCTGTACGATTCGCTGCGCGTTAAAGGTGTAGAGATTACTACCGCATCTGAAGCAACCGTTTCTTTCGCCATTGAAGATGACGCCGTAGAGGATGATTTTTCATCCGATGATGACTTGGATGATTCATCTGATTTTGAAGATGAAGATGATGAAGATTTTGATGCCGTAAATGAGGCACGTGAGGTCAAAGAGGCTCTCCGCTCCGTTTCTAAGGCAAAAGTCTCTAAGCCAAAACGTTCTTCTCGCGCTCGTGCTCGTCGCTCAGATACCACCACGGTTATGCTTACCGGCGATCCTGTCCGCATGTATCTTAAAGAGATTGGTAAGGTAGACCTGCTTACTGCATCAGAAGAGGTTCACCTTGCTATGAAGATTGAGGCAGGTACTGCGGCTTCCCAGAAGCTGGAGGACTTTGAGGATGGCCTCATCGAGCTCAACCGTGCAGAGCAGCGCCGCCTCATGCGTATTGAGTCCGTAGGACTTGACGCTAAGCAGCAGCTTATCTCTGCAAACCTTCGTCTTGTCGTCTCAATTGCTAAGCGCTATGTTGGCCGTGGCATGCTGTTCCTCGATCTTATCCAGGAAGGTAACCTGGGCCTTATTCGTGCTGTCGAGAAGTTCGACTACACCAAGGGCTTTAAGTTCTCAACATATGCTACGTGGTGGATTCGTCAGGCAATTACCCGTGCTATTGCGGACCAGGCTCGTACCATTCGTATTCCTGTTCACATGGTAGAGACCATCAATAAGCTTATCCGTGTTCAGCGTCAGCTTCTGCAAGATCTTGGTAGAGATCCTTCTCCAGAAGAGATTGGCGCAGAAATGGGTATGTCTCCTGATCGCGTCCGCGAGATTCAGAAGATTAGCCAGGAGCCTGTCTCTCTTGAGACGCCTATTGGCGAAGAAGAAGATTCCCAGCTTGGAGACTTTATTGAGGACTCTTCAGCTGTTGCTCCACCAGATGCAGCTTCTGATTCAATGCTTCGTGAGCAGCTTGAGCAGGTTCTTGACGGCCTTGCTGATCGTGAGCGAAAGGTTATTAAGTTCCGCTTTGGTCTTGAGGACGGTCATCCTCGTACCCTTGAAGAGGTAGGCAAGGAGTTTGGCGTTACGCGTGAGCGTATTCGTCAGATTGAGTCCAAGACCTTGGCAAAGCTTCGTCATCCTTCTAGGTCCGGCCGTCTTAAGGACTATATGGAGGAGTAGCTTTTTGGTTTAGTTGTGTGGGAGATTGTGCAAGAAGAATTTGAATAAATTTTTTCTAAAAAATGCTTGCATGGTTTGGAATGTCTCTCTATACTTAAACACCGCTGAGAAGCACACTTATTCCCCGATGGCGCAGCGGTAGCGCAGCTGACTGTTAATCAGCGTGTCGCAGGTTCAAATCCTGCTCGGGGAGCCAGAATTTTCAAGACCAGGCAATGCCTGGTCTTTTTTTGTAAAAGTGCTGTCCTGCTTTTCTCGTATTAGCAGCAGATTTTTTATTGACAGATTTGAAGAGGACGATTTTCTCGATAATTCGGTCATTTGACCGCTTTTTCTTTATTTATCCTCAAAAACTTCAAAATTGATACCGTAAAAGGTACAAAACATAACGCTTACGGTATTTCTACAACCGTTGAGCGACATCTCACAGAGAGCTGTGATGAGATTTGTTAACGTACTCATTAAGGTCAGTGTTATGCAAAAGGCATAACAAATGAGAAAGGTCACTACTATGGATGTGTCTCGTCGCAGTTTTCTAAAGTTCTGTGGTCTAGGCGTTCTTAGCGTTGGTGGATCTAGCGTTCTTGCAGCTTGCGCTCCTAGCGAGAAAAAAGAGGAAGGCGCTAAAGGTGCAAAGGTAGAGAACAAGGATAAGCCTGTTGTCTTCTTCAACCGTCAGCCTTCTAACAGCTCAACCGGTGAGCTTGATACCAACACCCTTAACTTCAACAAGGACACCTATTACGTTGGCTTTGATGCAGTTCAGGGCGCAGAGCTCCAGGGCCAGATGGTTCTTGATTACATCAAGGCTCACGCAGCTGAGCTTGATCGTAACAAAGATGGCATCATTGGTTACGTTCTTGCAATTGGTGACATCGGTCACAACGACTCTATCGCTCGTACTCGTGGTGTCCGTAAGGCACTTGGTACTGGCGTTGAGAAGGACGGCAAGATTATTTCTGATCCAGTAGGTACCAACACTGACGGCTCCGCTTCTGTTGTTCAGGACGGCAAGCTTGAGGTTGGCGGCAAGTCCTACACCATCCGTGAGCTTGCTTCTCAGGAGATGAAGAACACCGCTGGTGCAACATGGGATGCTGCAACCGCTGGTAACGCAATTGCTGCTTGGTCTTCTTCCTTCGGCGATCAGATTGATGTTGTTGTTTCCAACAACGATGGTATGGGTATGTCCATCTTCAACGCATGGTCAAAGGCTCAGAAGGTCCCAACCTTTGGTTACGACGCTAACTCTGACGCAGTTGCAGCTATTGCTGACGGCTATGCAGGCACCATTTCCCAGCACCCAGATGTCCAGGCTTACCTGACACTCCGTCTGCTCCGCAACGCTCTTGACGGTGTTGACATCAACACCGGCATTGAGACTGCAGACGAAGCTGGCGACAAGATTGACTCCAAGGACTACAAGTATGTTGCAGATCAGCGTTCTTACTACGCTCTCAACCTTGCAGTTACCGCTGAGAACTACAAGGACAACCTTGACGCAACCACTCCTTACAAGGATGCTTCTGCTCAGCTGAGCGCAGACAAGCACCCAGAGAAGAAGGTTTGGCTCAACACCTACAACTCTGGCGACAACTTCCTTGGTTCAACTTATGTACCACTGCTCAAGAAGTATGCTCCACTGCTCAACCTCAACGTTGAGTACATCGCAGGCGATGGCCAGACTGAGTCCAACATTACCAACCGTCTTGGCAACCCTGACGAGTACGATGCATTTGCATTCAACATGGTTAAGACCGACAACGGTTCTTCCTATACCCAGCTGCTTAAGTAATTAAGTAGTCGATAGCACGAACAATACCGGAGGGGAGACACCTGCTCTCCTCCGGTGTTCTCGCGAATAAGCGCAATAACTTAGCGAGATAAGGGGTGATTACATGGCAGATACAGAAAACGATATCGTTCTAACTATTGATGGAATGAGCAAGTCCTTTGGACGCAACCGTGTTCTGGATCATATTTCAATGAACGTACGCCGTGGAACCGTTATGGGTCTTATGGGAGAGAACGGCGCAGGCAAATCTACCATGATGAAGTGCCTGTTTGGTACGTATCAAAAAGATGAAGGCAAGATATTTCTTGACGGCAAAGAGGTTAATTTCTCCGGACCAAAAGACGCACTTGAGAATGGTGTCGCTATGGTTCACCAGGAGCTCAACCAGTGCCTCGATAGAAATGTTGTAGATAACTTGTTCCTTGGTCGCTATCCCGTTAATGCAATGGGAGTTGTCGACGAGGGACGCATGAAAAAGAAGCTAATGAGCTCTTCAGGCGTCTTGGTATGACTGTGGATCTGACACAGCCTATGAAGAACATGTCAGTATCTCAGCGTCAGATGTGCGAGATTGCAAAAGCAATTTCTTACAACGCTAAGATTATTGTTCTTGATGAGCCTACTTCTTCGCTTATGACTCAAGAGGTCGAGAAACTCTTTGAGATGATTCATATGCTCAAAGAGCAGGGAATTTCTTTGGTCTATATCTCTCACAAGATGGATGAGATTTTTGAGATTTGCGACGACATTTCAGTTCTTCGTGACGGTAAGCTTGTTATGACCAAGCGCTCTAATGAGACCAACATGAACGAACTTATCTCTGCAATGGTTGGCCGCTCACTTGAGAATCGCTTCCCAGATGTCACTAACACACCTGGTAAGACGTATCTTTCTATTCAGCACCTTTCAACTAAATATGAACCATACCTTCAGGACGTCACCTTTGATGTAAAGAAGGGTGAGATCTTTGGTCTGTATGGTCTTGTCGGCGCTGGTAGAACTGAGCTTCTGGAAACAATCTTTGGTGTAAGAACCAGAGCTGCCGGTCGTGTCTACGTCAACGAGCACCTTATGAACTTCTCGACAGCTGCAGAGGCAATGGATCATGGTTTTGCCATGATTACCGAGGAGCGTAAAGCAAACGGCCTATTCCTTAAGGGCGATTTGACGTTTAACACAACCATTGCAAACTTGAACCAGTACAAGTCTGGTCCAATCCTTTCTGATCCTAAGATGACTAAGGCTACCGTCAACGAGCTCAAGGTTATGAACACCAAGGCTCAGGGTCCATCAGATTTGATTTCAAGTCTTTCTGGCGGCAACCAGCAGAAGGTCATTTTTGGTAAGTGGCTCGAGCGCTATCCTCAGGTTTTTCTGATGGACGAGCCTACTCGTGGTATTGATGTTGGTGCTAAATATGAGATCTACCAGCTCATTATTGATATGGCTAAGAGCGGTACCACTATTATCGTAGTCTCTTCGGAGATGCCAGAGATTTTGGGAATTACCAACCGTATTGGCGTTATGTCCAACGGCAGGCTCTCGGGCATCGTAAATACCAACGAGACAAATCAAGAAGAACTCCTGCGCCTCAGCGCAAAGTACCTGTAGGAGAGGATGATACAAATGCCAAAAACAGGTGGATCTGTTCTGACGGCCGAGCAGGAAAAAGAGCTGCTAAAGCCTATTGATCAGAAGATTGGTTCCATTCAGGCTCAGATTGATGAGCTTCGCGCAAATGGTACCAACAAAGTAATTTCAACACTGAGCGCTATTGAGTCAACAAAGCGCGATAAGTCTATCTCTGCTGAAGAGCGTAATACGCTTATTGAGGGCTACAAGGCTGAGCTGGAGCTTGCAAAGAAGGTTGAGTCCGAGAACAGCGCTCAGGTTTCCAAGCTTATTGCAGAGGCTGAAGCGTATCTCAAGGAGCACTACAAGAGCGAGTATCTTGAGCCAGTTAAGGCAAGCTGTGTCGTAGAGAAGGAGCAGGCTAAGCAGAATTACGCTGCTGCTCTTGAGCGCCTCAAGAAAGAGCACGAAGAGGCAGTCAGCAAGACTTCTGATGCTCAGGAAATCAAGGACGAGAAGTACGTCTATAAGAACCGTCAGTTCGACGCTAAGGTCAACTATCAGAAGGATCTTCAGCGCATCAAAGATCGCGCTCACAATGCGTTTAGTCATGAGTATCACCTCATCGACCTTCTCAGGATGTCTAAGTTCACTCCACTGGAATCTCAGGCTCAGAAGTGGGAGAACTACAAGTACACCTTCAACACCCGTTCATTCTTGCTTCAGAACGGCCTGTACATTGTTATTCTCCTGGTATTCATTGCCCTTTGTATCATTACCCCAGCAGTCAAGGGCACTCAGCTCCTGACATACTCCAACGTCATCAACATTCTTCAGCAGGCATCGCCTCGAATGTTCTTGGCTCTTGGTGTAGCTGGATTGATTCTGCTTACCGGTACTGACCTGTCTATTGGTCGTATGGTTGGTATGGGCATGACCGCTTCAACCATCATCATGCACCAGGGCATCAATACTGGCCAGGTCTTTGGTATCACTTTTGATTTTACTGGTGTTCCAATTCCTGTCAGAATCATCATGGCTCTGGTTACCTGTATTGTCCTGTGCACGTGCTTTACCAGTATTGCTGGCTTCTTTACCGCTAAGTTTAAGATGCACCCATTCATCTCGACCATGGCTAACATGCTTATCATCTTTGGTATTGTTACCTATGCTACAAAGGGTGTTTCATTCGGCGCTATTGAGCCATCCATTCCAGACATGGTTATTCCACGAATTGGTAAATTCCCATCCATCATTTTGTGGGCAATCGCAGCTATCGCTATTGTTTGGTTCATCTGGAACAAGACTACCTTTGGTAAGAACCTTTATGCTGTAGGTGGAAATCCTGAGGCAGCAGCTGTTTCTGGTATTTCAGTCTTTAGAGTTATGGTTGGCGCTTTTGTTATGGCTGGTATCCTCTACGGATTTGGTTCATGGCTCGAGTGCATGCGTATGGTCGGCTCTGGTTCCGCAGCTTACGGCCAGGGTTGGGACATGGACGCAATCGCAGCCTGCGTTGTTGGTGGCGTCTCGTTCACCGGTGGTATTGGTAAGATCTCCGGTGTTACCGTGGGTGTTCTTATCTTCACCGCACTGACTTACGCACTGACTATTCTTGGTATCGATACCAACCTGCAGTTTGTCTTCTCGGGCGTTATTATCCTGACCGCAGTTACCCTTGACTGCTTGAAGTACGTTCAGAAGAAGTAGCCAGCGCTCCCGCACCGCGCACCGCAAGTGCGGAAACGCAGCGGCGCCGAATGCCACAAGTGCGGAAACGCAGCGCAAGTGCGGAAAGCGTGCTATTACGTGCAAGTTTCGAGGCGTCTACTCACGTAGACGCCTCTTTTTTGGCGAAAGACAGCGCTTGCACGTTAAGGAAAAGTGGCTTTACGGGAAAATTACAAAGCAGCTGGTAAAATAAGGTATCTCTTCGGACATATGTCCTTTTACAAATTTCGCACCACACCTATGTCGGATAATCTGCAATTTTTGTCCCTGAGAGCACATCTATGGCTGATATTCTGCAGTTTCAGAGAAATAACACACCTATGTCGGAAAATATGTTAACTATTAACAGAATATCCGACATAGGTGTGGTCAGGCCTCTCAAAGCCTTCAGAATATCCGACATAGGTGTGTTCGAAGCGTTAATCGAAGCTCGCTACCAACAGAATATCTGACTTTGCTGTGCTTGAGCGTTGTTTAACTGTCGTGGGCTGACGGTTTGGCGGTAAAAAACAAGAGAGCCGATTTTCTCGGCCCTCTTGCTGGGTGATTTATGCGATTGTGAGATACGTTATTGCTCGTGGAACATCATGAGCTGCGCGCGAACCAGCGGGCATCAGCGACTACAGAGACTACAGAGACTACAGAGACTACAGAGACTCCAGGAAGCGATGCTGTGCTGCTCGTCCTTCTTCGTCCCACTTGAAAACGCCGGCATCCTCTAAAACGTGCGAGAAGACAATGCCAACCTCGTCATAGATGTACTTTTTGAGCTGCTCAGACGAGAGAGAAGAGATGTCCTTCTTCGAAGCGGCATCCTTACTAGAACCGTCGCCCTGTTCAAGCAGCTTGGCGTAGATCTGGCGAGCCCAATCAGCGTGGGAGATGGTGGTGGAGTCCGTAGTCAGCTGTCCATAGACTGCGTTAGCTTTCTTGTCATTTGCCAGACACTGTTCCATAACCGACTGCACCTTGTTAAGCTCTGGCACAAGGCGAGGAGGAAGTACAGCAAGGCCCATAACCTCGATGAGGCCGATATTCTCTTTCTTGATGTGGTGATACTCGGCATGAGGATGGAAGATGCCAAGCGGATGCTTTTCGCTGGTAATGTTGCAGCGCAATGCAAGAAAGACCTCGTAGGTGCCATCTTCTAGCTTGCGGACAACAGGGGTAACCGTGTTGTGGAGCTCGCCATCAGTTTGCGCGTAAACAGAGACGGATTCGTCGGTATAGGAGCGCCATGCAGTGATGATAAACTCCGCAGCCTTGAGTGCTTCTTCTCGACTGGTGGAGGAGAGGCAGAGGACAGAGAGCGGCCACTTAAGAATTGCGCCCGCTACCTCGGGGAACTGCTTGAGTTCAAACTCTTCCGCAACTTCCGCGCGCATCATAGGGAACTCGTAACGTCCGCCCTGATAGTGATCGTGCGAGAGGATCGATCCACCCACAATAGGCAGGTCGGCATTAGAGCCAATAAAGTAGTGGGGGAATCTGTCCACAAAGTCAAAGAGATTGACGAGCGCCTCGTGATCAATGTGCATAGGAATGTGATCCGAGTTCATGGCAATGCAGTGCTCGTTAAAGTACGCGTATGGACTGTACTGGAATCCCCAACGATGCTGATTGAGTTCAATGGGGATGATGCGCAGGTTCTGTCTGGCAGGATGAGCGCCTGCACCAGACGAAGCGCCGCGTCCAGAGTAGCCCTCATTATCCAGACAGAGTTGGCATGCGGGGTACTTCTCGCCAGAAGTGTTTTGAGCTGTTTTAGCTGCTGCAATCTCACGAGGATCTTTTTCTGGCTTGGAGAGGTTGATGGTGATCTCAAGATCTCCCCAGGTAGTTGGTGTAGTCCAGGTGATGTTTCTAGCAATGGCGCTTCTTCTGACGTAGCCAGCATCACAGCAGAGTGTGTAGAACCAGTCAGTTGCAGCGCGAGGTCCCTCAGAAGCGTACAACTCGTTGAAATGGCGTGCGACCTCGGAAGGCTTTGGCAGCAGAAGACCCATAACGCGCATAGCAAAAGAGTCCTCGCCACTCTGGGTGTTCTCGACAAGTCCATGAGAAACAGCTAGACGAGCAAGCTCGGCCAGCGTCTGATCAAGATTAAACGACGTCAGGTCAATCTTCTCCCAAGACTTAATGGGAGCCGGACCCTCGTACGAGAGCATATCCAGCAGAGCGTTATAACACCAGGTCAGATCATCAGTTTGAATAAGTCCGCGCTCGCATGCATATGCAACAAGCTGCTGAATGCAGAGCGCGCTTTCGTTATCTGCTACAGCCATTGTGCACAAGCTCCCTGGTCAGAGATAGCGTAGTGGCGGCAAGCGCCTTCGCCAAACCACTGGTTCATCTGTGCGATAAAGGTCTCGACAAGGGCGAGAGGAACAAAGCACTGGATAGAGCCGCCAAAACCGCCGCCGTGAATACGAACAGCGCCAGAACCTTTTAAGATGCTCTCAGCCAAGCCAAGGGCAAGCATAGCCGGCTGATATGAGCCAGAAGTGGAAACGTTCTGCAGGTACATACCAGAACTTGCGCCAGAAGCGTTGGTGAGTGCAATAAAGGACTCAATATCAGAGTTCTGAAGATCTGCCCATCTCTTGTCTACCAGGTCATTCTCGTACCAGTAGTGAATAGCGCGGAGAAGAGCTCGGTCTCCAAGATCTTCTCGCAGCTCATTGACGCGGGCTTGGAAGTCTTCAACGGGAACCTCAGAGAGGCGAGTCTTGCCAAAGGCCGCGGCAACTTTCTGCATCTCAACAGGAACAGCGGCATACTCATCAGTAAAAGCAACGTGATCACAACCAACGTCAACAAGGCAGAGAGCATAGCCGTAATCCTCAAAGTTGAGGTCAAGCTTTTCTGCCTTGGGCTCTGCGGGATCTTCAAAGTTCATGAAGGCAAGGCCGCCAAGGCAAACAGCGAGCTGATCCATAAGACCGCACGGCTTACCAAAGTAAACGTTTTCTGTGTTCTGGCTCATTTGGGCAAGTTTTACAGCAGAAATATCGCTGCCACCTTCCCAGAGAGCTTCCATTGCACGGCCTGCTGCAGCCTCAAACGCAGCAGAGGAAGAAAGTCCGCCGCCACCAGGAACATTGCTTACTACCGCCATGTCAAAGCCGGATGGCTCAAACCAAGTTTGACCAGGTTTGCTGCCATACCACGAACAATAGCCTTAGTGCTCAGATACTCAGCTTCGGAGGGCTCAAGGTTTGTGTAGTCAACCTCAAAAGGATCATATCCAACACTGGCTACACGAATAACGCCCAGGTTGTTAGGGGCACAAATGGCATCAATAGCAACGTCTAGGGCACCAGCGATGACATGACCGCCCTCGTGGTCAGTATGGTTTCCTGCAATCTCGGAGCGACCAGGCGCATGTACCGCAAGATAGCGGTCAGCTTTTCCAAACATTTGCTCAAAGTGCTCTTTTGCGCGATTGAGCTGAGCTGTGGTTTTCTCGTCAAACGTGTGAGCCATGGTGTTCCTTTCCCTGTGATGCTTGTGAAGCTACGTGAACCTTAAAAGAATCGATAAACAATCTGTGAGCTGTATGGCTGCTCAGGCGTGCATGTGGGCTGAGGCCACTCTGCATGGTGAGCACAATCTGGATAAAACTCGCTCTCAAATGCAAAACCAGCTTGGGGCTTGTAAATAGCGCCGTCTTTTGCACGTGCCTCATCAATCCAGTTGCCGGTATAAAGATGAGCACCTGGAGCGGTAATTTGAATCTCAAGCGAGCGTCCGCTTTCTGATGTGGCGAGAAGGGCAGGGCGCAACTGACCGTTTTCATAGTTGTTAATGGCAAAGCAGTGATCATAGCCATGAGCAATGTTGAGCTGCTTGTTTTCTACACCAAGATCTTTACCAATGGTCTTAGGCGTGCGGAAATCAAAGGGAGTTCCTGCAACAGCATCGATGGTTCCTGCGGAAACCGAGTCTTCTCGTAGAGGCAGATACGAATCTGCATGAATGGTCAGACTATGACCGCAGACATCTCCAGAATCATGACCATTAAGGTTGAAGTAGACGTGGTTAGTCATGTTTATGAATGTTGCGGCATCGGTTGTGCAGGTATACGTAAGATTTACCGTTGACTGCGCGCCCTCTTCAACAAGCTTATAGGTTGCGGTAATGTGGCGGTTTCCTGGTAGTCCATATTCTCCATCTACCAGGTTAATGCTGAAGGTTACCGTATTATGCGCTTCATCAATTTCTGCCTGCCAAATGCGCTTATGGATACCAGCAACTAAATCAGTGTGCAGGTTATTTTGATTGTCTGGACCGTTGTTTTTAGGAAGGTGATAGACAACTCCATTAAGCGGGATTTCTGCTTTATCTGCTCGATTAGCAGAAGGTCCAATGGATGCGCCAAAGCAGGCGGGGTTATCTAAATACAAGTCAAACAAGCCATAGCCAAGAACGACATCTGCTTGCGTGCCATAGATATCTGGTACAGAAATGCCAAGAATGGTTGCACCAAAATTGCTCAATTTAACTGCTGAATGAGCGCCGCGAATAGTATAGGTAAGCGCAGCAGGGGAGTTAACAAAACTATCAAAAGGTCGAACATCAATCATCGGATACCTCCGAGATACCACTCATAGTGCATTACCCTTACTATGTTAACGTACTCATAACGAACTAACAGGAAATTATTAAGTTTTCAGTCAGTGGTATTTTTGCGGGGGCAAACGGTTAGAGCGCAGGTCAAAAGTCCTTCTCGCCGAACGGTTCTTTTTTTACCGTGAGCGTTTAATTTGCTGATAAATATGCAATTTTATCGCGTTATGTCAATCTGCCTGTTAGTATGAGTACGTAAACAAGCAGATAATCGGAGGAATTCGTGACTCGCTCGTATAGTTCTAGCTCAAATAAGCGCTCTGTTTCAATGGCTGATGTTGCGCAAGTTGCTGGTGTTTCTCAGCAGACCGTTTCTCGTGTTGCTAATGGCGCCCAGAACGTCAGCAAGGCCACGCGAGAAAAAGTCCAGGCAGCAATGGAGTCTATGGGCTTTAGGCCAAGCTTTGCAGGTAGATCGTTGAGATCTGGCTCGTATCAATCGGTGGGACTTTGCTTGTACGACATTCGCGAGTTTGGTAACTTAGCCACGCTTGATGGTATTGTTTCTGCAGCTCGTGAGCATGAATATGCAATTACAATGATTGAGAAAGGCTCCGACGACGGCCTCTGCCTGCAGGACATTTCTTATCGTATGTCAAATCTTCCCGTTGACGGCATGATTATTAGCATGAGCCTTATGGCATCAGATTTTGAATCATTTGTGCCGCAGCCAGGCCTTGGAACAGTCCTTCTTACCATGCACGAGCATCCCTATTGCACAACTGTTGACTCTGATCAGTATGGTTGCTCAAAGCTTGTTATCGACCACCTCTATGAGCTCGGTCACCGCAAAATCCGTTTTGTAGCAGGCCCTTCATACTCCATTGACTCGCAATTTCGCGAGAAGGGCTGGCGAGATGCCATGTCTGAGTATGGCCTGGAAATTGTTGAGCCACTTGCTGGTGACTGGACTGCTAACAGCGGCTATGAAATTGGTAAAAAACTGCGAGAAAACCGTAATTTTACTGCGGTGTATGCGGCAAATGACCAGATGGCGCTTGGTGTCATTGCAGCGTTTGAAGAGGTAGGGCTCAGCGTGCCAGATGATGTCAGCATTGTTGGTGTCGACGACTCTCTTGAAGACTATCTGCCAAACTTCTCGCTGACCACCGTTCGCTTTAACCTGCTAGAGCGTGGGCGCGTCGCTCTTGAGCATGCAATTCGCGCATCTGAGCCAGGGTATGAGCCTGAGGCAATTAGAATTGCTCCAAAGCTTATTGTTCGTACCACCACAGCAGCACCACAGAAGTAGAGAAGTCTCTTAAAAAGTCGGGTTTCTCGCCATAATCAGCTATACTGTTCAGGCAATAGTTGATTAGAGGAGTTGTATGTCTGAGTCACCAAATAAAGAACTAGGCTGGTCAGTTCAGGTTTCTTTGGATACGCACGAGATTCGTGCAGGAGAGACTGTAACTGCTACTCCTAAGATTATTGGTGCAGATCCTGAGGGCTTCAAATTTCATTATGTATGGAGCTTGAATGACCGCTGGGATGAGGGCTTCTGGGATACCACGGAGCACCAGTTTGGCGACTCAATTCCTAATACTTCGTGGACGTACACCTTTCCAGAGCCTGGTCGTTATCATCTCTACATTGATGCATTTGATACACACAACAATCCTCAAACAGTTACCGCTTGGGTAGTTGTTGCTGGTGAAGACGATTTTATGCGTCCACCACTTCCTTCTGAAGACGCAGAGACGGTTGTTGCGGTAAACGGCGTTTCAGAGATCTTTAATATTGCTTCAGAGCAGTTCAACTCGCTGAAAGAGTACTTTATTGCTTTTGCACGCGGCGAGGTTGCTTTCAAAGAGTTCAAGGCTCTTGATGACATCTCGTTTGAGGTCAAACGCGGCGAGGCTTTTGGCCTGGTGGGCACAAATGGCTCCGGCAAGTCCACCATGCTCAAAATCATTGCTGGCGTACTTGAGCCCTCTAAGGGAACGTGCGAGGTCAAAGGTACTATTGCGCCTCTTATTGAGCTGGGTGCTGGCTTTGACATGGAGCTGACCGCTAAAGAGAATATCTACCTTAACGGTGCTCTTCTTGGTTACAAGAAAGAGTTTATTGATTCGCACTTTGACCAGATTGTGGAGTTTGCTGAGCTTGAGGGCTTTATGGACATGCCGCTCAAGAATTACTCGTCTGGTATGGTGGCACGTATTGCTTTTGCAATTGCTACGGTCACAGAGCCTGACCTGCTCATTGTTGACGAGACGCTCTCGGTTGGAGACTTCCTCTTCCAGCAAAAGTGCGAGAACCGCATTAAAGAGCTCGTTGCTTCTAATAATGTTACGGTCCTTCTGGTTTCTCACTCTATTGACCTGGTCCAACGCATTTGTGACCGCGCCATTTGGATTGAGAAGGGTAAGCAGCGCATGCTTGGTCCTGTAGACGAAGTTTGTGAAGCTTACGAGCACCTCAAGAGATAATTAAAATTCCTAACCAAAAGTTAGGCTCTGTACGAGTACAATATGTGTGTCTTTAAATGTGGTACGAGATACCCGTAAGGCTCATAGTCATAGTTTTGCCTTTTGGATACCTTGTGCCTGGTCAGGTGAGGTATCTTTTTTATTGGAGGCGCTATGGCTCAAGAAGGTTCGCACTCTCTCATTGTGGACGAGCAGTCCCTTGACCGCATTCTTACGCGTATTGCTCACGAAATTGTCGAGAATAACGATTCAATTGAAAACGTTGCTTTGGTGGGCATTATTCGCCGTGGAGAGGTTTTGGCTTCTCGTCTTGCAGAAAAGATTTTGAGTTTTACCGGATTTAAGCCAAAAGTTGGGTCACTTGATATCAGTTTTTATCGCGATGATTTTAGAAGAAACACCGCACCGGTTCTCCACGCAACTAATATCGATTTTGATATTACAGGTACAAGCGTTGTGCTGGTAGACGATGTTCTTCAGACAGGAAGAACTATCAGAGCAGCACTTGATGCGCTCATCGACTATGGTCGTCCTGAGCGCGTTCAGCTAGCAGTTGTTGTTGATCGTGGTCATCGCGAGCTTCCTATTAGACCTGACTATGTGGGAAAGAATGTTCCTTCTTCAAAGAGCCAGGTAGTCAGCTTAAATGTTAAAGAAATTGATGGTCAGGACTGCGTCTTGCTGTATGAAGCTGACTTTTCTGACCCCTTTATTGAGGGAGGAAACTAATGCTTTCAGTTAAACATTTGATTGATACAAACAGCCTGACGCGTGACGATATCCAGCAGATTCTTGATACAGCTCAGTCGTTTGAAGCTGTAAATAACAGAGACATTAAAAAGGTGCCGGCACTTCGCGGTCGCACTATCGTAAACCTGTTTTTGGAGCCTTCCACCAGGACTCGCTCCTCATTTGAGCTTGCCGAGAAACGCCTCTCTGCAGACGCTTTGAACATGGGAGGTTCAACCTCGTCTGTTGTTAAGGGAGAGTCACTGGCAGATACCATCCAGACTATCGATGCTATGAACGTTGATATGTTTATCTGCCGCGCAAGACTTGCAGGTACGCCACAAAAGATTACCGAGCACACTGATGCGGTTGTCATTAACGCTGGCGACGGTAAGCATCAGCACCCAACGCAGGCAATGCTTGACCTCTATACCATTCGCAAGAACTTTGGACACTTAGACGGCCTTAAAGTTGCTATTGTTGGCGACCTTTCTCATAGCCGCGTTGTTGGCTCTTTGGTGCCAGCACTTAAGACTATGGGTGCAGAGGTTGTTCTAGTTGGACCTCCAACATTCCACGTAGATGATCCAAGCTGGTTTGGCTGCTATCAGACCTCACACTTTGATGAGTCATTGGTGATGTTGACGTCGTGTACATGCTTCGTGTTCAGCTGGAGCGTATGGAGGGAGCTCCTATTCCTTCTCGCCGTGAGTACAACAGGCTGTGGGGTCTTGACGAGCGCCGCAGCAAGTTGATGAAGCCTGAGGCAATCATCTGCCACCCAGGTCCTATGAACCGTGGCATGGAAATTAACAGCGAGGTGGCCGATTGCGCTCGCTCTCGTATTCTTGACCAGGTCAATGCAGGCGTTTTGACGCGCATGGCCGCAATGTATTTGCTTCTGGGAGGAGACTCTGATGGCATTTCTGCTTAAGGGCGCGCGTGTTGTAGACCCGCAGCTTAATCTTGATGCGGTACTGGACGTTCGTATTGAGGGAGAAACTATTGCTGAAGTTGCGGCAACCGTTGCACCTCAAGAGGGCGATACTGTTATTGATGCAAAAGGCAAGGTGCTGACTCCTGGCCTCGTTGATATGCATGTCCACTTTAGAGATCCTGGTTTTGAGTACAAGGAGACCATTGAGACGGGCTCTAGAGCTGCGGTTCATGGTGGCTTTACTGACGTTGCTACTATGCCAAACACCAATCCTGTTACCGATAACGGGCCTGCTGTTCGCTTCCAGATTGATCGTGGCAATGAGGTTGGTTTGATTCATGTTCGTCCTATGGGTGCTTTGACCAAGGGTTCTAAGGGTCAAGAGCTTGCTGAGATTGGCAATATGGTTGACGAAGGTGCATCGGCGTTCTCTGACGATGGCCATGGTGTACAAAGCGCTGGTATGATGCGCACCGTTATGGAGTACGTTTCTCAGTTTGATCGCGTTGTTGCTGCTCACTGTGAGATTGAGTCCATCAGTGCTGGTGGTGTTGTTAACGAGGGCCGCGCAAGTACGCGCCTTGGCATGTTTGGCTGGCCGGCACTTGGCGAGGAGCTGGAGATTTCCAGAGACATTGATCTTTGCCGCCTTACTGGTTGTCCTCTGCACATCTGCCACATTTCAACGGGCAGGGGAGCAGAGCTGGTACGCGCAGCCAAAAAGGAGGGTCTGCCTGTTACTGCTGAGGTTTGCCCTCACCACCTCTTCCTGTCTGAGGACGACATCACTGATACGTATAACACCAACCTTAAGATGAATCCACCGCTCAGAACTGCTGAGGATGCGCTTGCTCTTCAGGCTGCAGTCGCAGACGGTACGGTTGATTGTATTGTTACCGACCATGCACCTCATGCAGCTCACGAGAAGGACTGTGAGTGGGAAATCTCTTACTTTGGCTGCATTGGCCTTGAGACCTCGCTGCCTTTGATGATCACTAATATGGTGCGCACCAATAAGCTTTCTTACACTGGTCTTGTTCGCGCAATGGCCGTTAATCCTCGCCGTATTCTGCGTCTAGCGCCTGTTAAGATTGCTGCAGGCTACAAGGCTGACCTGACCCTTTTTGACCCAGAAAAGAAGGTTCAGATTACGACAGAGTATTTTGAGAGCAAGTCCAAGAACTCCGCCTTCATTGGCGCTGAGCTCTATGGTGTTGCAACAGATGTGTTTGTTGATGGCAAGCGAGTTCTTGCCAATGAAGTAGTTGTTCCTGGAGGGGAAAAGTAATGCCACTACGTGGAAATGTACAGGTATTTGACTTTACGGTTCTGAGTAATACTCAGGTTGCTCAGAATCTGTATAGAGCCCAGCTCAAGGTGCCAGGTCTTTGTAAATCCTTGGAGCCTGGACAGTTTGTAAACGTCAATGTGCCAGGCGATAAGCGCCACATTCTTCGCATCCCACTGTCCTTCTCGCTTGCTGATAAAGCAACCGATACGCTCGAGCTTATCTACGCAACGGTAGGTGAGGGCACGCGCAGGCTTTCTCAGATGAAGCCTGGTGATGCCAGTGACATGACGGCTCCATGTGGTCGTCCTTGGCGTCTCAACGCCTCTAGCAAGAGAAGCGTCCTGGTAGCAGGAGGTGTGGGCATCACACCAATTATTGCAGCGGCTCGTAAGCTTACCGAGCTAGGTGTTGAGTTTGACGCGGTCATTGGCGCACAAACTGCCGAGAAACTCTTTGGAGAAGAAGATCTTCTCGCCTTGGGCGCACAGAACGTGTATGTCACAACGGATGACGGTTCTAAGGGTACCAAGGGCTTTGTAACAGCAGCTTTGGAGGAACCTTTGAGCCAAGGTGTTTGGGACGCTGTGTATACCTGCGGTCCAGAGCCTATGATGAGAAGCGTGGCCAAGCTTGCAATTGCCAACAACGTTGCCTGTCAGGTTTCTATGGAGCGTATGATGAGCTGCGCCTTTGGCGCATGCAACACCTGCAATGTCCCACTTGCTAAGGGCGGCTATGCGTCTGCTTGCATGGTTGGACCTGTCTTTGAGGCAAAGGAGATCGCATGGTAGATCAGGTAAACATGGCCGTCAATCTTGGCGGTATCCAGATGAAAAATCCTATCAATACTGCTGCGGGTACCTTTGGCTACGGTTGGCAGTTTGAGGGTTTCTACGATGTTTCTCTGCTTGGCGCCATCACTATGAAGGGTGTTGCTCGCGTTCCTTGGGAAGGAAACCCAGCTCCTCGTATGTGTGAGCTCAACGGCGGCATGATGAACAGCGTTGGCCTTGCCAATCCTGGTGTGGACGATTTTATCGCCCACACTGATGACTACATGAAAGATCTTGAAGGCCGTGGTACGCGCGTCATCATGCAGATGGCGGCACACTCCGTTCAGGAGATGATTGATGTTGTCGAGCGCCTTGAAGAGCTTAATCCACACATCTCAGCTATTGAGCTTAACGTGAGTTGTCCAAATCTCGAGAAGGGCGGTAAGCCCCTCGGTGGTACTCCAGAGCAGGCTACAGAGATTATGAAGGCAGTTCGTCCTCTGACAAAGCTGCCTATTCTGGTTAAGATGGCCCCCGTCAACGTTGCCGAGATTGGTAAGGCTTTTGAGGCTGAAGGCGCAGATGGTCTAACGCTCATCAACTCCATCCCTGGTATGTCAATTAATGTTCACACCAGAAAGAGCAGGCTCTCTAAGCCAACTGGCGGTCTGAGTGGTCCTCTCTGTCATAACGCTGCTGTTCGCATGGTCTGGGAGTGCGCAAGTGCGGTCTCCATTCCTATCTGTGGCGTTGGTGGCGTAGAAACGGGCGAGGATGCTGCAGAGTTTATCCTTGCGGGCGCTACGGCTGTCTCGGTGGGTTCTGCAAACCTTTACGACCCAATGTGTGCTCCACGTATTCTGAACGAGCTTACTGACTGGGCAAAGTCTCAGGGAGTATCTGACATCCACGAGTTGATTGGAGCTGTTGAATGCTAACAGACGAGCAGGCACGCGACGCCGTTATTGTTGCGCTTGATTGCACAAGAGAAAGAGCTCTGGAGCTCACCGATCTTCTCGCCGGCCATGCACGCTGGGTTAAGGTTGGCATGACGCTCTTTTATCGCTACGGACCCTCGATGGTGGACGAGATGCACACACGTGCTTCAAGGTGTTCTTGGACCTCAAGGTGCATGACATTCCATTCCAGGTTAAGGGCGCTGTCCACTCTGCATCGCTTTCTGGCGCAGACATTCTTTCTATTCACGGCCTGGGAACCGCTCAGATGATTTCTGCTGGTCGTGAGGGTTCAGAAGAGGCTGCCGTAGAGCGTGGCGTTGATGAGTCCGGCCGTACCAAGCTAGTGGCTATTTCTGTCCTCACCAGTATGGACGAGGATGCGCTCCATTCTATTGGTGTTGATGGTTCCATTAAGGACGAGGTTGCTCGTTTGGCTTCTCTTTCTTACAGCGCTGGTGCTGACGGAATTGTCTGCTCGCCTCAGGAAGCACAGGAAATGAGAGAGCTTTTAGGACCAAATGCACTCATTGTGACCCCAGGAGTACGTCCAGAGGGTGCCGAGAAGGCGATCAAGTCAGAATCTCCACACCTTCTGCAGCAATTAAGGCCGGAGCAAGCAAATTGGTAGTTGGTAGGCCAATTACCTGCGCAAACGATCCAGTTGAAGCATTTGAAGCCATCATTTCTGAGCTTAAAAATTAGCAAAAGTTTTTTTGGAATTATGGTGAACAGGTGGTTTTTGATGCGTAAATATTAAAAAACCCCTTGTAAATAACGTGTTATGTGGCAAACTATTTTGCTGAAGTGCAAAAGGCACATTAAATTGAGTTTCGTATATGACGTACGAAAACGATGTTTGGAGGAACAATGGCTCTACCTACACTTACCGATGAGCAGCGCAAGGCAGCACTTGAGAAGGCAGCTCAGGCTCGTCACGCTCGCGCAGAGCTTCGCGAGAAGGTTAAGACTGGTAAGGTCTCCCTTAAAGAGGTCCTTGATTCTACCGATCCTATTGCTGAGCGTATGAAGGTTTCCGCTCTTATCGAGTCCCTTCCTGGCTATGGCAAGGCAAAGGCAGCAAAGATTATGGACGAGCTCGGAATTTCCGCAACTCGCCGCGTTAAGGGCCTTGGCGCTCGTCAGCGTGAGCAGCTCCTCGAGGCACTGACCAAGTAGTGGCTCGTTCAGCCAAACTTTTTGTAGTATCTGGACCGTCAGGTGTAGGGAAAAAGGAACGCTTGTCTCTCTGTTGAGGGACAAGCGCCCAAACCTAGGCCTGACGGTTTCGGCTACTACACGCTCTCCACGACCAGGAGAAGTCGATGGAGTTGCGTATCATTTTCTCTCCGATGAAGAATTTAAAAAGCGCGTTGATGCTGGTGAATTCCTTGAGTGGGCTCATGTTCATGGTCATTGCTATGGCACGCTCAAATCCGAGGTTGATCGCCTGATTTCTGCAGGTCAGTCTGTTGTTCTAGAGATTGACGTTCAGGGTGGACTTATGGTCCACAAACAATACCCCAACGCCATTCTCGTCTTTATTAAACCACCTTCATTTGAAGAGCTTGAACAGCGTCTTAGAGGTCGCGGTACAGAAGACGAGAAGACCATTTTTACGAGACTTTCTAATGCGTCACGTGAAATGGAGTATGCAAACGACTATACTGTTTGCATTGTGAACGACAACCTTGAGACTGCTCTCAGCAAGCTCGAGGAAGTTTTTGATGACTATGAATCAGACGGAGGTCAGCTTTAATGTCTGTTATTAAGCCTGAGATTGACAGCCTGCTTCAGAGGACTGAGCAGAATCCATTCTTGCTTTGCTCTCTTGCTTCTAAGCGTGCTTGCGATATTAACAATATGCTTCACGGTCAGCACCTGCGTGTAACCGCTGTTCAGGATTTTGATGACATTACTACTGTTGCAAGTGGTAAAGATTCTGTCTCTATTGCTATGAAAGAGATTAACGACGGTACCCTTGGCTTTGTTAAAGAGTCTTTTGACGAGGCAATTAAGGGCGAGAACACCATCGTTTACTAAGAGTTATGACTGAAAGAGTATGTCTGGTTCACTACCACGAAATTGGTTTAAAGGGTAAGAACCGATCCACTTTTGAAAATCAGTTGGTAACAAATTTGCGACGAGCCCTCCGACACTTTCCAGTGGCGGGGGTTTCTCGCATTTCTGGCTACCTTCTTGTAGAAACCACTGATAAACAAGCAACTGAAGAGCTGCAACATGCCGTGGCTCAGGTTCCTGGTGTTGCTCGCGCTTCTTTGGCGTATCGCTGTGGCTTAGATGAGCAGGAGTTTTGTAACGCCGCCGTGAAGGCGCTGGGGGAGTCCGGTGACTTTACTACGTTCAAAGTGCATGCTCGCCGTTCCTCAACGGTCTATCCAAAGCATTCCATTGAGATTAACCAGCTTGTAGGCGCAGTACTTTGTGAGAACTTCCCTGATAAAAAAGTTCAGATGCATAATCCAGACATGACGGTCTATGTGCATGTTGTTCAGGGCAACGTATATGTTTACGCCGCATCTATTCACGGCGTTGGCGGTCTTCCTGTTGGCACTGCTGGCAAAGTAGTATCGCTTCTTTCAAGCGGTATTGATTCTCCTGTTGCGACATGGATGGTTGGTCGCAGAGGTGCTACGGTTATTCCAGTTCACTTCTCTGGCCGCCCTATGACTTCCGATACCAGCGAATATCTGTGTCAGGATATTATTGAGGCACTTGAGCCTGCTGGTCTTATTGGCAGAATGTATGTTGTGCCTTTTGGCGAGCATCAGCGTGAGATTTCTCTTGCTGTTCCACAGGCTCTTCGTGTCATTATGTATCGTCGCGTGATGTACATCATTGCGCAGAAGATTGCAGAGCTTGAGGGCGCTAAAGCGCTGGTAACTGGCGAGTCACTTGGCCAAGTTGCTTCTCAGACGCTGGATAATATTGCTGCTGTCAACGAGGCGGTTACCATACCTGTTTTGAGGCCTCTGATTGGCTCTGACAAGCAAGAAATCATCCGCCGTGCCCAAGACATCAATACATTTGATATCTCAACGCAGACGGCTCCTGATTGCTGCACATTGTTTATGCCTCGCAGACCCGAGACTCACGCAAGAATGCGAGAAGTGCTTGAGGCATGGAATTCTTTTGATCATGAAGCCATGATTGATGACCTTATGCAGCATATTGAGTACATTGACTTTAGTCAGTGTCCTTCATATAAGCCACCAAAAACACTTGCTGCTCGTCATAAAGAGCTTGCTCCTGCAGAGTTTATTACTGACTAGAATATTTCTGCAGTTCAAAGGCTTTGATGGCTTTGCATAGATGCATTTTTAGAATCCGTCCTGTAAAAGGGCGGATTTTTTTATTTGAGTGGATTGATAATCTTATTTAGGACAATTTTGTTCTTGTTGGTTTGTGTAACATATCTGGCAATTGTTGATAACTGTGTCAGATTACCAGCAGTTTTAGGACAAAGCTATTAGATGAATCTTTAAAAGTAGCGCTTCTCATTAACCTAATAGTTGAATATAAATCTGAGGTGATTGTATGGCTCAGATTTCAAATAACCGCACTCAAATAATTAATAAATTGATGAGAAGGTTTAATCTATCTCAGCAACAACTCATAGCGGTTGCCGCTGTGGTTGTACTAGCTATTGTGTCAGCAGTTGTATTAATTGGAATAATTTCTGCTGGAACATCGGAGTCTTTTGATAGATCACATAATCAAGCAGACTCTACGCAAGGAGTGACTGTTGCAGAAAATCCACAACATACGGAAGAAGATAATGCTACAGATCAGCCAGGAGCTGATCATAAGATTAAAGAAGCCTCTCCTCAAATGATGGTTCATGTTGATGGAGCTGTTAAGTCGCCAGGACTTTACGCTCTACAAATGGCAAACCCACGCGTGAATGATGCTATTCAAATAGCAGGAGGTTTAACTGAAGAGGCAAACAGTCAAGGGATTAATCTAGCATCTCCTGTTGAAGATGGTCAAAAAATATATATTCCTAAAAAGGGAGAAGAGCCGCCACCAGAGATTCCACAGCCAGAGCAAAATAAAGCCACAAGCAATAAGCCAACAAATACGAAGAGAGATAAAAAGACGGTTGTAGATATTAATCGAGCAACTGTAGAAGAATTAACTAAGCTTCAAGGTGTGGGAGAAGGGCTGGCTCAGCGAATTGTTGCAGACAGACAAAAGAACGGTCCTTTTAAAACAACTGAAGATCTGATGCGTGTTTCTGGAATTGGCCAGAAAAAGTTTAATCAGCTCAAGGACAATATTCGTGTCTAAGGTGATAGAACAACCCACTAGGCCTTTTATTCCGTATAGCCTTTGTGTCTTGCTATTTGTTTGCGTATGGCTGCATGTTTTTATCGCAAGAAACGTAATGCTTGATACTATTTTGCTTCAGATTTTAGGAAGCTGCATGGCGGCAGCCTTAGGACTTTGGTACGTAAAGTACGCGCATACCAGCCTTATGACTGTTGGAGTGGTTTTACTTTCACTTGTAATAATCCTAATCAGATCTTCCTTTATATATGTCAGTCAAATGACATCGGTGGATCTTTTAGAGTCAACTGCTATACATAATTTTGAATTAGTCGTATCAAGAGATTTAGTCTATAAAAATCATGCATGGACTGGTCAGGCGTCTGTCTTTTACCAAGGTAGTTGTATTGGATTTGTGGGCATACATGCCAAGGAACCATTCTTGCGAGAAACTCATCTTTGTTGTGAAGGTAGGTTTACACACTATAAAGATAAGGAGTTTTCAGAAGAACAATTTAAGAGAGGAGTACTTGGTTCAATTCAGATAACCAAGGTAAATTCCACATTTTATGATGAGGGAATTATTGGAGAAGTTGCTCAATTTAGAGAAGCTGCATTTCTCAACTTCAGCCAGAGGCGAGCTTTGGTCGAGCATTGGCTGCGTGTGGCCTTTGTGCCTATAGACCTAGCTTGTATAGCTTTAACATTCCTCGGATATTTATGCGTATTGGCTTAATGCACCTTATAGCCATATCTAGTTGTCACATGGTAATTCTCTCTACCTTTATTGATGCTTTGCTTAAAAAGTTGACGTTAAAGCCATTTTTGAGAGGAGTATTGAATTTAATTTTTCTCAGTAGTTACGCGCTTTTCTGTGGATTACCTGCGTCTGCAATAAGGGCAATACTTCTTGTTGAACAAAAATACGTTATGCAATGTGTTGGCAGGAAACAACACACACTATCTGCTGTTTCTACTCTGGCTCTACTCATGCTCTGTGTTGATCCACAGCTGAGCGTAAACATTGCTTTTACCTTGTCACTAGCTTGTATTTTTGGAATGAATATATACGGCAGCCTTGCTCAGTACTATGCAAAAATTGCCTTTCACGTATCTGGCTATGGAAAAGTGCAGAAGGTTTTGAGAAAACCGTTTTCTCATGTACGTAACACTATGTGTGCGACAACAGTTGCTCAGCTCTCATGCCTTCCAATTTCATGTGTGTATTTTGGTCACTTTTCGTTACTTGCACCTCTCTCAAGTGCCTTAATTACAAGCTTGTTTTCTCTTCTGAGCTTATTTGGAATTGGGGTAATAGTTTTTAGTGGCTTTAAGCCAGTTCAAGATATTGCTCTTTTTCTCGTAGATTCTCTTGGTCAGCTTATAGAGATTCTCGCTTCTTTTTTATCTGAAAGATCTTTTGCAAGTGTGTCGTTAACTGACATAAGTTGGATAGTTTCATTGCTTGTGTTTGCGGCAATGGTGGTGCTCTATTTGTTTTGGCCTAAGGGAAAAAGAGCGGTTTTAGTTGGTATATGTGCAATGGTAGCCATGCTTATTTTGGGTTTAAGTATCTATTGGAGGTTTTTCTCGCCAACAAGGATTTGTGTGATGGATATTGGTCAGGGAGATGCCATATTGCTGAGTGATGGCGCGCACTCTCTGCTTGTAGATACAAGCGTGGGAGATGTGGTTAACGATGCTCTGGAGCGACAACACATTTCATATCTTGATGCAATTTTGCTTACACACCTTGATGAGGACCATGCTGGTGGCGTGAGGTATATGGTTGGCTCGGTAAAGGCGGGCCGGGTATTAGTTGGAGAAGGAATAACAAAGCAAGAAAAGCCTGAGTTACAAAAAGCCATTCAGAGGATTTCCGGTAGTGGTTCCTATGAAGTTTTATATGGTGATGAATTTGATGTTGGTCGCTTTCATGTCCGGGTAGTGTGGCCACATAGGGGATATAAAGCTAAAGAAGCTAATAATGCGTCGGTTGAGCTCTATGTGACGTATAACGATGGGCAAAATACTTTAACTACGCTTTTAACGGGAGATGCTGAAAGAGATCAAACAAAAGAGACGGTGACATCGGGTGATGTTGGAGATATTGATTTCTTAAAAGTTGGACATCATGGAGCGGCAAAGTCACTCTATCCAGAAACTGCTCGCGCACTAAAACCCGAGGTAGCAGTTGCAAGTGCTGGAAAGAATAATCGTTATGGACATCCTAAACAGGAAGCGGTGGATATCTTAGAGGGTGTTGGTGCAAGATTTTATTGCACAAAAGATTATGGAGACGTCACGGTATTTCCTGGAGAACATGGACCTAGGGTGAGCGTGCAACATGCTAAAGTAGATACAGAATTAGAGGAGGAAAAAGATGGCGGAGCAGGCTAAGTTACTAGCTGCATATTTGGCTGTTGGCCCTGATGAGATGAAGCGTGCAAGGGCTATTAATAAGCTTAAAAGCCGTCTTAACCAGAGCTTTATTACCTTTAACCTTGATGAGATTTCTGTAAGCGCTGAGCTGACTCCAGAATCTGTTTTGTCTTCTGCTCAAACACTTCCTATGGGTGATTTTAGGCGAATTGTTGTTATTGATGATGCTGGTAAATTGCCTAAGTCTGTATCAGAAGCTCTTGTGGAGTATCTAAAAATCCTAATCCAACTACTACACTGATGCTTTCTGCAAAGACGCTTGCAAAAACAACAAGGCTCTACAAAGCAGTTGACGCTTTAGGTAAGCTCGCAGTTATTAATTGCGGTGCAATGACCAGAAGTGAATTGCCTAAATATATAGGAGATATTGGAAGAAAGTATGGGCTACAAATTCCAGCAAATGTGGCCAACGAGCTTGTAAGTCGTGTTGGCGATAATACCACCATGCTCGATTCTCAAGTTAAATCTCTAGCAGCTCTGCTGGGTCGTCCTGGTGCAATTGACGTTCAGTTTGTAGAAACTCATGTTGCACGAGTGGTTGAGGTTAAGCCGTGGGATTTTCTCGACAGCTTATCAGCGAGAAATGCTCAAAAGGCTTTGGAGCTTTACAGTCAGATGGATGAATCGGGAGCTATTGGAAATCTGTCACTTATGACTGGACGCGTAAGAGAGCTTATTTGCGCCAGGTCTATGGTTAAGCGAGGTACAGAGCGGGAAATTGCTCCAGTTTTGGGCAAGCAGGACTGGCAAGTAAGAAATTATGCACGATGGGCGCGTCAATTTGCAGATGGCGAGCTTGAACATATTCTGGGCCTCTGTGCAGATGCAGAACGTGGTCTTAAGAGTGGAGAAGATAAAACAACCACAATGACCAAGCTTATCTTTGCTCTGTGCGGCGTCGCAAATGTGTAGATTCAAAGAATTCAGGTAAGAAAAAACGGACTCCAAGGAGTCCGTTTTAAAAAGTTTAAAAGTAGATAAGAACTACTTAAGGGTGTTAACAAGCTTCTGAACGCCGCTCTTACGCTGAGCAGCCTGATTCTTGTGTACGATGCCTTAGAAGCAGCCTTGTCAAGAAGACGGGATGCCTTATTAGCTGCAACCTGTGCGTCCTCAAGCTGACCTGCCTCAACAGCAGTGCGAACTGCCTTAATAGCAGTCTTAAGCTCGGAACGGACAGCCTTGTTGCGCTGGCGTGCCTTCTCAGCGGTGAGAATACGCTTCTTCTGAGACTTGATGTTAGCCACGTGCGGTTCCTTTCGGTGTTTACTATGTGAGGCCTCTTCGCTGAGACACGTTTGAGGCAGCTTTAGAAGTATAGCACGAAGGGGGTACTTTACGCTATTATTTTCCTTATGAATACACATGATACTTCACATATTCGCAACTTCTCTATTGTTGCGCACATCGATCACGGTAAATCTACCATCAGTGACCGCATTTTGGAGCTTACTCATACCGTTGAAGAACGCGATATGGAGTCACAGCTCTTGGACACTATGGACATTGAACGTGAGCGTGGAATTACCATTAAATCAAAATGCAGTCCGCGTCATGTATGACGCAGATGACGGAGAACGCTATCAGTTCAACCTGATTGACACTCCAGGCCACGTTGACTTTACCTACGAGGTTTCAAGGTCTTTGGCTGCCTGTGAAGGAGCGGTGCTGGTTGTTGACGCAACGCAAGGCGTGGAGGCTCAAACGGTCTCAAACGCCATGCTTGCCATGAACGCTAACCTGGATATTGTTCCTGCAATCAATAAGATTGACCTTCCATCTGCTCGACCTGAAGAAGTACGAGCAGAAATTGAAGATGTTCTTGCTATCCCGGCTGATGATGCAGTATGCGTCTCCGGCAAGACGGGCGAGGGCATTCACGAGCTTCTTGAGGCTTTGGTGTACTTGGTTTCTCCTCCAAAGGGAGATCCTACGGCACCTCTTAAGGCGCTTATTCTTGACTCGTACTTTGACCAGTTCAGAGGCGTTGTAGCTACAGTACGCGTTTTTGATGGCTCAATCAAAGCCGGCGATCAGCTGCTTATGATGCAGGGTTCTGTGCCTTTTCTTGTTGAGGAAGTTGGCGCCAAGAGGCCTCTTGAGATGGCTGTTGACCAGCTTTCTGTTGGTGAGGTTGGCTATGTAGTAACTGGCCTCAAAGACCCTGAAGCTGTTCGTGTTGGAGACACGCTTACCTACAAGCAAAATCCTTGTTCAGAACCACTGCCAGGTTACCGCGAGGCAAAACCAATGGTATTTACCGGTCTTTTCCCGGTTGATAACAAGCAGTACGAGAATCTCCGTGACGCACTTGATAAGTTGCACGTTAACGATCCGTCACTTACCTGGTCGCCAGAGACGTCCGTTGCTTTGGGATTTGGCTTCAGAGTAGGCTTTTTGGGTCTTCTCCCACATGGAGGTTGTCAAAGAACGTCTTGAGCGTGAGTTTGACCTGGACTTGATTGCTACCAGTCCCTCTGTTGACTATCACGTCTATAAGACCGATGGAACTATGATTGAGATTACCAGTCCTCAAGATCTTCCAGAGGTTACCAAGATTGACCGCATTGATGAGCCATACCTCAAGGCAAAGATTATTGTGCCTCCTGAGTTTGTTGGTACGGTTATGCAGCTTGTTGTTGATCATCGTGGCGTATCTGAAGACATGGTGTATCTGTCTGATAAGTCCGTCGAGATGATTTTTAGCATTCCTTTGGCTGAGCTTATCCTGGACTTCTTTGACCAGCTTAAGAGTAGAACTAAAGGTTATGCCTCACTTGACTATGAGTTTGATTCGTATCGCACTTCTGACCTGGTTAAGCTTGATATTTTGCTTGCTGGAGACGTCGTTGATGCGCTTTCGTTTATTGTTCACAAAGACAAAGCATATGATCTTGCTCGTGGTCTTTGCGACAGGCTAAAAGGCATCATTCCGCAGCAGCTTTTTGAGGTTCCTATTCAGGGTGCTATTGGCAATAAAATCATTTCTCGCTCTACCGTTCGCGCACGTAGAAAGGACGTCTTGGCTAAATGCTACGGCGGTGATATTTCCAGAAAGCGCAAACTGCTTGAGAAACAAAAAGAGGGTAAGAAGCGCATGAAGCAGATTGGCTCAGTCGAAGTACCACAAGAGGCATTCTTGGCTGTTCTCAAGGTTGACGACGAGTAGAAGGTATTTGTGGAGTCGCTTCAAACAATCATTTCAACCTGCGCTCCTCAAGCAGGTCTTTCTTCACATATTGTTCCTTTTGCGTCAGGAGCTTCACTCAAGGAGCGCCTGTCCGCTAATCCTGTGCTTATGGCACCTATGGCTGGCGTCAGTGATGGTGTGTATCGCACTATGGCTCGAGCAGGCGGAGCAGGTCTTGCGTACTCAGAAATGGTTTCTGTCGCAGGAATTCATTATGGTGGCGAGAAAACCTGGGAGCTTGTAGAGCCTCTTTCAACTGAGCCCGATATTGCTGTTCAGCTCTTTGGTTCAAAGCCAGATCAGTTTAAAGAAGCAACAGCTCAGATCAGTGAGCGTTTAGGAAATAAACTTGCTCTTATCGATATTAATATGGCCTGTCCTGTTCCTAAGGTGGTCAAAAAAGGGGAGGGCTCAGCCCTTCTCGATACTCCAGAGCTTGCTGCAGATCTGGTCAAAGCTTGTCTTTCTGAGGTCGCGGTGCCTGTTACCGTGAAGATTAGACGAGGTAGACGTCAGGATGAGGAAGTGGCGCCTGAGTTTGCTCGTGCTATGGAAGCTGCGGGAGCGTCTGCTGTTGCTATTCATGGTCGCTTTGCAACCCAGATGTATCGAGGCCAGGCAGAGTGGGAGACCGTTAATAGAGTTTGTGATGCTGTTTCAATTCCGGTAATAGGCTCTGGCGACATGCTCTCTGCTGAAGCGGCAGCTCATGCCCTTACAGAGACAGGTGTGACAGCTGTAATGATTGCTCGTGGAACCTATGGTAATCCTTGGATTTTTAAGAACACTCAAGCTTTAGTTGAAGGTCAAGCTCCACTTGTTCCAACACTTGATCAGATGCTTGCATCTTTTATGATGCATGTACGCTTACTTGACGCAGCTCACATTCATATTGCTCGCGCAAGAAGCCCTCTCTACCTGGTATTTTAGGGGTATTCCAAACGCCGCCTATTGGCGTGGTAAGTCAGTAAGGTGTGTTACTGCTCAAGATTTTATTGATTTGGCGCTAGAGATTAAAGAAACCGTCAAGAAGCTTGAGGGTGAGCAGGAATCTCCTGAGCACAATCCATCTATAAGCTAGTGGTCTGTTGTGGATTCTTGGCAGTCTAAATACAATCAAACGGCTACCTCTGCACTTTATCTGCATATTCCGTTTTGTTCTCAAAAATGCTTCTATTGTGATTTCTCTTCTTGGTCTACAAGACAAGATGACAGTCGTATGAGTAATTACGTTAAAGCTCTAAAACATCAGCTAGACGAAGCCGCTCAACTTGGTTTGTTATCAGTCACTAAAACAGTTTATATGGGCGGTGGAACGCCCAGCTTGCTTGGTCAAGATGCAGTGGATTTGGCGCAGCACACTTCTGCGATTGTAAATCCTGCTGAGTTCAGTATTGAGGCAAATCCAGACTCACTGTCTGATGATCTTCTCGCCAGTCTTACTACGGGCGGGGTAACACGAGTTTCTTTGGGAGTTCAAAGCTTTAACGATAGCGAGCTCAAAAAACTGGGCAGAATTCACTCGGCTGACCTGGCTTACGATAGAGCACTTGCTGCAAAGAGCATGGTTACGATGTGTCGATTGATCTTATGTGTGCAATTCCTGAGCAAACAGAGAGTTCTTGGGAGTTTTCGCTCTCAAGATTTATCTCGCTCGGCGCAAATCATGTGAGCGTCTATCCACTAACCATTGAAGACGGCACGGCACTGGCTAAGCAAACCCAGGATAAAGATACTCCATGGAACACTTATGACGTGCAAGCAGATCGAATGCAGGCGGCCTCAAAGGTGCTTCAAGCGGCGGGGTTTGAACGCTACGAGGTGGCAAGTTATGCTCGCAATCAGAAGAGCTGTAAGCACAATAAGATGTACTGGACGGGAGAGTCGTATCTTGGTCTTGGTACCAGCGCTGCAAGCATGTTGACTGCAGCTGAGTACGATGTACTTGCCAAGGTCAACACCGCTTTGCCAAATCGTCCGCAAAATGCCGTTCGTGTGCGACTGGTGGTTCTTGATGCTCCAAAAAAAATTGCTGAAGGTGCATCGCTTTTCTCGACAGAGTTTGATGTTGAATTTCTGATTCAAAGAGAAGCTGTGGCAGAAGATTTGATGCTGCACGCTCGTCTTATGGAGCCAATTTCGCCTGCGCTTTTAGATGAGTCTGAGCAGGTATTTGGCGTATCGCGGCTACAAGATGTGTTTGATGCGTGCGTACGAGATGGGCTGTTAGTTCACGTTGATGCGGTAAATTCTTGGACTGGAACTTCATATAAGCCTACCGAGCAGGGCTGGCTGCTTGGCAACGAGCTCTATGGACGTCTTTGGGATTTACGTTTGTAACGCGTTTGTGCTGCATTAAGTTCAAAACAAGTGGGTACACTTTCAAACGTTCTCGTGATGCAGATTTTTTATGGGTTGATTCGGAGAGATTTCATGGCTGCTATGAACGAAAAAGGACTACTACGCCATCCTTGGTGTTTCTGAGTCCGCGACAGCTGAAGAAATTAGAAAAGCTTTTTCAAACTAAAAGCTCGTAAGCTTCATCCAGACATCAATAAAGAGCCCGATGCTGAAGAGCGTTTTAAAGAGGTTTCTGAGGCATATGCTGTTCTGTCAGATGCCGAGAAACGCCGTCGTTATGACGCAATGAGAAGTGGCTCTTTCTATGGCGGCGGCTATGGTCCTTCTGGTTATCCTGGTGGATCTGCTTATGGAGGTTCTCCTTTTGAGGGAGGCTTTCCGTTTGGTGATATCAACTTTAATAATTGGACCACTGGATCTCAAAAGCGCTCTCGTGCATACAAGCCTCAGACTGGCGCAGATATTGTCTACGACTTAACGCTGAATGATACAGACGCTAAAAATGGCGTTAAGAAAGGCATCACGTATCAGCGCTTTGTTACTTGTGATGCTTGTGCTGGTAAGGGATCTCAGCATAAAGCCGAGGCAACTACCTGTCCTACCTGCCATGGAACGGGCCATATTGACATTGATCTTTCTTCCATTTTTGGAGTTGGCAAGTTTAGAGTTGACTGTCCAGAGTGTGAAGGCGCTGGACACGTTGTACAGGACCCATGCGACGTTTGTGGTGGTTCTGGACGTGTTTTGTCTGCAAGTGAAATTATGGTTGATGTACCAGCTAATTCACATGATGGTGACCAGGTCAGAGTACCTGGAATGGGAAATGCAGGAACTAATTGTTCTGCAACTGGTGATTTTATCGTAAATATTAAGGTTCCTTCAGAGCAGTTGACGTTCCGCCAACGCGCGGGAGCTCGTATCACAGGTATAACTGCAATGCTTCTTGTATTTGTGGCACTTAATTTACAATCACCACTATTTGCCATTGTGTTGATTCCGCTTTTGATATTTGGCGTGAGAAACGTTCTTGCAGATGGCGTCAAGATGAACGCTGGCTGGTGGAGAAGTTTTGCAAATGCCTTTGTTTCGGGAATTATCAACGGTGCCTTCTACTCAATTATTATTATGACTTTGTATGCTTGTACGGCCGGATTAGGCCATGTCGGCTATATGGGAATTTAAGTTTTAGGTTTTACAAGGGGAGAGTTAGTAAGCGTGGCAGAGAAGAAAGACTTCTACGAGCTCTTAGGTGTTGCTCGTGATGCAGACCAAAAAACAATCAAGCGAGCTTTTCTAAAGCTGGCAAGAAAGCTGCACCCTGATGTTTCTGATGATCCTCATGCAGAAGAGAAGTTTAAAGAGGTAAACGAAGCTTATTCTGTGCTGTCAGATGAGCAAACGTGCTAACTATGACCGTTATGGAGATCCTAATGGTCCATCCGGTTTTGGTGGCGGCTATGTGGATATGTCAGATATCTTTGGCGGTGGTTTTGGCGGCTTTGGAGATATCTTTGACTCCTTCTTTGGCGGCGGTCATGGTGGTCGCGGCGCTGCTCAGCGTACTCGTGGTAGTGATATGGGAATTAGACTCTCTATCACTTTGGAAGAGGCTGCTGCGGGTGTTACAAAGACAGTAGCCTATACCAGACTTTCTACCTGCGATGATTGTAATGGCACTGGTCTTGGTGAGGGCGGAAAAATTGAAGACTGTCCACGCTGTCACGGTACGGGCACGGTGGTTCAGGTTCAAAATACTGTCTTTGGCCAAATGCAGTCTCAGACAGTTTGTCCAGAGTGCCAAGGAACAGGCAAGAAGGTCGAGCATGCCTGCGAGACCTGTGGAGGTCAGGGAAGAACTCCTGATCACGAGCGTGTTTCTGTAGAAATTCCTGCAGGCGTTCATTCTGGTCAGTCAATTTCAATTACCGGCAAGGGCGAGGCTGGTGTCAGGGGTGATACCTCTGGTGACCTCATCGTAACTATTGAGGTTTCCCAGCATAAAGACTTTGAGCGCAGGGGAGACGATCTCTTTACTTCGGTCAGCGTTGATTCTCTTGAGGCAATTGTTGGTACTACCGTTACCATTGACGGCATTATCAAAGATGAAACTATTGAGATTTCTATACCTGCAGGTTGTAAGTATGGCCAGCAGCTAAGCGTGGCTGGTAAAGGCATGCCTCGTTTGCATACTAAGGCTCGTGGGAACCTTTACGTTCTGGTTCACATTGAGACTTCAACAGGACTGACCAAAGATCAGTTAGATACACTCACCTCACTTATTGATGAGCGTAAACAAAACTCAGCTCAAGAAACTCAAGATGAGCAGCATGATCAGCATTCTGCAGCAGTAGATTCTTCTGATCATAAAGACAAGAAAGCCAAAAAGGCTTCCAAGAAGAGGCGCTAATGGCTCATGGAATTGCGCTCATAAATCTTGGATGTAGAGTTAATCGCGTAGAGCTTGATTTAATGGCAGACTCTCTGCTCCGCATGGGGTGTCGCATTGTTGAAGAAGATGAGGCTCAAGCCATTGTCATCAACACTTGCGCTGTTACTGCAGAAGCTGAGGCTAAGACGAGAAAAGCAGTGCGTAAAGCAGCGCTTATGCCAGGAGCTCCTCTTGTAGTTGCAACGGGTTGTGTTGCAAGTCTATTTGCTGATGAACTTGCCTCGCTTGCTCCTAACG
Source organism: uncultured Atopobium sp. (assembly GCA_916438885.1). Lineage (GTDB taxonomy): Bacteria > Actinomycetota > Coriobacteriia > Coriobacteriales > Atopobiaceae > Lancefieldella. The sequence goes on along the minus strand of CAKAGG010000002.1, from coordinate 601,477 downwards.
TTGTGGTAGAAGCCGAGAAGGACAAAGTTGCAGATAGAGTTCTTGAGGAGTTAGGTTTTGCTCCAGAATCCGTGAGCGATGACGGACTTGTCATCTCCAAGCCTACTCCAACAGGCCGCACGCGCCCTGGCATTAAAATCCAGGACGGCTGTGACAATCGTTGCACCTTCTGTATTGTGTGGAAGGCACGTGGCGCAGGTAAGTCTCTTGATCCTCGTGAAGTTGTTTCGCAGGTAAAAGATGCTATGAGCAGAGGAGCTCAAGAGGTTGTTCTTACGGGAATCAACCTTGGTAGCTATAAGGCTCAACTTGAGGCTGAAGGTGGAAGAATTTTACGTCTTCCTGATCTTCTCGAGTATGTGCTTGAAAAAACCGAGGTTGGTCGCTTGAGACTTTCTTCTCTTGAACCACCAGATGTAAATGCTCGTTTGGTGGAGGTAATTGCTGCATCCAACGGAAGAATTGCACCTTTTCTGCATATCTGCCTTCAGTCCGGATGTGACGCTACGCTTGCTCGTATGGGCAGGGTGTATAGGACTGAGCTTTATCGCAAGGCTGTTGAGGAAGCACGTTCGGTACTGCCAACCATTGCTTTGGGAACTGACCTTATCGTTGGTTTTCCTGGAGAAACTGATAAAGAATTTGACGAGTCGTATGAGTTTTGTCGTCAGATGGGCTTTTCAAAGATGCATGTATTTAGGTATTCCAAGCGACCTGGAACGCCTGCGGCTACTGCTCCAAATCAGGTAGATCCAAAAGTGATGGCTGAGCGCGCAAAGAAAATGCGTGATCTGGGTAATGTTATGCGCTTTGATGCTGCTAAGAAGCTTGTTGGTACCTGCGATAATGTGGTGGTACAGTATCCTGGTAGGGGAATTTCTGGCGGTCTTTTTGATGTTCAGGTTGATCCTACTATTGAACTTGATGAACTTATCGCTATGCGCTTTGATGAAGTTTTACCTAATGGAACGCTAAAAGCTACTCGTTTATAAATTGGGGGAACATGGAGCCAACACAGATTCGCTTAACTATTCCTGATTTAGTGGATCCTTTATATCTGACAGGTCCAGCTGATAGTTTGCTCAGAGAAATTGAAGCGTCATGTGCGGCTCTTATTTCAGTCAGAGGCAAAGCAATCTTTTTGTCGGGAACTTCTCAAGAAATTGAGCAGTTAACGTTCATTTTTTCTCACCTGATTCAAATGGTCGAGTCTGGATCTAGGCCAACGCTTGAAGACGTAAAGTTGCTGCTTGATAGTACAAAAAGAAATGCCAACTTAGAGCAAACGGGAACACGTACCCTGTTTGTAACTCATAAAGGCAAAGCAATTCAGCCTAAAACGCAAGGCCAAATTGAGTACACCAAGGCAATAGCAAACAACTCCATTACCTTTGGCATTGGTCCTGCGGGTACTGGTAAAACGTATCTGGCAGTAGCTATGGCGCTTGCTGCTTTAACATCTCAGCAAATCAGCAGAATTGTGCTGGTAAGACCTGTTGTAGAGGCGGGAGAGTCTCTTGGTTTTCTCCCGGGTACACTTCAAGAGAAGCTTGATCCCTACATCAGGCCACTCTATGACGCTCTCTTTGATATGACCTCCATGGAGTACGCAAACAACCTTATTGAACAGGGAATTGTTGAGATTGCTCCGCTTGCATTTATGCGTGGTCGTACCATGAATGATGCGTTTGTCATTTTGGATGAGGCGCAAAATACCACGCCTGAGCAGATGAAAATGTTTCTGACTCGCCTGGGTTTCTCGTCAAAATTTGTTATTACCGGTGATGCAACGCAGCGAGACCTTGTGGGAAGAAGTGGTTTGGACGTTGCTCGACAGGTGTTGGGTAACCTTGAAGACGTTGCTTTTGTTGATTTAGATAGAAATGATATTGTTCGCCACACGTTGGTTGGTAAGATAGTTGATGCATACACTGCGTATGAGAAGAAACAGCTAGGGGAGTAACGTGGTTAACGAGTACGACATTGTGATCGAAGAAGGCGTCGCGTGCCCAATTTCTGTGGAAGAGATTGAAGCCGATTGCAACCTTGTACTCTCTGAAGAGGGTGTAGAGCGCCCTTGTACTGTGTCCATTTCCATTGTCAGCGATGAAGAGATTCAGCAGGTAAATCTTGAGTGGCGAGAAAAAAATGCGCCCACAGACGTTATCTCACTTGAGGTAGAGCGACCTGATGATCCAGATTTGGCTCCTGGTGAAATGTGTGAGCTGGGCGATATTATTCTGGCTCCTAACTTTATTGCACGTCAGGCAAAAGAGTATGGCACTACGGAGGCAGATGAGTTTAGGCTCATGCTTGTTCACGCCATGCTTCACCTGCTTGGATATGACCACATTGAAGACGATGAGGCAGAGGTTATGGAGGCTCGTGAAGACGCCCTTGTTGCTCTGCTTTCAACGGATAGGACTATTGAGCCAGTTGTGTTGACTCGCCACCGTGAGGGGATTGACGAGTAATGATTCCGGGATCTAAGGGCAGACATCCAAGCTTTAAGCGCGGTCTTCTTTTTGCGCTACAGGGCGCACGTCAAGCGTTTGCTCAAGAGGCAAACCTGCGTCGTATGTCAGTAGCTGCTGTATTGACCGTGATTGCGGGATTGTTTGTTGGCTTGGATGCCGTAAGCTGGGCACTTGTCCTTGCGTGTATTGGTGCGGTTTTAACTACAGAGCTCATTAACACTGCAATAGAAACTGTAGTGGACCTGGTTTCTCCTGAGTTTCATCCTATGGCTGGTAAAGCCAAAGATATTGCGGCGGCAGCTTCATGCTGCATTAGCATTACCGCAGCTCTTATAGGACTTTTGATTTTCTCGCGTGCAATTTTTCATTGGTAAGTTGGAGGACGTATGACCGCCAATTCAGTTTCTGAAAATACTTCATCTGAGACCACTCCATTTAGGAGCGGTTTTGTTGCTTTAGTTGGTCGTCCAAGCGTTGGCAAGTCTACGCTTTTAAACGCTTGTATGGGCCAGAAAGTGGCTATCGCAAGCCCTGTTGCCCAGACTACGCGTCGTCGCTTTAGAGCAGTGGTAAACGGAGATAACTCTCAGCTTGTCATTGTAGATACTCCAGGCCTTCACAAGCCTAAAGATGCTCTTGGAAAAGAGCTTAACAAGGCAGCGCTCGGAGAGCTTAATGACGCTGATGTCATTGCTTTTTTGATTGATGCTACCAAGCCTGTTGGTCGTGGAGATGAATGGGTTGCCAATCATGTTGAGCAGGCACATGCTGCCTTAAGCTGCTGGTTATTACCAAGGCTGACATTGCAACTCCAGAGCAAGTAGCAGAACAGCTTGAGGCCGCACAGGCTCTTGCGCACTTTGATGACGTGCTTGTTGTTTCTGCTCCAGAAGACTTCAATATCCAGGCATTTATTGCGCTTGTTTCAGAGCATCTTCCTGAGGGTCCCATGTGGTTCCCAGAGGACATGGAGACTGACGCATTGCCAGAAGACCTGGTAGCAGAGTTTGTTCGCGAGAAGCTCTTGTTGAATCTTCGTCAAGAAGTTCCCCATTCCGTTGCCGTTGTTTGTGATTCCTATGAGGTAGCAACGGACGGACATTTATCTATTTCTGCCACCATTTTGGTTGAGCGAGAAGGACAAAAGGGCATCGTAGTTGGCCAGGGTGGCTCTATGATTAAACGCGTTGGCGTTGAGGCTAGAAAAGATCTGGAGAAACTGTTTGGTCGCAAGGTTTACCTTGACCTGCAGGTGCGCGTCCAGCCTCTCTGGAGGCGTGATGCCAATGAGATTAAGCGCCTGGGTTACTCAACTGAGGACTAGTTGTGCCTGGTAGAAAGACTACGCGTCTTAAAGCAATTGTGCTTGATAGAACAAAACTCGCTGAGCAAGACCTCATCTTAACCATGCTCTCCGATTCAGGAGAAGAGCGTCGTGCTGTCGCCAAGGGTGCTAGAAAGCCAGGCGGTCGATTTGCAGCCCGCGTTGAACTCTTCTGCGAGCTAGACGTGCTTCTGGCAGAAGGTCGCTCACTTGATATCTTGTCCGAGGCAACCTTGCTTGAGCCGCACGCATCACTGCGCGGAGATCTTTCTAAGGTAGCAGCTGCGTCGGCAATCTGCGAAGCTGCACGCCTTTCGTGTATCGACGGCGTCGAAGACGCGTTTCTCTATCCGCTGCTTTCACGTGCTCTTAGAGCCTGCGAAGAAGTAGATGACGAGAAACACTTAGATCTTGTCGTTGCCGCTTACGTGTTTAAGGTTTTGGCACACGAAGGCTGGCGCCCAGAGCTGGAATCATGCATTGCCTGTGGAGATGAAGCTCTGACGTACTTCTCGCCAGCTGCTGGTGGTGCATTGTGTGGAAGTTGTGCGCATGAGATTGAGGGCGCCATTGAGGTAACTCCACTTGAGCTCTCGTGGTTGTCATCGCTTCTGAAACTTACCTTTGACCAGCTTGTTGTTGCTGAGATTGCTCCAGAAACTGCACTCTTTTTGCTCACTAGCGCGCATATTTGGGCGGCTACACACCTTGAAGCACGTCTGAAGGCATTTGAATTTCTGCTGAGTATCTAGCTGAAGTGTATTTTTACTAGCAAAGTTCACCAGTAACTGGTATCCTCTTGTAGGTTATTTCCTTGTTCTTAGGGGCTAGTCACTGCCGGCTACCTTCTCAGTACAAGGAGTATTCAACGCGAAAGGCGGTTTATTATGGCAGTAACTAAGGATCGTAAGGCTGAGCTCATCAAGCAGTACGGCAAGGACGAGAAGGACTCCGGTTCCGCACAGGTTCAGGTTGCTCTTCTTACTGAGCGTATTCGTCAGCTCACCGACCACATGAAGTCCCACCAGAAGGACTTCCACACTCGTCGTGGTCTTCTGATGCTCGTTGGTAAGCGTCGTCGTCTTCTTTCTTACATCAAGTCGAACGACATTGAAGAGTACCGTACTCTTATTGCTTCCCTGGGTATCCGCGACAACATCCAGTAAGTTGGCTTTTTAGGGCGCCGTCTGGCGCCCTTTATGTTTGAGGCCCGTTTGCAATGGGGCAAACGGAGATAGAAGAGGAAAGAAATGACTAAAGTAACTCACGAATTTGACCTCTATGGTAAGCACTACACCCTTGAGGCTGGTGAGCTCGCAAAGCAGGCAACAGGTGCCTGTATCGTTAAGTGCGGCGATTCTACCGTACTTCTCACTGCAGTGGTTTCCAAGGAGCGCAAAGATTACGACTTCTTCCCACTGACTGTTGATTTTATTGAGAAAATGTACGCAGTTGGTCGTGTTCCTGGTGGATACCTCAAGCGTGAGGCTCGTCCATCCGAGAAGGCAACCCTTACTGCTCGTATGATTGACCGTCCTCTGCGCCCATCCTTCCCAGATGGCTTCCGCAATGAGGTTCAGATTGTTGCAACTTCTCTTGTTGCTGATCAGGTAAACGCTGTTGATACCATCTCTGTCATGGGCGCATCTGCTGCTCTGGCCGTTGGTGGCGTTCCTTTTGAGGGACCACTTGCGTGCGTCCGTATTGGCCGCAACGCTGATACCGGCGAGTTCCTAGTTAACCCAACCTATGAAGAGCGCGATCACTCTGACCTTGACCTTGAGCTTGGCGGTTCTTCCACCTTTATTTCCATGCTTGAGGCTGGTGCAGATGAGATTTCCGAAGAGGATATGCTCTCCGCTATGGCATTTGGTCAGGAAGCAATTGCAGCCTTCTGCGAGGAGCAGAAGAAGTTTATTGCTAAGTGGGAAGAGGTTAACGGTCCTATCGTTAAGCGCGAGTACATCCTTGACGAGCCCATCGCTGAGGTTCATGACCGCATCTTTGCTTACTACGATCAGATGAGCGCTGCTCTCAAGGATGCTGACAAGCAGTCCCGTATGCAGAAGGTTGCTGACTTGATGGATGAGATCAAGGCTCAGTTCACCGAGGAGGAGCAGGAGCTTTGGAGCCGCGCTATTGCAGTTGAGCTCAAGGCTCTTGAGAAGCACGCAATGCGCGTCATGGTTGTTGAGACCGGCGAGCGTGTTGATGGCCGTGTAGCTAACGAGATTCGTCCAATCATGGTCAAGCCTGACTACCTGCCACTTGTTCACGGTTCTGGTCTTTCCAGCGTGGTCAGACTCAGGTTCTCTCCATTTGTACACTTGGCATGCTCAACGAGTGGCAGCGTCTTGACACCATTGAGCCAATGGACGGCAAGCGCTACATTCACCACTACAACTTCCCACCATTCTGCACCGGCGAGACTGGCCGTATGGGCAGCCCAAAGCGCCGCGAGATTGGTCACGGAGCTCTTGCAGAGCGTGCACTTCTGCCTGTTATTCCTTCTGAGGAAGAGTTCCCTTACACCATCCGCGTTGTCTCCGAGGTAATGGAGTCCAATGGTTCTTCTTCCATGGCTTCTACCTGCGGTTCTACGCTTTCCCTTATGGATGCAGGCGTTCCTCTGAAGCGTCCTGTTTCTGGTGTTGCAATGGGTCTTATTCAGGAGAACGGTAAGACTGTTGTTCTTACCGATATCCAGGGTCTTGAGGACTTCCTTGGCGACATGGACTTCAAGGTCTGCGGTACCACCAAGGGTATTACTGCAATGCAGATGGACAACAAGGCAACTGGTCTTACTCCAGAGATTCTGCGCAGTGCACTTCTTCAGGCTCAAGAGGGTCGTATGTTCATCTTGAACAAGATGCTCGAGCAGATTCCTGCACCTCGTACAGAGACCAAGGAGACTGCACCACAGATCATCTCGCTTTCTATTCCAACCGATAAGATCCGCGACGTCATTGGCTCTGGTGGCAAGATTATCCGCGGTATCCAGGAGGATACAGGCGCAACCGTTGACATCCAGGAGGACGGCACCGTCTTTATCGCTGGCACTAACGGTGCTGCTGAGGCTGCTGCCGAGCGCATCAAGGCCATTGTTAAGGTCCCAGAGGTAGGCGAGGAGTACACAGGCCGCGTTGTTGGTCTTCAGCCATTCGGCGCTTTGTTGAGCTCCTTCCTGGCAAAGACGGCCTGCTTCACATTTCCCGCGTTGCACAGGGACGTGTCGAGAAGATTGAGGATGTCCTGGCTGTTGGCGATGAGGTCAAGGTTCAGGTCCTTGAGGTAGACGAGAAGGGCAAGATTTCTCTTGACCGTCTTGATAAGCCAGAGGCACCACAGGGCGCTCCAAAGAAGGAGCGCGAGGAGCGTCGCCCACGTCGTCAGAACGACAACGGCAACTCTGAGCGCAGACAGCCACGCCGTCACCACGACGCATAAGCTACGCTCAGCCTCAACGGGTTTCTCGCCACGCGAGACCTTATATACATGAGATAGCAAAGAGAGCTTCGATGTATGTCGGAGCTCTCTTGTTATTCTGATGAGATTTTGATTCTTTGGGAATATATAGCGTAATACGTGCAGATTTTTTATATAATTAAACAACATGTAGATTTTGCAAAAAGTCTTGTAGACGGCCCTTTGGGTTGCGTCTGTTATAGAAAGTTGTTTTGAAAGGAAAGTTTTTAATGCCTAAGAAAGACCCAGCTCTTAAAGTCATTCCTATGGGCGGACTTGATGGCATTGGCAAGAACATGACCGTTTTTGAGTACGGTAATGATATGGTGCTTGTTGATGCTGGTTTGATGTTCCCAGATGACGAACAGCCTGGTATTGACCTGGTTTTGCCAGACTACACCTACGTACTAGAAAATGAAGATAAGCTTCGCGGTATTTTGATTACCCACGGTCACGAAGATCACATTGGTGCTCTTCCGTACCTGCTTATGGACCTTACTCGTAAGGTTCCAATCTATTCCAGCAAGCTCTCGCTTGGCTTTATTGAAGGCAAGCTTGCTGAACACAAGATTGTGGGCACTAAGCTTCGCGAGGTTACTGATGGTTCAAAGGTACAGCTTGGTGCCTTCGATATCACGTTCTTCTCGATGACCCACTCTATTCCTGCAGCTTTTGGTATTCACATGAAGACACCTGCAGGAACGCTTATTCACTCCGGTGACTTTAAGCTTGACCAGACTCCTATTGATGGCGTGCGTCCAAACTACGCTGCTATTACCAAGTTTGGCTCTGAGGGCCTTGACCTGCTGCTGTCTGACTCCACAAACGCTAACCGCCCCGGTATGACTCCATCCGAGGCTTCCGTTGGTGCGGCGCTTCGTCACATCATCAAAAATGCAACCGGTCGCGTCTTTGTAGCTTCGTTCTCAAGCCACATTCACCGTCTTCAGCAGGTGTGTGACGCTTCTGTAGCGGTAAAGCGTAAGGTTGTTGTTACGGGCCGCTCTATGATTACCAACACCAAGGTTGCGCGTGAGCTTGGCTACCTCAACATTGCTGATAAAGACATCATTGATGCGTACGACGTTGATAAACTTGCAGATGATCGCATTGTTGTTCTCTGCACCGGTTCCCAGGGAGAGCCTCTGAGTGCTTTGGCGCGCATGGCAAATGGCGAGCACAAGTCGCTTTCCATTCGTCCTCAGGACACCGTAATCATCTCTGCAACTCCTGTTCCAGGTAACGAGAAGAGCGTTCAGTCCATCATCAACGCTCTCTCTAAGATTGGCTGCGAGATTTACGACAAATCAAAGGCACTTGTCCACGTTTCTGGTCATGGTAGCCAGGAAGAGCTCAAGCTTATGCTTGGTATGGCTCGTCCAAAGAACTTCATGCCTGTTCATGGTGAGGCTGTTCACCTGCGTGCTCACGCAGAACTTGCTCAGCAGATGGGCGTTCCTGCTAATCGCATTTTCATTCTTGATAACGGCGACACGCTTGAGATGAGAAACGGCAAGGTTACTCGTGGTAAGACGGTTGAGTCTGGCGTAGTGTACGTTGACGGCCTCTCTGTCACCGACGCTAACCCTGTTGTTCTTCGTGACCGCCAGCGCCTTTCTCAGGACGGCATTGTTACCGCTGTGGTAACCCTTGTTGGTCGCAACCTTAAGCCAGGTGTTGTTGAGATTTCTGGCCGTGGCGTTTCATTTGCCGACGATGACGAGCTTATGAATGACGCACAGAATCTTGTGAGAAATTCAATCGAGAAGGCCTCTAAATCCGAAGGTGCAAACATTGAAGCAATGAGAAAGAGCGTACGCAATGCCCTTTCTAACTTCCTTTGGAGCAAAACTCGTACTCGACCAATGGTTATTCCGGTCATTATGGAGGTATAAGCCCAATGCCCTCTAAACGCACCTCAAACGCAGCAAAAAGAAATTCTAGAAACGCCGCTTCCGCCCAGGCAGTAGGCTTGACCCCACTGCAGAACGACATCATTGGTGTTGTTCTTGCAGTGGTTGCTATTGCCATGTTTTTTTGTCCATTATTGTCCCTTCTAACGCTGTTATTACCAGCGCGATGGGTCATGGACTCAAACTTTGCTTTGGTACGGGAGCGCTTCTTTTTCCCATTGCAGTTTTTGTCTTTGCTATGACCTTCTTTATGCGCGATGATCAGGGAATTTCTACGCGCATTGCTATTGGTCTTACGCTTGACGTTCTTGCTGCACTTGCGCTTATCTCGCTCAACTTCCCAGGAGCTGAGTCTGCTCCAGACATGCTTCTAGGCACAAAAGTCCTCGAGGCAGCTGGTGGCTATGTGGGTGGCGGTATTGCTTGGGTTTTGCTGCGCTTTGTTGGCCGCGTGGTGGGCAATGTCCTTTTAGTTGGCTTTATCATTGCTGGCGTTGTTATCTGCGGCTTCTCCATTTCTGACATGGTTGAGCGCGTAAGCTTCCGCCTGGATGAAGCGCGCGAAAATCATCGCTATCGCAAAGAAGAGCGTGCTCTTGCAAAAGAAGAGGCACTCTATGCTGCAAATGCTCCACAACCTGCAAAGAAGCAGGGTAGACGTGGCTCAAATAACCAGTCTTCTCTCTTTGACGAGACTGGTGAAGGGGAGACCACCTATCTGGGCAATCGTAAGACTTCTGTCATCAAGCGTGACGCCCGTCTTTACGAGGAAGAAGAGGCGCAAGAGGACGCAGGCGATGCTCCTACTACGCTTCTTGATAAGGCTAAGAACAAGCTGCGCCCTAAGAAAAATGACCAGCTAGATGATGCAGTTGTCGAGAAAAAAACGATGTCGCTGTAGCCGAGGTTGCTCCTACCACAAAAACAGGCTAAACCTAAGAGTAAAGGCTAAAAACGACGCCAGATTTTCTCGCCACACCAGACCAGCTCAAAAGGCCTGGCGATAACGATGAGTCGTATGAGCTGCCACCATTTAGCATCCTGAAGTCAAACAAGAACTCGGCCACTTCTGCCGTCAGTGATGATGAGCTTGAAGCTACTGCACAGAGGCTCCAGGCTACGCTTGAGGAGTTTGGCCTCTCCAGCCAGGTAGTTGGCTGGACCGCCGGTCCTTCTGTTACTACGTTTAAGATTTCGATGGGTGAGGGTGAGCGCGTCAACAAGATCACTAATCTTGAGGACGATATTGCGCTTTCACTTGCTGCAAAGTCTGTTCGTATTTTTGCGCCAATCCCAGGCACCTCTTTGGTTGGTATTGAGATTCCTAACGAGAAAGCCCAGGCAGTCAATTTGGCTGACGTTCTGCCCTTTGCAAAGGGTGGCCCTCTTGAGTGTGCCTTTGGCCGCGATTCTGAGGGTAAGCCTATTGTTGTTGACCTTGCCAGCCTTCCTCACTTGCTGGTAGCGGGTACTACCGGTTCTGGTAAGTCTGTTCTGCTCAACGCTATTGTCATGTCTATGCTCATGCGCGCAACTCCTGAGCAGGTTCGCCTTATTATGGTTGATCCAAAGCGCGTTGAGTTTACGGGTTACGCTGGCCTTCCTCACCTGTATGTTCCAGTTGTAACCGAGCCAAGGCAGGCAGCAAGCGCCCTTCAGTGGGGCGTCACCGAGATGGAGCGCCGCCTGAAGGTATTTGAGCACTACAAGGTTCGTGACATTAAGACGTACAACAGAAATGTTGATGGCGATAAGTACGCTGATATGGAGAATCCTCCAAAGCACATGCCATACTTTGTTATTGTCATCGACGAGCTTGCTGACCTTATGATGGTTGCGGGTAAAGACGTTGAGTCTTCCATTGTCCGTATTGCTCAGCTTGGTCGTGCTGCAGGTATTCACCTGATTGTTGCAACGCAGCGTCCTTCTGCTGACGTTGTAACCGGCCTAATCCGTGCAAACATTGATAACCGCGTTGCACTCTCCGTTGATAACTCGTTGAACTCCCGCATTATTCTGGACCAAAAAGGCGCTGAGCAGCTGCTAGGTAAAGGCGATATGCTGGTTAAGCTTCGTGGTAAGAAGCCTAATCGCGCTCAGGGCTGCTGGGTTTCTGACGAGGAAATCGAGGAGACAGTTAAGTACATCCGTACTCAGCGTACCGCAGAATATCACGACAACATTTTGACCGTTGCAACTCCAACACAGGCTGATGGCGTTGGGGGAGTTGGCGGTATGGCACAGGCAGACGATCCACTGATTTGGGAAGCTGCGCGCATTATTGTGGATTCTCAGCTAGGTTCTACATCTAGTTTGCAAAGAGCGCTCTCTGTTGGGTATGCTCGTGCTGGTAGAATTATGGATATGCTTGAGGCAAAGGGTGTTGTTGGCCCTGCTAACGGATCAAAGCCTCGAGAAGTTCTTATTGATAAAGAAGCTCTTGAAGAGCTCAAAGTTCAAGACGCTGCCTATAGGGAGGTAGAGTAAGCATGCCACGCCCTCGTTTTAGTGAGATGCTCGTAGAACGTCGACGTCAACTCGGACTTTCTATCACGCAAGCATCAAAGATTCTTCGCCTCAAAGAGCAGGCACTTATTGCTTTTGAGGAAGGCGATTTTAAGAACATGCCGCAGAGTGGTTATGCTCAGGGCATGCTTTCTTCGTATGCTCGCTATCTAGGACTTAATCCACGTGAGATCGTAGACCTCTTCCAGGAAGAGAGCTACGAGTTTGAAAACGGCACTTATTCTCATGAGCTGCGTCGTCGTACGCGCGATACCCAGTCCGGCCGTGGTATTGCTGGTTATGACGTCGTAAACGAGTCTGGTAGTAGGCCAAAGGCATACGTGCAGTACCACGGTCTTCTCCCCACATCGGGAGGACCAGCTGGCGATATGGGCGCATTTGCAACTACCTCTGGTGTTCGCTCCAGACAAACCGGTGTGCCTCTGGGTGCTCAGGCATCTGAAGAGGACGCTGGCGGCTACTCATATTCTCGCTACGCCACAGGTCATGCATATAATGCCGGTATTGAAGAAGCTTCTCGTCAGAAGACCATGGCAAGCCGCACACGTGGTGGCGTTCAGCGCAGACGTGTAGGTATTGCGGGCGTTAGCATGCCAGCTTATAAAGACGATGTAACCAGAAGAACTGTTGCTCCAAGTGATTACACCGATGACCTTCGCTATGACAATGTAACTGATCCTTATGAGCGCGCATCAACCATTTCCGGTCGTCGTGGCTCTAGAAATATTGCGCAGGTAGATAGGCCTAATGTTCGCCGTCGCCAGCCATCTAGCGCCGCTGCCCAACAGCGCCGTGCTCCTCAAAGACCAGGCGTTATGGGTGCACTTCAGAATTATTTCTCTGATACAGGGCGCACCATTGCTACCGTATTTGCTCTTGTTGTTGTGATCATTACCGCTGTTTTGCTGTTTAGCGTTCGTTCATGCATGACAGCTCGCACTACGCCTACTACGACTAAAACGGTAAGCGTTAATAATTCAACAACTGATTCTTCAAAGAATTCCACTACCACAAATAGCAACACGGACACCTCTAAGAAGGATTCTACTGATGCTTCTAAGAGCACCACTACAACTGAGCCAAAGAAGGAAGAGACTCCTAAGCAGACTACCGTAGTGGTTACTGTTGCAGATGGTCAGACCAGTTGGGTTGAGATTACGGTTGATGGCAAGAGTGTTGAGGCTGACGCTATTACCGGTCCATGGTCTCAGACATACACCGTTACTGACTCCATGACTGTTCTTGCAGGCACTCCTGGCGCTGTTGCGGTAACCGTTAATGGTACTGCTAAGCCATTTGACGCAAATGCTTCTGGTATTGGCACCTTGACCATTCAGGGTACTAAACCTGCTGACGCTAACGGAGCAAACGCTTCAGGAACTCAAACAAACAGCACGTCAACAAATACAACAAGCGGAACCTCTGGTACCACTAACAACCAGAATTCCAACAGCAATTCAAATAACTAAACGCCATAGGGCGAGAAGTTCTTCTCGCCCAGGTACTATGGAGGGAAATGGCTAAAGAATCAAGCTTTGACGTTGTGTCTGAAGTAGACATGATGGAAGTTGATAATGCATTTCAGCAGGCAGCTCGTGAGCTCACTCAGCGCTACGATCTAAAAGATTCTGGCGCAACACTTGAGCTCTCTAAGAAAGAGGGTAAGTTCACTATTGAGGCTCCTGCAGATTTTGTTGCATCTCAGGTTAGGGATGTTCTTGGCTCCAAGCTGGTAAAGCGTGGAATTGATCTGACTGCTATTCGTTGGGGAGACCCCATTCCTGCAGCAGGTTCTACCGTGCGTCAGATTGGCTCTATTGTTTCTGGTATTGACCAGGAGACTGCCAAGAAGATTGCTAAAGATATTCGTGATATGAAAGTTAAGGCTAAGGCAACCGTTGAGGGCGATAAGCTGCGTGTTTCTAGTGCTTCTCGCGATGTTCTTCAGTCTGTGATTGCAAGCCTTAAGGAGAAAGACTATGGCCAGCCCCTCCAGTTCAACAACTATCGATAGGGGCTATAACGTCCTATACATCACGTTAGGATGCGCTAAAAACGAGGTTGATACAGACCGCATGCGTGCGCGTCTTTTGGCCTCTGGTTTTGGTGAAGTTGCAGATCCAGAGTCAGCAGACGTTGCAATTATCAATACCTGCTCGTTCTTGGCTTCTGCAACAGAGGAGTCTATTGAGACTACCCTTGAGATTGCCGAAGGCGCTTCTGAGGGAGTGCGTAAGCTGCCCATTATTATGTGTGGTTGCGTGCCTTCTCGTTACGGTGCAGAACTTAATGAGCAGCTTCCTGAGGTTGCTGCCTTTGTTCCCGCAGATCAAGAGGACGGCATTGTCAGCGTTGTCGCAGACGTTCTGAATATCCCTGAGCCAACGCAGTCTATTGTTGCCGCTCACGGCATGTTGCGTACTATTGATGGTGCTAGTGCGTTTGTAAAGATTTCTGAGGGCTGTGACAGATTTTGCGCTTTCTGTGCTATTCCGTATATTCGTGGCCACTATCACTCAAGACCTGCTGAAGAGATTCTTCAAGAGGTTCATGAGCTGATGGAGGGCGGTGTTCGTGAGGTCATTTTGATTGGCCAGGACACCGGCATCTGGGGCTCGGATATGCCTGATACAGAAGATGGTCAGACGCCAACGCTTGCTAAGCTTATGCAGCAGGTTGCTGAGATTGTCCGTCCGTATAAGGGCTGGATTCGCGTTTTGTATCTGCAGCCAGAAGGTATGACCGATGAGCTTATCAGCACCATTCGTGATACGCCTGAGGTTTTACCTTACATTGACATTCCAATTCAGCACTGCAACGAGCGTATTCTTAAGCGCATGGGTCGCTCCGGCTCTACGCAAGAGCTTCGTGAGCTTTTTGATCGCCTCAGAACAGAGATTCCTGGCATGGTTCTTCGTACCACCGGAATGTGCGGCTTCCCAGGCGAGACCGATGAAGAATCAGACGAGCTCTATGACTTTATTCAGGAGCAGGAGTTTGACTACACGTCTGTCTTTACCTATTCGCCAGAAGAGGGAACTCTAGGCGCAAAGATGTCCGATCAGGTCCCCGATGAGGTAAAGATTGAACGCACGCAGCGTCTGCTTGACCTTGTAGAGCAGCTTGGCTTTGCCGCAACTGCCCGTCACGTTGGTGAGCGCTGTGAGGTCATTATTGACGGAATTGAAGAATCCGACGAGGGCACTGAGCTTATCGGTCATACGTGGTTCCAGGCTCCTGACTGCGATGGCGCTGTTCATATTGCAGAGGGAGAGGCTGCGGTTGGAGATATTGTCCTTTGTGACTTGGTAGATTCTTTCTGCTATGAAATGATTGGCGAGATTGTAGACACTACAGACACGCAGTCTGGCGAGAAAACCGTTTAGTTGAGGATAGGTCATGTCATCAAAGACAATTTGGACACCTGCAAATATTGTTACCTGTGCTCGCGTGGTCTTAGTGCCCTTTTGGCTTCTTTTTGGCGCAGCTTTTAGGTGTATCTCTGGCAGATTCTCTGGCAACACCTGGTTTTTAAACTTGGAGCTTTTTCTTGTTTTTATCGGCTATGTTGTCATTTCTTTGACCGATAAGCTTGATGGTTACCTTGCCCGTAGTAGAAATGAAGTTACTACCTTTGGCAAGTTCTTAGATCCAATTGCCGATAAACTCGCTGTTGTTGTAGCTCTTTTTGTGCTTCTGGAGTGGCATATGGTCTCTCCCTGGGTGCTCTTAGTGATTGTTGCACGTGAGTTTTTTTGGTATCGGGCCTTAGGATGGTTGTTGCTTCAAAGGGAGTTGTTATTGCAGCTTCTGACTTGGGCAAATGGAAGACTGCAACAACTATGGTTGCCATCTGTGGCTTGCTTTTCTTGCCGAGCATCCCCGGCGGAATGATTCAGGACGTTTTGCTCTTTATCTTTAACGTATCTATGTGGGTTGCAGTGGTTCTTACGGCCTGGTCAGGAATTGACTACTTTGTAAAGTCTTGGCAATACATTGCTGAAGTTTAACAAGATGGCGTCTCTTTGAGGCGCCGCTTTTGTATAAGATAAGCTTATGTGCAGGTCAAACGGTTTTGTGCTTAATGAAAAGTTGTGATTCAAATGTTTTCATCTGAAGTTCTTTCAGAAGCTCAAAGTGTTATTTCAGATGCCCTCGCATCAGGTCTTACTGTTGCTTCCGCCGAGTCTTGTACGGGAGGACTTGTTGCAGGCGCGCTTACGGCTATCTCTGGATCATCAAGCGTACTTAAGGGCTCTGTTGTAAGCTATACCATTGAGATTAAGCAAAAGGTATTAGGTGTTTCAAAAGACATTTGATGAGCCGTCCCTTGGCGCTGTTTCTGAGCCCTGCGCAGCTCAAATGGCTTCAGGCGTTAGAGACGTTATTGGATCAGATATTGCAGTTTCCGTTACAGGAATAGCTGGCCCAACAGGAGAAGAGCCTGGTAAACCAGTTGGAACAGTTTGGTTTGGCATTAACAGCAAAAACTTTACCTATACGGTCTGTAAACATTTTTCTGGTGATAGAGAACAGGTGCGAGAAGCTGCTGTTTTGCAGGCTTTGCAATTAATTCATGAAGCAATTGTGAAGGCTTAAAATCCGATTTTAATAGAGAGGCTCAAAACAAACTAGTTTTGAGCCTCTTATTTTCTGCGACTATGCAGGACTTATACAGTCAAATTTGTAATTAAGAAGAAATTAACTGCTCAAGAGCGGAAAAATAGAGGTAAGAATTCAGACAAATTCCCTCTATAGAGTATATGTTTGACGTTGACATAGAACGTCTGTTCTTATATTATCGTGGTATCAGAAAGAGCAAGGAGTATTCATGGCTAAAAAGGCAGTTTCAAAAGAGATTAAGGCTCGTACTACTGGTGACGAGAGAGATGAGGTTATCTCTTCAACTACAGCAGAGATCGAGAAGAAATTTGGTGCAGGCGCTATTATGCGTTTAGGTGAGGGTGGTCCTGCCTTTGATATTCAGGCTATTCCAACTGGCTCACTTGCTCTTGATGCAGCATTGGGTATTGGCGGTGTTCCTCGCGGCCGTATCGTAGAGATTTATGGCCCAGAGTCTTCTGGTAAGACAACACTTTCACTAGAAATTCTTGCAGAAGCTCAGGCGCTAGGTGGCGTTGTTGCCTTTATTGACGCAGAGCACGCACTAGACCCAGGTTATGCGGCACGTATTGGCGTTGATATTGATGATGTTTTAATTTCTCAGCCAGATACTGGTGAGCAGGCTCTTGAGATTTGTGACATGCTTGTTCGCTCAGGCGCCATTGATGTTGTAGTTGTAGACTCCGTTGCTGCTCTTGTTCCTCGTGCAGAGATTGAGGGAGAGATTGGCGATTCTAGCGTTGGTCTTCAGGCTCGTCTTATGAGTCAGGCTCTCCGTAAATTAGCGGGTTCTCTTTCTAAGTCTAATACGCTCTGTATCTTCATTAACCAACTTAGAGAGAAGATTGGCGTTATGTTTGGTAGCCCAGAGACCACTTCCGGTGGTAGGGCTCTTAAGTTCTTCTCCACTGTCCGCATGGATATTCGCCGCGTTGACAGCATTAAGGTTAATGGAGAAAACGTTGGTAACCGTGTTCGCGTTAAGGTCGTAAAGAACAAGGTTGCTCCACCTTTTAAGGTTGCTGAGTTTGACATTATGTACGGTCAAGGCATCTCTAAAGAAGGCTCTATTCTTGATATGGCTGTTGACTTTGAGATTGTTAACAAGTCTGGTGCTTGGTTCACTTATGAGGGCGAGCGTCTTGGTCAGGGTAGAGAAGCAGCTAAATCTTTCCTTACCGCCAATCCGGATCTTATGGAAGAGATTGATCACAAAGTACGAGTTGCTTGTGGCCTTGTATTTGATGAAGATTCTGAAGTTGGTACTCCAGTTGCATCGGAAGATTCTGCTGAATAATGTCAGAAATTTCTTGGACTATTGAGCTTCCAAAAAAGAAACAGGCAGTTCTAGGTCAGGCAAAGCCTAAGGCAAAGATATTTTTAGAAACTGAGGTTGGAGGGACGGAGGAATTCTTTGTCCCTCCAACAGTAGCTCGTGCTCTTCAGAACAAAGAGAAAGATGGTGTTTTTACACCTTCTTCTCGTAATGAGTTTCTGTATGAGCTAAAAGAGATTTCAACGCAGTGCATTAAAGCACGTATTGAGGCTTTGATTGTAAAAAGGGACTACTCTACAGCTGAGCTTCAAAAAAAGCTCATGCTTGATGGCTATCAGAAGAATGTAAGAGACCCTGCAGTGCAGAGGGCTGTTGAAGTTGGTTTGATTAATGACAGTCGTTTTGCAGACGTCTATATACGTTCTAAAATATCGCAAGGCTGGGGTCCTCTTAAAATTAAGACTGAAATTTCTAAAAAGGGGATTGAAGTTGAGACGCTCCCTGGATGGCCTGACGCTTATTTTTCTGATGTGGATGAATTTGAAGTTGCATATTCTTTGGCCCAGAGAAAAACACCTGTCGGGAAAAAATGATTATGAGAAGCTTGTCAGGTTTCTCGCCACAAAGGGATATTCATTTTCTATAGCATCATCTGTTGCTAAAAAGATTTTGGATGAAAACGCCACATTTGAATGATTATATTTGCTTAGCTTATAAGTCTGTTGTATTGATGTGCTTTACTTTTCCTACCTGCTATTTATTGACAAAAGTTACAATGCTCTATACGATAAATATGCCATGAATAGGCTCATTTCCGCTGGGCAACCAGCGTCACGTATACAGTAGGTATCTCATACATTTGATCTATCTCTGAATGTGGCATGACCAGCCAATGAACCCTGCTCATGGCGGGTTCTTTAGATACTGTTGTGTCTAAAGTCTCCTGAACACTTTTGTAATCGCCATTTGAGGAGTAGGTATGGAATTAGCAGCAGTAGGCATTATTTGCCTTCTTGTGGGAGTAGGCCTTGCATACGGCGTGCTCTCTAACATTAGTAATTCAAAGATTAAAACTGCAAAACAGCAGTTAAAAGATGCTCAGACTAACGCAGATCGTATTGCTTCTGAAGCAGCTCGCCAGGCAGAAACAGTTAAAAAAGAAGCTGTTCTTGAAGCTAAAGAAGAAGTTCTTCAGCTTAAGCAGGCAGCAGAGGCAGATGAGAAAAAGCGCAAGAGTGAGCTTCGTAGCATGGAGAATCGTATTCTTCAGCGTGAAGAGTCTCTTGACCACCGCACTGACGCACTAGAGAAGCGTGAGCATCAGCTTTCTAGCCTTCAGGGTCAGCTTGATCGTCGTAAGAATGATTTGGATTCTCTTGTTTCTCAGCAGTCTCAAGAGCTTGAGCGCATTGCAGCTCTTACAAAAGATGAGGCTCATGATGAGCTTTTGGCTCGTGTTCGTTCAGAAAGCGTTCGCGATGAGGCTATGATTCTTCGTGAGTCTGAGCAGCGCGTTCGTGCACAGGCTGATAAAACCGCCCGTGAGATTATTTCTACCGCTATTCAGCGTGTTGCTGCAGATCAGGCTTCTGAGATTACCGTTACTTCCGTTCATATCCCATCCGATGACCTAAAGGGTAGGATTATTGGTCGTGAGGGTCGTAACATTCGTACGTTTGAACAGGTATCTGGCGTTTCTCTTGTTATTGATGACACTCCAGAGACTGTAGTTCTCTCAAGTTTTGATCCTGTTCGTCGTGAGACTGCTCGCGTTGCACTTGAGAACCTCATTGCAGATGGTCGTATTCATCCAGCACGTATTGAGGAGCTCTACAAGAAGGCAGAGGCCCTTGTAAATGAGCGCGTTCTTGAGGCTGGCGAACAGGCTGCATTTGATTGTGGTATTCACGATCTTCATCCAGAGATTGTTAAAACTCTTGGTAAGCTCCGTTACCGCACCTCTTATGGTCAGAATGTTCTTGCTCACTCTGTCCAGGTTGCAGTACTTTGCGGCATTATGGCTGAAGAGCTTGGTCTTGAGCCTGCTCCAGCAAAGCGCGCTGGTCTTCTTCATGACCTTGGTAAGGCAATTGACCACGAGGTTGAGGGTCCACACGCTGTAATTGGTGCAGACCTTGCTCGTCGTTATGGTGAGCGTCCAGAGATTGTTCACGCTATTGAGGCTCACCACGCTGATATTGAGCCAAATACTGTTCTTGATATGCTTGTTATGGCTGCAGACGCTATTTCTGCTGCACGTCCTGGCGCTCGTCGTGAGTCCGCTGAGAACTACATCAAGCGCCTTGAGAAGCTTGAGGCTATTTCTAACGCACATGAGGCGTTGAGCGTACGTATGCAATGCAGGCTGGCCGTGAGCTTCACGTTATGGTTGAGCCTCAGATGATTAGCGATTCCGAAGCAACTGTTCTTGCTCACGATATTGCTAAGCAAATTGAGGATGAGATGGAATACCCAGGACAGGTTCGCGTTGTTGTTATTCGCGAGTCTCGTGCCGTGGACGTTGCTAAGTAATCTATGGCAGCCACTTCTACTGACTTAACAGGTTTTGTTGCCTCCATGGGAGGTGAGCGCGCACTCCGTGTCGAGGAATCCCTCGGCGCGGGGTACGTTCGTTTACGCGTTGCAGAAGCTGAGCGTAGGCAGGCAAAGCATGATATTCGTTCAGTAGAAGATATTGTTATTGAGCTCTTGAGAAATTCTCGCGATGCTGGTGCTCGTCATATTTATGTGTCAACTTCAAAAGAGGGTGTACTCAGAACTATCACTATTCTTGATGATGGTCAGGGCATTCCAAAAGACATGCAAGAGAAGATTTTTGAAGCTCGTGTTACCTCTAAGCTTGAGAGCATGCACATGGACCGTTGGGGAATCCATGGCCGAGGCATGGCTCTTTATTCCATCAAAGAAAACTGTGAATCAGCTCAGGTTGTAGCTTCAGCTCCGGGTCTTGGTTCTGCTATTCAAGTTGTGGTGGATACCACTAAAATTTCCGAGCGAGTAGACCAATCTACTTGGCCAACCTGTGGTTTGAATGAAGACGGGCTTAAAACAACCGTTAAAGGTCCTCACAATATTATTCGTACCTGCTGCGACTTTGCTCTTGAGGTTAAAGGCTCGTGCGAGGTAATGCTGGGCTCCGCTGCAGAGATTGCAGCTACTGCTCGACGCAGGATTGCTCAGACTTTTGATATTGCTGACCTGCTGTTTGTTGAAGGTTTTGAAAATGTTCCTGTTCTTGAGCGCTTCAGGGCCGCGGCAGATGCAACAGAGCTTTCTCAAGTTTGTACGTCTCTTGGTCTTTCTATGTCAGATAGAACCGCTCATAGGATTATTGCCGAGCAGATAAAGCCATTACGTAGCGTGTATGCACAGGTCAGCCATTCTGCTGAACCTGTTTCTCGCGAAGTTGATCTGATGAAAGATCATAGAGGCCTCAAGATGAGCAAGGCTGATATCAGCAGTTTTTCTCGAAAGATGGAGCAGAGTTTTGCTGAGTTGTCTGAGAAATACTATGTTTCTTTGACAGCTGAGCCTCGTGTTCGTGTAAGTAAAAACAAGATTGTTGTGACTTTTGATATTGAGTCGCAAGAGTAGAACAAACGCACAATAATTGGAGCATTCATGGGTTTGCTTAAAGTTTCAAGTAAGTCTTCGCCAGCTTCTGTAGCAGGAGCTATTGCGGGCCTGGTTAAAGATAATGAGCCTGTTATGCTCCAGTGCATTGGTGCAGGTGCTGTCAACCAGGGCATCAAGGCTGTTGCCATTGCCCGCGGATTCTTGATTCCGTGTGGTCTGGACATTACCTGTGCTCCAACGTTTTCTGATATTGAAATTGCAGGGGAGAGTAGAACTGCAATTAAAATTGCCATTTATGTCCACACACTGTCTGCCCCTGATACGCAGACTCCAGCTGTTAGTTCCACTGAGTATAACGAGGTACTTTAAGCATGATTGAAAATTCCGAGCTCGTAGGAAAAAAACATATCACATCAAAACTTTTGGTTGCCAGATGAATCTGCACGATACAGAGCGTGTCTCTGGTCTGCTTGAGGCTTGTGGCTGCAATGAGGTTTCAGATACCGATGACGCTGATATTGTCATCTTTATGACCTGCAGTGTTCGTGAGAACGCTGATCAGCGTCTCTACGGTCAGGCTTCTTCGATGGTAAGTGCACCAACGCCTCCATCAGGCAAGCGCGTTGTTGCTATTGGCGGCTGTATTGCGCAGCGCGATGGCGAGAAGCTCCGTGAAAAGGTTCCAGCCGTTGACGTTGTGTTTGGTACCAGCGCACTTGCAAGCCTGCCCGAACTTCTCACCAGCGCATTTAAGGGCGAGAATGACCGTGTAGCCGTAGACACTTCTGAGGAGGGCAAGGGCTTCTCCACAGATTTGCCAAGTAACCGCGCTCAGCAGTATCACGCTTGGGTGCCTATCATGACTGGCTGCAACAATTTCTGCACGTATTGCATTGTTCCTTACGTTCGTGGCCGCGAGCGCAGTCGCACCTTTGAGGCTGTTATTGGTGAGTGCGAGCGCCTTGTCGCAGATGGTGTCCGTGAGATTACTCTGCTTGGTCAAAACGTTAACTCGTATGGCCGCGACCTTTACGGCAAGCCTCGTTTTGCAGAGCTTTTACGTGCTGTTGGTCAGACAGGTGTTGAGCGCATTCGTTTTACCTCGTCAAATCCAAAAGATCTTACTGATGAGACTATTGCAGCTATGAAAGAAACTCCAGCTGTCATGCCTCACCTTCATCTTGCGGTTCAAAGCGGATCTACACGCGTTCTCAAAAAGATGAACCGCAGTTATACACGAGAAGAGTACTTGGACGTGGTTTCTCGCCTGCGTGCAGCTATTCCAGGACTGGCGCTTTCAACTGATATTATTGTTGGCTTCCCAGGAGAGACTGAGGAAGACTTTGAGGATACGCTTTCTTTGGTCAAAGAAGCTGGCTATTCTTCCGCATATACCTTCATTTACTCTAAGCGTCCAGGCACTCCTGCGGCAAAATACGAAGACAACACGCCTCACGAGGTCATCCAGGAGCGCTTTGATAGGCTTGCAGAGCTTGTGGCTCAGCAGGCGCATGACGCTAACCAGGTAGATCTCAATACTACACAGGCAGTTCTTGTTGAGGGAACTTCCAAGCGTGATGATACCGTTATGGTGGGACATAGCGAGAAGAACCAAACAGTTCACTTCAATCTGCCAGAGGGTTATACGCCAGAAGATCTTATCGGCAAAATTGTTGATGTCCATATTGATGAGGCTCGTACCTGGTATTTGCGCGGAACCATGGAGTCTGATCCTCGATGAGCTCCCATGGCTCGGTTATCTGCATTGTAGGCCCCACGGCTTCGGGCAAAAGCTCCTTGTCTGATCTGGTAGCCAAGAAGCTTGAGACCTCTGTCATTTCTGTTGATGCAATGCAGGTTTATCGTGGCATGGATATTGGAACCGCTAAAACCCCTGTTGAAGAGCGAGAAGTTCCTCTTTTGATGGTAGATTGCGCCAACATTTCGGAAGAATATTCTGTTCAAATGTTCCAGACTGCGGCGCGCGCAGAAGCTCATATGCTCCTAGATGCAGGTAAAACGCCTGTCTTTTGTGGTGGCACAGGTCTCTATCTCGATTCGATTATTGACCAGATGGAGTTTCCTTCTGGGTCAATTGAGTCTCCTGTACGAACCCGTTATGAAAAGCTTGCAGAAGAGCTAGGATCTGAGGGCTTACACGAGCTGCTCGCCACAAAAGATGCGGCAAGTGCAGAACTTATTCATCCAAATAACGTGCGACGCGTTGTAAGGGCTTTAGAGCTCTTGGAAGAAGGCAAGTCGTATGCAACTCATCATGAGGGCCTAAAGGCTCATACACCGTACTTTGACGCCCAGATATGGGGTCTTACGATGGATCGCCAGCGTCTGTATGAGCGAATTAACCAGCGAGTAGATCTTATGTTTGAGCAGGGGCTTGTTAAAGAGGTTCAAACACTTATTAAAGCGGGCTTATCTGAGAATTGTACGGCTGGTCAGGCTATTGGCTACAAAGAGTTCTTTGCGTATTTTGCTGGTGAGCAATCGCTTGAGCAAACGCGTGAGCTTATTAAGCAACACACCAGGCAGTATGCTAAGAGACAAATTTCTTGGCTTAAGCGCGACGGTCGAGTCAGGTGGCTTGATATGGATCAGCTCACGCCTGAAGATGCGCTCGAGCTAATTTTTGCGCAGCATTCTGACGTACAATGCCAGTAGGATGCATCAAAAACTAACGTATTTACCTTGTCTTAGATGGGGAGTCTATGGGTCGTTTTGTGCCATTTTCTACAGCTCCTAAAGTTGAACGAGCAATTCTTGTAGGCGTTGATTGTGGTAAAAGCGATTGGTCGCTTGAAGAATCAATGGACGAGCTTGAGCGTCTGACACAAACTGACGGCGCTGAAGTCTTTATGCGTCTTACGCAAAAACTTGATGCACCAATTCCCAAGACTTTCATTGGCAAGGGTAAAACTGAGGAGCTTGTCTCCCTGGTAAGAAACACCAACGCTGATGTGGTCATCTTTGATGATGAGCTCACGCCTTCTCAGCAATCTAATCTAGAAAAATTACTTGGTGAGCCTGTTAAAGTCATTGACCGTACAGCGCTTATTCTTGACATTTTTGGTATTCACGCGCGCGCACCAAAGAAGGACGACTTCAGGTGCAGCTTGCACAGCTTCAGTACGTACTTCCAAGGCTTCGTGGTATGTGGAGTCACCTGGTGGGCGAGCAAACTCGTGGCGGCATTGGCAGCCGATTTGGCCAGGGTGAAAGCCAGCTTGAGGTTGACCGTCGCCTTATTAGAAAGCGCATTTCAACCCTTAAAAATGAACTCAAGCAGCTCAGCCAAAGGCGAGAAGTTCAGTCTAAGTCCAGGTGGAACTCTGGAACGTTTAGCGTCTCACTTGTAGGGTATACCAATGCTGGTAAGTCGACGCTTCTGAATCAACTCACAGGCGCGGATGTATATGCAAAAGATGAGCTCTTTGCAACTCTTGATCCAACTACCAGAGCGCTTTCTCTTGATGAAGGCAGAAAGATTGTTCTTACTGATACTGTTGGATTTATTCAAAAGCTCCCAACTAATCTGATCGAGTCTTTTAAATCTACACTGGTAGAGGCTCAAGAAGCAGATCTTCTTCTGTTGGTTGCAGATGCAACTGATAAGAATCTTTCTAAAGAAATAGCAGTTGTTCGTAGTATTTTGAAAGACATCGAGGCCGATAAAAACGATCAGATTCTAGTATTAAACAAGGTAGACCTACTTAATGACCAAGAGCTTCAAATGCTCAGAGCACTCTATCCAGAAGCTGTATTTATTTCTGCTCAGGAAGGTATGGGCATTAACGGCCTTCTTCACAAGATTCAAGAAATAGCTAGTGCCGGCGACAAGGTGGTTAGTGCACTTATTCCGTTCAACAAAGGTGCTCTAGTTAAGTCTGTTCATGAGAGATGCCAGCTTTTGCACGAGCAATATGTTGCTGAAGGTCTTTTACTGTCAGTTAAAGCCGATACGTATATGCAGGCGCTTTTAGAGCCGTACGTGGTGTCAGAAGACGATATTCTGACTGACGAATAATGCAATAAGCAACAAAATTGGTTGATGCAAAATGTAAATGAGAAGTGATTGTCTTCCCATCTCTGTTATGAGGGGAAGAGAGAACCTTTTCATCCAGTTGGGATATCCAGCTTCTTTAAACTGTCTGTTAAACGCAGCACCACTTAAATACAAGAACAAATAGGGGAGTAACGGGTAGTAATCTCCTGATGAAAAAGATGGAGAAGGAAATCCCGCCCAGGCTAAATATGGTGTTTGGTATAACTCTTTAGGTAACGAGAAAACTATGTTGCCTATACCAATATGTCCTGTAGAAATTGGAATGCAAACAACAAAAATTAAAAGCAAAAGAACTGTTGCTGCATATCCTTTTGGCGGGACAGTAAAACGTGAAATAAGAGCTTCTACCAGGGTGCATGAGGCCATACAAAAGAAGATTCCAAACGTAATGGGAGTATCAACTTTTGCAAAGGTAGTTGCTGCAAAAATTGCTAAGGCTACAAGGCTATAAATTCCTGTACGCTTAAAAGAATCTTTAGAGAAGGCGCACATACAACCAGCAATAAAAATAAAAGGATATGAGATTGATGGTATCCAGATTTGCATAAGCAGAGGCGTAAACCACGTAAGCTTAACGTGCGAGATAAAGAACAAATCATAGGTAAAGTGAAACAGAATCATTGAAACTACCGAGATACCTCGTATAGTGTCAAAAAACGTTATTCTCCCTTTGGTTTGTCTTAACTCAGCACCCATAATATGACTAAGAGATTGATCTAATAAGTGCAGTAACCCTACCTAAAATGACAGGATTTTGTACGTAGATTGGCTCCATAAAGTCATTTTCTGGTTGAAGACGAATGCGATCATTTTCTCTGTAGAACGTTTTAACTGTTGCAGAATCATCAATAAGAGCAACAACAATTTCTCCATCATGGGCATCTTGCTGCTCTTTTACAACAATATAATCGCCGTCAAAAATACCAGCATTGATCATTGATTCTCCGCGAACACGAAGAATGAAAGAACTTGAATCCCCAACAATGCTAGTTGGAAGAGATAGAGATTCCTCAACGTTTTGCTCAGCAAGAATAGGTGTGCCTGCAGCAACACGTCCTACAAGAGGAAGACTAATGAGATTATTAGCTACGTCTTGAGTAACGGGAGCAAGCTTTGCTGTGTCAGAAGCGTTAGAAGCCTGAGGAACAATCTTCATAGTACGAGGCTTTTTTGGGTCTCTATCAATAAGGCCGAACTGCTCCAGGACCTTTAGATGCATATGAACAGTTGAAGGAGATGCAAGATTAACAGCAGCACCAATCTCTCTTACTGAAGGGGGATAGCCATGTTGATCTGTGTATGAACAGATATATTCATAAATTGCTGCCTGACGCTTGCTGAGTTTGCCCTTTGGCATATGAGCCTCCTTTTTCTTTTTAGTAATAATACACGTGTTCTAAAAAAATTAATCAAACGAATGTTCTATTTTTTTCTTGACACGAACAAATGTACTACATATTATTAGTACAAACGTTCGGACATGACTTTTTGTCCGGTGTATTAGATATAACTAGTTCCGTAAAAACTATTACGGAAGGAAATGATATGAGGCGTATGTATCAGTCAAAGATGTATCAGGTTAACGGCACTTCAGCACTTGCTTCTTATAAGCCTGCATTCAAGGTTATTGAAGGCGGCGCAAAGAAGGGTTCCGTTGCACCTCAGCTTGAGGAAGTCTCTTACGTAAAGACGCTGACTAACAAAGAGGCTTTTATTGCAGGTCTTATTGTTACCGCATCATTTATTCTGATGTTTGCTGTTTTCTTTCTTCGCACAGCTGCCCTTAATTCATTTGCTACATCTGTAATGGATAGCGCTTCACAAACAATTACTGTTCAGAGCAATGATACGCTGTGGTCAATTGCAGAGAGCAACCCAATTGAGGGCGTCTCCACAGAGCAGCAAGTCAGTTGGATTAGAGAAAGAAACAATCTTGATTCTTCTCTTTTAAGAGCTGGACAAACCTTAGAGATTCCTTCTGTATCTAAATAGTAAATATTTATGTAAATTTCTCTCAGAATTCTGTGTTGATAGCAGTCAATACCTGCGTAAAATGGTATCTTCCTTTTATACGAAAAAAGGGGATTCCATGCGTTGTCCAAAATGCGGTCACGAAGAGTCAAAGGTTATTGATTCTCGCTCATCTGAGAATAACGATGCCATTAGAAGGCGTCGCGAGTGCATGTCCTGTAAGTTTCGTTTTACAACCTATGAGCGCTTAGAAGAGATTCCTATCACCGTTGTTAAGAAAGACGGTCACAAGGAGCCTTTTGATAGACAGAAGCTTATGAGAGGTCTTGTTGCTGCAACAGTAAAGAGAGATATCTCTGTTGCTTCTCTTGATCATTTTATTGATGGTATTGAGTCTCAGATTAGAGATAAGGGTCAATACGAGATTAAATCTGAAGATCTTGGAAGCATTGTGCTTAAAAACCTAGTTATGCTCGATAAAGTTGCATACATTAGGTTTGCTTCTGTCTATAGAGACTTCAAAGATGTTGATGAATTTAGCGCAGAATTAAGGAGTCTGAATTAATGAGCAATTTTGACATCCAGCTACCTATTAAACGCCTTGATCCTACTGTTGAGCTACCTTCGTACGCCTATACAGGAGACGCTGGATTAGATCTTAGAAGTGCTGAAGATGTTGATCTTGCTCCTTTTGAGCGCAAACTTATTTCCACTGGTTTAGCTATTGCAATCCCTGATGGATACGCAGGATTTGTTCAGCCTAGAAGCGGTCTTGCCCTTAAAAAGGGCCTTTCTATGGCAAATACTCCAGGCCTTATTGATGCTCATTATCGCGGTGAGCTTAAGGTTTGTGCCATTAACCTTGATAGCAAAGAAACTATTCATATTGAGCGCGGTGAGCGTATTGCGCAGCTTGTGATTCAACAGGTCCCTGTTGTACAGCTTGTTGAAGTTGATGAGCTTGATCAGACTGATCGCGGTACAGGCGGTTTTGGTTCAAGCGGCGTTCAATAATTTTTTATTTTGGTGATAAGCGCTTCAGCGCTTGCATAAAGGAAAAGCCTCTTTAGGAAGGAAGAGCTTAATGGAGAAGTTCTTTAAGGTAGCTGAGCGTGGCAGTAATCCCGCTCAAGAGTTTAGGGCTGGAATTACTACATTCCTCGCAATGGCATACATTATTGCAGTAAACCCAGCTCTTCTTGCTGCTGCAGGAGTTCCAGTTTCGGCAGCTATTACTGCTACCTGTCTTGGTGGCGGCATCATGACCATTTTGATGGGTCTGTTCTCTAACCGTCCACTTGCTTGCGCATCTGGTATGGGTGTAAACGCTGTTGTAGCCTTCTCTCTTACTCCAATTACTGGTGGAGATTGGCACGCATCAATGGCAGTTATCTTCATTGAAGGAATTGCTATTCTTCTTTTAGTTCTCTGCGGCCTTCGTGAAGCAATCATGGATGCAATCCCTGTAAACCTACGCCACGCAATCTCTGTTGGCCTAGGTCTTTTTATTGCCATGATTGGTCTCAAGAACAGCGGTATTATCGTTGCTAATGAGTCCACACTTGTTGCTCTTGGCGATATTTTTCTCCAACCTTTATCGTTGGTGTAATTTCCATTGTTGCAACAGTTGTTCTTTACTCTGCTCGTGTTAAGGGCTCCCTGCTTATCGGCATTATCCTTGCCGTACTTGCTGGTATTCCACTTGGCGTTACCGCAAGTCCTACTGGCATTGTTTCTGGTCTTGATTTCTCCACTTTTGGTGCACCATTCTTGACCGATAGTGCTGGTGTTATGGGTATTGTTAAGGCTCTGACAACGCCAGTTCTTCTCGTCTTTGCATTCTCTTTGATGATGTCTGACTTCTTTGACACCATGGGTTCTGCTATGGCTATTGCTAAGCAGGGAGACTTCCTCACTGAGGACGGCAACGTCAAGGACATCAAGCAGATCCTCATTGTTGACTCTGCTGCTGCAGCTGCAGGTGGTTTCTTTGGTGCTTCTTCCATTACCACATTCATCGAGTCCGCATCCGGCGCTGCTGACGGCGGTCGTACTGGTCTTTCTTCTATTTTCACCGGTCTGCTCTTTATTGCAGCAGCATTCATTGCACCTCTCATTTCTATCGTCAGCTCTGCAGCAACTTGTGGTGCACTGGTTCTTGTTGGCTTCCTGATGATGTCTGAGGTTACCGAAATTGATTGGAACGATCTTCTTGAGGGCTTCCCAGCATTCATGGTTATCGCTGGTATTCCAATGACTTACTCAATCTCTGACGGCATTGGCTTTGGCTTCATCTTCTATGTTGTTGTTGCTCTTGTTACTGGTAACGTTAAGAAGGTTAAGCCTCTGATGTGGGTTGCAACTCTTGCGTTTGTTGCTTACTTCATCATTGCTAACTAGTTTTTAGTATTAGGGGAGCGCGTTCAAGATGGGGGTCTTGACGCGCTTCTTTTTTATTTGTGAATAGATTGTGTGCAATCTATTTTTTAGAGATAACTGATAATGATTGTCACCAGTAGGGTATAACAAAGCCAGTTACGATTTATACGATTGGAGCCAATCATGGCAGACGTTATTACTAAAGACCTTGTGATTGTTGGCGGTGGTCCTGCAGGACTTTCAGCAGCAATTTATGCAAAGCGCGCTCTTCTCGATACTGTTGTTTTAGAGAAACAGGCGGTAGGTGGCCAGGTCATCACCACTACTGAGGTTGAGAATTATCCTGGTATGCCAAACACTGATGGCTTCACTATTACCGATACTCTTCAGAAGCAGGCTACAGACCTCGGTGCAGAGATTGTCATGGCCAATGTCCTTTCTATTGTTAAGGATCCAGAGACTAATCTCTTTGTGCTGGAGACTTCTGAGGGAACTTATCACGCAAAGGCTGTCATTGTTTCTGGCGGCGCTAATCCTCGTCATGCTGGCTTTACCAACGAAGAGAAATTCACTGGCAAGGGTGTTTCTTATTGCGCTACCTGCGATGGAATGTTCTATCGCGGTAAGCAGGTATTTGTTATCGGCGGCGGCAACACCGCTGTAGAGGAGTCTCAGTTCCTGGCTCGTTTTGCTGACAAAGTAACTCTTATTGTCCGCAAGGATCACCTAAGAGCTAACGCAACTGCAATTAAGCAGTTTGAGGAGAATCCTAAGACAGAGATTCGTTATCTGACCAGCATCACTGCAGTTGATGGTAACGATTTGCTTACTTCCATCACCTTCCGCAATAACCAGACGGGAGAAGAGCACACAGAGACCTTTGATGAGGGAAGCTTTGGTGTCTTTGTTTTGGTAGGTCGCGTGCCTTCAACCGAGCTTTTGACAGACCTCGTAGACCTTGACGAGCAGGGATATGTCCTTGCTGATGAGCGTATGGCTACTAGAACTCCTGGTCTCTTTACCGCAGGAGACCTCAATAAGAAGCCACTGCGTCAGATTATTACTGCAGCTGCAGACGGTGCTATTGCTGCAACTTCTGTAGCATCCTATCTTGGACAGCCTGTCGAGGGCTAAGAGTTTCTCGACAAGAAGCTTTAACTTTTGATACTAAAAGGGGACCGCAAACGATTACGGTCCCCTTATTATTTCTTTGGCGAGAAAAACTACTAAAGATCAATCCAATATCTTTGTGTGAGCACATCGTCCTCGTCTAGAACTTCATTCTCGAGTATGCCACCGTTATTGATAATGGACTTTGCCGAACCGATGTTATCTTTACGACAGCACATAAGAACACGCTCGATGCCAAGTTTCTTACATTCTTTAAGCGCAAGCGCAATCATTGCTGTTGCATATCCTTTTCTTCTCTCACTTGGTCGAATTCCATCACCAATATGTCCACCACTATGTAGAAGTCCCTCATCAAGGGAATGGCGAATATTTACAGCTCCAACAAAAATATTTTTATCATAGTCATAGCAAAAGAGGGTTGTTGTAGGCACTCGACCAGCTGGAACTGGTTCCTTTTCATCTAGTTGTTCTAGATAGTTTGTAAAGTCATGGTGATCAAATCTAAAAATGCGTCTTGGAGATGGATTTGTATGATTTATCTCGATATCATGTTTCCACTCATCAAGCATCTCTATGAGCTGCTCTTTGTTATCTTCACTTGGTTTTATAAGAGCTATATTCATGTAAATCCTTAACACTCGAGTTTTTAAGAATACTAGTCTAGTTGAAATTCAATCCAGCCTTTATTGCAATGATTTATGTATTTTGTAACAATCACACCTTGTTTACCTGCAGTTTTATGTATTTATGCTGGTAGATTGCTTGTTTTAATCAAAAAGGGGAGTAGTAAATTAAAAACGAATGAGATGAGCTAGGTTAAGAGAAATACCAATTAGATTCAATCTTGTAGGAAAGTCAAAACCAAGGCACCAAGGCATCTAGATTAGAAATCAATCTGAATGAATAAATAGATGTAAAGCGTTTTTCAAATTCAAGCTGAATTCATTAGTGAAATAGAAATTTATATATTCGAATTTCTCCGTATAAAGAGGTTGTAGAGTGTTACGAATATCTGGCATTGATGACTTGTCAGTAAGTAGTTAGCACAGAAATCCGAACAAAAATAGCTATGTAATCTAGGCACCTTTGTAAGACCCAAATTACTAGAGGTGTAATTACTCATGACAATGTAAGAACGTGGCTTAAAAACGGCTCTCAGAGGCTCAAATTTTTGAAGTAACGAGACGTAGGGTATGAAAGCCGATGCAAGATAAAGTATTCTAGATATATAGATGTATAAGACCTCTAAATTCTGTTCTCATATATAAAAGTCTGATAATCGATATTATGTAAACTAATGAATTGAAGAATAAGGAGAAGGATTTTGAGGCCCTTTCCTTTGCTGTAATGTATGTGACAGAGATGAGTTTCTCATCGATGAGTGTTATACCGAAGAGTCGGTCATGACATTCAATTTAATCATGACATCGCTTTCATACATCTCATCATAAATAACAAGAATCTTGTCCAGCGCCATCAATTCAGTTTGGCCGGTTGGAATAATCTCCAAGCCCGCACGATCGATAGTTACAACCCTCACTTTGTCAGGCCATGGGATATCTTGGAGCAATTTGCCCTCAATGGGACTTCCTTGGCCAATAGTGAACTCATGAAGGATTTTCTCGCCAGAATCAAGTGTTGGTTTAGACTCCCCTTGCTGAGAAGCTAAGAATTCTGCAAGTAAATGCTCGTAGAATGGGTCAACACGCAGGATATTTGCGGTTACGTAGGACACAATTGCAACTGCAGACATAGCCATAAGAGCTTCAAGAGAACCTGTGAGCTCAAAGATGAGCACTACTCCGGTGACGGGCGCTCTAACTGCTCCGGCAAAAATGCCTGCAACACCCATGGCAATAAAGTTTGGTGCATATGCCATAGGTATGCCAAAAACATGGGTTGCTACCAGGGCAAACAGTGTTCCAACAAGTGTTCCCATAACAACCATTGGAAAGAGAGTTCCGCCAGGCGTTCCAGCAGCAAAACATGTTGTGGTAAAGAAGTATTTGCCCAGTAAAAGCGCTATAACCATGAGTTCAGTAAGCGTTGCTGGCTCTTTGATTTTCTCGATAATGGCGTCGCCACCACAAAGAAGATCTGGCCAGGTAAAAGCCATAATTCCAGCTAGCATGAATGGAATAATGAGCCTTGAGAAAGGCGCAAACTTAGTTATCTTTTTGTATAGCCCCTGGGCAAAGAACATCCCCTTATTGTGGAGAGCTCCTAATAAACCGCAGATAAACCAACGATAAGAACAAATGCAAAGTCGACATGAGGTAATGGTGCTACGTAAGGAAGCTGAAGGACAGGCTTCATGCCAAGGACGTTAGAAACAAGGAAGTCAGCGCCTACTGATGCGGTCATTGCCGAGATAATCAGTGGAGCATGAAACTCCTTCTGGATCTCTTCGATCGCAAAAAGTGTGCCGGTGAGAGGGGCATGAAAAGCGGCTGACATACCCGCAGCAGCACCACAGGTTACCAGAAGACGTTCTTCTCCCCTTTTGCGTTTAAGGAATTTTGAGACCGCTTTACCAGAAACAGCGCCTAACTGGACTGCTGGGCCTTCTCGTCCCATAGAAAGGCCACCAAAAGCCACCAGGACGCCTTGGATGAACTTAACAGGAAGAACACGATACCAGGGCATATCGGCAGATCCCATGACCTCAGCATTGGTCTGAGGGATTCCAGAGCCAGCGGTGTAGGGCTCAAACTTCATAAGCAGACAAACAGCCACCATAAGGATGAGCAGAACACCAAACCAAAGAGCCATATAAGGCCAATTGCCTGCGATTGATTGAGTAATAGAGCGCATTTGAGCTTCTGCAAAAGAAAGACAAAGGCGATACAGTGTGACTACGCCGCCACCCAAAAGGCCAACAAGCAGGCCTTCTCCAATGAGAGCTACCTGAAACCTACGAGAAAAATGACGCTCAATAACGTTTGTCTTATGTTTGAGATGAAACGCCACAATCTCCCCTAGCAGTCTATGGTTAATAAAAAGCACGTAAAGCGTACTTGGATATTGTACGACTTTACGTGCGTGTAGTTAAAAGTTTGTACAGAAATTGTACGTTAGCCGGAGAATGGTCCTCCACCATAGCAAGCATAAACAGGACCCTCGATAACACCGACGGACTCGTTAGCTGCGTGAATCATGCGGCCACCGCCGATGTAGATTCCAACGTGCTCATAGCCTGCACGGGTAAAGACAATATCGCCATAGTTGAGCTCGTCTAGGGAATCATGCCA
Source organism: uncultured Atopobium sp. (assembly GCA_916438885.1). Classification (GTDB taxonomy): domain Bacteria; phylum Actinomycetota; class Coriobacteriia; order Coriobacteriales; family Atopobiaceae; genus Lancefieldella. The sequence continues at coordinate 567,466 of CAKAGG010000002.1, read as the reverse complement.
GTTACCAGCGGCGCGAATAGCACGACCAATGGTTCCAGCGGTACCTGCACGGTAGCCGAGGAAGCAGTAGTAAACCAGGCCACCACAGTCAAAGCCGGAAGCAGGGGAAGCTCCGCCCCAAACGTATGGATAGCCAATGCAAGCATAAGCTGTAGCAACGCCACCGCCTGCAGCTGGGTAGCCACCGCCACCGCCGGAGTATGATGACCCACCACCAGAATTAGAACTGCTGTTGGAGCTGCTGGAGCTGCTGGAGCTGCTAGAGCTAGAAGAGCTTGAGGAGCTTGAACTTGAAGAGCTGGAGCTGGATTCGTTAGAAGGGCTATCGTTAGACTCTGAGCTGTTAGAAGGAGTCTCACGAGTAACAGTCTCAATTGCATAAGCAACGTTGTTGTTAGCTGATGCAGCCTCCTGAGCAGCAAGCTGAGCTTTTACCTCAGCATCAAGGGAGTCATAGTAAGCCTTAGCCTCTGCAACCTGGCTCTGAAGACCATCTGCGGTGGTCTTCATCTCAGCGACCTGAGCCTGAAGGTTCTCCTGCTCAGCCTGAAGCTCAAGCTGCTGAGCCTGAAGCTGGTCACCAAGAGCCTTGACGGTATTGATGGAGTCAGCCTCCTGCTTGCTGGTGCGGTCCATATAGTAGACGCGGCTGACAAAGTCCTCTGGGCTAGATGCTCCAAGGAGGAAGTCCAAAGTCTCCTGTGGGCCTGCCTTATAAGCACTCTTCATTGCTGCAGAAAGGACAAGACGCTGCTTATTGAGCTGGTCTGTAGTCTCTGCAATCTGCTCCTGAACCTCACCAATTTTGTTGTTGGTGGCGTCAAGTGCATAGGTTTTCTCGTTAAGGTTATCCATGGCCTCTGCAAGAGCTGCACCAAGAGAGTCTAGCTGGGCAGATGCGGCCTCAAGATCGCTTTGTGGGTCTGCGAATAGCTTGGCTGGGGTAAGCAGCGTAGCAGCTACACCAAGACCTGCAAATAAGAGAGCGTCTCGTCTTGTGAAAGATCGGCGCTGTGACATATAAGCTCCTTCCGCAAAGCACGAAATCAATTGGGCAACGTGTTGCTTTTGCTTTTGCCATCTAGGATAGCTCATTTGATAAAAAATCAAAGTCAACTCGCCGATTTCTTAGCGAGAAACCCGTGTAAACAGGAAGCTACCCTATCGAGTATTTGAATAGTTTACCCCGAAAATGACATTTCATACAAATTTCAAAGACTATTTGTGCAGTTATATAGCATGGAGCGGGCAAATATCATTGCATAAATTTATCTTTGACCTGCAATTATGGAGAAATTCTATGTATTGCAAACAAGTTTACTGTCATTAACAAAATGCTTATGTAAATAAGACAAATGGCCGACAAGCACGTAGTCTTGTCAGCCAACATTGTCAGGTTAAAGTAAGTCTGATGTAAGTGATTCAGCTTATTGAACCTTAATAAGGGTGTAGACCTCTTGGTCAAAGCACTTACCAATAATCTCCCTTGGGTGCAGATAGCAAAGCTCAAGTGCAAACGCAAAGCCCGCTACTTTTGCACCGGCCTTCTCGGCAAGTTGCGCACAAGCAACGCAGGTGCCGCCAGTAGCAACCAGGTCATCAGCAATAAGAACCACGTCATCTGGGGTAAGAGCATCGGTGTGAATCTGAAGCTCGCTGGTACCGTACTCCAGGTCATAAGCCTGTGCGTAGACCTCACGAGGCAGCTTGCCTGGCTTACGAGCAGGAACAAAGCCTGCGCCCAGTTTGTAGGCTACAGGGGTTCCAACAAGAAAACCACGAGCCTCAGCACCAATAACCTTGGTGATTCCTGCATCAGCAAAGTGCTCTGCAATGTCATCAACAACTGCGTGGAAGCACTCAGGATCTTTAAAAAGTGGAGTTACATCTTTAAAGATAACGCCTGGCTCTGGATAATCAGGAATGCTAATGATATGACTCTCATAATCATACGTAGACACAATGTCCTCACATTCAAAATCAAAATCAATGAATAGTTATATATACCTAGATTACTCGTCTAGATGCATATCCTTAAAAGATTCACGAACTAATTTAGTGATAAGTTCATTTCTAACCGCATTGGTGAGACCTAACATGCGGGTCAGAGCTGCCATAAACTTCTGACGAGTTTCGTCAGTATGGTCAACTTCAACTCCCCCACCTTTTTTAGCGTACACAACAAGTGACTTAGCAAACATGCTAGATTCTCGGTTTGCAGCCATAACGTATTGACGCAGGTTCTTGGGCTCAAAACCAAAGTGACGAAGCTCACTACAAAGGCGAATCAACGTAAGGTCTTTGCCATCCACAAGGTCTCTACCATGAGGAGAGCGCTTTAAAGTAATAACGCCTGCTTCGGAAAGCTGACGAACAAAGCCTACAGAGCATCCCACAATTTCTGGAATGCGATCAATAGCGTGATATTTTTGAACAACCTCAGGGTCATCTACAGGTACCACAATAGCATCAGCATGCGTTGCGCCAAGAATTGCCTGAGACACTTGCTTTCCATCAAGCTGAGGTTGAGCCTGGCGAGAAGAACTTTGAGCTTCAGATGCAGCCTGAGCCTCAGCTCCAGTTGCCTCGTCAGTCTGAGCTTTGACCTGTTGTTCAGCTTCAGGGTTTATCTTGCCTATCAAGCTCTTCTCTAATAACTGAGAGCGGCATAAAACGGCTTTTCTGCAGATACAAAATAGTCTCAAGTCGCTTAACGTCTTTTTGGGAATACAGACGATAGCCACCAGCAGTTCTGGTAGGAGTAAGCAAACCTTCATCCTGCAGATATCTGACTTTAGAAACACTCAAGTCAGGATAGAGAGTCTGTAATTTCTTGACTACTTTACCAATGGTAAGAAAGCCTGAATCAGCCATAAAGCTATCCTTTAACCTTAAGCTGAAACTCTGCTGGTATGGAAGACCATGCGGAAAGTGCCAATCTGAATAGTTGAGCCATCGCGCAGGGTAGCCTTGTTAATAATGGCACCATCAACCCAGGTACCATTGAGAGAATCAAGATCTTCAATAGTTGCATAGCCAAGAGCAAGATTAGAGAGATCAATGGTGGCATGATTTCTGGAAACTGTCATGTCGTTCAAGAAAACACTGCACTTTGGGTCTCTACCAAGAGAAATCTGAGGTAAATTGAGCTCAAAAGTTTGGCCAGTCTGTGGTCCCTTGACAATAGTAAGGACAGGGTGAGCTGGCTTTTGTTGAGCCATAAGGTCTGGAACCGTGGCGTCAGCTGATGGCATGCGGAAAATCTCTGTTGAGTCTGGTGACTGCTGTTTGATGTCGTCAGTTGACATGGTTTCTCCTTAATTTGGTTACAAGATAATAATAACGCTTAACGACACGCAATGCAGTCCATTTCGATGAGCGCACCAAGAGGCAACGCAGAAACCTCAACAACTGCCCTGCCAGGTGCAGGAAGAACAAAGTACTGCCTATAAATCTCGTTTACCTTAGGCAAATCATTGATATCAGCAAGGTAGATAGTTGTCTGAGCTACATCAGAAAGGGTGCATCCTGCCTCTGCCAGAATTGACTGAGCAAGATGAATGACACGAGTAGTCTGCTCTTCAATTCCTCCATCTATTAGCTCCTTTGGGTCTTCTGCAGAGACCGCAATTTGACCAGTTACAAATACCAATCTACCTGCAGTAGTACCCTGAGAGTATGGTCCCATAGGAGCAGGAACACCTACTGCATTAATTGCATATTTCATAGAAGATCACCCCTTGCGCCAATGAAATCATCAGAGGCTCTGAGTAAACCCCAACCCTCAAGTTTATCTTTAGCTACTACTACTTTAGTGTTACTTGCAAGTTCTGAAAACCATGGAAGATATGTTTTTAGACCTTCAATGAGCTGCTTATGGCCAAGAGGATGAACTGTCTCAAAAGAAAGCAAGCTTCTAAAAAGAATTACCGTATGTACCGGTGGGACCATAACCAGATATGCAGGTATTTTTTTAGTTGAAACATTGGCTACAAGAGCAGGGATTGTTTGGTCAAGCATAAGATTGTAAAGCTTTGAGTCTTCTGGAAGTCTCTGTTCTCCCAGGTAGTCCATAAGGACTTTCTTGACTTTTTTACCAGCAAGAAGAAGAGGGGTAAGCAGCGGAGTTGCATCTTCCAAAGACACTTCTGCATAAGGAGCTACACCGTTTTGTTCGACAGATGCAATGATAGAAAGCCACTCGTCTAGAACAAGAGAGCGCTCAGATGCATCAAGTACCACGTACTCGTTTTGACCAGAGCGCGCGAGAAGACCGATGGAAGACAGAGATCCGTCTCCTGTGAGAGTGCACTCAAACGAGGTCTCTCCCACCTCAAGCTGTTTACCTGCAAAGACGGCTTCAACAAAATTTTGAGCAACCGCTCCACTTACAAGCGTGTAGCTGATACTGCTCAGGTCAACAAGAGCACAGTCTTTGAGGGCCTCCTCAAGGGGTTTCTCGCCATAGAAAGACTGGGCTAAGTTAAAACCTTCAGTTGAGGTTGAGAATTGCGCTCCAAGATACTCAAGCTCGGTATGAAGGATAGAGCGTTTCTGCTCAGACATTAGTTTCTCCCAAAGAGATATGGAGCAACCGAATACAGGTCAAAGAGGTTGTAAGCTGGAATAGTCCAAAGTGTAAGGTGTGCCTGCGTCATGGTGGCGCCTACCTGTGCGGAATCCTGAGACCAGTCAGTTGAAGAAACCAGCTGGTTATTGGCTACAGGATAGTTAGGTGAAAGCATGGATGTCTGGTAGGTAAAGTCCTTAGATCCAGGCCAAGCCATATACGTGGTAGAAGTAGATGGCTTAACTACTGCAGAAAGTAAGAAGTTATCCTCGCTCATGCGGATCTGAACAATTTGGTCAGCACGTTGAATACTCACGCGATTGTAATTGCGATAAGCCCAGTTCATCAGAATGGCGGTATCGTCAAAACGACCTTGTGTAGTCTCGCAACCAAGCACGCAGGTATACAACGTAATGTTTCCGCGCATGGAAGCTCCTAAGAAGGCGGTACCAGAGTCCTCTGCACCTGTTTTAATGCCGAGAAGACCGCGGTAGGTGTCCATAAGGTCATCGGTTGAGTGGAACGTACGCTGCTCCCCTCCCACCGTTGTGGTGTATGACCTGGTGTGCACTGCGCTTGCGATGAGTGGATAGTGCTCACGCGCATAGCGGCCCATCAGAGCAAGGTCTCGCGCCGTTGAATAGTGACCATCAGCATCGAGGCCATGTGGGTTCTGAAATTGCGTGTGACTCATGCCAATTTCAGCGGCTTTCTTGTTCATTTGATCAACAAAGGCCTGCTGAGAGCCAGATACGTTAATGGCAATGTTATAAGCCGCATCGTTTGCCGAATACACCAGCATCATCATAATGAGCTGTCTAAGTGTTGGAGTATCGTCCGAGGTCAAGCCCGCTACTTGCGATCCCTCTTCAAGATCTGGAACGGAGATCTTGCAGGGTTCATCAAGATTAACGCCTGAATCAAGCGCAACAATTGCGGTCATAACCTTGGTAATGGATGCCATAGGAAGCTCTTTATCTGGATCTTTGCTCCAGAGAACGTTTCCTTGAGCGTCAGTAACAATGGCGGTAGTTGCCTCGGTGAGTTTTGGCTCATCCGTTACAGAAGACTTGTGAGAAGAGGTATTTTCTGCCAAAACCGTAGTTGCAGGGAGCAAAAAGGAGCAGCTAAAACAAAAACAAGCAGCAAGCTAACAAGAAAAGCCAGCGTCTTATCAGAGAGCTGGCGCAAAGAAACATGGTTGTGCTGAAGGAAAGTCATAAACAACCTAACTTATGCTTGAGTATTTTTACTATCTTTAACTATTTTAGCCGCTTCACCAGTATAAACAACTGCAGTAATTGCCGAGAAAACAATTCCTATATACACAAAGAAGATACCTAGTGCGCTGCTCTCGGAGTTAAGACCTGGAAGCCAGCTGACGTTGACCAGACCAAGACCAGATACAACTGGAATGCCCAGAAGAAGCAGACTAAAACCAGTCATCAAAAAGGCAGTTGCTGCTTTACCCACAAAGACAACATCAATAGGACGCCTACGGAATTTACGCACAGCAAGAGCGCCAAGAGTAAGGTAAACATCTCGACCGATAACAAACAGTGGAATCCAGAGAGGAAGCTCACCAATAATCAAAAGACCAAGAACGCCCGTGATAAGAAGAACTCGATCCATGATAGGATCCATGATTTTTCCCAGCCAGCTTACGGTTTGTGTTCTACGAGCAATCTGACCGTCAAGGAAGTCAGTAACAGCTGCAGTTACATAACAACCAAGTGCCACCCAACGATTTCCACCTGTTGAGAAAAGCACTAGAAAGACAATCGTTAGAATCAATCTGCAAAAAGTAATGACGTTTGCAACAGTAAAAATAGCGTTGGAAGGATTGTTAGAACTACCTACTGGATCAGTAATAGTTCCCTCTGCCTGCGCCTTTGCTGCATCGGCGTCTGCTGCTTCTTTAATTTGGGATGCTACTTGATTAGCTAGCTGCTGCCTAGTTTGCAACGTTTCTCTCCCCTTTTTGTAGAACATAACATGCGTCTATTTTAACGTAAGTTGCGCGATAGCAAATTATTCGCACATTTGTTTAACAAAGGACACAAGAACACGGACGCCCTGAGCATACACGCGTTTCTCGATACGCTCATCAATTCCATGAACGCCGTTTGCCTCGTCTTCTGGCGTTGGCCTAAAAGGACAAATGCGCAGAATAGAATCACAGATTCCCTCGTAGCGTACAGAATCGGTGCCACCACACACAAAGGACGGAACAAAGGTAACGCCTGGATGGTAGTGCTCCATAATGGCCTTGAGCTCATGATAGCCAGCACCAGTCGGAGAATCAATTCTTCCTGCAGGCGTGGAATGCAAAGCCTCAACCTCAATGGAGGGGTCTACCTGGGCTACCACCTGTTTTATGTGCTCAACGGTTTTTTCAACACTCACACCAGGGAGCAGTCTAATGTTGATGGTTGCGCTGACATTACCAGGCATAACGTTAGCCGCACTACTTGAACCCTCAAGCATGTTGAAAGCGTACGTGGTGGTTACAAACGGATAAAGTTCCTTGATTTGAGCTGCGGCAAGAGCAATCTTATCTGCATTGGAATCTACGTCATGTACCAGCGAAGCAAAAGGCTCCTCGGTGATTTCTGGCGCAAGAACCTTGAATGTTTCTTTGACAATGTCATTAAGCTCAGGTTGAGGTTTAGCCTTAGAGAGAGCGGCAAGTGCGCAGCTCAAATGCTCAAGTGAAGTTCCACCAAACGGATTAGAGGAATGTCCGCCGTGACCAGTCACAGTAAGTTTAACGTTCAAGAAGCCCTTTTGCGAGATGCAGATGTCGGCCACGGTAGCCTCAGGCGCACCGTATGCACTGCCGTCAAAAAACGTAGTGGTGCCCTCGTCCAAGAGGCAGGCGGCACGCATTTCTCGCGAGGCCATGACCTCCGCAAGCCTGGTGGCGCCGTGGCTCAAGACCTCCTCGTCCTCGCCAAATGCCAGGTAGATAGAGCGCCTTGGCGAGAAACCCTGTGAAAGCAGATACTCAAGTGCTTCAAGCTCGCCCATAAGCATGTCTTTGATATCAAGCGCGCCACGTCCCCAAACGTAGGTGTCGTCGACATCTCCACCAAAGGGATCGTGCGTCCATGCGTCTTCTGTACCAGGGACAACAGGAACAACATCCTGGTGAGCAATAAGCATTAATGCAGGAAGCTCTTGATTTGATCCTGGAATCTCAATGAGGAGCGAGTGGCCTACCACTTCAACGTTAGAGGCTGCGGTCATAACATACGGGAAGCTATCAACAATGAGCTGTTGAAGGGCGTCAAACTGAGACCAATCGGTTGTCTCCGCACCGGTATACACCGTCTTAAAAGACAGCGCCTTTGCAAGTCTCTCTGACATTACCTCTATGTTGAGCTCTGGATATTCATCCTCGTGAGCAAAGTGGTCGTAAATATTCATGGCCTCTACTAATCTCATAGTTTTTAAGTTAACAACGTAATAATAACGGCAATTTTTACGCGTTTCTCTACTCTTGCTGGTAGAATTAACAAAACACTCACTTAGCACACGTATCTTGGGGAGCCCTGATGATTAAGCTAGTTCTTTCCGATATGGACCAAACGTTAAAACCCGCTGACACTCCGGCTATTTCAGAAAGAACTCATCAGGCAATTAATAATCTTAAAGCCGCAGGTATTGCGTTTGGACTTTCTACCGGAAGACCTGTATATGATGCGCTTTCTTATCTAAAGTCTGACGTTTCCCTTACAGACACTGGCGTGTTTTCAAGTGGAAAGATTCTCTACTTTAATGGCAAGCTCATTTTCACCAAACAATTTACTTACGAGATGATGGAGAAGATCTACGAGGTTATTTCTCCAATGGATGATTGTTTGCTTACGTATTACGCAGAAGGTCCGCTTGAGCAGCCTCTTGACACGTCATTTACCTCTTGTTGGAAAATAGTTGATACTACTCAAGAGGTGGTAGATCATCTTGCAGCCTCGTTTAACACTTTTGTGCCAGGGCTTGGTCCACAGTCCGTTCCAAGAGATGTTCCTATGTATGCGGGAGGTCTGCTCTTCCCTCAAGATGAAAAGCGCCAGCAAGAGATTTATGAGACTGTTACCAGAGCAGTTCCAGAGGTTGAGTTGGTTTCTCCCTATATTGGATGGTTTGACATCAATTATTGTGGCTGGAATAAGGCGCAGGGATTTGAGAAGCTCATTGAGACTATTGGTCTTAAGCCAGAAGAAGTTATTGTGTGCGGCGATTCCGAAAATGATCTGGACCTACTTAAGATTGCTCATTACTCATGCTGCATGGAAAACGGTACTGACGAGGCCAAGGCCGTCTCGAAGTATCTGCTGCCTAGCGTGTATGAGGAAGGCGTAGCTCAGCTCTTAGAGGCGCTTACAGAGGCTCAGGGAGACTTTGATTCTGAGGTTGTCCAGGCTGTCCTGAAGAGAACTCTATAAAATTAGAGCTTGATGCAGAGCGTTGCAATATAGTCATTCCCATACTGTGATAATCGATTCCTTTTATCACATGACTCATAAAAATCAATCATAGCAAGGCCATTTTTAAGTTGTCCTCTAATCTGAGCTTCTAAGGTATGGCTAAATTCATATCCATATGCTGGATCTATGGTTATTTTGCCTTCTTTTTCAAGCTTTCTTGAATTAAAGGGAATTGAAAACTTTAAAAGTAATTCCTCATCGGGGTGGTCCCATACAACGTCAGCGTCATACATGTACGTCCAAGGATTCATGAAGCCGACCATTAACAGCCCGCCTTTTTTCAATACGCGAGCGGCTTCTTTATACATGTTTTCTAAGTCTTCAATGTATACATTCGAAACTGGATTAAAAATAATATCGAAAGTTTCGTCTTTGAATGGAAAAGGCTTTGTCATATCGGCTTGAACGGTATTGATCATTAAGCCTTCTCTTTTAGCAACCATCTCGTCTTTTTGTAATTGTGATGAAGAAAAAAATCCATTATGGTTACGTCATAGCCTTTAGCAGCAAAAACGGGACCCTGTTGTCCGCCACCGCAAGCTAAGCCTAATATCTTTTTTCCGTTGGCCTTTTCAAACCATTCTGTTGGAACTTTTTTCCCGACCGTTAATGCAACAGAAATTGGACTGTTTCTAGCTTCTTCTAATTCTTCATGCGTTAGTGGTTCGGTATAGTCATTGTTTACCTTATTCCATCTATCTTGATTTAATTTTTAAGTAGTCATTCATCTTATAATCTCCTCAAAATAGTGTTGTATTTTGATTTAAGTCGCATGTAGAACCATTACATTTTTCTTGTCGCTACAAATTATAATTTGTTTTCTCGCTGTTTGTGCCACATACATTTTTAGCTAATTGATACAGGTCTACAGAGCATGCAACCTAGTACACATAGTCTTATTTCTAAGTGTTATGTCTGAATCGTAAAAAAGTGGCTGCAGATGACACGTCAAATGCAGCCACTTTTATGTTACTCACACGTGTTTAATCGCGTGTTGCCAATCGTTTTGACTCTGCGGTTTTCTCCGCACTTCTACTTGATCAGACCGCTGTTCCTTAGCAGCAGCTCAATATCAGTGCCCTTGACAGCCTTGAGAGCTACCTTTAAGAGCATCTTCTCCTTGAACGAGAGTGGCGCCTTATCAAGCGTTTTCTTGTCCAGAGCATAGTAGGTTGCCCTTAGAAGCTCTCTGATGTCGTACTGAGAACCCCAAACCTCTGGTACGCCTCTATCAACATCCATCAACGTGTAGACAGACTCCATACCAGTACGGATTGAGTATTCCGTAGTAAAGATGGTGTCGCGAGGAGTCTCGGCAAACTGTCCAATAAAGGCAAAGTTAACGGAACCCTCAGGAACAACCAGAGGCCTGTCCTCAGCCTTTCTTGGCTGGAAGAATGCATTGATGTAAGGCATAAAGCACGTAGTGGTGTTGCAGCGGTTCTTAGCCCAGTCCTCAATCTTCTTGGTTGGAACGCCAATGTGATAGAGCCACTCCTGGCACACTTCCTCGCCGGTGCAGTTACGCATAGCCTTCTTAACAAAGTTACCAGGCTTGTTAGTGCTCAATGCATAGACCCAGATAAGTACGGTGTCCTTGTCCTGTGCTCTGAACTGTGGCTGACGGTTGATGGTCCACGAGAGGTACCAGTTATCGGTACTATCTTTGACGGTTACAATACCGCCGGTTGTGACCTTACCTTCTCTTGGATCTCTCTTGCAGACGCCAATAATCTTCTTGATAATCTCTTCGTCTTTTGTCTGGATGGTAGCGCTCATCCAGTTGGTTGCCTCAAAGTCACTGCAGAAATTATCTGGATTGCCGTACTCACCATGCTTGGCCTGAGCGGCGATATTCTTCCACAGATCCCAGGACTCTCCTACGCCATTTCTGACGTTACTGATGTCAGGAGCAGTATTTTGATCACCATAGCAAGAGGTATCGGTGCAGCAGCCATTGGTGATAAACACCAAATCGTCTTCGGTTAGATCAATGGTTTGCTGTGAGCCGTTCTTCTCGTAAACAATCTGAGTAGCTACCTTTTTACCATTGGTGTCATTGATGATGACGTTCTTGACATCCATACCGTAGTCAACGCTTACGCCGTGATTCTCAAGATACCTAACTAGTGGCAAAATCATGCTCTCATACTGGTTGTACTTGGTAAAACGCAGCGCAGTAAAGTCAGGCAGACCGTCAATATGGTGACAGAATCTGCAAAGATAGCGCTTCATCTCAAGAGCAGAGGACCACCTTTGGAACGCAAACATAGTTTGCCAATAGAGCCAGAAGTTAGTGTTCCAGAAAGAATCAGGAAGTACGTCACTAATCTTTTTGCCCTCAAGGTCCTTCTCGGGAGTCATAAACAGCTTGGCAAGCGCAAGTGAAGACTCTTTATCAAGCTTGAACTTCTTGTCTGTGTGAGCGTCTTTGCCGCACTTCTCGGAAGCTCTGCAGAGCGAGTAGTTTGGATCGTGCTTGTTGAGCCAGTAGTACTCATCAAGTACCGAGACGCCAGGTGTTTCAATAGATGGAACGTCTCTAAACATATCCCACATGCACTCAAAGTGGTTGTCCATCTCGCGGCCACCACGCATATAGAAACCCTTGCTTACATCTTTGCGGCCATCGCAGCTTCCGCCCGCAAGCTCAAGCTTCTCGAGCAGGTGAATTCTTGTACCCTTTACCTGGCCATCGCGGACAAGATAAAACGCAGCAGCTAGACCTGCAAGTCCTGTTCCAATGATATAGGCTGATTTTTTGTCGGCATCTTTGGGCTTTTCTGGCTTAGCGAACGATTCATACGTTCCAGCAGAGTAATACATAACTTCCTCCTTAGTATTCCGCATCAATTACCTGCGGAAATTAGTAAGTCGCCCTTACCTTGCGTCCACTATAAACTTATAAACTGCTAAAGAAAATGCACAAAAAGAACGATTGGACATATAGGTTATTTTTTGTCGCAATCTACCTGCTAAATTGTTTCAAAAATAGCAATTAATTTGGCTTTTTTCGCAGGTAATAATGTGCTTAACTGGTATCAGTTAGACAAAGCTAACTTTATTCTTTCATAGTATGAAGGGGGTCTTAGTATGGAAGCTGGTCACGAGTTTTTACTCCGTATGGGCAAGACAAGACTGCGCCCCGGAGGTATCGAGGCAACCAATTGGCTGCTTAACTCAGTAGAGATTACGCCAGAAACTCAGATTCTTGAGGTGGCTTGCAATATTGGAACCACTACGGTTGAGCTGGTAAAACGTTTTCACTGCCATGTAACCGCAATTGACCTTAATGCAGACGTGCTCCCTAAAACAAAAGAAAATATCGCGAGAAACAATATCGAGGAGTACGTGACAGTGGAACAAGGAGACGCTACAAACCTATCCTACCCCGATAATAGCTTTGATGTTGTAATCAACGAAGCAATGCTCACCATGCTCTCTGATCAGCAGAAAGAGGCGGCCGTAAAAGAGTACGCACGCGTACTTAAACCTGGCGGTGTTCTGCTTACCCATGATGTTCTTCTGCTCAAAGAAGACGATGAGCTGGTTCACGAGCTCTCAAGAACCATTAACGTCAACGTAAAACCTCTAACCCTTGCAGGTTGGAAGAATCTCTTTGAGTCAGCAGGTTTCTGCCCAGAAACTAAGAACGGCAAGATGACGCTTATGAATCCGGCGGGACTTATTGCTGACGAGGGCGCTGACGGCGCCCTGAGGGTTATCAGAAACGGCCTCAAACCCGAGAACACCAAGATGTTTACCAGCATGTTTACGTTCTTCAACGATCACGCTGACGACCTCAACTACATTGCCGTAGTGAGCAGAAAGCCAAGATAGGCTCCGCATCAAGGCAATGCAGGATTAAGACAGAGCAAACACAAAATAGTCATTCGTTGAGCCAGACTCGGGCTCGATAGCAAAGAAGGAAGCTGGCACCTCCACCAGCTTCCTTCTCTTTTAGCGCGTTATGTGCGGAGCTTATTTGGCCTTTGCGCAGGCAGCCATAGCAACGGAGCCAATGTAGTTGACTGGGTTGGTGAAGTTTGGCTGGAACAGAAGGTCAACAGCTGCAAGGTTGTCGATGGTCATACCAGCAGCAATAGCAACGGAAACAACGTTTGCTGCCTGAGCAACATCGTCATGTGTCGAGAAGAACTGTGCGCCCTTGATAAGGCGAGTCTCTGGATCCCAGACCAGCGTTGCGGTAACTGGCTCGGTGGTCAGCATAAACTCAGGACGGTAGTTCTCGGTGATGGAGACAGAATCGTACTCATAGCCACGAACCTTGCCGCCCTCAACGGTGAGGCCTGCTGCAGCCATGGAGTAGTTGTAGAGCTGAACTGCGCTGGAAGCCTGAGTACCTGCGTATGCAGCAGTTGGCTCAAGCATATTAGGACCAACGTGCAGTCCCTGGCGTACAGCGTTTGTTGCCAGAGGAATGTAGTCCTCTTTGCCAGTGACGTTGAAGATAATGGAAGCGGAGTCGCCAGCTGCAAAAACGCCAGGCTCACTGGTGCGCATGTACTCATCAACCTTGATGGCGCCGTTAGGAAGCATATCAAGCTGGCCGTCAAAGAGGTCAGTACGAGGCAGGAAACCAATGCCCAGAATTGCGTAATCTGCAGTGTAGGAGCCCTTATCGGTAACAACGGTGACGGAATCACCATTGTCCTCAAAGCTCATGACCTTCTCGCCAAGTGCGAGGGTGACGCCGTGCTCTTTGTAAGCATCCTCAACCTGATCGGTGATTGCCTTTATCAAAGTTCTTTGCAAGAACGCGAGGAAAGCATGTCGATGAGAGTGACGTCCTTCTGACGCTCGGAGAGCTGCTCTGCAAGCTCGGCACCAATGTAGCCAGCACCGATGACAATAGCGGACTTGGAAGCTGCCATGGTGTCGTGAATGCGGCGACCGTCAGCCCAATTCTTGCACTGAAGAACGCGAGGTCCGTCAATACCAGGAAGTGGAGGAACAATTGGCTTTGAGCCAGTGGTGACTACGAGGTAATCAAAGTCATCCTCAAAAGTCTCGCCAGTCTTGAGGTCCTCCCATGCAACGTGCTTGGTCTTAACGTCTGCAGAAGTGACGTTGGTGGTCATATGAACGTGAGCACCAGCCTCGGTAAGGGCTTCTGGAGAGCTGTAGAACATCTTGTTAGGATCGCTTACGTGGTCACCTACCCAAAGAGCAATACCGCAAGACAGGAAGGAAACCGTGTCATTGCGCTCAAAGACGTGAACCTCCCAATCTGGGTGTGCACCCAGGATTGAAGAAGTGGCAAAAACGCCAGCGTGGGTACAACCGATAACTGCAACTTTAGCCATAGAAACCCCTCTGTTAAATGCTACTAATGACTAACATTAATTGTTACTTTGACAGTGGCATTATGCCACATTCTGTTATCGAGAAGAGCGTCATTCTTGAACGTTCTTTAATAAATCGAATATTTGGAGTTCGTGAAGCAATTTGTTTGTAGATCTTTACACAGTGGCGAGAAAAACTTACTGTTTGTACAGGTTAATTGTGAGGAGACCGGATGTTTGATCAGATCATTACAGAATGCAAGATCTTTAATCCAACTCTTGAAAGAGCTTTTAAAGTTGCTCCAATGGAATTTGTCTCCGCTTATCAGTGGTTTATCGATCATGAAAATAGTGAGATTGATAAACTTCCCCATCGTCTAGAAAAAGGATTTACCGTTGGCGGAATTCCTATTTCTAGGGATTCCGGAATCTATAGTCCGTCTAAAAGCAAAGTTTCTTATGGATTAAAGCAGTACGCACTCTCAGTTCATACTTCAAATGGTAATGGTCTTTATGAAGATGGAGAGCCAATTTTCTGTCCTGATGGCACCTGGTTAATTGATTACAGCGAGCATATTAAAACTCAAGGAAATCAAGCTCAGTCTACGATGTATAACGTTCTCTTAATGAACTGCCTGAATGATGGTCTTCCCATTGGCTTATTTATAAAGAATAAATAAGAAATATAAAGTAATGGGATTAGCATTTGTAGAGTGTTATAACAGCACAACTAGAATGTTTACTCTGCATGGACCAGTTAATCCTAAAACGGTCAATAATTTATCCTTTATTTCTGCAGGTTTTGACGAACTTAAACCAGAAATTCAAAATCAACTTGAGCAGATTGATGACACTGATGAGCGAATTAAAGAATTGAGAGAGTCAGTACGTAGACAAGGTCAGGCTCAGTTTAGAAATGACTTGTTAAAAGCATATGCAAATAGATGTGCTATCTCAGGAAATGATGTTCCTCAGGTTTTGCAAGCTGCCCATATTGGTCAATATCGTGGACCTAAAACGCAAATAGTTACCAATGGCATTCTTCTGAGGTCTGATCTACATCTACTTTTTGATGCACATTTACTTTCAGTTGAGCCCGATAGTAAGCGCATTAGATTATCGAAGCTTCTGGATAAAACCGAATATATTGATTTCAATAAAAAGCAGCTGCATATGCCTGTTTATCGTGAAGCTTATCCAAATGAAAAGCAGCTAGAAAGGCATTTTGATCAATTTATGGTTGAAACAGAAATTTTAATATAAGGCTTAATTACATGATTTCTAGATCAACCCATGAGCAAAATTCGTGAGCAAAGTATTGGTCTGACTTCAATAGATCAATATGAGCCAGAAGATCCTGCAACGAAGGATCAAAAATCATAGCCATTTATATTTAAAAAAGAATATATTGCGACTGCCGCCAATAATTCATTTTGATTTTTGAGTGGCCTTAAATTAACAAAATTAAAATGCATAAGCAAAAGCATTCCAGCTAATAGATGGGCATGTAATTTCAGTTAAAGGCACCTTATCGTACTTATCACAGATTTGAGCAAAACATTCAGAGATAGTTTTATCAATTTGTAATTTTGGATCAATTAATTTACTCAGATTCTTTAGGTCATTAACTGTTAGTCTTCTCATCTTTCCCTCCGTAACAAAAGGAAGAATATCGATCTTTATTTGAGTTTGGTGGTGTCCAAGTTAGATCCACAGAATTCACAATCAAAAACGCCTCCCAGCACATAGCTAGGAGGCGTTTTAAGGAAAGGACTAGAGGGGCTTCTCGCCAATTAGGCAAGCATCTGAGCAAGGTCCTCGGAAGCATCGCCGATTGGGCCAATACCGTAGTTCTCAACAAGAATGTTAAGGACGTTAGGGCTGACAAATGCAGGAAGGGTTGGTCCAAGCTTGATGTTCTTGATGCCAAGGTGCAGAAGCGTCAGAAGGACGCAAACTGCCTTCTGCTCGTACCAAGAAAGAACAAAGCTCAGTGGCAGGTCGTTAACACCACAGTCAAATGCGTTTGCAAGAGCGGTAGCAATCTGAACAGCGCCGTATGCGTCGTTGCACTGGCCAACGTCAAGAATACGAGGGATGCCACCAATAGTGCCCAGGTCAAGGTCGTTGAAGCGGAACTTACCGCAAGCAACGGTGAGGACAACGGAGTCTGCAGGAGTCTGCTCAACAAACTCAGTGTAGTAGTTACGACCAGGACGAGCGCCGTCGCAGCCGCCAACAACAAAGAAGTGCTTGATAGCGCCCTGCTTAACAGCATCGATGATCTTATCGGCAATACCAAGAACTGCACCGTGGTTAAAGCCGGTGGTTACCTTGTGGCCACCGTTGATACCAGTGAGCTCCTGAGCCTCAGCGTATCCACCAAGCTCCTGAGCCTGCTTGATAACAGCACTGAAGTCCTTCTTGCCGTTTGCGTCCTCGTCAATGTGGACGAGCTCTGGGAAAGCAACAAGCTCAGTAGTGTAGACGCGGTCCTTGTAGCTAGGACGAGGTGGCATGAGGCAGTTAGTGGTGAAGACAACAGGAGCTGGAATGTCCTTGAACTCCTTCTGCTGGTTCTGCCATGCGGTACCAAAGTTGCCCTTGAGCTGTGGATACTTCTTGAGCTCTGGATAACCGTGAGCTGGGAGCATCTCGCCGTGGGTGTAAACGTTAACGCCGGTGCCCTCGGTCTGCTCAAGGATCATCTTGAGGTCAAGAAGGTCGTGACCGGAAACGACAATGAAGGGACCAGGCTCAATAGTCAGAGGAACCTCAGTTGGAACTGGGGTGCCATAAGCGCCGGTATTTGCGCTGTCGAGAAGAGCCATGCACTTGAGGTTGACCTCGCCTACCTCAAGGGTAAGAGGCAGCAAAACGTCAACGGAGGACTCGGTAGCAAGAGCAGCAAGAGCCTTTACAAAGAAAGCGTCAACTGCGTCATCAGTCTTGCCAAGAACGCGAGCGTGGTAAGCGTAAGCAGCCATACCGCGGATACCAAAGAGAATGAGGGACTTGAGGGATCTAATGTCCTCGTTGTCGGACCAAACGCCGCCAAGTGGAAGATCCTCAACAGGCTCTACGCCAGCCTCTGCAGCTAGACGGTTCTTCTCGTCACGAACCTGAGCGGTAATTGCGTCAACAGCATCCTTGTCAAAGTTGACGTTAGTGATGCAGGTAAACAGACCGTCGACAATCAGCTGGTCAGCACGGTTAGAACGCTTGCCAGCAGCAAGCTCGGTGCGAGAAAGGCCAACCAGAGCGCCGGTGAGCTCGTCCTGAGCAAACGCAACGTCAAACGGTTTGCCACAAACACCAGCAGCGCCGGTACATGCAGTACAAGCAGCAGTCTGCTCGCACTGGAAACAGAACATCTTGTTATCCACTATTTTTCCTCTCCATAAAACCATATAGCGAGAAGAGATTTGCTCTTCTGGGTTTCATGATTACAGGAATGTGGAATAAGGTATGTTGTAATTACAACAAAATGATTCTGTTTGTGGAATTTTTGGAGCGTTGATGAACGTACAAGATATTAAGCCTTCGTTTTTGCTCAGCACGGTGGTGTTTAAGGGTGTAAAGCCAGAGCAGCTTGAAGCTTTGCTGAAGCATCTACGTGCGACGGTGCGTACCTATGAGCCTGGGAGAGATTATTCTATGCGCTGGCGATAAAGCTCATCAGTTTGGAATTGTTGTTTCTGGTGCTATTCATGTTGAGGGATCAGATGCGCAGGGCAACATCTCTGTGATGGGAGCTTTTCATACAGGAGAAACCTTTGGAGAGGCATATGCAGCTCTTGGAAACGTGCCACTCTTGACCTCGGTAGTTGCCACGGAGACGTCTGCAATTCTGCTGCTTGACCTGCGACAGATTACTACCAGAACGTGTGATATCTGCGGTGGCGTGGATATTATCACCAGAAACCTTATGGCTTCTATTGCGCAGAAAAACATCATGTTGAGCCGTCGTATTCAAGATGCTGCTCCAAAGAGTATTCGTGGCAAATTGATGGCGTACTTGCATACGCGCTCTCAAGCTGCAGGTTCTGAGGAGTTTGATATCCCCTTCAACCGACAGCAACTTGCGGACTATCTTGGTGTAGATAGAAGCGCTCTAAGCGCAGTAATATCTTCTTTAAGCAAAGAAGGTGTCTTTGAAGTAAAGCGAAGTCACTTTAAACTTTTATAACAGCAATTCAGCCTAGGGAGGCTTTATGGCAGAGATTTATTTAGCAGGTGGATGCTTCTGGGGACTTGAAGAGTACTTCTCCAGAATTAAGGGTGTTACCGCAACTACCGTTGGCTATGCAAACGGAAAGACTTTGGATACCAATTATCAGGAAGTCAAAGCTACAGATCATGCAGAAACAGTGCACGTTACGTACGATGAGACCGTTGTAAGTCTCTATGACATTTTGCGCTACTACTTTAGGGTTATTGATCCCCTCTCAGTCAATAAGCAAGGCAACGACATTGGTAGACAGTATCGCACGGGCATCTATTACACAAATGATGCTGACCTGCTTGTCATTGACCGCATTATGTCTGAACAAGAGTCTCTCTTTGGTCAGAAGCTTGCCGTGGAGGTTCAGCCACTGGATAACTACGTGCTTGCTGAGGAATATCATCAGGACTACTTGAAGAAGAACCCAGGCGGCTATTGCCACATCAATGTTGATGACGCATATAAGCCACTTGCGTAAGCCGCTCTCCTAAACAGTTCAGTTCACGTTTACAAGAAAGGCGCTCGCTTGTAACTGCCTCCCATTTCTTGGACACGAGAAATGGGAGGCAGTTCAAAACACACCTAAGTCAGATAATCTGTCAAAAAGACGTATACATGACGCTGAAAATAGCTAAAACGTGCAGATTATCTTCATTTGATGTGTAATATGGCCGCAATTGAGCAGATTATCTGACTTAGGTGTGTTCCTTAGAAGTGGAATTTACCTATAATTAAATTCTTTATATTTCTCTATTCATTATTCAGCATATTACATGAAGTTTATGTATAGAGATGTATATCAGGTAGTGTGACCGCCTAGCTGCCTGGCTATCTTAATTAGAAACATGTCGATTCTTCGGCAGAACCTACCAAAGCTGCGCTATTTTGTGCGCCAGGCCTAAAAAAATCAACGTTAACACGTTGCAGAATCATAATCACCCGCATATGAACTGCCTCCCATTTCTTGGACATAAGAAATGAGAGGCAGTTCATTGTTCGGGCGCCTTTTTGGTTCAATGTTTGTTGCAGCTAAGCTAATAAGCAGTACGGTTCAAACTACTTTTTAACCTCGTAGTGACTCTTTACGGTAAACGTAATGACATAGGTCTTACGATACGACTCTGGTGCAGAAGTGAGAATTGCGCAGTCAGTCAGGTTGTAGTTTGTTGGGTGTGCAAGAGCTTGGTCAACGGTATTGCCAATCTCTTCTGCGGACTCAAGCACCTGAGCCCTCTGAGCTGCATCGATAGTTGCTTTTCTCATCAAATCAAACTGGTCTGCTGTACCCTCAATGCGAATGATGATTGGCCAGAGGCTGTCTTTATCAATCTGAGTGGTAATTTGAAGATCTGGATACAGGCTGTTATCAAAGCTGAATCCCTCAGGAATCTGATAGGTGCCATAGCCGGTTGCGTTTGAATTGTTTGATGAGGAGCTAGAGGAGCTAGAAGAATCCTCTTTTTTCTTGTCTTTCTTCTCTTCTTTTTGTTCCGACGTGGTGGATTGTGTCTGGTCTTGTTTGTTTTCTGTTTGTGAGCAGCCAGACAAAATGCCCACACTCAAGGCTGACGTTACCAGTAGTACAAAAATTGCAGTAAAGAACTTGCTCATGCTAGAGCTACGCGTCATTTGACCTCCATTAAACGGAACGTGCCAACTACCAGGAACTCACTGCGATTGTACCCAGCAAACAGCGCTTCTTAGCTGGGAGAATATTTCACAACATAAAATAATGTTTCATTTTTTATGCTTCCCAGAGGAAGTGCCTCATATCTACCTTACCGTTTTCTAGAAATTGCACACCTTCTGCCTCAAGAAGCTCTCTCTGTGCATCTGGTCCACCAAAAAGCAAAGCCAGGAGCTAGCGAGCCGTCTTTAAAGACTACTCGGTGACATGGCACGCCACCAGCAATTCCTGGACTCTGGTGCATAGCAAATCCTACATAGCGAGCCTTTCTTGGCTCCCCTATCATTCGAGCTATCTGCCCATACGTACTGACTCTGCCTTCGGGAATCTGCTTGACCACTGAGAATGCACGCTGAAAGAAGTTATCCATATCTAGCCCACTCTATCTTCACGGTTACCGGGAATTGCTTGCTCATTTTATGTTGGAATGCTATCGTATCAAAAAGCAAACGGGTGGTGGCGCAGCTTGGTAGCGCACTTGACTGGGGGTCAAGGGGTCGCTGGTTCAAATCCAGTCCACCCGACCAGAATTTCTCGCCAGGAATATTCCTGGCTTTTTTATATATTGAAGTATTTTTTCAAAAACCGATGTGATCTAATTTGTAGCATAGACAAAGTGACAAATTAGAATTTTCCTTTATTCAGATATACAAGCTGTCGACAATAAAACTCCTATATAGTATGATTTTATAAACTACTATATAGGAGCTTTTACATGAAAACAAATGGAGGATTTCTTGTCACCAAAATAAAACAGCTTGGTGACCGGATTTTTGAGAAGATTCTCAGCGAAAAGAATATTGATGCGTTCAATGGAGCTCAGGGGCGCATTCTTTATGTGTTGTGGCAGGAGGATGGAATCTCTATCAGGTCACTCTCGGCCAAATGCGGATTAGCGATAACATCTCTTACGACGATGCTGGAAAGAATGGAACATCAAGGGCTGATAAGCCGTGTTCAGTCTGAAACGGACAAAAGGAAAACACTCCTGTTTTTGACTGAGGAAGCACACGCCTTAAAGGGCGAGTACGATTCTGTATCTGATGAGATGGGCAGCATTTACTACAAAGGTTTTTCAGAGGAAGAAATTACCCGGTTTGAGGAATGCCTCGACCACATCAGAAAGAATCTTGAGGAGTGGCAAAAGTCATGAGTATTTGTATCAAAGATCAGATTCAGAACATGAATCTCGTCATGCGCTCGGCATTCCGATGTTTATGAAGGAAGACCTTGTCCCTATCATAGGGGATGAAAGTATGATTCAAGAAATGCCAGAAGAATTCAATAAAGTGTTAGAGGTACAGAGATCATGGCAGAAGTAATCGATGGAATCCTCATTTCTGAGGTGGAAACAAAAAACATCATGACCAAGTCCAGTCTGCCGGTAGGCGGTTACTCGGTCAATCCTTATGTGGGCTGTACACATGCCTGCAAGTATTGCTACGCTTCTTTTATGAAGCGCTTTACCGGACATACGGAGGAATGGGGTACTTTCCTTGATGTGAAGCATTGGCCGGAAATTAAAAATCCGAAGAAATATGCTGGACAGCGGGTGGTCATCGGTTCTGTGACGGATGGCTACAGTCCACAGGAGGAGCAATTCGGGAATACCAGAAAACTTCTGGAGCAATTGATTGGCAGTGACGCAGATATTCTGATCTGCACAAAATCTGATCTTGTGGTAAGGGATATTGATCTGCTGAAGAAGCTTGGACAAGTGACCGTTTCATGGTCGATCAATACACTGGATGAAAATTTCAAGAACGATATGGACTCAGCTTCGAGCATTGAACAGCGTATCGCTGCTATGAAGCAGGTATATGATGCAGGAATCCGTACAACCTGTTTCGTATCCCCGGTATTCCCCGGAATCACGGACTTTGAAGCCATCTTTGAGCGGGTAAAGGATCAGTGCGATCTGTTCTGGCTTGAAAACCTCAATCTTCGGGGCAGCTTCAAAAAGACGATCATGGATTATATCGCCGGAAAATATCCTGATCTTGTACCGCTTTACGATGAGATCTATAACCAGCATGATCGCAGCTACTTTGAAGCGCTTGAAGTAAAAGCTGCGGAAATGGCTAAGAAGTATGATTGTCCCTTTGTGGATAATGAAATGCCTTATGGCAGGGTCATGCAGGGACATCCGGTGATTGTGGATTATTTCTATCATGAGGAAATCCGAGGGACAGAAAATACTGGAAAAAGAAATCGTTAAACAGAAATTTATTGATGCGGTGCATTCTTATTTTGCTTCGCTTCAAACGTACAATTCCAGTTTGTCAATTACAGGTGACATTGAAAGAGCCAGACCATTCAAGGTGCTGGCTCTTTCAAAAATTTCATTCTAATTTATGCGTCTGTACCCTCAAACTGACTCTCATACAGCTTGGCGTAGAAGCCGCCCTTAGCTAAGAGCTCATCATGGGTGCCGCGTTCAAGAATTGAGCCGTCCTTGATGACAAGAATACAATCTGCACCTTGGATGGTTGAGAGCCTGTGAGCAACAACTAGTGAAGTTCTGCCATTCATGATAGTATCAAACGCCTTCTGTACCAGCTGTTCTGTACGCGTATCAATACTTGAGGTTGCCTCATCCAGAAGCAGAATAGGTGGATTGGCAAGCATGACGCGAGCAATGCAGAGAAGCTGCTGCTGACCCTGAGATAAAGATCCGCCAGACTCTCCTACCATGGTGTCGTAACCCTGAGAAAGCTGCTGGATAAACTCGTGTGCCTGAGCTTTCTGAGCTGCAGCGATAATCTCTTCATCGGTTGCGTCTGGCTTTGCATAGCGGATATTCTCTTTGATGGTTCCCTTAAAGAGCCACGTATCCTGCAGCACCATGCCAAACTGCTCTCTCAGTGATGCGCGAGTGAGCTTTTTGCGTGTTATGACCGTCTACATAAATTGCGCCAGAATCAATGCTATAGAACCTGAGTAGCAGGTTAATAAGGGTGGTCTTGCCGCAGCCAGTTGGGCCAACAAGAGCAATCTTCTGGCCAGGCTCTGCCCTGAATGAGATGTGGCTGAGCAGCGGGTGCTTGGGATCATAGGAGAACGCCACGTCATCAAACTCAATGGAACCCTGTGGATTCTGGATGACTTCAGCGTCTACTGGATCAGGCTTGATTTCCTTTGCGTCGAGAAGATCAAAGACTCGACGAGCGCTTGCATAGGCTGTCTGAACCTGTGTAACAACTGCAGAAATGGCGTTAAAAGGCTTCATGTACTGGTTGGCATACGAGAGGAAGCTCTGCACCTGACCAATGGTAAGCACAGAAGGAACGCCTGTTAAAACGCAAATGCAGCCAAGTCCAGCTACCAGTGCATAAATGAAGTTGTTTACCAAACGTGTAGAAGGATTAGAAAGCGATGATGCAAACTGCGCACGCTCTCCTACTACACGGAGTTTCTCGTTAATAGCTTCAAATTGCTCAATAATAGCATCTTTGTGGGCAAAAGCAGTAATAAGCTCCTGGTTAGAGACCATCTCTTCTGCGTATCCGCCAAGCTGACCCTGGTAGCCCTGCTGCTTGCTAAAAGATGAGCTTGCGTACTTGGTAATGGCGGAAGCAACAATAATAGAGAGCGGTGTAGCTAGAGCAACTACAAGGCCCATAGGAATCGACATATAGAACATGAAGCATAAGGTTCCAATAATGGTCACCACGCCCGTAAGGAACTGCGTCAGGCCCTGCTGAAGACCGTCACCCAGCTGATCAACATCGTTAACTACCCTAGAGAGCAAGTCTCCTTGAGAATGCGTGTCAATGTATGAGAGCGGCAAGTTTGCCACCTTAGCATGAGCTGCGTTTCTGAGATCGCGTGTAACCAGGTAGGTAAGCTTATTGGTAGACCAAAGAAGCTAGCCACTGCGTAGCACTTGCAAGCAAAACTACCAGTGAGAGCTGAGCGAGCGTAGGCAAAAGTGCTGCCTCGGCGCCCTGGACCAGCCTGATGAGCTGGTCGATGGCACTACCCACAATGATGGGTACCCAGAGCTGCAGAATAACGGTTGCAATAGATGACACAGCCGCCAGAACCAGAAACCTCTGTGAGGAGAAATCCATGCAGCTAGTCGGCGTGTGACTTCTGCTGCGGACATGGAGATAGCGTCAGCTGAGCCGCCTTTGCCGCGCACAGGAGCGCTTGATGCAATAGCGGAGGTGCTTCCGCCAGAATACATATCGGCCATTACTCCACCTCCTCAGGACGAAGCTGTGAGAGACAAATCTCTTTATACAGCGGGCACGTGGCGAGAAGTTCTTTGTGCGTCCCTAGCCCCACTTGTTTGCCATGGTCAAGAACAAGAATCTTATCTGCTTGCATAACTGCAGCTACACGCTGCGAAATAATGATGCTCGTAGTTGTTGCGCTGAGCTTGCGAAGGGCCGCGCGGAGATGTGCGTCCGTGGCAAAATCAAGCGCGGAAGCAGCGTCGTCCAAGATGACAATGCGCGGGCTTCCTACCAGAGCACGAGCAATGGTCAAGCGCTGGCGCTGACCACCCGAGAAGTTCTTGCCGCCACGCTCAACAATGCTGTCAAGCTGATCGGGTTTCTCGCGCACAAAGTCTGCTGCCTGAGCAACCTCAAGAGCTGCCCAAAGCTCCTCATCAGTAGCGTTTGGATTCTTCCAGCAGAGATTGGAGCGAATGGTGCCGCTGACCAGTGAGGTGTGCTGCGGAACAAAGCCAATAAGGGAACGCAGCTGCTCAAACGTGTAGGTTTTAACGTCTTGGCCAAAGACGCTTACGGAGCCACTCTCTGTATCAAAAAGACGTGGGATGAGTGCGGCAAAGCTGGACTTACCAGAACCAGTTCCGCCGATGATACCCAGCGTCTGGCCAGCCTGTAGAGAGAGGTTAATGTAAGAAAGTGCGGGCTCTCCTCCACCGTCATAGACAAGTGAGGCGTCCTTAAATGCCACGGCGGTGCCGGCGAAGTCAGATTCAGTGAGGCTGATGTGCTTGTTTCCCTTATCGGTGAGCATCGGCTTGGTGTTCAGAACCTCCATCACACGAGTGGCAGAAGCTGCTCCACGCGTGATAATAATGACCAGGTTAGCAACGTAGCCAATAGCCAAGAGCGCGCTGGTCATATAACTAACAAGCGCCACCACGGTACCTTGAGAGAGCGTGCCAGCGGTAATCTGGGGTGCTGCAAGCCAAAGCGTTACGGCAATTCCCAGGTACATGACAAGGAAGGTTGCAGGATTCAGCAATGCCGAGTAATTTGCAGCATCAGTTGCTGTTTCTGTTTGAGCTAAAACTGCCTTGGAGAACTGTTCCTTCTCCTCTACCTCATGCCTAAAGGCTCTAATCACACGAATACCAGAAAGCATTTGTCGCATATATAAAGAAACGGTATCAAGGCGTTTCTGCAGCTCAGTAAAGAGTGCGGTAGATTTACGTGCAACAAAAAAGAAAATAGCAGCTACCAACACTGTTGCAATCAAGAAGACCATTCCAAGCTGAGCATCAAGCATAAGGGTGGCAATAATAGATCCGGCCGCTAAGATTGGCCATCTGACCAGCTGACGAATACCCAGAGCAACCGTAACCTGCACTTGATTGACATCGTTGATAAGGCGGGTTACCAGGGTGTCTGTTCCAAGAGCTGAAATATCGGCACTTGAGAGCTCTTGAATCTTCTTATACAGCTCATTGCGCAGGTCAGTTCCCGTGCGCTGAGAAACAATAGAAGCAATTTTCTGACAGACAAGCGTAAAACTAAAACCCACAATTGCGATTACGACTAGCAAAAATACCGTAGCGAATAATGTCATACATGTTTGCCCCTGTAAATTCCCAGGTCAATCATGCGCGCAATAATCAAAGGTGTAAGAAGGTCACCAATGACCTCAACACCTTTACAAAGCAAGGCAACAAAACTCTTGCGACCATACTTTGGCCATACAAACCTAGAGAGCAACTCTCCCATTTACGCTTCACCAAGTTTCTCTGCTAGCGTTAACCACTCGTCTTCCAGCTCCATCAGCGCCGCTTCTGCGTCATCAAGCTGCTGCTGCAACTCCATCAAACGCTGCGCATCAGTAGCATCAGCAGTGCTCATTTGTTCCCTAATCTGCTCAGGCAGTTCCTGAGCCTTGCCCATACGCCTCTCAATAGAGTCAAAGCGCTTCTTCATCTCGCGGCGCTCAGCGTTACTCAGTACCGCAGTACCCTGGCAAGAAGACCCGTCTACCTGCGGCTCATGTGTATCTGAACTGCCGCGTGCACCCGACAACTCCCCCGCTCTTCTCGCCGTTTGCTTTGCAGCATCAACAAGCTTGAGGTACTCGTCAACGCCGCCAGGAACGTGGCGAATGTGGCCGTCTATGAGGGCATATTGGTCGTCAGTTACGCGCTCAATCAAGAAGCGATCATGGCTGACCACCAGAAGCGTTCCTGGCCAGGAGTCCAGAAGGTCTTCCAGGACAGCAAGCATATCCGTGTCCAGATCGTTGCCTGGCTCGTCCAGCACCAGCACGTTTGGCTCTTCCAGAAGAACGCAGAGAAGTGCTAGACGTCTACGCTGTCCTCCGGAGAGGTCTTGCAAGCGGTTGGTAAACTCTCGGCGATCAAAGCCTAAACTTTCAAGCAACTGTGTAGGGCTTTGCATCTTGCCATTTACCAGGTAACTTGTCTTGTACTGGCTCAAAAGCTCAAGTACCGTCCAGGTCTCTTTAGTGGCAAACGTATCAATCTGCTGAGAAAGCCATCCAAATTTGACAGACTTTCCTACCTTTACCAGGCCAGACGTTGGTTGTAGTTGCTGAGTCATCAACTCAAGAAGTGTGGATTTACCAGCGCCGTTCTCACCCAAAATGCCATAACGGTCGCCAGGGCCAATGAGCCACTCAATATGCTTGATAACGTCTACCTGGGAGTTTGAAGCATCTGCCTGCGTATTTTGATTTGCGTCAGCAGTGCGCGCAGCATTCTTGTAGGCAAACGAGACGTCATGCATCTCAATAACCTGCTTGCCTAGCCTAGAGACTGCCATGCGTTTGAGTTCAAGCGTGTTTCTAAGTGGTGGATCTTCGGCCAGAAGCTCCATGGCAGCGTCAATTCTGAACTTAGACTTTGACGTGCGAGCCTTTGCGCCATGAGCAAGCCAGTTAAGCTCTTTTCTGAGCGTATTCTGACGGCGCTCTTCCATCACCGCTGCCTGTCTATCACGTTCAACTCGAGCTTGAATGTAGGCAGAATAGCCGCCGTCAAATGGGTCAATAACGCCATCGTGGACTTCCCACATGTGGTCGCAGACCTCATCCAAGAACCAACGGTCATGTGTGACCAGAATGAGGGCGCCATTTCCCTCTGACCAGCGGTTTTTAAGGTGATTTGCAAGCCACTGAATAGCGTGAAGATCAAGGTGGTTAGTTGGCTCGTCAATAAGCATTAAGTCCCAGGTACCCACAAGCAGTCGAGCCAAATCGCAGCGTCTACGCTGACCACCGGAGAGCTCTCCTACCAGGCCATTCCAGTCCAGATCTCCAATGAGCTCATCAATAATCTTGCGAATACGCGCATCGGATGCCCACTCGTACTCTGGCGTGTCTCCAACAACAGCACTGCAAACTGTCTGTGTATCAGAAAGTGAATCACTTTGGCCCATATAGCCTACTTGGATGCCACTTCTCCAAATTACGTTACCAGAATCAGGCTCGATTCTTTTGGCGATAAGATCTAAGAGGGTTGATTTTCCATCGCCGTTTGCCCACAACACCAATACGGTCACCCTCATTAACGCCAATAGTCTGGTTGGTAAGAACCTTCTTACCAGGCCATTCCATAGAAATTTGTTCGCAACCTACTAGAATTCCCACTAGTTATCACCTAAAAAAGAACGAAGTAACGCAATTTCTTCTCCCCAACCAGAAAGCTCAGAATGAGGAGTCTCCAAAATCATAGGAAGCGTGTTGACGCGCGGATTAGTCACCACAGCGCGGAACGTCTCTAAGCCAATAAAGCCTTTGCCAATCTGCTCATGTCTATCTTTATGAGCCCCAAGAGGATTCTTGGAGTCATTAAGATGTAAAGCCTTAAGCTTTTTCAAGCCAACTATCTGGTCAAACGTATCTAGAACAGCATCAAGGTTTTCTACAATCTCATATCCGCCGTCATGCACATGGCAGGTATCAAGACATACACCCATAAGCTCAGGGTGGTTTACCTTATCTAGAATTGCAGCAATCTCTTCAAACGTTTTACCAACTTCTGTGCCCTTGCCAGCCATCGTTTCAAGAAGAACGGTGGTGTGCTGACCTTCAAACAGGCAATCGTTAAGAGCTTTCAGAAATCTGCTCTATGGCCACATCAGAACCTTGACCTACGTGGCTACCGGGATGAAAGTTGTAATAATTTCCAGGAAGATACTCCATACGCTCAAGATCTCCTGTGAGCGCTCGCCGAGCAAAATCCCTGGTCTCCTCTTTAGCCGAGCACAGGTTCATGGTGTAAGGAGCATGCGCAACCAGAGGCCCAAAGTGATGAGCCTTAAGAAGCTCCCTAAGCCTTGCAACATCAGCCTCATCTAGAGCCTTAGCGTTGCCACCACGAGGGTTTCTAGTAAAGAAAGCAAAGGTAGTTGCACCAATAGAAAGAGCATCCTTACCCATTGCCTCCCAGCCCTTACCTGCCGAGAGATGGCATCCAATAAAAAGATCTTCTGGTCGCACGCTATGCACGCTCCTCAAGCATTTTGGCCACACGGTCCAAAAGCTCAGAGGCTACGTCAGCAAGTGGCAAAGTCTCAAGCTGTTCTACACCTTGAGGAGTTACAAAGGCCACGCGGTCTGTATCTGAACCAAAGGTTGAATCTGGTCTAGAAACATCATTTGCCACAATCATGGAACAACCTTTACGCTCAAGTTTAGCCTGAGCATGCTCCAAAGATTATTTGTCTCTGCTGCAAAACCTACTACAACCTGGTCTTTCTTGGTCTTTGACAGGCTGGCGAGAATATCGGTGGTTTCTTTAAGGTCAATAGACTCAAGATACTCTGATGATTTCTTGAGCTTATGATCAGCTGGATGAGCTGGCGTGTAGTCGGCAACAGCTGCCGTTAAAATAGCGGCGTCAACGCTGTCAAAGACGCTTGCACAAGCCTTATACATGTCTTCAGCAGACACTACTCTTTGCACGTTGACTCCTTGAGGAGCCTCTAGGTGTGTGGGTCCAGAGATAAGGGTGACATCTGCTCCACGACTAGCTGCAACTTTGGCCACGGTATAGCCAAGTTTTCCTGTTGAACAGTTGGCAATAAAGCGAACTGGATCGATCTTCTCGTGCGTTGGTCCTGCGGTAATAAGAACCTTTTTACCAGCAAGATATTGCTTGGCTGGCGCCGCGTCTTTACCAGAAAGAACCTCCAGCGCAGCGTCAACAATTTGCTGTACAGGAGCAAGCTTGCCATCACCGGTATAACCGCAGGCAAGACGACCTGACTCAGGCATGACCATCTGGATACCACGCTGACGGAGCAGTGCGACATTTGCCTGAGTGGCCGGATTTTTCCACATATGCGTATTCATTGCAGGAGCCACAAGAACTGGCGTGTGAGCAGCTAGAAGCGTTGTGCTTGCAGCATCATCAGCTATACCATGAGCCATCTTTGCCATGATATTGGCAGTAGCTGGTACAACTACCATGCAATCTGCCCAGTCAGCAAGATCAACGTGAGCAACAGGGGTTTCGGCATTGTTGTAGAGTGACTGAACTACCTCATGATGCGTTAATGCTTCAAAGGTAGTCTTTCCTACAAACTGAGCTGCATCTTCTGTCATAACAACACGAACGTCACAGTCAGCTTTCTGAAGGCCTCTGAGTACTTCGCAGGCTTTATATGCAGCAATTCCTCCGCACACCACAAGGCATACAGAGGACTGAGCGGTTTTATCCAACATAGCGATAAATTCCTTTATTCTTCAAACGCTGTAGATGTAATAAGCATCCTGTGGCAATAAGGGCACTCAGCAATCTCGGAGCTGTGCTGAAGATCGTGGAATGAACTTGGTTGCAGTTTAACGCGACAGACACTTGGAACGTTTCCTACAAGGTGCTCAACTGCCAGGCCCTTAAAACGTTTACGTGAAGCTTCATAGCGCTCAAGCGTGTTTGCAGAAATCTGAGCTGCAAGTTCTTCTCGAGACTTAGAGAGCTCTACAATCTCTGCTCGAAGTGCTGCCGAATCAATCTCAAGAGACTGAGAAAGGCTCTCACGTTCTTTCATAAGCTTTACCTGTAAGTCTTGAGCTGTCTGGTAAGCCTTTTTGCACTTCTCAAGCTCTTCTGCTTTTGCTGCAAGCTTAAAATCGCACTTCTCGATATTCTTTGCCAAAGAAGAAAGCTGCTGGTCAAAGTCTCTAAGAGCACGATGATTGTTGGCAGTTTCTACAGCAGCAGAAACCTCTTCTGTTTTTGGACATAGTGGGCACGCTGTTCATTAAGGTCAGAAATATCAATTTCTACGTCTTTTTTAACGCCAAGTACCTGCTTAAGCTGAGAAGCAATCTTTTTCTCTGCAAGTTGGGTGTTTTTAATCTTTTGAACCTGGGGCATTGAGGCCAAGTTGGATGCGAGTTTTAGCAGCTGCAAATCAATATCCTGGAGCTGCATCAGATTAACAGACTCACTCATAGGGCCTCCTCATATACGGTTACTCATCTAGTCTACCGTAAATAAGGACGTATCGGACGCAGAACATAACTAATGCAGAGATTAGTATGTGAAAAATTTATCCAACAATCTGCAGCAATGTTGCACAGAAAGCATCAAGGTCTTCCTCAGAAACACGCTCGTCAAAGGTAATACGCAGGCTGCCCAAAGCCTCGTTTCTAGAGATCCCCATTGCTGAGAGAACATGACTTGCGTCAAGAGAGCCTGAGGAGCACGCAGAGCCAGCCGAGACTTCAAAACCAGCCTGGTCAAGCTTTAAGATAAGCGTCTCAGAGTCCATTGAAGGAACCATAATGCTGACCGTACCAGGCATGTGATCTTTGCCAGCGTAAGCCTCTGTAGTCGGCTTAATCTTGGGAGAAGCACAAAGAGTCTCATACACCTTATTAGCGCGCACAGAAACGCTCTCCTGCGTTTGTTCAAGGTTCTCCAGGCACCATTTGGCAGCAGCGGCAAAGGCTAGAGCACTCCTCACGTCCTGAGTGCCATGACGTCTGCCAGACTCTTGTCCCCCGCCGTAACTCTGTGCCTTAAACGGAACTTTGGAGCGCATAAGCACTGCAGCAATACCAAGAGGCCCACCTATTTTGTGAGCGGCAATGGTCAGAGCGTCTACGTCTGCTACCTCTAGAGGAATGCGACCAAATGCTTGAACCGCGTCAGTGTGGAAAAGCGCCCCCACCTTATGAGCAGCTTGGGCAAGATTAACAACTGGCTGAATAACGCCCGTCTCATTATTGGCATACATAACGGAAACAAGGGCTACCGACTGGTCCAAAAGACCCTCAAGGGCAGAAGCCTCAATCTTTCCCTGACGGTTAGGCTGAGCAATTCTAACTTCAAAGCCCTTCTCGCGAAGAACCGGTGCAAGATCCAAAATAGAATCGTGCTCAATTGCCGAGAAAACCACCGTGTTGCGCTTGTGGTCTTTGTTGCGAATGCCTTCTGCCATTCCAAGGACAGAGAGGTTATTGCCCTCAGTGCCGCCAGAGCAAAAGATCACGTCAGGAGCCCTAAACTTGCCGCCCACTGCGCGTGCGATAACGCTACGAGCACCATCAAGCTCTCGCGCTGCCTGACGACCAAGCGAGTGCAAAGAGTTTGGGTTCACCCCAGCAATGGGTGAAGCCTCATAGGTTTTCTCGGCATCTAGCGCCTCTGGGCGCATTGGTGCTGAAGCTGCATAGTCTAGGTAAACGTAATCCATAACGTGTTTCTGTTGATTCAATCTTGGTGGCCTGGCGTAACTAATGCTTGAGAGTGCAGTCTAGCCCTGAACGGTAAGAGCAGACTAGCCAGCGTTGCGGATTGCCTGGATAGTTGCACCGCGGTCTTCCTGGCCAAATACAGCGCTACCTGCAACAAGCATGTCAGCACCAGCAGCTACAACATCAGCTGCGTTAGCTGCACTAATACCGCCATCAACCTCAATCAGAGGGTTAACGTTGTGCTTACGGCAGAGCTCTCTGAGTGCCTTGAGCTTATCAATTGAGTGAGGAATAAACTTCTGTCCACCAAAACCAGGGTTAACCGTCATGATAAGCACCAGGTCAAGGTCTTCAATAAGATCCTCAAGAACGCTTACAGGAGTTCCTGGGCAAAGCGAAATGCCAGCCCTAGCACCAGAGTCCTGGATAAGGTGGACAAGACGATGAGCGTGAACCTCAGCCTCATAGTGGAAGGTAACAGCGTCAGCACCACGATCTAGGAACAGAGGTGCAATCTCAGCTGGATTGGTGACCATCAGATGGACATCAATGGGCAGCTCAGAGGACTTTTTGCAGTACGAAAAAATATCTGGACCAAAAGAGATGTTAGGAACAAAATGACCGTCCATCACGTCGAAATGGATGTAGTCAGCGTTTGCAATTGAATCAAGCTCGCTCTTAAGCTTGGAGAAATCTGCGGACAGAACAGATGGTCCTACCAGGATGTTATTCATTAAACTCTCCTATCGAGTCATTCCATAAATTCTTCATTAGGCAGGCGGTTAGTAAGGCGAGAAGTAATGTCTTCTGGCGTAGCGCCTTCATAAAGCACAGCGTGAACAGCTGAAGTGATAGGCATCTCAACGTCCATCTGCTGGCCAAGCTCATAAAGACCAATGACAGCCTGAGCACCCTCAACAACCATGCCGGTTTCTTCCTGGTAAGACTGAAGCGTCTTGCCCTTAACCAGGGCTTCTCCAAACGTTCTATTTCTAGAATGCTCAGAGGTGCAGGTAGCCACCAAGTCTCCCATACCAGCAAGACCCATGCAGGTAAGTGGGTCTCCACCAATGGCGCATACCACGCGACCAAGCTCTGCAAGACCGCGGGTCATAAGAGCAGCAAGGGCGTTATCGCCATTACCCAGGCCAACAGCAATACCGCAAGCAATAGCTACAACGTTTTTTTAGCGGCAGCACAAGCCTCAACGCCACGCACGTCAGAGCTAATGTAGGTTCTAAAGTATGGACGAGAAAGCAGAGCTTGGAAGCGCTTTGCAACCTCGGCGTCTTCAGACGCAACAACTGCCGCAGAAATTCCCTGTTTAATAACCTCTTCTGCATGGTTTGGACCAGAAAGCACAGCAATTCTGGAAGGATTTCCCAGCTCGTCAGCAGCCACCTCATGCATAAGCTTGTGAGAACCTGCCTCCATACCCTTGGAGAGAATCAAAACATCAACTTCAGGGTCAAGATACGGTGCACAAGCAGCGCAAACAGAGCGCAAAAACGCAGAAGGAGCCGCCATAACAACAGCATCTACACCGGTGAGAGCCTCAGCTTCACTAGTGGTAGACACAATATTGTGTGGAAGCTCAGAATCAGAAAGATGCCTACAGTTGACGTGTTCTTTATTGATGGATTCGGTGACATCAGCCTCTCGAGACCAGATAACAACTTCATCAGAGGTAGAAGCAAGCAGTGTTGAAAGTGCGGTACCCCATGATCCCGAACCAATAACAGCAACTTTTTTCATGATTACTTGTCCTTTTTCTTATCGCCGAATGAGAATTTACGCTCGTTACCAGCATTAAGACTTTTGATATTCTCGCGGTGTGCCCAAATAACGGTAGCAGCTACCACAAATACTGGAATAGTAGCCACAGGGTCCATACCAAAAAGCAAACAGAACACAGGGATAGCGACTGCAGCACCAACAGAACCAAGAGACACATACTTTGTTGGCACTGCAAGCGTAATAAACACAACAAGCGCAAGAAGAGCGGCAAACGGGTTTACTGCAAGGCCACCGCCAAATCCAACAGCAATTCCCTTACCGCCATGGAAATGAAGCCAAGGCGAGAAAAATATGACCAAGAACGCAGCAGGCATACACAAAAGAAATGATGAGCTCAGCCTCTGCGTGATCATTTCCCGAGACCAGAGGAGTAAATCCCTGGGCTCTCAAAAACCAACGAACCAGCATGACGCTGACAATACCCTTACCTGCATCGCAAAGAAGCGTAAGAATACCTGCAGCTTTACCAGCATTTCTTGCAACATTGGTGGTGCCAATGTTTCCTGATCCAAGCTTACGAATGTCTTCATGAGCCATGACGCTTGCAATAATCAGGCCAAATGGAATGCCACCAAGGCCAAATGCAATAAGTCCAAAAATCAGAGCAACAACAATTCCAGACATTAGTTAGATTCAACCTTCTTACGGAACTTCAAACGAATAGGTGTGCCAACCAGAGGGAACTTCTCGCGAAGCCTGTTCTCAATAAAGCGCTCGTAGTTATCGTCAACAAGGTCTGGAGCGTTGCACCAGAACGAGATAACAGGAGGCTTGGAGCCCTGTCTGAGTAGCGTACTGAATCTTAAGTCGGCGGCCGCGGTCAGAAACCGTGTGTCCACCCTCTCTGATCTGGGCAAGAAGTTCGTTGAGCTCGGAAGTTTTAAGCTGAAGTGCGCGGGATTCTGCAGCCGAAAGAGCAGCGGCAAGTACCTTATCAATAGCGCGGCCAGTAAGTGCAGAAACGTTGATGGAAGCAATCCATGGTGCAAAGGCTAGGCGCTTTGCTACAGAGGCTGCTACCTCATCACGCTTTGCCTCAGAGTCAATGAGGTCCCACTTGTTAAGCAGGAGCACCAGCGCACATCCACGCTCAACGGCCATGTTAGCAAGCTTTTGGTCCTGCTCGGTTACGCCGACAGAAGCGTCAACCACAAGAAGACAGACGTCTGCGCGGTCCATTGCCTGCAGACCTCTAACAAGACTGTAGTACTCAACGTCCTCGTGTACCTGGCTCTTTTTGCGAATACCTGCAGTATCAACAAGACGAATGGGAGTTCCCTTCCATTCAATCATGGTGTCAATAGCGTCACGCGTAGTACCCGCAACGTCAGAAACAATAGAGCGTTTCTTGTTAGCCAGGCGGTTTGCCAGCGAAGACTTACCAACGTTTGGACGACCAATAATTGCAAGGTTAAGGATGCCGTCATCCTCTGGCTCTTCATCAGCCTCGGGGAAAGCGTTGACGATGTCATCCAGCAAGTCACCAGTGCCGTGGCCATGTGAAGCAGACAGCGGCAGAGGCTCGCCACAGCCGAGTGCGTAGAAGTCCCAAAGACCGTCCTGCTCAGTTGCAGGGTTATCTTTCTTGTTGACAACCAAGAACACAGGCTTGGTGCTCTTGCGAACAATGCGAGCAACCTCTTCGTCTTCGTCAGTAACACCAGTGGTGCCATCTACGACAAAGACAATAACGTCTGCCTCTTCGCATGCAAGAAGGGCCTGCTCACGGATGTGTGGAGCAAAGCGATCCTGCGACTTAATTGACTCAATGCCGCCGGTGTCAATGAGCTTAAACTCACGACCGTTCCAGTCAGCGTCGTGATATGAGCGGTCACGGGTTACTCCCCTGGACTCGTGCACGATTGCATCGCGTTTCTCGGCAATTCTATTTACCAGCGTGGACTTGCCAACATTTGGGCGTCCAACAATAGCAACAATGGGCTTTGCCATGTCTCACCTTTCATTCAGTTAGTTTAATGATACCAGCAATACGTGGCTAATCCCACTCTTTGAGCGCTTTAATGCACGACTCAGCGATGTTTGTGGGACCAGGAATTGACATGATTACTTTTGCGCCACGAGCCTCTAGCTGCGCAGTTAAATCTGCCAGTGACATGCCGTCAAGCGTGACTTTATCAAAGTTAAACATAACCTCAGGAAGCACTACCAAAATGTTTGTGAGGTCTTCAGGTACCTGGGCGAGAAGATCAACAGCGCAGATAAGTCCTGTGACGTTAACGTCTCCACCAAAGAAATCGTTGCGCACGGCAAAAGTAGAAACGTTGCCGTCAGCTGACCAGTCGTCGCAGAAGGTCTGGATGGTTTGCTGAGCAGCTTCTCCTACAATCAGCAAAATCTTGCGAGAACGAGCAGAAAGATAGGTATCTGCCTCATCAAGGCCTGCACGCATAGTGCTACAGACCTCTTCAGCCTCATCAAGGAAGCTTCTAAGCATACCAATGCCATCGTAGAACTGCGGATAGCCGTCGTAGGTATACGCAGGTGGAATAGGTAGCTGTGCGTCTACGTAGAACTCGTCAGAGAGCTGGAAGCGCGTAATGCCCAAAGAGGCACGTGCACGCTCCTGGTAGGGCTCAACAATTTTAACTACAGAGCGGGACAGCTCCACATCATCAGAATACGAATGCGTAAAGCGTTTGGAGTCTTTGGTATAGCCAAGCGGAACAATAGCCAACGAGGTAATCTGCTGGTGAGCCTCTACCCAATCAAGCGTTTTATCAAGCTCTTCACCGTCATTGATGTTAGGGCACAAAACAATCTGGCCGTGGATCTCAATACCAGCGTCCATGAGTTTCTCGAGAACTTCAATGCCCCTAGCAGCGCGAGCGCCAATAAGATTACGACGAACGTCAGGTGAGATTGCATGCAGCGAGACGTTCATAGGCTCAAGCTTGTGAGAGATGATGCGCTCAACATCCTCGTCAGTAAGGTTAGTGAGCGTAACAAAATTGCCCTGCAAGAAGCTCAGGCGATAATCGTCATCTCTGATTGAAAGAGAAGGGCGCATGTCTTCTGGCAGCATGGCCATAAAGCAGAATTGGCAGGCGTTTACGCAGGTCTTGATGCCGTCAAAAAGTACGTCAACAAAGTCGACGCCCCAGTCTTCTCCAGATTCACGCTCAAGCACGCACTCATAAAGCGCTTCATCACCAGGAACAGAAACTTCAAGCTCACAGAGGGAGCCGTCGGCCTCCCAACGCCAATCAATCAGGTCTTTTGGCACTACACCATTGACCTTCTCGATAATCATGCCGGGCTCAAGGCCAGCCTTCCACGCAGGACTACCCTCTTCAACGGACTCAATAAGCGCACCAAGTCCACCAGATTTTGTATTTCCGTAGTCTGCGCGCTGTTCCATATTAGGCGCCTACGATTTGTTCAATAGCTGATTTAACTGCATTGATATGAGCTTCCGGCGTAGAAGCGCCGGCGGTAATACCAATATGCTCTGCTCCCTCAAACCAAGAAGCTTGTAGCTCATCTGCGCCTTCAATGTGATAAGTTGCGGGACAATAGAGCTTTGAAATCTCTGCTAAGCGAGTAGTATTAGCAGAAATCCTGCCGCCAATAATAATCATGACATCAGACTCTTTTGCAAGCCTCATGCACGAGTCTTGATGGCCCGCAGTGGCCTCGCAGATGGTATTCATGACGCGAAGCTCGTCAACAAGCGGAAGTACCGCGTTAACTACTTCAGAGAGCTTAGCGGCGCTCATGGTAGTCTGTACCACTAGACCAACCTTCTTGCAGCTCTCATGGCGTCCGCCTGAGCAGCAACTTCTTCCACGGTGTCAATAGCCAAAGAACCTGGTACGTGAGCAAGTGTTGCCTCAACTTCAGGGTGTCCGGACTCTCCCACCACGTACACGGCATAGCCCTGTTTGGCGAGAAGTTCTGCAGCTCCGTGAGCTTTCTTTACAAACGGACAGGTTGCGTCAAGTACGTCAACACAGCCGTCCTTGGCAATCTGCTCCTCTTGAGGAGTTACGCCATGAGTGCGCAGCAGAAGCGCACTTCCTGCAGCTTCAGAAGCGGAATCAACAACCTCTACGCCCTGGTCTTTAAGGGACGTAACAACGCGAGGGTTATGGATAAGAGGACCAAGCGTGCGTACGGGAGCATGAGCATCTTTGACGGCCTGCTGGACCATCTGAAGAGCTCTTTCTACACCGTAACAAGCACCTGCTTCATCGGCAATTTTAATAGTAGGCACGAACTAATTCCTTCCGGGATGCTCTTTGAGCATTGCATCTCTTAGTTCGTATACCCTCTCCATGGCCATTTCTTCCATCTCTTTTGCCTGATCTTTACGCTTCTTAGAAGTCAGATCACTAAAAGAAACCTTCTGACCAGCGCGAAGATACACCTTTACCGGCTTAACCAGAGGAGAACCTTTTTTCTTAATATCAAGCGCACCAATAATAGCTAGTGGCTGAACATCCACCTTGGCAAGCTGTGCAATAAGCGCAAAGCCGCCATGGGTTTCACCACGTTCAGTATTGCTTCTGACTCTGGTACCCTCAGGGTAGATAAGAAGCATTTCTCCCCTAGAAAGTGCCGTGGTTGCACGACGAATTGCCTTCATGTCAGCAGTTCCGCGATCTACTGGAATACCGCCAAGTCTAGAAAGCGCCCACTGAAGTGGCTTGAACTTGTTGAACTCACTCTTGTAGATGGTTCTCACGGGGATACCATGAACAAGCAGGTGAACAACAGTAACAATAGGGTCCAAAAACGTTGGATGGTTCATGATAAGAACGCGAGGGGTCTTATCGCCAACAAAGAGCTGGTCATTGTCCCAACGCCATCTAAACCAAAGTTTGGTTACAAGTCCCAGTACACTTACTGCCAGCCATTTAAAGAACTTGGCTGGAGCTGGAAAATCAGCAAGCGCGGTATCGTAATAATCGTCAAATGAGTTTCCGCCAAAAGACGCAAACGCTTAGATGCCGCTGCTATAGAAGACTTTTTCTCGGAGCGTTTAGGCTCTTCCGTGTGAGACTTCCCGTCATCAGAAGAGCTGCTCTCTGATCCATTTCCCTGGTGAGAAGCCCTGTGATTGCGGATATCTCTTTTGCCGAGCCCAGGATGCAGGGCAATAATAGCTGCAATAACCTCTTCAACAGAAAGCGCAGAAGAGTCAATGTGGTGGGCATCTTCTGCAGCACGAAGTGGTGCTGCCTTACGCTCAGAATCAGCCTTATCGCGAGCCTTGATGTCTTCGAGGATTTTCTCTTCACTCTTGACGTCTACCTGGGCATCGTTTCCGGTAGCTGCATCTCCACCCTGGCGCTGAACGGCTCGGCGGTGAGCACGAGCAGCAGGGTCTGCGGTCAAGAAAACCTTTACATCAGCCTCGGGGAATACCACGGTGCCAATGTCACGACCTTCCGCGACTACATCGCCATTCTCGCCAGCACGACGCTGAAGCGTGACCATAGCCTCACGGACCTCAGGGATGGCTGCAACAGCACTAACGTTTCTGTCTACCTCAGGAGTACGAATCTCTGTCGTAACGTTTGAGCCGTTTGCGTAGACGGTCTGGCCGTTTGCGGAGTTACCAAACGAGATACTGATGCTGCGTGCAACCTGAATGATTTTCTCGGTATCAGTCATATCAATGCCTTGACGCAGGCATTCTACGGTTACCGAGCGATACATTGCGCCCGTATCAAGGAAAATCAAATCCAGGCGATCAGAAAGGGCGCGAGCAACCGTAGACTTTCCGGAGCCTGCTGGGCCGTCAATAGCAACAATCATTACTTATCCCCCTTGGTGACACCCCAAATGTCACGAAAATCGTAAAAACTTGGCTCAGTGGAACGGCGAATAACCTCTTCTGGATCAAGGTTAAATCCACCAAGCTTGAAATCAGAACCGCCTGTACTAGTAAAGAAGATTGAAGAGACATTTGCAAGATGTACATTCCAGCTTGAACTACCTGGGATGCCAAAAATCTCTGCCATCATAGAACGCAAATAGCCGCCGTGAGAAATACAAACAGTGCGTCCAGAAAGACTGGAAAGCTCGTTAAGAATATTCCGACACCTGCTTCTTACCTGCTCGTATGACTCTGCTTCTGGAGCAGGTATGGAGTGGCCGTTTTTGTCTGAGGCCCAAGGAAACGTAAGGCCATAGGGCTTTAAAATCTCTTCTGCGTCAGCAAAACGCTTGCTTTCTAGAATGCCAAAATCCATCTCTGCAAGGTCGTCTTTTACCTCACAAGGAATACCAAGCTCGCTGGCAGCCATCTGGGCCATGTCTTTGCAGCGAGACAATGGAGAGGTCCAAATTCTATCTGGATGAAATGCAACAAGTGCACGAACGGCGTGATCTCGCTGTTCAACGCCATGCTCGGTAAGCTCAACGTCTCTTCTACCGCTGAAAAAGCGCTGTGTATTAGCCA
This sequence comes from uncultured Atopobium sp., assembly GCA_916438885.1. Taxonomy (GTDB): domain Bacteria; phylum Actinomycetota; class Coriobacteriia; order Coriobacteriales; family Atopobiaceae; genus Lancefieldella. Next base: position 527,069 of record CAKAGG010000002.1, on the reverse strand, counting down.
CGCTTTCTGGATGGCGCATAAACAAAATGCGATGAACCTGAGTTGGAACTTCAAATGGCTGCATTATGTCTCCTCTCTGGCGTGTTTGAGCTGTTTGACGTGCGCTTAGTAATTGTGCGACTAGTAATTACTTGCTGGCATGTAAAGGCATGATGGGAGAAGCACCAGGCTCTCTACCAATAGTGCGCTCCAGAGCGGCAACTTCCTCTTCTGTAAGAAGTCTCCACTCACCTTCTTTAACGCCTGTAAGATGGAGCGGCCCAAACATGTCTCTGTGAAGTGCAATAACTCTATGGTGAATAGCCTGAAGCATCTTTTTGACCTGGTGCTTTCTACCTTCTCTAATTGTTACGCTGACCAGGGAGTTTGGTTCTCCTCCACCGGTTTTTCCTAAACCCTGTGGGGCGAGAAGCGCCTTCATCTTGGCATCGTTGGAAACAATCTCAACCTCAGCAGGAGCTGCAGGGCCGTCTTCAAGCTCAATACCTTCGCGCAGGCGATTTAGCTGCTCTTCTGTAGGTGTACCAACTACATGAGCAACATAGTGCTTCCATACATGCTTTGAGGGATGCAAAAGCTCTTGGGCCATCTGACCATCGGTAGTAAAGAACAAAAGACCCGTGGTATCCATATCAAGACGTCCAACAGGGAAAAGTCCCGGGTATGAGTCAGTGGGAACCATGTCCACAATGGTTGGCCTACCCTGAGGATCTTTCATAGTAGTTAAGTAACCTGCAGGTTTGTTGAGCATCAAGTAGACGGGTTTCTCGGCAATTGAGCAGACAATACCGTCAACTGCAACAACATCTACCAGCGGATCAACCTTACTGCCAAGCTCGGTGACTACCTGGCCGTTTACCGTGACGCGACCAGAGGTCATCAGGCGCTCAGAACCACGACGGCTAGCCACTCCCGCGCGCGCCAAAGCGCTGCAGGCGCATGGGGACAATACGCTCTTCTGCCACGGCTTATGCATCCTCTTGCGTATCGTAGCTGTCTCCCAAAAGAGAGCGCTCATCGTCAATGTCTTCTGCGGCTTCTTCAAGCGTTGAAGTGAAGCTTCTGCCAGAGAGTCTCTCGCGAATAAACTGCTTGGACTCCTCGTCAGGGGCAAAGTCTTCCAGCGGCGGCAGCTCTCGCAAAGACTTGAGACCAAAGCGTTCTAAGAAAAGGGCTGTTGTGCCATAGAGAATGGCTTGTCCCCTATCTGCCTCTTTGCCCACTTCACGCACAAGGTTTTTCTCGCGAAGTGAAGAGATAACACCATCAGAATTAACACCACGAATAGCACGGACGCCTTCACGTGTAACGGGCTGGTGATAAGCAATAACCGCCAGCGTCTCAAGCGCTGCCTGAGAAAGGCGGCGTGTGTCCCAAGAGAGCACAAAATCGCTGACCAGCTGATGGTGAGCTGGGTGAGTAAAGAGACGCCAACCGCCAGCTACCTCTCTAAGCTGAAAGCCCCTGTTGCAGCGCGTGTACTCCTCTGCAAGCTCTTTGAGCGCTTGGGCAACCTCGGCAGGAGCTGCATTGGTGACCTTGGAAAAGTCGGCCGTGGTGATTGCATCTGTTGCAACCAAAAGCAGTGATTCTAGTGCGCCTTTGAGCGACTCGGAATCTAAATAGGTAAGCTCTTCTGCCATAAGTTATTCCGCCTCTTTCTGTGCTTCATCGGGCGTTTGAGTTAACGATAATAGCGTCTGCTGGACATCATCGAGTGCGTTTTGAGATAGGTTAAACCCTTCAAGGTCTGGCTCATCACCAGATAGTTCTTCTAGTTCCAAAAGAACTGACTCATCAAGCTGGTATGAATCTGCGCCCTCTATATGCTCAATCTCAATCTCGCCAAAGATAACATCCTGCTGAACACGAACAAGACCGCGCTTAAAGAGCTCAAGTACTGCCAAAAAGTTTGCAACCACAATCTCAGGCGTATCTTGACCGTCTAAGAGTTCAGAGAACGTCACCTTGCCCTTAGAGCGCGTCAGTCGGTCCACAGAAGCTACCGTCAGAGCTACTGGGAGCCTTTTTGGGGCCACGTGTTCTGCCTCAAGCAAGAATGTCTCACGTTTTGAGTCAATGTCCGCACAAATGACAGCAAGGCTTCTGAGGGTAATGCCCTCAAGATAGTCTGGCATAAGGTTCAGGAAATCAGGATCTGGGCCCACTGAGCGTGGGAACATGTACGATTCTGCTTCCATACGACTACCTAGCGCAGAACCTGCATTTCTGAACTGCTTATAGGCAATAAGGCGAGCAATAAGAACTTCTCGCGCCTCATCAGGAGAAAGTCCGTCAAGCTCGTCATCATACTCATCTTCATCGTATGAGCTTTTGAGCCAAACATCTTGAGGCACCAAGGCATGAGCTTTCATGTCCAAAAGCGTTGATGCAACAAGGACAAAGTCACTGGCAACGTCTAGGTCAAGCTCTTCCATGGCGTCAACTTCTGCCAGGTACTGATCAGCAACCTCAGAGATAGAAATAGAGCCGATGGCAACTTTGCCTACTTACCAGCTGAAGCAGCAGGTCAAACGGGCCGGAATATGTTGCAGTGTTTACTTTGTACGACATTAGATGATTCTCGCAAGCAGGCTCAAAATGACGTTAGAAATGCCCCCAATAATGGACGAGAAAAAGCCAGGCGCAAAGAACATGAGTCCCACTACAGCAATCATACAGTAAGGCTCAATGGCGTAGAACTTTTGACGGTTTTTCTCGCCAAGAAAATAGAGCAGCAGCTTAGATCCGTCCAAAGGCGGAATGGGCAGCATATTAAAGACCGCCAGGCTTACGTTGATCTGGATGTAGAAAATGACCAGCGACGAAATATAGTACAGTACCAGCGGATTTAATGCGGTGCCAAATGCAGCAGCCAACGCATTGAGCAAACGCAGCAAGAGTGCGCCGAGAAATGCCTGCAAAATGTTGGAAGTAGGGCCTGCAAGTGCTACCAGAATCTCGTCACGACGACGATTTTTGAGGTAGTTGGGATTATAAGGAACGGGCTTTGCGTATCCAAAGCTAGGTCCGCCCATCAATACCAGCATAAGCGGAAGAAGAACCGTACCAAACAAGTCAATATGCGCCAGCGGATTGAGTGTCAAACGACCAGACATCTTTGCAGTAGGATCGCCGCACTTATATGCCACAAAACCATGAGCAACCTCGTGAATCACGATGGCAAAAATTACTAGCGCAAATTCAGCAAGCGTTGTCAAAAGCGATGGAACTGATGTTAAAGCAGTTGGCACAACAATCCTTATCTCAACATCTGCAAAGATACTACAGACGGACACGTACAGACGTAAGCCTCAAGTACAAGGCGTTAGGTACAAGCAGTAAGTACAAGACATTAGATACAAGATAATTTTACCCAAGATTGGCAAAACTACCTACTCATCAATATCTGCTTCCATTTTTTCTGAAAGCTCCAGCCACTCAGCCTCAAGAGCAGGAATCTTCTTAGAAAGTGCCTGGTATTCAGCCATGCACTCATCAAACTTTTGAGGATCGTTATAAAGAGCCTCGTCAGCCATAAGCGTCATGAGCTCATCGTAGCGTTTGTGCGCAGGAGTCAGAGCCGCCTCAACCTCGTCCAAGCGCTTCTTGGTCTCCCTGAGCGCACGGCTTCTACGATTACGCTCCTCCGCCTCAGCTCTTCTCTGCTCCTTAGTCTTCACATTGCGAGAAGATCCTGCAGCTTGACTTGCCTCTGGAGCAGCACTCTTAACCGCTCTTGCACCCGAAGTTCCATACGAGGACACGGTCTTGCTCGACGTCTCCCCCCTGAGCCACTGCTTGAAGCTCTGCAAGCTTAAAGAGGAAGTAATCGTAGTCTCCGTCATAGACCGTAACCTTGTGGTCACGAACGTCTACTACCTTGTTAGCCACAGCTCTGACCAGGTGCTCATCGTGGCTGATTAAGATGATGGTACCTGGGAAGTCAACAAGCGCCTTCTCAAGAACGTCAACGGAATCAATATCCAGGTGGTTAGTTGGCTCGTCCAGAAGCAATAGTGGATCTGGAGAAACCAGCATCTTGGCAAGGGCTAAACGAGCACGCTCGCCACCAGAAAGTACGTTTACGCGTTTCTCAACGTCATCGCCATGGAACAGGAAGGCACCCAGCAATCTACGCTCTTCAGAGGTAGTCCATCCTGCTGCCACTGTATCAAGCTCTGCAAGTACCGTATTTGCGGGGTTGAGCTCTTCAAGCTGGTGCTGTGCATAGTAGGCCTCGGTGACATTTTGGCCAAGACTAATCTCACCGGCATCTGGCTTCAGCTTGCCGGCAATGAGCTTCATAAGGGTAGATTTACCAGCGCCGTTAGACCAACCAGTGCTACATGGTCTCCTCGATACAGCTTGAGGTCAACGTTATCGTAGACAAAGTTATCCTCGTACGATTTAGCAACACCCTCAAGAGAAATAACGGTATCTCCAGTACGTGGGGGCTCTGGGAACCTAAAATGCATGTGATGAGACTGCTCTGGAAGAACTACCAGCTCTTCACGGATCTTCTCGACCTTTGCTACGCGCTCTTGAACCTGTTTAGCCTTGGTTGGCTTATACCTAAAGCGCTCAATGAAAGTCTCCATATGAGCAATGTCACGCTCTTGAGCTGCACGTTTAGCGCGGAGCTGCTCAAGATTTTCTTCTCGCTGATGAAGATAGCCGGAATAATTGCCGGTATAGGTTACGAGCATACGATTCTCAAGTGCTGCAACGTGCGTCACGCAAGCATCCATAAATGAACGGTCGTGGCTTACCAGCAAAAACTGTTCCATCATATGACGATAAAAACCTCTCAAGCCACTGAACAGATTCCAAGTCCAGGTGGTTGGTAGGCTCGTCCAAAAGAAGAACGTCAGGACGACGAAGGAGCAACTTTGACAAAGAGATGCGCATCTGCCAGCCGCCTGAAAACTCCTTAGCGGGCTTGTCAAAATCTTCCACTGGGAAGCCAAGACCTGCAAGAATCTGACGAGCTCTACTTTCAAGCTCATAGCCGCCAAGACGCTCAAAGCGCTCCATAGCATGAGCATAGTCTTCCAGGTATTTGTTAAGCGTTGTGCCCTCAGGAGTTTCGGCAATCTTGAGTGAGAGGTCATTTACCTTTCTCTCCCACTGTTTAATCTCATGCGCGGACTCAATGACCTCATTGAGGGCAGTTCTGTCCCCCATAAGCTCTGTCTCTTGCTCAAGGTATCCAAGAGTAGCGTCTTTTGCAAAGGTAACAGTTCCCTCATCAGCAGACTCTAGGCCCATGATGATCTTTAGAAGCGTTGTCTTACCAGCGCCATTTGGACCAACTAAAGCCCAACGCTCTCCCGCATTGAGCTGAAGTGTTGCATTTGAATAAAGGACTCTGCCGCCAAATGACTTAGAAATCTTATCCGCAAGAGCAATCAAGTGAACTCCTCATACATATCTGAACTGGATAAGTATAAGTCATTCACTTGATTTACGTGGTGAATTATGTAAATGAAGCTAGGCTTGTGAAGATTTATTGACGCTTCTTATGAAGGAAGAGAGCTGCGCCAGCAACAACAACAGTTACGCCAGCAACACCAACAATCAAAGGAAGCGTAAGAGCATTATCACCAGTCGCTGGAAGAGCGGACTTCTTAACCTTTTTAGCCTTTGGAGTCTCTGGCTGAGGCTCTGGTGCTGGAGTTGGCTCAGGCTGAGGCTCTGGTGTTGGAACCGTAGGATCAACAAAAGTTACTGTGTCAGTAGTCTTTGTACCAGTAATCTGACCAACGCGAACTGTAGTATCAATCTGATAGCCATCAATAGTGGTGAGCTGAGTAATGGTAGTGGAAGTGTTACCCATAAGGTTAGGAATTACAACAGTACCATCTGCACCAGTTGTAAGAGAGTAGCTACCGTCAGCCTCCATGGTGAGAAAACCGGTCTGAGTAAATGGAGGTGTTGGAACAGCAGGACCTGCAATATTTGCTGCAGTAGCCTTAAGAGTTGCACCGGCAATAGGGATTGCCATCTGTGTCAACGACTTTAACAATAATATTGCCTAAAATTGGCTGGTTCTCCAGTTCAGCAGTGACCACATCACCTAAACCCGACGAAGCGCCATCAAAAATGTAAGATACGGATTCTACTTGAGGGACATAGCCCTCTTTATAAGTGGTTTGTTCAACTCTATAAGCGCCGTCAGGAAGTGGAAGATAAGGGTTAAAGTAGCCATTAGCGTCCGTTTCACCCTCGGCCACAATAGTAGAACCACCTTGATAAATTACAACATGTACACCCTCAATTGGTTCGCGAGTGTATTTATCAACAGCAAGAACACTAATCTCATTGGAATCTGCAAATGCAATCTTTGGAGTGATAACTGATACAACAAGCATCAACGCAACAAAGATAGCAAGGACAATGTTTTTTTATATCGTTTCAATTCAATTCCTTCAAAACCGAATCATACTTGTAAATACTTCTTTCTATAGTAAGCGAATCAGACATTAAATTAAAGATAATATCCAATACTAAACACAATTATTTCAAAATTTTAACCGGAGAAACTGCTGGATTTTCTGACCACATTATAAAAATCAAGTGAACTCCCCATACATTTTTAAATTGTAAAATGCACAGTTCGTTCACTTGATAAGATCAAATCAATTTTGAAACAGATTCAATAAATCCTATTGTATTAGAAACGCTTCTTATTCAGATACATTGAAACGCCAGCGAAAGAGCTTAATGTACCTGCAATTCCAACAATTAAAGAAGAGGCACCAGAAATATCAGATGTGTCTGGAAGAACAGCCTTCTTTTTCTTTGGAGTCTTAGGCTTTCCCGGAGTCTGTGGCTGAGGCTCAGGAGTAGGCTCTGGGGTTGGCTCAGGCTGAGGTTCTGGCTGTGGCTCTGGAGTTGGTTCTGGTGTAGGCTGTGGCTCTGGAGCAGGTGGCTCTGGTCTACGATTTACAAACGTAACGGTAGTTGTCTCGTTAGAACCAGTAATCTCACCAACCTGAGGATTAGGATCATCAATAGTGTAGCCATCAAGGGTGGTTATCTGAGTAATGGTAGAGCCAGCATAAGTCAAATAATCAGGAATAATTACAGTGCCGTCTGGACCTGTAGTCAGATTGTAATGAGTATCATCGTCCTCATTAAAAATAGAAAGTTGACCTGTTTGTGTATGAGCTACACCACGTGCTGGAGCAGCTTGCGTTAAAGGTCGAGGTACATCAGTACCAGGTAACAGAGCAGGATTTGGTGGATCAAAACTTGGAAAATTAGGTGGCATTGCAGGAGAAGGTTCACCAGGTGTGACCACCTCAGCCATGGTAGCAGTCAAAGTTGCTCCAGCAATAGGATTGCCGTATTGATCAACGACCCTAACAATAATATTTCCTACTCTGCGCTTTAATCTATAAACCGCATAAACATCTGTATTAAATGTTCGCGTTGAGGAATCATATTTAAAGGTAACTGCATGTGGGGAACCATAAAGCTGGCCAGTACGATCATAATTTACAATATCAAACAAGCCTGACTCTATGTCATACGAATATGAATCAGGAATATTTTTTGGAATTAAGGTATAGCTACCATTTACAGGGACTCTAACTGGAACTGGAGAATTAGATGGAACATTTGATTCAACAGTATTTCCAAATTCATCTTGAACATCTACGGTAACTTCAGAAATTGACTGAAGATCAGAATCTGGACGATGACCATAGTTTAAGTTTTGTGCTTTTACGGTAATGTAAAGGTTACCTAAGACTTGCTTATCAACGATGTTAAGTGTAGTTGAGCTTCCTGTACCAGAGGCAACTCCATTAAGCGTATATGGGTAGGTTGTGTTATCAACTTCGAATCCAGCTTTGAACTTTGTCTGCTGAACCTTATAAGTTCCATCTGGAAGACTGATCTGAACTTTACCGTTTGCATCAGTAACTTGCTCTGCAACAACAGAACCATTTGCTGTATCTGTGACTGTAATTGTTACACCATCAACTGGCTTTGCGTAATAGTGATCAGTAACATTGACCGTGAGCTGATTGTCCCCTGCCGCTATAGCAACTTTTGGAGCTCCAATGACAATTACGCAGCATAGTGCAACTAAAATCGACGCTGCTACATACTTGAACTTTTTCACTTCAAACCTTCCAAATCCATTTAGGATTACTAATTTCTAATTCAAATGATAAAAGAAAATATCATTAAAATGAATATAAACTGCATTCTAAATTGCAATTTATTAAATTTTCATATCATCAACAATAAGAATCACCTATAAATAGCTATTCCCTATCCATCCACACACAAAAAGCAAGAAGACCCTTCTACTCGAAAGACCTTCTCGCCAAAAAATCGTCAATAAGTTTGATGGAATAGCGCTACTTATCCATGGTGAGATGAATAGCAAAGCCAGCAATCTCTTCTTTGAAATAGACCAAAAATGTACCGCCATCTGGATTAAGCCTTCTAGATGACTCATCGATTTCAAAGCCGCGACCTGCAAAGTAATTCTCGGCAGCAGGAATGTTGTTAACGTGGAAGCCAATATGACCCTTTGTACCTCGGCCGTTTTGCTTCATAACCTCTACCAGAGTGCCCGCAAAAAATGAAGGCGGCTGCTCAATAGTTGGAAGTCCCATAAGAGCGGTAAACAGGTTTGCAATCTTTTCTGCCTCGTCAGCATTACTTGCATTGATGCCAACGTGAGCAACATACATATCAAACTGCTCAACTGGATTAATGGCACCGGTCGTGTTAGTTGAATCTGTCACGGTCTCCCCTTTCTTAGGACTCAAGTATATGGGGGAAGTCCTAAAACGTAATGCGTGGCGCCTCATATTTGTCACTATCGTAACTAATTACTAACAAAAAAGGCCTAGTAACCTAGGGCCTTAAAAAAATTCTATGGTGGGCGATGCTGGATTTGAACCAGCGACCCCTTCCGTGTGAAGGAAGTGCTCTACCCCTGAGCCAATCGCCCGAACGACTTGCAATAATAACAAACAATGAAGCTAATTTCTAGCTTTTGACTTTTTTGAAGGTGAATATGTAGACACAGCTTTATTCATCTGAACAAGAATAATTCCCAGGAAGATAAGCTGAAGAATCAGTGGTGCAATCACCATTGGCTGAGAAGCAAGCTGCGAAACAAAGACCCATTCGATAGTAAAGAGAATGAGTATAACGCCGGCTACAAGGCGAACAATACCGTGGGTTTTCTCAAAATCTTTGGCCAGGCTAATGCATTTCTGCAGAATATAGCAGCAATAAACCGACATTAAGCTGCACAGGAGAAGCACGATCATGCTGGAAGAGAAACGGCCATAACCAACTGAGAAGGCAAAGATAACAATACCGGCAACGCCAAGCGCGCCAAGCATAGAGGAAAGCGCCATCATCAACTTAGTTCCACGATCCATACAAACCCCCAACAAGTCATTTCACAAAGAAAAACCGTATACAAGCGGAGCTAGAGCAATAAGAAAACTTACTTGGCTTCAAGAGACTTTTTGACTTTATGAGATCCTCGAGCAACAGCGCTTGCCATTGCCAACAGCGCAAACAGCTCAATAAACTGCAGCGTTACAGAAGGAGTCAAAATCAGCTGACCCACAACAGTAACAGCTAGCACCACACACGATCCAAAAAAATCATGGGATAAGCGGCTGCAGCTCTATTAGGTACATTAGCCTCTCTAGCTGCATAACCACCAGTAAGAAGTGAAATCATACTTGCAAGCAAAAGAATGGCGGAATCAATTGATGGACCAGCACCAATTACAAGAACCGCAACATTAACAAGGCCTAAAAGTCCACCAACCAAAAGCGCCAGACTAAAGAGCTTCATCTTACGAGTCTCAGGAGTCATGTATCCCCTATCTATCAAATATCACTTTGGCTATTGTACCCGTCTTTTATATAAATTACGTAATCGAATCATTGAACGGTAGAGAGTTTCGGTAAAAGAAATGGCGAGAAAACCAAGGGGTTTCTCGCCACAAGTGTATTTGGTGGGCCCAGAGGGATTTGAACCCCCAACCCAGGGATTATGAGTCCCCTGCGCTAACCGTTGCGCCATGAGCCCGTAAGAAAAAAGCGGCGACAGATGCCGCCGCCAGAATGCGTGGTGGAGAATAGGGGGATCGAACCCCTGACCTCATGACTGCCAGTCATGCGCTCTCCCAGCTGAGCTAATTCCCCGAACGTGGTGCGGGAAATACTATAGCAAACCAAAGCTCTGTTTTTCTCGACAATTTTCTAATTGGTTGTATATTTTAAAGCTCGCGCTCTGGAAGGATCTTCTCTGCCAACCAAGAGGCAACCTCATCAAGGGCAACCTCAAAGCGCTCGCCGGTAGCACGCTCTTTGACTTCTGCGATACCGTTAGCAACGCCCTTCTTGCCCACAATAACCTGCCATGGGAAGCCAATAAGATCTGCGTCTGCAAACTTAACGCCAGGACGCTCTGCACGATCATCAACAACAGTCTCAAGACCAGCAGCAACGCAAGCGTCAGCTACAGAACCTGCTGCATCCCAAATCTCTGGGTCTTTGTCAGAAAGACAAAGAACAGAAACCTCATAAGGAGCAACAGAGACTGGCCACTTGATGCCCTTCTCGTCATTGTATTGCTCAACAACAGCAGCAAGCAGCCTGGAAACACCAATGCCGTAGCAGCCCATAACCAGAGGCTTATCCTCGCCGTTTTCGTCGGTGAAGGTGGCGTTAAGGGCCGAAGAGTACTTGGTGCCAAGCTGGAAGACCTGGCCAACCTCAATACCGCGAGCAGCATGCAGAGGAAGACCACACTCAGGACAAATATCGCCCTCCTGAGAAGTGACAAGGTCTTTCCACTCGTTAATCTCAAAGTCACGACCAAGCTCAACGTGATCAAGGTGATAGTCTGCCTTGTTAGCGCCACAGAGCCACCACTGAGTATCCTCAAGGGAGAGATCTCCAATAACGCGAATGCCCTCAGGTAGACCAACAGGTCCAATGAAGCCCTTAATGAGACCATACTCCTCAAGCTCTTCATCGGTCATCATGTGATAGTCACCAAAGACGTGCTCAGCTTTAACCTCATTGAGCTCATGTGTGCCTGGAACAAAGCACACAACTGGCTTACCGTTTCCGTCAACAAGAGCTAGAGCCTTACGAGTTGCTGCAGGTGAAACGTGAAGGAACTCAGCAACATCATCAATGGAGCCAATACCAGGTGTGTGAATCTCACACATCTTGCCAGACTCACGCTCTTCTACGTTGATCTTTGCTGCAGCTGCCTCAGTATCTGCAGCATAGCCGCAATCGCAGTAGACCAGGCTTGCCTCGCCAGCCTCTGCCAGCGCCATAAACTCAACAGAGGTGTCTCCACCAATCTGACCAGAGTCTGCAACTACCTGCAGAGCCTTAAGACGTGTGCGGTCACAAACGTTCTGGTAAGCAACCTTCTCCTGGTCATAGCACTCTTGCAGCGACTCTTGATTTGCCGAGAAGGAATATCCGTCTTTCATAATGAACTCACGGCCACGCATAAGACCAAACCGTGGACGACGCTCGTCACGGAACTTATCCTGAATCTGATAGAGCGTTACAGGAAGCTGCTTATAGCTCTTGAGCTCATTTCTAATAAGGTCTGTGAAAGTTTCCTCGTGAGTTGGGCCAAGAGCAAACTGACGATCATGACGGTCATGCATACGCATGAGCTCATCACCATAGACGTCCCAACGACCAGACTCTTCCCAGAGCTCAGCGGGGGTCATAATAGGAACAAGAATCTCCTGAGCACCAATACCGTCCATCTCATCGCGAATGATGGCCTCTATCTTTAAAAGAGAGCGCCATGCAAGTGGCAGATAAGAGTAAAGACCTGCAGCGGTCTTTCTGATCATGCCAGCACGAAGGAGCAGGCGGTGACTTGCAAGTACGGCCTCAGCTGGGTCTTCTTTGAGCGTTGGAGCATACAAAGAAGACATGCGCATCCAGTGCTTCAAGGTAGTTTCCTTTCAATATGAAGTAATACGTATAGTTTACTTATTTTTGCCAAAACGATTCTCAATTTCGGCGAATAGCTCATCAACAATCTTATCTTCAGGCACTTTTCTAATAGGATTGCCGTTTTCAAACAACACAGCCTGGCCTTTGCCACAGGCAACGCCAAGGTCAACGCCCCTGGCCTCACCAGGTCCGTTAACAACGCAACCCATGACTGCCACAGAAATTGGAGCACGAACGCCATCCAGACGCTTGGTAACCTCTTCTGCAATAGGAATCATGTCAACGCCACACCTGCCGCACGTAGGGCAGCTTACCAGCTCTGGCTTAATGCGACGCATACCAAGAGCAGCAAGAAGCTCCCATGCTACATGAACCTCTTCTACAGGGTCGGCCGTTAGAGAGAGACGCATGGTATCGCCAATACCGCTCTCAAGCAAAATGCCCACCGCAGCTGAATTCTTTACCGTTCCCTGTCTTAACGCACCGGCTTCTGTAACGCCTACATGCAGAGGAATCTGTGGAAGCTCCTTGGGAAAGCGCTCGATATACCGCAAGTGTAGTAGGAACATCGTGAGCTTTTGCAGACAAGACAATATCGTCAAAACCGCGAGAAGAAAAGTGCTCAACAAAAGACTTTGACGATGCCACGAGTTTCTCGACAAGGGTCATATTCTGTCTTGTATCAAATTCTTTAGCAAGAGAGCCTGCATTGACACCAATTCTGATAGGAATATGGGCCTCTTTAGCTGCATCAATAACAGCGTCCACGCGTTCCATAGAGCCAATGTTGCCCGGATTAATTCGGAGCGCAGCAGCACCTCGCTTTGCAGCTTCAAGTGCAAGCTTGTAGTCAAAGTGAATGTCGGCGACAACAGGAAGTGGAGAGTATTTGCAAATCTCTTCAAAGCCATCCAAGGCCTTTGCATCAGGAATTGCCACACGGATAATCTCGCACCCTGCCTCGGCAAGCCCCTTGATCTGAAGGAGCGTTGCGTCTGGATCGTCTGTTTTAGTGGTGCACATAGACTGAACGGAAACGGGAGCGCCGCCGCCAACCTGGACAGATCCAACCATGACGGGATGAGTTTTTGTGCGAGCAATCTCAGACATAAAATCAGCTACCTAAACAGCAAATGAAGGATATCGTTTCGGAGCGCTACAACAAATACAAACAGGAAAAACGCCAGTCCAATGTAGGACAAAATATTTTGAACCTTGATAGACAGAGGCTTTCTAATAATCACCTGAATTACCTCAATCAGAATCTTTCCACCGTCAAGAGGTGGAATAGGTAAAAGATTCATGAATCCAAGTGACATGGAAATAGCTGCTACCAGCATAATAAGAGTCGAGAAGCCCTCTGCAGCAGCTTCTGATGCCATTACAGAAATTCCTACAACAGAAGACGACTGATTGAGAACTTCCATGGTCTGCGTTGGTATGAGCAGTCTGAGTGCAAACTGGCCAACCTGCGCAGCATACGATACAGCTGCAGCTGATGCGTCAACAAACGAGAAGTGATAGGTGGTCATAACAGGTGTCACACCGATGATTTTTATCGTCAGGACGCAAAACCGGCTTGATGGTAGTTTCAAGTTGAATGCCATTGCGCTCATACGTGACTGGGATATCCTTGCCTCCATTGGACATTGCATCCTTGATAGCAGTAGTAAGGTCTTCCCAGGTATGTACCTCTACCTTGTTAAAGGTAAGAATAGTGTCTCCGGCAGTAAGGCCTGAAATAGCAGCAAGAGATCCAGATTCAACAGAGCCGAGCTGAGCCTTGTTTTTGAGCTGCAGGAACGCCAACAAACATCAAAGAGCCAACTACCAGCACAAAGGCTAGCGCAATGTTGACCAAAGGTCCACCCAAGATCATGAGCAAACGTTTGGGAACATTTACACCAACATAGGTATGAGCCTTCTCTTGAGCAAAGAAATCATCAGCAGACATCTGTGGAACACGAGGCTCCCCTGCTGCTGTTGAGCCTTCAAGCTCAAAATTGTGGCCGCGATCATACTCACAGCGAAGCTCAGCATCTCTCGCAAGCGTCTGAAACGTGGTGTGTGCTAGCTCATCTGACTCTTTAACAAGCTCAATGGAGCCCCAATCTGCAAGGGTGTACAGCAGATTGTAGGCGCGCTCATCCTCACAGTTAAGTTTTGCTGCAAGAGCACCAACCTCAAGTGAACCCGACTCTTGAACGCTCATCAGAGCTTGTGGCAGCAGCTCATCTAGCTGGCCTTCCATGCCACAGATGCGGGTATAGCCACCAAAAAGAAGCGGCGTTACTCCAACCTCGGTGCCATACTTCTTGCTCTTATGAGAAAGCTTGTACCTGAACGGCATGCCCAAGAAAAACTCTGTGACACGAACGCCACACAGGCGAGCCATTCCGTAATGGCCAGCCTCGTGAACAAATACAAGAAGCGAGAGGACCAAGAGTCCCCAAAAAATTGGTGAAAGAATAGCTAACAAATTCACAAAATTCCTATCCCACAAAAGAGCGAGCTAAAGCTCGTGCTTCTGCGTCTACAAGCGTCAATTGTTGAAGGTCTTCTACCCTTTGGACATGAGAGGCATTCATGGTCTCTGCAACAATACGCTCGATATCAAGAAATGAACATCTTCCTCGCCTAAATGCATGGTTAGCAACTTCATTAGCTGCATTCATGATGCATGGAAGTGTTCCACCAACAGTTCCCGCATGACGAGCAAGGGCTAGGCATCCAAAGGTCTTCTCGTCAGCATAATCTCCTGTAAGAGGAGCAGTCTCTTGCCACTCAACCGGTTTGGCGATTGCTGGCCAGCGGTGCGGATAGCTCAGTGCAAACTGGATTGGTAGCCTCATGTCAGAGGCTCCAAGCTGCGCTTTTACGGAGCCATCCACAAACTCAACCATAGAGTGGATGCGGCTCTGGCGATGCACCAGCACCTCAAGCTTGTCCATTGGAGTATCAAAAAGATGATGAGCCTCAATGAGCTCAAGACCCTTGTTCATGAGCGTTGCACAGTCGATGGTAATCTTGGCGCCCATCTTCCAGGTTGGATGCGCTAAAGCGTCGTCGGCCGAGACATGCTTAAGCTGCTCACGAGAATATCCGAAGAACGGACCACCAGAACAGGTGAGCCAAATCCTCTGGATGTCGGCGGGATTCTCGCCAATAAGGCACTGGAAAATGGCGCTGTGCTCGGAGTCAACGGGAATGAGCTGACCAGGCTTAACCAACGGCATCAGCAGGTCTCCGCCAACAACAAATGACTCCTTGTTGGCGTATGCCAGCACCTTGCCAGCCTTTACAGCGGCTAGACCAGCGTAGATGCCAGCCTCTCCCACTACTGCGTTGACTACACAGTCAACCTCATCCAGCTCAGCGAGCGCCTGAACAGCCCTCAGGGCCAAAGCTTGTCTTGCAGCCTTGAGGCAAGCTGTCGAGAAGAACGTTGCCCTTGACACTTGTATCGGCAAAAAGCAACATATTTGCAGTTGAACTCATTTGCTGCCTTCACGGCAAACTCAGCCGACGACCTCACCGCAAGGGCAACTACCTGCACCTTTTGCGGGAAATGACGGCATACATCAAGCGTCTGCATGCCCACAGAGCCCGAAGCTCCAAGGACAGCAACACGTAAAGGCTCATGCCTTACAGCACGAGGCGCAGTGTCTTCAAAAATGCTCAAAACCTATGCTCCAAACGGCAGCGCAATAGGAAGCTTGACCTGGCTAAAGAGCACGGCAAGCTGAAAGAGAAGAAACGCCGCCATAGTTCCAAAAATCATCGAATCAGTTCTATCAAGCAGGCCACCATGACCAGGCATAATTGAACCGGAGTCTTTAAGTCCTACACCTCGCTTAATGCGAGACTCAAAGAGGTCTCCCACAACGGAGAAAATACCCTCAGTTACGCCAAAGAGCAGCGCAAACAGAGGATTCATGTCAATTGCACCAAACACGGCAATCAAGAACCACACCAGCATTGAGCCTAAAAGGCCACCGTAGAAGCCTTCCCAGCTCTTATTTGGAGAAATTCTTGGTGCCAGTTTATGCTTGCCAAATTTAGATCCAAACAAATACGCAAAAGAATCGTTAGCCCACACAGAGAGCATGACGGCAAGCGTGATCCAAGGAATAGAAAAACTAGGCTCTGTGGACCTCAGAAGCACTACCGTTGAAAGTGAGAGCGACGTATACAGAGGTCCAAAGGCCGTAACCGCCACGTCTGCAAGGTTTGCTCGCGGAGTAAGGACATACCAAAGGCCACAAAGGATAATCAAAAGCAGGGAGAATGCCAGCGGAAAAACGTGACCAAAATACGCAATTATGGGGAAAATAAGCGAGAAAACAAGGCCAAGAGGCTCGTTTGGCATACGTCCGCCCATACGACAAATGTGGAAGAACTCAGAGCAGCAAAGCCATGCCATGCCAGCAATCAAAACAATAGTGGCTTCTTTGCCAACAAACAGCGCAGCAAGTACAATAGCTGCATAAACTACGCCAGACAGAGTCCTGGTCAAAAGCTTTTCGGTAACGCCACGGACTCGCTGACCCATAAGGTTACCAGCGGATCGTTGCAGCTCTTTAAGTGAGCGACGAATCTCCAGCTTTTCAATCTGTCTATCAATTCCAACGCTACCTGTTTCTTCAGGATTAGGCTGAGCATCAGCAGGAATCCTAGAGGTAGGCCTTCTGGAATCGCGCGTATTGTCCACCACTATTTCACTCCTCCGAATCGCCTTTCGCGACCCTGATAGTCCTTAATGGCGCGCAAAAAATCCCACTTAGAGAAGTCAGGCCAGTAAGTTTGCGTGACATACAGCTCCGAGTAAGCCAGCTGCCATAGCAAATAGTTAGAAAGCCTCAGCTCTCCTGACGTACGAATCAACAGGTCTGGATCAGGAAGACCTGCCGTATAGAGGTTCTTCTCAAAATCTGCTGGAGTCACCGAGTCAGCGGACACGGTGCCCTCAGCAATTTGATGAGCGAGAAGAACAGCTGCCCTGGTTAGCTCCGCGCGGGAGCCATAATTGACCGCAAGCGCAAACGTCATACCAGTATTTTGTGCGGTCTCATCAAGTCCGCGCTGGAAGGTCTTGCGGGTCTTTTCTGGCAAGGCATCAAGGTCACCAAAGAAACGCAGCTTGACGTTTTCTTGATGGAACAGCGGAAGCTCTTTGAGCAGCGTCTCTGCAAAAAGACGCATAAGTAAGTCAACCTCACGCTGAGGGCGTTTCCAGTTTTCTGTAGAGAACGCATAAACCGACAGAACGTCCAATCCAAGGCGCACGCTTGTAGTAACAGCCTCGCGCAAAGAAAGAACACCGGCCTTATGACCTTCAGTTCTGTCAAGTCGGCGAGCTGTAGCCCATCTGCCGTTTCCATCCATAATGATGGAAACGTGAGACGGAATAGTTTCTAAATTGATATCAGAGAGACTGATATCTTCTGGTGCGTCTGAGAAATACTGGACGAGTTTGTCTGTATCAAACTGCACTTAAATCTCCATGATTTCTGAAGTCTTGGTCTTAAGAAGAGACTCGATCTGTGCAATATAGGTATCGGTCAGCTTTGAATACCGTTCTTCTCGCGCTTCTGATCGTCCTCAGAGAGCTCCTCATCGCGCTCAATCTTGCCGTTAACGTCACGACGAACGTTACGAACAGCTACGCGAGCCTCCTCAGCAATCTGAGAGCACTCTTTAGCAAGCTCACGGCGGCGCTCCTCAGTTGGCATTGGGAAAGGAAGTCTGATAGCAGAACCGTCATTGGATGGAGTAATGCCAAGGTCAGAAGTCTCAATGGCCTTCTCGATGCTCTTAAGAGCGGTCTTGTCCCATGGCTCTACAAGCAGCATAGATGCCTCTGGAACCTTGATGGCCGCAAGCTGAGAAATTGGAGTTGGCTGGCCATAGTAGTCAACCTTAATGTGATCAAGTGCATGTGGATTTGCGCGACCAGTACGGACGCGGCCAAAGTTATTCTTAAGTGCCTCGATGCACTTCTCCATAGACTGCTTAGCTTTATCAGAATGAACGCTCATTAGTCCTCCTCAACGACAGTGGTACCGACTTCTTCTCCGGAAATTGCCTTCATGAAAACGCCTTCAGACTGCATGTCAAATACAAGAATTGGCATCTTATTGTCCTTGCACAGCGCAATTGCTGCAGCGTCCATAACCTTAAGTTCTTTGGCGAGAACATCTTTGTAAGTGACGGTGTCGTACTTAACTGCATCTGCATGAGTAACAGGGTCGCAGTCGTAAATGCCATCTACCTTTGTTGCCTTCATTAGTGCCTCAGCACCAATCTCGCAAGCGCGAAGAGCTGCAGCGGTATCAGTGGTGAAGTAAGGGTTACCTGTACCGGCAGCAAAGATAACAATACGACCCTTCTCAAGGTGCCTGATAGCACGACGACGAATATAAGGCTCTGCAACCTGAGCCATAGAAATTGCGCTCATAACGCGGCAATCCATGCCGTTGCGCTCAAAACAATCCTGAAGCGAGAGAGCGTTAATTACGGTTGCAAGCATGCCCATGTTGTCTCCCTGGGCACGATCCATACCAGCTGCTGCCTGAGAAACGCCTCTGAAGATGTTTCCGCCACCAACAACAATGGCAACCTGAACGCCAGACTCCCAAACAGGCTTAATTTCTTTAGCAAGCATTTCTGGGATTGAAGGGTCAATACCAAAGGATTGCTCACCCATCAATGCTTCACCAGAAAGCTTTAAAAGTACTCTTTTGTATTTAGCTGAAGACAAAGCTTCCTCGCTCTCTCCGTTTGCCATAGTTGTAATAATTTTAACAAACGACACCGTAAGTTTTGCAGGAATCACGGTAAAAAGAGCCGGTTGAAGACAACCGGCTCAAAATAATTGAAGTAAAAAGTCTTACTCTTCACCAAAAAGCAAAAACGTACGAAGCTGACAATCTTAACCTCGTCGTCAACCTTCTTGGAGAGCAGCTTTGCGTACTCAGAAATGGTCATATCTGGATCCTTAACAAATGCCTGCTCAGTAAGGACGTACTCCTTGTAGTACTTCTCGAGACGACCATAAGCCATCTTCTCCTGAATAGCCTCAGGCTTGCCGGACTCAGCTGCCTGTGCCTTGTAAATGGAGAGCTCGTGATCAACGATGTCCTGTGGAACATCCTCACGGCGAGCAGCAACTGGAGCAGCTGCAGCTACCTGCATTGCAACATCGTGTGCAAAGTTCTTGAAGTCCTGAGACTCAGCGGTCTCTGGCTTGTTGAACTCAAAGGTAACAATGTCAGCAAGCTTGCCACCAAGGTGAATGTAACTAGCAAGAGCGCCGTTTGCAGCCTCAACGCGCTGGAAACGAAGAACGCGCATGTTCTCGCCGATGTTGTGGATCTTATCGGTGATTGCCTCGTCAACAGTCTCGTCGCCAAGCTTAGCAGCCTTGAGCTCCTCAACGTCAGCTGGGTTGCTCTCAACGACAACTGCAGCAAGATCGCCAGCAAAGCCGGTGAACTGTGGGTTAGTACCAACAAAGTCGGTCTCGCAGGAGAGCTCGAGAATTGCGCCAGTCTTGCCGTCTGGGCTGATGAAAGTAGCAATGGTGCCCTCGTTGGTGTCACGGCCAGCACGCTTAACTGCCTTAGCAACGCCCATAGTACGAAGGATGTCTACTGCCTTTTCAATATCGCCCTCAGCCTCGACGAGTGCCTTCTTGCACTCCATCATAGGAGAGCTGGTCATATCACGAAGCTGCTTAACAAGTGCTGCGGTAATCTCTGCCATGTTTTCCTCCCAAATCTACTGAATAATTAAATTATTTGACCCGTTGCTAAGAGTTACTCAGCAGCTGGGGTCTCGGACTCAGCGCCCATCTCTTCAGCAGAAATCTGCTCCTTGCCGCTACCTGCAAGAATTGCGTCTGCAGCAAGCTGGCACATAAGAGAAATGGAACGAATAGCATCGTCATTTGCAGGAATGCCGTAATCAACAACATCTGGATCAGAGTTGGTGTCAAGCAGGGAGACAACTGGAATGTGAAGACGGTTTGCCTCACGAATTGCGTTCTCCTCACGCTTGGAGTCAACAACAAAGAGAGCCTGTGGAAGAGAAGTCATATCACGGACGCCACCGAGGTTAAGCTGAAGCTTCAGAAGCTCCTTGTTCTTAAGAGCCTGCTCCTTCTTAGGAAGAGCTGCCATACGGCCATCCTCTACCATTGCCTCAAGCTCCTCAAGGCGCTTAATGCGGGAACGCATGGTGACAAAGTTGGTAAGCATACCGCCAAGCCAACGCTGGTTGATGTAAGGCATGTTTGCACGAGCTGCCTCAGTAGCGATTGGCTCCTGAGCCTGCTTCTTGGTGCCGACGAAGAGAACGCGGCCACCCTTAGATGCAACATTCTTCAAGAAAGTGTAAGCAGCGTCTGCGCCAAGCATGGTCTGCTTAAGGTCAAGAATGTAAATGCCGTTGCGCTCACCAAAGATGTATGGCTTCATCTTAGGGTTCCAACGACGAGTCTGGTGACCATAGTGGCAACCAGCATCCAGAAGAGTCTGAATAGTAATCTTTGCAGCCATTTTTTACCTCCATTGGTTGTTCCTCCGTACGAGTTCAAACCTTGTTAAAAACCACCCAACACCTGGCTTAGCGTTAGGCACCGCGGCAAACAAGTAGTCGTACGTGCGATTTTGTGCTGTTTGGTAACAGCATGTTGTGCTTCTACACAACTTTTGAAAGTATAACAGGAAAACAAGGGCTGCGTCTATAAAGAATTTAGACCATAACCTCTACAAATACTGCACAAATACATTCACCTTCCAAGTGCAAAATCTTCCGTAACAAAGCACGGTTTATTTTGATCTTGGATGAGCTGCCTTTGCTGCTTCTTTAAGTCTATCAACTGACAAATGCGTATACACCTGCGTAGTTGAGAGCGACTCATGGCCTAAAAGTTCCTGGACAATACGCAAGTCTGCTCCACCGCCAAGAAGCTCCGTGGCGTACGTATGCCTCATTGCATGTGGAGAAAGTGAGCTGTCTAGTCCTGCAGCCACTAAATACGACGAGAAAACCTTGCGCAAAGAATCAGCGCTCATGTCATTTCCTCTGACAGAAATAAAGAGAGCTGAGTGTGCACGCCCTGATTTGTCTTTTAACAAGAGCGTAGGGCGAGAAGACCTAAGGTACTTCTTAAGCCACTCAATTGCAGACTCATACAACGGAACAATTCTCTCTTTAGACCCTTTACCAAAGAGACGTACAGTTCCATTTTGTAAATCAACCTGTTCAAGCTTGAGAGACGCCACCTCAGAAATACGAGCTCCTGTTGCATACAAAAACTCAAGAAATGCTCTATCTCTAAGCCCTACCACGGTTGAAACATCACATGATTCTAAAAGCCTATTTACATCAGAATCAGTCATAGTATGTGGAAGATTTCGTGGCGCTCGAGGATTGCTGAGCGCAAGAGCCGGGTCTGTGGCAATCAGTTTTTCTCGCTGCATCCATTTATAAAAACCACGCAACGCAGATAAATGCCTATTTAGTGTTTTTGCTGAATATTGAGCCTGTTTGAGATAGGCCAAATAGAGACGAAGGCTTCTGTGATCAACCCGAGTTACCGCAACACCTTCCCTACTACACCACTGCTCAAATGCCAAAAGATCAGTCTGATATGACCTTAGGGTATTCTCGGAGAGATTCCTGACCTTACTTAGATACTCAATAAATTGTTCAACGTGACTACCCTGCTCTTTTGAAATAGCCACGTTAATCACACTTCATGCAATCAAAAAGTTCCTGACGAGAAGAGATGTAGTCATCAAAGTCTTTATGAGCGCGCTCTGCCATCTTCTGACGTCGCTCGTCTTTTCTTTTTACATGCTCATCCAGTGGCTCAAAAATTCCAAAGTTAACATGCATGGGTTGGTAATCTTTGGTGTGTGGGTTTGTCGCATAACCCACAAGAGAGCCAAACGAAGTGGTCAAAGGAAGCCTGACTTCCTCTTTGCCCAACAGACGAGCATACATGTTTAGTGCAGCAAGTAATCCAGATGCTATAGCCTCAACATAGCCTTCTGTACCCGTAATTTGACCTGCAAGAATAGTAGAAGTTCCCGGAATTCCAAACGAGCCGTCAAGCGCATGAGGAGAGTCAACAAAAGAGTTTCTGTGCATGACGCCGTAGCGAACAAACTCAGCGTTTTCCAACCCTGGGATGAGGGTAAATACGCGCTTTTGTTCTCCCCAGGTAAGATTTGTCTGAAAACCAACCAAATTAAATGCTGTTTTAGCTGCATTTTCTGCACGAAGCTGAACTGCTGCCCAGGGGCGTTTACCCGTTCTGGGGTCAATAAGTCCTACTGGCTTCAAAGCGCCAAATCTAATGGAATCATGTCCTGTTCTTGCTACTTCCTCAATAGGCTGACAAGCTTGGAACAAATCAGACTGCTCAAATCGTGGCCAATAACACGTTTAGCTGAAAGTAACTCATCAACAAATGTGTCGTATTCCTCTTTATTCATTGGGCAATTGAGGTAATCACCAATTCCCAAGTCCTCATAACGAGATTGAGAGAAGGCAATTGAATGGTCAATTGATTCATAAGACACAATAGGCGCTGCTGCATCAAAAAACGACATTCTGTTAGTTCCAACACGCTTAGAAATTGCTTCGTACAAACTATCTGAGCACAGTGGTCCTGCAGCAATAACTGTTGGCTCATCAGATAACTCCGTGACCTCTGCATGAGTTACCGAGATGTTTGGATGATTTCTGATCTGCTCAGTAACAGCCTTTGAAAAATCTTCTCTATTAACCGCAAGAGCGCCGCCTGCGGGAACAGAGTTTTCTTCTGCTATACGGAGCAGAAAACTACCCATCTTTTTAAGCTCAGACTTTAAAATTCCAGCTGCAGAATCTTCCTTAGTGGACTTCAGAGAGTTGGAACAGACCAGCTCAGCAAACATATCTGTGTGGTGTGCTGGAGAAGAAACAACAGGGCGCTGCTCAATGAGCTCTACAGAAACACCACGTGAAGCAAGCTGTAAAGCACATTCGCTTCCAGCTAAACCAGCGCCAACTACAGTAACTTTTTGTGTCATTGTTCACCTATCACACACTACGAATCCAAATAAAACTCTTTAGAAGGAGTATACCTTCCATCCGGTAATCTTTTTACCATTCCACGAGCTTCATAATCAGTAAGAGAATTTAACACGGTAAGTACGTTTTCTGATAGCCTCCATGCAAGCTCTTCTGGTCTTGAAGGAGAAGCAATAAGTGCAGATAAAAGTGGTGTCAACTTCTTATCTTGCTTCAATTGTTCCTGAACTAGGCAATCAAAATCTAAAGAGATTGCAATACCCAACGATGTCTCATCAGGAATAATTTGAGCACCTTCAGCAATTAGTCTATTAGTGCCAGCAGAAGCTGGAGAAAAAATAGATCCAGGTATTGCATAAATAGTTTACCAAGTGAGTTAGCAAATTCGGCAGTGCTCATGGTGCCCGAGCAAAGTCCTGCCTCCGTTACCAGAAGCACTTTTCCTAACGCTGCAATTACTGCATTTCTCCTGGGAAATGCATAGCGCCTAGGTGGTGTTCCCCACCTATCTAAAGATATAACCGCTCCCCTTCCTTCTCGTGCTGCTTCAAAGAGATCTAGCGATGTAGTTGGGTACGTTACATCAGCGCCACAACCTGCTACTACAACGGTTTTTCCGCCAGCATTAAGCGCAGATATGCCCGCCGTATAGTCGCAGCCAAGCGCTCCTCCAGAGACCACCACGATATTGTTATCGGCAGCGCATCTACCAGCCATTTCTGCAATTGCCATACCGTAAGGAGTGGCTCTACGAGCCCCAATTACCGACATACAAGGTGCTTGCAAAACATTTCTATCCCCCATTCCATAAATCATTTCAGGTGGATGGTTAAGCAGTAGCAACTCTTTTGGATAATCCTCATCTTCTGATGAAATCTCCCATCTCTCCATTACTACTCCAAAGAACGAGACCTATAAGCCACAGCCTCAGATACGTCGTCTTTTGTCACTTTTTCATGGTGAGCAATATCTGCGATAGTCCGTGCAACTCTGCAGGTACGCGTTATTGCTCTACCTCCTAAATGAAGTCCTCGAGCAAATCTATGCAATAGTTGCAACGCTGACTCATCAAAACTCTCCACGTACTTTTGGCGAGAAGTACTTTCTACTCCACGGGTTTCTCGCCAAGAGGCAAAATCTCTACCAGAAATAACAAGAGAGCGCATGCCTGCTGACGTGAGTCCTAGCTCACCTTGAATTACTCGATCAGAAGAAGGTCGAGCTACATCACACACAATATCTATTCGATCCATCAAAGGACCTCCAATTTTTGACTGATAGGTAGAAATCTTTCCTGGAGAGCACTTGCAAGAGTGCGTTTTGTCTCCAAAGTAACCACAGGGACAAGGATTAGCTGCAGCAATGAGCTGAAACTGAGAAGGAAACTTATATATGCCATCAACTCGCGCAAGACGAACGTATCCATCTTCAATAGGCTGACGTAAAACCTGCAGCGTATTAGAAGCAAACTCGGGCAACTCATCTAAAAAGAGCACGCCTTTATGGGCAAGAGAAATTTCGCCTGGGATGACAGGTCTGCCACCTCCCAATCATGCCTGCTACAGAAGCTGAATGATGAGGAGACCTAAAGGGCCGTACACCTGCTTGAATAGAATCTGTTTCGCACCCCGCTACAGAATGTATGAGCAATACCTCATCGCGCTCTTCTTTAGAAAGTTCTGGGAGGATAGTTGGAATTCTTTTAGCAAGCATTGTTTTACCTGCACCTGGCGGGCCAATCATGAGCATCCCCAGGTTTCCTGTGGCTGCGATTACGATAGCTCGCTTGACTAATTCCTGGTCAATCACCTCTTCAAAGTCTAAATTCTCGCTGAGCATTGCTGTTTCAACAGAATGCTTACGCTGAACCAATGGCTTACAAAATAATGGATCTCTTAAGCTCAGATTAAGCAGCGATTGGATTCCAATAACATGATTCCAGTCAGAGCCAAACAAATTGCAGTCCGAAGAAGAAATAAGCTTCATCCCTAGCTTCTTTAGCAAGCATTGCATACGCTGCCATGCCTCTGACAGAAGAGATCTTGCCGTTTAATGAAAGCTCTCCAACAAATAACCTGTTGTGCACAATCTCTTGAGGAATCTGACCAGTAGCCGCAAGAATAGCAACAGCTATAGGTAAATCAAATCCAGTTCCTGTCTTTTTTATATCTGCAGGTGTCAGATTGATTGTTACCAGCAATCGAGGAATGGTAAATCCGGCAGCTTTTAGTGAGCATCTCACACGAGAGCGAGATTCCATAATGGAACTGTCGGGCATACCCACAATAGTTATTCCAGGAATGCCACCTGAAATGCCCACTTCCACATCTACAGGAATTGCCTCAATCCCTCTTAGAGTTGCTGTATGAACACAAATGGTTGCCTGACTCATTGCTCATCCCAGCTAAAAGCCCCAATTAAATGCCTTAGGCTTGCTGTGCTTGGAGCTACAAGATTAATAGCAACAACATCAAATCTAATAGAAGTAAGTGCTGGATGAAGCGCCGCATACATAAGTGCAAGCGTTCTGTATTTTTCTTGCTTTGCCCTATTTACAGCCAGCTCAGGCATGATGCTATCGTCTTTGTTCAAAATACGTCTTGTCTTTACCTCAACAAGCACAACGTTATCGCCATCTTGAGCAACAATATCAACCTCACCAATCTGACACGTCCAGTTAGTTTGGATAATTTTGTAGCCTCTTTTGATGAGGTATTTTGCAGCGATCTCCTCGCCTTTCTCACCAATTTGGCGAGAAGACATCTCTTCTAGCGGAATTCTGCTCTCTTGTTCGTCATCCTCTTGAGGGCTCTTATCCTGAGTCTTTGGATCTTCCTGTGGTACAGGCTTCTCCTCCACCTCGTTAGCTGTTGCGCCTTCATGCTTACTTGCTTCTTTCTTGCTCATAACTCTCCTTTCGTTGTGGGAGAGTTCAGTTTGCAGGAGCACTTTGACACTAACTTGGCCACTATCTGTCCAAGCAGCGTAATGATTCTGTCGGAACTAAAAAATTTGATGTAATTAATTTGCGCCTCTAGAAAAAGCCCGTTCAATCCTCTCGGAATGAACGGGCGTCTATTTAAATCTGCAAGTTAATCTGATTACTTACATTAGGTGTATTAAAACAGTCTTTGCGTCTTAACAAAGTTTCCACAAAACGAAGCTCTATGTATAGGAGAAAGTCCCCTCTCACCAATAGCTTCAATGTGTTCAGCAGAAGCATATCCTTTACATTCTGCCAGGTGATAGCCGGGGTACTCCTCGTCATAAGCCACCATAAGAGCATCTCTTGTTACCTTTGCCACAATTGAAGCGGCGGCAATAGAAGCAATGCGTGCATCACCCTTAACAAGAGTCTTTTCTTTGGGGTGGATATGCATAGGATTTCCATCAATCAAGACGCAATCAGGCTCAATACCTGTGTTTTTGACAGCCTGAAGCATAGCGTCTCTCAAACACTGAGCCATGCCAACTTCATCAATTCTTTGAGGAGCAATATGAGCAATGCCAATTGCTGTAGCAACTTCTTGAATTTGTGCCGCTAGAATCTCTCGCTTTGTTGCGGTTAATTTTTTGGAATCGTTTAGGCCATAGATGATTGGGTCCTCTGGCAAACATACCGCACAAACCGTTAAAGGGCCAGCTACAGAACCTCTGCCCACCTCATCAACACCAACAACAAGTCCGCCCCCAGAAAGCTCCTTCTGAAAGCGATACATTTCTTCTACACGGGTCTTCTCGGCATGTTCTTTTTCAATGCGCCTTTTAGCTGATTCTAGAGCCTTGATAACCTGTTTACGAGGGTCCTCGCTATAACGAGCTATGAGTTCGTATACCTCAGTCTCTGGGGCATCGCTTAAACGAGCAATTATATCTTTAGCAGAATCAGCCATGTTTTCTCCAAACTACACGACTATGGTACTAAAAAAGCCGCCCGGAGGCGGCTTTAAAGAGCATATGAAGTTGATTAGCGCTTCTCGCGAAGACGAGCAGCCTTACCAACACGATCGCGCAGGAAGTAGAGCTTAGCGCGGTGAACAACACCGTGGCGAAGAACCTCAAGCTTAGCAATCTTTGGTGAGTGAAGTGGGAAAGTACGCTCAACACCAATGCCAAAGCTGATCTTACGAACGGTAAAGTCTCACGGGAACCCTCGCCGGAAAGACGAATGATGTCACCCTGGAAGACCTGCTCACGAGTACGGTCACCCTCGACAATGCGATAGTGAACCTTTACGTTGTCACCAACGCGGACCTCAGGAATGTCCTCGCGGATCTGCTGACGCTCAATAGCGCGAATGTAGTCCATTGTTTCCTCATCTCTAGAGGTGCCGACACCCTTGCGAACGACACATAGTTAACACACAGACGGAAAGTATACGTGAATACTTCCCACTGTACAAGGGTTAGTTTGGATAAAACTTACTTTACATATCTTCTTTTACCCCAGGAACGCGGCAAGCGAAGATCTTCAAACACCCTGGTTGCATATCTATCGGTCATACCAGACACGTAATCTGCTACTTGGATTTCTGGATGATCAAAGTCATGACACTTATATTCTGAGGGAACCTCATCTAAATGGTTAACAAAGTAATCAAACAGCTCAATGATGAGGTCATATGCCTTGGGTTCTTCGTATTTTGCGTCTCCTGATGCGTACAGATTAGCAAACAAGAATGCTCTCATGGTCATCATAGCGCCCCACATGGAGTCAGTCATTTTAATGTCGCCTACGCGAGAACTCTCAGAGACAATATCGTGAACCATGTTTCAATACGCTCAGGTGAGCTATTACCAAGAACCTCTCGAGCTTCAGTTGGAAGATACTCCTCCGAAAGAAGTCCTGCTCGTTTTGCATCATCAATATCGTGCGTTACATACGCAATGCGGTCCGAAATGGCAACAATTCTTCCTTCTGCTGTTTCTGCTCGTAGATTACCTGAATGGCATCTAATACCATCAATAACCTCATGAGAAAGATTAAGACCTTGTCCGTCTTTCTCCAGATACTCAACAATGCGGGCACTCTGCTGATTATGAGCAAAAATATACTCATTTTCTGGAGCATCGGGGTCCATCCCCCTATACAGGCTAATGGCGTGCGAAAGCGCCTTCTCGCCAATATGGCCAAACGGTGTATGACCTAAATCATGTCCAAGTGCAATTGCCTCAGTCAGGTCTTCGTTTAAGCCAAGAGGACGCGCAATTGAGCGTGCAATCTGAGAAACCTCAAGCGTATGAATAAGACGAGTCCTATAGTGGTCCCCTTCTGGGGCGAGAAAAACCTGTGTCTTGTGAGCAAGTCTTCTGAAGCTCTTGCTGTGCAGAATACGATCTCTATCACACTGATAACAGGTACGGTACTGGTCAGGTTCCTCTGCAATCGCACGACCTTTACTTTGATCAGAAAAAGCCGCTTCAGGAGATAAGATTTGATGCTCGCGAGCTTCAAGATCTTCTCGTCTAATGGATAACATAGAACCTCCTTGTACCTGCCTCTTTACCTCATAATAGCAGGATATTACTATCTAGCAAAAGAGGGCGACCGAAAGCCGCCCTCTAGAGTTTGTTGCAGTGTGTCTTGAAGAAAACCTACTTAGTAGCAATCTTCTGTGGACCACCGTTAGCCTGAATCTTAGCCTGTGCTGCAGCAAGACGTGCAATTGGTACACGATATGGTGAGCAGGAGACATAGTCAAGACCAAGGTTGTAGTACATGTGGATGGACTCTGGATCTCCACCGGTCTCACCGCAGACACCAATGGTGAGGTTAGGATTACCCTTACGGCCACCCTCAACGCCCATACGGACAAGCTCTGCGACACCCTTATCAAGGGTTGCGAATGGGTTGGTCTTAACAATCTTGCGCTCAAGATAGAGAGGCATGAATGCGGACTCAACGTCGTCACGAGAGAAGCCAAGGCAGGTCTGGGTGAGGTCGTTAGTACCGAAGGAGAAGAAGTCTGCGTGCTTAGCAATCTCCTCAGACATGATAGCTGCACGTGGAAGCTCGATCATGGTACCAACTGGGATGTTGAGCTCAACACCGTACTCGTCAGCAACCTGCTTGATGGTCTGCTCAACCTCTTCACGGACCTGGATAAGCTCCTCTTCGAAGCCAACCAGAGGAACCATAATCTCTGGGCGAGGGTCAAGACCAACGCGCTTAAGCTCTGCAGCTGCGCTTGCGATAGCGCGGACCTGCATAACATTGAGCTCTGGGTAGACAAGACCAAGGCGGCAGCCACGGAGGCCGAGCATTGGGTTTGCCTCCTGGAAGGCATCAAACTTAGCGAGAAGAGCACGCTTTGCAGCGGCGTCCTTACCCTGCTCCTCATCATGAGCAATCTCAACGTCAAGCTCACGTGGGGAATCAAGGAACTCGTGCAGTGGTGGGTCAAGAAGACGGACAACAACGTCTTTGCCGTCCATTACCTTGAACATACCAAGGAAGTCGCCCTTCTGAGCGCGGCCGAGCTGCTCAATAGCAAGCTGCTTAACGTCCTCAGAGTCTGCAAGGATGAAGTCCTGAATGAGGTGCTTACGCTCACCAAGGAACATGTGCTCAGTACGGTCAAGACCAATTGCCTCAGCGCCGTTATCAACGGAAGTCTGAGCATCTGCTGGGTTATCAGCGTTTGCACGTACGCCAATGACGCGACCACGGGACTCGTCAAGGCGGACCTCATCTGCCCATGCAAGGATGGTCTGAAGGTCACCAGAAAGCTCTGGCTGAACAAGCTCAACAGCACCAAGGATGACGTCACCAGTGGTACCGTCGATGGAGATAACATCGCCCTCGTTAACAACAAGGCCGGAATCAGCAACGGTGAAGCGCTTGTTAGCAGCATCAATGCGAAGTGTATCAACACCGCAGACGCAAGGAGCGCCCATACCACGAGCAATAACAGCAGCGTGACTGGTCTTGCCGCCGTGGGAAGTCAGGATGCCCTCTGCAGCAACCATGCCGTGGAGGTCATCTGGGGTGGTCTCCCAGCGGACAAGAATACAAGGCTTGCCTGCCTCTGCAAAAGCCTCAGCGTCTGCAGAAGAGAAGACTGCAGCACCAACAGCTGCACCAGGAGAAGCGTTAAGACCCTTAGCAATGGTCTCGTACTCAGCGTTAGGATCAAACTGTGGGTGCAGAAGCTGATCGAGCTGCTCAGGAGCAACACGAGAAACAGCCTGCTCCTTGGTAATACGACCCTCTTCGTACATCTGAATTGCAACCTTGAGTGCAGACAGAGCAGTTCGCTTACCAACACGAGTCTGAAGCATCCAGAGCTTACCATTCTCAATGGTGAACTCGATGTCCATCATGTCTGCGTAGTGATCCTCAAGAATCTCGAAGACGTGGAAGAGCTCCTCGCCTGCCTCCTTGAGTGCAGGAACCTTGACAAGGTCTGCAATAGGCTCAGTGTTACGAATACCAGCAACAACGTCCTCGCCCTGAGCGTTAATTAGGAAGTCACCGTAGCGCTCGTTGGTACCATCTGCAGGTTACGAGTAAATGCAACACCAGTTGCAGAAGTCTCACCCTTGTTACCAAAGACCATGACCTGAACGTTAACTGCAGTACCAAGCTCGTCAGGAATCTTGTTCTGCTTACGATAAAGGATTGCGCGGTCATTCATCCAAGAACCAAAGACTGCCTGCTCTGCAAGGCGGAGCTGGAGATATGGATCGGATGGGAAGACAGCGTAGCCGTTCTTGGAGACCTCTGGGTGCTCCTTAACGTCAACGTTTGCAGCAAAGATGCCCTTGAACCAAGTTACAAGGTCACGAAGGTCATTTGCATCCAGCTCTGTATCAAGCTTAACGCCCTTCTCGGCCTTCTTAGCAGCAATTGCATCCTCAAAGAGCTGTCCAGAAACGCCCATAACAACGCCAGAGAACATCTGAACAAAACGACGGTAAGAGTCCCAAGCAAAGCGCTCGTTACCAGTCTGCTTAATGAGGCCCTGAACGGACTCATCGTTAAGACCAAGGTTAAGAACAGTGTCCATCATGCCAGGCATGGAGAATGGTGCACCAGAACGGACGGAGACAAGCAGTGGATCTTCTGCATCGCCTAGCTTCTTGCCCATGCGCTCCTCAAGGGTAGCCATAGCTGCATCAATCTCATCAGTGACGCCCTCAGGCCAGACGTTGCCGTTGTTGGAATAAGCAACGCAAGTTTGGCAAGTAATTGAGAATCCTGGAGGTACAGGCAGGCCAATCTTAGACATCTCTGCAAGGTTTGCTCCCTTGCCACCAACAATCCACTTTGCCTCTTCTACGGATGCGCCAGCGACCTCAGTAACATCGTTACCGGCGTGGTCCTTTCCGAAGCTGTAAACGTGCTTCTCGGACATAACACTCCAAACTCTCAAACTGTCACACGCAAAGCGTGCACCAACACAATTGAACGCAAAGACATCAAACCAAACAAAGTTGGTTCTGTCCTCACATTCATAGTATGTTACCAACCTACGCGATTCATCTGAACAAAATAACGGTGAGCGGTCAATATCGACCGTTCACAGAATTATTTACAAACTTATGATTGCAAATTGTGAAATTCTCCATAAAGAAAATGAGCACCCAAAATGGATGCTCATTTAACTTTTTGATATTTTGAGGCGTCAGCACTCTCTTAGCGAGTAACTCCCTCAAAGAATGCGCCAATTGCGTGGCTTGGCTCTTCGCCGGTAAGCGTAGAAATAACGTTTACCGCTGGTCCCAGAAGATCGATTGATGGGATGAGGCGCTGATCAAGCTCACGACGAATCTCTCTTCTGAGAGAGCCATCCGCAAAGGTGTGGAAGACTGCACGAGGGCGATTCTCATCTTCATGCTCATTGAAGTATGCACGAACATCATCAACGCTATGAATGTTTGGAACCCTTACAATCTCTACGGAATCATCGCCAAACTGAGCAGCAGCAGCCTTAACTACTGCAGCACCGGTCTCTCCACGAGAGTCTGACAAAACGTAGACGATAGGCAGACCATCACCAAGAGAGTTGTTATCAATGTCAAGTGTGCTCATGCTGTAACCCTTTCAGTCAAGTATTCAGAAAGATACAAACATTTATCAATCTAAGCGTACCCTACTTCTTGCGAGAAAGCACACTAATATCGGCGACATTACTAAATACCTGGGCAAATTTGTTCAAAAGACGCAAACGATTTCGGCGAACGGTATCATTTTCGTCCATGACAAGTACTTTGTCGAAGAAAATATCAATTGGCTCCCGCAGCTGAGACAGCGCAGAAACAGCAGCGGCATAGTCTGCACCAGCAAGAGCAGCAGCCACTTGCTTCTGGCCCTCTTCGCAAGCAGCGAGCAATGACATCTCTGGCTCAGTGAGAAAGCTCTGTATCAACTTCTACGCCAAGAGAAGCGTCACTGAGGTGAGCTGCACGTGCATAAGCAGTAGCAAGGTCCTCAAAGAGCTCAGGCTCATTCTGACGTGCTTCATCAAGTGCGCGAGCACGCTGAAGGAACTCATCAGGATTGATAACGCCAATTGCACTAACAGCCTCAATAGCATCTGCAGAGATCTTCTCGTCCTTAGCAATAGATGCAAGGCGGCCAATAAAGTACTGCTCAACCTGGGACTGAACAGACTCGTCAACAGCAAGACCCTGCTGGCGGTAAAGCTCCAGAGAGCTTGCAATAAGCTTCTTGAGGTCAAGGTTGGAGGTAGAACGGACCAGTGCAATGACGCCAATTGCTGCACGACGAACAGCGTAAGGATCGGAAGAGCCGGTTGGTGGCTCGTTGATAGCAAAGATGCCGCAGATGGTATCAAGCTTGTCAGCAATAGCTACAAAGCGACCAATCTGGCCACTTGGGGAGCTCGTCGCCAGCAAAAACGAGGACGATAGTGCTCGCGAATAGCTGCAGCTACATCGCTCTTCTCGCCAGCAGCCTCTGCGTAGTAGCCGCCCATAACGCCCTGCTGGCTGGTGAACTCGACAACCGCCTGGCTGACAAGGTCTGCCTTTGCAAGATGAGCAGCGCGAGCAGCAAGCTCAGCCTCTTCCTGGTTGGAAGTCTCGTCAAGCGCAATCTCTGCAGCAAGAGCCTCCATACGCTGAGTCTTCTGCAGAACAGTTCCGAGCTTCTCCTGGAAGACAACGGTCTCTAGGCGCTGAGCAAACTCATCAAGCGTATGCTTCAAGTCCTCCTCAAAGAAGAACTTAGCGTCGTCGAGGCGAGCACGAACAACACGCTCGTTACCGTCAATGACGCGCTCAGCACAAGATGGATCAGCGTTTGAAACCACAATAAACTCTCGAGTCAGCTTGCCTTCAGCGTCATAAATTGGGAAATAGCGCTGGTTAGAGAGCATGGACTCAGTAATAATCTCTGAAGGAACGTTAAGGAATTCCTCGTCAAAGGTGCCCACAAGAACCTGAGGCCACTCGGTAAGGTTGATGACCTCCTCAAAGACCTTCTCTGGCATATCAACGTAAGATCCTGGACGAGCAGCCTCAACCTCTTTAATGCCAGCGAGAATAACGTCTTTGCGCTGCTCCTGAAGCAAAACACCAGCATCTTTGAGCACCTGCTCATAGTCAGCTGGAGTAGCTACCTCATGGTAACCAGGTCCAAGAACACGGTGACCCTGAGTAGTGTTTGAGCTAGTTACATCAGCGTACGTAACAGGAACAATCTCTGAACCAAAGAGGACGCAAAGCCAACGAACAGGGCGAACATAGCGCTCGTGGAAAGATCCCCAGCGCTGGCTGCGAGGCCAGTCAAGAGCAGCAATCCAAGAAGTTGCCAGCTCAGAGAGAATCTTTGTGGCAGGAACTGAAGGAATGTTGAGCTCTGCAAAAACGTACTCGTGACCATCGGTATCTACACGACGGGTCAGCGCATCAGCACTTACGCCGCACTTACGAGCAAATCCCTCAGCAGCCTTGGTTGGTTTACCCTCTGCATCAAAAGCAATCTCTGCCTTAGGACCACGCTTGACCTCGGAAATCTCTTCTGTAGCCTCAGCAACGTCCTTTACATAGGCAGTTAAACGACGAGGTGTCGAGAGGATCTTAACCTCTCCAAATGACAAACCAGAGTCTTTAAGTTCGGAAACGACAAGCTTATTGAACTGAGCAATAGCTTTCTGCAATGGAGCAGAAGGCATCTCTTCAGAACCAATCTCAAAAAGGAAGTCTCTAACCTCAGCCATTTAAGCCACCTCCTCCTGAGTAGTTGATGTAGGCGCTTTCTTGGAAGCAACCTCCTCCAAATACGATTCGCAGCATGCCTTAGCAACGGTGCGAACGCGAAGAATATAGTTAGCTCTTTCAACAGCAGAAAGAGCACCACGAGAGTCAAGCAAGTTAAATGCGTGGCTGCACTTCATAACACAGTCATATGCAGGAAGTGAAGCTTGCGCTCAAGGCAGCTGTGGCACTCTGCCTCATACTCGTCGAACTTCTCGCGCATAAGCTCAATATTGGCTACCTCAAAGTTATAAGTTGAGAACTCGCGCTCGTTCTCAAGGAATACCTGGCCGTATGTCATTGGAGTGCCGTCTGGCAGATAGCTCCATACCAGGTCATAGACGGAATCAACGCCCTGAGCATACATAGCAATACGCTCAAGACCATAGGTAATCTCAACAGGAACTGGGTCTACCTCAATACCGCCTACCTGCTGGAAGTACGTGAACTGAGTAACCTCCATGCCGTTGAGCCAGACCTCCCAGCCAAGACCCCAAGCACCAAGCGTTGGGCTCTCCCAGTCGTCCTCAACAAAGCGAACGTCGTGGTCTTTTGGATCAAGGCCAATAGCAGCAAGTGAGCCAAGATAAAGATCTTGAGAGTCTGCAGGAGATGGCTTAATCAAAACCTGGAACTGATAGTAGTGCTGCAAACGATTGGGGTTCTCGCCATAGCGTCCATCAGCAGGACGACGACAAGGCTGTGGATAGCAGGTACGCCAGGCATCGGGGCCAAGAGAGCGCAGGATAGTTGCGGTGTGGAAGGTACCGGCACCTACCTCAGAGTCATATGGCTGCATGACCGTGCAACCTTTTTCTGCCCAATAGTGTTCAAGGGTCAAAATCATATCTTGAAACGTAAGTGGTGTTGCGCCCATGATGTTCTTTCTCTCAAATGTCCGACGTAAGTACTATAGCCCGCGAGCATGGTCAAAGGGCCAGAAAATAAACATTGCCTTAGAGGTCACGGTAGAAACCGCAACAGCTCCAAAATATCTGGAATCCAGCGAGTTTGTTCTGTTATCCCCCATAACAAAAATATGACCTGCAGGAACAGTATACGGATAATTCTGAATTACGGCACCGTTTCGATCTGCAAGAGAATAGGTTGGCTTGCCTTCAGTGTAAGGCTCGTCCATAAGTTGACCGTCAACATACACAGCACCGTCGCGCAAATCTACCGTTTGACCTGCTGTAGCAATGACGCGCTTCACTAAAAGCGTATCGGGATTTTGAGGGCTAGTAAAGGTAACCACATCACCTGCTTGCGGAGTACCGCCAAAACGATAGGTAAGCTTCTCTCCTACCAAACGATCCCCCAGCTGGATGGTATTGAGCATGGATCCTGTTGGAACCTCATATACCTCAGCGACAAACGTTCTAATAAAAAACGCCAGCGCAACAGCAACTGCAACAATTACCAGGTATTCAAAAATTTCAAGTACTTTGGAATGTCCACTACTCATCTTCATCACCAGATTGCTGATCAAGCTCTGCTAAATACGCTCTGTCCTTCTCAGTGAGCTGAGCGCTCTCTAAGAGGTCTGGACGCCACGCGCGAGTGCGAGCAAGTGCAGATTGTCGTCTCCAGACTGCTACCGCTCCGTGGTCTCCTGAAAGAAGCACAGACGGAACTTCTCGCCCCTCAAAGTTTGCTGGACGCGTGTACTGAGCATACTCCAGAAGACCATCGTCAGAGAAAGACTCATCCTGCGAGCTCATCTCATCGCCAAGCGCACCAGGAAGCAGGCGCACAACCGAGTCAATCACGGTAAGCGCAGGAAGCTCTCCGCCCGTCAGAACGTAATCTCCCATAGAAATAACGTCATCTGCCAGCTCATAGACACGCTCGTCCATGCCCTCATAACGGCCACAAACAAACAGAATGCGCTCTTTTTGAGCAAACTCTTGAGCAATAGCCTGAGAATACGGCCTACCAACTGGCGAGAAAAACACCACGTGGGGCTTGATATCTGCCTGATTAGAAATCTCTCGAACTGCCTCAAATGGGTGCGGGCTTCATAAGCATGCCTTGCCCGCCACCAAAAGGAGCGTCATCTACCGTACGATGCCTATCATGTGTCCAGTCACGTAAATCATGCGCGTAGAACTCAAAAATGTTTGCCTTTTGAGCCCTGCCCATAATAGAAGCATGTAAATAGGGCGAGAAGACCTCAGGAAAAACTGAGAGCGTTTCTAGGCGCATGCTACTCACCTAACCTAAGAAGACCCTGAGGAATTGAGACGGTAATAGGACCCTCAACTGGAGCCTCTTTGATAAATTCATCAACGGCAGGCATCATTACCTGGCCAAAAGGTCCCTCAATTACCCACACATTTTGTGTAGGTCCAACAAGAACCTCTGAAATTTCACCCAGAGAACCATGTTCTATATCAAGCACTTCTCTACCAACAAGCAGTGAAACGTTAACCAGACCAAAGTTTTCTGGAAGACAATCTTCTTCTACCAGAAGCGTTTTACCCACAAGCTCTTCTGCGTCAGAGATGGTAGTTACGTCTTCAAAAGTTACAAGACTACCTTCTCTGTCATCTGACTCAACAGAGACAACCAAATACTTCCTTGGGCCTTTAAGTGCAGGCGGAACAGGAACAACCGTCATGCCTTCAGCTATAAGAGAAGGAAGGCTGTGAACGGGAACCGTCACAACCTCCCCTCTTTTACCATGCGTTTTAACAATTTGAGCAATTGCTCGCCAGTGTTTACGCAAAATTAGCCTACAACCTCGACATCAACGGAGGTGCCAACACGCTGGCCAAGAGCACGAGCCAAAGTACGAATAGCCTTAATGGTTCTACCCTTGCGGCCGATGACACGTCCAGCGTCTTCCTCAGAGCAAGAAACCTCAATTAGGGCTCCATCCTCGCGATCGGTGACGTCGAGTGCAACAGCATCTTCATTATCGACAAGACCACAAACGATGTACTCAACAAGGTCAGCTACCTTGTCAGAAGGCATCTCCTGAATGTCTTGATCGACAGCGTCTACCTCAGTGGGCTCTGTGAATTCAGACACGATTTACTCAGCCTCTGGAGCCTCGGACTCCTCAGCAGCTGCGGCAGCAGCCTCAGCAGCAGCCTCTGCAGCTGCAGCAGCCTTTGCCTGTGCCTTCTTGGAGAGCTTGGTCTTCTTCTCTGCAACTGGAGCACCAGTACGAGCGATCTCAATGAGGTGAGAAACTGCGCTTGTTGGCTGAGCGCCCTTTGCTACCCACTCGTCAACCTTCTCGAGGTTGATATCAATCGTCTTTGGGCTAGTCAGTGGGTTATAACGACCGACTTCTTCAATGTAACGACCATCGCGAGGCATACGACCATCAGCGACAACTACGCGATAGTACGGACGCTTCTTGGCACCGTGACGGGCCAGACGAATCTTAACTGCCAATGAAAACTCCTCCATACGAGCGGTGCCTCGGATGTTAGATGGGCTGCACCGCAAAGCCACAAATCGGGTTACAAGTGTACAACAACGCGTTAACCTCGAAAAGTATAAATTTGCTCTCTTCAAAAAGTACTCGTAATTTATGTATGAAACACTTGTTCTATTTACGCAAAAAGTATACACTAAATCTATGAAAACGTCAAAGAACATATCGGATAAAACCGCACGTAAATCGTGTGATTTTGAATGGCATGGTAAGGCTATTGGCCTTCTTGACCTAGATGCGTTCTTTGCATCCGTAGAACAACTTGATCATCCTGAGTGGCGTGGAAAACCAGTAATTGTAGGAGGTTCTCCTCAAAAACGAGGAGTTGTTTCAACCGCATCTTATGAAGCAAGAAAGTATGGCGTTCATTCTGCCATGCCTTCAGCTACTGCGGTAAGGCTTTGTCCTCATGCAATTTGGACTTCGGGACGTTATGACAGATACTCAGAAATGAGTGCTCTTGTTATGGGTTTTCTCAAAGATGAGACTCCCCTTGTTGAACAAGTTTCTATTGATGAGGCATTTTTTGATATTACTCCTGGAAGATTTTCTAAAGAAAATCCTTTAGAAATTTGTAAGCGCATACAAAAAGAAAGTTGCAGCACTAGGTGTTACCTGTTCTATTGGTCTAGGAACAAATAAAACAATTGCCAAGATTGCTTCTGAACAAGAAAAAAACCTCGAGGTCTTACTGCGGTCTTTCCTGGTACAGAAGGTCGCTTTCTGGCTCCTCTGCCTATTGAAGCAATGAGCGGCATTGGTCCTGCTATGGCAAAGACACTTCATCAACAGGGAATTAAAACGCTTGGAGAGCTCTCAAGAGCAGATGCAATGTATCTCACTTCCCTTGTTGGCAATACTGCCTCAAAAATGATTTTGCGTGCACAAGGAAAAGAAGTCTCAGAGGTTCATGAGGCAGCTCAACCTCGCGATGTTAAATCTGTTTCTAACGAGAGAACCTTTGAAACAGATTTGTTTGATAAACAAGAAATAGAAGAAGCCATCAGACACATCTCTGGTGTTGTAGGAAGACGCCTCCGCCGAAAGCAGTTACAAGGTTATACCGTAACGCTCAAGGTAAAAGCATCTGCAACAGAGTCTCATACCGCTCAAAAAAGAATGTCTACACCAACTGATGATGAGCATCTCTTTGCAGAGATTGCTGTTGGTCTGCTTCCTACCATTTGGAAAGAAGGACAGCCAGTAAGACTGCTTGGTGTTGGCATTAGCTCATTTACAGATGAGACACAGAGCAAACCTGTTCAAACGTCTCTTTTTGATCAATTTGAAGACACATTTAATGCGGCGACCTCTGGACCCACGGCAAAAAAGAAACCTCGGAGTGACTTACGTCATCTCTCCGAGGTAACCGATAAACTCAAAGATAAATTTGGCTCCGATGCAGTGCAGTATGGTAGAGACCTACGCTTTGAGCATCGCATTTCTGACACCATGCCTACAGGCAAAAACGAGCAAATCTAGGACGCTAAACCTACTCAGTAGGATCAGCAGATTCTGGAAGATTGTCTACCAGGTCATCCTCGGAAAGCTCAAAGGCTGGAGCCAAAGCATCCTCTGGAAGATCAGCGTAAGGAATCTCAGAAGTCATAGCACCCTCAATATCCAGCTCTACACGAGGAGCATCTGCCCAAAGTCGCTCAAGACGATAGTAAGACCTTACCTCAGGCTGAAATACGTGAACTACAACTGAACCGTAATCAATCAGAATCCAATTAAGGCCATCACGACCCTCAGTAGAAATTGGACGAACGCCACAATTTGCCGTGACCTTCTCGCGAACCTCATCAACAATAGCGTCAGCCAAACGAGCATTTCCGCCGGTGCAGATAACAAAGTAATCGCAAACGTCACTGAGACCAGTGAGGTCAAGCACAAGAATATCTTCAGCTTTCTTCTGATCTGCAGCAATTGCAGCAGTCTTTGCAAGCTCAAGTGAAGTTACAGCCATGAATTTCTCCGTTTTCTCATGTAGCTAGGCTACTCAGATGTCTTTTCAATCATCTCATTGTATAGGGCAATTGAGTTTGGATACAAATAACTTCTAGTAGAAATTACATACATCATAACGCCACAAAACGCCGTCTCATAAAGCTCATCAAGAGAACCGCCGTGTAAATATATCTCTCGAGCCTCTTCAACTGACTTGAAACTTGGACGCAAGGGCTCAATAAGGTCAGCTACGTACAAGATTTTGTCAAGATTGCTCATCTGATAGTCCCCTGCAGTGTGCTTTTGAATAGCACTGAGAATCTGATCAGAGAGCCAAGGATAGATTGCTGGCAGAGTTTTTGCGGCGAGAGGACCGTGCAAGAGTCCTACGATTTTCTGATAAGGCGCTGCTGTCTGGATACGAAAGCGCTCTGCTAGTTCAATGGTTTCTGCATCAGGAAGGAGTTTCTCCCAATCATGCAAAATACCTGCCACACGAGCGCTAAACATATCTGCTCCATAGGCCTGCGCGAGGGTTTCTGCACAATGTCCAACAGAAATAGAGTGCGCAAATCGCTTAGGGTTCTTGTGGTACATATGACTCTTAAGATCAGATTCAAGCTGATCAATGAGCGCCTGTTGTTCTGCGGTGTAAACAATATCTTTTGCTATAAGTGTTCTTTCCATTATGTCCTACAAAGTTTTGAATCAAGCCACATATGTATCTGTATGACACTGCCTTGCTGCTAGCGTATAAATCTCTGAGCAGCAGGTTTCTTGAGCCTTAACTACTTAATTGAGCGGTGTTGTATCGGCGCCGTAAAGGCCATGCTTATGAATATAGCCTGTAACTGAATCGGGAGTCAGATATCTAAGGCTCTGACCTTTTTGAACTCTACTGCGCAAATAGCTTGATGAGATTGCTAGTGCAGGAACCTCAAGATAAGTTACCTTGAAGTCATACGGTGAATCCACAATAACCTTTTGAGCACGACTTAATTCATAACCAGGACGTGTTGCAGCAACAAAGTGAGCAAGTTCTGCGACCGTCTGCGCATCTTTCCACGTAACAATATCAGCAATTGCGTCGGCACCGGTAATAAAGAAAAACTCAACGTTAGAGGGATATACCTTGCGCAATCTTCTAAGCGTATCAGCGGTATACGTAATACCCTCGTAGTCCACCTCAAAACGAGAAGCAACAAAATGAGGATTATCTGAGGTTGCCAAAAGCGTCATTGAGTAACGGTCTTCTCCCCTGGTAACTCCTTTATTTTGTTTGAACGCGGGGCGACCAGCAGGCATAAAGACAACCACATCAAGATCAAGGTCATCATATGCCTGCTCAGCGGCTACCAAGTGACCGTTATGAATGGGGTCAAAGGTTCCACCCATGATCCCCAGACGATAGGTGCGGTTTTTATCCTGTCCCAAACGAGGCAGGCCAGGGTGCATGTTATTTAAGACGTCGGCTGCCATACTCTACTCAGTTTCTGAAGAAGCCTCAGCTACATGAGACGGATCAGATGGAGCCTCTTCAAACTCAACATCTTCGAATTGCTGGTCTGAGGCGTCCTCATCAGGAATCTCTATACCATCTGTATTTGGTTTATTTGGATCCTCATAGGTAAAGGTGAGCTCAAGAATGCGAATCTCATCGCCGTCAACTGCACCAGCCTTTGCCAGCTGTACTTCAAGCCCCATACGATCAAGACGACGCTGTAGATATGCCACAGCCTCATCATTGTCCCAATCGGTCTGAATAACCATACGCTCAATCTGACCACCGGAGACACGCCACGCATGACGCTCTTCTCGCTCAATACGAAGCTTGTTATCACGACGAAGTCGCTGATGCTCCCAAGCCTCACTGCGGTCAACCGTTGGCGTAGTAATGGCAATTTCTTTGCGGAGCTCTGCCACTTCTGCAGCACAGGTAGTAACAAAATCATCAAGATTTAAACCAGTTACCGTAGAGATAGCAAAGAAAGTCCTGCCATCCGCCTCAGCGGCTTTTCTGAGAGCCTCAATAGCATCTTCTGTACCAGGCATATCGCATTTGTTTGCAACCACAATCTGAGGACGATCAGCGAGCTTTGAAGCGTACGCTTTAAGCTCCTCGTTAATAGCGTGGTAGTCCTCTACAGGATCTCTACCTTCATAGCCACCAGTAACATCGACCATATGGACAATAAGCGCTGTGCGCTCAATATGTCGAAGGAACTGATGACCAAGGCCCTTACCCTCAGAGGCACCCTCGATAAGACCAGGGACGTCCGCGCAGACAAACGACTGACCGTTCTGTGCGCGAACAACACCCAAGTTTGGAACAAGGGTGGTAAAAGGATAGTCAGCAATCTTTGGACGAGCAGCACTGATGCGTGCGATAGGGAACTCTTGCCA
This sequence comes from uncultured Atopobium sp., assembly GCA_916438885.1. Taxonomy (GTDB): domain Bacteria; phylum Actinomycetota; class Coriobacteriia; order Coriobacteriales; family Atopobiaceae; genus Lancefieldella. The sequence goes on along the minus strand of CAKAGG010000002.1, from coordinate 484,971 downwards.
ACAGAAGGCATGCCCACCAGGGCCACATCTGCCATGAGCTTCATCTCTAGCTCAATCCAGTGCTCTTGGGCTGGCTCGCCCTTCTCGGCAAATGCTGGTGCACGCCTCACTGAGGTGACAAAGTGAATGTTACCGCGGCCACCATTGCCACCAGGAGCAACAACTACCTGCTCGCCGGGAGAAGTAAGATCAGCAATCTCGTAGAGTGGCTCTTGCGTTTCTGGATCAAGCTCGCGCACAACAGTTCCCAGGGGCACCTTGAGCAGCAAATCCTGTCCGTCAGAACCATGACGACGAGCACCCTTACCGTGAGTGCCGCGCTCGGCCTTAAAGTGATGCTTGTAGCGGTAATCAATCAGGGACGAAAGCTGCGCGTCTGCAACAATGACAACATTGCCGCCGTGACCACCGTCTCCGCCGTCTGGACCGCCTTTTGGAACATATGCTTCTCGGCGGAAAGACATGCAGCCTGCGCCGCCGTCTCCACCTTTAACGTTGATATGACAAAGATCAGTGAAAGTTTCCACGTGTCCTCCTTCTAATACCTTAATGTTACGGCATTTACCAGCGAAGCACAGTGAAAACGCGAGAAGTTCTTATGAGAACACGAGGACAACAACAATTACCGCAACGCCAAGAATCATCAAGGCAAAGTCTGATGGAGCCAAAGGATAGCGTTTAAATGCAGATGAAGCGTTCCTTAAATAGAAACCTCGCTGCTCAGCTGCAAGTGCAGAGGCATCAGCTTTTTTAACGGAACTTACCAGCAAAGGAACAATCAAAGGCATGGTGAGCTGGAGCTTCTTAATTGGATTTTTGGTATCAAACTCAACACCGCGAGCCATCTGAGTCTCCATGATATGGTTCATCTCGGAAGCAAAGACAGGCACAAAGCGCAAAACCGTTGCAATGGTAAATGCATAAGGATATGGAACATGCGCCACTTCTACCAGCGCATTCATCAGGTCTTCCACGCGCATCAGCGAGAGCATAGAAAGCAGGGGCAGCGCCAGCGCGATGGTTTTGAGAGCAACGTTAAAACCGCGCTCTAAACCACCTACCGTGATGCATAAAAAGAGCACTTGACCAGCAGGAGCAACAAGCGTCTGCACCACGCACAGAATAAGACCTAAGACTGCAAAGCCAAATACCAGCTTAAAAGTCTTCTGAGCGTTCTGTGAGACAACTCCTACAAGAATGGTGAGCGCGAGCACCGCAAGTACCTCAAGCGTTCCCTGCGCAGCAAAGGCGGCTACAAAAAGTTCAAGCGCAAAAACAAGCTTGGCCACGGGATTTGCCTTGTGAAGGAAGCTTGTTCCTTCGGTGTAATCAATAACACTACCCACGAGGAGCCTCCTTACCATTTAGCGTTGCCGCAATACGAGCAATCTCAAACTGATGCTGCAATGCCTCAAGCACCTCGGAAGCGCTGTTAAGCCCAGCAAATGACGAATCTACATGCGCACCCGCAAGCTTTGACAGCTGAATCATCTGAGGAGCCTCAACGTATGCTTCCTTCAAAACCTCATCTGCCGAGAAGATCTGTGTAACTTCCCCATCGTCTAACACGCTACCATGTGCCATAACGACAATTCTTGTGGCAAAGTCCAGCACAACCTCCATGTCATGGCAAACCATAAGAACTGCACAGCCCTTCTCGCACAGTGAGGTAACCATATTCATGACCTGCATACACTCTTTGTAATCCAGGCCGGATGTTGGCTCGTCAAGCACAAGAATATCTGGCTCGCAGGCAACCACAGACGCAAGCGCAACCATCTGACGCTGACCACGAGAAAGCATGAACGGCGATGCCTCTGCGTCCAGTCCCATACGCTCAATGACTTCTAGCGCCTTGCATCGGGCATCCTCTGCAGACGCACCCTTGAGCTCAAGACCAAACGCAATCTCCTCAAGAACGCTCTCTTTACAAATCTGGTAATCGGGATTTTGGAACAGCGTAGAGACATGCTGAGCAATCTGCGACGTCTTCCAATCCTTGCAAGAGGCACCCTTAATATGAATGTCTCCCGATCGAGGGCGCAAGAGGCCATTTACCAGCTTAGTCAGGGTTGTTTTGCCGGCGCCGTTTTGACCCACAAGGGCAACAAGCTCACCAGAATGCAAACTGAGAGAAACGCGCTCTACGCCATCAGTACTATTCTGATATTTAAAGGTGGCGTCGATAACGTCAAGAACAGATTGAACGCTTGGCTGCTCTGCGTCTTGAAGAACACCAATCCTGTCAAACGGCCCGCTCGACTCAGCAACCACGGGACCATCTATTTTTGGTAGATGCGTCTCCCCTGCTAGCTCAACAGCATCAGTGACTGGTGATTCAGTGCTCTCTGTAAGAGAAATACTACGATGCTGCAAAGCCCCAACACAGCACGCAAGCTGCTTGGCGGCCGACTGAACCGACAGTGCGGTTTCATCGCAGATAGCCTGGTCAGCCTCACTGAGTAGACGAGCATATTCCACTTGATTTGAGAGCTCGTGGACACCCTTTGAGACGCGCACGCACCGAGGAACATCAACACCAACCTCTTGCAGCAGATCTACCTGTGAGAACACTTCCTCACCGCTGCCAAAAGCGCAGATGGTTCCCTTGTCCATAACGGCAATCTTTGAGCAATACTTGGCGAGAAGACCTACTTTTTGCTCAATTACCACAACCGTAATACCTTTGGTTTTGTTGAGCTCTGAAAGTGTCTGGAAGATTAACTCAGACGACGTTGGATCTAAAGCTGCTGTTGGCTCATCAAGTACCATAACCTGTGGCTGTAGTGCCAAAGTGCTGCAATAGCAACCTTTTGCTTCTGTCCACCAGAAAGAGAAGCAATCTCTCTAAAGCGAAGGTTGGCAATGCCAACTGTTTCTAGCGCATAGGTAATTCGCTCTGGAATTTCTGCGTGAGGAACAGCAAAGTTCTCAAGACCAAAGAGAAGCTCATCCTCAACAATTGAAGCAACCATCTGCGCATTGATATCTTGGGTAATGGATCCCACAATCTTAGAGATATCAGTTAAGGCAACCGTACAGGTATCCATTCCAGAGACAAGAATCTTGCCAAAGAAATTACCTCTAAAGTGGTGAGGAATGGCACCAGAAAGCGCAAGAGCAAGCGTAGACTTACCTGCACCAGAAGGGCCAACAATACCTACAAAGTCGCCCTCCTGAACGCTCAGCGAGAGCTCATTAAGAGCGCGTGCTGAGCTATCAGGATAGCTGTATGACACAGATTGAACTTCAATAATAGACACAGTGTTCTCCAGGAAATATGTGCGTATCTAAGAACTTATCGACCCAAAACCTTCTTAAGAGGAGCCGCAAGAACCTGAACAACAATAGCATTAAAGAATGCGGTTCCCACGATGACAGGAAGCATTACGTAGAAAAGCTCAATAGTTGCACCCTTTGCTGGAATAGCAATGGCAGCAAAGATCAAGCCAGAAATAAGAGTGGTTACAAAAGAACCAATTGCTGGCATTACTGGCTTATCTGCAAGAGCGGACCTTGTGAAGGCAAACATAACAAGTGAAGCTGCGCCCTCTGCAACAAAATCAGCACCAGGGACAGAGGTGGTGAGCTGAATAACGGTAGCTGCGATAAGACCAATTACCAGGCTCTGAACAGCGTTTGGCTTAAGCAAAAGAATAGCCAGGCAGAACGAAGAAATAATAAACTCTGGACCAATTCCAATAGCACTAATTGCCTTACCAACAGTCAGGTTAAGAATAAAACCAGCAGCAATAAGGACGGCAACAAGGACTAGAGAAGTAACGTCCAAAACGCCTGAAGACTTTGAAACAGTAACAACACGAGGTGCCTGCTCAGCAGATCCTGTCTCTGTGTCTGCGGCGTTGACCTGATTGAGATTTTCTGTAGACATACAAACTCCTTTAACGCAAAACTAAAAACGTACAAACAAAACTTTTAACAACACGGGTTTCTCGCCATCCGGATCTAGCAAGAAACGTACGCACAAAAAAAGCTCTCGGTCACCCGAGAGCCTCTAAATGCGTATGCAGAAGCAACTCATCGCTGACCGGAGAAAGACAAGTTGTTCCACCACCACTGCTGAGTGCCTGTAGCGCACATGATATGTCCTCCTCCCAAGAGCGTAAATTGCAATGTAAGAAGAATACCATTACTTTGCCAGATTGTGTCAAGAAATACATTAAGAAACAAATTAGAAACTGTGAACGGTACGCGTAAGATACCGCGAGAAACAAAAAGGGGTCCCGAAGGACCCCTTGAATGAACTGTGAATGTTCAAGAAAACTTATGCCTCAGCAGCAACGACGTTAACGACGTGCTTAGCACCCTTCTTGAACTCAACAACGCCATCGCAAAGTGCAAAGAGAGTGTCATCCTTGCCGCGACCAACGTTTACGCCAGGAGTGATGTGCGTACCACGCTGACGGATGATAATCTGGCCAGCCTTGATTGCCTGACCACCGTAAATCTTAACGCCAAGGCGCTGTGCTTGTGAGTCGCGACCATTGCGGGAAGAGCCGAGACCTTTCTTGTGTGCCATAAATGCTACCTGCCTATCTCAATATCAGAAGTGACCAATTACTCTGCAGACTCGTCGGATGCCTTAGCAGCAGCCTTACGAGCGGTAGGGAGAGCGGTAACCTTCAGCTTAGTAAGGTTCTGACGGTGACCATTGGCGCGGTGATAGCGCTTACGCTTGTGGAACTTGAAGACAAGGACCTTCTTGTCCTTGTACTGCTCAAGAACCTCACAGGTAACCTTCTTAGAGGAAAGAGTGGCAGCGTCAGCAACAACCTTCTTGCCGTCGTTAAGCATAAGAACATCAAGCTTTACCTTATCGCCAGGCTGCGCATCAAGCTTCTCGACGCTGATTACGTCGCCCTTGGCAACCTTATACTGCTTGCCACCAGTTGCTACGATTGCGTACATGTGTGTAACCCTTCATTGCTGATTCTTGCAACGATTAATACTATCTTTGCATTTCTGAAGATCCGAGCAAAGATCTTCGCCGCCGTGACCTGTGGCATCCGCGGGAAACTGTCGGTGTCCCATGTCCCTCGGCGAGAAACACAACTCGAAATAGTCTACTGCATATTTCAGAAAATTCCAAGACAAAACTACATGTTATAGAGGCTTCACAAGGAGTCCATTTTCTGTAACGTGTGCCTGTGAGACTCGGCACACCTTCAACGAGTCAATGCCTTGTAGGCCATCCACTCCAGCTTGAGCTGCAATTCTTTGAGCCTCATAAATCAAAACTGCAGGTCTAAGCGCTGCTCTTGGATCTTGGAGTGTATCAAGCTCAAATGAAATGCACGTTTCAGATGAGCTGTCAGAAATGTCATAGCCCGCAAACGTTGTCTCTAAATTGACCACTTTTTGCTTATCTCCGCGCATGTACGTCAGCTCTTTTTGGCGAGAAGATCCTCAAACCCCCAACGCAACGCCTCGGACTTAAGACCCTCTCCCAAAATGTCACATCGCCAGTGAGCGGCATTCAACCATGCTTCAAGCGCTGGCAGCGACCGATCAACATAGCTGGCAGCAAACGGAGCAAGCGCGGGAGGCGTAGCCGACAACAACCTCTCTAACGCTTCATCCGGGTCCACATATTCTGTGAGCTTCAAGTCAAAGTACTCCGCCTCAGACGAAGCACCAACGGGAAGCGCCTGAGAGAACTGAACGCCCATGCGCTTTGCAAAGCCATTGCCTACCCTAAACGGCAGCTGAGCTCTACGAACACAGCGCTCGATGGTACCAATAAGCTCAAGGTGTCCTAAAAACGCAAGGCGGTCATCTTTCTTGTAAGCCACGCGAAGCCTAAAAATCTCTGCTCCGCGCTCCGTCATAATCTCTGGCTGAATCTGTGGCCTACCAGCGCGCCAGTCTTTCTTCGCTGGTTCAACCACCTCAGGAGCTACGCTCTCTAGCTGCGTATCCGTCATGAGCGCACCCCCATCAAAACGTTGTCGACCTTCAAGGTCTGGCATACCGCGCATCCCGTACAAGAAGTAAACGTACAGTCTGGTGTGGTAACTTCGTCCATTGCTCGACGATATTCTCGCTGTAAGTAGCCCTTGGACACACCAGGAGACGTGTGATCCCAAGGAAGTTTTGCCTGGATATCAAAGGTCTCTGTTGCAATATCAGACAGCGAGAAACCCAGACTTTCTGCAGCTGCATTCCAAGCGTCAAGATTAAACTCGCTGGTCCACGCATCAAACTTGCAACCATTTTTTTCCAAGCCCGGTAAATCAAATCAAAAACCGTCGCGGCCCATCTTTGAAAGCGCACCTTCTACCAAGGACGTTCCAGAATCGTGGTAGGCAATCTTGAGTCCCCTATCGTGATTTGACGACAAAAAGCAACTGCTGTCTACGCTGGGCTTCCTCACGAGAAATCTGGCCAACCCACTGGAATGGCGTGTAGGACTTGGGCACAAATACGGCAACAGAAGCAGAAACCGTAACGCCCTTGCCGCCAATTTCTCGACCGATATCTAAAATACGCTTTGCAACTGCGGGAATGGCTTGAATGTCTTCATCGGTTTCTGTTGGAAGGCCCATCATAAAGTAGAGCTTCATGCGGCGCCAGCCGTTTTTCAAACGCATTTCTAGCTGCCGATTCAAGATCATCCTCGGTAACATTTTTGTTGATGACGTCACGCATGCGCTGGGAGCCTGCTTCTGGCGCAAACGTCAGTCCGCCGCGCCTTGAGATAGAAACAGCGTCTGCCATCTCCGCGCCAAACGCGTCCATACGCTGGGAAGGAATGGAGATTCGCACGCCGCGTTTACGCAAATCAGAGTTCATACGGCGCAGAATGTAGCCGCACTGAGAGTGATCCGTTGTAGAGAGCGACGTGAGCGAAACCTCATCGTAGCCACTCTTCAAAAGGCCTTCCTCGCCTGCTTTAACAATCTGCTGAGCTGGACGCTCGCGAACAGGACGATACGTCATTCCGGCCTGACAGAACCTACAGCCGCGAGCACAGCCGCGCTGAATCTCAAGCGCCAGCCTGTCTTGCACAATCTCGGTATACGGAACAATGCGCTGAGCCACAGGGTCAGTCACCGAAAGATCTGGCAGACAGCGCTTATACACCACGCTTGGAGCGTCACTTCCCTCTTTAGGAACCGCATAACCCCAGCGTGTTGCGGTGTCGTCCTTCACAATCTGATAGAGCGATGGCACGTAGACACCCTGAATCTGAGACAACCTCTGCAAAATCTCTTGGCGAGAAACCCCGTCTAGCTTGGAAGTTCTTACGCACTCGCACATCTCTACCAGCGCTTCTTCGCCATCACCTAATAGAATTGCATCAAAGAGCGGGGCCACTGGCTCTGAGTTCCAAACAGAAGGACCGCCACCAAAAATAAGTGGATCCTCATCATCACGTTCTTCGGAAAGCTTTGGAATGCCTGCTAAATCAAGCGTTTCTATAATGTTGGTAGCAATCATTTCATGTGCAAGCGTAAAGCCAACCACATCAAAAGACGCTAGGGGTGCAGCGCCCTCCAAAGAAAGCAGAGGCACGTTACGTTTACGCATAAGCGCTGCCATATCAGTCCATGGCAGATAGGCTCGCTCACAAGAAATATGAGGTGCCTTATTGAGAGCGTTGTACAAAATGGCAATACCAAGATTAGGCTGACCAACCTCGTACACATCAGCATAGACCATGCAAACGTGAAAAGGGCCTTCTTGCTCCTCTACGGCTCCCCACTCATGATTCAAGTACCTTGAGGGTTTCTCGACATGTGGAAGCATGGGCTCAATGAGATGGAAGAGATTTTCTCGTTTAACACGCACGATAGTCTACTTTCTATCTTTTGGCGAGGGACTGTATGGTTGCTATCTCCACGGTATTTGATTGTGAATTTGTATCTGCTGTTGCGCTTGCGCCTGTAGAAGCACTCGAAGTGCCGGTTTTGGTAGAAGAATCAGCTGCTACCCCATCGCGTTTCTCGGCAATTTTGCGAGCATACGCGTGAATGACGCGAGCAGTAGTGTGAGTACCTGCGTATCCCATGCCAGCCTTAAGCGCCCAGCCAAACCCTGGAACTGTGCCTGCGACCGTGCGTGCAACCGTACGGTATCCAAAGCCCGCGCCCACAACGCCGAGAAGTTCGGCGATGGTTTCAACACTCATATTGATGTTATAGGCGGCGGTAATATCAAGTGCCAGCCTAATCTGGCGCGCTGTCATCAACGGCATATCAGAGCCAGGAACAAACGCCACAGCTCCAATAGCTGCATTTTCTTTAGCGCAAGCAGCAGTTATCTGTTTGACCACTTGAGTTCTACAAAGAGGATACGCTGCCGCAAAAGAGACTGATTTCTGTTGCAGTTGCAATCCATGAAGAGAGTCGATCAAAGAGCACTTCTTCAGTGGTACCCGCAACAATGCTAATAAGCCCCGTGTTGTAGAGCGTATCAGCAATTTGTTGTGCTTCAACTGCAGACTCTACAACCACCGCACAAGGAATTGAATGACTTACCAACATGGTAAGGGCGTCCTCGTACTGTGATGTTGGCGTAGGAATAATCACCGCAATATCAGGAATAGCAGCATTCTTTCCCGTGCGACCAATGCCTCCAGAAACAAACGAAACACCGTCGGCAAGCTTAGAGACGCGCACCGTTGCATCTGTTCTCTCTGGCATAAAATACGAATGTACAGCCAGGATTACCTCTTCAGAAGCAAGGGAATCAACGTAGATATGCGTATAAGTTGGCTCTAGAGATGAAAGCGACCCGCGGAATTCTTGTAATACAGAGGTGGCAAGTTTGCCCAAGCTGTTTCTTTTTGCCATGGCTTATGCCGCCTTTGTTCTATGTCTGTAAACAGACTGGACGATTCCTACAGAAACGAGCTGGGCAATCATCGATGTTGATCCAAAGCTGATAAAAGGCAATGGAATACCGGTAATAGGCATGATACCAATACACATGCCAACATTCTGTAAAACCTGGAACGACCACATGGCTGCACAACCAACAAGTACCAGCATAGAGAAGGTATTCTCGGTCTTCATGGCAAACAGAATGGTTGCAAAAATCATCCATGCAAAAAGTGAAAGCATAACGAATGCACCAAGGAAACCAAACTCTTCCGAGAAGAGCGCAAAAACAAAGTCTGTGTGTGCCTCAGGCAAGAATCGACCACTTGCCTGCGTAGCGTTACCTGGTCCTTTTCCAATAAAGCCACCAGAACCTACGGCAATCTTTGCCTGTTGGAGGTTATAGCCGTCTCCCGACGGATCAACGGAAGGATCCAAGAAGACGGTAAGACGCTTCATCTGGTACTCCTTAAGAATGTGAGGAATACCAGGAATCATAGAAGTCACAACAACAAGAGCAACAACAGCAATGAGCAAAAGAACGGTCACAAGAATCCAAGAACGTTTTGCACCAGAGCAAATGATGATGGTGGCTCCGATAACCAAAATAATCAGGCCAGTTCCCAGGTCAGGCAAAAGCATAATGGAGCCGAATGGAACCATCAATGTTCCACAAAGCTTTACATAGTCTCTGAGCGTTTCTACCTTACCGTTATACTGAGCACACACCGAAGCCATAAGGAAGATTGTGACAATCTTTCCCAGCTCAGACGGCTGAAATCTAAAGCCAACAAGTGGGATATTAACCCAACCAGTCATACCCTTAACCGAAACGCCAAAGCCTGGAATCTTAGGCAAAATCATCAACACAACTACGCCGACAAGCAGTACATTTGTCATATTTGAAAGTGCTCTGTAGTCATAGCGCCACATAAGTGTGGCAAAAACAAGGCCCAAACCAATACCCAGAAGGTGCCTAGGAAAACTAGCTTCGGCAATGTTCATCGATGCGGTCCAGATAACCACAATACCGATGAGGACGAGAAGTGCCGCGGGAACAAGCTGTGCTAGATAGAGATTACTCAAGATATTCTTACCAGTAAGCTTCTCTTTCTTGGCAAGACCGCCTGAAGGAATACCTCCACGTCTCCTAAAAGGTGAGTTCATTCTCTGTTTTGTAACTGCAGATGAATCAAGTGCCATGGGTTTCTCGCCTCCTTACCTACCAACATTGTCTGGCTGATTATAAATTGCGCCAAAGACGTCTCGAACAATATACATACCAGAGCTAGCACCAGCAGGTGCACAATCAAGGTTTGCAGCAATAACATACTGAGGCTTATCTGCAGGTGCATAGCCAACAAACCAACCAACGGGCTCGCCAATAGACTGCTGCTCAGCAGTACCCGTCTTACCACAAACAGTAACATCCAGATTAGTCCAGTGGATAGTCTGAGTAGCTGACTCCTCGTAGACAACGCCATACAGGCCGCGAGCAACAATGTCTCGGTGCTCGTCTTTTTCTTCTGGCGTCAGAATGACCTCGTTTTTATACTCAATAACAGAGCCATTGCCATTTCTGGCGTTAATACTCTTCAAAACATGTGGTTTATAAATTGGACCTCGATTTGCAATGCCACAATACGCATTTGCCATCTGAAGGCAGGTTACCAAAAGATCGCCCTGTCCAATTGCAAGGTTACAGTTGTCGCCACCCTGCCACTTACGAGCATCATCAGGTGAGCTAGTAAAGTAATTCCACTTCCACTCTGCATCAGGAACGCGGCCAGATGCCTCTTCTGGAAGGTCAATACCAGAAAGCGCACCAAGTCCAAAGGCACGGAATGTCTCTTGCATGCCCTCTGGATGATCGTTGTTATAGAAGAAGCCCTTACCAATCTCATAAAAAACAATATCGCAAGAGTTGGTAATACCGGTAATCAGATTAACGGTGCCGTGACCAGAAAGAAGCCAGCAGTGCATGCCGTACTGCTCGCCAAAACCAGTCCAGAAACCCGTGCAATACCAGCTGGAATTTCCGTCACAAATGCCGTATTTGAGTCCAGCAAAGGTAGTAAGTGCTTTGATGGTAGATCCAGATGGATACTGTCCAGCAATTGCACGATTCATCAGCGGATAGTTTGCCTCTTCAGAAGAAAGCATATCCCAGTCAGAACTGGAAATGCCTCCAACAAACATTGAAGGTGAATACGTTGGATAGCTTGCCATAGCAATAACTTCACCGTTGGTGCAATCAAGCGCCACCACACTTGCACTGCGACCTTGGAAGTCTTGTGATCTAACTGTATTGATAACACTGACAAGGGATGCTTCTGCTGCTTTTTGGATGTTTGCATCAATGGTCAAAACAACATCTGAGCCGCTCTGAGGAGCAATAGACGTTGAGTGAGATAAAACATTACCAGCAGCGTCAACATATACCGTTTGTTCACCACGAACACCCTGAAGAGCGGACTCGTACTGATACTCAACACCCGTTTGTCCCACGATATCGCCGTGGGCATACACAAAGCCGCCATCCGCAGTTTTACTGCTTTCAAGCTGCTCTTGTGTAACAGTTCCGGTGTAGCCAACAACATGAGCTGCAAGGGAACCGTTTGGATATGCGCGCTGCGTACGCTCCTCAATTGAAACACCGTCAAGCAAAGCACCGTGAGCGTAAATGTAGGCAACTACGCGCCTAGACACGTCTACAGAAACAGTACGAAGCGCCTGAGCACCATCTGAGGTATCCATAATTTTTCTGCGCACCGCTAGCATGGGCATGCCCAAGAGGTTGGCAAGAATCTGCAGTTTAACGTAGTCTTCAGCGACATCTGCTCGAGCTACTACCGTTGGACTTGGCCTATTGGTAACAATCTCCACGCCATTTCTGTCCAGAATACGACCACGAGGCGCGGCTGTAGTAACTGTTCGTGTACGGTTTCTCTCTGCTTGCTCAGTATAGTCAGCTGACGATAAGAGCTGCATGGTCCAAAGACGACCAATAAGCACGGCAAACATACCACCGACGGCAATTGCAAAACCGATAAGTCTGGACGAGAGGGTTTTCTCGGCAGAACCATCAGAGCCACCGGAAGCCTTAGGAGCGCCGCCACCAATATCAAAGGTAAATGGCGAATCTTTTCTACCAAAGGTCAGGTATACGATAATCAAACCAATTGCTGCGACAGCGCAACAAGCAAGGATAACAAGGGTGAAATTCATACTATCCCCTTATTTAAGGCGCTGTGGAGCTCGGTGAGATCCGCGATAGAGCGTTGTTCCACCCAAAGAAGAGTGAGATCTTTGGGAATGAGAAAGTACATAGAAAACAGGAAGCGCTGCCAAATGGTAAACAGCATGGTGGGGAAAGACTTAAACAGCAGCCCCTCAAAGAAGTTGCCACCAGAGCCAATCAAAGAGTTAATAAGCTGATACATAAAGGTAACGCCAAAGGTCTGAAGCGCCACAAAACCCATAGAGGTACCAAAATTGCCAGAAATCCTGTCTCTTACCTCTTGGCCCATGAAATATGAGCTCACCACAAGCAAGAGTGCCATGAGGCCAATGGGATTGGCAGAAGTCAGATCATAGATTAGACCTGCAATAAAGCCGCTTATTACGCCAGTTTTACCACCATATCTCAGGGCAATAGCAGCCGAGAAAATAAGTGCAAAATTGATAACTCCCCCACCAAAAGAAACCTGTGGGGTAAGCATAATCTGCAAAATGAAGCAAACAACAGCAAGAACGGTGATGCTGCGTGTGTTTTTATTTCTATCAGAAACCTGCATACATCCCCCTTAATCTGTTCTTCCGCTGTTATGTTGTGTATTACCCGTTGGAGCAGCAACTGTTGCATTCTGCTGGGAATTTGTTGTGTTGTTTGCAGAGCCGCTGCCAGAAGAGTTGCTTGATGAAGAACCCGAAGATCCGTCCTTGGAGTCTTTATCCTTACTGTCAGAATTAGTTGCTGTTGGAGTGTTTTGCTTATCTGCCTCTGCAATATCATCTGCGGTAGCTTTTTGCTCCTCAGAAAGAGACGTGATAACCATTACCTCCTCGTTAGTGCTGACATTTCCATAAGGCTCAACAACAATGGTGTAATAGAGCGATCCTGGAGCTGCCTCAACGCTGGTAACTTTACCTAGAGGAAGGCCCTTAGGGAATACGCCACCAAGACCACTGGTAACAACTGTATCGCCTACGGCAACCTTCTGGTTGGTGTTGATTAGGTTAAGAGTAATCTGTCTTGACGCAGAACCCATAAGCATGCCTTGAGCTCGACTACTTTGAACCATAGCAGCCACACCGCTCTTCTCGTCAGTGATAAGACGAACGGTAGAGGTTGTAGGACTACACTCAATAATCTGGCCGATAACGCCACCGCTATCAACAACAGGCATACCAACAGCCAGCCCGGACGAAGTTCCCTTGTCAATCACGATGGTGTTATTAAACGAGTCAGTAGAACCAGAGATAACACGAGCACCTGTGGACTGCAGGTTATAGGTATTTTTGAGGTCGAGAAGACCCTGCAGGCGCTGGGTGGACTGATTTGTCTCTTCTAGCTCTGCATTTCTTGAACGCAACTGCTCATTTTCTGCCTTGAGGTCAGAAAGCGTTTGCTGGTCTGCTGTTAAGTTACTAAAAATGTTACCAATGCCCTGGAAAGGCATGGCAATAGCAGAACCCGCCATTCTAAAAGGCATGGTAATAGTAGAGAACCCACCTCGAACCATCTCGAGCGGTCCTTCTGTACCCATACGAGCGCTGACCGTCAATAACACAATTGAAAGCAGCGAAAGAATAATAAAACTACGGCCACCCGTATGCTTATTATTGTTAGATCCAAGGCCTGTTGAAGCACCCTGGATCTGATGAGACAATGGCATATTTATTGGCCTGCACTCTGAACAAATCCACCGGACAATGCGTTAGCCTCAAGAACCTTTGCACAACCGGTAACAACATTTTCTAACGCGGTTGGGCTTACGTTAACGGGAACGCCAGTCTCTTCACGAAGTCTTTGATCAAGACCGCGAAGCATTCCGCCGCCACCGGTAAGCAAAATACCGTAGTACATAAGATCAGAGGCAAGATCTGGTGGAGTCACATCAAGCGCATCTTTGACAGCCTTGGTGACCTCGTCAAGAGGACGATCAAGGGCACGACGAATCTCTTCTGACTCAATACGAACAGTCTTTGGAAGACCACTCATGACGTCACGACCGTTTACCTCAACGTCAAGCTCTTCTGCAAGAGGAGCTGCTGAGCCAACCTTAATCTTGATATCTTCTGCGGTACGCTCACCAATAGAGAGGTTGTAAGCATCACGAACATGCTCAAGAATAGTTTGATCAAACTCGTCACCTGCAGTTCTGATGGACTGCGAAACAACAATACCGCCCATGGAGATAACAGCAACCTCGGTAGTGCCGCCACCGATGTCTACAACCATAGAACCTGTAGGATCCTCAATTGGAAGGTCTGCACCAATTGCTGCAGCCATAGGCTCTTCAATCAAGAATGCCTGGCGAGCGCCTGCCTGAATAGTTGCTTCAAAAACAGCGCGTTTCTCGACAGATGTAACGCCAGAAGGAACGCAAACAACTACGCGTGGACGTGGTGACCAAGGATATTTGCGCTCACGAGCCTTCTCGATGAAGTAACGAAGCATAACCTCAGTAACGTCAAAGTCTGCAATGACGCCGTCTTTAAGAGGGCGCTCAGCAATGATGGAGCCAGGGGTACGGCCAATCATGCGCTTTGCATCAGCGCCAACGGCTAGAACGCGGCTCTCGCTTTTATCGATTGCAACAACCGATGGCTCATTGATGACAATACCCTGACCACGAACTGCAACAAGGGTGTTTGCAGTTCCCAGATCGATGGCTAGGTCTCCGCCATATTCTCCGAAGAGCGAATCGAAGATAGACATGATATCCAATCAAACGTGCTACGCATGTGCGTAATTATCCTGCAGAAAGAACGGTTAAAACAGTTTAGTACTAGTTACCAGACTTTGAAGAGCTGGAGGAACTATTAGAGGAATTTGAGGAGTTAGATCCATTAGTTCCAGAGGTAGTTCCCGAATTAGAGCCGTTAGTACCAGAAGTTGTGCCGGAGTTCTGGTTATTCTGGCTTACGTACGAAGTGGTAACGCTTGCAACCTTCCAGCCAATACCATCACGGACAAGCTCAATGGTGTAGTCAACGTTGCCGCCATTAGAAAGACTGACAGAAGCATTAACTGTAGAGTGAGTCATGCTCTGGTCAACACCGTTGATGGTAACAGTGGAACTTGTTGGCAGGCTGTTGGAAATCTGCTGAAGCGTTGTACTAGAGACAGAACTAGAGACATAGCGACCAATATCGGTGCCCTGTGCCTTAGCGTTGAAAATATCCTGAACAACAGACTGCTGGGTTGGCCATCCATAGCCACGATAGTAAGCATAACCAGCGCCACCAACAGCCAAGATAAGCAAATAAGAATAGTGATGAAGACCTTAAGACCGGTATGGCGATGCTTACGCCTAATCTTCTTGTCCTTCTTATCCTGCTCAATAATCTCCTGCTCAGTAATCTGGAAGAAGCCAGTGTCTTCTGCAGAAGGGATGAGCTCGCCGGACATACCTGTAGGATCAAGTGGATCATAGGCACCATAGCCAGCTGCCTGAAGGAAGGCATCAGTCTCAGATGGCTTGCCAGAAGCCATTGCAGTAATAGCCTTACGAGCTGCATCAAAAGCAGACTGCTGCTGATTAGACAGAACAAAACTGCCATCAGCAGTAGCGTGGGTAAAAGCGTCAACTGCCTCAGACATGCGATTTGCTGCAACGTATGCAAGACCAAGATCTGCATAAATCTTATTGGAATTATCCAAAGGATTAGCAAAATCAAGAGCGGTACGATATGCCTCAACTGCATCAACAGGTCTGTTCAGACCCATGAAGCATGCACCTAGGCTGCAAAGTGCTGATGAAGGATTAGGGTTCTTCTCGTCAACTGCAGCGTTTCTGTAAGCAATGCCGGCGTTGCGAATATCACCGATCTTCTCGTATGCAGAACCAAGAGCAAGCTGTGCCTTATAAGGAGTTGCATAAGAGGCGTCCTGGACAGCGTTAGTAAGGGCAGCAATAGCCTCCTGTACCCTACCAGCAGCCAGAAGTGCGCGACCCTGATTAGTAGAGAGAGCGCCAACCTTGCCGTAGGAAGCGTCAGCAAGAGCGGACTTGTAAGCAGAAGCTGCGGAATCAAACTGTCCAAGCTTCATATAAGCGTTTCCAAGAAGGTGGTCAATCTGACCGTTTACCTCGCCTGGCTCTTTAGCCACATCAAACTGACTGATAGCTACAAACCAGTCGCCCTGATCATATGCAGATTTACCTAACTCAAATGCCTGTTGATTCACAATATCCTCCAAGAGTCTGTGCGACTTGGCTTTAAGCGTTTTCAATTCTAATGGAATTGACGATATCGCCAACCTTTAACTGGGAAATGACATCCATTCCCTCGATAGTTGTGCCAAATACGGTGTATCCAGAATCCAAGCCATGCTGTGGACCAAGACAGAAATAGAACTGAGAACCTGCGGAGTTTGGATCTTGAGAACGAGCCATAGCAAGGGCACCGTCAACGTGGGAGTTGTTAGGATTTGTGCTGAACTCCTCTTTGATGCGATAACCAGGACCACCAGTACCAGGAATTCCGTCAGGACCAGGGTTTCCAAAGACAACATCCTCAACACTCATCTCACGAGTGTTTGGGTCCCCACCCTGAAGAACAAAGCCAGGGACAAGACGGTGGAACTTGGTATCGTCATAGAAGCCAGACTCTGCAAGCTCGCAGAAGTTTGCTACATGAATAGGTGCGCCCTTACCGTCAAGCTGAACCTTAATGATTCCCTTGTTGGTATCAAAGACAGCTACCTCAGTACCAGTGACCTGGCGCTTTGGTGTATACAATGGATCAAGTCCAAACATAATTCCTCCAAGCTTCTTTACATCTAAGAGAAGAAGAAAACGCGAGAAACCCTTAGTAATAAAGAACTTCTTTTCTAACCTAATTATTTTACCAGTATGATGAGATTTTTGAAATTAAAGCAGCTGAACGGTAGATTTTTACTGCTTTTGTGGCTTCCAATTCACGTAATTTTCATCAAAAAGTTTCTGGTATGAGCTGGAACCACTTGAGTCTCTGATGTTATCAACTGGTGCCAAGATGTGCTCTTTGTCCTGAGAAGGATTGTTAGAAAGCAACTGAACGCTTCCATCCCTCACTCAAAGCATCGGAGCGATTACGAAGCCAGTTACCCAGCTTGGTGAGATTTTCAATAGTCTGACGATAGTTTCCGTTGGAGTCATCAAGACTAGAAAGGTCAGAGATGACGTTACTAATATCCAGCGAAATCTGCTCTGCTTCCTGTTGAGCATCAGCGCGCTCCTGATCAGAGCCAGTAATAGCAAGCTGATCAAAGGTCTTCTCGTTATCATCAAGACGCTTTGAGAGGTCTCCAAGCTTCTGATAATCACTATCAAGTGCGTCAAAAAAACAGCATCCGAACTTGTATTTTGTTGATTTGCACTGGTGTCTTGACCCGTAAGGTGCGTAACAGGAGTGGTGGTAGGAGTAGATGAGACTGGCGCCTCAACCTTTGCGCGATTGTCGGTTGCCCGAGGGTCCCACGGGTGCGTGATGATAAAGATTGCAGCTACTACCAGCGAGGTAACAAGAAGTGCTGAAAGCAGAATAACGCGTGTGCGGGGGATTCCTTCAGCTTCAGGGAGGTTCTCTTTTGAAGGCTCGGAAGGGATTGCAGACTCAAAGCGAGGAGCTGGCTTGCGACTTACCGAGGCAAACGCACTGGTAGTGTCTGGGTCAGCGTTGTCGGCTGGCATTTGTTGCAAAACAGTGGAATCTGCTGCGACAGAAGAAGATGCATCATACTCTGCGTCTACGAGCGGATCGGTCTTCTCGCCAGGTGCTGAAGCGGTATCAATCTCTGGAAGCTTGATGTTGCGTGTGGGCCTGATGGCTCGAGCTGGACGGGCAGCAGGAACTGCCTGTGGCAGAGGAAGGCCGCACTTTGGGCAGCTTTCTGCGCCGGCAGCCACCAAGGCGCCACAATGAGGGCACCACTGAGCTTGAGTAACAGGAATCCTTTGGGTCAAACTTAGATCAATCTGACAATGAGGGCAGGTTAAAGCCCCTTCATCGACCTCAGATCCACAGTTTGGACAACGCATACACCCTCCACAACTCTTTGCTTGTGCTTCAGTTTAATCGTTTATATCAGCAGAAGAGCTATAAGTTGACTTTCCTCCCATTAATCTCACAACCAGGTCAAAGAAACGATCCTTTGTATAGTTGTGGGTGTAACGCTCGGAAATTCTGTTGAAGATAATAACGGAAATCACCAGACAAATTGCCAAGTACGGCAAGATGCGTGGGGTGAGAGGTGCAATACGGAAGAAGTCCTGCGCTACCGTACATCCGCCAACAACAATGGCAATGCATACAACAAGAAGCGCAATGCGGAGCTTGGTGAGCGGCAAAGAAATCCTTCTCAGCAGCGCAAAACCAACTGTTGCGGTGGTGATAAGCGCCATCGTAGACACCTGAGACAGGTTCAACTTAAACAGATGACCTGCAGTCATAAGAAGCGCAAGCGTGATAGTTACCGCAATAGAAGCAGGCAGTGACTTGCGCAAAATGTTGACCAGGAAGTTGCCCTTTACGCGATCGTGATTTGGCTCAAGCGCCAACACAAACGATGGCAGCCCAACGGTTGCAAATGAAAGCAGCGACATCTGAACAGGAATAAAGGGGTATGGTGGCGCAATAATGCAATAGAGCGCTAAAGCCGCAGTATAAACCGTCTTTACAAGTATGAGCGCAGCAGATCGCTGAAGGTTATTGATAGAGCGCCTACCTTCGGCAACAACTTCTGGCATGTGCGCAAATCGTTGTCTGCCAGAACAATCTCTGCAACATTTCTAGCTGCAGCAGAACCAGAAGCAACAGAAATAGAACAGTCCGACTGCCTCAGCGCCAAGATATCATTGACGCCATCGCCGGTCATGGCAACGGTGTGTCCAAGATTCTGCAGTGCAATGACCAACTCGCGCTTCTGTTCTGGCGTAACACGTCCAAATACGTGGTACTTCTCGACAGCTGCAGCAATATCTGCCTCTGTGCGCAGAGTGGTTGCATCTACCCAACCGTCGGCATGAGGGACTCCCGCTCGCTCAGCAATAGCGGAGACGGTACGAGGGTCATCGCCAGAAATAACGCGCAGGTCAACGCCTTGTTCAAGGAAGAACGCAATGGTTTGTGGGGCGGTCTCTCTAATCTGATCCCTAAGCACTACGTAACCTAGGAGCTGAGGAATTCCCTCGAAGTTATCATTCTGGTCAAATCCATCAACGGTACAGGCAACCAGCACGCGTTCAATGGATGCAAACGCATCGGAGCCTGCAATTACGTCTGCTGCCTCGGGACCAAGCACAAACTGAGCAGCACCGATAACAAATGCCTGTCCGTCCTCAGTCACACAGCCAGAGTACTTTCTCTTGGAAGAAAACGCCACAACGCGAGAAGGACGTTTGCTTTGAATCCCCTGCTTGGATGCGTACGCAAGGATTGCCGTAGCCGTATCGTTAGCGTCATCTTTGTTTGCGCCGACAACGTTTACAGCCGCTTGCAAAGCACCCGCAGCCTCAGTAATTGACGTAAACGAAGCATCCAAAACACGAGCAACTTCCATGTTTCCCGTGGTGATAGTACCCGTCTTGTCCAAACAAAGGGTGTCTACGCGTGCCAGCGTTTCGATGCAGTATTGCTGCTGAACCAAAACATTTTTCTGGCCAAGCCTAATGGTTGCAATAGCAAGCACCGAGCTGGTGAGAAGAACGAGTCCTTGAGGAATCATGCCAATAACGGCAGCAATCATCGAAAGAAGCGCTTCATTTAAATCGGCGTTACCTATGAAATAGGTGCGAACAAAAAGACCTATACCCAGCGGAATCAATGCAATGGAACCTGCGCGAATAATCGACTTAATGGTGGTAAGAATCTCTGAATTGATCTCTTTTACAAACTTAGCTTCTGCGTTAATACGCGCAGCATAACCTTCCTGGCCTACACGGCATACCCTACCAACAAGACTGCCCCTCTCGACAAAACTACCAGAAAGAAGCTCGTCTCCCGTGGTCTTTTGCACGGGCTCTGCCTCACCAGTTAGAAGGCTTTCGTCAACGCTTACGTGCTCTGACACAAGAATACTGTCAGCAGGAATTTGATCGCCCGTCTTCAAGCGCACAAGATCATCGATGACAAGCTCGTCTGGTTTGATAAAGGTATCTTTTCCGTCACGAATTACACAAACACTCTGAGCTGTCATAAGAGACAGGCGGTCAACCATGCGTTTTGCACGAATCTCTTGCACAATACCAATGACCAAGTTTGCAAGAACTACGCTCATGAACAGTGCATTTCTGTACTGTCCCGTTACAACAACAAGCAGCGCCATCAAAACATTAACTATGTTAAAGAGCGTAAAGCTGTGCTCTGCAATAATCTGAGCAATAGATTTGGTTTTGACGTCTGTATTAGTATTGACTTTACCTGCAGATACTCTCTCTGCAACTTCTTTTGACGTCAGACCTTCATACGTTTCTTCAAAACGTTTGCTGCTCTTACCTGCAGTATCTTGCAATGACATATAAACAATCTCCAGTCAGTGATGGCCGGTTTTTTGCACGTGGTGACCCCGGTGGGTTTCGAACCCACGACCTTTTGCTCCGGAGGCAAACGCTCTAATCCACTGAGCTACGGAGTCATGGTGCATAAGTATACCCCAGCCTACTTACTGCCTTTTGTAACGGTTTGCGTAATTTTCTTCTGGTATTTTCCCATGCTAAAATGAATACAACCAGCAAATGAGGAGCTCATGAATACTATTTCTGTTGACCTAACATCCGACTCATATCAAATTCATGTAGGGGCATCACCTGCTTGCGCAGGCCGGCAACCTTATTCATTCCTGCACCTCAGGGTCAAAGATTCTTGTGGTCACTCATACAAATTTGAACAAGCTCTTTGGCACAGAACTTCTCGCCTCGTTAGAGTCAGCTGGCTTTTCTGTCACAACTGCCGAAGTTCCCACAGGTGAGCACGCAAAATCATTTGAGTCATATCAAAAGCTGGTAAGCGTCCTTGCAGAAAATCGTTTTACGCGAGAAGACATTGTCGTGGCGTTTGGCGGAGGCGTTATTGGCGATCTTGCGGGATTTGCAGCAGCTACTTACATGCGCGGCTGCGCGCTCATCCACATTCCCACCTCACTTTTAGCAATGATTGATTCCTCAATTGGTGGAAAAACCGCTATTGACCTACCGTTTGGAAAAAATCTGGTTGGAGCCTTCTATAACCCCAAAGCGGTTATTGTTGACCTTGAGCTGCTGAATTCTATTCCGACTCCCCTCTTGCAAGATAGCTGCGGAGAACTTATTAAATACGGCGTTCTTTCTGGACATGAGCTCTTCAATAAAATCTCTTTGGCGAGAAACCCTATGCAGGTCATCGACGTGCCGCATAGGCAAGAACTCATTCAAGCGTGTATTGAAATAAAAAAATCAATCGTTGAAGCAGACTTCAAAGAAGCAGGATCTAGAAAATTGCTCAATCTGGGCCATACACTTGGCCATGCTATTGAGACGCTCAGCAACTTTGAACTTGGACACGGCTCCTGTGTGGCTGCTGGAACTTCCCTGTTGGCAAAAGCCTGTTCCAAGCTTGGTCTTTGCTCTGTTGAAGACGCTAAGAACATCGCCACGCTCACACAAGCTTATAACCTTCCTACCAGCACTTCATTTACTGTGGAAGAACTTTACAGCGCAGCACTTCATGACAAGAAAAGCCACGCAGATTCAATTGATATGGCGCTTATCTATGGCATTGGTGATGTACGTATTGAGCGCAAGTCATTTGCAGAACTTAAACAGCTGATTGAGCTAGCAATAGAAGACTAACGTCCTAGACGCTCCAACTCTTCCGCAAGCTTACGTACTGACTGTTTTAGAGCGGTTTTATCTTCAGCTAGGATATCGTTTTTGTTGAAGATGCCGTTAGCAGTTCCTACATAAGCATATCCACCTGCAAATACGTCAGCAATATTGTCTGTTGCAACGCCACCAACTGCCATAAGAGGCAAGTTTCCTAAAGGCTCACATACCTTTTTGGCGTACCCATAGCTAACCTCATTTGCGGGGAATACTTTGACAATATCTGCACCAAGAGCAAACGCATGAGCAATCTCTGTTGGCGTAAACGCTCCCGGAACACTCAAAATCTCATGCTCTTTACAGTAATCAAACATCTCTTCAGAAAGCAGCGTTGGTGCTAAAACAAACGTTGCGCCAGCTTTATGAGCTGTCCGCAGATCTTCAAGAGTAAGTACGGTACCAGCACCAATATTGATATCAGAACCATATTCACTGGACAGCTTCTGAATTAACGAGGCAGCTTCTGGAGTGTTCATGGTTACTTCAACGTTATGTACAGGAGAATCAACAAGAACCTCAACTACAGCTTTAACCTGATTGTACGTATAGCCACGTAAAACCTGAGTTACGGCGCTAAAAGGCTTATTCACTTGCTTCCTCCTTTAATCTTCAAACAATTTTAACCATATCCTTCTCCGACACTCAACTGCGGTATTCTTACATCAAGCAATTAGTTACGGAGCGTGTGAAAAATGGATGTTTCAATAACTCCTCATGATTTGTTTGGAACGGTAGAAGCCATCCCGTCAAAATCATGCGCTCATCGCGCGCTCATCTGCGCTTCATTTGCAAACGGCACTACTAACATTACCTGTCCTTACATCTCAGAGGACATTCAAGTAACTGTTGATTGCCTTAAAGCTTTAGGCACCACTATCGCTAGAACTAAACAGGGATTTAGAGTTGTCCCTGCAAAAGAGCAAAATCGCCCTCAAAACGTGCAACTTAACTGCAAAGAATCTGGCACCACGCTCAGGTTTACTCCCCCTTCTGGGGGTGCTAAACGTAAACGCCACAATTTCTGCAGAAGGAAGACTCTTTTCTCGACCCCTAGAGCCTCTTGTCTCAGAACTCTCTGCCCATGGTATGTCTTTTAGCTGGCAAGACGAGAAGACCCTTGAGGTTTCAGGCAAACTTATTGGCGGTTTATTTGAGCTACCAGGAGATATTTCATCTCAATTTATTTCTGGACTTTTGCTGTCATTACCTTTGTTAAACGTATCTTCAACACTACAGATTACAGGGTCCATCCAGTCAAAAGACTATCTGGCTATCACAGAGCACGTATTGAAAGACTTTGGCGTTACTACTGTATTTGATGCAAAGAATGCCACCTATACCATTGAACCTCAACACTACGTTTGTCCAGGCGTTTATTCAATCGAAGGAGATTGGTCAAACGCTGCACCATGGCTTGCTGCGGGAGCAATTGGACAAGGCGTAGAGGTCACAGGACTCTCCATGCAAAGTATCCAGGGAGACAGAGCTATCTTGGCCGCGTTATCGCTTGTGGGCGCACGTGTTTCTCGCCAGCAAAAGGGTGCAGCTTGTATGATGGATCACCTGCGGCCGTTTACCATTTCTGTCTCCGAGGTGTGTGATCTTGCCCCGGTACTTGCTGCATTAGCTGCGTTTATCCCTGGAACAAGTAGGCTTACCAATATTCAGCGCCTTCGTCTTAAAGAGTCCGACCGCGTTCAAAGTATCTGCAACGTACTTAAGGCATTTGGTGTGACCGTTGAACTCTCTGAAGATCAGACAGAACTTGGTATCACAGGAGGAAAACAGCCCATCAGCTGCATTGTGGACTCATGCAATGATCATCGCATGGTGATGATGGCAACTATTTTGGCTTCGTATGCAACAGGTCCTGTTGTCATCACCCATGCCGAGGCAATCAATAAGTCGTATCCGCTCTTCTTTGAGCACTTCAAGCAGCTTGGCGGCGTCTGCCACAGTATGGAGTCATAAATGATGACCTCAACTTTTGGAACAACAGTAAAAGTGTCTATTTTTGGCGAGTCTCATGCTCCAAAAATCGGCTGCACCATTGAAGGTTTACCTGCTGGTTTACCGTTGATTTAGCAGCTCTCAAGACATTCCTTCAAAGAAGATCTCCATCGCATCCGTGGGATACCCCGCGTAAAGAGACTGATGATCCAGAGTTTATCTCTGGAATTTCAGCAGAAGGCATTCTAGATGGCTCCCCGCTCACGGCGGAGCTACCTAACACAAGCGTTCGTCCACAAGATTACGCACCTACAAAGCTTGTCCCACGACCAGGACATGCCGATTTTGCTGCCTGGGCAAAATGGGGAGATTCGTACAAGCAAACGGGTGGAGGACATTTTTCCGCCCGCCTCACCGCCCCTCTCTGCATTGCGGGAGGCATAGCGCTCCAGATTTTGCGAGCTCAGGGCATAACTATTGCAGCTCACGTTCTCAAAATAAAGGACGTCAGCGATACTCCCCTTGAGCTCGTAAACAACTCACTTGAGGCCAGCAAGCTACTTGCTTACCAAATGGATCAGCTGCTCCAAGCTGATCCTCAAGCGCTTCCTTTCCTTGATGCTCAAGCTGGCGAGAAAACCAGTGCACTCCTTACGCAGCTGCGCTCAGAGAAAAATACTGTTGGCGGCATCATAGAATGTGCGGCAACGGGTGTTCCTGCAGGTATTGGGTGCCCTCATTTCCATGGGCTCGAAAATACCATCGCTGCTGCAGTCTTTGGTGTTCCCGCTGTTAAAGCCATAGAATTTGGTAGCGGTATGGAAGTTGCTAAACTCCTTGGCTCTGAAAATAACGATGCATACGAAGTACGTAACGGCTCCGTTGTGCCAACCACCAATCATGCTGGAGGTATTCTGGGCGGCATTTCAACAGGTGCTCCCATCTGGTTTAGGTGCGCGTTAAAACCTATCTCGAGCATTGGGCTTCTCAACATTCGGTTAATCTTCAGACTATGGAACCAGAGCAGCTTGTAGTTCAAGGCAGACATGATGTAACTGCAGTTTTACGCGCTGTACCCTGCGTTGAAAGCACTTTTGCACTAGCTCTTCTCGACACCTTATATTCCTGGCCCTCTGAGCAGAACGGATATCACAATGACTAATCAGCTAGAAACGCTTCGCCAGGAAATCGATTCAATTGATGCGCAAATCTTTGACCTCTTTGAGCAGAGGATTGCGGTTGCCAAACAAATTGGTACTTACAAAAAGGGGCAGGACCTCGCTGTTCTTGATTCCTCAAGAGAAAATGCCAAAAGAGACCAGGTTAAAGCAACTGTTTCTAATGAACTTGAACCGTATGCTTTAGAGTTGCTTGAGGTTTTGATGAACGCTGCAAAGGCAGTTCAGGAGACATCTCGTGAGTTCTAAAACTGTACAACAAGGTTCAAGTAACCTTACAGCCCCTCTTGCTCCTTACGGCCTTATTGGTGAGAAACTCTCTCATAGTTGGTCGGCAGCAATTCATGAAAAGTTGGGGTCATTTCCCTACCAGCTTCATGAGCTTTCTGCTTCTGAGCTAAAGGGTTTTCTCAAAGACCAACCTTGGCAGGGCTTGAACGTTACTATCCCTTACAAAAAGGATGCCTGCGCTCTTGCGGACTCAGCTTCTGAGGATGCACAAGCTATAGGAGCGGCAAATACCCTGGTAAAAGATGCAAATGGTTTTATAGCAGCAGACAACACCGATGTGTATGGCTTTGAGTATCTGGTAAAAAGCCTCAAGGTCAACTTGAGCCAAAAGAAAGTAATGGTCTTAGGAGCCTTTGGTGGTGCTGGTCAGGCAATTTGCTATGCGCTCAAAAAGGCGGTGCATATGTTGTGGGAGTCTCCAGAAACCCTCACGAAAGTTCTTTATATGTTGACCGCGCAATTACCTATGACCAGCTTAAATTCCACTATGACGCTGATCTTCTCGTCAATGCGACACTGGTGGGAATGTCTCCTCACGCTGGCATCTCTCCTCTTACCAAAGAGGAACTAGCTTTATTTACGTCCCTGCAATGCGTGATTGATCTTATTTATAATCCGCTGCGCTCTCAGCTACTTTTAGATGCAGAAAGTCTTGGAATACTCAATGCAAATGGTTTAAAAATGCTGGTAGCTCAAGCAGCTAGGGCTAGCTCACTCTTTTTGGGACAAGATGTATCAGACTCTCAGATAAAAAGCATCTCGCGTGAGCTCCATGCTTCAAAAGAAAACATCGTGCTTATTGGTATGCCGGGAGTTGGAAAGACTTCTACGGGAGAAGCCCTAGCAAAACTCCTCAATCGTCCCTGGATAGACACTGATTTTCTCATCAAGCAGAAAGCTCACTGCGAGGCGGCAACCTACCTACAAACACACGGTGAAGCGGCTTTTAGGCGTCTAGAGCATGAGGTAATTCAAGAGATTTCTAGCACGAGTGGTGCGGTGATCTCTTGTGGAGGTGGCGTAGTTGTTACACCTTCAAACTACCAGCTCCTCCGTCAAAACGGCAAGCTTGTCTACCTTACGCGCCCTCTTGAAGACCTAGCTATTGTCGGCAGACCTCTTTCAGAACGTATGGGTGTTCAGAATCTTGCCGCAGTACGTATTCCGCTCTATGAAGCATGGGCTGACGTAACCTTTTTTTGTCTCGGTAGTCCAGACGCAGATGCCAAGGGTCTTCTCGACACGCTTTAAGCATAACAGTAAGCGTTCGCAGTTATTTTTAACCGTTCACCGGATGGTTCGTAGATTTTGAATTTTGGCACGTTAAAGCCCCTATACTTATGCCTCGTAGGTGTGTATTCATAAGACTACGAGAATGCTAGACCAAGTCAAACGGTTAAGTGTTTGATATGTGGTTATACTTGGGGAGATATCCAATGGACGGCAATGCTATTGCTCACGAGATCCTAAATGCAATAGGCGGCTCAAAAAACTTAACTCACAACGAAGTGTGCATGACACGACTTCGCCTTTCCATCAATGATATGACGCTTATAGACCATGAACAGCTGGCCACAGCCACTGGTGTTCTTGGTATTGTAGGAAAAGGCGCCAACGGACTTGAGGTAGTCTTTGGCCCCAATCTTGTATGTCAAGTAAATGATGCCCTTAGTCACATTTTGGGTGAGCCAGAAAAAACTTTTTGTTCGTTAGATGAGAAGCGAGCAGATCTTTCCACTCAGCACAATGAAGAAGTGGATGAGCTAATCTCTTTGCTTGCTCAAAAAAATACCCTTGATCAAGACGAAGAAGACTTTGACAGTCTTGCCTCTGACTTAGACGCAGACGACTTTGAAGACAACTATGAGGATGACCTCGACGCGCCTCGCCTACTCATAATCAACGGCCCAAACATCAACATGCTGGGCATTCGTGAGCCAGAGGTTTATGGAAAAGCTGACTACAGAACCCTCATAGAGACTTGTAAGGAAGAAGCCCTCTCTCAAGGTTTCTCTGATTGTGTGTGTTATCAATCAAACCATGAGGGTAATCTAGTTGATGCGATCCAGGACGCGTTGGGCAGCTACGATGGCATTATTATCAATCCTGCCGCCTATACGCACACCTCAGTTGCCCTGCTCGACGCGGCGCTAGCGGTGCAAATTCCCATGATTGAGGTACATCTTACTGACATCTCTACCAGAGAAGACTTTAGGCACATTTCTTATATAAAAGACGCATGCTTTGCTACAGTTGCTGGTAAAGGAATTGACAGCTATAGAGAAGCAATCCAACTGATGGCGGTTCATCTCAAAGATGAAGCATAGCTAATTGCTTATAACCACTTGGCGAGAAACACAAACCTGCTGTAATGCTAAATTGCAGCAGGTTTTTATGCACACGTAAGTACATCTGACTCGGTTATCACCACATCTACGGCAACATCAAATGCTGTATGAGGAAGTATTGTTCGGCTCAAATTTTGCTGGTAAGCAAGACAAATTTTCTTGCCAGGGTACGTAGACAAGAACCGGTCATAAAAACCAGCACCATAACCCAAGCGATACCCCTTTGTATCAACAAGAAGTGCTGGAACAATGCAGATTGAAGCGTCCATCTGCTCTTCTGTTAAAGCTGGTAATTCTTTTGGCGGTTCAAGTAGACCAAAAGGAGCAGCAATAAGTTGATCTAAAGAAGTAATAGCAACGAACTCTAGACAATGTCCAGGTAGACAACGAGGTACCGCCACCGTTTTCCCATCGCGTAGAGCGCTCTCAATAAACATCCTGGTAGAAACTTCAGATGAAACAGAAACATACGTTAAAACAGTAGTTGCTTCTACATATTCAGAGGTTGCAAGGAGTTTCTGAGTAATGCGATCATCAAGCACGATCCTCTCTTGCTCAGAAAGAGTTTCTCTTGCTGCTAGACGTTCTTCTCGCAAACGTTGTTTTTCTAATGCCGCAGTATCCATAAAGCCTCCCTCTAGCTAAGAATAACAACATTTTTGTGGACATTTGGAGAAGAAACAGACACCTGTCGCAATAAATGTGACTAATTCTCAACATTTTTTATATAGCTTTCTTTTTAGCAAATTCCTGACCTGCGCAAATGTAAACCGTTTCTAACTTGTCAAAATATTGCGTATTTGTCACTTGTCTAGCACTACATATTGAGTAAAGTTAGAGGTCGCAACTAATATTTGACGTCATTTGTCCAAAGACATACCTGCTGTCAAAATTAGTCTCAAGATTGCTATTTGTAAACTGCTGAGCGGCCATGCTCCACTCAACACGCTCAGCATGAACGCGGACGTATACATTGTCCGTGTAAAAAGGAGTATGTTATGCAGGAAACACCAGCACAGGAGGCTTGGGACGGCTTTGTCGGTGGTAACTGGCAAAGAGCTGTTGATGTCCGAGACTTCATTCAGAAGAATTACACCCCTTATGACGGTGATGATTCCTTCCTCGCTGGTCCAACTGAGGCTACTACAAAGCTTTGGGCGGATGTTATGGATCTATTTTCACAAGAGACCGCAAACGGTGGCGTACTTGATATGGATACCAAGCAGGTTTCCACTATCACCTCCCACGAGGCTGGCTACATTGACAAACCACTTGAGCAGATTGTTGGTCTCCAGACTGACAAGCCCCTCAAGCGCGCTCTGATGGTAGACGGCGGCGTTCGTATGGCAATGGCTGCATGCAAGGCCTACGGTTATGAAGTTGACCCAGAGATTGTTGACTTCTACACCTATCGTCGCAAGACTCACAACGCTGGTGTTTTTGATGTCTACACCGAGGACATGCGCAAATGTCGTCACTCCCATATCATTACCGGTCTGCCTGACGCATATGGCCGTGGCCGCATCATCGGCGATTATCGTCGTGTTGCTCTCTATGGTGTTGACGCTCTTATCACTGATAAGACAAATCAGAAACGGTACCAGCACCATCATGGACGAGAAGACCATTCGTCATCGCGAGGAGCTCTCCGAGCAGATTCGCGCTCTCAAGGAGCTTAAGCAGCTTGGCGAGATTTATGGTTTTGATTTGAGTCGTCCTGCAGAGAACTTCAAAGAGGCTGTTCAGTGGCTCTACCTGGGCTACCTTGCAGCTGTAAAAGAGCAGAATGGCGCTGCAATGTCTATTGGCCGTAACACCACCTTCCTGGACATCTATGCAGAGCGCGATCTTGCTCGTGGTACCTTCACTGAGTCTGAGATTCAGGAGATTGTTGACCACCTGGTTATGAAGCTTCGTATGGTCAAGTTTGCCCGTACTCCTGAGTACAACGAGCTCTTCTCTGGAGACCCTCAGTGGGTCACTGAGTCCATTGGTGGCATTGGCATTGATGGTCGCTCTATGGTTACCAAGTCCTGCTTCCGCTGGCTCCACACCCTTGAAACATGGGTACCAGCCCAGAGCCTAACCTGACTGTTCTGTGGTCTACTAAGCTTCCTGTAGGCTTCAAGCGCTACTGCGCAAAGATCTCTATTACCACCAGCTCTATCCAGTACGAGAATGACGATCTTATGCGCGTCTATCATGGCGATGACTACGCAATTGCTTGCTGCGTCAGCTCCATGCGTGTTGGTAAAGAGATGCAGTTCTTTGGCGCTCGCGCAAACCTTGCCAAGTGCTTGCTTTACGCAATCAATGGTGGCCGTGACGAGAAGACCGGCGAGCAGATTGGTCCTAAGTACCGTGCAGTTGAGGGCGAGTACCTTGATTACGACGATGTCTTCTCCAAGTATATGGACATGATGCGCTGGCTTGCTGGCGTTTATGTCAACGCTCTTAATGCAATCCACTACATGCACGATAAGTACAGCTACGAGCGCATCCAGATGGCTCTCCACGACGAGCACGTTCATCGTTGGTTTGCAACAGGCATCGCTGGTCTTTCTGTTGTTGCTGACTCCCCTCTCTGCAATCAAGTATGCAAAGGTAAGGGTTGTCCGCGATGAGACCGGCCTTGTTACCGATTACATCACTGAGGGCGACTTCCCTAAGTACGGTAATGATGATGACCGCGTTGACACCATTGCTCATGACATCGTTGAGATTTTCATGAACATGATTCGCCAGAACCACACCTACCGTGATTCTGTCCCAACCACTTCTATCCTGACCATTACCTCTAACGTTGTATATGGTAAGGCCACCGGTAACACTCCTGATGGCCGTCGTGCGGGCGTTCCTTTTGCTCCTGGTGCTAACCCAATGCACCACCGCGATACTCACGGTGCTGTTGCATCCCTGGCCTCCGTTGCTAAGCTTCCATTCAACGACGCACAAGACGGTATTTCCAATACCTTCTCAATCATTCCTAATGCTCTTGGTAAGGGCTCTGACGTCTACTTCCACGGTAGCGAGCTAGACCTTGAGCACATCGACTTCTCTGATATGAATCTTGATATTCAGATTGAGAACAAGATTGATTGCGCCTGTGAGGCAGACCCATCCGCAGTTGAAGGTGCTGAGGATCGTAAATAACAAGCCCTGGCGAGAAGATCTATCTACACGTTTCTTCTCGCCAACAAACTCGTAAGGAGAAACACATGCAGTCCAACGAAGTAGCTTCCGAGCAGATTGACAACCTGGTAAACATGATTGATGGCTATGCCGAGAAGGGCGGTCATCACCTCAACGTTAACGTATTTACTAAGGACACTCTTCTTGATGCTCAGGCACACCCAGAGAAGTATCCTCAGCTGACCATTCGCGTTTCTGGTTACGCTGTTAAGTTCAATTCCCTTACCAAAGAGCAGCAGGACGACGTTATTTCTCGTACCTTCCACGACGCTCTCTAAGGATTTCTTGTCCATGTCTTGTTCTGATACTCACATGGATCTCAATGACCCGCTCACAGTTTGTGGGCGGGTCCACTCTATTGAGACCTTTGGCACCGTAGATGGTCCTGGAACTCGCCTGGTTGTGTTTACCCAGGGGTGTCCCATGCGCTGTGCCTATTGTCATAACCCCGATACCTGGCAATTTGGTATTGGAACAGAAAAATCGGTAAAAGAAATTCTTGCCACCTTTAACCGTAATAGAGCTTTTTATAGAAACGGCGGAATTACAGCCACTGGCGGCGAACCACTCGCTCAGCCTGAGTTTATCGGTGCTTTGTTTGAGGCGGCTCATAATGACCCGCAAGGACGCATTCATACCTGTCTTGACTCTTCTGGCATTGCGTATAATCCAGAAACTCCAGAAATTTGAGCGCGTTCTTGATAATACAGATTTAGTGCTCCTTGATATCAAGCACTCTGATCCAAAGGGCCACCTTAGTCTTTGTGAAGTTGGTTCAGAAAGACCGCTTGCGTTTGGCGATGAGCTTAATCGTAGGGGTATTAAAGTTCTTATCAGACATGTTGTAGTGCCTGGAATTACTGATTCACCAGAAGAACTTGCTGGCGTTGGTAGAATCATTGCTCACTGGGATAACGTTATTGGATTAGATCTACTTCCCTATCACGTGATGGGCGTAAAAAAGTATGAAGAGCTAGGTATCCCTTACAAACTTGCTGACACTCCTGCCATGGATGGCAAAAAGATTCCTGAGCTGCGCAAGCAAGTCCTTATCGCTCGTTCCCTTGAACGCAAACGACTTTCATAAAACTACCAGCAGCCCATTTAGCTGCTGGTAGCAATTTAGTTGGTATATTTGCCTCTCTATCCGAGGTACTTCTCGGTAAGAGATTTCAATACCTCCCTGATTCGTTTTCTTCCCATGACATATTTTTGATGTAAGAAACATTGTTGGTTATCTTGGGATTTGGCCAACATTTCGAGTATTAAAAGGTGTCAATCTGAAACCTATGACTGCAATTATTGTTCTGACAGTATGGTCGTTTGCTCTCTTGCTTCTCGCCGTTGGCATTACAGCTCTGAAACAAGCATTTGCAAAGGGAAAATATGTGCAGTTGAGGCAATGTGACTAATCATCACCGCTAAACAACAATGACACAGACGCCGACAGACATATCACAAAAAGGGCACAGCGTTTTGCTGTGCCCTTCTCAACTGTTATCGCTATCTTCTTACTACTGCTTTTCCGTAACCACTGAATCGTAATCGCGGCTCTATGCCTGAGACTCTGTGCGACGACGATGCAGAGTAGATGCTACAAACACAAGCAGACCGGTAGCAGCAAGCGAGAAAATCATGGCCGGCGAATTATCTCCCGTATCGGGAAGTGCACCGGGAGCCTTTGTTGAAGTAGTCTTATTTTCAGCAGGCGTCGGCTCATCAATACGTTCCCACTGAGCATAAAGTACATTTCCCTCTGTATTTATGGTGTCAACTTCCACCTTATCGCCCCGATGGAGCAGTGTGCCGCCATCTTTTGAGATAGACCAGCCTAAGAAGCGATATCCTGCTCGCACCGGATCTGCCGCATCAATGGTAAGAGTATCGTTTGACTCAACGAAATCTGAGTATGTACGACCGGGAGCGCCTTCGTAGTTGAGATCATACGCAAGACGTACGGCATTGGAGTTTGCCCACACGGCGCGCAGGGAAATATCCGAGGTTCCCATCGGAATCAAATCCCCCGGATAGTAGCGTGTTCCGTCACTTGCAACCCAGCAAATGAATCCACGGGAGCCTGCAGGAGGAGTCACACCGGAAGCATCAAGCACACGAATATCAGAGCCTTCGGCATAGTGCATCGGATCTGAAACAAAGCCTGTACCACCGGCAAGATCATAGGTGATGGTGTGGGTCTGGTTTATCGGAACCCATTTTGCCGTAAGGGTAATGTCTTCCGTCACGGGACTTCCAAAACGATACGGCTTTCCATCGTTTCGGAGCCATGCGACAAGAACATAGCCATCGCGCGTTACCCCCGTTGGTTCATCGAGGGTTGTTTGCGCGGGTACTGACACGGTCTTGTTGGGTGTTCCATTGTTGTACACATACGTGACATTAACGGGTACCGGCTCCCATTTGGCATACAGAGAGGTATCACTTGAGGGCATGGAGTTATCAGAGGTGAGAGGCATGGTCAACTGAGCGTTTCGATACCAGCCGACAAACCGGTAGTACTGTGGCAATCCGGCAGGACGACTTGGCGTTGAGTTTGAGATGTCGGCTAACGAAGCTCCATATTTACGCTGTTCAGATGAGATTGTGGTTTCAGAGGTAACGGAAGTTGCCGCGTTTTTGAGAGTCAGATTATAGGTAATGCGCTTTCTGACCATAACAAGATATTTTGTAGGAAGAGGCTTAAAAGCAACGTCTCCGCTGGCAGCATCATATATCGCAGGACCTTCTCCCTTAGAAATATCAAACCACTGAGTAACGTCGGTATCAAGGTTTAGATCTTTCGGATCTTTAGGAGTTCCGGTAGGCGTGTAATAGCCGTACTTGACGTAAGAAAACATTGCCAGGTTTGTACTGAAACTAAATGTTCCATCGGCAGGTATCCAAGAAGCAGTATATGCACTGTAGCCGTTCCCGTCTGCATTGTCAGTAAATATGGCAAAGTCTTTGGTCAGATTTACCTTATTAGGATAAAAATCAAAACGGCTTGCCGTGCGATTTCTGCTGCCTGGTGAATTAAAGCTAGAAGGACTCTTGGCATACCAAAGATTACCGTCATCCCAGCGATACCCTGCTTCAGGTTCAATAGGCGTAAATGTTGCGCCGTAGAGCCCTAAGAACGTATGGGCAGCATTGCCTGAGTAGTTTTCAACCCCTGTTTTATCGGTGTCATTGGTATAGTCAGTCTTGCTATTGTAAAAATTAACACGTACCAGCGAGCGATCAAGATACACGTTTAGCGTTGTGCTACCATCTGCGGAAACCGTAGCCGAGCTGTCGCTCCGTTCGGCGTCAAGGAGCAAATGACCGTAGTACTGGCCATTGATAGCGGCAATTTTTGATGCAACATCTGTAGTTGCAGGAGAAATGGTAGCGTCGGTAGCGGCCGTATAACCTTGGACGGTATATAAAGCATAGGTCTTGTCGGCTGAAGCCGCATTATAAGGATCAGTAGGTTTCTGCACCCAGTAGTTCACATGATAGACCGTATTGGCGTTCGGCGTCCATGAAGCGGTAAGGCGGATAGATTGGGTAAGTTTTGAGCCAAAAGTGAAGGCTGCACCATCGGAAGTCTTCCAACCTGCAAAAGTATATCCGGTTCTTGTTGGATTACTCGGCGCAACGGTTACATCGTCAGTATCAACATACTCGGTGGCTACGGAAGATCCGCCGGCGCTATCAAAGGTGATGCTATGTCCGGCTTGACAACAGGCCAAAGATAGACATCCTGACCATTAACGGTACCGAGACTTGCATCCGGCTGGGTTGCTCCTTTTGTGCGAGACCAGCCCACGGCCTGCGTTTCAGGATTGCCGGTGTTTACGAGCGGAAGAATGCTGCTACCTTGAATGGTGTCGCCATCCGCATACGTCACCGCACTGAGCACGCGGTTTGAATCGGTAACAGACATGAAGTAAACGACATGGCGATTGGATGCAGTGAAATATGCATACAAATCAACCGGGGATGCTTCAGCCGCAGCATCAAGGGCAGCGCCGTTAAGCTCTGCGGCAGTCTTACCAAAGTCAGTAAAAGTAGATCCCGAAGAAGTTTTCCATCCGCGGAACGTTCCGTCTCCGGATGGAGTAGCGGGCTCTATCAAGCGCTCATCATCAGAGAGTTTCTGAGTTGATACAATGGAATCGGTACCGGATGCATCTATTACATGAAAACGATAGGTTATTGTGAAGTGCGTATCAGGCGTAGTTACGGCATAGACCGAAAAACCTTTTGCCGTAAAAGACACGGAGCCTGCAGCGGGTGTAGGACTGCTCACCTGCTCTACGGATGAACTGTCAGAAATATGCCAGACCGAGACGGAGTTGCCGGAAATGCTGGAGGAGGAAATGTTTACGGCGATTGGAAAGCCGGCCGGCTCCCATTTTGTTCCATGGGCATCGCGAATGGTAATATCAAAGGCGAGAAGTGTTGTCTGACCTTTAATGGAGGCACTTGTCGGAACAGCTGACACACTACCGCCGGAAGGGAGCTTTCCCGAGACCGTTATCTGAGTGCCGTCAGAAGCAGTTGTTGTCCAAGTCTCTTGGACAAGGTTCTTCTGAGAATCCTCCTTGGTTTGAGTTTGGACTTGAGTTTTTTCAGGTTCTGTTTGAGAGTTGGTGGAACTTTCGGAAGAATCGCTTGCAGGTGCCTCTGATGTGGAGTTTACCTCCGTGCGAGTTTCTTCATGCTTGACATTATCATCCTTCAGTTCATTCGGCTCAGCGGATGACTCAGTAGATAAACCGTTGTTCTTCTCCGCTTGTGCAGAAGCCGTGGTACCGACTACTTCTGCAAACCCCTGTGCCGGAGTACTCCCAAACTCTGCGCTCATCTCCGCAAGCGCAGGAGTCGGCATAGACATTGAAAATGCTACGAGCGCCACAAGAATAATCCTTGAAATTGCACCTTTTCTTTTCATGGTGCCTCCTGAATAACCCCGAATAACTTTATAAATAAATCCTCACAATCTATATATAAGCTATCGGATAAAAAAATCGCACTGTTATAGGGCAATATCTCAAAATTTTTATAGTATCAACACACTAAGTTCATAATCTGTAAGCTTTGCTTTCACGCGCGCAGGACCAATCTATCCATACTGCCTCCCCTATTTCCTGCGTCACATGCGTGTAATACTATGTTACGAACCATCAACCAAATCATGGTAAGGACTCATGTGACCGCAAAAACCGTACAGATAGCGGGCATCTCCGTACAACTCACGCGCAAGACCGTCAAGAACATCAATCTGCGTGTTAGTCGAGAAGGTCGCGTTAACGTGAGCTATCCGTGGCACACTTCCGAAGCGGCTGCGATTTCCTTTGTCGAATCCAAATCCGATTGGATTCGCGCCGCTCTTTCTCGCACCTCTTTACTTGGCGAGAAGGACCCTCAAGCTCCCGCTCCCATAGCCTCCGGACATACAGTGAGTGTTTGGGGGCACCCGTACAACCTGCGCATCATTCATGGACCTAAGCGGACGGCACACATCTTTGCACACGACGTTGTTATCACGCTTCCCAACCGCTACCTGGACGACCTTGCCTCCGAAGCTTCACAGCAAGCCGTTCGTAAAACATTTGATGAGTTTCTCGCTCAAGAGATGCGCACGGTCCTGCCTGAGCTTACCGCTGCCATGGAAACAAGAGCTCAAAAGCAAGCCTCGCGGTATAAAATACGCCGCATGAAAAGCCGTTGGGGATCTTGCAACACATGTACAGGAGCCATCACGCTCAACCTTGAGCTTGCCGAATATGACAAAGAGGCTCTGAAGTACGTTATCGCTCACGAACTCACCCACCTCTACGTTCGCAGACACAACCGCGAATTCTATGCGCTTCTCGCCACGTTCTATCCAAACTGGAAAGAAGTCCGCGCCAGCCTCAAAGGCGCTCGGCCGTCTTTGCGATAGAATAAACACTGTTGACTAGAAACGCGGGCGTCTCAGTGAGGCGCTGCATACGAACTTGAAAGTTTGGGAGTTTTTATGCCAAATGAGGGCAGCTACGAGGCGGCGCTCCGTCGCTCAAATGAGATTCAAGCAGATCTGCCAGAGCATGCAGGAAAGTACAACATGCTTACAGGGGATCGTCCCACCGGAAGGCTTCACCTTGGCCATTACTTTGGCACTATTGTTGAGCGCGTAAGACTCCAAAATCTTGGTGTTCATACCAATATCATTATTGCTGACTACCAGGTCATTACAGACAGAGACACTACTGAGCATATTGCAGACAATGTCTACAATATGGTTATTGATTATCTGGCCTGCGGAATTGATCCACAGAAAACCATGATTTTCACGCATTCTGCAGTCCCAGCTCTCAATCAGCTTATGTTGCCGTTCCTCTCGCTTGTTACCGAGTCTGAGCTCATAGAAATCCAACTGTTAAGGCAGAGCAGGAAGCATCTGGACATGCTCTCACCGGTCTTCTCCTCACTTATCCTGTTCACCAGGCATGCGACATTCTTTTCTGCAAAGGAAATGTTGTTCCTGTTGGTCGCGATCAGTTGCCTCACATTGAGATTACCTCTAAGATTGCACGTCGCTTTAACGAGCGCTATGGAAAAAAGTATTCCCAGAGGTTTCTGGCCTTCTTACCTCTACCCCATTGATTCCTGGTCTTGATGGCCGCAAGATGAGCAAGTCTTACGGCAACGCTATCTCGCTTTCTATGACAGCTGAAGAAACTGCCAAACTCATCAAGAAGTCCAAGACTGACTCAGAGCGCATGATTACCTTTGATCCAGACAATCGTCCTGGCGTCTCTGCGCTTCTTACCACTGCTGGCATTTGTACTGGTCGTAATCCAAAAGAAATTGCTGATGAGATTGGCATGGGCGGCGGCGGAGCTCTCAAGGCTTACGTCATCGATGCTGTTAACACCTACTTTGAGCCAATTCGTCAGAGGCGCGCAGAGTTTGCAGCTCAACCGGACCTTATTCGCGACATCATCCACGATGGAAACGCTCGTGCAAACGTTATTGCTAACGCCACGCTCGACGAGGTTCGCGAGGCAATGGGAATGGTCTACTAAGTGTCTGAGCTCACCTTACATGTTGAACGTATGAGCTATGGTCCAGATGCCATCGCTCATACTACAGATGGAAAAACAGTCTTCATCTCTGGTGGCGCCGTCCCTGGAGATACTATCAGCGCACAGATTACCGAGAACACAGATAGGTTTTCTCGCGCACAACTTGTAAAGGTTTTGGAAGCTTCTGCGTTCAGAGAGCCACGCCCTAATCCCTTTGTAGTACTCACGGGTGCCACCCCTTGGGGCAACATGCTCTATGAGCAGCAACTTGTTGAGAAACGCAACGGCGTGATATCTGCTCTTGAACGCATTGGGCATTTTTCACCCGACGATGTTTCTGAGCTGGTAAAAGACATTGTTTCTCCTGGCGAGCCATGGGGCTATCGCAATAAAATTGAACTGGCATTTAAGCGCAATGGCAATAAAACCCTGGTAGGTATGTATGCACCTAACGGACAGGACATTGTTCGTATTAAAGACTGTCCGCTCTTAGATAAGAGCAACCTAAAGGCAGTTGGTGCCGTAAGCGGCGCCCTCTCCTATCTCTCGGGCTCTCACGAGCTTGATATAGAGCGTATTGGCATCAGAGTGTCTAGACGCACTAAAGAGCTTGAGGTGGCACTCTGGACCGCTCCGAGCGGCTTCCCACGCACACAAATAGCCCGCGTTTTGAGTGACGCAGTAAAAGCAACAAGTGTTGTCCGCGTTATGACTAAAGGTCCAAGTAAGGCTCGCCGTGTTGTAGGAGTTGAGCGTCTAAGCGGCTCCGGCTCATGGAGCGAGCTTATCGATGGTCAGAAGATGCTGCTCTCTGCACCTTCATTTTTCCAGGTCAATACCAAGGGTGCCGATAAACTCGTTGAGCTTGTACTTTCTGGTTTGGATGTTCAGCCAGATGACGAGGCAATGGATCTTTACTGTGGAGCAGGAACCTTTACGCTTCCTCTAGCAAAGCGTGCAGGATTTGTTTCTGCTGTTGAAGCCTATGGTCCGGCGGTAAGAGATCTTCGTCGCAACCTTGAGTTGGCAAAGCTTGATAACGTCGACGCGGTAGGTGGAGACGCAGGAAGAGAATTCCCCGACACAGATGCTGACGTTATTATTGTTGACCCTCCTCGCGCAGGACTTGCTCCTGAAGTAATTCAGGAGCTTTCTGAACAGCCTGCACGTGCTATTGCATATGTTTCTTGTGACCCTGCAACACTTGCGCGTGACCTTAAGCGCTTTGTTGAGATTGGCTCATACAAACCCGTGAGCGTCACACCAGTAGACCTATTCCCACAGACCTTCCATACGGAGTGTGTTGTATTGATGTCAAAAAGTTGCACCTACTAAGTAAAAAAAGTGTAGAAAAACAAAAGGCTTGTACAATTCAACGTATGATGAATTACTGGTACCCAAACCAAAGAAAAAGAAATAATTAAATTAGAAGTTGTAGAGGGAAATATGAGAATCGGAGTTATTCAAGCAAGTTCGCAAGCGTCTAAAAATCAAATAATCTATGATGCTGTAGTAAAGTACGCTCCAAAGAAATCTGAGGTTATAAATTTTGGTTGTACGATAGAAGAAAATGAAAAATATTCGTATATAGAGATTTCCATTCTTGTAGGTATATTGTTGGCAAGTAGGACAATTGATTTCGTTGTTACGGGCTGTTCTTCCGGACAAGGAATGATGCTTGCTTGTAATAGTATGCCTGATGTCATTTGCGGGTATGCACCTACACCGAATGATGCCTATTTATTTGCTCAGATTAATAATGGAAATGCGATATCATTACCATTAGGTGAAGATTATACATGGTCAGGCACTGAAAAATCTTGAAAGAACAATAGAAGCTCTTTTCTCAGAGCCATTTGGGCAAGGATACCCCAAAAGTGAGGCAGAGAGAAAGGTAAGAGATGCCGAGACACTTAAAGAAATAAGAAGAATCGGACAGGTTCAGTTTGAAGAGTTCGTAAATGTATTAGATATATCATTGTTTGAATCAATAAAGAGGAAACAGAATGTAATTGAGAATGTAAAGGTGTATGGGAAGAAAGAAATAGCTGATTTAATTAAATGAGCAAATCCCAGTTTGTCTAGGTAATATCTTTTTAACGATAACCTTATACTATCGTTAAAAGGTTCATGGATTTGTTCCTACATACAAATATAACTACTTGGCGTACTTAGTTTTCACTCGTTTCATGTGGAAAACGTTTGCTTGCTTAAACGGGTTTAAGTTCGGAGATTCAATGGGATATATAAATTCCATCAAAATTGCCATGCTCGTCTTTCCCGTTTTGGCATTTTTTTGATTACCTTGCCCTATATGATTATCAACTATCGCAAATACGGTTCTGTCAATAAGCTTAGAACTTTGATTTTGTACTCTTTTGTTTTGTATCTGCTCACCATGTATTTCCTGGTGATTCTGCCATTACCAGATCCAGATACGGTGCATACCACCTACACGCAGATGCTTAACCTGGTTCCTTTTACCTTTGTTTTGGATTTCTTGAAAGAAAGTCCTTTTGAGATTTCTAATCCTGCAACGTGGGCTCTTTCAATTAAGGATCCAACGTTTTACGTCCCTGCTTTTAACGTTTTGATGCTCATACCCTTTGGTATGTATCTTCGTTAT
The DNA here is from genome assembly GCA_916438885.1 of uncultured Atopobium sp. Classification (GTDB taxonomy): domain Bacteria; phylum Actinomycetota; class Coriobacteriia; order Coriobacteriales; family Atopobiaceae; genus Lancefieldella. The sequence continues at coordinate 444,418 of CAKAGG010000002.1, read as the reverse complement.
TACTTTAAATGCAGTTTCAAAAAGACACTTTTGCTTACTGCACTTCTTAGCTTGTTCTTTGAACTAACTCAGCTCTCAGGTCTTTATTTCTTATATCCAGGACCTTATCGTCTTGCCGATATTGACGATATTATTCAAAACACCACAGGTGGCTGCATTGGTTATGCTCTGGGAGCGCTAGCAATGTGGTTGTTGCCTTCAAGAGATAAAATTGACGAGGAAGCGCTTGAGGCTGGTTCACAGGTTACCCAAATCCGTGTTGGCCTTTCATTACTCATTGATACGTTTATTGTGGCCATCCCTTATAACCTCTCAAACACTACGCTTCCTTTTTCGTTCTTTATTGCTCTCTACTTTGCAGTAGTTCCGCTCTTTGATGGCAAGACACTTGGTAGTGCTTTATTGCGTTTTAAGCTCTCATACAAGAAACAAAGAATTTCTCGCACCATGCTAAGAGGTTTGCTCATTACGGGGTATTTCTATCTGATTCCTGACGGTCTGTTGTATTTGACTAATGAATTTAATAAGACTCCAGACTCAATGCTATTCCTGGCGCTATTCCCTATCATATTTGCGGCTTTAATTATTTTCCTTGTTATTACCGTTGTACTGATGTTGATGAATAAACGATTCTTGTTTGACCGACTGTCGGGCACCTACTACACAAGCACAGTGCAAAATGGACAGACTACTGAAATTGATATAGTGGAAACTACAGCGGAGACTGAAAAAGACATTTAAGAGCATCAGGTGTGATCTTAAAAACAGACAAGGAAGGGACACGTGGATCTACTGATGAAAGAAGAAAGCGAAAACCCCATTACCCTTTATACACCGTCTTTAGAAGACCTTTGGTTTCGCCAGAAGATGATGGCAGATGAAGAAACGATGTCATATAACCATGCCTGGGGAGGAACAATTCCCTTTCCAAAAGAAGTGTGGCATGGCTGGTATGATTACTGGATTGTAAAACACGAGAATAAACGTTATTACAGGTATTTAATGGATAGTAACGATACTTTTGTTGGAGAAATTGCCTACCATTACGACAGTGATCAAAATCTCTATATGGCAGATGTCATAGTCTATGCTCCCTTTAGAAAAAAAGGTTATGGCAGCATTGGGTTAAATCTTCTTTGTGACGCAGCTAAACAGAATGGTATTAAGCAGCTCTACGATGATATTGCCATAGACAATCCATCAGTCACGATGTTTCTAAAGAATGGATTTGTTGAAGAGTACAGAACGAGCGAAATTATCATGCTCAAAAAGGAACTATAAAAGAGTTCTTCAATAGGACAGTTGTACTAATTTGAGTGGTTGCACTAAAAATTAAACCTTTTATATATGCAGGTCAGATGTTCACTTACTACTTCAAGTAATGTTCTTTCAATTATCTGCGCCTTTGTTGTTGCATAACAGCAAAGAAACGTGTAAAAAATACATTGCAATCAAGTACTCTTGAATGCAAGATAAGTATTACTCGAGTAAGGGGCTCGAGATACGGAGAGGAATGTATTATGAAGGCAACAGTTAATGAGGATTGCATCGGTTGCGGTCTCTGCGAGAGCACTGCTCCTGAGGTATTCGAGATCGGCGACGACGGTCTTGCTCACGCTATTGAGGAAGAGGTTCCTGAGGCTGCAGAGGATGCTGCACAGGAGGCTTGCGACGGCTGCCCAGTCACCGCTATTGAGCTTGACTAGTTTTTAGCTTAGCTTTTCTTTCTTAACATGTAAGCCTGATGGGTTTCTCGCCTATCAGGCTTCTTTTTTGGGTACAGTATCAGCATAAGCACGATTGATAGGAACTCATATGATTCTTGCATCACAATCCCCTAGGCGCCTTGAGCTTATGCGGTCTATGGGCATAGATCCTCAGGTTATCCCTGCTGATATTGTTGAAATTTGCAGAGAGGACGAGAGTCCCCTTGCACTCGTAAAACGCTTGGCTCAAGAAAAAGCCATTGCAGTGTGCTATAAGCTTATGGAGCAGCCTAACTTTGAGCAGCTTAACAATGAGATTGTCCTTGCAGCAGATACCATTGTTTGGACAGACGCCGGCCAGGTTTTTGGCAAGCCCGCAGGTGCTGAAGATGCTAAACGCATGCTCTCTAAGCTTTCTGGTCAGACTCACCATGTATCCACTGGTGTTGCCCTGCGCCGCTTTAAAGCTTTCAAGTCTCCTTCTCCTGACGGAGCACCCTCTGTTGTTGCCGTAACGTTTGTGGAGACCACTGACGTCACGTTTTTTGAGCTCTCCGAAGATGAGATTGCTGCCTACGTTGCCTCCGGTGAGCCAATGGACAAGGCCGGTGCGTACGGTATTCAGGGAAATGGTCGCTATCTGGTTCAGAGCATTCAAGGAGATTACGAGAATGTCGTAGGGCTCCCCGTCTCTTTGCTTTCTCGCGAGCTGGTTAAATTTACCGGCAATCATGACTATCTAGAGCATGCCCTAGCAGGACGTAAGCACTAAAGCTGCTTCTATAAATGAAAACCCTCGTATCACCATGAATAAACTGCCTCCCATTTCTTGGACACGAGAAATAGGAGGCAGTTCAAAACACACCTAAGTCAGATAATCTGTCAAAAAGACGTATACATGACGCTGAAAATACCTTAAACATGCAGATTATCTGACTTAGAAGTGTAATATGCCCGCAATTGAGCAGAATATCTGACTTAGGTGTGTTCCGTAGATACTAAATTTATCGATAGTTAAATTTCTTATATTAGTATATTCATTTTCTAGCATATTAGATGAAGTTTATGCATAGAGATGCATATCAGGTAGTGCGACCGCCTAGCTGCCTAGCTATCTTGATTAGGAACATGTCGATTCTTCGGCAAAACCTACCAAAGCTGCGCTATTTTGTACGCCAAGCCTAAAAGCCGACGCTAACACGCTGCAGAATCATAATCACCTGCATATGAACTGCCTCCCATTTCTTATGTCCAAGAAATGGGAGGCAGTTCAGGATGCGAGGGTTTTGCTTTTAGATTTGAAAGAACGTTTAGTTGAACTTAACAACCTTCTGAGCTACACGATAACCACCAATGGTGACTGTCTTACCAATCTTGCCAGGAAGGTTTGTGGCAGTGCCTACAAGGCCATAGCGAGCCTTGCGGTACATCTTCTTGTCATAAGCGCGAAGCTCATCCCAGAGCTCCTCAAGCTGATCCATAGCGTCCTCGCGATCGCTCATCTTAGAGAAGACTGAGCAGATAGCCATGATGATGGTGAAGTAACTCATCATGTACGTCTGAAGACGTGGAGAAGAGATGTCATCGTAGATGTGATATGCATGCATCATATTACGAGCAACACGCCAGTAGTGATCAACGCGACTTGTTAAGACCTTCTCGTTAACTGATTGATCGTCTCGACCAATGAAATAACGATACAGGTCAACATCAACGTAGTAGATAGTCTTTACCTTAGGGAATGGAACGTAGGCGTAGACGTTATCTACATAGAAAGTGTGCTTAGGCATCTGAATGTTTGCAGAGCGCAGAACTTCAACGCGGTAGGTAATTGCGTGCATCAAAAGGTACTGAGACAGCTTGAAGCGGCCAATCTCGTCCCAACCAATAATCTTATTGGTAGGAACAGCATCGCGATAATCCACGAAGTTTTGGGTGTTGTCCTCAACGTGCTCGTAGACGTAGTTGGAAAGAACCAGGTCAACAGGATTATCAGAGGCAATAAAGGTGCGGAGCTGCTGAAGGAAAGTCTTCAAAGCATCGCCATCTACCCAGTCATCTGAGTCAATATTTTTGAAATACACGCCATCAGCATGAGAAACTGCCTTCATAACAGCAATGCCGTGGCCGCCGTTCTCTTGATGGACTGCCTTGATGATGTTGGGGTAACGCTCCTGCCAAGCATCAGCTTTAGCGGCAGTATCATCCTTTACAGAGCCGTCATCAACAATAACGATCTGCACGTCATCGGCATAATCAGAGCCCTCAAGAATAGATTCAATGCAGTGATCCATGTACTCAGAAGAGTTATAGCATGGAATACCAAAGGTGATTGTCTTTCATGCAAGCTCCCTATGCCTGATGAGCAATAAGCTCGTCAGAAAGTTCCAGCGCAGAAGCAACAACGCCATCCATATCGTAGTAACGATATTCAGCAAGACGACCAACTGCGTGGAAGTTCAGAATGCCAGAAGTGCGCTCCTTGTAAGAGCGATACAGCTCCTGATTTTCTGGCTCGAGAATAGCGTAATAAGGAGTCTGGCCACTTTCTGGAACATAGGCGTGTGAGTACTCACGCATGATAGTTGTTTTACCAGGAAGAACCTGACCGGTCATGTTCTTAAACTCAGTGATGCGAGTAAAGTCCTCACTGGTGGTGTAGTTAACGGTACCAACAGGTTGGAACTGATCTTGGTCAAGCGTCTCAAACTGCATATCAAGCGTACGATAAGGTAGAGCACCCTGATCAAGGTTGAAAAGCTCATCCAGAGGACCGGTATAAATTACCTCACCTGCAAATGGTTTCTCACAAACAGCCACGTTAGAAGCGGTGAGCTTCATGATGTCACGGACATCAACATCTAGGAAGACATCAATCAAATCATGGTCAAGCATGTTCTCAAAGAGCTTGGTGTAGCCCTCTTTTGGCATGCCCTGATACGTTGCACCTGGGAAGTAACGATCGTCATCGCCGACAAAGATTGGAACGCGGCCTGTGATTGACTTGTCAATCTGATCTGGAGTCTTTCCCCACTGCTTCATGGTGTAGTGCAGAAAAACGTTCTCGTAAACGTAGTCGGCAATCTCTTCCAGATCTGGATCGTTCTTCTCGCGAAGCTCCATGATAGGAACTTTAACGTTCTCACCAAACGTAAGAACCAGCTTCTGATAGAGTTTCTCGCCACGCTCTTCTCCAAAGGCAAGCTTCAAGGACTGGTGGTTAAAGGAACCGGCATCAGCTGGCCGTTAATATTAGCCAGAACCTTGTGCTGGTAGTCAGTCCAATCAGTAAAGCGCGAGAGGAACTGGTGAACGCGGTCACTCATGGTGTGATAGATGTGTGGACCGTACTCGTGAACAAGAACGCCCGCGTCATCAAGGCGATCGTAAGCGTTACCGGCAATGTGGTTTCTGCGCTCAAAGATTGCTACCTTTGAGTTGCAGTTTTCTGCCATGCGGCGAGCAACAACTGCACCTGCATAGCCAGCTCCAACAACAATAACGTCGTAGTTGTCGGGGTTAAAACCGGCAGGAAGACCATGATTGATAGACATGTAAACCTCCATGTGCGCCTAAGTGCGCAGGATTTGTATGTGAAACTTCACTCATTTTAACACGTGGCCATAAAGTGAGTCATGCGGGGCGCAAAGCTCTGCCGTTAGCGTAAAATATTCAACTGGTGTGAAAATGCATTTCTTAGCTATTTGTGTCTGGCTTTTATACACACTACAAGTTAAGAAGTGCAAGACTCAACGAGGCACAGATATCAAAGTATGATTGGAGCACGACACATGAGCAAGTTTCTTGACCGTATGAAAGAAACCGCTAAGTCCGACGTAAAGACTATTGTCCTTCCAGAGGGCGAGGACCAGCGTACCATCGATGCAGCTAAGAAGATTGTTGCAGAGGGTATTGCAAAGGTCATTATTCTTGGCGATCCTGAGCAGATTGATGTTCCAGGCGCAACGGTAGTAGACCCTGCTACTGACGAGCGCCATGAGGCATATGCTCAGAAGTTTGCTGAACTTCGTGCTCGCAAGGGCGTCACCATTGAGGAAGCTCGCAAGCAGATGAACGACGCTACCTATTTTGCAACCATGATGGTCAAGATGGGCGATGCTGACGGCCTGGTTTCTGGCGCTTGCCACTCTACTGCAAACACCCTAAGACCTGCTTTGCAGATCATCAAGACCGCTCCTGGTACCAAGCTTGTTTCTGCATTCTTTATCATGAGCACTTCAACCGATTTTGGCGAGGACGGCACCCTGCTCTTTGCTGACTGTGGCCTCAACATTGACCCATCTGCAGAGGAGCTCTCCGAGATTGCTCTTGCTTCCGCTGATTCTTGGCGCGCATTCATGAGCGACGAGCCTCGCGTTGCTATGCTCTCCTACTCCACTATGGGCTCTGCTGGTGGTGCAACTGCTGAGAAGGTCCAGGAGGCCACAAAGCTTGCTCACGAGAAGAATGCTGAGCTTGCACTCGACGGCGATCTTCAGCTTGACGCAGCTCTTGTTCCTGAGGTTGGTAAGCTCAAGGCTCCATTCTCTAAGGTAGCAGGAAACGCAAACATCCTGGTCTTCCCTAACCTTGAGGCTGGCAACATTGGCTACAAGCTTGTTCAGCGCTTCAGTGGTGCTGAGGCATACGGTCCAATTCTTCAGGGCATTGCTCGTCCTGTTAACGACCTCTCCCGTGGTTGCTCCGCTGACGACATTGTTGGCGTTGTTGCAATCACTGCTGTTCAGGCTCAGATGGCAGACAACAACTAGTCTTTCTGCACTTCTAACTTGGTATACTAAGCCAGTCTCAAAAGAGGCTGGCTTATTCTTTAGCTGGAGGCATTTATGTCTGAAATTATTTCTATTTCTAGCAACTCTCTTACCGCTTCAATTGACACCATGGGCGCACAGCTCATGAGCTTGCAAAAAGGTGAGTCGGAATACCTCTGGCAAGGAGATGCCAACTGGTGGCCCAGGCGTGCTCCTATTCTCTTCCCCATTGTTGGTGTCTTGAAAGACGGTAAGGCAGAGTCTGCAGAAGGCACCGTTTCTCTTGCTCGTCACGGTCTTGCTCGCCTCAACCAGTTTGAGGTTGTCGAGCAGAGTCCCTCTTCTGTAACGCTCCAGCTAAAGTACCGAAGAGACTCGCAAGTCTTATCCCTATGACTTTGAACTTAGACTGATTTTCTCGCTAGATGGCGATACGTTGACACAAACATATGAGGTCACCAATACGGGAAACGTTGTACTGCCGTTTACTCTTGGCGCTCACCCAGCGTTCAACATTCCGATCCCTGGTGTTGAGGCAGCCTCTTTGGACCAGTATTACCTCTTATTTACGCACTCCTGGACCAGCTACGGCCCTTCTATTACCGACGATGGACTTTGTGACTACACAACTCCACAGAAGCTTATCGTGGACTCTGATACGCTTCCCCTGTCTTGGGAGCTTATTGATTGCGAGAAGACCATCACACTTGAAGACGTCCCTGATAGACGCATTACACTTGCGGCTAGCACAGAAGCTCCTTCTGCGGTTCATGGTATTCAAATGGATTTTGAAGGCTTTGATTATTTGGGCATTTGGAGTGCTGCTCCTGGTTGTCCATTTGTTGCTCTTGAGCCATGGTGTGGCATTGCAGACACCGTTGATACCGACGGTGTCTTTGAGCATAAACCAGGCATCATATGCCTTGACTCAGAGCAAAGCATTGTTAAACATTGAGCATCAAAGTCTTCTAATGCTCATCAGAAGAGCAAATACTAAAGATCTTAAGGCTGTGGCTGATTTATATGACATTGGCCGTCAGACCATGGCTCGGCATAACAACACATTCCAGTGGACTAAAAATTATCCACTTTTAGTAGATGCTGAAGCTAATCTTGAAAGCAACGGCCTCTTTGTAGTTACAGAAGGTAAGAATTCAGAAGAAATTCTTGGTTGTTTCTCGCTCTTACCCGGTCCTGACGAGGCATACGTCAATATTGCTGGAGGCGCTTGGATAAACAACCTGGATTACGTTGTTATTCACAGAGTAGCTGTTAAATATACAGGACGCGGAATTGCCACCTTTATGTTCAATTGGATTTGCAAGAACTACTCAAACGTTCGCGCAGATACCCATGAAGCAAATATTGCTATGACTACAACACTTATGTATGCTGGTTTTGTGTATTGCGGCAAGGTAGTTGGACACGATGCGACGCCTCGTAACGCATTTCATTTTGTAGCCCAATAAGCCACAAGAAACACTTCAACAAAAAAAGAGCCTGTGAATCAATTTCACAGGCTCTTTTGCACTTAATTTGCGTTCTTAAAACTAACCTTACTGAGCACGCTTCTTGCCAAGAACACCAGCTGCAATAAGAACGGAAGATGCAGCTGCTGCAGATGCTACAGCAAAGGAAGCATCACCAGTTGAAGGAAGCTTAGGCTCCTTCTTCTTTGGCTGCTTTGGAGTCTCTGAAGGTGGAGTAGTTGGAGTTGGAGGAATGTGGGTGTTAGTAATGGTAAAGCCACTGGTAGCATCGCCTGTTACCTCAGCGTTGTAGCCCTCAACCTCATCCTCAACAACGGTGTACGTAATAGCTGTTGTAGTACCAGCCTGGTTTTTATCGAGGTTGCTAAATGTTGCAGTCCAGCCATTTGCGTCAGAGAGAACCTCACTCTTACCAGTATCTACGCCGTCTGCATAAAGGTGTACGGTAACTGAAGTAGGACGAGTACCGTCAGCATTATTTTGATCTTCCCAAACCTTGGATACAGAAACGCTTACCTGCTGCTCGCCAGTTGCAGTACCGGCACCGCGAGGATTAATCCACCAACCTTCACGAGTGAAGTTATCAGTGTTGCCATCAAAATCAAGAGTTGCTCTATTGTCTACCTGGGTAACGTTGGCTGGAACAATGGTCTTGTACTCAAGCCAGCAATCCTGGATGAGTGGTTGGAAACCAGCAAAGTTAACCTGATTATTGAGTCGAGCAAAATCAAGAGTGTAACCATTAGGAGTAAAGGTAATTGCAGGAAGAATCTGATCTGCAGAAAGAGTCTGAACAGCACCGTTAACAAGGTGAAGAACAAAAGAGTGCTTAAGATATGGACCAGCAAGCTCATCTGAAGGATTAACGCCAGTACCAGTAAGCTTGATGCATCAACTGTGTAAGGATTGACAATCTGATCCTTAACAGTGGCATTAAGCAGACCAACCTGGGTAATATCAGATGGAGTTAGGTTAACTACCCAGCTGGTGACGTAATAATCATTTCCAGTTGTAATAGTTGCACCAGAAGGAAGCGTATAGGTTGTCTCTGCAGTTGCACCAGTTCTGTTGTACTTAGTAATTGCAGTATCCATTGCAGCAATAGAACCGCCATACGTCATGTTAAGGCTGGTGTTACCAATATTGAGCGTAGTGCTGCCATTGCCTCTCTGTGAAATTGCGCTTGACCAATTGAGCGAGAAAGACATCTGGCCATGAACGTTAAGAAGACCCGCAATATTGTTATTGAAGGTAACAGTCATGGTATTAGGGTTACTGGTAGGAGTTGCCGTACCAACAGAAATACTATTTCCGTTTGCATCTACACCCATAACCTCAAAAGGAGCTGGAGTATTATTCTCTAGCTCTGGAGGAAGCATAATAGTAAAGGTATCACCTGGTTGTGCAGGGGCACCATTGTTGAGCGCATAATCAAAATTTACACGCACATTACTACCAACTAATGTTGTATAGCTAGCATTTGAAATAGTTGGTGTGTACTCAACAGCTTGTGCCTTTGTGTTGAATACCGTAAGCGCAGCAAATACAGTGAGCACAAACATAACTGCAAAGCTCAAAGACCTGCTAACTAAACCCTTAGACTGCATGATGCTCCTCACAGCTAGTTCAAAGATTTATTTATCTGCACACAAATAGCTGTACAAAAACAATAAGATTTCTTTGAAACTCTAACTTATTACTTAAAAAAATATAAAGTTCGAAAGTACTCATGTCAAAGAACTATCTATATCTCCATAAAAAAACTCCCGCACAGAGTGCGGGAGTTAATAATTTTTTTTGATTGTAAGAAAAGCTTACTTACCCAGAAGCTCCTGAACGTCAAGAGCAATCATGTACTCCTCGTTGGTAGGTACAACCAGGACGCGTACCTTTGAATCTGGAGCAGAGATGTCACGGATTTCACCGGAGCGAACCTTGTTCTTCTCCTCATCAATCTTGACACCCATCCACTCAAGCTCTTTGACAACGCCAAGACGCATCTCGTCGGAGTTCTCACCAATGCCAGCAGAAAATGCCATGGTATCAAAGCCATGCATAGCCTGAGCCATCTCCATGATGAGCTGGGAGGTGCGGTAGTAGAACATCTCAAGTGCAAGCTGGCAGTCCTTATCGCCAGCATGAGCGCCGTCCTCAATATCACGAGAATCGGAGTGTCCAGACAGAGCAAGAAGACCAGACTGCTTGTTCATCATTGTGTCAATCTCATCGATGGAGTAGCCGCCAACACGAGAGAGATAGAAAACAGTAGCAGGGTCAATAGTGCCGCAACGGGTACCCATGATAAGGCCGTCAAGTGGAGTAAGGCCCATGGTGGTCTCAAGATCGCGACCATCCTCAATAGCGGAAAGAGAAGCGCCAGAACCAAGGTGGCAGCTTACCAGCTTGTGAGTCTGACCATTGGTGAACTCATTGGTAGCACGCCAAATATAACGGTGAGAAGTACCGTGAGCGCCATACTTACGAACGTGGTACTTATCAACAACATCGCGAGGAAGAGCATAGCGATGTGCCTTCTCTGGCATATTGAAGTGGAAAGAAGTATCGCAGACGATTACATTGCCAACCTCTGGGAAGAGCTCGCGGCAAATCTCAATAACGTCAGCTTCTGCATAGTTGTGAAGAGGAGCAAGTGGAGCGACCTCACGAACCTGAGCCAGGACCTTATCGTCTACAACAGCAGACTCTGGGAAGTACCAACCACCCTGAACAACACGGTGGCCAATGCCGTCGATTGGCTTATCAATAGTCTTAAGGATGTCAAAGACATGCTTAATAGCAGTCTTATGATCAGGAAGAGCAACCTCAAGCTTCTGCTTCTCCTCCACCAAGCTCCTCATGACCAACAAAAGAACCTTCGATACCGATACGCTCGCAGTTTCCTTTTGCGTAAACCTCGCGGGTGTCAACGTCAAGAAGCTGATACTTAAGAGATGAGCTACCTGCGTTGATAACCAGTACGTTCATGTGACTCCTCTTTCCGTGAAGCAGAAAAGACTACTAAGTCTTCCTCTCCTACTTCAAACAAACATAACCGCATGACATCATAAACCCCAGAATACCCCGGAGTTAAATAGACGAGCAAAAAACTTGAATATTTTTATTTACAGCCCATTGAATCGTCCATCATTTTGCCACCTAAAATGTGGAAGTGGACGTGGTTGATTGACTGTCCGCCGTGTTCTCCGGTATTGGTAATTACACGGAATCCAGCCTCCTTAATTCCTGTCTTTTCTGTTACTACAGCTATAGCTTTAGTAACACTCTCAAGTGTTGCAGCAGGAATACCATCAATGATGTTGTCATAGTGGCTCTTTGGTACAACAAGAACATGCACGGGCATAAGAGGATTTAGGTCATTGAAAGCTACAACGTTTTCATCCTCATAGAGAAACTCTGTAGGGATTTCTTTGTTAGCTAACTTACAGAAATGCAGTCAGACATAGCCTCTCCTTTACTCATCTAAATATGCAGTAGAAGGCGCTGCGGTAGTATCTGTAATTGCAGCTCCTGCCTGAGACTCATCAAGCAGAACCTTAACTTTTTGCTCTGCCGTATCAAGTCTTCCACGAAGGTCTTTAACCAGTTCAACACCACGAGCATACAGAGCCAAAGACTCCTCGAGCTCCAAATCTGTGCCTTCAAGCTTACGTACAATCTGTTCAAGTTCAATAGAAGCGTCTTTAAAAGTCAACTCTTCAGTCTTCTTAGTATCCATGTTGTTCCCCTAATCTATGAAAGCTCAATATCAGAAACAGTTGTCTTGATTGTTCCATCCGTCATTTTGACCAGCAAAGAATCTCCAACCGAAGCATCTTTGGCCGTTTTAATGACAGATCCCTTTTCATCTTGGACATATGCATATCCCCTTGTAAGAACTTTTAAAGGAGAAAGTGCATCTAGTTTTCCTGCAAGCGAAGAAAGAGAAGCCTCATATGGATGAAGCATGGCTGCACTAGCTCTGGTAAGTCTTTGCGACTCAACAGAAAGCATCTCTTTCTTTCTTAAAAGAAGCGCTGGTAGAGCATCCATTAATCTTTGTTCTGTCTGATTAAGATCTTCTGTTCTTGTAGAAATAATATAAGCAGGATCTTTTAGACATGGACGATCAGACAGCTTCTCTAGCTGGAATTTTTTACTTGATAGGGCATTTCTCATTGCCAAGTTGGAACGCTGTGCAACAGTAGTTAGATCCGTCTTATAGAACTGCAAATCTTTCTTGTTGCGTTTCCAAGGCGAGAAATCCTGTTATTAAACGTAGTTTGTAGCTCACTAATAGCGGGTGCCACAGACTCTGCAGCAGCTGTTGGCGTTGAAGTTCTTCTATCAGAAACCATATCTGCAATAGTGGTATCTGGCTCATGACCAATACCTGTAATAACAGGTACAGGACACGCTGCGATAGCACGTGCCACTCCCTCGTCATTGAAGCACATAAGGTCTTCAAATGAGCCTCCACCACGCACCAGCAAGATTGCATCTGGACGTGTAGTTGCGGCCACCTGAAGCGCCCTAATGATAGTTGCAGGTGCATGAGTACCCTGAACAGCACAACCAGACACCTCAAGCTCTACCAGAGGGTTTCTACGCGCAAGTGTGCGCTTAACGTCATCAATGACGCTGCCAGAAAGTGACGTAACTACGCCAATACGTGTACAGAACTCTGGAATGTAGCGCTTTCTGGAAATATCAGTAAGGCCCTCTTTTTCTAGCTTTTTAGCAAGCTGAGCAACCTTTTGGCGAAGGTCACCTTCTCCGGCAATCTGAATGGTGCGGGCATGAAAAGAAAGCTTGCCACTTGAAGCGTAAATATCAAACTTTCCTGTCATCTGAATCTTCATGCCGTCTTGCAGCGTAATGCCGCTCGCAGCATAAATCTTTGACCAGACAATAACCGCCATAGAGCTAACCGGGTCTTTTACGTCAAAGTAGCAATGACCAGACTTGTAGTTTGGTCCTCTAAATCCAGAAACCTCTCCCACTACCGTCATAGATGGCATTGAAGCAACTTCATTTTTTGCAAAGAGCACCGCATCAGATACTGAAAGAACAGAATCTTCTTTCTCTTGAATCTGATCCATTACTAGTTCCTGTTTCTAGAAGAACCAAGTAGATATAAAAGCTGAAGTGCAGAAACCATTGCAGCAGCTACGTACGTAAGAGCAGCAGCAATTAGTACCTTTTTGCGCCATTGTAGTCAAAGCCTGCGGGAGCGTTTGCCTTCAAAAAGGCTAATCCACGCCTTGAGGCATCAATCTCTACAGGAAGCGTAACTATATGGAACAAGAAGGTAAATGCATAGAGCCAAATTGCAAGCACAGTCAAACCTGAAACATTGAGAAAGACACCAGCAAGAAAGACATAAATCCATGCAGCGGAAGCCAAATTAACAACAGGGACTAGAGCGGAACGAACGCGAGATGGCATATACATTTTGGCTGTCTGAACCGCATGACCTGCCTCGTGACAAGAGACAGCAACAGAAGCTACGCTACCCTCTGAGAAGTTTGCATCAGAAAGGTGCAGGCAATTGTCACGTGGATCATAGTTATCGGTAAGCTCACCAGAAATCCTCTTGATACCAACATTAGCTGCTCCATTTGTGTCCATCATGGCACGAGCAACAGAAGCGCCAGTGGCATTAAACCCTGAAGGAACTAAGGAATACTTTTTAAATTCATGCTTGATGTACCACTGAGTGCCCAATCCGAGCACCAACGAGGCAACTACTAAAACAACGTATGGGATAAACGCACCAGAGTAATACATATTTTTCTCCTATCTATGTATAAAGATGAGTATACCCAACTCACCGGACAAAAAGTCAGGTTTGAATGAGTAATCACACTTGCCCTAAGTTAAAGAGCCTCTATTACAGCAGCTCTACTCGACCGTTTTTGACGGTAAGTCCTACCTCGCCATTGAGTAGTCCAACAAGCTGCTTGCCCACTAATTGATAGCGCCATCCAGTTTTAAGCCTTGCATCAACCTTGTCCAAAAGCAGGTCAGTAAGATCATCCTTATTGGCAATTAAAGGAGATGCAATTCCTTCTTTTTCTGAAACAATCCTGATAAGAGCATACATAAGCTCAACAACACCTTCAGAACCGGCAGAAGGATGAGCATGATGCTCAATTTTTGGACACTGATCAGCGGGGGTCTTTTGGCCACGTTTGATTGCATCCAAAAGATGCACTACCCCACCTTGAGAAATCTGCTCAGTACCACGAATTTTGCGTAGTCTATCAGGTGATGTAGGGACGCGACGACAAATCTCAATAATGAGTTCATCAGAAAGCACCCATTTACGTGGAACATCTCTTTTAGCCGCAGTTTCTTCTCGCCAGGCGCACACCTCTCGAGCAATAGCAAGCTGTCTGCGCGTAAGCGAACCAGAGCGCTTCAAACGGAGATATGCCTGATAGGGGTCTCGACGATACTGTTCAATATTGGTGTGCTGGTCCATTTCTGGCTTACCCAGCTTAAACGGTCAAGCTTGATGAGCTTCTCGATCATTTGATTGTAGATTGCAGGAAGATATCTTACGTCATCCTCAGCGTATACCAGCTGTTCTTTATCAAGCGGTCGCTTTGACCAGTCTGTTAAAGACTCAGCCTTAGCAAGCTTAACGTTAGCAAAATTTTCTACCAGACCGGCGTAGCTCACCTGCTGACGCATACCCAAAAATGCAGCCGCTACCTGCGTATCAAAAACAGGTGCGCATGCGCAGTCCATTTTTTCTAGTAAGACCTCAAGGTCCTGTGAGCACGCATGGAAAATCTTGACAATCTGCGGGTTTTCCAGGAGCTCTTTAAGCGGAGTTAGGTCATCAATAAGTAACGGATCAATCGCAGCAATCTCTGAACCTGTGGAAACCTGTACCAGGCAAAGCTTGGGAAAGTAGGTTTTCTCGCGAAGAAACTCCGTATCAACTGCAAGGATATGCGAAGTCTTTGCTCGCTCACAAAATGCGGAAAGTTCTTCTGAGGTTGCTATATACAATGCGTCCATCCAATTGCCGATTAAGTATCTAACGTAAAGCGATACACTCATACGTATCAAAATGATATACCAGCTTGTCGCAAATCTTCGGAGGATATATGAGAACCCTCATCATTCACAATCCTTGCTCGGGTTTTAGCTCTGACGCAATCTTTGAATTTGAGCGCGCTCTTCTGAAAAGCGGCGACGAATGCCTGGTAAAGCTAGTTGAAAGCCATTGGCGCACAGATGAGGTTCTGAGTTCTGTTCAGCCTGAAGATTTTGACGTAGTGGTGCTCTCGGGCGGAGATGGAACCGTATCTAGCCTGCTCTATGGCCTTAGAGGATGCCAGACACCTATTTTGGTCTTCCCTTCTGGAACCGCTAACCTTCTGGCTGCAAGTATCGGAAATGCGCCTGAGCCTAACGCACTAGCGCTGGCCTGCAGAAACCTTCAGACGGCTCAGCTTGATCTGGGTGAAATTACCTGGACCACCGTATCGGGAGAAACCCATGTAGCTGGCGTGCCTTTAATGGCTGGTACGGGCCTTGATGCCGAGATTATGCGCTCGGCTATCCCCCACAAGCAAACCTTTGGAGAAGCCGCGTACTTTACAGCAGCCCTTGCCAACCTCATGCCACCAGTTCATGACTTCAAAATTACCGTTGACGGCAAAGTGCATAAGCTTCAAGGCATTGGCTGCCTCATTGCAAACAGCTCTATGATGCAAGCGGGAATTGAACTAGCCCCTGGTAATCGCATGGATGACGGTCTGCTTGAGGTTATTGTCATTGAGACTCACATGACTGCAAAGCTGGTACGTCCGCTGCTCTCCGGCTTCTTTGATCGCACGGGAGACTCGCTTGGCAGGCCTTATCTCAATAGCTTTAGTGGCAGAGAAATTACCGTTGAATCAACATCGCCTATGCCTCTTGAAGTAAATGGCGAGGTTACCTGCCACGACATCTACGCTTACTCCGCTCGCTGCCTTCCAGGTGCGGTAAACGTAGTGGTGGACCACATGAGCCCTTACAGCAAGAAAGCGTAAGCGCAGGTAAACATTATAATAGACACCGCCAGTGCTTGCGTTTTCTATTCTTTCGTTTTCGTAACATTCAGCCAAAAAGATTGCACGTAGCCGTCAGATTAACTAATCTTTTATAGATACATTACTAGGGTACGCGCAGAGACTTCTGTAGCGTACACGCAGTTGATGGGATATTTTTTGGTTGACGTTTCTAAAATTCGCGAGAGGTTCGATGAGCTTTCAACTCCTATTTTGAAGTCTGGAAGACTCTATCAGCTTGCAACTTTTACACAACACGGAACTACCAGCACACTCGACCACGTTATTGCAGTTGCTTATAGCAGCCTCGCTTTTGCTATGAACGCTGGTATCAAAGTTGATGAACGTGCGCTTGTACGTGGAGCGCTCCTGCATGACTACTACCTTTACGACTGGCATGATCACGAGGCTGCACCAGACAACTGGCACGGATTTACTCACCCTCGCCATGCGCTTGATAATGCCCGCGAGGACTTTCCTGATCTAACACCTGTTGAGGAAGACATCATCTTGCACCACATGTTTCCTCTTGTCCCCGTTCCGCCTCATACCAAAGAGGCTTGGATTGTTACAACCTGCGATAAAGCTTGCTCAACTGCAGAAACGCTGACAGGCAATCCATACAAAAAAGAGGGTTTCCGCCCAACGGGTTTCTCGACACCTGAAAGTGATTTTCAGGGCACAACCAGCAGCGAGTCAGACGAGTTCAACGACTACATGGATTACGGAAATCTCTCGTGAGTACCATGACTGAGACACTGCGCACGCTTTTTGCACTCGATAAGAATATTGAGCTCTTTGTACAGTATCTGCCTCAGATGGTCATAATTTTTGCGCTGATTTCTTTTGGCGGCTGGGTGTACGAAACCATCTATTGCTCCGTTGTCGAGGGCGAATTTACCAAGCGCGGTTTTCTTTTTGGACCTACGTGTCCCATTTATGGCATTGGTGCGCTTGCGGTTTGGCTGGTACTAGGCCAGATTTCCAATCCGTTGATTGTCTTTATTATTGGCGGATTTTTGGCCACAGTTATTGAATACTCAACTGGTCTCTTTTTGGAGCGCCGCTTTAAAAAGAAGTGGTGGGACTATTCCATGTTTAAATTCAACTTACATGGTCGCATTTGTCCCCAGGCCAGCGCTGTGTTTGGAGCATTTTCGGTTACTTCAGTCTTTGTACTAGTTCCAGCGATGCTTAATATTTTGATGCTTTTCTCAAGGCACACCATCTCTGTAATGGCCTTTATTGTGGTCACGCTCTATTTTTTGGATACCGTGGCCAGCCTTCTTTGGAATGGACCAACCACCCATCACAAGGTTGAAGCCGCAGCTCAAGATGCATCTTTGAGAATTGAAGAGGCCGCACATAACGCATCACATCAGGTTGATGCGATGGCTCAAAGCGCTTCGCAAAAAGTAAGTGCTGCGGCACAAAATGCTTCACAAAAAGCAAACGAAGCTGCTCAAAAGGCAAACGCGGCAGCCCAAAAAGCAAATGCCGCCGCTCAAACTGCAACTCTTCTTGCAACTCAAAAGGCTAAAGAGGTTTCCCAGAAAGTCCAGGTAACCAAGCAAAAGTTTGACAACACTACCCAGAAAGTCAAAGACCACCTGCCAGATTCATTCCCATGGGACAACTAGACGGGTTTCTCGACAGATAGTAATACCTCAGCAACTGCTGATTTCGAGTTTGGATTTGTATGTACACCATTGAAGGTAGAGTTAGATACAGCGAATGTGATGAGACGGGCAAGCTTTCCCTGGTAGGCGTTATGAACTATCTACAGGATTGCTCGACGTTCCATTCAGAAGATATTGGCCGCGGCTTTAAGCAGCTGACCAGCGAGGGATACGCTTGGGTTCTGGCAACTTGGCAGATTCAAGTTGACCGACTCCCACAATTTGGCGAGAAGATCTGCGTGGGCACCTGGTCATATCAGATGAAAGGTCTTCAAGCATCAAGGTCGTTTGTCATTAATGATGCTAGCGGCGCGACTATCGTAAAAGCGGACTCTACCTGGTATTTGATGGACATTAAAGAAGGCAAGGCTGCTCGTGTTCCAGAAAGCGAGAGCGTCTACATTACTGGCGAGCCTCGCGTAGATTTGCCACCAACTCCTCGAAATTGCACTTGAGGGAAATGCTGTTGATGGTCCAGCCATTCTTGTTTCTCAGCAGCACCTGGATACAAACAAGCACGTCAACAATGCTCAATACGTGCTCATGGCTGTCGACACGCTTGTGGCTCTTGGCTATTCTCACAAGCTGCGCCGCATTGTGGTTCAGTACAGAAGTCAGGCACGCTTGGGCGACACCATTACTCCCCAGGTATACACCGATGAGACGGGTTTCTCGGTAGTGCTTAAAGATGCCGAGAGTTCCACCGTTTTTGCAACAGTCAGGCTGGAGGGATAACATGGCCGAGGCCAAAACAGTCAATGTAGCTGCGGCTATCTTCTATAAAGACAACAAAATTCTTGCCGCTTGTAGAGCTGATGCGGATAATGCTGACTTCTGGGAGTTTCCTGGCGGAAAGGTTGAGGCTGGAGAGACCTCTGAGCAGGCCCTACGTCGAGAAATTCAGGAAGAGCTGCACTGTAGTGTGCAGGCAGCGTTTTTCTATGACACGGTAACTTACTCCTACCCCACCTTTGACCTGCATATGGATTGTTTTGTCTGTACCCTCAGCGAGTCTGAGGAGCCTGTTGCAGATCCAGAGGTTCACTCAGAGCTTCGTTGGCTTGCTCAAAATGAGT
This sequence comes from uncultured Atopobium sp., assembly GCA_916438885.1. Taxonomy (GTDB): domain Bacteria; phylum Actinomycetota; class Coriobacteriia; order Coriobacteriales; family Atopobiaceae; genus Lancefieldella. Next base: position 425,629 of record CAKAGG010000002.1, on the reverse strand, counting down.
TGCTTGACGTGCAGTGGCTTCCAGCGGACATTGAGCTTATCAAGCAGCTTGGCACGTTCTGGAACGATGTCTTTGCGTCGCAGCACCTGTAGAGGTTGCGGGGAGCGCGAGCCGCGGGTGCGAGCGCTGCGGGTGCGAGTGCTGCGGTCGTAGGCGAGCTGCAAGCGTGGACGAATCGTCGTGTGAAAAATACTTTGCAGAGTATGTGGAGTGATAAAAAGAGGGGTTTCTCGCCATGAAATCCTTGGGCGACGACGGGTATCATCAAAGTGTAAGCGTTTGATTGAGGATTGATGGCAAAGAAAGACGACAACCAAGATACCAGGCACAACAGGCATGAATTTGGCGACGAGGGCCCTGATTTTGACCCAAACGATCCGTCGCAGATGCCTGATGGCTCTCCTTTTCCTGCGGGCTTGCTATTTTTTATAGTAATTATGATGCTCTCGGGATTGGGACGTTCTTGTGTTGCGAGCAATCAGACTTCCTCTAGCCCGCTTTTTGGCGACCCTTACAGCGCTTATACTGACAGCAACTGGTAATGTGTTTGGAAAAGACTTGCTATACATGCAACTAGCAGGTGTTTGTTCCATTTTGAACGGCATTTTGAAGGATTGAATATGAGCAAAGCAGATCGCATTTTTATTGATATGTGCTCCGACATTATTGAAACGGCACCACCACTGAGGGCGAAAAGGTTCGTCCTACCTGGGAAGACGGTACTTCCGCATACACGATCAAGAAGTTTGGCGTCTGCAATCGCTACGATTTGCGTGAGGAGTTTCCTGCGCTGACGCTTCGCCGTACCGCTCTCAAGAGCGCCATGGACGAGGTTCTGTGGATTTATCAGAAGAAGTCCAACAACGTTAACGACCTCAACTCTCACATCTGGGATTCATGGGCTGATGAGTCCGGCTCCATTGGTAAAGCTTACGGTTATCAGGTTGGACAGGTTTCTCACTATGCTGACGGCGATTATGACCAGATGGATCGCGTACTCAAGGATCTCAAAGAGAATCCTTTCAGCCGTCGTATTATGACCAATCTGTACACCTTTGCTGACCTCTCCGAGATGAACCTCTACCCTTGCGCATTCAACGCAATCTATAACGTTACTCAGGAGCCAGGTAAGGACAAACCAACGCTTAACCTGCTGCTTGTTCAACGTAGCCAGGACATTCTTGCCGCTAACAACTGGAATGTTTGCCAGTACGCAATCCTGTTGATGATGGTTGCACAGGTTAGCGGCATGGAAGCTGGCGAGCTTGTTCACATGATTGCCGACGCTCACATTTACGATCGCCACGTGGATATTGTTAAAGAATTGATTTCTCGCCCAACCTTTGATGCACCAAAGGTGAGCCTGAATCCTAATGTCACCAACTTCTACGACTTCACAACTGACGACTCATTGTCGAAGATTATCAGCACGGTCCGCAGATTAAGAACATTCCGATTGCCGTTTAGGCGCAGTTGCTACGGACGCGCTCGAGCGGATGCGGCTGGCGTTGCAGGCACGCCCGAGCAGACGCGGCTGGCGCTGCAGGCACGCCCGAGCGGACGCTCAAGCTAAGATCATCATTTCACTTAAGACGATACTTGCCAGGAGAACCACATGAACGCAATTGTTTCTGTAACACGCGATTGGGGCATCGGATGCGACGGGGACCTTCTCATCCCCAACAAGGCCGACATGAAGTACTTTGTCGAGCATACGCGCGGTTGCACGGTTGTCATGGGCAGAAAGACGCTGGAGAGCTTCCCTGGCGGTCCGCTTAAAGGTCGCCGCAACATCGTCATCTCCAGAAACGCCGATTACCAGGTCGAAGGCGTAGAGGTTGTGTCGTCGGCTGAGGAGGCGCTTCGTTTAGTTGAGGATGAAGCTCCCGAGAAGGTCTGGCTTATTGGCGGAGCTTCGATTTACCGCGCCCTTCTCGACAAGTGCTCATACGCGTACGTGACAAAGCACGACACCGTGGTCAATGCGGATACGTACTTCCCCAACCTGGACGAAGACCCTGCATGGGAAGTTTGTAACGAGGAAGACGGTGGTGTGACTCCGGAAGGCGTCGCTTTCAAGTTTGTTACCTACAAGCACGTCTAGCTGTTTTGCACGCGATTTATCAGTGTGCTTAATCGTATGATTTTCATGTTGATTGGTCGAAACGTTTCATAGACTCTTTGATTTAGTTTTTATCTAAGTCCTCTTTTACCTGCAGGTATGAGGGGGCTTTTCTTGTTTTGGCAGAACCGAAACGGAAGTCTGTCAAATTACTGTCAAACTACTGAAAAATCCTGCTGTTATATTCGTTTCTCATTTTAAGGAGGAACGAATGGATATTGTTTTCTCGCATGAAACTGCACTACAAATCTGCGCGCAACTTAAGACACGCGGAAATGAGGATGTTTTGTTGCAACGAACAACAAGGGATTTGCGTGCGACGTATTCTGCGTGTTCAACCGAGATATACGATGAAAAGCTTTGTTTTCTGAGGAAAACATATGGTATTGTCTTAGGGCAAACTACCCATGAGCTATTAAGAAACAATTCAAGAACAAGATTTTGCAATGAGCGAGTATCTCACCAGTTTAAATGTCTTTTGCCGGCAGGTTCCCTTATTGATCTGGGACAGAATGTCTATTGTGTTGCGCCTCCCCTAGCTGTTTGCTTGCTCTCTAGGAATAAAAGTCCTCTTCATCAAATTGTGCTTGCGAATTTAATGATGGCTAGTTATGGTCATCTCCCAAACGGTGACCTCTGTGAATTTAATACGCCGTTATTGACTACGAACGAGCTTATATCTCTATTAAATGCGCTTGAATCTTATTCTCCTGGATTGCATGTCACACAAAAGAATATGCGCTTTTTCTTTTCTGATGCAGCCTCTCCCATGGAAGTAAAGATGGCAATTAGATCTGCTCTCCCATATTGTGAAGGAGGTTTCAATCAAATGCCGATTGCGTTGAATAAATCGTATGTAATAAAAGACCAGATAAACTCGGAGTTACAAGCTAAGGAAAGAAGATTGGATTTACTTTTTGGCAAGATGTCTAAGTCAAATTTGTCTGGATTAAATTTAGTGGCTATCGAATATAACGGCGCGTATCATGATGACTTCTACCAGCAAAGAAAAGATAATCAAAGAACTAATGAACTGAACTCGGTGAGTATTAAAGAGTACTTTGTAAATGCGGATATCTACAGGAATCAGCTGGCAATGCAAAATATGTTCCTGAGCATTAAAAAGACTTGGGAGACAGTAATCTGTACCGGATCAAGCGGACGCTGCGCCAGTATTCTCATGAGCAATTCATTCTGATGAATAAACTTGATTCAATATACAGATTTATGAATGAACTAATATATAAAGTTTAACTATCCCTAAATTGCCCTATGTGACAACACAGCAAAGTCAGATAATCTGCAAAATTCGATGTCAATAGCACATCAAATGAAGATATTCTGCACTAAACACGAATTTTTGGAGCAATGTATAGCCTTTTTTGACAGATTAAGTGACATAGATGTGTTTTGTGAATCTGGAAACATGGGTTCATTTAAATTTGCTCATCAAGCAGTTAGACGAAAAGTTTAGAAAGCTAACAAAAGAGCCGGTTACCTGGGTTTTAGGTAACCGGCTCTTGCTTTGTACTTTACGCGCCCCGCGGTGGGCGCTCCGAAGCGGCGCCGCTACGCAGCGACGCGGCGCGCGGGTGCGAGGATTAGTCCTCGTAGAAGCCTGGCTCGCGACCGTAGTAAGCATCCAAGTAGAGCTCGCGAATCTCGGAGACAAGTGGGTAGCGTGGGTTTGCGCCAGTGCACTGGTCATCGAATGCCTGCTCAGACATCTCGTCCAGGGTATCAAGGAAGTACTTCTCATCTACGCCGTAATCCTTGATGGTCTCCTTGACGCCAATGTATGCCTTGAGCTCCTCAATCTTCTTGACGAAGTTCTCAAAGACCTCACGGTCATCCTTGCCGGTAACACCGCAGAAACGACCTGCCTCAGCATAACGTGCAAGAGTGTGTGGGTGATCGTACTGTGGGAAGGTACCCATCTTTGTTGGGCGCTCAGCTGCGTTGTAGCGCATAACGCGAGTAAGGATAACTGCGTTTGCCCAACCGTGTGGAATGTGGTGGAAAGCGCCCAGCTTGTGAGCCATGGAGTGGTTGACACCCAGGAAAGCATTAGCAAATGCAAGGCCACCCAGGCAGGAAGCGTTTGCCATGTGGTCGCGTGCCTCGACATCGTTTGGATTGTCATAAGCACGTGGCAGGTACTCAAAGACCAGCTTCATACCGCGAAGAGCCATGCCATCTGTGTAGTCAGATGCCATCATAGAGACAAATGCCTCGAGGCAGTGAGTAAGGACATCGATACCAGAAGCAGAGGTCAGGCCCTTAGGCTGGCTCATCATGTTGTCGGTATCCACGATTGCCATGTTAGGCAGCAACTCGTAGTCTGCAAGTGGGTACTTAACGCCATTGTCAGCATCAGTGATGATGGCAAATGGAGTTACCTCGGAACCGGTACCAGAAGAGGTTGGGATTGCAACGAAGAATGCCTTGTTGCCCATCTTAGGATAGTTGTAGACACGCTTGCGGATATCCAAGAAGTCCGCTGCCATGTCCTCAAACTTCTCCTCTGGGTTCTCATACATGGACCACATAATCTTACCTGCGTCCATAGCAGAACCGCCGCCGATTGCGATGATGCAGTCTGGCTCGAAGGAGCGAATGCGAGCTACGCCCTCAAGAGCGCACTGAAGGGTTGGATCTGGAGCAACATCCCAGAATGAAGAGTGAACAATGCCCAGGGAATCAAGGGTCTCCTCGATAGTCTTAGTGAAGCCACTCTTGTATAGGAACTGGTCTGTAACAATGAAGACGCGCTTCTTGTTATAGACCTCTTTGAGCTCACGGAGAGCAAGAGGCATGCAGCCCCTCTTGAAGTAGACCTTCTCAGGTACACGAAGCCAAAGCATATTCTCTTGCCTCTCTGCAACAGACTTGTAGTTAAGCAGGTGCTGTGGGCCAACGTTGCCGGAGACGGAGTTGCCGCCCCAGGTACCGCAGCCAAGGGTTAGGGATGGAGCCATCTTGAAGTTGTAGAGGTCTCCAATACCACCCTGAGAGGAAGGAGTGTTAATCAGGATACGGCAGGTCTTCATTGCCTCCTGATGCTTAGCAATCTTCTCTTTCTCGTTAATATTGACGTAAAGAGAGCTGGTGTGACCGTAGCCACCATCAGCAACAAGACGCTCTGCCTTAGCAATAGCCTCATCAAAGGTCTTTGCACGATACATACCAAGAACTGGAGAAAGTTTCTCGTGAGCCATCTCTTCTGAAGGCTCAACGGAGGTTACCTCACCAATAAGGACCTTGGTCTTCTCTGGAACATCAACACCAGCGGTCTTTGCAATAAAGTGAGCAGACTTACCAACAATACCTGCGTTAACAGCACCGTTAACAATGACAGTCTTACGGACAGCGTCAAGCTCTTTGCCCTGGAGGAAGTAGCAGCCACGATCAGCAAACTCCTTCTTAACCTGGTCATATACGCCGTCAAGAACGGTAACGGACTGCTCAGAAGCGCAAATCATACCGTTGTCGAAGGTCTTGGAGTGAATGATGGAGCTAACTGCAAGCTTGATGTCTGCAGTATCGTCGATGATAACAGGAGTGTTACCAGGTCCAACGCCCAGAGCTGGCTTACCAGAAGAGTAAGCTGCGTTAACCATACCTGGACCACCGGTTGCCAGGATGATGTCAGCATTGCTCATGACCGCTGCAGTCATATCAATGGTAGGAGCTGGTACCCAGTCGATAATACCCTTGGGGCAGCCGGCCTTCTCGGCAGCATCGCGAACAATACGAGCAGCAGCAATAGTGCACTCTTTAGCGCGTGGGTGTGGGGAAATAATAATGGCGTTTCTTGTCTTCAGAGCAAGAAGTGTCTTGAAAATTGCGGTAGAAGTTGGGTTAGTAGTTGGAATAACTGCAGCTACGATACCCATTGGCTCGGCTACAACTCGATAACCTGCAGCTGGATCATCCTCTACAACACCACAGGTCTTCATGTCCTTGTACTTGTTGTAAATGTACTCTGCTGCGTAATGGTTCTTGATAACCTTGTCTTCCATTACACCCATGCCAGTTTCTTCAACTGCCATACGAGCAAGAGGGATACGATTTTTCTCGGCCGCAAGAGCAGCTTCATAGAAAATCTTATCGACCTGCTCCTGAGTAAATGTTGCAAACTCTGCCTGTGCCTCACGCATCTCTTCGAGGCGCTTGAGCAAAGTATCAACATCCTCAATTTGAGTAGCCTTCTTTGCCATAAAATCCCCTTCTATTTAGGAACATTACTTCAAATTATACCAAGGTCTGCTAAACAAGTGCTTACCGTTAACCGAGTCTCTCAAAAATTTATAATCTGCGTTCTGACGTCTTCATCTGTTGCTGTAAATCTATGCCATTCACCTGGCGATTCTTTCCACATGTAATCCACGTACGGGCCAAATCCACCCACCAATTGCGACGTTGCGCGCGCAAAGCTTGGATCCGCTTTGAGGCCCGGATAGCGCACCGCCTCGACGCGCGGATGGCACGCCAGGTACGCGGCAACCACCTGCGCCGCGTCGCTCGCCGTGTGGCGAGAAACCCGGTGCGCTCGCAGCTCTTCCGCTCCCGTGGCAGAAACCTTCACGTCCTCTGCAGGACACGCCTTGGCTTTAACCGCCTCTGCTACCCACGGTATGCAGCACTTCCGCATGCACACGACAACATATCCCGGCACCCGAGCATCCGCGGCCACCGCAAGTTCTGCTCCCAAGCGACACGCGGGACTAAACTCGGCGCCAATCGTGCGCATATCCGCCACAAGCAGCTCCCCTGCTGCAGCTCTACCCTTGATGTCGCATACCTCAACAGGAACGCCAGCAAGCGGCTCCACGACGCTTGCTCCGCCTGCAATCAGTGTGGCGAGAAGTTCGTCTACATATGAAACAGGGACAAGCCGCGCACAGCCTGCCCCTGTCATTTTTACGTATTCAGCTACAACGTCGCTTGCGGTTTGCGTCACATCACTTGCGGTTTGCATGACGTCATCACTTGCGGTTTGCGTCACATCACTTGCGGTCTGCGTGACGACGTCGGTTGTGGTTTGCGTAACGCCGTCGATTGCGCCGACACTCTTCGTGCCACCTGCGCCATCCTGTGCGGTACCGCCCGTAACCCGTACTTTGTCTGAAACCCTATTAACCAACACGCTCAGCATTCTCTTTGACAACCTGAGCAATGAACTCGTCAAGCTCTGCGACGTGAGTCTCGTTGGAGCGATCGCGGACAGAAATGTTTCCTGCCTCAACCTCCTGCTCACCAAGGATGAGCATGTAAGGAACACGGTCAAGTGAGCGAGCCTCACGAATCTTATAGCCGATCTTCTCGTCACGGTCATCGACCTTAACGCGAATACCAGCAGCTGCGAGCTTCTCGGCAACCTCATGAGCATAAGGACGAGACTTCTCGGAAACAGGAAGAACCTTGACCTGGCATGGACTCAGCCAGACAGGGAACTTGCCTTCATAGTTCTCGGTCAGAATACCAATGAAGCGCTCGAAGGAACCAAAGCCAGCGCGGTGAATCATGATTGGCTGCTTCTTGGTACCGTCAGAGTCAATGTACTCAAGCTGGAAGTTGTGAGGTAGCTGGAAGTCAAGCTGAATGGTGCCACACTGCCAAGAACGACCAAGGCAATCGGTCAGATGGAAGTCAATCTTAGGACCGTAGAACGCACCGTCGCCTTCGTTGACAACGTACTCAATGCCCATAGACTCAAGCGCATCGCGCAGACCCTGCTCAGCGCGCTCCCAATCCTCGTCAGAACCCATAGAATCCTCTGGGCGCGTAGAAAGCTCAACGCGGTATGGGAAGCCAAACTGTGCATAGTAAGCGGTAATGAGGTGAGACGCATCCGTGACCTGCTCAGTAATCTGATCAGGGCGGATAAAGAGGTGTGCATCGTCCTGAGTAAACTCACGGACGCGGAACAGACCGTGCAGAGCACCCTTCATCTCGTAACGGTGATCAAGACCAGCCTCAGCCAGCTTCATAGGAAGATCCCTATAAGAACGTGGCTTGGACTTGTAAATCAAGCATGCACCAGGGCAGTTCATAGGCTTAATGGCAAAGTCCTCTTCATCTACCGTGGTGGTGTACATATTCTCTTTGTAGTGATCCCAGTGACCAGAAGTCTCCCAAAGGGAACGCGAGAGGATCAGTGGAGTCTGAACCTCCTGATAACCAAAGCGAGCCTGCATCTCATGCCAGTAATCGGTCAGAGCATTGCGCAGAGCCATGCCGTTTGGAAGCCAGAATGGAGAGCCTGGACCAAAGTCGGACATCATGAAGAGCTCCATCTCGCGGCCAATCTTCCTGTGGTCGCGCTTCTCGGCCTCTTCAATCATCTTGAGGTACTGAGCAAGCTCCTCTTTGGAACCAAATGCAACACCATAAATTCTGGTGAGCATCTTGTTGTTCTTATCGGCCTTCCAATAGGCGCCAGAAATGCTGGTCAGCTTGAAAGCCTTAACACCCTTGGTGTAGAGCATGTGAGGTCCAACGCACATGTCAACGTATTCACCCTGCTTATAGAAGGTGATGTGTGCGTCAGGAGCAAGATCGCCAATGTGCTCAACCTTGTAAGACTCGCCGCGCTCCTTCATGTAGGCAATAGCCTCGTCGCGAGGAAGCTCAAATGTCTCAATCTTAAGATTCTCTTTGGCAATCTTCTTCATCTCATCTTCAATAGCTGGGAAATCGTCCTCGTTAACCTTAGTGTCTCCAAGATCAACGTCATAGTAGAAACCATTTTCGGTTGCTGGACCATAGGCAAACTGTGCGTGAGGATACAGACGCTTCAAAGCCTGAGCAAGCAGATGAGCTGCATCGTGACGAATAACCTCAAGCTCTTCAGCTGGATTGTTAATCTCACCAACATGGCCGTCGTTATATAAAACCTTCATGTAAAACCCCTCAGAGGTAGATACTCATAGAAACAGGCACGGCGCCTACTCTGCTCACACAGGAGCTTAGGAGCAGACGCCTACATAGTCTCTGTTGTAAAACACCAGATTGCCATCATAAAGAACAAAACCAAACGTTATTGAATGCGAGTACGGCAGTAAGGGCAAACCTTCCAGTCTGCATTCAGTGGACGATGGCATGTTGGGCAAACGTTTCTAACCTGCGTATTGCAGATTGGGCACACAATAAAATCGCGGTCGATTGGAGCGGAGCACTTAGGGCAAATGCCGTAGTGAGACAGCTGGTGCTCACGAAGGGCAATATCCAAGTCCTGCTCCTCGCGGTCAATGAGGTAGCTGCTTGGACGCAAAATAACGTATGCAAGCAGACCAACAACAGGAACAACAGAAATGACTGCCCACATCCACCAAGGCTCTGCGCCACGACGCTGAGCATCGCGAATAACGTAGATGATAGAAAGGATATAAAGCATTACGACGCAAATAACCATGAGGTAAATAACCATACGTACCTCAGGTGTAATAATCTGATCAAGAATCTCCTGCATCTGACAGCCCCTTCTGCTGGCTTTTTGTTCTCTCCTAAATCGTACGACAAACTGCCTCAAAAATGGGCGAAATGTCGCAGATAAATTTATTTTACCAAAGCATCACTAAATTGTGCAGCAACCTCGCCAGCAAGTGAAATTGTTCCACATGCTACAAAGCCCTTCTCGCACAAGGCGTCCACTGCTTCGGGAACGCTTCTGTACACAGCTACCACATTAGCGCCGCAGGCTTTGTACAGCTCAGAAAGCTCATCTGCATCCATGGCGCGATCGTTATCTGTCTGGGTTACCGCTACCTCAGGGAACTCTTTGGCGAGAAGTTCTGCGATGCCCTTAACGTCTTTATCTGCAAAAACTGCAGTCAAAAGCATAGGTCTATTAGCAACTTCTGGCTCAATTGAGCGGATAGCAATTAAGAATGTCTCGATTGACTGAGGGTTGTGAGCCGCGTCGATAAGCACTAAAGGCTTTGGCTGAAGGAGCTGGAACCTGCCAGGCGTAGGGCACCTAGTTGTGGAGAAAAACGCTTTCTCCGCATCAAGTGGACGACCGAGAAAATCCTCAGCTAAGCAGGTTGCCAGGGCAATGTTTGCAGCCTGGTAGCTTGGTTTAAGTGCGGCAAGATCCTCGTAGGTTGCACGCGGTGTCACAACCGTAAGCTCAAGCGGAAAACCGATGCTCTTAGGCTTTTTGGTAATGAAGAAATGTGCGTGAGGCAGCTCTGGATGGTCAGATGTCTGACCAGCAGAAACCTCTCCCTCAACGTCTTCTGGCTTGTCAGCTACAAGAAGAGTTGGAACAACGCCCGCAGAAGCCGCCTGGGACAAAAATACATCCTGGACGCTCTGAGGAGTTGTCGTTCCCACGCCAAGCACGCAGGTGCGATCATGCTTAATGATAGCGGCCTTCTCGCCAGCAATAGCCTCGAGGGTATCACCTAAGATGCGCGTATGATCCAGACCAACGCCCGTGATGGCAACGGAGATGATGTTTTGAGCGGCGCTTGTTGCGTCCCACCTGCCGCCCATACCGCACTCAAGCACGCAGGCGTCAATCTCTGCTTCAGCAAAAACAACCAAGGCTGCAACCGTAAGCAGATCAAACTCGGTGATGTCATAGGGACGCTCACCTAGGGCAGCTCGCTGAGCGTTAACGCGCTCCCCTGCCACCTGAGCTGCAGAGACGCCGTGAGCAAAAGCTGCTTCAGAAACAGGTACGCCGTTGATTTCCATGCGCTCGGTATAGCTGATGAGCTCGGGAGACGTGTAAAGAGCGGTCTTGAGACCTTCTCCCTTGAGCAGAGCTGCAGTGTATCTGGAGGTAGACGTTTTGCCGTTGGTGCCTGCAATCTGAACACTCTTGAAGCAAAGGTCAGGGTTGCCCAGCTCTTTGAGCATGTCTTCTACGCTCTCCAGCAGGGGCTGGATACCAAACTTCTTTGTATCATGAAGCACCTTTAAAGACTGCTCGTAGCTCAGCTCAGGCACAAAAAAAGGAACGGAATAACTCATTGCACAGACCTCTTATAGACCAAGCAGACGCATAGCCTCTGCACGGGTTTTCTCGTTAGTCTTAAAAATGCCACGAACTGCAGACGTGGTGGTCAAAGCGCCCGACGCCTTAATGCCGCGCATACTCATGCACATGTGCTCAGCCTCCATAACCACCAAAACGCCCAAAGGATCAAGCTCTTCTACCATAGCGTCTGCAATCTGGCCTGTGAGGCGCTCCTGTACCTGCAGACGGCGAGAATATCCACTGACGCAGCGAGCAATCTTGGAAAGGCCGGTAATGCGACCATTTTGTGGAATGTAGCAAACGTGTGCCTTACCCACAAAGGGCAAAATGTGATGCTCGCAAGTAGACGAAAAAGGAATGTCGCGGACAATAACCATCTCTTTATTGCCCTCTTCATGGAACTGTTTACGCAGGTGAGCTGCAGGGTCTTCCTGCATGCCACCAAAGAGCTCCACGCAAGCACGAGCAACACGATCTGGCGTATCAAGCAGACCTTCTCGCTCTGGATCCTCGCCAATAGCAAGTAAGAACTCAGTGACTGCGGCTTTTACGCGCTCTTGGTCAAGCTCTTTATAGTTATTCTCTGCTGCCACGAGGTAACCTACCTTTCATTCTTATGCAAGCGTTCTTTGAGCTGCGGCAACAACATGGCGAGCAAGAATTGCAGTAGTTACGCTGCCTACACCGCCAGGAACAGGAGTGTAAGCACTCACCAGCGGTGCTACCTGCTCTGTATTGACGTCGCCAACAAGTTTTTGAGCGTCTTCATCCCAGTTAATACCTACGTCAATGATAGTCTGACCGGCTCGTACACAGTCAGCTCCAATAAGATGCGCACGACCTGCAGCTACAACTACAACCTCTGCCTGTTTAAGCACATCAGCAAGGTCTTTGGTCTTGCTGTGGCATACCGTTACTGTAGCGTTTCTGGCGCTTAAAAGCGCAGCTACCGGACGACCAATGACGTTAGAGCGACCAACAACTGCAACAGGCGTTCCCTCAAGAGACACCTGGTAGAAATCGAGAAGCGCGAGAACTGCCTCTGCGGTGCAAGGTCCCAGTGCGCCAGGAGTTCCACAAAGCGTTGCCAACAACATAGAATCGGTTGCGCAATCAACATCTTTTTCTAGAGCTAGATGTTGAAGCGCCTCATGCTCGTCAATTCCAGCAGGAAAAGGACGCATGGGCAGACAACCATGCACCAATGCGTCGGCAGAAACATGGTCAAACGTAGCATTTACCTGCTCTTGTGTGGCGTCTTCTGGAAGCTCAATGGTCTCAACTTCAAAGCCCACCTTCTCCGCACGCGTATATGCCGCACGCTCATAGGTAAGGTCGTCGCTTTTCTGTCCAATGCGAACAATAACCAGCTTAGGAGTTACGCCTTGTGCGCGAAGTTCCTTGACCTCAGCGGCAAGTTTCAGTTATTTCTTTAGCAACAGGAGCGCCACGAAGCTCCTGTGAAGTAATCTCTGAGCTCATGTTATGCCTCCTGTCTCAGCTGTGCGCTCACCGCATCACTTACGGCATCAGCTCGTGATACATAGGTGTCCAAAAGCTCATCTGCCTCATCAAGCAATGTTTGAGCATAGGCCGTATCATGCATGGAGCGCGTGTTTACAAACAACGTGTGAGAAGCTGCAATCAAAGCACCGCGCGCAAGAGCAGCACCGCAACCTACGTCGGATAAAAGCATACGAGATCCCTTGATGAGCATCTCTTCGAGAAGTTCAATGGACTCGCACACTTTTCTCATAACCTTCAGCGGAGGTTGAGCTGCTTCTTTAAGAGCATCCTCAACAATCTCTGGGCGCTTTGGGTCATCTTTAGACACACTAAACGCGCTGGAAACCAGCAAAAACTGGCGAGAGTCCTCGTCCATAAGCTCCATAAAGTCCTGACGGAGTGCACTGGCTCGAGCAATATATTTTGCAAGATCGTCTTCATGCTGAGCATAGGCAGGTTTTCCTTGTGCATACACACCAGCCATTGAAGCCAAAGATACTGCGAGTGCTCCTACATAGGCAGCGGCACTACCACCACCAGGAATAGGCTCTTTAGCAGCAAGATGCTGGGCATAAGAGTCTGCGCTATAGGTTGTAAACGCTACTTCTTCTGGTGAAGAGGGATAAGACATTAGAAAGACCCACAATTCTTCCATCATCAAGAACATCAATGTGCTCTGCAGCAGGAACCTTTGGAAGTCCTGGCATGGTCATGATAGAGCCCGTAAGGCAGACCACAAAGCCAGCACCTGCAGAAACACGAACTTCTCGCACGGTAATCTTAAAGTTTTCTGGAGCACCCAATTTAGTCTGATCATCAGTAAATGAGTACTGAGTTTTTGCCATACAAATAGGAAGCTCACCAAAGCCAAGCTCTTCAAGCTGCTGAAGCTGCTTGGCGGCACTTGGAGCAAATTCAACGCCATCAGCGTGGTAAATCTTGGTAGCAATGTCAGTAATCTTCTGCTTCAAAGACTCTTTGACATCGTATGCAAAGGTGAGTTTAGACTCAGTCTGACAGAGGCGCATGACCTCTTCTGCCAAAGCTTGACCACCCTTTCCACCTTTTGCCCAAACCTCAGACAGCACTACATTTACGCCACGCTTCTTGCACTCCTCCTCTACCAGAGCAAGCTCTTCTGCGGTATCGGTTGGGAATGCATTGATAGCAACAACTACAGGAAGTCCATAAACGGTCTGGATGTTGTCAACGTGACGAAGCAGGTTAGGAATGCCCTCTTTAAGCGCATCAACGTTTTGCTGGTTAAGATCTGCTTTGGCAACGCCTCCGTTGTACTTAAGAGCACGAACGGTTGCCACCAAAACAACAGCCGATGGAGCAAGGCCAGTAGCTCTGCATTTGATGTCCAAGAACTTCTCGGCACCAAGATCTGCACCAAAACCAGCCTCGGTAACAACGTAATCAGCAAGACGAAGAGCAGTCTTTGTTGCCTCAACCGTATTGCAACCGTGAGCAATGTTGGCAAAAGGACCGCCGTGGACAAGAGCAGGTGTGTGCTCAAGTGTCTGGACCAGATTAGGCTGAATAGCATCTTTGAGCAGTGCGGTCATAGCCCCCTCTGCGTGAATGTCACTGACGGTAACAGGCTTGCGATCGTAGGTGTAGGCAATAACCATTCTACCCAGGCGCTCTTTAAGATCTTTGATGCCCGAAGCAAGGCAAAATACGGCCATGACCTCGGAAGCGACCGTGATATCAAAGCCGTCTTGTCTTGGCATGCCGTCTGCAATGCCACCAAGGCCGTCAACAACATTTCTGAGCTGGCGATCGTTCATATCAACGCAGCGTTTCCACACCACGCGGCGTGGATCAATGTTAAGGCTATTACCCTGCTTGATGTGGTTATCCAGCATGGCCGCGCAGAGGTTGTTTGCAGCGCCAATAGCGTGGAAGTCTCCGGTAAAGTGAAGGTTGATGTCCTCCATAGGAACTACCTGGGCATATCCACCGCCTGCAGCGCCACCCTTAACGCCAAAGACTGGACCCAAAGAAGGCTCTCTAAGAGCCAACATGGCAGACTGTCCCAAGCTGGTCAAAGCATCCGCCAAACCTACCGAGGTAGTGGTCTTTCCCTCGCCCGCTGGCGTTGGGTTAATGGCAGTTACCAGCACAAGCTTGCCGCGAAGAGGCTTATCTGCCAAGCACGTGCATCAAGCTTTGCCTTATAGCGACCATAAGGCTCCAGCAAATCCTCTGGAATACCCGCACGCTTTGCCACCTCAAAGATGGGAAGCATCTCGGATGATTGAGCAATCTCGATATCGGATTTAACCTCAGACATGTTGTTCCTAACCTAAAGTGGACTGCATGCACGTACTAAACACATGATGCGGCTGTTACACCGCATCAAGTTTTACCTATGAGAAGTCAGCAATCTGCTGCTCTAGCTGAGCAACAAGCGTAGTAAGTTCTTCTGCGCGTGCACGTTTCTTCTCGATAACTTCAGGCGCTGCCTTAGCAACAAAGCCCTCGTTAGCAAGGGTGCGCTCCACGCCAGAGAGTTCCTTCTTTGCGGATTCAAGATCCTTCTGAAGACGCTTAGCCTCTGCAGTTAGGTCAACAAGCTCGCCCAGAACAACGTACATCTCAAGGCCAGCATCGGTGACAGAAACAGAACCAGCAGGCTTTCTGAGGCGCCTCAGCAACCTCAAGCGAGCTTACGCGACCAACGTTCTGGATGAAGGCTGCCTGTTCCTTCAGCGCTGCAACATCCTGTACTGGAGCTTTAACCACAACAGCAAGGTCTGTCTTTGGAGACAGCCTGTAACGAGCGCGAGAAGAACGAACAGCAGAAACAACGGTCTTAGCAAGCGAGAAGTTATGCTCAGCTGCCTCGTCAACAAAGTTTGCAAGCTTCTGTGGGTCTGGCCACTCAGAGACCATCAAGAACTCTGCGTCGTGGCTCAAAGGCCTGATGCAGGAAGAGCATCCCAAACGCTCTCGGTAACAAATGGCATGGCTGGATGTAAAAGCCTCATGCTGACATCCAGGACAAAGACAAGGTTGCGCTGAACCTGCAAGCGCTCCTCAGGAGTTCCGTCCAGAAGGCGGCCCTTGCAAAGCTCAATATACCAGTCGCAAACGTCATTCCAGAAGAAGGACTGAATATTGCGGGCGTACTCACCAAAGCCATAGGTCTCAAGCTGCTCAGTTGTCTCTGCAACAACCTTTGCAAGGCGCGAGAACATCCATGCATCTTCAGGCGTCTCTGCCTTTGGCATACCGGCAGTGTAGCCGTCAAGATTCATCTGAACAAAACGGCTTGCATTCCAAATCTTAGTAACAAATGAACGTGCTTGATCAGTTCTTGGAGACTCAATAAGCTCGCGAGTCTTCTTATCAAGGACAGCATCAAACTTGACGTCCTGGTTGTTAGTGATAAGCGTAAGCAGGTTATAACGCATTGCGTCTGCACCATACTTAGCAATCAGATCCATAGGATCTACGCCGTTACCCTTTGACTTGGACATGCGGCTGCCGTCCTTAGCCAAAATGGTTGCGTAGATGTAGACATCGTGGAATGGAATCTCTTTGGTAAAGTAGAGCGAGCTCATAATCATGCGAGCAACCCAAAGCGCAATGATGTCTCGAGCGGTTACCAGGACCTGTGTTGGGTGGTGACCCTCAAGCTGCTCAGGATGATTTGGCCAACCCTGTGTAGCAAAAGTCCACAGCTGAGAAGAGAACCAGGTATCCAGAACGTCCTCATCCTGATGAACATGATGGCCGCCGCACTTTGGACAGACATCGGTATCTTCCATAAGCGCATCCTGCCAGCCACAATCATCGCAATAAAACACAGGAATGCGGTGTCCCCACCAAAGCTGCCTGGAGATATTCCAATCACGGAGATTCTCCATCCAAGTGAGGTAGGTCTGAGTCCAACGCTCTGGGTGGAAGGTAACCTGACCGTCTTTAACTACCTGCGCTGCAGGCTCTTTGAGCTTGTCAACGGCAACAAACCACTGCTCAGAGAGCCATGGCTCAAGAGTTGTGCCGCAGCGGTAGCAATGCATAACGGAGTGATCAAGGTCTTCAACGTGATCAAGCAGGCCATGCTCTTCAAACCAAGCAACAATAGCCTCACGAGCCTGATCTCTATCAAGACCAGAGAACTCACCATAACCGTCAACAACAACAGCGTGCTCATCAAAGATGTTGATCTGCTCAAGATTGTGAGTCTGACCCATAGCAAAGTCATTAGGGTCATGAGCTGGAGTTACCTTAACAAAACCGGTACCAAAGCCTGCGTCAACATGCCAGTCAGAGAAAAATTGGAATCTCTCGATTAACAATGGGCAGAATAACGGTCTTTCCAACAAGATCTGCTTTTTCTGGATCCTGAGGAGAGACAGCTACGCCGGTATCACCCAACATAGTCTCTGGACGAGTAGTTGCTACGGTAATGTACTCAACGCCATTAACAGGCTCTTTGAGTGGGTAACGCAGGTACCAAAGATGGCCCTTCTCGTCAGCGTACTCTGCCTCATCGTCAGAAATAGAAGTCTCGCAATGAGGACACCAGTTTACGATGCGCTTTCCGCGATAAATGAGCTGGTCATGATACCAGTCAACAAAGACCTTGCGTACTGCCTGAGTGTACTCAGGAGACATGGTGAACTTCTCGTCATTAAAATCAATGGAGCAGCCCATGCGCTTAATCTGAGAAACAATGGTTCCGCCGTACTCGCGCGTCCAATCCCAGCAAGCCTCCAGGAACTTCTCGCGACCAATCTCAAGGCGAGAAATACCCTCTGACTTAAGCTTCTTATCAACCTTAGTCTGGGTTGCAATGCCTGCGTGGTCAGTTCCAAGAATCCAACGAGTTGAATAACCGCGCATGCGAGAATAACGAATGTAAGTGTCCTGGATGGTGTCATCCATGGCATGGCCCATGTGAAGGATGCCAGTAACGTTTGGTGGAGGGATAACTACCGTACGGTCTTCAGTTCCTTTGCTACGACCATAACAATCTGCCTTCATCCACTTTTCAATGAGCTCAGGTTCAGCTGCCTGAGGATCATAATTCTTGGGCATTTCTTCCACAGTAATCTTGCCTTTCATATGCTGACAACATCGTCAAAATTTGCTTCATTTATTCTACTAATAAAAGATGACTTATGGGGCGCTTTCTTACCATTAGTTAAAATTACTATCCGTCTACACTTCTTGAAGCGTAGGTGGAGTAACAAGCTATACTATCTGCAGATACTTTTTATGAGGAGCTCTATGTCTGCCACAATTCCTGAAGCCACTGCTCGACTTGAACTTGTCCTAGGAAAAGACCGCCTTGGACAGATTCAAAATTCCTGCGTCATGGTCTTAGGGCTTGGTGGCGTTGGTTCAAACTGTGTTCAGGCGCTGGCCAGAGGCGGTGTGGGGTCCTTTGTTTTAGTGGATGCTGATGCAGTAGAAGCATCCAACCTTAATAGACAGGCTATTGCCTATGTGAGCACCATTGGAAATAGAAAAGTTGACGTTACCAAAGAGATGATTCTGGACATTAATCCAGACGCTCACGTGGTCACGCTTGATGCTTTTCTGCTAAAAGACAACGTTGACGAGCAGCTCTCTGCTCTTCCAAAACCAGATGTTGTAGTTGATGCCATCGATACCATTTCTGCCAAATTAGCTGTTGTGGCATGGTGCCAGAAAAACGATATCTACCTCATCTCCAGCATGGGCGGCGGCAATAAAATCCACCCAGAACTTCTGGAGATTACTACGCTTTCAAAAACACATACAGATGCTCTTGCAAGAGTAATGAGAAAAGAGTCCAAGAAGCGCGGCCTTGCCGACTTCCGTGTGCTCTACTCCCCCGAGTCAGCGCGACCAGTTTTTGCACCAGAAGGCGCAACCGGCAAATCTGCCAAGCTAGGAACTATGTCCTACTACCCTCCTATTATGGGTCAGATGATTGCCTCAGACGTTATTTTGCATTTATCAGGTCTTGATCATGAGTAACCTCACATACTTTGATGCGCACGTCCATGCCAACCTTATGGACTTCCCACTCAATGTAGCGAGAAGTTCTAATGACACTGGATTGGGTTTCTTTACCTGCGGTGTTACTCCTCACGACTACCTAGAACTTGCTCCTCAGCTTACGCAAGACAACATCCGTGTGGGACTTGGAGCGCACCCCTGGTACATCTCTGATGAGCGCGTTACTCAAAAAGATATAGAGCTCCTGCTAGAGCTTATGGAGCAGACACCATACGTTGGTGAGATTGGACTGGATTTTTCTTCTCGCTATTGTGTTGATGGGTTGCAAGATTGCAAGTTAAGGCCTTTACAAAGATCTGCGCACGTGCAGCAGAGCTTT
Source organism: uncultured Atopobium sp. (assembly GCA_916438885.1). Lineage (GTDB taxonomy): Bacteria > Actinomycetota > Coriobacteriia > Coriobacteriales > Atopobiaceae > Lancefieldella. Next base: position 406,663 of record CAKAGG010000002.1, on the reverse strand, counting down.
CACGCAACGACCAGCCACGAGTGCTCTCGATGCACACCGTTAGAAGCGTTAATGCGGTGCTAGACATTCTTGAACAGACAGGAGCCGCTCAAGAGTGTGTTCCTATCATCCATTGGTTTAGCGGTAGCTCAGAAGAGCTCCAAAGGGCTATTAAGCTTGGCTGTTGGTTCTCTGTTGGCGAGATGAGCCTTAAGACCAAGCGTGGCCGTGAATACGCTAAGGTGTATCCACAAGATAAGCTTCTTACCGAGACTGACCTTCCCTCCAGTAATCAAACAGATATTGGCGCGGCGGACATTGTGGATAGCCTTAAGCGAGCTCTTCTCGGGCTCAGTGAGGCCCGTGGATACTCTGTGCAAAGTGAAGTAATGGCAAACGCAGCAGGCGTTTTTGGCGTCTAAGTGTTAAAGTCTTACGTATGAGAAGATTACGTAAAATACCCACACAACGCCTTGTTGGAACAGGCAGGGCGCAACTTTCTGGAGCAATGCTTGCAAGCTCATCCGATGAGCTGGGACTTGCTCTTAATGACGTTGTGCTTGTATTTGCCTGCAGCGATAACTTTGTGCCGTATTTGTCTGTAGCAATTCAATCCATCATTGAGAACGTCAATCCAGAGCGCCGTTACGACATCATTGTTTTAACTCGTGACCTCACTCCTACCAGCATGATTACGCTTACTCGTCAGGCGCAGCTTGTTGATAACGTCCATGTTGGTTTCTTAGATGTTGACGCTGCCCTTGGTGATATTGAGCTTCCTCATCATGGTCACTTTAGACCAGAAACTTACTACAGACTGCTTGCTCCCTCACTGCTTCCTAACGTCAATAAAGCCATCTACCTTGACTCTGACCTGGTAGTTAATACCGATATTGCAGAGCTCTATGATATCGACGTCACAGGGATACTTGGTAGGCGCTACGCGCGACGCAGATACTATTGGTCAGATTGATGGCTATGACGCCACAGTTGGCCCCTACCTCAAAAATGAGCTGGGCATGGATGATCCTCACGATTACTTCCAGGCAGGCGTCATTTTGATGAACCTTGAAGAGATTAGAGAGCAGATTTCCCCTGAGGAGTTTCTTAAGGTGTCAACCATGCGTGCATGGCGATGGCTTGATCAAGATGTTCTTAACAGGTTTGTAAACGGCCATTATCTCCGCATTAATATGAAGTGGAATTACCTGGTAGACTGGCAATTCCTCCGCCGTGATCACATTGTTGCTCAGGCGCCAAAAGATGTGCGAGAAGAATACGAAGAGGCTCGTAAGAATATCTGTATTGCGCATTTTGCAGGACCAGACAACAGACCTTGGCTCTATCCAAACTCAGATCTTGCGGGTCTTTTCTGGTTCTATGCTCGTCGTTCCCCTTATCTTGAGGAGCTTCGTTCACAGCTTGAAGAATCAAGACGTACGGTAAGAGGTCTTTCTCACCGCGTGCAAAGTGGTGTTCTTTTCCGCGGCTTGATGCCGTTGTTTGACACCGTTTTTCCACCAGGCACTAAAACCCGCACCAAAGTTATTACGTCATACAACAAACTTGGTGGCGGCAATCTATAACGCAAAAGAAAACCTCCCATTTCTCGTATCCTGAACTGCCTTCCATTTCTTGGACATAAGAAATGGAAGGCAGTTCATATGCGGGTGATTATGATTCTGCAGCATGTTAGCGTCGGCTTTTAGACCTGGCGCACAAAATAGCGCAGCTTTGGTAGGTTCTGCCGAAGAATCGACATGTTCTTAATCAAGATAGCAGGCAGTTAGGCGGTCGCACTACCTGATATGCATCTCTATGCATAAGCTTCATCTAATATGCTTATACATGAATAGACTTATATAAGAAATTTAACTATAGGTAAATTCCGCACCTAAGGAACACACTTAAGTCAGATATTCTGCTCAATTGCAGGCATATTACACTTCTAAGTCAGATATTCTGCATGTTTCAGCTATTTTCGGCGTAATGTATACGTCTTTTTAACAGATTATCTGACTTAGGTGTGTTTTGAACTGCTTTCTATTTCTCGTGTCCAAGAAATGGGAGGTAATTCATTTTGACTTTCTTGTCATATTACTAATTTACTACGTCAGTAAGTTTTTCTCGGCTATTGAGATTTGCGCTCTGAGCAATTTGGTGAATTCTATTAATCCACTCAGTATCTTTATTCTGAAACAGTTGATTACGCTGATAAACTTGCATTTCCCCACTCACGGATTGAGAGTATGCCACCTGATCACCAATACACAAATCAATATTGTCTGTTGTCGCTCGTGTATCAGATGTATTGATTATCTTTAGGCATACACAGGTATTACTCTGACTATTTTGCGTTGCAGCATTAAAAATATCGGCATTCTTAAATTGAATATGATATGCCTCTGCATTTCCTAGCAGCGCATTTATGGCGTGCGGTCCAAGGTCTTGCATCACATAGCCAATAAACTTTCCGTTTGTTGAAATCATCCAATACACGGAGTTACAAAAAAGCTCTCCGTCTTTTGAATAGACAAATTGAACCGGACCAGAAATTTGCAAATCTTCAACTTTCAAATCATTTAATCCAGACTGGCTTATCCAGACTGAATCTTCCTGCCCTAGCTCAGAACGCCAATTATCAATAAAATACTGAGCAGCATTCCTCCTCATTGCAGGAATGCACCACTCAAATAGATGTCCGTGGTAGTTATATTCCACAACACCATAGAGAACAGAAACAATTACAAGTACCAGCACCACAATTCCTGCAGCTACTTTTTTGGCTTTCATTGTTCCTCTATTCTTCGGTCTCTCCTTAAAACAATCTTGAATAAAAAATAGAGAGAATCTTGCAGTATTTGTAATCGTCTCCTCTAAACGGTATTCATTCAGCTGCAAGCGGCATGCAATTTGTAAGAGGTAATAAACTCAAGGTCATCACTATTTTTTTCATATTTGTCATAACATTTTGGAATAGAAAAACGCACCGCCAAAGCGGTGCGCGCAATAAACAGTCAATCAATTTTTACTAAGCTGCTAGCCCTTTTTGCCCTTAATGATTTCTGGAGCATTATCTCCGCCAACGCTTTCTGGAGTAACCACAACCTTTGTGATATCCAAATCTGATGGCAGATCAAACATGATCTCTTGCAACGTAGACTCACAGATTGCACGAAGACCACGAGCACCGGTGCCGCGAGCTAAAGCCTTCTTAGCAATCTCTCTAAGTGAATCCTCAGTAAACTCAAGGTCTACTCCCTCAAGCTCAAACATGCGCTTGTACTGCTTGGTAAGAGCATTCTTTGGATCTGTGAGAATGCTCATCAGATCTTCCTCACCAAGCTCACGAGTAGAAGTGATAACTGGAATACGGCCCAAAAGCTCTGGAATCATGCCAAACCTGTGCAGATCCTGAGGCATTACCTTGGCGATAAGCTCGGACTCACCTTCTTTGACATTCTGAGCAACGTCAGAGTTAAAGCCAATTCCCTTTACCAATGCGGTCAGCAACAATCTTATCCAGGCCAACAAAAGCGCCGCCACAGATGAACAAGATATTGGTGGTATCAATGTGAATAAGCTCCTGCTGAGGGTGCTTACGGCCACCTGTTGGTGGAACACTTGCCACCGTACCCTCAAGAATCTTCAGAAGTGCCTGCTGAACACCTTCACCAGAGACGTCACGAGTAATAGAGAGGTTCTCGGCCTTGCGAGCAATCTTGTCAATCTCATCGATGTAGACAATGCCTACTTGAGCGCGCTCAACATCGCCGTCAGCAGCAGTAATGAGCTTAAGCAGGATATTCTCGACATCTTCACCAACGTAGCCAGCCTCGGTAAGGGTTGTTGCGTCAGCAATAGCAAACGGAACCTCAAGAAAACGAGCAAGCGTCTGAGCAAGCAAGGTTTTACCAGTACCGGTTGGACCAAGCAGCAAGATGTTGGACTTAGCAATCTCAACGTCCTCCTGGCCCTCCTGAGGCTCATCGTTGCCCGAAAGAATACGACGGTAATGGTTATACACCGCAACCGACATAGCACGCTTTGCGTCTTCCTGACCCATTACGTACTGAGACAACTCATCATAAATCTCGTGTGGAGTTGGCAGGTCTTTGATAACAGGCTCATCAGAGTGAGTCTCAATCTCTGACTCTTCATCAAAGCCGAGAGACTCATCAATCATATCCGAGCAGGTAGAGACGCATTCATCACAAATGCATACGCCACCAGGACCCTGAATAAGCTTATTTACCTGCGACCTACTCTTTCCGCAGAAAGAACAGTGCATCTCATCTAATCCGCCAAAAGGCGAGAAGTTCTGGTCATTAGCCATAACTTAAACCCTCAATACGAGAACAATTATTGGTCGTTACGAGAAGAGATAACGCGGTCAACCAGACCGTAGTCACAGCCTCCTGTGCACGAAGATAATTATCGCGCTCGGTGTCTACATTGACCTTCTCGATAGGCTGTCCAGTATAATCCGAAAGCAACTCGTTGAGGTGCTGACGAATCCACTTTGTCTCATCTGCAACAATCTGGATATCAGTCTGCTGACCCTGAACACCGCTGGATGGCTGGTGAATCATAACCATAGAGTTAGGGAGCGCAAGACGCTTACCCTTTGCACCAGCTGCAAGAAGAACTGCGCCCATTGATGCTGCCATGCCAACGCAGATTGTTGAGACATCAGGCTTGATGAAGTTCATGGTATCAAGAATGCCCAGACCTGCATAAACGTCTCCACCAGGAGAGTCAATGTAGAGAGAAATATCCTTATCTGGGTCCTGGCTCTCAAGGTGCAAAAGCTGTGCAATGACCAGGTTTGCAGAATCGCGCGTTACCGGCTCACCCAAGAAAACAATACGATCATTGAGCAGTCTGGAGTAGATGTCATAGGTACGCTCACCACGAGGAGTCTGCTCAATAACATACGGAATGGTTGGAATGTTTGTTGGATAATGCATAATCCTCCTTCAAAGGTCTTTTCTTAGAAACATACCCCGGGAAGCATGTCTCTAACCCGGGGTATGAAAAATTCAAGTAACTGCAACTTTTGGCGCAGTCTTTCTGGCGAGAAACCCAACCAGTTGTGGACTACTCAGCGTCCTTCTCTGCGTCCTCGTCCTTCTTAGCTGCCTTCTTCTTAGCAGGAGCCTTCTTAGCAGGCTTCTTCTCTGCCTTCTGCTCTTCCTTAGCAGCCTCAGCAATCTCGTCGACAACGGTGACGGTTGCGTTGTCACGCAGCCAATCAAGAGCCTTAGAGCGACGGATGGACTCGCGGATTGCAGGAAGACGGCCAGCCTTGCGCCACTCCTCAATTGCAGCCTCAACGTTAGGAACACCAGCGCGCTCAAACTCTGCGCGGATGTCATCCTCAGTTGCCTCAAGCTTGAGCTCTGCAGCCACTGCGTCAAGAGCCAGGGACTGACGTGCGCGCTCCTCAGCCTGAACACGAAGATCGGAGATGAAGTCATCAGTCTTGATGCCGCGTGCAGCCAAGAACATATCAAGAGTCATACCCTGCTGCTGAAGACCACTCAGGAACTCCTGAGCAATCTCGTTGAAGACCTCGTTCTTGTACTCCTCTGGAACCTCGTCAAGCTGAAGACGCTTGCCTACAGCCTCAACAACGCGATCCTCTTTAAGAGTTGGAAGAGAGTTCTTCTTGTCGGACTCAATCTCAGACTTAACAGCCTCACGGAGTTTCTCGACAGTATCATAACCAAAGGTGTTCTTTGCAAGCTCGTCAGTCAGCTCTGGAGTGACGGACTTCTTGTGAGCAACAACCTTAACGTTGATGTCGTAGTCGTGGGAGTGAACCTCATCGCCGTGAGTGTGGCTGTGAGTCCACTTGACCTCTTTCTCCTCACCTGGCTTCATGCCGATGAGTGCCTCCTCAAGCTCCTGTGGAGCCTGGGTGCCATTAAGGGTAAGAACGCGGTCCTCGCCCTCCATGTGAGCAGCGCCCTCAATGTTCTTGATGTCTACACCAATGGTGTCGCCTTCTTTAACAGCGCGCTTCTCCTTGGTGTTCTCAAACTTAGCCTGATAAGAAAGAAGCTGCTTAATCTGGTGATCAACCTCAGCCTCAGTTGCCTCATTTGGAGGCATGTTGATTGCTGGAGCATCGTAAGAATCAAGCTTAGCCTCAGGACGAACGTTGAAGACTACCTCATAGGAGTAATCCTGGCCCTCAACAGGAAGGTCTGCGTCCTGGTTGTAATCACCACGGCCAACAGGAACAAGGTCAAGCTTCTCAAGAAGCTGTGGCTCTGCTGCGCCGAGAAGATCGTTGGTTGCCTGAGCAAGGACTGCCTCGCGGCCAACAATGCCGTCAATGACAGGACGAGGTGCGCGGCCCTTGCGGAAACCCTGGAAGGAATACTTGTTTGCAATGTCCTTGTAAGCCTGCTTAATGGCAGCGTCTACCTCTGCAGCAGGAACTGTAACCTTGACGGTGAGTTTCTCGTCAACTGGCTTATCTGCGGTAACGGTGATGTTCAACGTTCCTCCAGTGTCTCGTAAAAAATGCTGGCGTACCAGCTCTTAACCAAATTTCTGCATGGTGCGGGCGGAGGGAATCGAACCCCCACGGACTTAGTCCACTAGAACCTAAATCTAGCGCGTCTGCCAGTTCCGCCACGCCCGCATATTTATGCAGCCTTGCAATAATAACAAACTTCTTCATCAATGAGCAACTTGAAATACCGTTTCATTCACATAATCTTCTATGTAATTTTTTTCTTTCTTCAAACATAACAAATAATAAAAATAAATATGCTTTGACTTGATATGGATTACATTTAATTTGTTCTATATTACTTAGTATTTAAGTGTTGTTTAAAAATTTGAAGGAGTTATTCATGAAGAAAAAAATTAATAAAGATCACCGTATATTTCTTTTTTTAGGCATGTTTATTCTTTCACTTATTGTTGGATTGCCTTATATCTCCATACCTCTCATCATTGCTTATACTGGATATAGAATATGGCTTGACAGATATTTTTAAAAAGTGATGAATTTTTTTATCAATTAAACATCGTATTGATCATCACATTAATGAATGCAACGAATTAAATGACCATATTGAAGAACTTAAATCTACCCCATTAGCTCCGGGTATTCATTCGTATGGAACTTCTACATTTGCCGATAATAGCTCATGGAACTTTAAAAGAAAGTATCTTGACAGTAAATCAGCAGCACCTAACGTGCATAACTGCTCTCGAAATGTATGTGCAAATTCAAAAAATAAACCTATTGAATATGTTTGCAAATACTTTAACTTTAACGCAGATGAAGAAACACTTGAAAAAGTCGAAACTGTTTTGAATAATTTTATTGCTGTTAACGATGGTAAAAAGATTCTGATTGATGAGAAAAAAGAAATCTTGAACAGTATTGATTCTGAAATCCCTTGGATTGTGAAGAAATTTGAACAGAAAAAACTCTCACAAAAACTTGGATTTAAGAATATAGACCTTGCAGACACGTACTATCCAAAATTCATTTTTGAATATGTATCAGATGGTGGAAATGCAGGACTCAAAAACACTATTGTTATGGACATCAACAATTTGAATGCAATGGTTGAATATCTTAATCATAAAATAAATTGGAAAAAGAGCATTGCAGGTCAACGTGCTCTCATGACTTCTGCGCTTAGAGCCTCAATCTTAAATAGAGACAATCATACTTGTAAACAATGTGGTATTAGCACAGCGCAAGAGCCACATCTACTTTTAGAGGTTGATCATATTGTTCCTCTAGCAAAAGGCGGCATAACTTCTGTTGATAACCTTCAAACACTTTGTTGGAAATGCAATAGGTCTAAAGGGTCAAAACTCCCCGCATCAAATTCTGCTGAATCAGAGTAATAAAAAAGGAGGCGGAAAATTCCGCCTCCTTTTTTTATAAAGCACGTTTTAAAGATCTTGTAGTGCAAAGATCTCGGGCTCACTCTTTCTTGCCGCAGCAAGTGCCTGGATAAGAGCGGTAGCAGCAGACATTGCGGTGACGCAGGTAATGCCCTGGCTGACAGCTTCTGCGCGCATCTTGGTGCCGTCGCTATGAGCCTCGTGACCATGAGGCGTATTGATGATGAAGCTGACGGTCTTATCGCGCATAAGGTCAACAACGTTTGGATGACCATCGGAAATGCGGTTGACGGTGGTGCAGTCAATTCCAGCCGCACGCAGCGTCTTTGCGGTACCGCCCGTGGTGTAGATGCCATAGCCAAGGTTCTCCAGAGCCATAGCAACAGGAGCAATGGCGCGCTTATCGCGGTCGCACACACTGATGAAGACGGAGCCCTGCTCAGGTAGCTTGTTCTCAACTGCCTCACGAGTCTTTGCGTACGCTGCTGGGAAGGTGCGGGCAATGCCCATGACCTCGCCGGTAGACTTCATCTCTGGGCCAAGGATTGAGTCAGCACCAGGGAATCTAGACCATGGCATAACCGCCTCTTTGACCGCGTAGTAATCGACGGTGCGATTCTCGTCAGGAAGCAGGCCTTGTGCTATGAGCTCACTGATCTTCTCGCCAGCCATGATGCGAGATGCGTATTTGGCCAGGGAGACGCCAGTTGCCTTAGACGAGAATGGCACGGTTCTAGAAGCGCGAGGGTTGAGCTCGATGACAAAGACGTGCTCGTCGCGGACGGCGTACTGGATGTTCAAGAGACCTCGAATGCCGCAGGCAAGCGCCAGCTTTTTGGTGATGGCCCTAATCTGGTCAACAATCTTTTCAGAGAGCGAGAAGGGCGGCCAGCAGCAAGCGGAGTCACCAGAGTGAATACCGCACTCCTCGATGTGCTCCAGGACGGAACCTACGTAGCACTCCTCGGTGTCGCAGAGAGCGTCAACGTCCAGCTCAATGGCGTCCTCGAGGAAGGCGTCTAGGTAGACAGGACGGTCTGGTGTGACGTGCGTCGCGGACTCCATATAGGTGACCAGGTCGGAGTCGTCGTAGACAATGGCCATACCGCGACCACCAAGAACGTAGCTTGGGCGGACAATCAGTGGGTAGCCAATGCGACGTGCAGCGTCGCGAGCCTCGTCCATGGTAGAAGCAACTGCCGATGGTGGGCAGGCAATGTTGAGGCGGTCTAGAAGTGCTGCGAAGCGGTCGCGGTCCTCTGCCAGGTCAATTGCTTCTGGCTGAGTACCCATGATAGGAACGCCGGCGTCCTTCAAAGCGCGTGCCAGCTTGATTGGAGTCTGGCCGCCAAGGGTAACAATGACGCCTTCTGGCTTCTCAACCTCAATAACGTCCATGACATCTTCAAAGGTCAGAGGCTGGAAATACAGGCGATCAGAAGTGTCGTAGTCTGTAGAGACCGTCTCAGGGTTGCAGTTAACCATAACTGTCTCATAGCCCTGCTCGCGAAGAGCGTAGGCAGCATGAACGCAGCAGTAGTCAAACTCAATGCCCTGACCGATACGATTAGGACCTGCGGAGAGAATCATAACGCGTGGCTTTTCTGCTTCCACGTACTCCGTGGCATTGCCCTTCTCGTACGTGACGTAGTGGTACTGAGTGGTTGCGCCAAACTCACCTGCGCAGGTATCAACTGTCTTGACCTGTGGGCGAACACCCAGCACTTCCCTCACAGCACGGACAACGTCTGTCTTGGTACCAGTAAGGTGTGCGAGCTGCTCATCCGAGAAGCCCAGCTGTTTGGCAGCAAGCATGTTATCGGTGGTGAGGCCAGAAAGTCCTAGCTCCTTGATGCGTTTCTCGGCGTTGATGATGCCTGCCATACGATGCAGGTACCATGGATCAATACCGGTCATATCGTGGATGCGCTCAACGCTCCAGTTTCTGCGCAGAGCCTCAGCAACGTAGAAAATACGCTCTGGCGTCGGCTTACTGACCAGCTCATCAAAGTTCTTCTCGTCAAAGACATCGTGGCCATCAGCGCCCAGACCAGCGCGATCTTGCTCCAGGGAACGTAGTGCCTTCTGCAGAGCCTCCTCAAAGGTCCTGCCCATGGCCATGGCCTCGCCGACCGACTTCATACGGGTGGTCAGAACGCGGCTAGTGCCCTTGAACTTGACAAAGGCAAAGCGAGGAACCTTGACTACGCAGTAGTCGATAGAAGGCTCAAAGGCAGCAGGAGTTGCCTTAGTGATGTCGTTGGTAATCTCATCAAGCGTATAGCCAACAGAGAGCAGCGCAGCCATCTTTGCAATTGGGAAGCCAGTTGCCTTGAAGCCAGCGCGGAAGAACGACTGACGCGAGGATTCATCTCAATGACGATAACGCGGCCGTTAGTTGGGTTGACCGCAAACTGAACGTTGGAGCCGCCGCAGGCAACGCCTACACGCTCGAGAATGGCGATGGAATAGTCGCGGAGGTTCTGGAGCTCTTCATCGGTAAGCGTCTGAGCTGGAGCAACGGTAATGGAGTCTCCTGTGTGGACGCCCATTGGATCGAGGTTCTCAATGGAGCAGACAACAATACCGTTACCTGCGGTATCGCGCATGACCTCCATCTCAATCTCTTTCCAGCCCTCAATGGACTCCTCTACCAGCACCTCGTGCTCTGGAGAAAGCAGGAGGCCCTGCTCCACAATCTCTACGAGTTCTTCTGGGGTGTGCGCAATACCGCCGCCAGCGCCGCCAAGAGTGAAGCTTGGGCGGATGACCACAGGGTAACCCAGGTCAGCAACAATGCGCTGGGCATCTTCCATAGAGTGAGCGATATCTGCACGAGCAACCTCCAGGCCAATGTCTTGGACTGCCTCGCTGAAGAGCTCACGGTCCTCGCCGGTACGGATGGACTCCAGATTGCAGCCGATGACCTCAATGTTGTACTTGTCAAGGACGCCGGCCTCGCCAAGGCCAATAGTGCAGTTCAGAGCGGTTTGTCCGCCCATGTTTGGCAGGAGTGCGTCAGGACGCTCGCGCTCAATGACGCGAGTTACGGACTCAACGGTGATTGGCTCAACGTAGGTTCTATCTGCAGTTTCTGGGTCAGTCATGATGGTTGCTGGGTTTGAATTGACCAGAACAACCTCAAAGCCCTCTTTGCGAAGGGCACGGCATGCCTGAGTGCCGGAATAGTCAAACTCGCAAGCCTGACCAATAACAATTGGGCCAGAGCCAATGACCAGGATTTTCTTAATATCAGTACGCTTTGGCATTAGAAGCGCCTCCCCTCACGAACGTCGATGGCAAGATAATCAGACTGTCCCTCCATCAAACGTGCAAACGCCTTGAACAAGTAGGATGAATCGTGAGGTCCTGGGCTTGCCTCAGGGTGATACTGGACAGAAAATGCGGGGATGTCCAGGAACTGAATGCCCTCTGGAGTGCCGTCGTTAAGATTGACGTGTGTGAGTCTGACACGGCCAAACTCCTTTGTCTGGACAACAGGAGCAATGCGCCTTGCGGACCACTCACAGAGATTGTCAAAGTGCTCGGAGATTCCACCGGACTCCTCTGCAATGAGCTTGCCCAGGCTTGGGAAAACCAGGCCGTAGTTGTGGTTTTGAGCAGTAATCTCAACCTTGCCAGTTAGAAGATTCATGACTGGTTCGTTGCCACCGTGGTGTCCAAATTTGAGTTTCTCGATATCCGCACCTGCGACAATGGAGAGCATCTGGTTGCCCAGGCAGATACCAAAGACGGGAACCTTGCCCAGAACGCCGCGAGCGGCCTCCTGCGTAGCGTCAACCTGCTCTGGGTCACCAGGGCCGTTGGAGAAGAAGATGCCGTCTGGGTTGTAGGCCAAGGCGTCCTCAGCAGGTGTGTTCCACGGTACAACCGTGACCTCGCAGCCGTTTGCTGCAAGACCCTGGAGAATGCCGTTCTTCTCGCCACAGTCATACGCGACAACGTTGAAGCGCTTCTTGGACGTAGCAGGAACCACGTGAGGTGCGTCAACGGAGACGTCGGGGACAAAGTTGTGCTCGGAGATGCTGGGCGACGCCTGGACGCGCGCGAGCAGATGGGCGGGGTCCAGGTCCTCGGTGGAGATGGCCGCCTTCTGTGCGCCAAAATCGCGCAGGTGCATGGTCAGTGCGCGGGTGTCGATGCCCTCGATGGCAACGACGCCGTTTTCCTGCAGGAACTCTGGCAGGCTCTGCTTGGATGTCCAGTTGCTTGGCTCGTAGCACATGTCGTGCACGACAAAGCCACGCAAGTGCAGGGTGTCTCGCTGCATGACCGCAGGATCGATGCCGTAGTTGCCTACCTGCGGATAGGTCAGCGTGACAATCTGTCCGGCGTAACTTGGATCGGAGATAATCTCCTGGTAGCCCGTCATGGACGTGTTGAAAACAATCTCACCGAAGGTCTCTCCGCTAGCACCACAGCACCTCCCCCTCGAAGGTTGTTCCGTCTTCGAGAACAAGCAGCGCGCGAGGCTGCGGGGTGGCACTTGCCAGTGGATTCATATACTCTCCGATCTGCGTAAGAGCATGCCGAGCCATAAAAAAAGAGCACTCCTTATGGAGGCTCAACAGCGAACATGCGCACTCAACGCTATGGGCCTTGCCGGTGTCTCGCACCGTCCTTAAAGGTTGGTAGTATTGTAGCGCATAACCAATAAAGGAGATGGCATGTTTCCAGATTTTCTAGAGAATCCCTCAGATGTGGCCGCACCGCTGCTTCTGGGGTGCACTCTGACAAGGACAATTACGCTTAATGGCGAGAAACACAAACTAGTTGCAAGAATTGTGGAGACCGAGGCTTACGACCAAGATGATCCCGCAAGTCATGCGTTTGGCGGTCCTAGCGAGCGCAATGCAGCCATGTTTGGACCTGCGGGTCACTTGTACGTTTATGTTTCGTACGGCATGCATCACTGCTGCAATGTGGTGTGTGGTCCTGAGGGCTTTGGCAGCGGATGCTTGGTGCGCGCAGTTGAGCCTCTTGAGGGTGTAGAGGTAATGCGCGAGCTCCGCGAGACGGGACGTGTGGGTAAAGCGCAGGCGGGTCACGAGGCTGCGAGCACCGGCCATAACCGCGAAGCGCAGGCTGGGCACGAGGCGGTACAGACGAAGCACGTGCGCAAGTACCCGCTCAAGCTGCGTGATCTTACTAACGGCCCAGGTAAAGTGTGTGCTGCACTTGGCATCGACAAGACTCTGTATGGGCATGACCTAACAGCTGAGCCGCTGGTGCTGGACTATGCTCCCCTGCTACCAGGAGAAACGATTGGACGCTCACCTCGCGTTGGCATCAGTAAAAACGCTGATGCTCCAAAGCGCTATTTCATCGAGGGAAACGCATTTGTTTCACGAGCGTAAAGCGTAGGAGTTTCAAGAGCGTAAAGCGCGAGAAAGCTGTAATCAATAAGCGAACAAAAAGGACCTTGGAAGACCAAGGTCCTTTTTGACAATTACGTTAAACCAACGATGCAGTTTGTTCAATTACGTGCTGCAACAACGGGTTTCTCGCCAAATGCGATGCAAACTAGCAAACACCCTGAGCCATCATTGCATTTGCAACCTTGAGGAAGCCGGCAATGTTTGCGCCAAAGACCAGGTTGCCAGGGTGGCCGTACGTTGCGGCAGCCTCTGAAGCAGCAGTGTAAATGCTCTCCATGATTCCCTGAAGCTTGGAGTCTACCTCCTCAAACGTCCAGGACAGGTGCTCAGCGTTCTGGGACATCTCAAGACCGGAAACTGCTACGCCACCTGCGTTTGCAGCCTTGCCAGGTGCGAAGAAGACACCGTTCTCGATGAGGTAATTAGTTGCCTCGAGGGTGGTTGGCATGTTAGCGCCCTCGACAACGTACTTGGTGCCATTAGCAACAAGTTTCTGCACTTCGGCGAGCTCGAGCTCGTTTTGAGTTGCGCATGGCATAGCAATGTCGCACTTCTGGCTCCAAGGACGCTCACCTGGGAAGAAAGTTGCGGAAGGACGTGCGTCAGCGTACTCCTTGATGCGTGCGCGGCGGACCTCCTTGACGTCTTTCAGCAGCTCAACGTCGATGCCCTCTGGATCATAGACATAACCTGAGGAGTCGGAAACGGTTACCACAGTTGCTCCCAGCTGCTGTGCCTTCTGGGCAGCGTAGGTAGCAACGTTTCCGGAACCGGAGATGCAGACCGTTTTACCTGCAAGTGCATCGTTCTTCTCGGCAAGCATGTGAGTGAGAAAGTAAACCGCGCCGTAGCCTGTAGCCTCGGTGCGAGCAAGGGAGCCACCGAAGGAGAGGCCTTTGCCGGTCAGGACGCCGGTCCACTCGTTGCGGAGGCGCTTGTACTGGCCAAACATGTAGCCGATCTCACGTGCGCCGGTGCCGATGTCGCCAGCTGGAACGTCGGTGTTTGGACCGATGTGGCGGGAAAGCTCGGTCATGAAGGACTGGCAGAACGCCATAATCTCGCGGTCGGACTTGCCCTTTGGATCGAAGTCGGAGCCGCCCTTGCCGCCGCCCATTGGAAGCGTGGTCAGGGAGTTCTTGAAGATCTGCTCGAAAGCCGAGGAACTTCAGGATAGAAAGATTAACGGTTGGATGGAGACGGAGGCCGCCCTTGTAAGGTCCAATTGCGGAGTTGAACTCGATGCGGTATCCGCGATTGACCTGGACGTTGCCGGCATCGTCAATCCATGGAACACGGAACATAACAGTGCGCTCAGGCTCGACAAGACGCTCAAGCAAAGCGGCTTTCTCGAACTCTGGATGTGCGTCGAGCGCAGGCTGGATGGTAGTAAGAACTTCTTTTGCTGCCTGGATAAACTCAGGCTGATCTGCGTAACGCTCTTCAAGCTGTGCAATTACCTTAGATGAGTAGCTCATAAAACCCCTTTCGAAGTGGTTACGAATAGCATAGTCATCCAATGTTTCGATTACATAACAAAATTGAAAAAAATCTAATAGACGAAAAAAATTAGTTCAAAAAAAGATTGCAATTTATTCTTGCTCTTGGGCGATTTGTCACCTATACTTTTCTCTCGGCTCGGGGTGTAGCGCAGCTTGGTAGCGCAACTGCTTTTGGGAGCAGTGGGTCGCTGGTTCGAATCCAGTCACCCCGACCATTTTTTTCTTTTTTTGCTTTACCCTTGCGGCGGTAGTTCAATTGGTAGAGCATCAGCCTTCCAAGCTGACTGTTGCGGGTTCGAGTCCCGTCCGCCGCTCCATAAAAATTCCCTATTTTTTTCTTTCATCACTTCCCTGCTCTAAGCATCACTCTGCTTATTCTGGCTGTGTGTTGGCGAGCACACTGATAACTTTTTAAGCGCATTAGTAACTATTTCTATGTCTTCCCCGTTTTTTTCTGCGTCTCTCCCTGTTTTCTCAGACATTTTTAATAGCAATTTTTCCTCTTTACTTGTAGTGATCAACTTTTGATTTATCAATTTGAATATTCATGCAATTAAATTCATTTCCATGAATACATAATTTTTTTGAGCTCAAAATTATGTGCCGAAAAAAAGGTAAAAAACCCGTTTAGTTGGGAATGAAAACTTAAAATTGGCCGATTTATCCCCAACTAAGACGATTTTTTTACCGCGCAAAAAACTTTTATCTGGGCAAACGTTGTATGCAGAAAAATGAAATCCCCAACTAAACGCATTTTTTTACCACTTGCAAGATATGCTCGTCCTCAAACTGCATCGATTGCACAGACTACGCAGGTCAGTATGCAGGTCAGCGTACAGGTTAACGTGCAAGTCGGCATCCAACTAAGCGTCCAACTAAGCCAGACTTCATGCATCAAAAAAGAGGCTGTGCGAAGCACAGCCTCTTTAGCGCTTGTAATCTGTAATCCAATAACTAACGGCGAACCTTTACAGAATACGCAAGACCAGAAGCAATAATACCTGCAGCTGCAAGTGCGCTTGCAATGGACATTGCATCGCCGGTATCTGGCAGGTTAGACCTTTTCTTCTTAGGAGTCTTAGGCTTTGGCTCTGGATTAGGATCTGGCGTTGGGGTTGGTGTAGGAGTAATTGGCTTATCAGCTGTGGTAACTTCCGCAGGAACAATAGTCTCATCTGCAGCGTTAAATGTTGCAGGAGCTACGGTAAATGGAATCTGATTTGTATTGAGCTCATATCCTTCAGGAGATGCAGTCTCAACCAGATAATAATCGCCCGGCGTCAGGTAGAACTTATCTCCATCCTGATAAATGCCCTTAGTCAGCAAATCTGCAGTTGCCGCAGTATTCTGAACCAGTGCGGTTAGCTCTGTCTTTGTAAGAATATCACCGGATGTGAAAGTACCATCAGCGCCAGTAGTGATTCCCTCTTTGACCAGTGTGCC
Organism: uncultured Atopobium sp.; assembly: GCA_916438885.1. GTDB lineage: Bacteria > Actinomycetota > Coriobacteriia > Coriobacteriales > Atopobiaceae > Lancefieldella. The sequence continues at coordinate 390,456 of CAKAGG010000002.1, read as the reverse complement.
GTCAGCCTTATAGAGGCTATAGGTTGCACCAGCAACAGGCTTGGAAGCATCATCAGAGTCAGTCTTCACAAGCTTTAAAGGAGATGGAACAGCACGATACGTGAGGTAATACTGCCTAGTACGGTTTACAGAACCGTCTGCATTGAAGCCAGGGGCCAAAACGGAATTATCGCGAGGACCAGAGTTATACGTACCAATTGCAAGAGATGTTCCCTCTGGAACGTCGATATCGTTTGCAATATAAACGTAAGAATCACCAGGTCCCGCAGCCTTGATCTCGTCGACTGACTTGCGAACAGTAGTCAGCAACATGTTGGTTGATGGATCGGTCTCAAATTTATTACCGCCAGCAACAGAGTCATCTGCAGTAACGCCAGCATACTCAGGCATATACACGACATGACCCTTTGTGTTGTAACGAGCAGATACCTGACGATCCTCAAACGCTGCAGAAGTTGTATATGTAGCAGCAAGATCATCAAGACCAAGAACGCTTACTGCGCCGTTACCATAAATAGGAAGACCAGCATTTCTTTGTGCAATAGGGTCACTAAGGCCAAGGCCGTTAAGCTGCCTGTACGCAAGGTCATCGACATAGTGATACACAGCTGTTGCGGTATCAATAACTCGCGCAGGATAACGCTTGGTGTATGCGTGAGTGCCTCCCCAAGATTTCTTAATGCCGCCCTGAATTCCCAGCTGATAAGACCTATCAGAGATGTTCAATGGCGCGGAGAACTCAATGTACTGACGAGCTGTAACTGGTGCAGTAAATACAGCAGCGGGTTCCTCATATGAATTACCACCCATGATGGACTGGCCATTTACCTTGACAGTGAACATCAAATTGGTCTTTGGACCACCACCCGAAAGAGCACCTGTTGCATCCATTGGCTTGTAGGTATCAACGGCAGCATGAGCCGAGACAGCTACCTTGCGCAGGCCATAACCATTTGGATCGTTCTGTGGGAAGTTGATTAAATTCTCTGCATCGCCGAGAAGGACGTAGTACGCACGAATTTCTCCGCCTTCAGCAATCATCTGCGCAACGGAATATTTAGTTGGATCCATGTCCAGCTTGAGCGCAGTGCCATCAGGCTTTACCCAGTAATAACGCGCGATAACACCTGTACGGTCCTCTCGCGGCTTGGCAGCCTGAGCATTAATCTCTGCCTGAATCTCGGCATCAGAGATAAAATCTGGGAATGGATTTGCCGAGGTATGTGTTCCGTCCAGCGGAGCACCATCCACATCTTCAGAATAAACTGTTGGGTCAGCAGCAAATGCCGTGCGTGGAAGGGCAAACGCCAGAATTGCGCCCACAAAAAGCATCCAAATTGCTAAAACCGTAAAGCGAGAAAACCAAGCGCTTCTTTACGCTTCTAACAGAAGTACCGTTCATACATCCTTCTTTCAACGTGAAGGGTGAATATTTATGCATATACCATAGCTCATTTCATACATTCTCGTGCAGACGAGGACATATCAAATATCATTTTTGTACATTAAACCGCTAAAGGGACACATTCAAACGGCCTAGATTACTAGTCTAGGCCGCTTGTTTAGATTGCTCGTTAAGATTGCTCGTTAAGACTGCATTAGACCGCTGGCTTAGGCTTAAGCAGTGGTTTACTTGTCTGTACTGCTTACATTACTTATCAGGGGTAAGATGCCAAATCTCATCGTTATATTCAGCGATAGTTCTATCAGATGAGAATGTTCCTGCCATAGCAATATTGACAAGAGACTTCTGAAGCCACGCTCTCCTATCCTCATAGTCATTAAACACGCGCTCTTTTGTTGAAATGAATGCCTCCAAATCAAGAAGCGTCATGAACCAATCTTTTGAGCACAGGTTTTTGTGAAGTCTCTCCAGGCGTTCCTTATTTCCAAGAGAAATAAATTCTGGACTAATTAAGAAATCAACGAGTGGTTTGATCTGGGGTTTCTTATAAAACTCTTTTGCGTTGTAACCTTTGCGCTCATAGAGGTCCACAACCTCATCGCTTGATGCGCCAAACGTGTAGATATTCTCCTCGCCTACCAAGTCGGCAATTTCAACATTAGCGCCGTCAACTGTGCAAACGGTAACAGCACCGTTAAGCATGAACTTCATGTTAGAAGTTCCAGAAGCCTCCTTGGAAGCCAGTGAAATCTGCTCAGAGATATCCGCTGCTGGAATAACATGCTCAGCTGCAGTAACGTTGTAATTCTCGATCATTATCACCTGAAGATATGGTGAAACATCTGCGTCATTTGCAATCAATGATGAGAGAACAAGAATTGCATGAATGATGTCTTGAGCAGCTACGTATGCTGGTGCTGCCTTTCCACCAAAAATGACAGTAATAGGATGCTTTGGTAGATGACCAGATTTAATATCAAAATATTTCCAGATCAAATAGAGCAACAGCATTTGCTGACGCTTATATTCGTGGAAACGCTTTACCTGGACATCAATAATGGAATTAGCAGCAACTTTTGCATCTTGATTGTCCAGTAAAAACTTAACCATTCGATCTTTAGCAGCTTGCTTAATGTCTTGTAGTTTATTGAGGACCTCTTCGTTGTCTCGATACTCTAAAAAGTCCCTCGAGATGAGCAGTTGTTCTCCAACTATCTCCTAATAACGTATCAAGATACTCTGCGAGCTCAGGATTACAACCCATTAACCAGCGACGGAACGTAATTCCATTAGTCTTGTTTGAGAACTTTTCTGGATACAAATCAAAGAATGGTTTGAGTTCTGTCTCTTCCAAAATCTTAGTATGAAGTGCTGCAACACCATTGATACTAAAGCCGTAATGAATGGCAAGGTTAGCCATGTGAACTTTCTTATCAATGATGACTTGTACGCTTGAATCAGCAACAGTACTGCGGATGCGCTGATCAAGCTTTTTGATAATCGAAGCAATCTTTGGAGAAACTTCCTCAATAAATTTAAGAGGCCATTTCTCAAGCGCTTCTGCCAAAATCGTATGATTTGTGTACGCAACCAGTGAAGAAACAATGTCTACAGACTCTTCAAACGAGATTTCGTATTTCTCGGTCAAGATACGGATAAGCTCTGGAATTACCATTGTTGGGTGCGTGTCGTTAATCTGAATCACAACATAGTCAGCAAGGTCGTGAATATTACTGCCGCGCTCAACCGCCTCTTTAACAATCAGCTGTGCAGCATTAGAAACCATAAAATATTGCTGATAAACACGAAGAAGCTGGCCATCTTCATCAGAATCATCGGGGTACAAAAAGAGCGTTAAATTCTTCTTTAATGCAGTCTTATCAAAATCAATAGCGTCATCAGAAACTAATGAGTCATCAATGCTTTGCAAGTCAAACAAGCGAAGTCTGTTTTTCTTTGTTCGGTCATATCCCAAAACGTCAATGGAATAGAGCTCAGACGTCACCGAAAAATCCCCAAATTCCACGGTAAATGACGTCTTCTCATCTTCAAGCCACCTGTCATCAGAAAGCCAAGCGTCTGGAACAGCGGTTTGCTGTCTGTCTGAAAACTTCTGATGGAAGAGGCCAAAATGATACTTAAGACCCACACCATCGCCTGGTAGACCAAGTGTGGACATAGAATCGATAAAGCAAGCTGCCAATCGACCAAGGCCACCGTTTCCAAGCGAAGGCTCAACTTCGAGCTCTTCGATGTCTTCGAGCGAATGACCTGCTTTAGAGAGCTGCTCTTTTACCTCGTTATAAATTCCCAGATTAATGAGGTTATTTGAAAGCAGCTTTCCAATGAGAAACTCTGCAGAGATGTAGTAAAGCCTCTTCTTACCATTGTTTAAGGGTAGAGCGTCTGACTTACTCTTAACCACCTGAAGCAGTAATTCAAAAACCTGACTATCAGTAATTTCAGACAGTGGCTGACCAAATTGTTGAAGAGATAAGGTGTCTAAGTTCATTACTTCTCCTCTTTGTACACCCTGAAGTACATCTCAGTGATAGTTCTTAAGAAATCTTCTGTGTGACGCGTGATAGCCCCTTGCTTCATACGCCAACACCAGTTACCGCCAACAGTGGCCGGAATATTCATGCGTGCAGAATCATCTAAGCCGAGAAGATCTTGCATGGTGTGAATACAAGTGTCGCTCACAGAAGCTGCAATTCCACGCGAAAGCGCCTCACCAATTGGCTCATCTTTTGAGCGATGCAGGTAGATATCTGCCTGCTCACGCTCTCTATCAGTAGCCTGTGTCTCGTACCAACCACGAGCCGTTGGATTGTCATGTGTTCCTACATATGCAATGGTATTTGCAGTGTAGTTGTGAGGAAGGTCTCTTGAATCATGCTTTCCGTCAAATCCGTATTGCAAGATTTTCATTCCTGGGAAACCAGTTTTTTCTCGCATAGCAATGAGTTCTGGTGTAATCAAACCCAGGTCCTCTGCAATGATTGGAAGCTTTCCAAGCTGTTTCTCTAGCTCCTCAAACAGCTCCATATCTGGACCTTTAGTCCATTTACCCTCTGTAGCTTCCGCAGCTCCGTAAGGAATCTCCCAGTATGCTTCAAAGCCTCTAAAATGATCGATTCGAAGCACATCAAACATTTCAAGATTTGTCTGTACTCGCCAAACCCACCATGCGTAGTGTGATTTTTTCATATACTCCCAGTTATAAATGGGGTTTCCCCAATATTGACCGGTAGAAGAAAATTGATCGGGAGGAGTACCCGCAACCGTAATGGGCTGTCCCGTCTCATCCGTTTTAAACAGTTCTGGCTGTGCCCACATCTCAACAGAATCGCGCGAGACATAAATGGGAAGGTCACCGATTATAAGTACTCCCCTTTATTGGCATAAGCCTTAACCTTTGCCCATTGAGTAAAGAAGAAATACTGAGTCATCTTGTGATACAAAACTGACTTTTGCAGTTTCTTAATCTCTTGTGCAGTTGTTTCATTTCTTTGCTGGTATTGTTTTGGCCACTCCCAGTAGGCTTTATGACCAAACTCTTCCTTCAAAGACATGAACTCCGCGTAAGGATCAAGCCACTCTGCCTGATCGTGGCAGAACTTCTCAAAATCAGCAGGTACATCTTGCACAAACCTATCAAAAGCACGATTAAGCAAGCGACGATGATTTACAAAAAGCGCACCATAATCAATGCAAGTTTTACTAGTTCCAAAAGAAACATCTTCAAAGTCATCTGACTTCAAATATCCAAGTTTTTCAAGATCTTTTAGATCAATATAGTAAGGACTTCCTGCTGCTGCAGAAAACGACTGGTAAGGAGAGTCACCGTAACTTGTAGTAGTAAGAGGTAAGACCTGCCAATACCTTTGTTTAGTTCTGACGAGAAAATCGATAAAATCGTAGGCTTCTTTGCCAAACGTGCCAATCCCATATGAATTTGGAAGAGAAGAAACGGCCAAAAGTACTCCGCTTGCTCGTCCCATAGTTGCCTCTTTCGCAAAAAGAGTACTGGCTTATCTCTTTCAAGATAAGCCAGTACAAAGCTTTAATACTTAACTAGATTATCTTGCGTGTTCTTATCAAAGAGATGAACGGCGTTATCTTCAAATTTAAACCATACCTGGTCGCCAATGTTGAGGTTTCGTTTTGCAAGCTCAGTTGCAGGAACGATAAGAACAAAGTTGCCGTCATCAGTATGAACATGAAGGTGAACTGTGGAACCCATAAGCTCGCTTACTTCAAGATTGCCCTTGAAGGCGCCAATTTCATTTGGCTCAGTCAGATAAATCTGCTCTGGTCTAATGCCAACAATAACATCTGTTGCAGGGGCAGCTACCCAAGACTGTGCTAACAGATTGGCCATCTCAGGAGAAATATCAAATGACATGCTTTCTGTCTCTACATGGAACTCATTGTCCACGCGGATAAGATGTGCGTCAAAGAAATTCATTTGTGGCATGCCAATAAATCCAGCAACAAAGAGGTTTGCGGGCCTATTGAACACTTCTTGAGAGTTCCAATTTGCTGAACAAAGCCATCTTTCATAATGACAATACGATCACCCAAGGTCATAGCCTCTGTTTGGTCGTGTGTAACATAGACAAAAGTTCCATTGACCTTTTGACGAAGCTTAATGATCTCTGTACGCATCTGATTTCTTAGCTTTGCATCAAGGTTTGAGAGTGGCTCGTCCATCAAGAAGACTTTTGGATCACGGACAATCGCGCGACCAATTGCAACACGCTGACGCTGACCACCGGAAAGAGCCTTTGGCTTACGATCAAGATATGCTGTAATACCTAATGTTTCTGCAGCTGCACGGACCTTCTCGTCAATTACTTGTGGATCAACCTTCTTAAGCTTAAGAGTAAACGCCATATTGTCGTAAACAGTCATATTTGGATACAGCGCATAGCTTTGGAAGACCATTGCAATGTCTCGGTCTTTTGGTGCGACATCATTAACAAGCTTTCCATCGATATAAAGCTCGCCAGAAGAAATATCTTCTAGACCTGCAATCATACGCAGTGTAGTAGATTTTCCGCAACCCGAAGGGCCAACAAGCACCACAAACTCGTGCTCCTTAATAGTGAGATTGAAGTCTTGAACAGCGACAACGCCCTCTTCAGTCACCTCAAGGTTGCTCTTTTTCTGCTCAGTTTTCTTACCAAAGAGAGTCTTGCGCTTTTTCTCATTTGGATAAATCTTTTTTATATTCTTCAAAACGATTTCTGCCATGATAAAACCTTTCAGAAATGCCTACAGCTTGCTGTAATACATTGAGATTTAACCTTTTACAGCACCAGAGACGACACCATCGATGATGTAGCGCTGGCACAGTAAATACATGATGACAATTGGGATAATAACCATCATGATGCAGGCAAACATTGGACCCATCTCAACGCGTCCGTATCCACCTCTAAAGTACTGAATCAGAATTGGGATAGTTTGGAATTTGGTTCTATCCAGAACAAGATATGGAAGCAAATAGTCATTCCAGACCCACATAGTTTCGAGAATACCAACAGAAATATACGTTGGCTTCATAATAGGCAAAACAACATGGAAGAATGTCTGAAGCGGATTGCAGCCATCAATAGTTGCAGCTTCCTCAATCTCAAGTGGAATAGTCTTAACAAATCCAGCAAACATAAATACTGCTAATCCAGCACCAAAGCCCAAGTAAATGAAGCAAATATTGAAAGGAGTATTAAATCCAAGCGTGTTTGCCATATTGGACAGTGTGAACATAAGCATCTGGAACGGTACTACCATCGAGAAAACAAAGAGGTAATACAACATATTACTAATGCGATTTTTTACACGGACAATAAACCATGCACACATTGAGCAACAAACCAAAATCAGCGCTACAGATGTGATGGTAATAACTAGAGAATATCCAAAGGCTGCTAAAAAGCCCTGCTTATCCAAAGCAGCAATATAGTTAGCAAAACCCGCAGAGTTCTCTGAAGTTACAAAATCAAACGCCGTGGATGTGGTAATAGTTGTTTCTTCCTTGAATGAATTCATCAAGATCATAACCATTGGATAAATCCATGCAAGAGAAAGGATAGTAAAGAATACAGCTAAAATTTTGTTAATGATCTTATCGCGCTTCATTATTGCTGCACCTCCCTTGACCTGGTGGCTCTTAGCTGAATCATGACAATACAAATAACTAAAATGCAGAAATAACAGCTTTAGCCTGGCCGATACCCATCCACTTTGCTCCCTGTCGAGCGTAGAAGGTGTTGTAAATATTAAGAGCAAGCATTTCGGTTGCATGCTTAGGCTCACCTGCAGTAAGTGCCAAGTTCTGGTCAAATAATTTAAAGCCATTTGTAACTGTTAAGAAAAGACAAATAGTAATGGTAGACATAAGGTTTGGAATTTTTACCTTCCAAAGAGTCTGCCAAGCATTTGCTCCATCGACTCGTGCTGCTTCAAGATAATCACTTGGAATAGATTGCAGGCCAGCAATATAAATAATCATCATGTAGCCAACTTGCTGCCATAAGGTAAGAATAATCATTCCCCAAAATCCTGCAGTGCTATTAAGTGCAAGAAGCTGCTCGCCTACAATAGAAAGCGTGCAGTTAATCAAAATATTCCAGATGTATCCCAGAACAATGCCACCAATAAGATTAGGCATAAAAAAGACAGTTCTAAATGAATTGGTACCCTTAAGATCTTTTCTAGTTAAGGCAAGTGCAATTGCGAGCGCCAGCACATTAATAAGAACTGTTGAGACTAGGGCAAACAGTGCGGTATACCAAAAAGCGTGAGCAAACTGTGGGTCAGAAAAAAAGCTGCTACATAGTTATCCAGACCAACTGGCTTGGCGTCACTAATGGTAATAAATTTACAAAACGAGAGATAAAATCCCTGCACAAACGGAATCAAAAAGCCAAACAAAAAAGATAGCGCTGTGGGCAGAACAAATAATGGCCACCACCGCTTCAACATCTTAGCCATAGAAATACCCTCCAATAACAAGAGACGAGAAGAGAGATCTCTCTTCTCGTCTCTCACCAATCAAAGCATTACTAGAAGGGCTACTATGCGTTAGCCTCTTTTTCAGTCTTCCAACCATCAACAAATGCGGACTTAACAGCATCCCAGTCCTCTGTTCCTGCTGCATAGCCCTTAAGTGCACTGGAGAGATTGTTCTTCCACTCCTGAGAAGGAATGTAGATGAAGTCCCAAGCCACGGACTCATTACCCTTCTTTGCATACTCAGCAGCAATGTTTGCAAGGGCGTTCTTAGTTGCCTTTGCATTCTTGAATGGAATGGTGAAGCCCATCTCCTCAGCAATTGCAGTGGTAGCAGTATCAGAAGTTACGCACCAATAGATAAAGTCAAGCGTTGCCTTCTGGGAAGCGTCATCTGCCTTGGAGCTTACGCACCAATAGTTCTCGCCACCAGAGCACATACCCTGCTTCTCTTCACCCTTTACGCCAATATAAATTGGAATCATACCAAGAGCATCGTCGCCAAGCTTCTTAATGTCATTGTATGCCCAGGTACCGTTCTGGTAGAAGACAGCGTCGCCATTGACAAACTCTGCGACAGCGTCATCACCGGTCTTGCCAGAAAGCTCAGTTGGGCTGCATGTAGCATTGTTGATATAGAGATCAAAAATCTGCTTGTAGTTAGGGAGATACGTTCCCTTAATTTCCTTAGCCTCAGGCTTACCGGTATCCTTGAACTCATAGTACAGAGGAAGATTTGCAAGGTGTGTAGTAAAGCGCCAGTCAGAACTGGAATCAAGACCAGCGCTGGTGAATGCGCCCTTTACGCCAAGCTCTGCTTTGCGAGCCTGAATATCCTCAACGACCTTCTTCAGCGAAGCAAAGTCTTTGATGTCGTCTCCCTTATAGCCAGCCTTCTCAAGCAGCTTCTTGTTGTAGATAATGCCGTAGTCTTCCTCTACATAATCAACACCGTAGACAACGCCATCCTCCTGAAGCTTAAGAGCGTCATTAGTGAGCTCATCCAGAATCTTGGCACCCTTAAGGTCAACGCAGTAATCTTTTACACCGATAAGACCAGAAGGACCATTTGTCTGGAACAATGTTGGAGCTACAGAAGCGTCCTTGTTAATCTCAGACTGGAATGTCTGTGCATAGGTATCAGAAGCAGCAGTTACTACCTTTACAGGAACCTTTGTTTCCTCAGTATACTTAGCTGCAAGATCTTTCCACTGCTGATCAGCCTCAGGCTTGAAGTTCAGGAAATAAACTGAACCGTTTGCAGAATCAGACTCTCCCTGCTTTTTGTCGTTATTTCCACCACAAGCAACAAGACCCAGTGAGCAAAGAGCTGATGCACTTAAGGTGACAAACTGCCTACGATTAATACCGGACATAAGACTCCTCCTTAGAGAGTGCTCCTAACTCTTTGCTAGGTTGCATCTCTTCTCATGATTTTCATAAGCTATGCTTTGATACACGTTCAAAACAGTTTTGCTTATGTCTACAGAGAAAAGTATATTTGTACTATCGAGTTGTTTAAACAACTCACTTCCGAGCGGTATGAAATTATCGGTAAATGGTATGAAAGGAACTATTTTATGTTCGTTCCATTTTTATAAAGCTACTATCTAATCAAGAGCAACTTGAACATGCAACTCCAGCCTTCAACAGCACGTTAAGGAAAAAATATGCCAAGCGCACGATTTAATACGATTTATCATGATTTAAAAAATAAAATCTTAGACGGGACATATGCGTATGAGTCCTATTTACCAACCGAGATGGAGCTTACTAAGATATATTCCTGCTCCAGAAACACCGTTCGACGTGCGCTCACACTTCTGTCCGATGAAGCTTTTCTTCAGCCTATTCACGGTAGGGGCGTACGCGTTATTTGGCAGAAAAAGCCAAGTGAAGTTATTGGCTCATTAGAAGGACTTGAGTCCTTTCAAGAATATGCCCACAGAAACAATCTAGTACCTGATACAAATGTCATTGTCTTTGAGCACGTTCCTTGCACAGACGATATTTCTCATCAAACTGGTTTTAAAGCAGGAGAAGAACTTATTCACATTATTCGAATCCGTAAACTCGACGGATCTTCTCGCCAGATAGACAACGACTACCTTTTAGCATCTGCCGTTGGAAATCTAACCATTGCTGATGCATCAACGTCTATTTATGCATACCTAGAAAACACGCTTCATATGAAAATTCTAAAAAGCAAAAGAACAATCAGTGTTGAACTGGCAACTGAAGAAGACCAGCAACATTTAGAGCTTGGAGATTTTAACTGCGTTGCAGTGGTGGAAAGCCATTCATTCAACTCAAAAGGTGTTATGTTTGGCTTCACACAAACTCGTAGTCATCCAGAAACGTTCTGCTATAAGGTTATTTCAAAAAGATAATCTGCGGTTAAATGTGCAGAATAAATTTCTTCTCTAGTTTGTGGAAGACGGTATAGCCAACTACGAGGGCAAGAACTGCAGAAACAAGGCAGCCTAAAATGGTGCTTGTTGCAGGAAACTTCTGGAAAAGAAGGCAGTCTCTAATAAATGTTACAAAGTGGAACATTGGATTAAAGCGCTCAATCTGAAGCATCCAAGGCGACATGATATTAACGGAGTAAAAGAGCGGTGTACCATACATCCAAGCAGTGGTTACAACGCTCCACAGGTGGATAACGTCTCTAAAGAAGACTGCAAGGGCCGAGAGAAGCATTGCAAGACCGATGCAAAAACAAGCCAGAAGAAGCAAAGCAACAGGTGTGAGCAATGAATAAATTGTCAGCGGAATGCGGAAGACAAGCATAACAATGCCAACAGCAATGAGCGAGAAAAGATAGTTTACAACCGCAAAAGCACCTTCTGAACAGGGAAAACAACACGATTGATGCGAACCTTCTTAAGCAAGCTAGATGCATCAATAATTGAACGCATTCCCATAGTGGTTGCATCGTTCATCAGCTGAAACGCTGTGTTACCAAGAATAAGATACAGAGGATAGTTCACAACATCCTCGGCGCGGTTGCCTAAAAACGTAGAAAAGACAACTGCCATAACGGTCATCATCAAAAGTGGGTTCAAAACTGACCACACAACGCCCAAAATGGAACGGCGATATTTGAGCTTAAAGTCTTTACTTACCAGCTGACGCAAAATGAACTGGTCACGCTGATGTGTTGGATACCATGCATCTCGAGCAGAAACAGCAACAAGACTTGCACTATTAGTATTTGCAGAAACTACGCTTGTGTCCTGCGCATTATTAGTATTTGCAGAAACTACGCTTGTGTCCTGCGCATTATTAGTTTGTGTTGAAGACTCGCTCACGCGCTATCCTTTTCTACCGATTTCTGTATGGTTTATCCTAGCACAGACAGACAAAGCCGTTTAAACTTGAAACGTTGTTGAACTGTTTTCTCCACTATTTTATTTGGATATGTGGTGACAAGACTATTTAGTAACAGCGCGCTCAACAGCAGCGCTTGTAGAAATGGTGCAATATGTCTCAATCCCCTCTTGGACGCACGCTTATCATTGCTAATCCAGCTGCTCATAGCGGTAAAGGCGCAGCTGGTGCAGAATTTGCCCGTCATTTCCTTACCAGCTATTCTGCTGCAACGGACGGTTATGAGCTCAAGCTCACCACAGCTATGGGAGATGCTCGTGTCATGACCGCAGAAGCAGCAGATTTTGATACGGTTGTCGCTCTTGGCGGAGATGGCGTCATCCACGAGGTGGTCAACGGCCTCATGACCTTATCGCCAGAGGTACGTCCAGCGCTTGGCATTATCCCTATGGGTTCGGGAAACGACTATGCACGCACTCTGGGTATGAAATTAACGACCCCGAAGGCGCGTTTGCACAGCTGGTTCGCGGCAAGGTTAAGCAACTAGAGATTGGTCGCATCAACGACGTCTACTTCATGGAGACCATGTCGTTTGGACTTGATGCAGCTATTGCAGCCGACACCACAAAGCGCCGCGCGAACAACTCCTCTACCGAGGGCGAGGCGCTCTTCTTAACCTCGGGTCTCAAGTTTATGGCTGCAGGTAGCAAGGGTTACCCTTGCACCGTTTCGTTTGATGGCGAGAAGGACATTGATCTTCAAGCGCTTATCATGGCCTTCCAGATTGGCCCTACGTATGGCGGCGGCTTTAAGGTCTGTCCGCATGCGCAGCCTGACGATGGCCTTCTTACCGTCTGCTACAACACTAAAGTGCCTATCATTCCTCACCTGCTGGCTCTGTTTGGCCTGGCAAGGGCTGGTAAACACGTCAACTCCCGCATCATTGAGGAGCGTCACCTCAAGCAAGCAGTGGTAACTTTCCACAAGCCTGTCCCTATTCAGGTAGACGGAGAAGAGCTTCCCTTTGCAGAACAGTTTGTCATTGAGGTTATTCCCGCTGCACTTTCCGTGATTGTTCCCTAGCGCGCCACGTGGCTCACACATCACAAGAAGACCGGTCTTCTCGCCAGAAGGCTTAACGTTAAAGAAACAGGGGCACCTGCCAGTGCAGATGCCCCTGAATTTGTATCGTGTAGGCTAAGACTTTACGACTAGAACTTAGCGAGCTTCACGCTCAAGCAGAGCCTTAACCTCAGCTGCAGTATCAAGCTCCATAACGCGAGCAGTGAGCTCATCTGCCTCAGCCTTTGTCCAAGCAGCAATGGTCTTGCGGGTGCGCAGGACAGATGGTGCAGAGACGGAGAACTCGTCCAGGCCAAAGGAAAGAAGGACTGGGATGAGCAGTGGATCTGCAGCTGCCTCGCCGCACATACCAACCATAATCTTCTCCTTGTTTCCCTCGCCGATAAGGAACTTGAGGGAACGGAGAACGGATGGCTGGTAGACTTCGTAGAGGTAGGCAACGCGATCATTGCCGCGGTCAGCGCACATGGTGTAACCGATCAGATCGTTGGTACCAATAGAGAAGAAGTCGCACTCACGAGCCAGTTTATCTGCAATCAGAGATGCAGATGGGGTTTCGATCATGGTGCCGACCTCAATGTCCTTGTTGTAAAAGCTACGCCCTCAGCGTCAAGCTCACGCTTGCACTCCTCAACAAGAGCCTTTGCCTCACGGACCTCGTCAACAGTAGTAACAAGAGGAAGCATAATCTTGATGTCGCCAAATGCGGATGCGCGGAGAAGAGCGCGGAGCTGAACCTTGTACTGTTCAGCATTGTTGAGGCAGTAACGGATAGCGCGGAAGCCCATGAATGGGTTCTCCTCGGCCTTCATGTTGAGGTAAGGAATCTCCTTATCGCCACCAACATCAAGAGTGCGGATGATGACAGGCTTATCCTTCATGCGCAGAGCAACCTTCTGGTAAGCAGCAAACTGCTCTTCCTCGCTTGGAAGCTCCTTTGCGTCCATAAACAGGAACTCGGAGCGGAACAGACCAATGCCCTCAGCGTCAGCGTCAACTGCGCCGTTGGCGTCATCTGGATTACCGATGTTAGCAACAAGCAGAACCTTGATACCGTCAGCAGTTACGGTCTCCTTGCCGCGATAAGCCTCAAGAGCAGCCTTCTCTGCAGCATAAGCCTCAGCCTGAGCCTTGTACTCAGCAAGCTCAGTCTCGGAAGGATTGACAACAACCTTACCGTTAGTGCCGTCGACAACAATAGCATTGCCAGTTGCAACCTCAGAAGTGATGTTGGGAACAGAAAGAACTGCAGGAATCTCAAGAGCACGAGCAATGATTGCGGAGTGAGAAGTACGACCACCAGTCTCGGTAACAATACTGCAACGTGGTCCTTATCGATGTCTGCAGTCATAGAAGGAGTCAGCTCATGGCAGACAATGACGGAGTTCTCTGGAAGTGTAGAGAGGTCAACAACCTCTTTGCCAAGCAGGTCAGCGAGAAGACCAGTCTTGACGTCAGCAACGTCTGCTGCGCGCTCACGGAAGAGCTCATCCTCCATGCCGAGGAACATGTTGTAGTACATGTCGTAGGCGTCGCTTACAGCCTGCTCAACGCAGGTGCCGCCATCAATAGCACCGTTAACAGCCTCTTTGATGCCCTCATCCTCAGCAAACTCAATGTGGGCACCCATAATAGCAGCGGCTTCCTCGCCCACTGTCTTGGTCATACGCTCAATCTGTGCGTTAGTCTGTGCAATGAACTTAGTTACAGCCTCTGCGTAACGAGCCTTCTCTGCAGCAGTGTCTTCAACAGTGTGCGGAGTAAAAGTGAGGTCTGGATCTACGGCAACCTGAGCAGTACCGATGCCGATTCCGTTGGATGCATTGACTCCCTCAAACATACATGCTCCTATCATTGTCCGCTTAGCGGTGTATAACGTTCTGCAAGCCTATCCACACAGGACAATAGTCGCAGAAACAAACCTGTCTTTGTACAGGGTAACATTTTTTTTTGACCTGTTACGTTGTGAGTATCTTTAAATAAATTTCAATAAAAACACTTGGCGAGAAATCTTTCTTGCCAAGTGTTTGTACGTTCACGATAGTAAGACGCTCTGTTTACTCCACGCGGAAAGAGCGCACCATCTGAGGGTTTCTCGCCAAAAGAACTATGCGTTCTAGCTGCGATTACTACTCAGAATCTGCAAGCCAAGAAGACTTAGCCTCGCGGCTCTCCTCTTTCTGGCGAGCAAGCTGAATCTCTTCTGCGATAGAGGCGGGCATCTCTCGGCCCATCTTCTTGTAAAGAGCGGTGACAACGCGATCAATGGTTGCGCGCTTTGCGATTCCTCGACTTGCTGCAGTTGCAGTACCGCAAGCTGAAGCGTAAATAAGCGCGGTATCGTAATCGTAGCCAGCGGTGGTCTTTGCCAGGAAGCCTGCGACCATGGAGTCACCAGCGCCGGTTGCGTTAACCAGGCGAATCTTAGCGGTTGGAACAATGTGCTCGGTTCCGTACTCGTCCAGAAGCAGAGAACCTGCACCACCACAAGAAACGATAACGTTGCGAGCGCCGCCATCCTGGAGCTTCTTTGCAAATGGAATGCACTCTTCTGGAGTCTCTGGGTTGGCATCAAAGATACGGCCAACCTCGTGGTTGTTAGGCTTAATCAGGAATGGCTGAGCCTTAATAGCCTCCATAAGCAGCTGACCAGGAGCATCAACAACAAACTGGATGCCGCGACCTGCAAGCTGAGCCATAAGGCGAGTATAGATATCCTCTGGAAGTGAGCTTGGAATAGATCCCGTAAGAACCAAGGTGTCACCTGCGCCAACAACGTCCATGCGCTCCAGCAGCTCATCAACCTTTTTCTCTGGAATGCGTGGGCCATTACCGTTGACCATGGTCATAACAATGCCGTTAAGCTTGACATTAATACGAGTAAAGCCAGAATCAAGCTTGACGAAGTTGCTTGGAATTCCCTGACGCTGCAGGTCACTGAGCAGGTATTCACCAGTAAAGCCACCAACAATACCCATGGCAACGGTGACTTTATCAAGCTCATTTAAGAGCGTGGAGACGTTAATACCATTACCACCACAGTGCAACTCTTCTGAGGAGGAACGGTTAGTAAAGCCCATGTCCAATGTGTTTGGATGCATGACATAGTCAAGCGCGGGATTAAGCGTCATTGTGTAAATCACGGCGAGTCCTCCGAACTACAATAAAATCATGGAGACTTCAGTATGACGCAATCGCTCTCAACAAACAATTAGAAACTAGCGACTCACAAAAAATAAAAACCCCGACGCAAGCCGGGGTTTGAAATTCAAATGGTGGATCGTCAGGGGTTCGAACCCTGGACCTTGGGATTAAGAGTCCCCTGCTCTACCAGCTGAGCTAACGATCCAATTAACGTTTCGAATGGGGTGGGAAAAGGGGCTCGAACCCTCGACCTACGGAGCCACAGTCCGTCGCTCTGCCAACTGAGCTACTCCCACCATTTGGCCACCTCATGAAACGCAGCTAAATCATTATTACAGAATCAGAAAAAGATGCAAGCGAGAAACGCAGATTTTTCAAACTCTTTTTTTGATTTTCTTTGAAATCAGCTGACCTGAGGGGTTTCTCGCCAAACAAAATGCGGAGAAGAACGAGCTTCTCCGCATCTGAGTGAATGTGCTATACGTGCAGGTATATGGTGGTGCAGGGCCTAGACATTGTAGTCAGCGCGCGTAGAAATCGCAGTCAGCACGGGCAGAAACTGCAGCCAGCGCGCGCAGAAACCGCAGCCTGCGCTTAGAAACCGTGGGCCGTAAGAACTGCGTCCAGGCGATCCAGTGCCTCTTCGATCTCCACACGAGGAGCTGCCAAATTCCAGCGCTTGAAGCCTTGGGCGGCCTCGCCAAAGAAGACGCCATCGGTGAAGAAGACCTGGGCCTCAAACTGCAACAAGTGGTCAAGCTCTTCTGGCGTGAGACCAAGATCTCTGAAGTCAAGCCACTGGAGGTAAGTTCCTGTGATTGGCGCGAGCTTCACGCGAGGGTGCTTGGTGGCGAAAAAGTCCAGGACCAGCTTCTGGTTATCGTCGACGGCCTTAATGCATGCGTCCAGCCATGCCCCACCCTTGCTGTAAGCCAGCTCACAGGCCTTGAAGCTGATTGGATTGCATGAGGTGGTCTCTCGAGCTTGAAGACGTTTCTCGAGGCGTGTGCGTAGCTCTGGGTTGCTTACGATGATGTTGCTGAACTGCGTGCCAGCCAAGTTGAAGCTCTTTGAAGCAGAGGTGCAGGTGATGGTACGTGCTGCAACCTCATCGGAGATTGTTTCAAAGACGGTGTGTGTGGAGCCTGGCATGATGAGGTCATGGTGAATCTCGTCGGCGACCACGATGAGGTTGTGCTGAACCGCAATCTCTGCGATGCGCGTGAGCTCTTCTTTGGTCCACACGCGACCACTTGGATTGTGAGGCGAACACAAAATAAGCAGGGTATTCTTTGGATCAGCAGCAAGCTTTTCTAGCAGCTCAAAGTCAATGTCGTAGTGAGGGCCCTCTGACAGGACAAGCGGACACTCTACAAGTGCACGGTTATTCTCCTCAACTGCAATGTAGAACGGATGGTAGACAGGCGTAAACAGGATGACGCCCTCGTCTGGCTTGGTGAACTCCGCAACCGATGCAAAGAGCGCAGGTACCACGCCTGAAGAGTTGAGCAGCCACTCGGGCTTTACATCCCAATTGTGGCGAGTCTTCATCCACTTGCACACAGCCTGCTTCATCTGATTAGTTGGCATGGAATAGCCAAGGATTGCGTCATTGATGTATTCCTTGAGGCACTCGACAATCTCTGGGGCTGTGTGATATTCCATGTCAGCAACAGAAAACGGTGGAATACCAGGAGCTACATCAGGATTAACGTCATACATGACGTTCCATTTTCTAGAACCAGTACCAGCGCGATCAACGCGGGATTCAAAATCGTAAGACATACCGTCTCCATTCACGTAAGCCTATAACCAGTGTAGCTGCTTTTAGTGTAGCCACTTTTCTTTTCCTTTGTCATTCTTCTGATAAGAAAATCTTTGATGGCGCAACGTATTTGCAGTCCTTATTGCTATAATGAACGACGCTATATGTCTCCTTAGCTCAGCTGGATAGAGCGTCGGTCTTCTAAACCGCAGGTCGCGCGTTCGAATCGCGCAGGAGGCACCAGAAACTCCAGGTAGATGGCTTGCCGTCTACCTTTTTTGTTAGGCCAATACTACAGCCGCCCCCTTTTTGCCCCCAAACTGTATGGCTACTGTAAAAGTAGAATACCTGTTCGAATAAAAGTTTTAACTAACAACGGACAATTTGTGCATAAACACTGGCTGATATGCAGGAAAACTAATCAAGAAATTGATATATCGAACGAGAGGTGCTGTTTTGGGTAAAAAACCCGTTTAGTTGGGGATTATTTTTGAACTTCGGAGTTTTGGCACTTACGTTTTCCCAGTTCAGAAATTTTGTGATAATTTCAAAAATTTTGTCCGCGCAAAATTGCTGGTAGATAGCTTGCATAAAATCCGAGCATTTCTGGATACCCCAACTAAACGCATTTTTTACCACTTTGCCGCCGAACGGCACATTTTTTCTGAAAAATCCGACTTGTACACAAAAATTACCCGTCCGATTCCATGAAATAGAATCGGACGGGTACTGGTTCAGCGAAAATACTGTACACGACCGCGATGAAAGCCCACGCGTCAAGTGCGCTTGCGCTCGGAGCGCGTCGAGCGCTGCCGTTCCGCGCACAGCCAGACCGCGGAGTCACGCAGCAACGCGCGGGACATTACAGCAGGAATTCTGCAATCTGGACGGCGTTAGTTGCGGCGCCCTTTCTGATTTGGTCTCCGCAGCAGAAGAATGTCAGTGCATGAGTGTTCTCATCAGCAGAGAGATCCTCGCGAATACGACCAACATAGATGAGGTCCTGGTCAGAAGTATCAAGAGGCATTGGGTACTGAAGCTCTGCTGGGTTGTCCACAACCTTGATGCCTGGAGCATCCTCAAGAATTGCACGAGCCTCATCTGGACTCAAAGGGCGCTCAAACTCAACAGTGATGGACTCAGAGTGAGAGCGCATCGTTGGGACGCGAACACAGGTGCAGTTAACGCGCAGCTCAGGAAGGTGCATGATCTTGCGACCCTCGTTTTGCATCTTCATTTCCTCGGAAGTGTAGCCAACCTCATCAAAGCCGCCAATCTGTGGGATCAGGTTGACTGCCAGCTGGTATGCAAAAGGAGCGGTCTCGGTTACTTCCCTACCTGCAACAACGTCAGCCATCTGATTCTTCAAGCTCGTAAGACCAGGAAGGCCAGCGCCTGATGCAGCCTGGTAGGTTGATGCAATAATACGCTTTGCACCTGCTGCCTTATGCAAAGGATACAGAGGTACCAGACCAATAATGGTTGCGCAGTTTGGGTTAGAAATGATGCCGTTATGGTTCTTGATATCCTCAGCGTTAATCTCTGGGATTACCAGCGGAACGTTTGGGTCCATTCTAAATGCATGGGAGTTATCAACGCAGACGCATCCACGCTTGACAGCCTCAGGAAGCAGCTCTTTTGCCTGTTCGTCGCCAGCTGCGCCAAGGACAATGTCTACACCCTCAAAAGCCTCTGGTGTTGCTTCGCGAATTACAATCTGCTGGCCAGCAAATTCGATAGTTTTACCAGCGCTTCGAGCGGATGCCAGAAGCACCAGCTCCTTGATAGGAAAATTACGCTCTTCAAGGCACTGCATCATCTGGGCACCAACAACGCCGGTAGCACCAAGAATTGCAACGACCTTACCATTTGGATCAAAAGTCATAGTTACCTCGAAACCATTTCGTCACGAACAAATCCGTTATAGATGACGCCAATTGTGCGATCAAAGTCGGCATTATCGACGCCCACAATAATACTAATCTCTTCTGAGCTCTGCGTAATCATGCGAATGTTGACGCCCGCATTGCCCAACGCGCCAAAGATCTTACCAGAGGTGCCGGAACGCCTAGACATATTACGACCAACAACAGAAACAAGAGCTAAGCGGTCTACCATCGTAATGTCATCAGGCTCAATCTCGCGACGAATATCGCTGATGATGGAATAAACCGTATCCTTTACGTCGGCAGCGTTAACCACAATACCAAACGAATCAACGCCTGTTGGGATGTGCTCGACAGAGACGCCGTAGCGCTCAACAATATTGAGTGCGCGGCTGATGACGCCAACCTCGTTGGACATGTGAGCCTTCTTGACATGAATAGCTAAGAAGTCTTTCTTGCCTGCAATACCTGTAATCAAGTGCTCGTTTGTATCGCCATCCGCGGTCTCACGGATAACCGTACCCGTGTCTTCTGGACGGTTGGTATTCTTAATCTGAATTGGAATGTTTGCCTCGCGAACAGGGAAAATTGCCTCTTCCTGAAGAACGGAAGCGCCCATGTAAGAAAGCTCGCGCATCTCGTCAAAAGTAATGCGGCCAATAGCACGTGGATTCTGAACAATGCGAGGATCCGCAGAAAGGAAGCCAGAAACGTCAGTCCAGTTCTCATACAAATCAGCGTCCAAGCAGCGAGCAACAATGGCACCGGTAATATCGCCGCCACCGCGCTGGAACAACTTAATTGCACCGTCAACGGTAGCACCGTAGAAGCCAGGCAGCACAAACGAGCCGCTGCGAGCAACGACCTCTTTAAGCCTAGAAGCAGTGCGCTCCATATCAATGGTGCCATCATGATGGAACAGCATAACGTCAGCAGCATCAACAAAGGGCAGGCCAAGGTACTCAGCAAGGATCTGGCAGGTAAACCACTCGCCCCTACTTACCACATACTCTGGCGAGAAAGACTTGATGTTTGTAGCAAACTTCTCAAACTCCTCGGCGACAGGCCATGCAACTCCCAGTTCATCAGCAATCTCCACAAAGCGAGCCTCTATGTCTGCAAGTAAAGAGGTGCAGTCAACGTGATACTCAATGTGGGCATTTACCAGCAGCAAAAGATCCGTAATCTTGTTATCGGTTGAGTGGCGCTTTCCCGCTGCAGACGAAACAATAAAGCGTCTATCAGGGTCAGCCTCAACAATAGCTTTAACTTTTTTGAACTGCTCTGCAGAAGCAACACTTGAGCCGCCAAATTTTGCAATTTTGATCATTTCTAATTCCTCTTTTCAAGTGCAGCCATAAAGGTTGTAGGGTCTTGCGAAAGTGCGCTGGTAAGAAGCTCACGGGCCTTCTCGGCACTTAGATTTTTAACCAACTGAGCACCCGGCTCCCAGAACGTACCGCCTGGAATATCGGCCTGCGTCCTAAACACATAGTCGGAAACAAGCAGCTCTGGATTATATGAAAGACCAGCCGAGAAGGTCTGCTGACCCCCAGCAGGAGCCGCGGCACAGTCAATAATATCCTGCACGACGGCGTTTGCCGTTGGGTCGCCACCGGCACCTTGACCGTAAAACTTGAGCTCGCCAATGGTATTTCCCACGGCAGTTGCAACGTTAAAGTTAGTTGGAACGTTAGCCTCTATGGTTGAGAGCGAAACCGCAACTGGCTCAACAGCTACCGCATACGATGAACCGTCAGAAACACCACGACCAAAGAGCTTGATTGTCATATCGTGACTGCCAAACATGGCAAGATCGCGCTTAGTTAAGTTTCTGATACCAGACATAGGAATCTGGTCTGTGCAGATTACGTCGAAGGCGATAGATGCAGAAATCATAGTCTTAGAGCGAACATCAATGCCGTCGATATCGCTTGATGGATCTCGCTCGGCGTAACCCAGCTCCTGAGCCTTGCTCAGAACCTCAGCAAAGTCCGTTCCGTCTTTGAGCATGGAATAGACAATGTAGTTGGTGGTTCCATTCATGATTCCCCAGAACGCAGAAATCTCGTCAATACGACGAACTTTCTGAATTCCTGCTATCCAAGGAATACCGCCGCACACGCATGCTTCGATCTTAAAATTGACGCCCGCTTCAGCGGCAAGTGTCATAAACTCCTCAAAATGAGCAGATACCACGGCTTTATTTGAGGTGACTACATTTTTATTAGCAGTCAGCGCAGCTTTGATGTATTCATAGGCTGGCGTGAGGCCACCCATGCACTCAACAACGGTATCGAGCGCAGGGTCAGACAAGAGCGCATCAAAATCTGACGTTGCGCGAGGGTCAACATGCTCTTTACCAGCTCTAACCAAGATGGACGTCAGATTAGCATCAGAAACGCGCTCGTCAAGAATGCGCGCAACCGAAGCACCAACCGTTCCAAATCCAAGTAGGGCAACGTTTTGCATATAACTCCAAATCTAGCAGCCATCTTTGCGAGAAAACCAATGCTAGCAAGGCTATTTGCATGCAAGGCCATTGCATTGCAAAGGTAAAGCCCACAAAGGTGACTGCACTGATAACAATCTCATAGACAAAAACTACCAAAAACCTAGACAGAATCTAATCGACAGTTTTTCTCGTCTTCATAATGCTATGAACAATTCTATGTTACAAGCGACATTTACTTCTCACTGTTAAAATAATAGAAACGCAATACGTAAAACGCACAACATGGCGTGGGCAAGACGCGCAGCGCGACATGGTGCGTACGACATGCGCAGCACGACACGTTAAACACGTTCAGCGCGATACGTTAAACACGCGGCACATTCAACAGATTGGTGGTTTCATGGCCGTCGCATATCACAGCACAAGAAGCTCTGACCATACCGTTTTGGCAAAACAAGCCATTTTGCAGGGAATTGCTCCCGACGGCGGCCTTTATATCCAAGATTCAATTGGCGAGAAACCCCTCGATCTTGCAAAGGTTTGTGCTCAGGGCTTTAAGGCTACTGCTTTTGACGTGCTTTCTGCTCTGCTGGACGACTACTCTGCTGAAGAGCTGACTCGCTGTATTGAGGGCGCGTATGGCTCTCAGTGGGACACCCAGGCTATCACGCCTGTTTCTGCTATCGGAGAAGACTGGCTGCTTGAGCTCTTCCATGGTCCAACGTCGGCTTTCAAAGACGTTGCGCTTTCAGATGCTCCCCCGCCTGATGAGTGTTGCTCGCGAGGACGCGGACGTAGCTGGCGCTGTCGACGCGGCCGCCACCGCCGGCAAGAGCATCATGATTGTGACCGCAACTTCTGGCGACACTGGCAAAGCTGCGCTTGAGGGCTTCAAAGGACGTATCCGGCATGGGCATCACCGTCTTTTACCCTGAAGGCAAGGTTTCTGATATTCAACGCCTGCAGATGGTGACTCAACAAGGTTCTAACGTAGCTGTTTGCGCAGTTAAGGGAAACTTTGACGACGCTCAAAACGCTGCTAAAGGCAATCTTTGCTAACAAGGATTTGGCTCAGGAGCTTGCCGGCAAAGGTACCGTTCTTTCCAGCGCGAACTCCATCAATATTGGTCGCTTGGCACCACAGGTAACCTACTACTTTGACGCATATGCCCAGCTCGTTGCCAAGGGTGCCATTTCACAGGGCCAAAAGGTCACATTCTGCGTACCAACTGGCAACTTTGGCGATGTCCTTGCAGGTTACTTTGCAAAAGAAATGGGACTTCCTGTTGATCGCCTCATTGTGGCTTCTAACAGTAATAAGGTGCTGACTGATTTCTTGGAAACAGGCATTTACGACCGTAGACGCACATTTGAAAAGACTATCTCGCCATCGATGGACATTCTGGTTTCATCAAACCTTGAACGACTCCTCTATCTTGCATCCGGCAAAGACACCGAACTTGTCAGCTATCTGATGAACCAGCTGGTAACCAAGGGTATTTATACGGTACCTGCTCAAGTTATGGATGCCATCCGTGAAACCTTTGACGCTGGATTTGCCACCGACGACCAGACACGTGAGACTATCCGTTCTACCTGGGAGAATTGTCGTGCGCTGATTGACCCTCACACAGCCGTCGCAAAGCACGTGCTCGACAGGGATTTCTCGCCAGGCGGGCGACGTGCGCGTATGTCTGTCCACTGCGAGCCCGTATAAGTTCTCGTCCGACGTGCTTGCCGCGCTGGGCCACTCGACCGCTGGCCTGGACGACTTTGCGTGCATGCATACGCTCGCCGAAATCACGGGCACTAATCCGCCAATCCAGCTTTCATCGCTGAATGATAACGTTATCATTCATACTGATGTTCGCGAGAAGGAACAGCTTGCTTCGTACGTTTCTGAAGCATGCGGGCGTATTTTTGCTTGTTAGACTCTGAGAAAGCAGGTTCTACATGCTCGACAACACTATCTTGACCGTTTCTGTACCTGCTACCTCTGCAAACATTGGCGTCGGCTACGATACGCTGGGTCTTGCGTTTAACCTGCGCGCAAAAATTACGTTTAGGGAATCCCCTACGCTCATCATTGACGGCTGCCCTGAGCAGTTCAGAAACGATGACAACCTTGTGTGGACGTCGTATATTCGCGCCTGCGAAAAGCTGGGTGAAGAGCCCACTCCCAAGCACATCACTATCGACTCACCTATTCCGCTTTCTGGTGGACTTGGCTCAAGTTCTACCTGCGTAATTGCTGGTATTGCAGCCGCGATGACCGAGTCTCATGGCGGCTGGGATCCTGAGCGTGCGCTCGACTTTGCCTGTCATTTTGAGGGCCATCCCGATAATGTTGCTCCCGCTATCTATGGCGGTTTGACCTCGTCATTTGTTGAGGGCGGGCATACCGTTTGTACTCGAAGGCTCGTAGCGCGCGGTCTCTCTTTTGTTGCAATTGCACCGCCTTACACGGTCAACACTGAAGACGCGCGCAAGGTAGTTCCGCAGAATATTTCTCTTCAGACCGCCGTTTACCAGATGGGACGCACCGTTGCTGTCACTCACGCGCTTGAAACAGGAAACGGCGGACTGTTGGCAGCAGCTTGCAACGATAAGATCCACGAACCGTATCGCAAGGAGCTCATCCCCGATTACGAGGAGCTTAAGCAGGTAGCTAAGCTTGCTCGTGCTTGCGCCTTTGTTATCTCGGGCTCAGGTTCCACCATGGTTGCCATCTGCGACTCCCCTGTTACTGCTCGTGCTGTTGCCGAGAATGCCAAGCAGGTCAGAGGCGATCTCTGGATTCAGATTCTTGAGCCAGCACTTCTGGGCACCGTCCTCACTCTTGACGACGGTCAGCAGCACCACAACACTTTCGACGAAATCTAACGTAGCGTTTGCGAGAGCCGCGCGCCTAGCAGCGCAGGTGCGAGTACGCTCGCGAGCGCGCGTGTTTCTCGCCAAGAACGTGCTGCAACAGCGCGGGTTTCTCGTCAGGTACAACTTTCAACATTGCGCGCCTGAATAGTGCAAAGAATCTGTATTTGAGGCACAGATTCTTTGCAGAAATCAGGCAAATCCACCGATTCTTTTACATTTTTAGGCAAAAGTTACAGATTCTTTGAGGAAATCAGGCGCGTGAAGATAGGCTGCGCTGCTCCAAATTTTGCGAGCCTGAAAACTGCACCGTGTCTGAGTAAAACAGCTCAGACATGACGAGAAAAACAGGCAAATAGCTCCGACATGATGAGCTTTTCCGGCAAATTACTCAGACATGACAACAAAACCCGGCTCCTACGTTACGTGGGAGCCGGGTTGTCGTTCATGCCGAGTTGCCGTAGCAGCACATTTGCCGTAGCAGCGCGTGTACCGCAAGTCGCGTTATGCGCCGAGGTAAGCCTTGCGAACGTCATCGTCGTGGAGAAGCTCCTGGCCGGTGCCATGCTTAGCAACCTTACCAAGCTCAAGAACGTATGCACGGTCAGCAACCTTAAGTGCCATATTAGCGTTCTGCTCAACAAGCAAAATGGTGGTTCCTGCATCGCCGAGCTGGCGAATAATCTGGAAGATTTCCTCAATCAGAATAGGAGCCAGACCCATGGAAGGCTCGTCGAGCATCAAAAGCTTTGGCCTACTCATCAGAGCACGACCCATAGCAAGCATCTGCTGCTCGCCGCCAGACAGCGTTCCTGCCAGCTGATTCTTGCGCTCACGAAGACGTGGGAAATGCTCGTAGACCATCTTGACGGTCTTTGCGTTCTGAGAATCTGACTGAGTATAGCCGCCCATCTCGAGGTTTCTCAGCAACACTCATGCGAGAAAACACGCGGCGACCCTCAGGGCATAGTGCCAGACCAGCCTCAACAATCTTGTGAGCGCGCTGGCCTACAAGGTTTTTCTCGTCAAGTGTAATGGTGCCAGAGTCAGGCTTTACCAGACCAGCAATGGTGTTCAGTGTAGTTGATTTACCTGCACCGTTTGCGCCAATAAGGGTGACAATCTCGCCCTCGTGGATGTCAAAAGAGATACCCTGAACTGCGTGGATTGCGCCGTAAGAAACATTAAGATCCTTGACGGACAGCAGAGGTTTTTCTGCGCCAGCTGCCTGGGTATTTGTAGTGTCAGCGGCCATTAGCGCACCTCCTGCTTTCCAAGATAAGCCTCGATAACGCGAGGGTTGTTCTGAACTTCTTCTGGTGTACCTTTTGCGATGATGTTGCCGTGATCAAGAACGGCCAGACCCTCGCAGATACCCATAACAAACTTCATATCATGCTCGATGAGGAGAACGGCAATCTTGAAGTCGTCACGAATCTTAAGGACATTCTCCATAAGCTCATCGGTCTCTGCTGGATTCATACCTGCAGCTGGCTCGTCGAGCAGCAAAATCTTTGGCTGAGTTGCCAAAGCACGAAGAATCTCAAGCTTGCGCTGAGCACCATAAGGCAGGTTGCCAGCAAGGGTATTTGCAAGGTTCTCCATGCCAAAAATGCGAAGCAGCTCTCGAGCGTTATCGGCGCTCTCTTTCTCCTGCTTCCAGTGAGCTGGAAGACGAAGGACGTCCTCAAAGAAATGAGACGTCATGTGGCTGCCCTGGCCAACCTGGATGTTCTCCATAACAGTCATGTTGTTGAACAGACGAATGTTCTGGAAGGTACGAGCAATGCCCATGTGGTTTGCCTCAACAACGCTCTTACCAGCAAGATCGTAGCCGTCGATCATTACGGTACCACGGGTTGGCTTATAGACGTTGGTGAGCAGATTGAAGACAGTTGTTTTACCTGCACCGTTAGGGCCGATAATGCCAGAGATCTCGGTAGGACCAAGAGCGATGTTGAAGTCGTTAACAGCCGTCAAGCCACCAAAGTCAATGCCCAGGTGCTCAGCCTGAAGAACTGGAATTGCACCAAGGTCTCGCTCAGGAATGAGGTTAGGAGACTCTTGCCTGATAAGTTTTGTGGTGTTTTTAGTTGCCATCGCTCTTACGCCTCCTTCGAATCAGTTGAGGCTTCTACCTGCGTATCCGCCTGCTCGCTTGCCTGCGCTTCTGCCTTCGCATTCACCTGCGCGTCTGCCTGCTCGTCCGAGTCATCCTTGTTCCAAGGGAAATCCCTGTTCATGACTCGCTCAATGATGCGAGACAGCGAGAAGTCATATGAGCCAAACAGACCCTCTGGCCTAAAGATCATGACCAGAATCAAAACGATTGCGTAAGCAACCATACGGTAGTCGGCAAAGGCACGTAGAGCCTCTGGAAGCACGGTCAGGACAGTTGCGGACACAACAGAGCCAAACATAGAACCCATGCCGCCCAGAACAACCATAACCAGAATCTCAACAGACTTCATGAAGCCAAACTTAGCTGGCGCCATAACGCCAATGCAGCCTGCATAAAGACCGCCAGCAATGCCAGCAAGGAATGCGGAGAAAACAAAGGCCAGAGTCTTGTAATACGTAGTGTTAACGCCTGAAGCTTCTGCGGCAATCTCGTTATCGCGGATGGCGAGAATAGCGCGTCCATGCCTCGACTTCATAAGCGTATGAATAGCAAAAATGGCAAGCGAAACCACAATCGCGGTATTCAGGTAACCCGTATATGCAGGAATACCCGTGAGACCAGATGCGCCACCAGTAAGCTTGAATCCAAGAGCGGAGTCAATGTTAACCAGGACAACGCGGATGATCTCTGCAAAGCCCAAGGTAATGATGGCCAGGTAATCACCACGAAGACGTAGTGCTGGAATACCAATGACTACGCCCATCAGAGCGGCGCAAATACCACCGAACAAAAGGCCTACCACAAAGAGAATAACTGCTGGTGTGGAGCCTGAAGCCATAGATTGAGCGTCCAGACCAAAGAGTGGCATCATGCGAATGATAAAGATTGCACAGGCATAACCACCAATGGACATGAAACCAGCGTGACCCAGAGGGAGCTGTCCCAGATATCCGGTAACAATGTTTAGAGAAACGGTCATCAGAACATATACGCCGATTTGCTCAAAAACAACGGTCTGATAGCGAGAAATAAGGCCCTCTCCTACCAGGAAGTTTCCGCCAAAGACAAAGAGTGCAACAAGAATTGCATTGATGGCATAGCGAGCAGGCATAGTAAGCTCACGGCGCTGACCATCTTTTCCACCAAAAACCAGTGACAATTACTGGGGTTATGGTTGTTATCGCGTGGATACATTTTAGTCATGTGAGCCTCCTTACACTTTCTCGGTAACTGGTCTACCAAGCAGGCCAGTTGGTTTGACAACAAGAACAAGAATCAAGAGTAAGAAGACTACCGCGTCCTGCCAGACAGACAGACCAAAGGCAGCAACAAAGACCTCGGAGAAGCCAACAATAAGGCCGCCAATAACAGCGCCTGGAATGGAACCAATGCCGCCAAGAACTGCTGCGACAAACGCCTTAGTGCCCAGCATAACGCCCATGGTTGGAGAAACCTGCTGATATGCCATGGAGTACAGAATAGCTGCAATACCTGCAAGCGCAGAACCAACTGCAAAGGTAAAGCTAATAGTGCTGTTGACGTTGACGCCCATCAGACGAGCTGCGCCCATGTCCTCGGAAACGGCACGCATTGCCTTACCAAGACGAGTCTTCTGAACCAAAAAGAGTCAGAACAACGGTTGCCACAATAGTGACGGCAACAGTCAGAAAGAGCAGTGCCAGAAAGCGTTGATCCAAATACCTGAACAGTTCCCAGGTCAATGATGCTTGGAACAACCTTAGCGTCAGCACCAAGAAGCAGCTGAACGCCGTTCTCAAGCAGATAAGAAACGCCAATTGCCGTAATCAGAATAGAAAGTCTTGGAGCCTCTCTGAGTGGCGCGTAAGCAACCTTATCAATAAGAACGCCCAGCACAACACAGCCAAAAAAACGGCGAGAAGAACGGCGATTGCAGGATTGAGTCCCCAATTCAACAAGCAATCTAAGCAACGTAGGAGCCAAACATGATGTGATGTCATCATGCAAAGTTAAGAAGCAAGATGATGCCGTACACCATTGTGTAACCAAGCGCCACCAGTGCGTAAAACTGCCCAATTGAAGTCCATTGAGCACCTGAGTCAAAAACATCTGAGGTTCTCTTTTCTATGAAGGATTGATCGTGTCAGATAATTTTGCCATCTTTTGCGTAATGATCAAGGTAGACTTTACTGTCACCTGTTCCTTCTTTCTGGTATGAAAGTGCGTTCCAGTAACACCTTCGACTACACCAGATGCAATCGCATCATTAGTGGCTTGCCTATACTCATTAGAGTTATAGTATAACCACTGCTTCTCGACAGTTCCTAAGAGCGAGCAAAGGATCACGCTGCGTCATAGCCCAAAGAACAGAAGAAGTTGGAGCCTCACCGCATTCCTCGGTATAAGCCTTTACCAAAATGCTGAACTTTTTCATCTGTTTGAAGCAAACAGCAGAGCAATAGAAGTATCCTTCAAGGTCAGCCGTAGAAGCATAGTCCTGTTTGCCAATGATGCTCAGCTCAACCATTCGTTTACAAAGGCTTTTTGCAGCCGTTGGCGTTCTGGTGTCACAATCTTGCCATTATCCTGGTAATAGTTTGGAGCCAAAAATGGTACTGGTGATCCAGTCCATCAATGCTGGTAAGCTGGCGCGTCAGCCAGCTCCTGTTGATAGCCCTGCTGACACAACCTCAATGCCCAACTCACTTGTTCCCTCTGGACAAATGCGTTGTTTACGCCAATCTCGTAATCGCCGCCAGAGTTAAAGATAGTTCCAACGCGCTGATAACCTTGCTTTTTAGCAAATTCCGCAAGAACAACGCCCTGGAACGGGTCAGTAACGGTAGCACGGAACATGTTATTGCCGTGAGCAACAACGTCTTCTGCTGTTGCGGAGGCGGTAATACGCAGGGAATGTTGTCCAGTACCGATTTCTGGGCCAATGCAATAGTTGGCGTAGAGGTAACGTCTCCAAGAATTGCACAGACATTCTCGTCAAGAAGCTTGTTGTAGACAAGAATGGCCTCAGTTGAATCGCCCTTCTCGTCCTCTGCAATAGGACAATCTGGCGACCACCAGCTCCACCGTTCTTGTTGAACTCCTTGATGTACAGCAAAATACCACTACGCACCGCAAGGCCATACTGAGCAACGTCGCCGGTATACGGCCCCATCACGCCAACATAAATGGAGTTAGGGTCTTGGTTCTTTGACGAACAGCCTGCTAGAGCAAACGACCCCGCAATGGTCCCGGCCACCTCCAAAAAGCGTCGTCGCGTTAGCTTATGTGCCATATTCATCTCCTTTTCTCCATAGTGTTGAATATGTGACACAACACAATATGGCTGTAGCTCTCAAAAAAAGAACTACAGCCAAAAAATGTTATCTAACTTGAAATAATTTTAGAGAAACCGGATGTTTTCTACTGAGCTCCAGCCTTGTCGCGACGGTTGCGCGGTTGTCTTCTGAACCGCTCCAGACGCGTCTGTCTACGCCTCGCGTACCAGCGGAAGCTCGCCCAGCAAAGTGACGAGGCTTGTAAGACGGGCATTGTCTGCGGCTGGTCTTTCTCGCTCAAGATCAAGCGAAGAAATCTTCTTCATCTTGCTGGTACCACCGTCAATGAGGCGAAGCAGCTCGCGCGTTGGTCTCTCGTCAGCCGCCTGAAGCTCAGCTGCCATCTCACGCTCAACCGCGTCAAAGATGTCCTGAACATGCGATGACGTATCGTTTGTAGCCTTGACCAGCGGCATTGCGGTTGATTGTGCAACCACACCAGCGTAGTTTGGCTCGCGAGAAGGACGAATCTGAGCTGCGGCAACCTTGTGAGACGCAGCAGGGTTTTGCACCCGACAACTCCACCGAGCTTGCAACTTCAGCCTCAGCAGTGACCTGACCAATGAGCGGCAGCTGCACTGGATGATACTTGCGCATCTGCTGCTGATCATGGCGAGCTAGATGCTCGTCCATTGCAGCAAGCGCGAGCGTCCAATCATCAGCATGCTCAAGCTCGTCAATCGTACGCTTCTCAGGGAAGACTCCCTGGTCAACGTAAGAAATGCGACTGGAAATATCAGCGGCATGATTGGTGAAGTCTTCAGGAATAGCCTCGGCACCAATCTCGGCAATACCAAAATCGCGCGTAATGGACTCTTCGCCCACAGCCTTAGTCCACCAAGCTGTACCAACGTCACCAACTGTTCCGTCAGCACGTTCGATAATAGGCAGGCCGTCCATAGGATCT
Source organism: uncultured Atopobium sp. (assembly GCA_916438885.1). Classification (GTDB taxonomy): domain Bacteria; phylum Actinomycetota; class Coriobacteriia; order Coriobacteriales; family Atopobiaceae; genus Lancefieldella. The sequence continues at coordinate 359,151 of CAKAGG010000002.1, read as the reverse complement.
TGCCCTAAGCGCTCAAGAAGCACCGCAGCAGCACCCTTTGCACGTGCAACGGTACGCTCGCGCCAGCTCAAAAGCTTGGTGTAGTTCTCTGCAATCTGCGCGTAGTCGTTTGTAGAGTGTGCAGGAGCCTTCTTTGCGCGAACGGGAAGAACTCCCTCTGCGGCCGTACTTACAACCTGTGACTTCTTTGCAGGTGGCTCGGCAGGCTGGACAGGCAACTCAGCAGACTGAACACGAATGGAACCAGTCATATCCCACTGAGAAGCCCTCATGTGCTTTGGCTTGTACGCAGCAATTGAGCGCCTTGGAGAGTCCAGCGGAATCACAAGGCTCTCTTCTGGCGAGAAGTTCGATGCAGCTGCAACTCGCTTTGGAGACGCAGCCTCATCCTCAACCTGAGATGTAATGCTTAGCTGAATCTTTGCTTCTGCCCCACCGGTTTTCTCGCCACGATTTGCTACGCGAGAAACCACGAGTGCAGCGCCAGAAATGACAGCAACCGCAGCAAGTCCCACTCCGATGCCGGTAAAGATTGCTCCAAGTGGGGTTTGGCGAATTTCATTTGCTGTAAGGGCATACGCAGATGCTGGCTCTGCTACCAGAACCAGTCCACTGAGCAGGCCGGCGACTACTGCCGGATTCCTACCTTCTGTCATACAAACTCCCCCTACAAACGCTAAGAAGATGTATGAAGACACACGCTAAATTTGCATATGCTACTAAACCCAATACGGGCGACGTGAGCAACGGGTGGGCTTCATTTCATCTTTGTGTAATCCGCTGCAACACATAATTGTGCTGTTAGAAATGACTATAGCGTAATTCATTATTTTTTACAGCGTCTTTAAAACTTTTTCATAATTCTTTGGCAGTTATTCAACAAAATGGCGAGAAAAAAGAAGTGCCTCCCAACATAGATTGGAAAGCACTTCTTGCGTCATCTTTAAATCTGACTAATTTTGTGGATAGTCAGACTGTGCAGCCTTCTTTGCAGATCTAATCAGGAAGTCCTGGTTATTGTCGGTCTGCTTAAGACCACTGATAAGAGCAGTAGTTGCACGCTCAGTGTTATTGAAGCCTGCAAGAATACGGCGAACGCCCCATACCATAGGCTGAAGCTCTGGCTTAATAAGCAGATCCTCATTACGAGTACCAGAAGAAACAGGATCAATAGCTGGGAAGATACGGCGATCTGCCAGGTCTCGATCAAGCTTGAGCTCCATGTTACCAGTACCCTTGAACTCCTCGAAGATAACCTCATCCATTTTGGAGCCTGTATCTACCAGGGCAGACGCAATAATAGTGAGCGAGCCGCCGTTCTCGATATTTCGAGCTGCACCCAAGAACTTCTTTGGTGGATACAGAGCTGCGGAGTCAACACCACCAGAAAGAATGCGACCAGATGCAGGAATGGCCAGGTTATATGCACGAGCAAGACGTGTAATGGAGTCCAGAATAACCACAACGTCCTGACCCATCTCAACCAGACGTTTTGCTCGCTCAATGACAAGCTCCGAGACAACGGTGTGATTCTCTGCTGGCATATCAAAAGTTGAAGCAACAACGGTGCCCTTGATGGAGCGCTCCATGTCTGTAACTTCCTCAGGACGCTCGTCTACCAAGAGGCAGAAGAGGTGAACCTCAGGATTGTTGGTGGTAATAGACTGGCAAATGCGCTTCAAAATGGTAGTCTTACCTGCCTTTGGAGGCGAGACAATCAAACCACGCTGGCCCTTACCAATAGGAGCTACCAAGTCAATTGCGCGGCCAGTAATGGAGTCTTTACCGTGCTCCATTGTAAGAGGCTGATCTGGGAAAATTGGAGTCAGGTCTTTGAAGCGAGGACGGTCCTTAAGACCCTCAACTTCCCCACCGTTAACCTGGGTAACCTTAAGAAGTGGTGGATATTTGCTATTTACACGAGCAGGTCCAACCATGCCCAAGACGCTATCGCCCGGACGCAGGCCAAGATTTCTAATAATCTGCTGGTGGACAAAGGCGTCGTCATCGCCTTCCATGTAATTACCTGTACGAATCCAGCCGTAGCCTTCGTTGCTAATCTGAAGAATACCCTCAACAGTCTTAAAGCCCTCAGCAGCTGCAGATGCAGCGTATACAAGCTCAATCAAATCAGACTTATGAACGCCTGCGTACTCAATGCCCAGCTCAGTTGCTTTAGCACGAAGCTCAGAAGCTTCATCTCTTGCAGAGCCTCTTTGGAAAGCGATGGCTCGCTTGCCTGGCCCTGCTTGCGATTCTTGTTGCGCTGGTTGTTCTGTCTACGATCGCGAGAAGATCGCTCCTGGTTGTTAGCGTGTGCGTTTTCCTGTGTCTTCTCGCCCTCCTGAACCGCTTCTTTTGGCTCAGCATTACGATGTCGACGACGTGCTGCGCCCGTACGAGAACGTCCCTGGACGCTCTGCTGAGGCTGCATCGGAATCTGCTACTGCACCAGAAGCCTGCTCCTGAGCTGCGCCATCCTGCTGCTCAACACTACCCTGCTCTTCAGCAAAGTTCTTCTGAGCCGCATTGTCATTCTGACCAGCTGCACCCTCTGCCTCTGCTTTAGTGAAGGCAGGAGCCGGGAGTTACCTCCGCAGAAGGCTGAGTTGCGTCCTGAACAATCTTGGTAAGGCGATCAGTGTCAACAACGTCAGAAGAAACCTTGCCACCCGCCTGGACCTGAGCCAGGACCTCTGCCTGTGCAACTTCAAGGGCACGCTCATGAAGAGCACGCTCTTCCATCTCTTCTTTACTAGGACGACCACGACGGCGCTTTGGTGGCTCTGTAATGCCTGCTGCGTTCATAGCCTCTGCCACAACAGCCTCTACCGCACGACGTGCCTCAGTCTCTTTTTTAGTTGGACGACCACGACGACGCTTTGCAGCAGATGAATTAGAGGCCTTTTCTTCAGTTGCCTCAGAATTGGTATTTTCTGAAGTTGAATTTTTCTGAATTACTATTTTCACTCTTACGAGGTCTACCACGTCTACGTGGTGCTGGAGTATTTTCTACATCATTTAAAGAATCATTTTGGACCGAAGATGTTTCGTCCGACATGTACAAACCTCTCTGTTTGCTCATCAAAATAATCTGTAAAAATACGTGAGAAATATGATGAAGGGATAACAAACAAAATCAAATAGGTGCAAATCCAAAAGGAATATACCACGAAAATGCCCGCCTTATGATGAAAAAATAAATAAAATTCACCATAAAACGGGCAAAAGGGGATTTATAACCACTAACCCTTAAACCTCGAGAAATCCATCTTCTAGATTTCTTTAATCTGCATAAATCATTTAAACAGCTGTACGGCTCTTTCTTTTTACAACAATATCTTCAATTTGCTGAACGATTTCTTTGATATACGTCTTGCCTTGAGGCGTGAGCTCAACCATAGTTACTCTTCTTGAAAGAGCATCGTCATGTTTGCGCTGTACCAGGCCACTTTCTGCCAAAGCAGTAAGAGACATAGAAACCGTTGGCTGCAAAAGACCAAGCGCGTCAACAATCTCTGTAATTGAAAGAGCGTCTTTAGGAGAATCTAGAATTGCCAGAAGCACCATATCTGCTGCCCTGCAATACAGAGCTCCCATAGCGTCAACATACATGACGATGCGCTCAAACGAAGTACGTGAAAGTGCCTGGCCGGGCGCAATACGAGCACAGGTAAGCTTGGACAGCTCCTCAACTGCTTCTACACCCTTTTCTGTGATGATACACACTACGTTGCGTCGATCAATGGCGCCTTCATCTCTCTTGATGAAACCAAGCCTTGCCAGGTGCGAGGTACGATGAGTAATCGTAGGACGAAGAGCACTCTGATACTCGGCAATTTCTGAAGTCTTAACAGGAGCACCCTTCACATTGAGGCGACACAAATAGCAAACTCTTCAAACGTGAGTCGTCTGTTAGCAGGCACCACTCTTCTAACCAAGTTGTAAGACCTGCGAATGGACATGTACTCGCGAAGTTCCATAGAGACCTCCACTCTTATGCCCGAACCATTTACTATTTGCTCGCATAATGAGTATACCCCTAAAAAACACGTGTTAACGTGGGGACAAAACAATAGTTAGTCAAAAATATGTTAGAAAATGGTGCTTATATGACATCAAAATAGGCTTTTATATGCTGAAATATAAAATTTAAGTAATAAATATTAATTTTATTATCTCTTTTATACATTAAAAAATTTTTTACATAACGGAGAAATATGTAAATTATCTGGAGAAATTCACTAAAGATACCGTGCAGGTATTCAATACTTGCACGGTATCATGACAAAACAACATAGTTAGCTATCGTTTACATTGCCTCAGGAGCAGAAACACCAATCAGATCAAGAGCAATTGCAAGTACGCGACGGGTTGCATCACACGCAGCAAGACGAGCCTTAGAAAGCTCTGCGTCCAGTGGGCGTCCTTCAGAAGGAAGTACCTGGCAAACGGTATAGAATGCGTGAAACTGACCAGCAAGCTCTTCAATATAATGCGTAATGCGGAATGGTGCCCTATCGCGAGCACAACCTTCAACAAGACCTGGGAACTCAAAGAGTTTACGAGCAAGCGCCTGCTCGGCATCTTCAGAGAGCAGCCCAAGATCAACCTCAGAGCCAATAGCCTTATCTGCAACAGCGTCCATACCAAGTGCCTTTGCCTCATCAAGGTCAACGCCAGCAGCACGGCGCAAAATAGAACAAATACGAGCGTGAGCATACTGAACGTAATACACAGGATTAGAGCTGTCCTGACGCTTTACCTGCTCAATGTCAAAGTCAATCATCTGGTTGGAAGACTTTGAAACAAGGGTGTAGCGCGTTGCATCAACACCAACCTCGGCGAGAAGCTCGTCAAAAGTGGATACCAGTTCCTTTGCGCTTAGACATTCTGACGGCGACACCGTTTCTGAGCAGGTTAACCAGCTGTCCAAGCAAAACCTCAAACTGAGTTGGGTAACCAAGAGCCGTTGCAGCAGAGCGGACTCGTTGAATATATCCGTGATGATCTGCTCCCCAAATATCAATAACGTGGTCGACACGCTGGAACTTGTTCCAGTGGTACGCAACGTCAGAAGCAAAATAGGTATACTCACCATTTGTTTTGATGAGTACACGGTCCTTATCGTCACCAAAATCAGTGGAACGGAAGAACAGCGCGCCCTCATCAGAACGGTACAGGTAGCCAAGCTTATCCAGAGCATCAAGCGCACGATCAACGGCATCTTTACCCTGGTCGTCCTTAACGTATAGAGAGCGCTCAGAGAAACCAAACATCAAAGTCAGCGCGGGCGTTGTGGCAGGTATTTTTGATGGACTCGAGCATCATCTTGTAGCCACGCTCGCGGAACTCTGCCATGCGCTCATCTTCAGATTTGTCTGCCCAGACCTCTCCGTCATTTTTGAGGAAGAAAAGTCCCAGGTCAACAATATAATCTCCAGCGTATGCATTGCCGCCAAGAGAGTTGATAAACTCGTCAGTAAACGGATGCTCCTCTGGATGAGCATCATCTTCATCTGCAACGTAAGCATTGCGATCTTCTGCAAGCACCTGCGCAGCTGCATCAGCGTCAATGTCGCGCTTCTGCATAATATCAATGAGCTGCAGATAACGCTTAGATATGGAGTGACCAAAGACGTCCATCTGAGAGCCGTGATCGTTGACGTAGTACTCGCGCTCAACGTCATAGCCTGCAAAGGCAAGAATGCGGCTTAGAGAATCTCCAAGCGCCGCCCAACGACCATGACCAATGTGCAGAGGCCCAACAGGGTTTGCAGAAACGTACTCTACCTGGACCTTTTGACCGGCGCCAAAAGAAGAACGGCCAAAGTCTGCGCCCTGATCGCGAACGGTGTTAAAGATCTCATTACCCGCAGCGGTAGACAGGTAGAAGTTTACAAAGCCAGGACCTGCAACTTCAACGCGCTCAATCTGAGCATCTGCAGAAATATGAGCCACAAGAGCTGCTGCAATATCGCGCGGTGCTTTATGTGCCAGCTTTGCAGAACGCATTGCAACCGTAGAAGACCAGTCTCCATTTGATGAGTCCTGTGGGACGCTCAAGTCCCACATCATCAATCTGGAATTCAGGCAACTCACCCGCAGCCTGGGCATCTGCCAAGGCTTGACGTACAAGTTCCTCGATCTTCTCGCGCATGGTTCTCCTTTAAATTTCAGCGCACGTGTGCAGCGCAATTACGTAGTTGGTTGTGTAGCTTCTGAAGGACTACTCAGTTTCCTCGGAAGATTTTACCTGATGTTGAGCAGCAAGTTCATGACGCAAATTGGCCAGACCGCGCTCGAGACCCACAGGATAAATCTGAGGGTTCAAGAAACGTGTATACGCTGCATCCAGGCGCATAAGCGCAGCGTGGCAGCGATCGCGCGCAACCTCGATGGAATCGCTCTCCCCTACGCGCTTGCCGCCTTCTACCAGCCTTACCATCAGCTCGCGAGAAGTTCCTTCAAGCTTGTGAGTTGAATACGGGTCAATGATGTCGACAACAGTTGCCTTAGACTCTGGGCTCTTGGTTACCAGATAATCTGGGTCAAAAATCATGTCGCCTGCAGGGCAGCCGTTTGCATCGTAGAAACGACGAATATGCTGAATGCCAGGAACGGTGCGCTTGTAAGCCATCTCGGACAGCTTGATAACAGGAGTCCAAGGCTCAGTCGGCAGACTGACGACGAGCGGTTAGCTTGTAGACGCCGCCAAGCGAAGGCTGAGGGTCGCAGGTAGCAAGCTTGGTACCAACACCAAAAGCGTCAATAGGTGCGCCCTGAGCAAACAGCGACTGGATGGTGTACTCGTCAAGATCATTTGAAACAGAAATCTTAATGTAAGGAAGGTCAGCCTCGTCAAACGCCTTGCGAGCTTCCTTAGAAAGGCACGCAAGGTCTCCGGAGTCAATACGAACAGCATTCAAGCGCTCACCGCGCTCCTCCATCTCTTTTGCCACAATGATGGCGTTCTTGATGCCTTCGTGAACATCATAGGTATCAAGCAGAAGTGAGCAGTTAGTTGGGCTAGATTTTGCAAACGCCCTAAAGGCATCAAGCTCAGTATCAAACGACATTACCCAAGAGTGTGCATGGGTACCAAAAACAGGAATGCCGTAGATTTTGCCAGCAAGGACATTTGAAGTGCTTGAAGCACCCGCAATATAGGAAGCGCGAGCAACTGCCAGACCACCGTCTGGACCCTGCGCACGACGCAGGCCAAAGTCAGAAACTGGATTGCCCTGAGCTGCCTTGATAACGCGAGCGCATTTTGTTGCTGCCAAAGTCTGGAAGTTAACCAGGTTGAGCAGGGCGGTCTCAATGAGCTGGCAATCAACAATGGAGCCCTCTACGCGGACCATAGGCTCACGTGGGAAAACAAGCTCTCCCTCGGGGATTGCATCAATGGTTACATTGAGCTTGTGGTTGCGCAAAAACTCAAGGAACGCTGGCTTAAAGAGACGACCGCCACCAGGAGAGTTAATGCTTGCCAGGTAGTCAATATCGTCGTCTTCATAGATAAAGTTTTCAACTAAGTCAGCAATTTGACCAGTACCACAAGAAATTGCAAATCCACCATTAAAGGGGTTCTCGCGGAAGAATGCGGTAAAGCATGCCTCTGCATCAACAAGACCGGCTTCCCAATAACCTTGAGCCATCGTGAGCTCATACAAGTCTGTATTAAGGCTAACGTCTGAGGGTTTGGTACGATCAGTGAGTGACATAGTTGCTCTTTTCGATTGGTCAAAAACTGACGGTGAGACGATATATCTAGAGTAGCAGTCCTACAAAATAAATTGGCTTACAACAAAGATAACTGCGAGAATTACCACAGTTCCAATAACAATTTTTTGTCCCAAAGGCATTTTGATGTCTTCGTCGTCTGCATCTGGCTCCATGAGAGCGCGGCCCTTTGCGCGCTGCTCCTGAATGCGACGTATCTGTTCAGCCTCCTGCTGAGCTGCCTGACGTGCAGCACGCTGCTGATCTGCAACAATCTGAGCGTCTTCAGCGGCGGCTGCCTCTGCTTGCTCTTGCGCTTCTGCTTGGACTGCACGGGTCTTCTCGGCACGCAGCGCCTCGAGCTCCCTGCGCTCTTTCTCTGCACGAAGCGCCTCGAGCTCCCTGCGCTCTTTCTCTGCGCGGAGCACTTCCAGCTCGGCGCGCTCCGCGTCCGTGAGCGCAGCCGCCTGTGGCGTTGGGTTGGTTTGGAGCTCTTCGGGTTTCTCGACAGGCATGGTTACTCCTCGGTTTGTGTATCGGGGATGCTTGTGACGCGGACGTCGGCGCCGGTGCCAGCAGCGCCGGAGTCGGCGTTGCCGCGAGCCGAGCGAAGCTTGAGCGCGGGACCCTCAACGCCCGTTGCGTCAAAGGCTGGCACAAAACTCTCGGAGACGGTTCCGCCCTCCTGCCACCACAGGTTCTCAAAGCCCAGGTCATCCGCGTGACAGAGCACCAGCTCGTACTCCTCGTCAGAAAGCGTCCCAGAAAGTGGACCGCCAGCCGCACGCATGCGCTCGTTGGGCGTGTACTGATTCATGATTGATACGTCTACATCATTATGACAAAGATTCCAGACGCGGTTGAGCACCTCGCAGGAATCGTCCGCGTGCGTAGGGCATGACCAGGTGGCGCACAATGATGCCCTGCAGCATGCGACCGTCATCGTCCAGCTTTGCGACCGCCGCGACTCATCACCGAGTCATGCATAACCTCAAGTGCCGCCACAGACATCTCTGGATAATCTGCTGCGTACGAGAGCTCCTTTGCCAGCGCGGGGTCTGCATACTTGACGTCCGTCAGCCAAATATCAATAACGCTTGAAACTTTCTGTACGACCTCTGGCAGCTCATATCCCGAAGTATTGCACACTATTGGGAGCGTCAATCCCGCCTCTTTTGCCAGCGTCACTGCTTCAATTATGTGTGGCGAGAAGTGCAAGGGAGTGACAAGGTTGATGTTGAGTGCACCCTGAGCTTGCAATTCAAGCATCATCTGGGCTAGGCGCTCAGTTGTAACTGGCTTGCCAAAACCCTCCTGCGAGATCTGATGATTCTGACAGAACACACATCTGAGCGGGCAACCTGTGAAGAAAATTGCACCCGATCCAGCCTCGCCCGAGATAGGAGGCTCCTCCCAGAAGTGCAGCGCTGAACGAGCCACACGAATGGTGCTTGAAGCTCCACAAAGGCCCGCTTTACCAGCGTTTCTTTGAGCATGGCAACGCCTTGGGCAGAGTTCACAGACGTCGTAAGCAGAAAACGTAAGGGTATTAGGTGATGGTGCACTACCCAAGGGTTTCTCGCCTCCCGTCGTATCTGCCCAGGCAGATGGTGGTATAAAAACGCGCAGGGTCTCTGCGCGCGTCAAAGTCATGGTGGAGATAAAGGGATTCGAACCCTCGGCCTCTGCCTTGCGAAGGCAGCGCTCTCCCAACTGAGCTATATCCCCGTTGCGGTACTTATTGTGGCAATCAGGGGCAGGTATGTCAATGATTATGCGGGCAGAATGAAGTAGCTCGCGGACCGTCGAAGCAGAAAAATATCCTTCCCCGCAGTCATCTATGAACCCACCTTCATAAGGTGGGCGCCGCGCTCGGGCGTTCCAGCTTCCTTAACAACGAAGGATGCCTGTACTGAACACGAGATTAGGCTCCCTGAAAAAACTTGTCGGTTCACCCAGTTTAGACCGCGGGAGAAGGACAATTCTTACTATAAAGAGATTATAAAAAGATTAAAGTCTTGACTTGTTTTTTAATGAGCAGCACAATTAAATGGTATGGATTTTAGCAGTTAAATACTGTTTTTTATTGGAGGGTATACGGCTTGAACCTCTGGGTAACCATGTTTTGTGTTTTCCTCTCGGCTGGTCTTGGTTCAGCTCTGATTACCCCTGCCGTTCGTCAACTGGCTTGGAAGCTTGGAGTTGTCGATAAACCCTCTGCACGTCGAGTCAATAAAAAACCTATTCCTCGCATGGGCGGCGTTGCAATTTTCTTTGGGTTAGCCGTTGCTATGCTGGTGCGTTATGGCGTTGAAGCAATCCTTGGACATGCCGAGATTACGCTTGCTACTCGCTATTATCTCAACGTCAACTTCTGGATTGTTGGCGCTGCATTTGCGGTAATTTTCTTGACCGGATTGCTTGACGACATTTTTTCTCTCAAGCCTATTCAGAAACTCGCAGGTCAGGTAATTGCTGCAAGCATCGCGGCTGCAGGCGGTCTGATTATCGGTAACGTTGTTGATCCGTTTTCCGCGTACGGCTTTGTGGATCTTGGTTGGCTCGCCTATCCAGCAACTGTCATTTACCTGGTTGCTTACGCCAACATCATCAACCTCATTGATGGTCTTGACGGACTTTCTTCAGGTATTACCTGCATTGCCTCTACCACTATGTTTGTGCTTTCCATCTGGGCGGGTCGCTTTGACGCAGCTCTTTTAAGTGCAGCAATCGCAGGCACCACGCTTGGATTTTTGGTTCACAACTCGTATCCCGCAACAATCTTCATGGGCGATTCTGGTTCGTTGACCTTGGGATTTGCTCTGGGAACAATTTCGCTTTTGTCTGTCACTCGTTGGGCGGGACTCACAACCATCATTGTTCCTCTCGTCGTTGCAGGTATTCCAATCATCGATACCTTCTCCGCGATTGTTCGCCGTACCCGCGCGCACGTCAGTTTTGCTACTGCCGACCGCGGACACATCCATCACCGCTTAATGGCTCATGGGTATAACCAGCGACAGGCAGTTCTTTTGATGTACGGCTGGACTTCTCTCTTGTGCGTTGGCTCGCTCATTATGACGCAGGTCAATACGCTGCCTCGTATTGCAATTTTTGTCATGCTACTTACTATGTCTGCTTTCTTTGCAAAGTACCTGCATCTTTTTGAGCCTGTTCTACTTCACCATACTGATCCAAAGACTGGTGAAGACGAACTCATTACCCCTAAAGATCCAGGCTTCGATGAAGAGATTAAGCAGCTACACGAAGAAGAGCATGAGCACATCGAAGAGCTCATTCACAGAGACCACAAGAGCGAATAAGCTGAGGAAACAGCTGAGCTCTTCCCGCACCCACATCGATCGCCATGTAAGCTGTGACTACACGGGTTTCTCGGCCTCTGAACCGCGCGTTCTTCTCGCCAAGTGCGCAAATGACATGCTCTTCTCACTAAGGATGACTTTCCAACATTGCGCGCCTGAAAAGTGCAAAGAATCTGTATTTGAGGTACAGATTCTTTAACAAAATCAGGCAAATCCACAGTTTCTTTTACATTTTTAGGCAAAAGTTACAGATTCTTTGAGGAAATCAGGCGCGTGAAAGATAGGACAGTGGTCCAGTATTTTGAGCCTGAAAAGTGCATCATGTCTGAGTAAATTTACTCAGACATGGCGAGAAAACCGGCAAAACCACTCAGACTTGGTGCGTTTTTTCGGCAAATTGCTCAGACATGGCGAGAAATCAGGCGCGTCGTAACCTCAACTGTGCGCGTCGTGACCTCGACCGATCGTGCCTCCCAGACTCTTGCCAAAAGAAAACCCCGCACATCCGGGATGTACGGGGTGTAGCTATCTAGCTGCGAAGAAATCGCTTGGCTGAAGTCGCTAGCTGAAGTTACTCAGCGAGAGCCTTCTTAGCGATCTCTGCAAGATCTGCGAAGCCCTGCTCGTCAGAGTAAGCAATCTCTGCGAGAACCTTACGGTCAAGCTCAACGCCAGCGAGCTTGAGGCCGTGCATGAACTTGCTGTAAGAAAGGTCGTTGATGCGTGCTGCAGCGTTGATACGCTGAATCCACAGTGCGCGGAAATCACGCTTCTTGTTACGACGGTCACGGTAAGCATACTGACCAGAATGCTGTGCCTGCTCCTTCATACCACGGAAGGTACGAGAGGAAGTTCCGTAATAACCTTTTGTGCGCTCGACGAGCGTCTGACGCTTCTTGCGACCAGCAACTGCGCGCTTAACTCTTGCCATATCTAATCACTCCTTGTTATTTGATCTGGTGGGTGGCGCGCTTAGTTCTTAGCGCCCATACGCTGAGAAACTACTGCTGCATCGCCAGCGGAAAGAACAGCTTCTTTACGGAAGCCACGGATACGCTTCTGGGACTTCTTGGTAAGAATGTGGCTCTTAAAAGCCTTAGCACGCATAATCTTGCCAGTACCGGTGCGGCGGAAACGCTTAGCCGAACCCTTGTGCGTCTTCATCTTAGGCATACTACTTCTCCTCCTGTGTGGTGCCATCCTCAGCACCCTCGGGCTTCTCGTCAAACGCTCCCTTGATTGGAGCAACGAGCATGTGCATGTTACGGCCTTCAATGAGCGGTTTCTGCTCAATTGTGGCAAAAGGCTTCAAATCTTCAGCAAGGCGATCAAGTACAATACGGCCCTGCTCTGGGTGAGCCATCTCGCGTCCACGGAACATGATGGTGATCTTGACGCGTGCTCCCTTCTTGAGGAAGCGCAGTACGTGACCCTTCTTGGTCTCGTAATCGCCCACATCAATCTTTGGGCGGAACTTCATCTCTTTGACTTCAATCTTGACCTGGTTCTTGCGAGCTGCCTTGGCCTTGCGAGCCTGCTCATACTTGAACTTACTGTAATCAAGAATTTGCATACAGGAGGCTCGGCATTTGGGGCAATCTCAACGAGATCAAGACCGTGCTCACGAGCTCTCTTCATTGCATCATTGACGCCAAAAAGACCAAGCTGACTACCATCAGCGTCAATCAGACGGCACGTGCGAGCAGTGATTTCCTCATTGATGCGAGGACCATCGTTCTTGGCTATCTTGTACACCTTCCCCTCTTGGACAATTGCTTGTCCGCCAATAAAAAACCCAGTGCACAAGCAACTGGGAGACAATACGCACAGGTGGGGTGCGAAGGTTAAATTGTCTGACCAGACAGCTGCTTTTGCGCTGTGTAGGTGGGGACTCAAGTTCAATCCCGCTTCAAAAGTACCTTGTAAGGTTACCCCTATCGAGAAAAAATTACAAGTACCAAGTTAGATATGACGAGAAATTCACATCTAGCTTAAACTTTTAGCTGGTGCCCGAGGTGGGACTTGAACCCACACGAGTTTCCTCAAAGGTTTTTGAGACCTCCGCGTCTGCCATTCCGCCACTCGGGCTAAAAAGTTTGCATAGGTACTATACCGCACCTATGCAAATCTGTCTTGCTAAATCATCAAAGTTGTAGCTGATTTAATCCTGTAAGAATGGATTAGTTGCTAACTCTGCCTCTAAAGATGTTTGATTTCCGTGTCCGGACAAGATGACAGATGTTGGATCAAGCTCAGTCTTGATGCGATTCAAAGAAGCCTTGAGGGTTTCAAAGTTGCCACCTGGTAGGTCAGTTCTTCCAGCAGAGCCCTGGAAAAGCGTGTCGCCTACAAAAACGGCGCCAGTAGCGGTTCCTTCTCCCACCAAAACGATACCACCAGGAGTGTGACCAGGCGTTTCCATAATCTTGAACTGAGCGGTTCCAACAGAGAGGACATCTCCCTCATGGAGAAACCATCTGGGTCTGGAGCGTCATCATAAATCTCGTTTGAGTTATGAGCCTTATGTGCAAGCTCATTATCTGCCTCGTTGATTAGATACTGAGCACCAGGTACCGCAAGCTTCAAAGCCTTAACGCCACCAACATGGTCTGCATGACCATGGGTAGCAACAATGTATTTGAGCTCAAGATTTAGAAGCTGAGCGGCAATCTCTGCACCCGATGCACCGGGGTCAATAATCATGCATTCATTGCCAGAAACGTAGATATAGCAGTTGGTCTCGAGAGGACCTACCTTGAAGACGCCAATTTGGTCTTTTGCGTGATGGCAACCACCATGACCGTGATGACCACAGCAACCACCGTGACCGTGCTCACCGTGGCCATGCTCGCCATGATGGCCGCAGCAACCGCCGTGTCCGTGCTCTTCGTCGTGGTGATGGCCGCCGCAGGAGCAGCCCTCATTCTGGTTAGCCATAAAGTCTCCTTCTCATCTGGTTAGCGCCTTCACCTGGCATAATACGACGAGCGTCGTAGACGGAAGGCACGCGAGTTACAAATGCAAATAAGGTATCGAGCAAGCTGGTATCAGAGATTGAAACCAAGAAGCGCATACGTACCACGCCCTGCTCGCCTACTTGTGTAGCAGCAGAAAGAATGTTTGCACCAGCATCAGACAGCGCAACCGTAACGTCCTTAAGAAGGCCCATACGATCCGTTGCCTCAACAACAATCTCAACCCTAAACTCAGTAGCACCACTGGCATCCCAAGAAACAGGAATGATGCGCTTTGGATCGTTGAGCAGGTCTTTAACGTTAGGACAATTGGCTCGGTGAACAGAAACGCCGCGACCGCGCGTAATGAAGCCCACAATATCGTCACCGGCAACAGGGTTGCAGCAATGCGCAAGATGAACAAGCAAATCTGGATCGCCATTTACTACAACGCCACAGTTAGATTTCTTGGGACGACTACCCTTGGCGGTGCGAGAAATAACGTAGGAGCGAACCAAAGGCTGATCGTTTGCAATTGCCTTGTTCTTCTCCTGAAGGCGTGCCGCATTACGCTCTTGCTCAGTAACAACCTCAGGGTTTTTCTCCTCTAAGATTTCACTCACGCGATTAACAACCTGCTTAGCAGACTGATTGCCTGCACCAATTCCCGCAAACAGGTCATCTACACTGCGATAATCAAACTGCTCGGTGAGCTGATCAAGCGCCTTAACGGTTCGCGTAGCGCTGATGCCATAGCCACGCTTGCGCAGCTCTTTTGCAAGCTCAGAACGACCGCGTTCGGCATCGTCAGACTTGTTCTCTTGCGAGAAATACTTGCGGATCTTTGCACGTGCAGACGGCGTTTTTACCAGCGTCATCCAGTCGCGAGAAGGGCGAGCATTCTTGTTAGTCAAGATCTCAATGCGATCGCCCATCTGAAGCGTATGTGTCAGCGGAACAACGGAACCGTTAACGCGCGCGCCAACACAGTGATTACCAACCTCAGTGTGGACAGCGTAAGCAAAGTCCAGAGGTGTTGAATTGACGCGCAAGCTCATGACCTCACCCTTTGGCGTGAATACAAAAATTTCATGCTCAAAGAGGTCTACACGCAAGTTATCCAAGAACTCGTGGGGATCGTCAATATCGTCTTCAACGGCCCAGTCAAGACTGCGGCGAATCCAGTTGATAGTTGAGTCAATAAGCTTGTCTTCAGAGGACATCTTGCCCTTTGAATTGCCCTGCTCCTTATACAGCCAGTGAGCAGCAATACCGTACTCAGATGCCTCGTGCATCTCGGCGGTTCTAATCTGAATCTCAATAGGGCGACCATCAGGGCCAATAACTGTTGTGTGTAAGGACTGATAGAGATTTGCCTTTGGTGTTGCAATGTAGTCCTTGAAACGACCAGGCATTGGATGCCACAGTGCATGGATAGCGCCAAGTGCTGAATAGCAATCGCCTACGTTTAGTAATAACACGCAGAGCGATAAGATCGTAGATGTTGGAGAACTCTCTGCCCTTGCGGACCATCTTTTGATAAATGGACCACAGGTGCTTAGGACGTCCCGTAATCTGGAAGTCAGTAAGACCGGCAGCATTAAGCTCATCTGTCAGAGTCTTTTTAGCGTTGTTGAGGTCATTCTCTCTTTGTGCACGAGAGTCAGAGACCATGCGAGCAACACGCTGGTACTCCTCTGGTTCAAGCCAGAAGAAAGACAAATCCTCAAGCTCCCACTTAACCGAAGAGATACCCAAGCGGTCAGCAAGTGGTGCATACACGTCCATGGTTTCTCGTGCCTTAAACAGACGACGATCCGGTGGAAGTGCTGCCAGCGTACGCATGTTATGAAGACGGTCGGCAAGCTTGATGATAACAACGCGGATGTCCTTTGACATAGCAAGGAACATTTTACGCAGGTTAAGCGCTTGTTTCTCGTCCATTGAACTGACTTCGATGGACGTAAGTTTTGTGACGCCGTCAACAAGCTCAGCCACTGACTCACCAAAGCGAGAAGAAATTTCATCTAGTGAGGCAGACGTATCTTCTACGGTATCGTGCATAAGAGCAGCGCAGATGGTGTCTTCATCCATATGAAGATCGTGCGCAAGAATAAGGGCTACTTCAACTGGATGGTTGATATAGGGCTCGCCGGAACGACGACGTTGATCTTTGTGATAGTCAGCAGCAAAGGCATATGCAGCAGCAATCTTTGCCTGAGCTTCCTCAGGCAAATATGTGCGCACGGCCCCCTCAAGCAGACGGTAATTATCCGCGCCTGGCGCCTTGGCCTCTTTTGTGGTCCTCTCGTCACTCATCAGAGGACTCCCTTCCCCCATCAAACGTTGAACCAATTTCTGGAACGATGGGTTTTGTTATAGCATCTGCCAGCTCATCTGGTGAAGCAGAAAGTACCCACTGAGCAAATGATTCAAACTCAGCGTGCGCTTTAAGCCCCTCAGCGTAGCGTGCAGACTCCAGCAAGTCCATGTGCGAAGCTTGACTATTGACGGAGATTGTTCGCGTTTGATCAAATCCTTCAATGCTAATAAACCCTAGCTCAGCAAACGTCAAGTGCAACACGAACGGTTTGCTCGTCAGCCTTAGATCGCGGGTCAATTTCTAGCGCCATCTGCGCAATATCTTCATCAGTGAGTGCTGAATCAGCTGTCTGAGCACCAAGCTTTGGCTGCAGTGCCGTAAGCGCGCGGTAGACAGCTACCAGGGCTTCTCGCTGTGGTGCATGAGAAGAAAGGATGCGCTCGTTAACGCGCATATCATGCGCATCAAATAGCATCTGAATTACAGAAGGCTTACCGTCTCTACCTGCGCGTCCGCTCATCTGATTGAAGGCAACGCGACCGAACGGCAGGTGATACAGAATAACCTGGCGAATATCGGAGATGTTGACACCCTCGCCAAACGCACTTGTTGCCATGATGCAGCAAACGTCTCCACGTCTAAAGGCACGTTCAACATTCTTGCGTATCTGAGGCGTCAGGCCTGCGTGGTAAAACGCAATCTTGTGACCAAGTTCTGGAATACGATGGCGCAACATACGCGTCAAAGCCTGCGCCTGCTCCCTTGAATTGACGTAGACAACCGTTTTTGTGCCGTCTGACACAAGAGAAAGCAGTGCACATTCCCTATCCTTAGCACCGCGAAGGTCTTTGAGCTCTAGGTTAGTACGAGCTGTTTTATCTTTGTATACATGCTCTGCTTCTATAGAGAGAAGCTCGCAGATATGCTGAGCTGCCTGTGTGGTAGCTGTAGCTGTTGTAGCAAGTACCTGCGGACTTCCAAGCATCTTTAGTACTTGTGGCATTTGTGCATAAGCAAGTCTGCCTTCAGAAGCATTCATGCCCACGTGATGTGCCTCATCAAACACCACAAACGAGATGTTTTGCGCCGCGACAAACTGATCAGCATGGAGCGAGAAGAACTCTGGAGTAGTCAGCACAATATCAAGCTCATTGTTTGTCATGCGAGCAAACAGGTCTTCTCGGCTGGAAAGGTCTGTTTCTCCGTTGAGCACCTCGACAGAAATTCCTAGAGGCTCAAAGGTGTTTTTTATGCTTTGAACCTGGTCGTTGATGAGGGCGCGCAGCGGATAGACAAACACGCTCATTTTATGTTGCAGCAGCGCAACACGAGCAGCATGAATCTGGAAGATAAGCGATTTACCTCTACCTGTTGCCATGACAGAGAGACAAGACGTTCCTTGAGAGAGGACCTCTAGTGTTTTCTTTTGCAGAGGCAAGAGCTCTCTTGAACCAATCATGGACGTGACTAGGGTCTGGGTAAGCTCCTCAGCAGAAAGACTCTCCAGCTCACGGCGCTTTTGCTGCGCCTGTTCTTGGGAGGCTGCATCAGCCTCTGTAGTCTCCTTGGTAACCACAAGGGGCAAGTCAGCAGCGCTGCCGAGAAGATCTGCTTCAATGGGGCCGTCATCTTCATCGGTAAAGTCTCTGTAGAGAATATCTCTGACCATGAGTTTTGGCTTAGTTCTGCCCTGCCAGGTCTCGTTAACCGCTTCAAAAATCAAATCAACAGCGCCATCATACTCAGCTGCTGCCTCAACATGAGGCGTTCTAAACATGATGGATGAAATTGAAGAAATGCCATTTGAAGCCATAAAACAAAGATGAGCTCCGCCTGCGCCAACACGCGAGCGATTCTTCATCACCACACCCTTAACGCCAAAGAGCGGCTTTTTATTACCCTGACCAAAAGGTTGCAGAGCCTCAAGTGCATCAATGGAGTTGATGGTAATCTCATCAAGGTTTACTAGTGCTGTTACTTCTCCTGAAGCCTCAAACTCTTCTTCTGGAAGCTCTGCCATAACCTTTGATAAACGCTTTCTAAATGCGTCAATCTTTGATGTTTCTACTGTTACACCAACGGCTCCTTGGTGGCCACCAAACCGGACGGTAAGGTCTGCACACTGTTCAACGGCGTGGAATAAATCAACGGAGCCAACAGAGCGGCCAGAACCGCGAGCAACTCCATCTTGGATGGTAAACAGAATGCAAGGCACGTGATAGCGATTAACAATTCTTGAAGCAACAATGCCCTTTACGCCCTCATGCCAACCCTCTTTGGCAAGCACAATTGCGTGGCCGCCATCGTAAATTTCTTTTGCCTGCTCAAGTGCCTCATCGGTAAGCTTTGCCTCAATAGCACGACGCTCGGCATTAATCTCTTCTAACTTGCCAGCAAGAATGGTTGCCTCTTCAGCGTCTTCTGTAAGAAGAAGGTCAAGCGCAATATCAGTAGTACCCATGCGCCCTGCTGCATTAAGGCGAGGAATAATAGAAAACGGCAGATTATCTGCAGAAATCTGGGCAATATCTTGACCAGCAACAGCAGCTAGAGCCACAAGACCTGGACGAAGGCCTTTCTGCAGGCGTTTGACACCTTCAGAAACCAGCGCGCGATTCTCTTTGTTGAGCATCATCATGTCAGATAGCGTGCCCAACATAGCTACGTCAATATAATTAAGCCAAAGCTGAGGCTGATCTTGAAGCTGTCCTAAAACTTGCACCAGCTTAAGGGCAACGCCTGCACCAGCAAGTTCTCTAGAAGGACAATCTTCAATAAGCTTTGGGTCAGTGACTGGAATACCCTGGGGCACCAGATCTGCGGGCTCATGATGATCGGTAACAACAACATCAATCCCCTGCTGCAAAAGCCAAGCAACCTCTTGAGCAGCAGCAATGCCATTGTCTACCGTAATAATTAAATCTGGCTTTCTATCTTGCAAAACTCTTGCAAGAGCCTCTTTAGAAAGTCCGTATCCCTCACCAAAACGATGCGGAATATACGGCAAAACATCTGCTCCCAATCGACGTAAAGCCAGGGTAAGCAAACACGTTGAACTCATTCCATCAACATCAAAATCACCAAACGGCAATCTTTTTATGCTCAACAATTGCCTTATGAACGTGGGCGGCAACCTCAGCCATTCCAGGAATACACTGTGGATCAAGCCAATCCCTTTGCAAGGATGGCGAGAGAAACTCTTGAGCTGTGGCTACATCAGTAAATCCACGTGCTACTAATACACGAGCAACAAGTGGCGTAACGTGCAATTCTTTTTTAAACAGCGACTCTAGATATACGTCTTGTGTAAGAACACTCCAACGAGTGCTTTTCTCGATGCCGGGCATCATATCCTCTTTTCTGTGGCGGCAGAGCCAGCCAGGGGCACCTTGGGCACCCGCGAATGTTTATCTCTTCCATTCTACCCGTGTCACCGGACAAAAAATGACTAGCCCACAAATTAGTGAGCTAGTCATAAAAAATTTAAATCAAAGTTGCTCGCGCAGGGCTATCAAGATTGCTTGCGCAGGGCTATCAAGAAGACGGGGTTCTCGCCAGGCGAACTTAAAAATCAACCACGCCGTCAGAGTTTTCCCACTCCTCAACAAAATCGCTGTACGTACCTGCAAGAATTGCTTCTCGTGCCTGACGCATCAGCTCAAGCAAGAAGTAAATATTGTGCATAGAAAGCAGCTGACCGCCCAGCATCTCGTGCTGTTTAACCAGGTGATTGATATATGCGCGAGAATATCCGCCCGTACAGACAGGACAGGTGCACTTGGCATCAATAGGGCCTGCATCTGCAAAGTACTTTGCGTTCTTGAGGTTCATGCGGCCCTCATGGGAAAACGCGGTACCCATACGTGCGGTGCGCGTTGGAAGCACGCAGTCAAACATATCAATGCCACAAGCAACACCGCGGATAAGCGTGGATGGATTACCAACGCCCATCAGGTAGCGAGGCTTATTGCGAGGCATGTAATCGGCGCAAAGTGGCGCCAGCGTCTCAAACATGACCTCGTGAGGCTCTCCAACGGAATAGCCACCAATGCCATAACCAGGGAAATCGCCAATCGACTCAAGGTGCTCAATGGAGCGCTTGCGCAAATCAAGATGCATGCCGCCCTGAACAATGCCAAAGAGCGCCTGATCAGGACGGGTATGAGCCTTAAAGCACCTTCGGCCCATGCGCTTGAAAGCTCAACTCCGCGCTCAACTTTTCTGCGCCCGGCAGGATAGCCTACGCACTGATCAAGCTGCATAACAATGTCTGCACCAAGGTTCTGCGCAATCTGCATATTAGTTTCTGGCGTCCAGTACGACCATGCGCCGTCGTAATCTACCGCACGGAATTTAACACCCTCGTCAGAGAGCTTCATGAACTCCTCGTGACTAAAGACCTGGAATCCGCCAGAATCCGTCAGAATTGGTCCATGCCACTGCATAAAGTCATGCAAGCCGCCCATCTGTGCTACCAGCTCATCTCCTGGACGCTGAGACAGATGGTACGTATTTGCCAGAATAATCTTAGCGCCAAGGTCACGAACGGTATCGGTCATCAAACCTTTAACAGTTGCCTTAGTACCAACCGGCATAAAAATAGGCGTTGGAATATCACCATGAGGCGTATGGAAGATGCCGGCGCGTGCATGCGTCTTAGGATCTTCTGCGAGAAGTTCGTAGGTAAACCAAGAATCTTCTTTTTTTTCTGCCCAATTTTCTGTGTGTACGCAGGAAATTTTGGTGGTAAAACCCTGTGCTTTTTTGGAGCCGTCTGGCATGTAACCTCGATTACAACGTGCGGAGAGCATCAACCAAAGCTGTCTTGCCCTCTGTTTTCTGGTCCTTCATTTTTATCACACGTGCAGGACATCCCGCTACCACGGCGTTTGCTGGAACGTCCTCAACTACCACAGCACCTGCTGCAACAACAGCACCTTCTCCAACGCGAATACCCTCGATAACCACGGCATTTGCACCAATAAGGACGTTATCCTCAACAATAACTGGCGTAGCAGATGCAGGCTCAACAACACCAGCAAGAACAGTACCGGCGCCAATGTGACAATTCTTACCAACGGTTGCACGTCCACCCAGAACAGCACCCATATCAATCATGGTGCCCTCACCAATAACGGCGCCAATATTAATAACAGCACCCATCATAATGACAGCATTGTTACCAATCTCAACGCGCTCACGAATCAGTGCACCCGGCTCAATACGAGCGTTTACGTCCTTCATGTTAAGCAGAGGAACGCCGGAATTTCGGCGGTCATTCTCGATATCAAAATACTCAAATGCGTCTGCATTCTGCACAACAACACTCTTGAGCTCGGACCAATCGCCAAAGACTACCTTTGAGGTACCCTCACCATACACGCGAGAAGATCCATACGACACAGAAGCACCCTCGCGCTCTTTGACGTAGAGCTTAATGGGGGTCTTCTTCTCTGAAGTGGCAATGTAGTTAATGATTTCCTGGGCGTCCATGCGCGTCCTTTCCTAATCAAACAGGTGCTGACCTATACAGGTCAGCACCTGCGGTTATCCAAAAATCAAATCTTCAAAGGTATAAAAACCTGGAGCTTTTGTAAGCAATTTCTCAGCACACGCAACGGCACCGTTCACAAAAATCTGACGAGACGTTGCACGATGAGTCAGACATACTTCCTCATCCTGTCCAAAGAAGTGCACCTCATGAGTGCCGGCAACTGTGCCGCCTCTGAGCGCAAACACGCCAATCTCGTCCTTGGTGCGCGCTCCGCAGAAGCCCTCGCGACCAGAAACAACGGGGCGAGTTCCCTCAGGATCAATAGCAGCGAGCAGCAGCTTTGCTGTACCAGATGGAGCGTCAACCTTCTGGTTGTGATGCGTCTCCACAATCTCGGTATCCCAGCCGTCAAGCGCCTCAGCAGCCATAGCTACCGCGCGCCTCAACACAGCAACGCCCACCGAATAGTTTGCCGCATGAATCACCGGCACGCTCTCCCCCAGCTGCTTCAGCTCTGAAAGCTGCTCTGGCGAGAAACCCGTGGTACCAGAAACCAGCGCACACCCGCGCTCACGCACAAAGCCGACAACAGCCTCAAAAGCAGCAACGCCAGAGAAATCCACAACCACATCAGGCGTCTGCGCAACGGAGCTTAGCTGATTGATATTCTCGTGACCAAACGCACCAAGTACCTCAAAACCGTGAGCAATCAGGGTTTGCTCAATGAGCTTTCCCATCTTGCCGGTACCAATTACTACTGCACTAGGCATCAAGAAGACCAGCCTTTCTCATAGCGTTTTCAAGCACCTCGGCGTGCTCATCAGTCATCTTCCACAAAGGTAGACGATAATTTTCTTCCATAAGTCCCATACGAGCCAGAGCGGCCTTAACAGGAATTGGATTAACCTCGCAGAAGAGGGCGTGCACCAGGTCAAGATACTGAAAGCTGAAGCTCGCGAGCAAGAGAGACCTCTCCGCGGTGCCATGCAACTACCAGGTCATGAACCATCTTTGGATCAAGGTTAGACCAAACAGAAATGACACCAGAAGCGCCAAGAGAAAGCAGCGGCACAATCATGTCGTCATTTCCAGACCACATAGTAAAGTCATCACTCAGATAACGAGCAACCTTTGTTGCGTATGAAATATCTCCAGAAGCCTCTTTAATGCCCCACGCATTTGGATGTGCCGCAAGCCTCTGAACATTGCGCTCAGAAATAGAACAACCCGTTCTACCAGGAATGTTATACAAAATACAAGGAACATCAACGCGGTCGAGTACATAAGAGAAGTGCTGGTAGATACCCTCTTCATTACTCTTGTTGTAGTAAGGAGTAATGAGCAGCAGGCCATCAACACCCGCCTTCTCTAGAGCCTCTGCTTTGCGTAAAGACTCAGCAGAAGAGTTGGAGCCAGCACCGCCAATAACAGGAACTTTGCCCTGAGCTCTGGCAAGGATTGCCTTAACTACCTCGATGTCCTCCTCATCTGTCATGGTTGAGGACTCGCCAGTAGTACCAAGAGCGAGAATACCGTCAATTCCCTGCTCAATTTGGAAGTCTACAAAGCGCTCAAGTGCCTCGAAGTCAACATTTCCCTGAGCATCAAATGGGGTTACTAAAGCGGTGATTGCACCAGTCAAATTCTTCATGTCCATAGTTTTTCTCGCCCTCTAACGTGTGGTGTTTGTAGTTGTTTGTTGTGCAAGATCTGAAAAGTCTGAGCCGTCAAATGCAAGCGTTGCAAAGTAATCGGCTTCTGTCTCAGCGCGGCGAATAAGCTGCACGGATCCGTCTTCTAGAAGCAGCAGCTCAGCGGAGCGCAGACGGCCGTTGTAGTTATAGCCCATCGAGAAACCATGAGCGCCTGTATCGTGAATGAACAAGAGGTCACCCACAGCTACCTCTTGGAGCTGGCGGTTCTTTGCAAACTGATCGTTATTCTCGCAAAGTCCGCCCACAACGTTGTACGTATGTGTTGCAGGGGCATCCTCTTTGCCCATAACAGTGATGTGATGATAGGCATCGTAGATTGCAGGACGCATAAGGTTTGCCGCACACGCATCTACGCCTAGGTAGTGGCGGTACGTCTCTTTTTGGTGCAAAACGCGGGTAACAAGCGCACCAGCGGGACCCAAAAGCCAGCGTCCAAGCTCAGTGTAAATGACAACGTCTCCCATACCCGCAGGAACTAGGACCTCTTCAAAGGCGCGCTTTACACCCTGACCAATGGCCAAGACATCAGGCTCAACCTGGTCTGGCTCATACGCCACGCCAATGCCACCAGAAAGATCAATAAATCCAATATGAATATCAAGCTCTGTATGCAGCTTAACGGCTAGCTTAAAGAGAACGCGCGCAAGGTTTGGATAGTAATCTTCTTCTTGAGCATTACTAGCCAGGAAGGCATGAAGGCCAAACTCAGTCACGCCTTTAGTCTTAAGATACGCAAACGTTTGGAAAAGCTGCTCTTCTGTCATGCCAAACTTAGCATCATCGGGATTTCCAATAATGCCGTTTTGTGACTCAAACACACCGCCTGGATTAAGGCGTGCGCACATGACCTGCGGCATGTTGTCTCCCACTGCTTCTTCAAGCGTTGTAAGCATGTCGCCGTCAGCGTCTAAGTTAATAATGGCTCCCCAGCTCATGAGCGCGAGCAAAGTCAAGCACCGTAGTGTCGTTTGACGAGAGCATAATGTTTTGACCGGTGACTCCACAGGCTTTTGCAAGGGTGAGCTCTGTGGCATTTGCACAGTCACAGCCACAACCAAGCTCTGCCAGCAATCTCACAATGTAAGGATTTGGCGTAGCCTTCACCGCAAAGTACTCTTTAAAGCCAGCATTCCAGCTAAAAGCCTCTTGTAACAGCTTTGCGCGGCGAACAATCTCTGCCTTGTTATACAGGTGAAATGGCGTTGGATACGTATTAGTGATTGCCTCTAGGGCATCTACAGAAATAAACGGTTTCTTGCTCAAAGCTCCCCCTCAAATTGGGGGCGCAATACACCGTCAAAGTAGCACCCCCGAAATCTCGGACAGTCTTGCATGTATTTCATACAAGCCCACCTGACAACCACGCCTGATTGCCAAGTTCGGCGAACCTCGCCTCCTTCTGGGGTCACTGCCTGCCGACTAACCCAGAACCCATCGTGCTCGCTCCTCTATTGACAGTAAAACCCTACCACAGAAAGCTCTGTATTTGGGCTAGTTTTGTTCTTCTCGCAAAGTATTAACAAAAGTCTTAAGGCGAGAAAGACCTTCTGTCAGATTCTTGTCTGAGGCAGCGTAACTAATACGCACGTACCCCTCGGCACCGAAGAAAACACCAGGTACCAGCGCTACACCAAACTCTTTGATTGCTCGCTCACAGAACGCCTCAGAATCAAGGGCAAATTCCTTGATTGATGGAAATGCGTAGAAGGCACCTTCTGGCTCTTCAACAGGAAGTTTCATGTCTTCAAGTGCAGAAAGCACAATCTGTCTGCGCTTTTGATAGTTTGTGCGCATAGGCGTGACATCATAGGAAAGCGCATAGAGAGCAGCTGGCTGCAAAAATGAAGGAACAGAAGACACCAGCTGGGCGTGGACCTTTCCAATATCTGTCGCAAGCTCATCAGAGGTGGCAACCCAGCCAAGTCTCCAGCCCGTCATTGCCCATGGTTTGGAGAAACTATTTGTCACAATGCAGCGATCAGACAAATCTGGATAGAGCTCAACAAAACGTGGAACGTCCTCAACATAGGCAAGCTCTCTATAAACGTCATCGCATAAAACATAAAAGCCGTGCTTGCGGGCAAGTTCTGCCACCACATCAAGCGACTCTTTTGTATAAACACATCCCGTAGGATTGTTGGGAGAAGTCAGCACAATAAGCTTTGTCTTCTCTGAAATCTTTGACTTAAGTTGCTCAGCATCAATCTGGAAATGATTGTCACTGGTATCAAGTGGCACAACTACACCACGATTAAGCTGGCAGAGCGTTCTGTATACCAGATACGCTGGTTCAGGAATAATAACCTCGTCACCTGGATTCATAAGGGTCAGCATAGTTGCAGAAATGGCTTCCGCAGCTCCCACGGTAACTACAATACCGTCTGGACCGACTTTCATACCACGTGCAGACTCCCAGGCAGCAATGGCCTCCCTAAGCTCAAGAGTACCAACGTTGGGTGGATAATGCGTGTTTCCAGCTGCAAGTTCTCTGTCTACTAAGTCACAAATAGGAGTTGGAGTGTCTTCTCCCGGCTCTCCAATAGTTAAAGAAATACATCCTGGTGTTGCAGCAGCAAGTGCCGAGAAACGCCTGATACCAGAGGGTTTGAAAAGCTCTAGTGTTGTATTTCTTGATAGCGACATACAAACTCCTCAACGTAATTTCAATCCATAATAGTTATTATTTAAATCATACGACACTTGATTGATACGAGGTTCGCATGAAAAGAGTTTTGTCTCTTGGCCTTAAGTTTATTATTGGCCTTCTAAAAAGGGTTCTTGCACCACTTTCAAATTTGTAGGCGGGCTTTTTGTTCTAGCTTTACTGGTTCTTGGTGGATATGCCCTCTACCTGCAGCTTAATTACTATCGCATTCCTGACAATACTCCCGTATCCAATCAAGGTGCCTCTCCTGAAACTACAACCGTACAGGTAGGCCAAACCTATACTGCTTCAACCTACAACATTGGCTTTGGTGCTTACACCCCTGATTACACCTTCTTTATGGATGAAGGCATCATGCAGGATGGCACGCGCACCGTAGGAACTCACGGCCGTGCTGTCAGCAGAAACTCCGTGCTTTACACCACAAACGGTGCCCTGAACACCGTTTCTTCTCTGAATGGTGGTACAGCTCCTGACTTTATTCTTTTCCAAGAGATTGATACTTCATCTGACAGAAATTGGCATGTGAATCAAGTTTCTGAAGCAGAGAGCCGCTTTGGATCCTACGCATCATATTTTGCTCAGAACTTCCACACCGCATTTCTCGCCTATCCACTCACAGAGTTCCACGGAACCTCTAACTCTGGAATTCTGACGCTTTCAAACGTACTTGCTTCAAGCGCGACTCGTCGTACCTACCCCATTGACGAGTCGTTCCCAACAAAATTCTTTGACCTAGACCGTTGCTTTATGATTACACGCTACCCTACCAGCGATGGTCATGAGCTGGTACTTATTAACAGCCACATGTCTGCTTATGACAAAGGTGGCACCAGTCGCGCGCAGCAGCTTGCACTTCTGACCAAAATAATGTCTGAGGAGCGCGCTAAGGGTAATTACGTTATTGCGGGTGGCGACTGGAACCATGCCATTTTGGGCTCGCTTACACTCTATCCTTCTGTTCAGCAGATACCAGATTGGGTAGCAGAACTCAAAGATTCTGATTTGCCAGAAGGCTTTAGCGTTGTAGCTCCAGACAACCTCAACGACGTTCCTACCTGCCGCGGAGATGATATTCCTTACGAGAAAGACAAGACGTACACCACCACAGTTGATGGCTGGATTGTCTCGGATAACGTTGTTGCAACCGCCAGAAACATTGACACGCAATTTGCTTACTCGGACCACAACCCGGTTCTGTTGTCTTTCACTCTAAAGAGCGCAGAATAGGGTTATCTTCCCTTCGATATATTCATATTATGTGCGTGTTGTAGTTATAATACGCACATAATTATTGGCTTCACAGTCTTTATCTTGTATAACAAAACTACAAGAAAGGCGGGTAATCATGGCAAAAGTAAGCACAAATATAAATTTGGATCCAACGCTTAAAAAGAATGCTCAGGAGCTTCTCAGAGATTTAGGCATGGATCTTACTACTGCTATTACCATTTTTCTTCGTCAGACTGTTCGTGAGCAGGGAATCCCTTTTGAAATCAAGCGAGTAATTCCTAATGCTCAAACTATAGAGGCCCTTAATGAATACACCAACATGAAAGAGCATCCAGAAAATTACAAGCACTATGCCTCATTCTCCGACGCAATGTCGGAGGTCCTAGATGCTTGAAATCTTTTAGAACCGGTTCTCATTCTGATCTCTTTTAAAACTAAAGAATAATTTCTCTTTTGTTGTAACCACAACAAAAGCTACATGGAAGTCCTGTCACACTTTGGGTATAAAGTAAGCCATAGTAGACTTTCTAAACCCATCCGAGAGGAGCCCGTATGGCACAGGTTCTTGATTTAAGCAAATCCGTTTATGAGATTTGCACTAAGTATCCCGTTATTAAAGGCCTCATGGCAGAAACGGCTTTGCCGAGATTACCGAGCCAGGCCGTCTGCAGACCATGGGACGCTTTATGACCATCCCAAAAGGCTGCGACCACAAAGGCGTTGACCTTGAGGAGCTCAAAGCAATCTTCCGCTCCCACGGCTTTACCATTCTTGGTGATGAGGAGCCTGCAGCAGTAGAAACTGCAGCTGGCGAGAACCCCGCGGAGGCAGAGGCAGAGAACGCACCTATCGCGCAGACTCCTGAGGAGCGCAAAGCTCTTATCGCCCAATATCTTGAGCGCCTCAACGACGGTGAGGACATCGAGGCTGTTCGCGAGGACTTTACCCGTAACTTCAAGGACGTTTCTGGCACAGAGATTTCCAACGCCGAGCAGGAGCTTATTGCTGGTGGCGTTCCTATGGAGAAGGTCCTGAAGCTCTGTGACGTTCACGCCGCTCTCTTTGAAGGCAAGGTTTCTTGCGCACCAACAGGTGCTGTTGAAGAGACTCCTGGCCATCCTGTTTGGACCATGCGCCAAGAGAACGACCGCATTCTTGCCTTTATCCACGACCGCGTTGCTCCAGATGTGAAGCGTGCTCGTACGCTTACCGAGTCTTCCAGCAACGAAGAGTGCGCTGGCGTTGCAGCAATTCTGAAGGCTGATATGGACGCCTTTGACGAGGTCTTTGTTCACTACAAGCGCAAGGAAGAGCTGCTCTTCCCTCACCTAGAGCGCCACGATATCACCGGTCCTTCAAAGGTTATGTGGGGTAAGGACGACGAGGTAAGAAACGCTGTTAACGGTGCAGAGGCTCTGCTTGAGACTGCGTACGGCCAGTATGATGCAGGCCTTATGGCAGCCGTTGCTGACTATCTGGATGAGGCTATTGAGGGTGCTGAGTCCATGGCATCCAAGGAAGAAACGTCCTCATTCCACTTTCCCTTGAGCACCTAACTGCTACTCAGTGGACCCAGATTGCTGCTGAAGAGAACGAGTTTGGCCACGCATTTGGCGTCAATCCTCCTTCATGGCACGCAGATCCTCTTGAGCTTGCAAACGACAAGCTTAAAGAGATGGAAGCCGCAGCCGCTATGGACGAGAATAACGCTGAAGCAGAAGAGGAAGCAATTTCTGCTGACGGCAAGGTTAAGCTCTCTACCGGTGAGTTCACCATTCCGCAGCTTGAGGCTGTCTTTGCAACCATTCCGCTCGACATTACCTTTGTTGATGCAGATGACAAGACTCGTTACTTCAGCCACGGCGACACCCGCGCTTTCCCTCGTCCTAAGAGCTGCCTTGGCCGCGACGTATACGACTGCCATCCACCAAAGAGCCAGGAAGCTGTTCGTCGCATCCTCACCGAGTTCAGAAGCGGTCGTAGTGACTCCTCCGAGTTCTGGTTTGAGGTCAGGGATAAGTTCCTCTATGTCCGTTACTTTGCTGTTCGCGATGAAGAGGGTAACTACCTGGGCGCTCTTGAGACCACTCAGGACATCGGACCAATCCGCGCTCTTGAGGGCGAGAACCGCAGAGGTTCTGACAGCTAAGATCTTACGCGCATAAAACCCTGAGTTGCCTCTTAAAAATTTTGTACGACTTGGTAGGCGATGTGTCCTTTTTAAGGCACATCGCCTACACTATTTCTGGCCAAAAGAGAGGAGCCTCAGTGCTACATCGTTTACTCGGCACTAAATATGCATACGCTATTGTTGCAACTTGTATTGTCATCATGTTTTTGCCGTGCGCCATTATCCTTACGTGCTTTGGTATCTTTATCACACCAGTTTCACAATATTTTGGCGTTCCCCGCGTTGCCTTCTCTGCGGTCTTCTCGGTACTCTGTATTGCCATGACAGTAGCTCTGCCATTCATAGGCAAGTTCTACAAAACGCACGACACGCGCCTGGTCCTTTCTGCAAGCGTTATCATTTGCGCAATCTCATATGGAGCCATGTCAGCAGCTCAAGAAATGTGGCATTTTTATCTCTGCGCAGTGGGACTTGGCATTGGCGTACCTGCACTCATGTTCTTGTGCGTCCCTGCCCTCATTAACGATTGGTTTGACCAGCGCGTTGGTACTTTTATGGGCCTCTGCTTTGCATTCACCGGTATTGGTGGCACTGTCTTTAACCCCATTGGATCTGCCATTATCTCCTCTGGCCCTGAAGGTTGGCGCGCTTGCTATCTGATTTTTTTGCCCTGGTTATGCTTGTAGGAACACTCCCCTTCACCCTTTTTTTGTGGTGCGCGAGAAACCCCAAGACCTTGGCCTTACCCTCTTACCTTCTCCTCTACTGACGAGAAAAAAACGTTGAGGTTGCAGAGGCTTCTTCAACCGATATCTCTGCTGATAACGCAATGAAATATCCAGAGTTTTATATGGTTGCCGCGTTTTATGCGCTCATTACCTTTAACCAGCAAATCTCACAGTACTTCCCTAGCTATGCTGCAACGTTTGCAGAAACCGCTCCTGCCATTGCCGCTGCTACAGGTCTTCTTGCTGGAACAACTATGCTTGGTCAAGCAATTGGAAAAAGTGCTGCTGGGTGCTTTGAGCGATATCTCTGTAAAAGCTTGCCTGCTTTGTAGGAATTATCTCGGGTATTGTTGGCTTACTTATGCTGGCAATAAAGCTTCCGGTATTACCGCTCTTGCTGGCAGGAACCTTCCTTTTTGGAATTGCCTACGCCCTTACAACAGTCGGCTCACCACTTTTGGTGCGCGCTGTCTTTGGCAAAAAGGATTCCACTCTTATCTACTCAAGAATTGCAGGCGTAAGCTGCTTTGTCTCTGCTTGTGCACTCATTATTTGGAGCTTGATTGTAGACGGCTCAGCTCACGGCTTCTTGGTGCTCTTTGGTATTGGAATTGCCCTGATGAGCAGCTGTCTAGCGCTTGCACTCACCGCACTTAAGCGCGTTGGCAAACGAGCATAAGATTATCTGGCTCTCTTGGATCTGCTTCTGGATCCAAAGGTACAATCTCTACCCGCTCAAACGAAGTGCGAGCAGCATCTAGGATCACTTCAAGCTGACGCGCTTCCTCTCCCACCTGTGCAGAAACTACATTTGTAAGATATCTTCCGCCAGGAGTAAGGCAGCGGGCAACTTGATGCATCCACTCACTGGTCATCATGGCAGCAGGTGGAACTTCTCCACTAAAGCAGTCGTTTAAGATAGCGTCATAATGCTTGTTATGAGAGGTAGCTAAGCTTTTTATATACTCAACACCATCAGCTACCTGCACTTGAAGCCTACCATTACTCTCTCTGATAGCCTCATCCACAAAGAAATAGTTACGAGCTAAAGATGCAATTTTGGGATCAAGCTCCAGTGCATCACAAAAAACCTCTGGATGCTGAGCTACTAAATAACGAGGATACGAGCAGCCGCCGGCGCCTAACATCAAAACTGAGTGCACGGAGCAAGCAGCTTCAAACAACAAGTCATACAACTCAAGATAAGGAAATACCAGCTGATTCTTTCTAGAATCTGTGTACGTTGCACTCTCATAAGCACCACCCTGCCACAGCACACGTATTTCTCCACCCTCACCATCTGAGATAGGAAATACCAGCGCAGGGCCATTCAGAGCCTGAGGTTCAACGTAAATACCTGCACAAGTTAGGAGCTCCATATCATGAGCAGTAAGCTGTTTTTCTGACATGGAGCTCCTTTAGTGATGTGTTGTATGCGATATGTCTAAGTATAGCTAGTACACAGAGCTTCTCGCCAGGTACTATCTCAGCTCAAACGAATCGGCATCGGTGATGCAGACGCAGGTGTCATAGAACGCCTTGAGAGCCTGGTAGCCCAGAAGTGTGTCTTTGGTGCCCGCGGTCTCGTAGACAGAATGCATAGCAAGCTGTGGCAGACCCACGTCAACGGCGTGCATGCTTGCCTGAATGTTGGAGAGATTGCCCAGAGTAGATCCTCCTGGCATGTCGCTTCTGTTAGCAAAGACCTGGTAAGGAACGTTTTGCTGCTTCCAAATTGCCTCGACAATGGCGCGGCTAAACGCATCTGTGCAGTACGACTGACGTGCTGCTTCCTTGATAACCATGCCGCCATTGAGGTAAGGCTTATTGGCTGCATCGTGCTTCTCGGGATAATTGGGGTGCACCGCATGCGCATTATCGCAGCTCACCAGCAAAGATGCCGAGAGCGCGCGGTAGTAATCTTCCTGCGTAAAGCCAAGCGTAGCGTTAACGCGCTGCAGCGTGTCTTTAAGGAATGTGGACTTAGCGCCCTGCTTGGTGTTTGAGCCAACTTCCTCGTTATCAAAGCAGGTGTATACAGAGATGTCCTGCTCATTTGAAGACGCAAGGAAAGCCTTGAGTGCTACAAAGGCACACTGCAGGTCATCAAGGTGACCGGCGGAAACAAACTCCTTCTTAGCGCCCCAAATTCGGCCGCCCGTGTGATCAACTAAGAACAAATCGCGAGAAAGAATATCCTCTTGAGACACACCTGCTGCGTCCGCTACCAGAGCGTTAAAGGCTCCAGGGTTGAGTTCTCCAGCGCTAAAGAGTGGCATCAGATCTTTAGCACGGTTGAACTCTGGCGAGAGACCATTTTTGTGCTCAAGATGAATGGCCAAGCTTGGAATCATGACAACGTCGTCTTCAATGTTGACCAGCCTGGACTCTACCTTGTTTCCTACTTTGACCAGTACACGACCAGCAATGCCCAAAGGACGATCAAACCAGGTATGGTCAAGCATGCCGCCATATGCCTCGGTGTTCAGGCGAAGCGAGTTGCCCTCACCAGTAAGCTCTGGCTGAGCTTTTACCTTGTAGGTTGGAGAATCGCCGTGAGCAACGGCAAGCTGGAAGTGATAAGGAGCATCAGCGGTTGAGGTTTGGGCATCGCGGTACTTCTCGCCAACTTTCCAGGCAACAATTGAAGAATTATTGCGCGTAGTAAAGTAAGAGCCGCCCGGCTGAATGTCCCAAGAAGATCCCTCGGAGAGGTACATAAAACCATTCTCTAGCAGGTACTCTTTGATGGTTTGTGTGGTATGAAACATGGAAGGGCTCTGCTTAATAAAAGCAAGAAGCTCCTCAGAAAGAGCAAGTGACTCGTTTAAATCAGACATGCGTAAAACCTTTCATAGAACTGTGTTGCACCCAACAGCCTAGCACGCATTTTTGGTGAGGCGTCCACTTTCTAGAAAATGACGCAAAGAATACGCGCTTCAGGGTAGATACTTATATGTTGAACTAATTCTCACCCACCAAAGCGAGAGTGTATGGATATCAATCAAGCTATTGAGCACGCAAATGCGTTTGTCATACCTGGACTTCTTGTTGATGATCAGTCCATCATCGGCGAGGTCAACAAAAACTGTGACGCTATTAAAACGCTGCTTGATGCCTGGAAGGAAGCTCCTCTAGGCCAAGAGCCTGTAGAGTTTTCTGTCATTCAGCAACTTGCTGATAGAACGCGCTCGCTCTGCGACACCTACGGCGTGGAGAGGCTCAGAAACCATCGAGGCGTTGGCCTTTCTCGCGGTCTTTCCAACGACGACCTTGCGGCTGCCGTTGCAAAGATGCAGCGTCGTCGCCCTAAGGCTGTCTACAAAACCGCAGGTCCCCTTCTTAACGACTTGCAAATTGCGTATGTCGAGAAGAGCGTTTCTGGCACGGTGCTGGGTATTGATATTGAGACTACCTCACGCTTCCCTGAGCTGGGCTACATTGTTAACGTAGGCTTTGAGTTCTGGAATCTTGGTCGCAATACCGTTCCAGTAGAGCCTCACACCGCTTACTTTGGCATCCCAGAGATGTACAAAGAAAAAGGTGTCCCTCTTGCCGATATTCACCAGATTACCTGGAAAGATGTTGAGGGCAAGAAATCATTTAGAGACGATAAAAAAGCCCAAGAGGCTCTGCTGGCAACTATGAAGAAGATTCCTTTTATGGCTCATAACGCTGCCTTTGAGGATTCTTGGTTCATGTTCAACATTGACGGTTACGCAGAGGCCAGAAAAGCGGGCAAGATTATTGTTATTGACTCCCGCGACATCTGCCGCCGCTTGGACCCAGAGATTAGGTCTCTTCCTCGTGAGTCTTCCCCTGCCGCGCTTGAGAACTGGGCACGTCGTAGACATACGCTTGCAGCAGACGAGAAGGAACGTCACCTGGGACTTGAAGACGTAGACCTTATGATTCGCACCGTTCAAGCAGAGTTTGCAGACCACAATATGTTTGAAGACTAGGCAACATTGTCGGTTACCTGTGTTCAAGCGTTATACTAAAGAGTGGATAAACTAGATTTTCTCGCTAGAAAATAACTGCCAAGGAGGAGTTTTGTCAGAGAAGCAGGTTAGAGTACGTTTTGCGCCATCACCAACAGGTAAGTTGCACATCGGAGGTGCACGTACTGCTATCTATAACTGGGCTTTTGCTCGCGCAAATGGTGGCAAGTTTATTCTTCGTATTGATGACACAGATCCTACGCGCTCAACTGAGGAGAACACTCAGATTATTCTGCGCGCCATGAAGTGGCTTGGTCTTGATTGGGACGAGGGTCCAGATAAGGGCGGCGATTGCGGTCCTTATAGCCAGACCGAGCGTCTTGATTTGTATCGTGAGGCAGCAAATAAACTGCTGGCAGAGGGCAAGGCATACCCTTGCTTCTGCACGCCAGAAAAGCTTGCTGAAGACAAAAAGGCTGCTGAGGAGCGCCACGACCCCTTCCAGGGCTATCAGCGTACCTGCAGAAACATTGATCCTGCAGAGGCACAGCGCCGCATTGATGCCGGCGAGCCTTATACCATCCGTATCAAGGTTCCACTGGATCGCGGTGACGTCATTGTCCACGACGCAGTTCACGGTGACGTAACCTTTAACGCTCGCGAGCTTGATGACTTTATCATCTTCCGCTCCGATGGCACCCCAACCTACAACTTTGCTACCGTTGTTGATGACGCTGGCATGGGCATTACCCACATCATTCGTGGCGATGACCACCTGTCCAACACTCCTCGCCAGATTATGGTGTACGAGGCTCTGGGCGCACCTGTTCCAACCTTCGCACACATCTCTATGATTTTGGGCCCTGACGGCAAGAAGCTCTCCAAGCGCCATGGCGCAACTTCTGTTGAGGAGTATCGTGACCAGGGTTATCTTGCAGATGCCTTTGTCAACTACCTGGCTCTTCTCGGCTGGTCACTTGATGGCGAGACAACCATTGTTCCTCGTGACGTTTTGGCGTCTCAGTTCTCTCTGGACCACGTTTCCAAGAACCCTGCTAAGTCCGATCCAGAGCGTCTGAACTGGATTAATGCAACGTATCTTGCCAATATGGACAACCAGACCTTTGCAAAGACTGTTCTGATTCCAGAGCTTGTGGGCGCAGGTCTTGAGCCTGTTCAGGGCAATACAACTGTTGCGGAAGAGATTTACGCAACTCGTCCAGGCTGGTATGACCTGCTCTCCGAGATTCTTCGTCCTCGTACCACAGTAAGCCCAGACGTCATTGAGAAGTCCCGCTTCCTGTATGAAGGCGCAAACGTCACCCTTGATCAAAAGAGCGTTGAGAAGGGTCTTACCAAAGACGCTGCTCAGAGTGCTACCGTCCTTGCGGCTGCAAAAACTGCTCTTGAGGGCGTTTCTGAGGACGAGTGGAAGGCTGCAGCAATTGACGCTGCCCTTGAGGTGCTTCCAGAGCAGCTTGACCTTAAGAAGCGCATTGTTTTCCAGTCCATTCGCGTTGCTGAGTGCGGCAACATGGTCTCCCCTCCTCTTGGAGAGTCTATGGAGCTTCTTGGTCGTGAGGTTTGCCTCGCTCGCCTTGAGCGCGCTCTGGAGCTTTGCAAATAACGCACCGAATGCGTGCCTGCCGCGTATTCTTCCAAGCGTAAGTGGGTATCAAAAGTAAAACCACACAAGAGCTGTAAAACAGATGGTTTTGCAGCTCTTTTATCGTTACCGTTTGTTTAGTTTTGGAGTAGCTATGATTTCAATGTCTGCGTTTGAGGTCCTCGGCCCCATTATGGTGGGTCCTTCTTCCTCGCACACAGCAGGAGCCCTGCGCATTGCCTTGGTTGCACGCTCGCTTGCACCAAAGCAGCTGGAGCGCGTTGAGTTTTGGCTCTACAACTCCTTCTCTCACACCCACCTTGGCCACGGCACCGATTACGCTCTGATTGCAGGCATCTTAGGCCTTGCTCCAGACGACACGCGCGTCCGTGAAGCGCTCACGTTAGCAGAAGAAGCCCACCTCAACTACAGCGTTATTGAAAAGGGCGACGACGAGACCTTGCATCCAAACACCGTAGAAATTCACCTCTACGGCGCAGATAACGTCCACGTTTCCGTTATGGGCGAGTCCGTTGGAGGCGGCCGCATTCGCATTTCTGGCGTTAACGGCGTGCGCATTCGCATGTCTGGCGATATGCCCACCATTTTTGTTTCACATCGCGATAAACCCGGTGTTCTTGCAGCTCTTACCACCATTTTGGCTACGCAAAACATCAATGTTGCAACTATGCGTACCTTCCGCTCGGAGCGCGGGGGCTTTGCACACACCGTCTTTGAGATTGACGAGCCCATTGAGCAGAAAGTCCTGGATCTCTTCCAGCTGGCACCTCACGTCTCATATGCCGCGCAGGTTTCTATTCCAGGAGCCGCTCCTCAGGTCACAAACGACGTGCTTTCGGGGGCGTTTGACAACGGCGCAGATCTTCTCGCCAGGTGCTCCAAGACGGGAGCTTCTATTGGCCAGATTATGCGCCAGCGCGAGAAGGACTTGCGACCAGATGCCGACGTAGACTCCGAGATGGCTCATGTTCTTGAGATTATGCGCGATGAGGTTCACGACACTATCAAGACGCCTCGTCAGTCCATTGGTGGTCTGCTCAACGGCCAGGCCAAAACCGTAGCTAACACCCCAGCTGCAATCTCAAGTGCGCTTATGGGCACCACGCAAACACGAGCCGTTGCGTACGCTATGGCCGTGCTTGAGCGCTCAGCAACCATGGGCGTCATTGTTGCCGCTCCAACTGCAGGAGCTTCTGGCGTTGTACCAGGGTCGCTTATCTCGGTAGCAGAAGAGATTGGCGCCACCGACGAGCAAGTTATTTCTGCGCTTTGGAATGCAAGCGCTATTGGAGCCATCCTAACCACCAATGCAAGTGTTTCTGGTGCTGAGGGTGGCTGTCAGGCAGAGGTTGGATCTGCTGCTGCCATGAGCGCATCTGCACTGACCGAGCTCTTGGGTGGTACTCCTCAACAGTGCTTGGACGCTGCTTCTATTGCCATCTCTAACCTTCTAGGACTAGTCTGTGACCCTGTCAGAGGACTGGTTGAGTATCCTTGCCAAGATAGAAACGCTATTGGTGTAGCCGCTGCCGTAAGCTCTTCTCAGCTTGCTCTTGCGGGCGTTGGTAACCCAATTCCGTTTGATGAGGTTGCACACGCTATGGCGGAAGTAGGTGCTGCGCTCCCTGTTTCTCTCAGAGAAACAGCTAAAGGTGGTCTTGCCGCAACTCCAAGCGCTCCTACCGCATGCGCAAGTTGTACCGGCTGTGCCCCTCTTGACCAGGCGCTTATTGATGCAGAACGTATGCTTAGCTCAAATACGAGAGACGTTCCTTGCGCTTAGAGATGCGTTTTGTATAATATTTTTTGCTGCAAACAGAATTTCTTGAAATTATTGCTTGCATCTCTGACGAGTCTCCTTTATAGTTATTTCTCGCGCTGATGCGCACGGATGACATCTTGGGATATCGTCTAGTGGTAGGACAGCGGATTCTGGTTCCGTCAACGGGAGTTCGACTCTCTCTATCCCAGCCATGTCCTCCCAGTCATACATGGCCCGTTCGTCTAGCGGTTCAGGACGCCGCCCTCTCAAGGCGGAGATCACCAGTTCGAATCTGGTACGGGCTACCAAATGTTCAAGGACTTCTTCGGAAGTCCTTTTTTGTTTATCTCAACACCACTTTTGCTTCTATCGTAAATAAACCAGTCTGTTTGAAATAACTGTCACGCCCAGTCGTGTGACCCAGAAGTATAAGAATTTTTACTAACACCTTGATTGGATCAGGATGTGGCTTGAGTTCTTCCAAAGTGCTGTTGTAATTGTTGCCCTGCTCTATGTGCCAGGCGTCATTTTGCTACACGCCTCCGGTATGCCTAAGCCTTGGGCTCTTGTTACCGCTCCTTTAGTAAGCTGCGCACTCTACTTTATTGAGGGAGAAATCTTTAGCGCACTAAACATCCCTGTTCCCTTGGCTGTGATGGTTCTTGTCCCCTTGCTTGTTGCAATCCTGGTCAATGGCTACGTTTTTTATGTTGCCCCAAAATACAAAGAAGACCACAGGGACGAGAAACCCGTTAAACCCAAAGCAAAACGCACTAGCAAGCAATCAACTTGCCACACGCCGTCATTTATCTGTGAAGAACTTCCCTTCTGGATGCCTTTTCTATACGTTGCAGTTGGCCTTCTTACCGTAGGACTTCTTTTCTTACCCACCCTGCCCTCTGCCAGCTCTTTTGTTCAGGGTTGGGACATTGTGCATCACTTAGATGTCACACAAGCAATGATTGAGTCTCAAAAATACTCATCTATCCACTATGACTTTTATAGCACTGTCGAAACTGCCATTACTCCTTGGGAACCGGGCTCTTCAGGATTTTATCCTTCTGGCTGGAACATCATTGTTGCTTTAACAACACAGCTTGTTTCTACAACCGTTCCTATTGCCGGTAATGCGCTCAATTTTGTAAGTGCTGCGATTGTCTTTCCGCTCTCAATCTGCTCGGTTATTGCAAAAGTTCTTCCTAAGCATCGCATTGCGCTTATTAGCGGAGCCTTTATTTGCTTAGCGTTCTTTGTCTTCCCTTGGTCGCTTCTTATCTACGGACCAATTTTCCCTAACACTGTGGCCTTCTGTGTAATGCCTTCTATTTGGTGGGTTTTTATGCAGATGACTCGCTCACAGACTCCAAAACACAATCTTATCTGGCTTATTACCATTTATTCTTGGCTGCATTACCCTCTTTGTCTTGCACCCTTCCACGATTTTCTCGTCAATTGTTGTTCTTCTGCCTTGGAGTTTTGCACGCATTGGAGAATCAAAACGCAGAGTTGTTCTCTTTGGAAAAAGAATTAAGCCAGTCACGCTCGCATATGCATTCTTTATCTTTGCGCTGGTTATTTGGTCTGTTTTCTACTACGTTTTGATTGTTCGAGGCGTGGCTCTCAATTTCTGGTGGAGCGCCTACTCTAGCCTGCAAGATGCTATTTTGCACGCCCTTGGCATGGACTTTATTGGACAGTCGTACGCAGGTGGAGAGCTTGTTTCTCCACAACCGATACTTTCAATCTGCGTGCTGGTAGGTGCCGTCTGGACGTTTAAGCACAAGCAGGCTCGCTGGATGGTATCTGCCTTTATGTACCTGTCTATACTCTGCATTTTTATTATTACGTTTGACGTTCCGCTCAAGGGATATCTCTCGGGATTTTGGTATACCGATCCGTTCCGCATTGCGGCAAGCTGCGTCATTATGGCAATTCCGCTGGCAGCGCTTGGCCTGGCAACTCTTGCCGAAGCTGCGCTGGAAACGTTTGCCTCCTGGAGAGAAAAAACTTCTCAGGCTCAGACCAAAGCTCAGGCCTGCGTCTTTTGCAACGTTTGGGCCAAACCTCTGATTGTGGGAGCGGTCATTGCATGTGTAGTTGTACTCAACTATGTGGTTCCTATGCCAAACCTTAAATCGGAAGAGCCAATTCCTGCCGCTACTGCCTTTAAACAGGCTTCCGAGAAGGCCTATGGTGATCACTACATTTTGACATCGGAAGAATTGGAGTTTTTACGTCGCGTGGAGCTTACCGTTCCTGCAGGTGCTGTTATTGCAAACCTACCTCAAGATGGCAGTCTCTGGGCGTATGGCACTAACGACTTACATGTGCTCTGGCGCTTCCCTAACGGCTATGACGCTTCAGAACGTCCTGCAAGTGCAATTCTTCGTAAACGCCTTAATCGCATTGCGAGCGACCCTGAGGTGCTTCAGACGGTACGCGACCTTAACGTGCAGTATGTCCTTATTCTGAACAACGTTGTTGATTACTCCAACGCTGTTACCAGTACCTACAAACCTGGAACCTTCAGAGGTATCACGCAAATAACAGACACCACCCCAGGTTTTGAGGTGGTGCTGGAAGAAGGTTCTATGAGGTTGTACAAGATTACCTTGTAAGAACGTTATGCCTGAAGTGCAGAAACTGCATCCTTAAGCTCCTGAACACGATCAGTTGCTTCCCACGTGAAGTCTGGGTCTTTGCGGCCAAAGTGTCCGTATGCTGCTGTCTTAGAGAAGATAGGACGACGCAGCTTAAGATCTCTGATAATGGCACCAGGACGAAGATCAAAGACCTTCTCGATAGCCTGCTCAATAACAGCATCGTCAACAATGCCAGTGCCAAAGGTATCAACCATGATAGACAGTGGATGAGAAACACCAATGGCGTAGGCAAGCTGAACTTCACACTTCTTTGCAAGGCCTGCTGCTACGACGTTTTTTGCAACCCAGCGCGCTGCATATGCTGCTGAACGGTCAACCTTGGTGCAATCCTTTCCGGAGAAAGCGCCGCCACCATGACGACCCATACCGCCATAGGTATCAACAATAATCTTTCTACCAGTAAGACCAGTATCTCCCATAGGTCCGCCAACAACAAAGCGACCAGTTGGATTAACGTAAATGTCAGCGTTATCCCAAGCAATGTTGACCTCGCCCATAACAGGTGCAATAACGTGGTCGATCATGTCCTGTTTGATAACGGACATGTCTTCAATCTCTGGAGCATGCTGCGTGGAAACAACAATAGCGGTGACCTCAACGGGTTTCTCGTCCTCATAACGAACGGTAACCTGAGTCTTGCCGTCTGGTCGCAAATACCCGACCTCGCCAGACTTACGCACCTCTGAGAGGCGCTGAGCCAGGCGCTGAGCCAGGTAAGCTGGCATTGGCATAAGGACATCGGTCTCGTCAGAAGCAAAACCAAACATCATGCCCTGATCACCTGCGCCGATAAGATCAAGCGGATCGGTAGTGCGTCCTGCCTGCGTGTCATAG
This sequence comes from uncultured Atopobium sp., assembly GCA_916438885.1. GTDB lineage: Bacteria > Actinomycetota > Coriobacteriia > Coriobacteriales > Atopobiaceae > Lancefieldella. The sequence goes on along the minus strand of CAKAGG010000002.1, from coordinate 318,033 downwards.
GACTGATCAACGCCCTGAGCAATATCGGGGCTCTGCTCATGGATAAGGCTCAAAACACCGCAGGTCTCACAGTCAAAACCATACTTAGCACGGTCGTAGCCAATATTTCTGAGGGTGTTACGAACAATCTCCTGGACATCAACGTAGGATTGAGTGCGAATTTCTCCTGCCACCACGATAGTTCCTGTAGTAGCAAAGGTCTCACATGCACAACGAACGTTATCCAAGCAAGCTGGAACACCACTTGGAGAAACGTACCCACGCTCTTCAAGCTCCGCCTCTTTTGCCAGGATTGCATCAAGAATTGCGTCAGAAATCTGATCGCAAACCTTGTCTGGATGTCCCTCAGTAACACTTTCTGAGGTAAACAAATAGTTTTTGTGTGCCATGAACTGTCCTTTCACGCATGGCTTCTCTGCTTATGCAGAATATTTGCGTTCTTCTACGCGCAACTACTCTTACTATACCCGCCAAAGACACTTTTGAGCAGGATCAGTCAAGAAATTTTAAAAAGAGCACCGCAAGGGTGCTCTTTAAATAGCATAGTTAACCTGGCATTATGCAAAAACTCGTATGATTACTCGTCTATTATTCGTCTATTCCAATACCAGCAAGTGTCATATCTAGTAGATTCTGTGCAAGTTCATCAGAGCCCTCCACACCGCGACGCTCTCCCATCAGACCAATAGCCGAGAGAACCAATGCACCCGTAATAGAACAGGCAGCAAGTCTTGAATCAACGCTCTGACGAATAAAGCCTTGTAATTTTCCCATCTCAAGCTGATTAGCAAGGAGAACAACCACGCGAGAAAGTGGGCCCTCAATGTTGGTAATAAGCGCCTGCTCAGAGCTTGCAAGCTATTAATCAAAGCCAAAACAAGTGGCGAGTCAGGAAGAATATGTGAGGCCAGCTGAGCAATGATTGCATGAAGGGTCTCTTTTGAAGCAGGCTTATTGCCAATAGTGCGTGCAATATCTTTTGCTAACTCATCAACACTCTCGTCAAAGATTGCCTGCAAAAGGGCCTCTCTATCAGAAAAGTAGTAATATAGCGCGCCCTTTGAAAGACGAGCTCTATCAGAAATCTCACTCATTTTGAAGTTGGTATTTCCACGAGCAAGCATGAGCTTGGTTGTCTCGTGCATAATACGCTTACGTGTAGCTGCGCTTTTCTTAGTACGAGCTTCGGCGCGAATATGAGAAATAGAAGGCGCTGGAGTCTCGGGTTCTTCTGTAGGCTGCTGTTCATAAGCATTGTGATGTATGACTTCTAACGTAATATAATCGCGCTTCTCGCCCATGAACTCCCCCATACGACACTATCCGTCACATAAAATGACGCCTCTCTGATAATTTTTTATGCCTACTATACCGTTTTACCGAACCTATAAAAATACAAAGCCCTTACTTTTTTTATTGATTAAATCTGGCACTTTTTATTATTTTTACCAATTACCCTGAGCAAGAATGGCGAGAAGATCTTCTTTCCTATTCTCCACTTGACCTGCTAAATAAAGCTCAAAGAGCTTACGTTGGTACACGCCCACAGCAGGTCCTGGCTGAAGCGAGAGCACTTCCATAATTTCTGCGCCCGAAACGCACAGCTCTTGTGGACGCTGAGCAATTCCCCGTTTTGCCTCATGTAGGAGAAGGGTCCTCATAGCCTCAAGCGTTACCGCATAGCTACGATAAGGATTCGCCTTTGCCAGAGCATCTGCCTGCTTTAACGTCAAAAGGTCATACGCAAGAGCAATTCCGTCCGATTTACTTGCCTCGGCTAACAAGGCAACCATATGCCTAAGCGACGAGGTTGTAACGTCCACATCATAGTCATGCAATGCCACAAGAGCGCAAACTTCATTACTCAAATGCTGCGATAAAGCCAAGCGTTTAAGTAGCGCCTTTGCTACAACCGCGCCCTTTTCTGGATGACCATAAAAATGGCCTCTTCCATCTGCGTCAACGCTAAACATTTCTGGCTTTGAGATATCATGTAAAAGCGCCGCCCACCTAAGCGCAGGTGTTGCAGTACCTGCAGTAAAGGCTTCTGTTGCAGAACATACCCGAGCAGTATGTTCCAGCACGTCATAAGCATGATACGGACTTCTTTGATCAAAGTTTTGAAGTGGTAAAAGCTCTGGAATTGCTATCGCTAGAACAGGAAATCCTAGCTTGATAGCATGAACAATATGGCCAACCTCAACAATTTGAGCCACTTCCGAGCCAATGCGCTCAGATGCAACCTGAGAGAGTAGCGGCGCACACTCAGTAAGTGCCTGATGTGTCTTCTCCTCAATTGAAAACGAGAGTCTGCATGCAAACCGCAAGGCACGCAGCATACGAAGAGCGTCCTCTGTAAAGCGAACCTTAGGCTCCCCAACAGTGCGAATTACACGTGCAGATAAATCTTCTTGACCGCAATAAAGATCAAGCAATCCCCTTTTTGGGTGATATGCCATTGCATTAATAGTGAAGTCTCTACGAGCAAGATCTTCCTCTATACGAGAGACAAACTGCACAGAATCAGGACGACGACCATCAAGATATTCTCCGTCACAGCGATACGTTGTGACCTCAATAGGGTGCTTTCGACAACAGCAGTAACGGTTCCATATGCAATACCTGTTTCATGCACAGGAATGTCTGCAGCCTCAAAAGCCGCTTTACTCTGCTGCCACGTTGCCGATGTTGTGATGTCAATGTCATGGGCAAATGAGCCGCGTAGGGCGTCTCGTACCCAGCCGCCTACAATCCACGCCTCAAATCCGGCATCTTCAAGAACTTCTAATGCACGCAACGCGTAGGTGGGAACTTGTAAATTCACGGGGCGAGAAAGGCATGGTGAAGAGCTGTTTTTCTGTATGCTCATGGCCATTCCTTCCGCAGTTGCTGATGGGAAAAGTATACATCCTTCACACGTCATTCACATCCTTTCTGCGGTTTTAAAATGACAAACATTTGTTCTAGATTTTTCTTTACTTCTTCCCCGTTCGTGATAGTCTAAGTATACGAACAGACGTTCTATTTTCAAGTAGAAAGTTGCTGCCATGGATACTCTTGATAAACTCACCATACTTGCAGATGCAGCCAAATTTGACGCGGCGTGCACTTCTTCTGGTGTAGATAGAGATCCGCAGGCAGGAAAGGTAGGAATGGCCTCAGCGGCCGGCTGTTGCCACTCATTTACCCCTGATGGTCGCTGCATTACGCTGCTAAAAGTTTTACTTTCTAATGCTTGCTGTTATGACTGTGCTTACTGCGTCAATAGATCTTCTGCACAAACCAAGCGGGCTACCTTTACACCACAGGAATTAGCAGAGCTTACCGTAGATTTCTATAAAAGAAATTACATAGAGGGGCTCTTTCTTTCCTCAGGTGTTATAGGATCGCCAGACCACACCACAGAACTCATGATTGAATGCCTCTCCTACCTTAGGAATGAGTTGCTGTTTAACGGCTATGTTCATGCAAAAGTAATTCCCGGAACAGATCCAGATCTTATTGATGCTATTGGCCGCTTAGCAGATAGACTCTCTGTCAATCTGGAATTACCTAGCTCAACCTCACTTACTAAACTTTGTCCTCACAAAAACGCAGAAACGGTTACTAAACCCATGTCTTTCATTCACCGCCTACGCGTCTCTGAAGAAAGGCAATTGCTTGAAGCTAAAAATGCATCAAAGGGCATTGTGAAGTCTGTTGGCAAATATAAGGGCATTGTTATTCCTGCTCAGAAGCAGATCATAAAAGAAGGTTTAGCTCTTCGTTCAAACTGCTTGAAGAATACCTTTATGCGCTCATCAAGGGTGTCTTCAGACAAGAGGTCCTTCTCGCCTGCTGGGCAATCAACGCAAATTATCATTGGAGCTTCTCCAGAATCAGACAATCAAATATTGCACTTATCGCAAGCGCTTTATCAGCAATTTGAAATGAAACGAGTATTCTTCTCTGCCTATATTCCTGTTATAGAAGACCATCGTCTTCCAGAGTTGGACACTCCTGTTCCCCTGCGTAGAGAACACCGTCTTTACCAGGCTGATTGGCTTATGCGCTACTATGCGTTTTCTCCTGATGAGCTAGTTTCTCCAGAAGCACCTTGGCTTGATTTAGAAATTGATCCAAAGCTTGGATGGGCGCTGGCACATCTTAATCAATTTCCTGTAGAGATTATGGATGCTCCACTAGAAATACTTTTACGAGTGCCCGGTATTGGCCCTACCGGCGCACGAAGAATTATTGCTGCAAGAAGACGGTCTCGCCTCACCTTTGATGATCTTAAACGGCTGGGAATACAGCTCAAACGATCTCATCACTTTCTCACCTGCTGTGGCGTAAGAGATGCCTCAGCTCCACTTGACCAAGAACTGATTAAACAGAGGGTAATTGCTGATGCCAAAGCAAGTTCGTACAACAAAACAAGACGCCGTATTGAGTCCTCTCAACTCAGGCTCTTCTGATCAGAGCGTGGAGCTTGTCTCGCTTGTTCAGAGGCTTACAAGACTCTCCAAGCCTCAGAAGGTTGTTATCTCCTGTAATCCAAGCTTAGAAGGCGTTGTAGGGGCTGTAGGACTCACGTATCTCTCACATGCTAACCCGGCACACGTACGTCTTGTTAGAGAAACTTTTGTCAGCCTAGCCTTGGGGAGCATGTTCTCTGTGGACCAGACCCTTCTGATGACTCCGTAGTAGCCTTGGCTAAACGAGTTCTAACTGGACTAGAGAAGAAAGTAGGCACAAGAGAAATAACACGTCGCATTGTTTTGGCATGTGCTTCAGATGCTCATACTATGCCGGAGATTGTGCATCGATACATTCGTCTTGCATTCTCCTATGGTGTAGGAGCCCTTGAAGATATTGCAGACCCAACCGTGGCAGAGTTTAATGCGCTGGCTAGACAGGTAGAAACTGAACGAGAGCATACGCGGCAATTTGTGCGGTTTTCTCGCATGTCAGATGGCTCTTTTATGTCTGTATTTCAACCTAATGCAAACGTAGTGCCGCTAACTTGCAATTACTTTGTCAAACGGATGAGTACAGAGCGGTTTTTTATTGTTGATCCAGCTCATCATATAGTCAGTTTTTATGCACCAGAAATGAAGACCTTTGGAACAATTCAGCTGGACGATGCCTCTTTGGAAGAACTGCTCTCTAGAACAGACCTTGCAACTGACGAGAAATACGTGCAAGCCATGTGGAGGCGCTTCTATGAGGGAGTTGGTCTAGAGGGTCGCGGGCCTGCAGAAAGAGGATATGACTTGCGCGCCCATTGGATGCCAAAACGCGTATGGCAAGACTCCCTGAACTCACTGCAAGTACAAATGCAGAAGCTGCGCGTAGCCAAGGCGTACCTGCTCGCTATCAGGGGCGAGAAAACAGAAAGGATGTGCATCATATAGAACAAAAGCGAACATTCTGTAAAGAGCTTACTTCTGGGTTATAAAGCTGCCGCTTAAGACGACTGATAACAAAAAAGCGCCCAGCAGAGCTGAGCGCTTATCAGTACAAAGGTAATGGCCTAAGACTTAGTCAAGGTCGTTGAAGTCACCAGCTGCAGGTGCAGGTGCAGAAATCTGAGTCTGCTGAGCTGCAGGCTGAGCAGCATTCTGGGAACCAGTTGGAGCATTGTTGGTAAGAACGGTCTCTGGGAAAACAGAGTCTGCATCGTCCAGGAAGTGCTGGAGAAGCTTACGGTACTCAGCGCGGAAGTCCTCACGGGACTGCTTGAGGCGATCAATCTCATCAAGCTCAGTCTGCTTCTCTGCAAGAGCCTGACGGATAACCTCACGAGCCTTCTGGTCTGCCTCGTTGCGAATGCGCTCTGCGTTTGCACGAGCGTCTGCAACAAGCTTATCTGCGCTCTGCTGAGCAACAATGAGGACCTGAGAAATCTGGTGCTCAGATGCAGCAATGGCTGCAGCGTTTGTCTCCTCAACAGAAGGAACGCTTGCGTTCTCCTCAAGGTTTGCAACCTGTGCCTGTGCTGCAGCAAGCTGTTGCTCAGTGCTGGTCAGACGGCCCTTAAGGTCAGCGATCTTTTGAAGCATTGCATCAACCTCAGAAGAGAGCTGCTCAAGAAATGCGTCAACTTCCTCTGGATTGTAGCCGGTCTCAGCAGGAGAGAATGTCTGCTGCTCGATGTCTGCTGGTGTGATTGCCATCTTTGTTCCCTTTCAGTCTGCGAGTAGACGTACCACACATCATAACTACTCAGTTTGTAATCAAAGACAAACTAGTTTCTATATTAGTATAAAGCCCAGCGTCGAAATGGCAAAACGTCCCACAAGATTAAGCACAAAAAGTGCAACAATCGGTGAGAGGTCAACGCCAGAAATTGGAGGAATTACGTTCCTAAACACACTGAGGTATGGCTCAACAATTTTGCCAATTGCCTCGAGAATGTTCTTAACCGAATCATTTGAAACGGTAATCCAAGAGGACAGGCACCATACCACAATGCAGAAGCTATAAATCCTCAGCAAAGTATAAAGCGTATTCAAGACATAATACGAAAACACAAAAACCTCCAGTTACCTGGTAATCTCGCCCTCATCAGCAAGTTTATCCAGATCAGACTGAGATAAAGAAATGCCATGAGGAAGTACAGCAAAAACGCGGTCAGCAACTTCTTCAACAGCGCCGTCAAGTCCATAAGAAAGACCAAAACTGAAGTCCAAATTCTCTTAGCAACCTCAATGTTGGTGTTCTTAAAGATAAGGACAACCGGCTGACCAGTGCGAACACGGCGAACTACCGACTGAACATCATCATAAGAAACAGGACGAAGAACATATGGTGGCAGCTGTCCAGAATAACTTGTACGGCTTACAGGACGAAGACCAATATCGCCAGGAGTAGGCAGATTTGGGCTTACGGCGTGCTCGTAAGAAGGAGTGTATCCAGAGGGCTCCTGACGAGATGCATACGCAGAAGCACGGGAGCGCATATCCTGCTGTGGATTATAAGAAGCAGCCGGATTGGTGCTAATTGGCTTACCAGAGCGTGTGTAAACAGAAACACTCTCTGCCTCTGGTCTGGATGGATTGCCAAGTAGCCTATTAGAAGAACCCTGCTGTGCACGGTCATCGTAGGAACGAGGAGAAGCTCCGTCTACCTCGTCATAACCCTCGTCACCGTAATACTCATCGTCGTAGTACTCGTCGTCCTGACCACCACGAAGCTTTGCTCTTAGCGTATCAAGAATGCTCATCATTGTGCCTTTCTGTAACGCACGTAACTTCTTACTACTGTATCAAAAACTTGCAACTATTTTAGTGCCCACTCAACGTATAGGCTGGATCAAACAATACTCGACCCAGGCGAATAGTAGTAGAACCCTCTTCAATGGCATATGTAAAGTCATCGCTCATGCCGCAAGAAAGAACATCTAGCTTCAAACCAACTTGTTGGCTCAAGCTATCACGCAATTCTCTAAGTCCTGCAAATGTCCTCTTAGCGCGCTCTGGATCATCCTTTGGCGCCATAGTCATCAGACCCACAACAGAAATGTGAGGAAGCTCAACAATCCTTTGGATAGACTCAGATACCTCTTCTGGCGAGAAACCCGATTTTGAGGCTTCAGCGGAGACATTTACCTCAAGTAGCACAGACTCCTGAGCGTCCTTTGCTTCTGCACGCTTTGAAACCGCTTCTGCGAGGTGCTCAGAAGAAATTGAATGAATGTAGCGAACCTTGCCAACTACCTGGTTAATCTTGTTCTTCTGAAGATTACCAATCATGTCAAACGTTATTTCAGACGCAAAAGGAGTTTCAGATAAACAGGTCAATTTGTGTGTCAGCTCTTGTGGGCGATTCTCGCCAAAAACCCTATAGCCCGCCTTATAAGCTGTAAGAACAGCCTCAACAGGAACAGTTTTGGAGACGGCCACAATTTCAATCTCAGAGGCACTTCTGCCGGACTTTTCTGCAGCATCCGCTACAAGCGACTCAATCTGAGCTTTGCGAGCCTTTATAAACTCAAGATATTCGTCTGAATCGTACGTCATAGCCATCATCTCTTGCGGTGAATACATCAATATCTTACGTAACGATAAACGCTTCTCTGTAGATCTAAACGCTTCTCTATAGTGCTAAACGTCTTCTCCGATAGCGCTAAACGTCTTCTACCCTACTTTGCAGCCATATAAGCAACAGCTGCATGCCTTCCGCACTTACCATGTTCTGCACGGTACGAGAAAAACCTCTCAGTTGTAGAGGCCGTCGAGTCAGTAACCTCTTCAATAGCAGACTCTCGTACACCGGCATCTACCAGTGCAGCTCTGACAGCATATCCAAGATCCAAGTACCTCTCGCCAGATGCGCGGTCTACAACGCCTGAACCAAACTCTTGTGAGAACATCTGAATGAGCTCAGGTGAGACCTCGTAATCAGCGCTGCCAATATGCGGTCCAATATAGGCCTTGACCTCGGAGGGTGTGGAGCCAGTTACCTGGCAAAGCGCCTCGGTTGCGCGTGCAGAAATGCGGGCAATTGTGCCTTTCCAGCCAGAATGCGCCACCGCAAATCCACCGGGAGCCACAAGAATTACGGGCACACAATCGGCAAAAGCCAACATCACAGGCGTATTTTGAACCGTACATACTATGGCGTCTGCACCAGCTTCCGCCTCAGCTTTAGTCAGTTCAAAAGCCTCTGATGTATTGGAAGTCAGGCAAACTACCTTGCTTCCGTGTACCTGATGAGGAATAAGGAGTTGCGAGAAAAGCTCGCCAGCTCCAAGAGCCTCTAAGACCAGCTGGCGGTTCTTTTGCACCTGTTGCAGATTGTCTCCACACCTACTGCCCAGATTGAGGGAAGCAAACTCCCCTTCTGAAACCGCCAGTACGCTCAGTAAATGCGAGCGTGACCCCGCATGGAACCTCAGGATCCATGAGCAGGGTCACGCCGTGTAAGCACTGTCTATTCAGCGCGCACATATTTAGATGCGGCTACGCTTAAGGAAGTCTGGAATATCAAACTCTTTCTCATTAGAAGAGTTGTTGGTGCGAGCAGGCTGTGGCTGAGCAGCTACAGGACGAGTTGGCTGTGGCTGAGCAGGACGGCTTGGACGGCTTGCGCTCTGGGTGTTCAGGGTTGGAAGCTGCTGCTGAACGTTAGAGTCATTGAAGCCGGTTGCGATAACGGTTACGCGAACCTGATCGCCCAGGGACTCATCAACAACAGTACCAAAGATGATGTTTGCGTCAGGATCAACGTTCTTAGCAACCAGGTCAGCTGCCTCGTTAATCTCCTGAATACCAAGATCTTTGTTACCAGCAATAGAGAGAAGAACGCGGGTTGCGCCCTCAATAGAGCTCTCAAGCAGGCGGCTAGAGATTGCCTCAGTTGCAGCATCAGCAGCGCGGTTATCACCAGCAGCAATACCAATGCCCATCATTGCGCTACCTGCGCCCTTCATGATGGTGCAGACGTCTGCAAAGTCGAGGTTAATCAGGCCAGGAACAGTGATGAGGTCGGTAATACCCTGGGTGCCCTGGCATAGAACGTCGTCAGCCATGCGGAATGCCTCAAGCATGGTGGTCTTCTTCTCAGAAAGATCAAGCAGACGATCGTTTGGAATAACAATGAGAGTATCAACATTCTCGGAAAGAGTCTTAATACCGTCAGCTGCAGAACCATAACGACGACGACCCTCGAAGGAGAATGGCTTAGTAACAACGCCAACGGTCAGTGCGCCAACGTCATTCTTTGCAATATCAGCAACAACTGGAGCAGCGCCGGTACCAGTACCGCCACCCTCACCAGCAGTAATGAAGACCATATCAGCGCCAGCAAGTGCAGCCTTAATCTCGTCGCGGCTATCCTCTGCTGCTTCTTTACCAACCTCAGGGTTAGCGCCAGCACCAAGACCCTTGGTGATGTCAGTACCGATGTGAACCTTAATGTCAGCATCGGAGATTGCAAGTGCCTGTGCATCGGTGTTTACAGCAACAAACTCAACGCCACGGATGCCTTCTTCAATCATGCGGTTGACAGCGTTAGTTCCGCCGCCACCAACGCCAACAACCTTGATAACAGCAAGATAGTTGTTAAGGGTATCGGTGTCCTTAATCATGTCTTCCTCCTTGAGGCACTCTTGTGCCCGTTTGTCCCGGAGCGCGACTGCGCTTAGGCTACGTTTATGCGCTCGCAGAACCGCTGTATAAAACCCTAAACCTCAAGTTAAGGCTTACGCTTCATGCAAAGCGGGGTATATTTGCACAACTGACCCATACAAGTCAAATAATATGTAGAAATTGTGAAGAAACCTGGTAAACGGTAGGAAACTATTCCCTAACGGCACATATAGTTTGCGCGTTTACCTACGAAACACCAGAGCCAGACTGAACGTTTCCGGTAGAAACTCGCCTATAGGTTGGGCTTGCAGGTGTTCTTACGTTCAAGTACGTAAGCTCTCCTGGGAACTGCTTAAGCATTGCCAGAATCACTTTCTTTGTCAGCAATCTGTGTTGGAGAGCCTAGGGCAACCTGTACACCATTGGTAAGCGTGACAGAGATAGCATCAACGCTACTAGCAGAGTAACTCACAATCTGTGACGTGAGCTCTGATGAGAACGTAGACTGATACTGCATAACCGCTTGAATTTCTGCGTCTGTTGCTGTGGTACCCGCTACAGGAGAAACCGTTGCAGGAACATCTGTGATAAGCAGCTCACCTTCTGAGGTTGCCTTCTCAAGCGCAACGGTAGCAGTAGTCTTTCCTTCTGGTACGTTGAGCTGATCTGCCTCTAGCCAGACGTTATTCTCGCCCAAATACCATGCAACCGGACCAGAAGAAAGCGCCACTATGGCTGTGACCTTGCGCTCTGTGATAGTAATGCGCAGCGTATTGGGGAACTGCCTCTCGTACGTTGCAGAAGCTACCCAAGGGTCCTTCTGTAGTTCTTGGGTAATAAGGGACTCATCCATATTAAGCAGCGTTGTTCCCTCTTCTACTGCAATGAGCTTTTGAATTTGCTCGTTAGAGACGTGCTCTGTTGGCTCTACCTGAATGTTGGTAATAGCAAAGACTGAGGAAGAACGTAGGACGAGAAAAGCAATGCCAGCGAGAAGGGCGAGGCTAAGCAAAACGATAAAGGCCGTGCGTACTGCCTTAAACGATACCTTTCTGCTGTGTTTAATGCGCTCAGCTCGAGCTTGAGCTGCAGTTTTTGTAGCGTTATTTGGCTTTTTAGCAGAAATCTTTTTAGCAGAAGGCTTGGCATTAGAAGCTGTAGCCTCAACCTTTGGCTTAGGCTTAAAGGCCTTACTCATAAAAGAAGGCTTAGTAGCCCCTGCCGTCTGAGCAGCACCAGACGATAAAGGCTCCCTTTTTGTGCCCTTACGGCGCGTTGTTTGCTTTGAAGTATCTTCTGCCATATCTTCCCTATGCCCCAAAACCCAGAAGTTTAACCTCTGGCTGAAGATCAATGTCAAACTTTTCTTGTACCGCATCGTGTGCTCTGCGCATAAGTGCAATGACATCTGAGGCGGTGGCGTTACCGGTATTCACAATAAAGTTGGCATGAATATCAGAAATCTGTGCGCCGCCCTCAGTAGCTCCCTTAAGACCACACTCTTCAATAAGTGCACCAGCAGACCTACTACCTGGATTCTTAAAGACAGAACCGCAGCACAGCTGACCAGTTGGCTGAGTATTTCTTCTACGCTGTAAGAGCGTATCCATGCCAAGAGCAACTTTAGGACGATTAGATGCTGTCAGCGCAAACGTTGCCTCAAGAATGATCTCATCTGGAGCAAACGTGGTATAGCGATAACCCCATTCAATCTCGGAGGCATCGTAGCGTACAAGACCCTTGCCAGGCTTTAGCACCACACAATCACGGACGGCTTTACCAATCCAATCATGCCTGGTACCTGCGTTCATCGAAAGAGCGCCGCCGATAGTTCCGGGGATACCAGCACACATCTCAAGGCCAGAAAGGCCTGCTTTCATGGCCTCATTGCATACGCGCGCCGTAAGCGCACCTGCACCTGCAGTAATGAGGTTATTCTCGCCAACTGAAATGGTAGAAAGCTCATCGTCGAGCACAATAACGCAGCCGTTGTAGCCCTTATCAGAGACAAGGATGTTTGAACCCTTGCCCAAAAGCACCCAATCAACTCGATTAGCTGCAAGCACCTCAAGCACACGCACCAGCGCCACGTGGCTGTGAACAGCAGCAAAAAGCGACGCCTTACCACCAATCCTAAAGGAGGTATGGTGGCTCAGAGGCTCATCTTGCTTGATTGTTGCATCAAGGGCCCCAGAAAGGCTTACATAGCGTTAAACAAGCTCACGACAGAGGTCCTAGTGGTTCTGAAGACGCTCTTTGAGTGCGCGGATAAACATTGGTCCAATCTGAGTGACGTCACCTGCGCCCTGAGTAATCAGCAGATCTCCTGGCTGAACCGTATCAAGAAGGTCTGCGATAAGATCACGGCGAGAAGGGATATAGCGCACGTCAGGAACAGTATTGGCAGCCTGAACTCTTGAAGAGACGGTCTTGCCGGAGACTCCTGGAATAGGAAGCTCACCTGCGGAGAAGACATCCATGACGCGCAACACATCAATGCCGTCAAATGCGTGAGCAAACGAATCTGCCAAGTCCTGTGTTCTGCTATAGCGGTGTGGCTGGAAGACAACAACAACGCGCTTAAAGCCAAGAGGAAGAGCTGCAGACATGGTTGCTGCAATCTCGGTTGGATGGTGACCGTAATCGTCTACAACGGTAATGCCGTTGATGTCACCTACGTGCGTGAAGCGACGGCGTGCGCCCTTGAACTGTGACAGCGCCGCAGCAGCTTCCACAAGATCAAAACCAAGGGCATCGGCAACAGCGATAGCAGCGGTTGCGTTAGCAACATTGTGCTTACCAGGGTTAGCTGGAAGTACCACAGAGATGGTCTGACCAGAAGGAGTCTTGATGGTCAAAGGATTCTCAATACCAGCTTTTCTCTCCTCCTGCTTGCAAACAAATCGCAGCTTTGATCAAAGCCGTAAGTAACTACATGCCTGCCGGTTGACTGAGCAAGCTCAACGTAATGAGGGTTGTCACCGTTGATAACAACGGTTTCTTCCTTATCAAGCAAACTCATAAACTCACAGAAGGTCTTCTCGATATTCTCTAGAGAACCGTAGTGATCAAGGTGGTCTGCCTCAATATTGGTGACTACCACTACGTTAGGGTTAAGGAACATAAACGAACCGTCAGACTCATCAGCCTCGCAGACAAAGAACTGGCCGTTTCCGTTTTTGCCGTTGGTGTCGTAGCCTTCGACAACGCCACCAATCAAAAATGATGGATCAGCGCCCAGCTTGTCCAGCATGGTAGCAACCATGGAAGACGTGGTGGTCTTGCCGTGAGTGCCCGCAACAGCAATAGTCTTGAGGCCGCGTGAGAGATACGAGAGCATCTTAGCGCGAGGCCAAATAGGAATGGAAAGCTCACGTGCGCGAATAACCTCTGGGTTAGTCTCTGGGATTGCGGTTGAGGTAACAATGACATCAGGCATCACAGCGTCAATAGTGGCTGCGGTGTGGCCGATGCTTACCTGAATACCTGCATCTTCAAGCTCTCTAACATAATGCGAGCTCTTTAGATCGGAGCCGGTAACGGTGCAGCCGCGCTCGTGCAGAACAAGCGCAATTCCGCTCATGCCTGCGCCACCAATTCCAATAAAATGTGCACGCGAGATGGTTTTCTCGCCCATGGAATCTGCCATAAGAGAGCCTTTCCAAGTATTGTTATCGTTTGAGTCCTGGACATACCAAGACATGTTTACTCTAACGCAAAACCGAATGTTTTATGCGCCACAAACGGCACTTTCCACAGCGTCAGCCACAAGAGATGCGGCGCTGCGCTGGTCAAGTGTGGCAGCAGCCACAGAAAGCTTTTTGCGCTGATCTGCGTTGTCTACCAGATCAAAGAGAGCTGTCGAGAAGGTCGTGGTGCCCACCTGGTTATCTGGCACCAGAATGGCTGCTCCCGCATCCGACAACAGATGTGCGTTAGTAGTCTGATGATCTGCTGTTGCCAAAGGATACGGCACCAAAATGCTAGGGAGCTCGAGCGCTGCAATCTCGGCCACAGAGGATGCTCCAGAGCGAGAAACCACCAGGTCAGCTGCTGCAAGCATGGCGCCCATATTGGAAATGTAGGGCTTAATCTCCCAGCGAGCTGCCTCCTCGTCAGAAAGCTTCATAAGCGAGACAACCTCGTCGTAGAGCTTTTGACCTGTTGACTGAATGATGCGAAGGTTAGGACGGGAAAGAAGCTCCTGCTTAAGCGCAGCAAACGTCTCGTTGATGCTACGTGCGCCCAAACTACCGCCAAAGATAAGCAGCAATGTCTGATTGTCTGCAATACCCAGCTCTTGCCTGGAGGCGGCTCTGTCAGCTGAAAGAACGCTCTTACGCACAGGATTGCCAGTAACCACAATAGTGTCTTGAGCCTTTACGTGACCTTCAAAAGCCTTGCGAGCTTCTGGGAAAGCAATGCACACCTTACTTGCTTTACCAGCAGAAACGCGATTAGCAAGACCGGTTACTGAGTTCTGCTCGTGAATCAAATACGGGATATGAAGCTTTGCACAAAGCTGAAGCAAGGCAGCTCAACATAGGCGCCAAAACCAATAGCAACATCAGGTGCACCCTGCTCTTTGAAGCGCTTGTGCAGCTGCATCTTTGCACGCTCAAGATTGTATGCCGCGCTGATGAGCGTCCAAGGACGTCTACGATCAAAGCCATTTACATGGATAGATACCAGCTCAAATCCTGCCTCAGGTACCAGCGTACCTTCAAGCTTGTTGGGCTGACCGTAAAACGTAACCTGATGACCGCGCTCACGAAGCTCCTCAGCTAGAGCCAGAGCTGGGTTAATGTGACCAGCGGTTCCACCTGCAGCAATTGCAACAGAGAGTTTCTTCTGTTCTGCCATGCAATCCATCTCCTAGAAATCAGCTATCGGCGAGCCCTGTTGTTTCCACGAAGCCTGTCCGATGCAGAAGGTCCCAAATCAATTCTGCGCCTTCCGGAGGCATCTGTCGTAATGCGACCTTGAGGGGCGTCGTCATCTCTTGAGCGCAAAACGCCTCGTGATGGGCGCGCGGAGCTTTGTGCACTGCTCTTAGGGCGAGAAGAACGTGGGAGTGGCATGCCTACTCCTACCCCACCGTCAACCATGGTAAGACCAGCAAAACCTGGAGCATCAAAGGTATCCTGCTCTTCAGCTATGCTCCAAGAAGCGCGCTGCCTATCGTACTCGGTTTCTGGAAGCCTTGACTGCCTTGAAACAGACATCAAAAGACCAACCATCAAGATACTAGACATGATGGTTGAACCGCCGTATGAGATAAACGGCAGAGGCTTACCAGAAAGAGGCAAAAGGCCCAAAACACCACCAATGTTAACAAAGGCCTGGATGATAAACATAGAGGTACAACCTGCAGCAATAAGCCTACCGGTCAAATCTGGTGCATAGCGAGCAATCTTAAAGCCTGCCCATACCAGGGCGCCAAATACAGCCAAAAGACCCAAAACACCAATAAAGCCCAGCTCTTCTCCAATGACCGCAAAAATAAAGTCATTGTGAGCCATAGGAAGATAGGAATATTTCTGGCGAGAAAAACCAAAGCCAACACCAAAAATTCCACCAGAGCCAAAGGCATAAAAGCCCTGTGCAAGCTGATAACCTGCACCGTAATAATCAGCCCAAGGGTTGAGCATAGTCACAACGCGAGCACGAGAATAATCATCTTTAAGAGATAAGAAGGCAAAGCCAATAAAGCCAGCAACAGCAATAGTTGCCAGAACCCTTCGGTCAACATCAGCAAGGTAGCCAATGACCAAAAGTGTTCCCACAATAATCAGTGTGGAGCCCTTGTCTGGCTGGGCCAAAATAAGAAGCAGTGGCGCAAGCGCAGCAATAGCAAACTTTTTAAAAAACTCCATCTGATCTATGGTCTGATCAATAAAGTACTGCTGAGCCAAATACGAGACAGAAATTAAGATGGTAATCTTTGCAAACTCAGACGGCTGGAAAGAAAACGGTCCAACTGAAATCCAACGGGTTGCACCATATGCATCAGCGCCAGCAATAGGAGTAAAAATAATTGCTAGCATTCCAATGGTCACAATCCAGATAGGTACCTGGAAGTTTCTTACTACTGCACGGTAGTCAATGCGAGAAACAATAAACGCTAACGCAACTCCTGCCGCAGCAAAGCCAAGCTGACGCTGCACGTAGTAGAAGGGGTTATAGCCCATGTCCTCAGAAGTCATTGCAGAAATCGAGGATGCGGAATAAATCATTACCAGGCCAAAGCACACCAGAATAGCCGTTGATACCAGAAGCACCAGACGAGGCTGCATAAAACGCTCTGGAATAGCACCAAAGCGGCCTTTAGCCTGCGATCCCCGGAAGATTTCTGGCGAGAAGTACGTGGTTGCTGCGCGCGCTCCCCTGTTCTGTTTCTGCTGGTAGCCATTATCGACCGCTCTCTTTTTGAGCAAGATCTGCCACGAGCTGTTTAAAGACACGACCACGCTGAGCCATGCCTGTGAACTCGTCAAATGAGGAACATGCTGGTGAGAGAAGCACTACAGAACCTGGACGAGCAAGCTCTACCGCACGGTCAAAAGCTTCATGCATATGAGGCTCTTCTACCACTTCTGCATGGCTGCCAGAAACGCGGCGAAGCGCCTCTGCAAAGCGAGGACCTGCCTCTCCAAAGCAGATTGCGTATGCACAGGTAGCGGACACCTTCTGAGCAAACTCATCAAGCTCTGTGCCCTTATCGTGACCGCCAAGTAGCAAAATAACGTCTTTACCTGGGAATGAAGTTAATGATTTTTCAACTGAATCAGTGTTTGTTGCTTTGGAATCGTTAACGTACAAAACACCATTAACCGTATCAACTGGCTCAATTCTGTGCTCAAGCGGCATAAAGTCCAACAGGGCATGCCTAATAGAAACAATATCAAGTCCCAGGAATAAGCCACATGCAGCTGCAGCAAGAGCGTTGAGTGCATTGTGTGCTCCCCTAATGTGGAGTGCATCCGCTGCTACAAGCTCCATCTCTTTACCAGATAGCCTGACTACCAGCGCTCCATTGCGTACAAAAGCGGCGTTTTGCGTACCGGGATCTGTCTGAGCAAGATGGCATACGGTAATGCCGCGTGCCTCAAGGCGAGAAGACACGTCTTGGCAAAACTCATCCAAGTCAGAAACAATTGCCAGGTCATTTGCATCAAGGTTGGCAAAAATCTTCTCTTTAGCTGCTGCATACGCCTCAAGTGATCCATGCCACTCAAGGTGATCCGGCGTAATGTTTAAAAGCATCGCAACGTGAGGATGCAATTTTTGAGTAGTAGCAAGCTGGAAGCTTGAAAGCTCTGCTACAAACCAGCTCTTAAGCTTTCTCTCTGCAAGTTGGTCAGTAATAGTAAGACCAATATTGCCAACAGCGCTTGCATCAAGACCTGCATACTGCAGGATTGACGTGGTCAAACTTGTGGTAGTAGTTTTACCGTTTGTGCCGGTTATACCAATCCACTGTGAAGGACTCTCTTGATAGGCAAACTCTGGCTCGCCCATAATCTGCTTAGAAGCTGCCTTTGCACTCAAGAACAGCTCAGAGGTGTCTGGAATACCAGGAGATGCAATAGTCAGGTCAAAGGTACCCTTAACCTGATCGGAGCCGCATTGTACCTGTACGCCTAAATCTGCAAGCTCTTGGATCTTCTCGCCAACAGTAGCATCTGCGCCGCCCACAAGAGTTACGGAAGACACACGACCCTCTGGCTGCTGCAGCAAATACGTGCAGACAGAGACGCCGGTCTTACCAAAACCAAGAACACATACATTTCCAAGTGTTTCTAGAAGCGACACGCAGGCGATCCTTTCCTAGGTCAATACCTTTAATGAAGCTGGAAATACAGGGCAAAACCCAAAGCAGCAAAGGCACCAGAAATAATCCAGAACCTAAAGACTACTTTTGTCTCGTTCCAGCCAAGTTTCTCAAAGTGATGATGCAGTGGAGCCATCAAGAATACGCGCTTTTTTGTTGCTTTGTAGCTGACAACCTGAATGATAACGGACAGTGCCTCGATGATAAAAAGACCACCCATGACCAGGGAAACTACCTCGGTCTTGGTAAGAACGGCCAGAGCTGCAAAGGCAGCACCCCAGGCAAGAGAGCCGGTGTCGCCCATAAAAATACTTGCAGGATAGCTGTTAAACCACAAAAAACCAATACAAGCGCCGGCGATAGATGCAGCAAAAACAGCAAGGCTACTCTCGCCATAGCGGAAAGCTACCGCCGCCATAAAAATCATGACAACCATAACGCAGCCACCAGCCAGACCATCAAGACCGTCGGTCAGATTGACAGCGTTGGAAAGGCCTGCCATGAGCAAAAAGACAAAGAACAGGTACAGCCAAGGAATAGAAATTATGTTTCCACCTAAATTGACGGTAGTAGTGAGGATTCCCAGGTTGATTTCAAGGCCACCGGGGAACGCAATAATAGGAGTAATGCCCCAAATATTGACTGCTGCCAGGCAAAATGCCACAGAGATAGTAATGAGTCCAGCCATCTTCTGAGATGCGGTGAGGCCAAGGCTTCTTCCGTGAGCAACGGACTCAATATCGTCCAGAAGGCCCAGCGAGCCCGTAAGCAGCATAGCAGCCATAGCAAGGATGAGATCGGTGTTCCACTGGGCAAGCGCAATACAAGTCAGCACGATGCTTACCAGCATAACAACGCCACCCATAGTAGGAGTGCCCTGCTTAACCAGGTGCTGCTGAGGGCCGTCAGCGCGAACCTGCTGACCCACTCCCTCCTTCTTCATCAGTTTGATAAAGAGTGGCATTAAGACCAAAGTGATAATACAGGAGACACCAAGCGCAACAAACACCTGGTATGTTGGGTAAATAGTCTGGTAAAACATTACTCGGTAACTCCTTTTACAAATATCAAGCTGAGCAGACCTAGATGCCTTGGCGAGAAGAACGTCTCCTCGCTTCAGTACTGGTCCGAGCACGGTAAGTGCTTCGTTGACATCGCTGAACTGTTCAATTTTATCTTCCGAGAAACCCATGACACGTGCGGCTTCAACCATTTCACGCGCGGCTCCCGTGCCAACAAAGGCAACAAGGTCTGGGTTCTTAGCGGCAATGTAAGCGCCCACATAACCGTGGAGGCGCTTCTCCTCTGGTCCAAGCTCGCCAATCTCTCCGATAAGAGCAATGCGACGGCCCTCTGCAGGCATCTGCATCAAAACGTCAAGGGCTGCAGCTGTTGAGTTAGGACTTGCATTGTAAGAGTCATCAATAATTTTGGCACCGCAGGTTGCATCAAGTACCGAAAGACGCATACGAGTGGCTGGCATCTGCTCAATAGCTTCTGCTGCTGCGTCAAGGTCAAGACCAAGCGTCTCTATAGCCTCAAGCGCCAAAAGAAGGTCGTCGACAACAACGTGGCCAGGCACCTCAAGGGTTACCGTACGTGACCAGCCAGAAGCAGCACTAATAGTGGCAGTTGGAAGGCCCTCCTCGTCAAGAGTGACCTGCTGTGCGCTCATGACGTCAGCTTCTGTGGCGCCCACTGTCTTGCAAACAACGCGAGCAGGGCGAGCAAACTCATCTGCAATGAACTTGGTGTAGTCCCCTGCCGAAGCCTGAATAAGCGTAGGCTCAATTGAGCCAAATGCGCACATGCCAGAAACAATTTCTGCCTTGGCGCGCGCAATGTTTTCTCGACTGCCGAGAAGACCGATGTGGCTGGTACCAACGTTGGTAATGACCGCCACCGTTGGACGGGCAACAGAAGTAAGCCTGGTAATCTCACCGGCATGATTCATGCCCAGCTCAAGCACAAGTACCTCGGTATCTTCTGGAGTAGAAAGCACCGTGAGCGGCAGGCCAATAAGGTTGTTGTGGTTGCCGGCGGTAGCATGTACGCGACGGGTTGCGCCGATGCCACGACGAAGCATTTCTTTGGTGGTAGTCTTTCCGACCGATCCAGTTACGCCCACAACCAGCCAGTTTGGATGGGCTTCTCGCCAGGTAGTGGCAAGAGCCAGCAGAAACGCCTCACAGTCATCGTCAGCGGCTTCAAGAACGCTGACTCCTGTGGCGGCCAGGTTGTCGAGCAGATTGTCTGCTACAGGCTTAGATGCCACAACAACAGCAGCGCCTGCCTGGGCAGCAGATAAGAGATAGGAGTTTCCATTGACCTTCTCGCCAGCGAAGGCCACGAAGAGCGAGCCTTCCTGGACCTCGCGAGAGTCAATGACGGCTGCGCCCGCAACCTCGCGGGTTCCGCGGCGGAGCAGTCGTGCATTTGTAGCTGCGACTATCTGTTCAACCGAAAGCTTAACCATGAGCTCTCCTAGTTATTGGTTGGTTGAATATTAAGGCGTGTAGCTGCGTCTTTTGCAAATTGCGAGAAGACCACAGCAGCAGATTGTGATGCAAGCTGGTGGGTATCGTTAAGACCAACGTAAACCATCAGGTCAGATTCTGAAGGGTTCACGATACCGCAGAAAGAGGCAACAAAACCGGAATTCTCGCCGTATGAGCCGGTTTCTTCCACAACCTGCTGGCCGGTACCTGTTTTACCAGCAACGGTGTAGCCATAAATACCTGCGCGAACACCGGTGCCCTCTTTGACAACAGTAGTCATCATGTCAAGCTCGGCTGAAGCTGTGGAAGCAGAAATAACGTCTTTAGTAGGCCAGGTGACCTCTTGTCCGCCCTTAGAAACCATAAAGTGTGGAGTTACCATAGTTCCCTTATTGGCGACAGCAGTGTATGCGCGAACAACCTGGATAAATGGAATTGCAAGGCCCTGACCAAATGCCATGTTTCCACCAGTTGGGCCTTCATATTCGTCCAGAGAGCGGACAATTCCTGTGGCCTCACCTGGGAAGTCAATGCCTGTGGCGTGTCCAATGCCGAACTTGTCAATTCCTGCCGCAAAGCGCTCATCACCTATGAGCTGCGTCTCAAGGAAGGCCATACCAACGTTAGAGGAACGCCTGAGCATCTCTCTTACGCTCATGTCCATGGCGCCGGTACGCCAGTCGTCGTCGGTTACCTTGTTATCGCCAACCTTAAGCTCGGTTGGGATATTGAAGGTTGAATTTGGACCAAAGAGGTTGTTATCTATACCAATTGAGGTAGTGATTACCTTAAATACGGAGCCTGGCTCATAGATACTTGAGACAAGCTTGAGGTTGAGGGATTCGTAGTCAACGCCGTTATCGCTCTTAAAATCTGGCAGAGGGTACGAGGCAGCGGCATAGATTTCTCCGGTACGAGGATTCATGGCCATGATTGAGCCGCCCTGCTGGGCCTCAAAATCTTTACTGCGGCAGTAAGCTGCTCTTCCGCCTTCTTCTGCAACTCAATATCAATGGAAAGAACAATATCCTGACCGTTTTGTGCCTCAGTGATGTTTGAAGTACCGCCCGCAATTGGCGTACCACCAGCGCCGGTCTCAACAATCATGTGGCCATTAGTACCTGCAAGGATATCGTTGTAGTAATACTCAAGGCCAGAAGCGCCCTCGTTGTCTGCGTTTACAAAGCCCAGAATCTGAACGCCAACGTTGCCATAAGGATAGACACGCTTGGTGTTATTAACAAAATAGACACCCTTGAGGTTTTTCTCGTCAAGTGCTTTTTCAATCTTAGAAGCGGTATCAGTGTCAACACGACGACGCACATAAACAAAGGTGGTGTCTTGCTGCAGGTCTCCAAGGTAGTCTGAAGGGCTTCCGCCTAGAAGCGAGGCAAAAACCTGAGCTACGGTGCTTGCGTCTTTAATCTCTGAAGGATTGGCATAGATGTCTTTGCAGTCAACGCTCATGGCTAAGACATTGCCGTTGCGGTCATAAATGGTGCCGCGACGAGCGTGCAAGACAATGTCATTGGTGCGGTTATTCTCGGCGCCCTTTGTAAGATCTGCTGCCGTAAAGATTTGCAGCCAAGCAAGCCTAAGAACAACAATTGCCACCATAATGGCCATAGCAGCCGCTACGCGACGGAGTCTACCTTCAGGGCCAACACCATCCGAGCCACCGCTGCTACCACGATGACCACGAAAATGCACACGAGAGGCCTCGTCGTACGAGGCCTCAGGAGTTTTTCTGCGCGATGCGCGAGTATGTCGATTCTGCGTACTCACAACGTATATTTTACGCCTAAGCGTTGTTGTTTACATCTACAACAGGGCGATTTGTCTCAAGAGTCATACCGTAATTCTGAGTAGCAATACGCTCAATGCGTGTAGTGCTTGCAAGCAGAGAGCGAGAAACGCGCAGGGAATCGTTAGTTGCAGTTGTTGCGCGCATTTCATTTCTGATGACGTTGTTAGCCTGAAGAGTTGAAACCGTAGCGGTAGAGATACCAATACGGACAACACCAAGTGTCAGGAAGAGTGCTGCAGCAACAGCAATAGCTTGACACGCTGGATAAACTGGCTGCTTACGCCACGGCGAGCATCAGCATCAAGGCCGCCACCAGGGACAACCTCAAAAGATGTGCGAGTGCTCTGTTCAGGAGCGTACTCATGCTCAAACTGAGTTGTGCGTGCTACAGCTTCTGATCCGTAACGTGCCATTAAACTTCAATCCCTTCAAAAACTTCTTAACAACAAGCAACAAGTGCTATGGGGTACTTCATTTCTCTGGGTCGCGTTTAACCGCTACCCTCATCAGGGCACTTCTCGCCCTTGGGTTGCGCTCAATCTCTTCTGGAGTTGCCACAAGAGGTTTGCGCGTAATCACGTCAACTATCGGCACTTGACCGCACATACAAACCGGAAGGTCTGGCGGGCAGATACAACCTTGGCTGAGCTCGGAGAACACGTGCTTGACAATGCGATCTTCAAGCGAGTGGTACGAGATAACGCAAATCCTGCCTCCTGGATTAGCCCAGGCAATTGCACAGCGTAGTCCGCGCTCCAAACCTCAAGCTCGTGGTTTACTTCAATACGAAGTGCTTGGAACGTCTTTCTGGCGGGATGTCCGCCGTGACGACGCGCTGCTGCGGGAATTGCTGCCTTGATTACCTCAACAAGCTCAAGCGTCGTTTGGATGGGACGCTTTTCTCGCGTTTGTACAATGCGTCGTGTAATGCGTGAGGCAAATTTCTCGTCTCCGTAAATTCGAAGGATTCGGGCGAGGTCGGCTTCGTTGTAGGTGTTGATGACCTCTTGTGCAGTTGGAGTTTGTTTGCCCGGGTCCATTCTCATATCCAACGGGGCATCTTCGTGGTACGAAAAGCCTCGCTCTGGGATATCAAGCTGAGGAGAAGAAACACCAATGTCAAAGAGGAAACAGTCAACTCCGGGGACTTCTGCAGAGACGAGAAGTTCATCGAGGTCGCCAAAGTTTCCCTTAAGCGGCAAACTCCGCGTTTGGTACTTCTTGCTTCAGGCGAGCAGCTGCTGCTTGATGAGCCATTGCATCCTGGTCAATTCCAATGGAAAGACCGTCTGGAGCAATCAGCTTTGCCATCTCTACGGTGTGACCCGCTCCTCCCAAGGTGCAGTCGCAAACAACTTCACCTGGCTTGGGGTCCAGCTCGCGCAGCACTTCTGCAAGCATTACTGGTTGGTGCCGATATTCGACTTTCAAGTTACCGTCTTCTACCTTCACGATCTTCTCGCCTCACTAGGCGCCAAAGATGAGGTCCTCGAGCGTTGCAACGCGGTCATCTGCCGAGAAGAGGCTGTTCCACTTGTTGGTGTTCCAAATCTCAAAGTGGTCGCCGTTACCGACAATAGTGACGTCGCGGTCAAGCTGGAGCTTCTCCCTAGCCTGTGGATCGGACTCGTCAATCTTTCCCAGAGCAACGCGGCCGGCCGAGTCAATGTCGACGGTTGTTGCTGCTGCGTTCAGCATGCGAAGTGCTGTGACGTCGTCGCGGTTCCTTGGGTTGAGGTTCAGACTTGCAATCCAACCCTCATACGCCTCAGGTGAGTAGCCGTAAAGCGCGTCCTGTCGACGGAGCAAGATGACAACATCGCCAAGCTGCTTGCGCTGAGCTGCAGGAAGAGTCACGCGAATCTTGGAGTCCAGCGAGCGCTGATACTGACCAGTAAGCATGTCTCCCCCCCTTTCACGTTGGCGCCCCTTGCCGCGCGGGCTGTGTTTGTGTTGTGTGTGCGCGGCAATGCTTGGGCATAGTCCGTCGATTGAACGTGAAATAAATATAACTCATTCCGACACTTAGACACACTAGAAAACACTTTACAACACCAAGTATTTTTCTTATGGTCTAGCTGGGGTTTAACGTATATGCAAATTGATAAAGCAAGACCACAATATGTAGTGTTTAAAAAAATCCGAACTACAAAAGAACGGATTTTCTTAGTCTCAGACACGATTTATTAAATTTTTTATGAAGTGAAAATTTTTGAGGAAATTGTGGTGAACTCGTGGCGAAAATCACACGTCACTCAAACAAAGCCTCCACCTTGCTTTTACGCAGTCACCACTTTGCCCCACACCTGTCCCACGCTTGTCCCACGCTTGCGTCAAGCGCGCTTATTTGTCGGCGTGAACGTGAGCTCTTGGATGAGCCTCAAGGTACACGTCTCTAATGTGCGACCTATCTACGTGCGTATAGAGCTGCGTGGTTGAAATATCAACGTGTCCCAAAGCTCCTGCACCGAGCGAAGATCAGCGCCACCCTCTAGAAGGTGTGTGGCAAAACTGTGGCGCAGTGTATGAGGATGCAAACCTTCAATCCCCACTACCCTGCCGTAATTTGCCACCAGTTTATGTACCGACTGGCGAGAAATACGTCCACCCCGAGCGTTTACAAACACCTCAGACACCTGACCGTGCTTAAGCAAAAGCGAGCGAGCCTCATAAAGATATGTTTTAAGTGCACGATGCGCAGAGCCCAACACAGGGACTACGCGCTCTTTGGAACCCTTACCAAAAACACGCAAAAGTTCATCTTCTAGAAGGACACCTCGTACCTCAAGATCGCAAAGCTCAGACACACGAAGCCCACACCCATACAGCAACTCAAGTATGGCTCTATCTCGAATGCCTAGGGGCGAATTAGGAAATGGCTGATCAAGCAGCTCTTCTGCCTTCTCTTGAGAGATAACATCAGGAAGCCTTTGAATTCTTGCTGCGGTAGGTAAATCTTCAGCTGGAGATGACTCACAAATTTGCTCAGCAGCCATAAACTTGTGGAAGTTTCTAAGTGCCGCAGTGTGGCGCTCAACCGAAGCTGGAGCCATACCTAAATCTCTGAGAGAGCCAATGTATTCTTCCACATCAGAGCGAGTTACCTGGTTGGGCAAAGTAATCTTTTTGCCACTCAACCAGAGTAGATAACCCTCTAAATCTCTAGTATAGGCATCAAGCGTATTTACAGAAAGACCTCGCTCAACAGCAACGTACGCTAAAAATTCTGTACGCGCCTGAGCGAGGTCCATAAGTAATCTTCCCTACTAAAGGCTCTAATTAAAGAGTCTGATTTACATCATGACGGTCAACGCCCTCATGATGAGCAATTGCTGCACGTGCAAACTCACGGAACAAAGGTGCAGGATGAGTTGGACGGCTCTTAAACTCTGGGTGTGCCTGGCTAGCAACAAACCAAGGGTGAACAGACTCTGGAAAGCTCAATCATCTCTACAAGGCGATCGTCTGGAGAAACACCAGAAACTACCAGACCAGCCTCAACAAGCTGATTACGGAATACGTTACTTACCTCATAGCGATGGCGGTGACGCTCGTAAACCAAGTTGTTGCCATATGCCTCATAGGCAAGAGTTCCCTCAACAACCTTACAAGGATAAGAGCCAAGGCGCATGGTGCCGCCCTTGTCAGTAATATCCTCTTGATCAGGCATAAGATCAATAACAGGATATGGAGTATCTGGACCAAACTCTGCTGAATTTGCGCCCTCCATACCACAGACATCTCGAGCAAACTCAGTAACAGCCATCTGCATACCAAGGCAGACACCAAGGTAAGGAATCTTGAGTTCACGAGCACGGCGAATAGCAACCATCTTGCCTTCTACGCCGCGAAGACCAAAGCCGCCAGGAACCAAAATACCGTCTGCACCAGCAAGCTCCTGCTCTACATCTTCTTCTGTCAGCTCTTCACCATTTACCAGGCGGATATCAACATGTCTGCCGTAGAAATACCAGAGTGATGAAGTGCCTCAATAACAGAAAGGTAGGCATCAGGAAGCTGCGTATACTTGCCGACAACATAAATTCTTGTTGTATCTTCAAGTGCATTTGCCTTATGCATAGCAGTAGTAAATGCCTCCCAGCCGCCAAGATCACTTGGACGAACCTCAAGACCAAGACGCTCAAGTACCTTCTTGTCAAATCCCTGCGCTGCCAAGTGTGCTGGAACATCGTAAATTGAAGGCAAATCGTTGTTCTCAAAAACACAATCTGCATCAACGTCGCAGAAATTAGCGATTTTCTCGCGAATAGATTCATCCACAGAATGGCTAGAACGGCAGACGATAAAGTCTGGTTGAATACCAAGGGAGCGAAGCTCTTTTACGGAGTGCTGCGTAGGCTTAGTCTTAACCTCATGAGCTGCTGCAATATAAGGAACAAGACTTACATGAATAATAGCAACGTTGCTTGCGCCACGCTCTTTTCTAAACTGGCGAATTGCCTCAACAAAAGGCTGTGACTCAATATCGCCAATGGTGCCACCAAGCTCTGTGATGACTACATCTGCGTTAGTAACCTCTTCAATGCGAGCAAAACGAGCTTTAATTGCATCAGTTACATGAGGGATTACCTGGACTGTACCACCAAGGAAGTCTCCAGCGCGCTCACGCTGAATCAAAGACTGGTAAATAAGACCAGTAGTGAAGTTAGACTCCCTGGTAAGATTCTCATCAATAAAGCGCTCATAATGGCCAAGGTCAAGGTCAGTCTCTTTACCATCTTCGGTAACAAAAACCTCACCATGCTGGAAAGGACTCATAGTACCTGGGTCAACATTGAGATAAGGGTCAGCTTTTTGCATCATGACCTTATAGCCACGAGCCTTAAGAAGTCGGCCGAGAGATGCAGCAGTGATTCCTTTTCCAAGAGAGGAAACAACGCCACCTGTTACAAATATGTGCTTGGTCATGGATTACTCCCGTAGGTAAGATTAGCCAATTACATTTCTACGGGTCTTTATATTATTCCGCTTTGAGGCCCATAGAGACGAGAAATTTAATCTCCAAACAAATACATTGTTATGTCCATGTAATTCTGAAATCTAGTGAGCTTCTGTGAGCAGTTCATGCGCGTGTGCTAAAGAAGTCTCAGTTATTGAGCCCGATAGCATGCGTGCAATCTCTTCTTCTCTCTGAGTACCAGAAACCTCTGTAAGTGAAGTTACAGGAAGTGCGTTATGTTCTTCTGTCTTAGACACTACATAATGTTTTGAAGCCATAACAGCAACCTGAGGCAAGTGAGTTACCACAATCACCTGATGTGTCTTAGCAAGCTGCGCTAAAACCTCTGCAAGAGCAACGGCAGTAGCTCCACCAACGCCGGCGTCAACTTCATCAAATACAAGCGTATCGCAGTCGTCAGACTCTCCTAGAACCACTTTACACGCGAGCATAACGCGAGAAACCTCACCGCCAGAGGCAATTTTTCTAAGAGGGCGTGCTGTCATTTGAGTTGAAGGCTTATACATAAGCTCAATCTTTGTGGAACCGACTTTATTCCACTGCTCAAAAGGAAGATCTTCAAAGTTGAGTTCAATCTGAGCTGAGCCCATCTGCAAATGACTCATTTGCTTATTGACTGCATCACAAAGTTTTGGAGCTGCAGCTACACGAACCTTTTTAAGTGCCTGAGCCTTAAGAATAAGGGTATCTTTTGCAGCATCTACCGCAGCCTGTGCCTCACGAACAAGCTTTTCTGTGTCTCTGGTTACCTCGAGAAGGTTTTGAGCAGTCTGGTATTTCTTAAATACGTCTTTCATACCAGGGCCGTACGTTCTCATAAGACCCTGAAGACGAGCCATGCGACTCTGCATCTCTTCAAGAGCTTCTTCATCAAATCGAGAGATCCTACATAACTTCTGAGCTCTGAAGAAACATCTTCAATCTCTATAAGAGCACTTGAGAGAGACTCTGCATAAGAACCTAGCGTAGCATCAAACGTTGAAGCATTTTGAAGCATCTGAACCGCATCAGAGAGTGAATCAATGACGCCCTCATCGCTTGAGAGTACCTCATGTGTTCCTCCTGCAGCTTGAAGGAGAGCCTCTGCGTGCTCAAAGCGAGGAAGTTGCTCCTCTAAGTCTTCTAGCTCTCCTTCTTTAGGAGAGACCTCATCAATTCTTTGGACAAGAAATGCTGCTTCATCAATTTTTGCATTGCTTGACTGACTTACTTCAATAACCCGCCGAAGCTCGGTAACCGCAGCATGGTAAGCATGCAAGGCATCTATATACTCTGTCTGATAAGACTGAATGTCTGAGCCAATCCATGCGTCCAGCATGCTGACATGATTCTTTACATCAAGCAATCTTTGATGCTCATGCTGTCCACACAAATCAATTGACGTTCCAATGCCTCCAGCCAGCTCTTTAACTGATGCCATATGGCCATCAATCTCTACTCTACCTCTACCGTCAGCAGAGACTTTTCTAGAAACCACTACTCCTTCTTGATCTTCTGGAGAGGTAAAGAAACGCGCTTCAACCCTAAGGGCATCCGTTCCTTCTCTGACTGCAGAAGCATCTGCACGCTCACCAACTAAGAGCTTAATAGAAGATAAAAGAGCAGTTTTACCAGCACCCGTCTCTCCTGTTAAAACTGTTAAACCTGAGGCGGGAGCAAGAGAAGCATCTTCAATAAGTGCAACATTTTGCACGCGAAGTTCATCAAGCATATATGACCTGCTTACTGACCAGTTTTACCGTAAAACACGCGAGAAACTGAACGATAGAAACTATCAGCGCTTCTATCAAGCAGAATGATATCTCCTGGTCCACGGCTAATACGGGCTTTGGTAGCCATACCCTCCTCTGGATGCTTGATGTTTTGTCCATCAGAGAAGAAGTGGCATGGTGCAGGCCTATCTTTTGACATGGTGATTTCAACCACATCAGAAGGTGAAGTAAGAAATGCGCGAGCCAAAATAGTATGTGGTGCGATTGGCACACAAACCATTCCTGAGAACTCTGGTGTAACAATAGGACCACCAGCAGCAAGAGCATAACCAGTAGATCCAGTTGCTGTACTAACTACAAAGCCATCTCCGCGGAGCTTATCAATATGATTGCCCGATACAGAAACTGTAAACTCAACCATATCGCCCGCTCCACCTCTGGAAACAGCAAAATCATTGAGCGAGAAGGTCTTCTCGATATAAGTTTCTCCAGATGGAAGCTCATATTCTGTTTCTATAGCAAGCGTTGCTCTTCTAGAAACGTGGAGCTCTCCTGCAAGGGCGTCAGCTACCATCTCAATCATTTTGTTAGGGGTTGCGCTGGTCAAAAAGCCAAGGTGACCGTATGAAATACCCAGGATTGGAATTTCTGAATACTCAACAATTTTGGCAGCTCTCAGAAGTGTTCCATCTCCACCAAGAGAAATAACAAGCTGACAGTCAGAGCAGTCTATAACTTTATCTGGGAACAACTTTTTATCGTGTGCCCACTGGACATCACATCCCTGCTCAAAAAGCCATTCTTCAAGTTCACGTGCACCAGAAACAGCAACTTCTCTTGAATAATTTGGAACAAGAAGTACCTTCACGCAAACCACTCTCCCGATTTTGCTTGACTGCACAACTGAAACAGTTAAACGTCTGATTCGATGTACTTAGTATACCTAAAAAAACCACGAACAATACCACAAAAATAGAACATTAGTTCTATTTCACTATTTCTACAGAATGATTCAAAACCACTGAAGCAAGATCTAAATCATGCGAACCTGCCCCAAGCTGCCCAAACAGCAAATATTCCACATTACCCTTAGCACCATGAATAGGACTCTCACATGCGCCCAAAGGACCCATATGAGCTTCTTTGAACGCATCGGCAACCTTTTGCAACGTATGTAGGCGCACGGACGAATCAGTCACAATGCCGCCCTCGCCCACTTCTTCTCTCTTAGCTTCAAACTGCGGTTTGACCAGCGTAACAAAAACTCCTTCAGGAGCTAGAACATCCAAGACAGAGGGAAGAATTGACAGGATTGAAGTAAACGATACGTCGCACACCGCCACATCAAAGACGTGAGAATAACCCAATTCCGGCAGCGAAGTTATATTTGTTCGTTCTAGCAGTTCAACCCTACTATCGTTTCTTAGCGACCAATCAAACTGCGCATAGCCAACATCAACTGAGGTAACCGAAGCAGCTCCATTTTGAAGCAGGCAATCGGTAAAACCACCAGTTGAACAGCCAATATCTAAGCATTTTTTATGTTGTGCCGTAAAATCAAAAACTTCAAAGGCGCGCTCGAGCTTAAGCCCGCCTCTACTCACGTACGGAATAGCGCCTTTTACATGCAGAAATACTCCCTCAGGAACAAGCTCTCCTGCTGAGGTCAGTCTTCTATCGCTCGTAGAAACATCGCCCGCAAGAATTGCGCGCAGCGCAGCCTGAGTATCTTTGAAAAATCCTTGCCTAACCAGCTCTTTATCAAGCCTTTGGCGAGAAACACGTTGAGCCACTAGTGCTCATCGCTTTCTGAAACTGCATCATCAGACGACGTTTCATCTGCGGCTGAAGCCTCAGCCTGCTCATCAGAAGTCTGCTCATCAGAAGCAGCTTCTTCGTTGGACGCTTCTCCTGCAGCCTGAGCCTGAACCAGACGCTCTTCCTCTTCTGGCGTAAACTCTGTGGTGTCAACCATGTTGACAGCCTTTGAGCCTAGAGCAATTGCCTCATCAAAGAGGTCAAGAGAATGCTCCAGCGAGACGTTTTTATCGCGAACTTGATCAACAATTGAATCAAGTCTTGCGGTTATCTGGTCAAAGCTCTGATATTCAGACGTATCGATTTTTGCCATGACTACTCTGCATCTTCCACAGAGCTCTCTGGCTCTTCTTCAGAAACGTCTTGCTCAGCAGACTGCTTATGGCACAGAGAATAAATGTCTTCTCCAGCCTCAATGTCATCAACAATACGACCAAGAACGCCGTTAATAAAGCGAGGAGAATCATCGCCGCAGTAAGCGCGAGCAAGGTCAACCACCTCGTTAATAGCAACAGCTACATCAACCTCAGGAACCTCAAGAATCTCGTAAAGAGAAATTCTTAAGAGATTGCGGTCTACGGAAGGCATGCGATCAATTGCCCAGTCTTTTGAGTAAGCAGCAATAATGTCATCAAGATCATATCTAATGCCATCTGCTCCTACTGCCAGCGACTGCGCATACTCATCAAGAGGTCCCTCGGAGAGCGTGTAGTCTCCGTCAAGGACCTCAAGAACACTGCGATTAGTGGCTTCAGCCTGGAATAAAAGCTGTAGTGCTTGGCTGCGGGCGCGGGTACGTCCAAAAAACTTAACGCTCAAGCCTACTCCTTAGGAAAAACAAGGCTGTCAATGTAAACATCAACGGAAGCAATGCTGACACCAATCTGCTCATTTACAGCAGTTGCAACAGCAAGCCTTACCTCAGATGCAAGCTTTGTAAATGGGTAGCCATAGAAAAACGGTAAGGTGAACTCCAAGATGGAGCTGACCATTCTCTACGCCTGCCTCTACAGCCTTCTCTGGAGCAAGGCTTCTGCTGGTAAAGACGTTAATAAGGTTGGATGCCAGGGTATCGTTTCCGCCAACGGAGGCAACACCTTCAACACTTCCAGCTGCGCCGGAGACAACCGTTGAAATTACATCTTTTGAGATGCCGATGCCTGCTATACGAAGCTCTGTTTCAGCCATGTCTACCCCCTAAAAAGACAAACTGTCTTTGAAATAATTACTCAATACTGTTGGGTGCCAATGCACCCAAAGAGAATACACTAAACGCGAGAAACAAACTTGCCGTCGCGAGTGTCAACCTTAATGCGCTCACCCTGGTTCAGATACATTGGAACCTGAAGAGTTGCACCGGTCTCAATAGTTGCTGGCTTAGTACCACCCTGAACGGTGTCGCCCTTGAAGCCTGGATCGGTCTCAGTAATCTCTGCCTCAATGAACATTGGAGGCTCAACGCCAAGAAGCTCAGTGTCTGCATAGAGAAGCTGTGCGTTATCGTTCTCCTTGAACCAGACGCTCTTCTCGCCAATAAAATCAGCAGGAACAGCTACCTGATCGTAAGTCTCGTTGTCCATGAAGTAGAAGGACTCGCCGTCGTTGTAGAGATACTGCATCTCTTTGGTGAGCAGAAGAACGTTCTCAAACTTGGTACCAGCGTTGCAGGTCTGATCAATAACGCGGCCAGAACGAAGGTCACGAATCTTATAGCGGACAAAAGCGCCGCCCTTACCTGGCTTTACGTGCTGGAACTCAACGATGGTGTAGTACTTATCGTTAATCTTAAGGCCAAGGCCGTTCTTAAAATCTGCGGTGCTGATAGTTGCCACGTCTAACTCTTTTCACTCGATAAAGTCGCGAGAAGAACGTGAATTTTCAAACTACCCGCGACACGTATATGCATGTTGGATTTTATCAGTTTCACGCCTTCCGTGCTGGCGGCTCTTGTGAAAATGCAAAATTTGCTTACTTCTTTTTAATAAAACTCTCTTTAATAAGGCGAGGAAGCTGTGGAATTGCCATAAGTCCGTGCTTAAAAACAAACCAGAAGTTTGGAGAACGCACGAGTTTCTCCTCCCCTATATAGGCGCGAATTGCCCTCAGTGTTGCCTTGTTGTCTCGCGTAGAAAACGAATAATTACCATTGCTTTTAGTAAAAATGGCAAAGCGAGAAATGCTTTTGGTACGTCCCATAACTGAGGCGGCCACATGATCTATCTGATCCCAGGGAATCTGGATGTAATCTTCGGGATTTTTCTGGTTGTAGAACTCAAAGGCCTTATTGCCAATAAGGATATCGCCATACGTAGCTAGCCCATGGAATGACGTTGCCTTTGCGGTGAAATCGACCGTACTGTTTTGAGACTGAGCCATACAATCCTTTCAAAAAATGGGTCGCACCCATTATAGAGCGCGACCCATATTAGTGCGACTTTAAGTACTAGAACGTACTCTTACTCATTACATAAAGCCAAGGAGTCGACCAATAATACCAACGGCAAAGAGAGCCAGGATGATAGCAATTGGAGAGACCTTCTTCTTAAGCAGTGAGCAGCAAAGCAGTGTCAGACCAACAGCTGCCAGTCCAGGAACAAGCGAGTCAAGGTTGGACTGAAGCGTAGTTACCTTCACTGGATCAAGACCGTTTGGTCCAAGAACAGAGTAAGCTTCAAAGCCTGATACATTCCGTCTACTCCTGAAGGAATGCTTGTCCAATCAATGTAAGCGCCTGCCTGCTGAGGAATGGTAGAAACAACTGGGGTAAATGAAATTGAAACCCAACGCTGTACCAGGGCACCAATGATAAACATACCAAGAATAGAAGCACCCTCAGTAATCTTGCCCAGCATTCCGCCAGAAAGATCGGAAGAAATTGAAGCGCCTGCCTTGTAGCCAAACTCCTGGGTGTACCACAGGAAGGAAAGGCGGATGACGTTCCACAGAACAAAGAAGAGAATAGGGCCAAGTGCAGAACCACCAGCGGCAATAGATGCGCCGAGTGCTCCAAGAATTGGACGGACGGTAAACCAGAAGACTGGGTCACCAACACCGGCCAGAGGGCCCATCATGCCTACCTTAACGCCCTGAATTGCAACGTCGTCAATAGGCTCACCGTTAGCACGTCCCTCCTCCAGTGCAAGGGTAACGCCCATGACTGGTGCAGAAACATAAGGGTGAGTGTTGTAGAACTCAAGGTGGCGCTTAAGAGCTGCTACCTGATCTTCTTTGTTTGGATAAAGCTTTTTGATGGCTGGAATCATTGAGAATGCCCAACCACCGTTCTGCATACGCTCGTAGTTCCAAGAACCCTGAAGGAACTGATGACGAAGAGCAACAGACATGCGGTCTTTCTTAGAAAGCTGAATCTTATTCTCCATTAGTTTCACGCTCCTTCAGAATTAGTAGTTGTCAATAATATCGCCGAGTGGATCGCCTGATCCACCACCTGCGCCGCCACCCTGCTTAGCAAGGTCTTTAAGACCAATGTAGAGAATAGCAAGGCAGACACCAATAACACCAAGAGCAATAAGGGTGAGCTGGTTAATAGCAGCAAAGACAAAGCCAAGTGCAAAGAATGGCCAAACCTCGCGAGTAGCCATCATGTTAATGACCATTGCGTAACCAACAGCAGCAACCATGCCGCCGCCAACTGCCATACCGCCAGTGAGCCACTTTGGCATTGCGTTCAGAGCGTCAGTGACAATAGCTGGGTCAATGAAGCAAAGAGCAGCTGCAGGAACAGCAATACGTGCGCCCTGCATGAGGATAGCTACAATGTGCCAACGCTCGATTGCAGCAAAATCGCCCTTCTCGGCAGCTGCATCCATTGCGTGGACAATACCAGTTGCAATAGTACGAGCAATCATGGTGAGGAACAGGCCTGCTACGGACAGAGGAATTGCAAGTGCAATAGAGGTGTTAATAGCAGCGGTGGTGTCAGTATCTCCACCATTCAGTGCCAAAACCATGATGATTGCAGATGCGACAGATGCCAAAGCTGCGTCTGGAGCAACTGCAGCTCCGATGTTTGCCCAACCAAGAGCAATCATCTGAAGAGAACCGCCAAGGATAATTCCCTCGGCAGGATGACCAGTCACAAGGCCAATTAGTGAGCAAGCAACCAGGGGCTGGTGGAACTCCCACTGGTCAAGAATACCTTCCATGCCAGCGAGAAGAGCAACAATTACGACAAGCAGTATTGTGATAGGTGTCATTTCTACCTCCTTCTAGTTACTTACGGGCGCCAAGCTCGGACTTAGCTTTTTTAAGCATTGCCTCAAAGTTCTCTGCGCTGTCTGCAGGAACCTTACGAACATCAAACGTTGTACCGCACTCGCGGATGGCCTCAAGGGTCTTTACGTCGTCCTCATCCATAGCAACTGCGTTGGTAACAACAACTTTGCCAACAGAGTGAGCCATAGAACCAAGGTTTGCCTCTTTGATTTCTACGCCACCCTCAATTGCGCGAAGCATATCTTGAGGAGTCTCAAACAGAAGCATTGCCTTGGTATTACCAAAACGAGTGTCGTGAGCAATCTCAATAATCTTCTTAATAGGAACAACGTGGACATGTACTCCTGGAGGAGCTGCTTGAACAATCATGGTCTTGCGGAGCTCATCTTGAGCAACACCATCAGAGCAGACAATAATGCGGTCTGGCTTGGTCATCTTTGTCCACGTAGTTGCAACCTGACCATGCAGAAGACGGGTGTCAATACGTGCAAGCACAATCTTAAGCTTGCCGTCACCAATAACAGTACCCGCAGGAATTGCACCCTGAGGTGCTGCTGGAGCAGCAGGAACATCAGTAGGAGTTGCCTCTTGTGGCTCAAGCTCTTCTGGCTTAATTTTGACGCCCATACGAGCTTCAGAGTAAATCTCTTTTGCTACCTCGGCGGCGGTATCTACGCCAAGGCGAGAGCCATATGCTGCAATAAGCATTGGGAGGTTAAGGCCAGTAACGGCAACCCAATCCTCTTTACCCTCTTCCTCAAGAACGCGAGAAATCTGGTTAAAGGGGGTGCCACCCCATAGGTCAACCAAGAACAAGACATGCTCTTGATCTTCAAGCGTGGCAATTGCGTCGAGAATCTTCTGATGCAGGTCATCTGGGCCCATATCAGGAGTAAGCGTTACAGCTACAACGCCTTCCTGTGGTCCAAAAATCATGCTGCCAGAATCTTTGATGCCCTCGGCAAATTTGCCATGGCTGGCTAGAACGATACTAACCACTTCTACCTCCTTCTTTCTCACCTAATAAAACAAATGAAACTGTAGACATAACAATGAAAAAACATTTACTTTTCTGATTTTATTACATATATCTGAAGCGTGTCTTCACTAACCTAACTCTTTTTAGATTTTTTAGGTTGTATAAGCCAATTTTAGAGCGAGAAGACCTTCTCGCCCTAAAGGTGAACAAAAAATACGGCCAGAAACCTAAAGCTTCTGGCCGTAAAAATTCTGTATATCGCGTCTAGTTAGCAGCCAACAGACACAAGGTCGTGCGTGGACTGAGTAAAGACATCGTAGCCGTCCTCAGTAACAACGCCAAAGTCCTCAAGGCGGATACCAAACTTGCCAGGCAGGTAAATGCCAGGCTCATCGGTAACAACTGAACCTGCTGCAATAACCTTGTTCCAACGAGGATTGAAGAAGGGGCGCTCATGAATCTCAACGCCAACACCGTGGCCAAGGCCGTGGCCAAAGTACTCACCGTAGCCAGCCTCAGAGATAACCTTAACTGCAAGGTTATGAATATCAGAACCAGTTACACCTGCATGAATAGCTGCTGCGCAAGTTTCGTTTGCCTTGCGGACAACGTCAAAGACATGCTGCTGCTCCTCGGAAGGTGCGCCAACAACAACAGTACGGGTCATATCTGAGTGGTAATCCAGGTAACCTGCACCGTAGTCCATAACAATCATGTCGCCTGTCTGAACTACGCGCTCACCTGGCTGTGCATGAGGATTAGCACCATTAGGACCAGAAGCAATGATGGAATCAAAGGACAGGGCATCTGCACCGTTAGAGAGCATGTAGTTCTCAAGCTCTGCGCGAATCTGCTGCTCAGTAAGACCTGGCTTAATGTACTTGCAGATGTGGAGGAACGCCTTGTCAGTAATTGACTGAGCGTGCTTCATAAGCTCAATTTCAGCTGGGTCTTTAACAATACGCAGCTCAGCAATATCACCATGCATGCGTGGAAGCAAAGCAGCAACAGAACGATCGCGCAATGCCTGCTCAAGGCCATCAAAGAACGCAAGATCAACGGTGTCCTCAATAGCAACTACGCGAGCACGAGCCTCAGCAATATGAGCGGCAACCCACTCGGTAGGAGTAGCGACTTCCTGGTCAAACTTCCATGGAGAATCAGCACCAAGGCGCTCCAGGAATGTGTTGTAGTAACGAGAGTCAGTGTGCATGAAGAGCCCATCCTGCGTAATAAATGCAGTATGTGCCTGCTCAAAGTCAAAGACACGCTCAGCGTCAGTCAACCAACGAAGGTCTGGGTTGTGACGTAGAACAACAGCGTCGTAACCCCTCTGAGCCATTACCTCGCGAAAGCGCGCAACGCGCTTTGCTGCTGCCTGTAAATCTGCCATTTCAAATCCCTTCTCGAGATGTTTACAACAAAGAGTTGCACCTAGTGGAGCCGCATCAGCAAACAGGCTCCTTACTGCAAGATGCGGCGCTTTAATGCGAAGCGTGAGCCTCACACCAAGCGCGGGCATGCTCGGCGAGAAGTTCCTCGTCGACCGATGCTAATCTTACCCTTCCAATAGACATTGGAATCGGCAACATAAAACGATTAGTAGAATGGAAACATTCTTGTTTGAGCGCTTCGATAAGCTGCTCAGAAGTAATGTCACAGGTAACAAAACCAATATTCAAGCGCTCAAGAATCTCGTCTTGGGCAAGCATATCGTCAAAAGAAAGCGAGTCTTTAGCTACTGCAATTCTTGCCGAGAAACGCAGCGCGTCTGCATAAAGTGCAGAAAGAGGCTGATCAGCTGGGATGAGCGGGCGAAGTGCCTCCACAAAAACCCAACCGTAAGGGACAGACTGCTGAATAGCAATAGCGGAAGAATCAGAGAGACGGCCACGGGTCTTAGTAGACTCTGCCAGCTGCTCTGCAACTATATCGGCAACTCCAGAGGAGAGGTTATCTGCTCTATCCCAAATGCGTCCAAACTCCGCCTCGTTATCAGACATAGCCGTTGCAACCATACATACCTGGGCAACCTTAGCGCTGTCATCGCAAAGATCCATAACCTCAAGATCTGCAAAGCAGAAACGAGCACAAGGCTTAGTGGTAACAAGACGCTGATGCTCAGCGTCAGTATCAAGCGCGCGAGGAGTAATGGACGAGACAATAACAGCTGCTAGATCAAGCGGAACAGTAGCAAGGGAGACTCCCCCACACCACTTGTTTGCCACGTGGTTAGCAAGAGAAATGACGCCCTCGTGGCCCACGGCAACTACTAAATCATCAGCTGTCAGGTGCATTTCTGCCAAAGCAGACAATACCTGTGCCTCAGTTGCCACGGTAGTTGCTGCCTTGCCATCTTCTACATCTACACGTGTGACGAGAAAACCGATGGTGGTGAGGTCTCTACGCAGCAGCTCAGCAAGGTCTTCGTCTGCCTGATTGCTGACAAGAAAAGCACAGCGATGAGGCCTTCCTACTGCGGTTCTGAGCTCAGTACCAAAGTTTGAAAGAACGCCTGCACCAGAACGAAGTGCAATAGAGCCACCAGGAATAGAAACCCACTGTTTAATCTGAACAGGTGGCAATTCCTCTTCGAGCTCAGCCTGGACATTGTCACTCATAGAAGACCTCTTTCCCAAAGCAGCTTGCCAGAATCAATGGCTACCTGCTCAAACGTTTTCTCACGAATATCAATAGTAATATCAGCAGCGGCCTCATAACGTGGACGCAGGCGTCTATAGAGCTGAGTAGCGTTTTTCAAAAGCTTCCCAAATCAGGACGCCTATCCGTGCGCTGAATTTGACGAAGCGAGTCAGAAAGATCACCGTCGAGAAACACGATGACTCCCATCTCACGCATAAGCGCAAGATTGACGTCCTTCTCGACAATTCCACCGCCACAGCTTACGAGCAGTGACTTCTTAGACTTAAGCGTGTGCAAAACCTCAGTTTCTGCCTGCCTAAAAAGCTCTTCACCGTCATCTTCGTAGATTTCTGCCAGTGATTTACCTGCTATACGCTCTGCTAGGCGATCGGTGTCAACATAACGGCGGTGAAACAGCTCGCCCAAATTACGTGCGAGCGTAGACTTTCCGGCACCCAGAAAGCCTACAAAAAAGATATGATCACAGCCCTCATGTACAACGTATCTTGAATCGCGAAGCTCCATACTCCTCCAGCCTTTCAAGATGATTCTATCATCGAGTTGGAGCAAGTAAACTAAAGCCGTCTTGTTATGACGTAAAAGTTACATTTTTTAAAATGCGGCGCTCGACGTGACGAATGATATTGGTGTACCAAAAGATCCTCATTGGACTGCGGCTTTACTAAAATAGTTGAAACACCAGCCAAATTACCTGCAATAACATCGGTAAAAATCTGGTCTCCCACCATCACGGTTTGCTTTTTAGTTGCCGAGAAACGCTTCATAGCAGCAGTTAGCGCGCGAGGAAGCGGCTTACACGCAAAGCCCTCTCCTTCAATTCCCAGCTCGTGAGCGCTACGCTGGACCTCATTGAGATGAATGTTATTGGAGATGAGGCAGAGCGTTAATCCAGCCGCATGAGCCTTCTCAAACCAAGCAGAAATCTCTGGCGGCACCATCTTGGTGTCTCGGGGTACACAGGTATTATCGCGATCTAGGAGCACAAGTTTAATCCCCTGCTGAACCAAATCCTCTATTGAGATGTATTCAACAGCAGAAACGTATTGTGTTGCTTTGATTAAACTCATGCCACACCAGCTATTGCTTACTGGCGGCTTCACGCTCGCGTGCGTTTTCAATAGCCTGCTGATGTTCGTCGTACGTCTCTGAGAAGACGTGCTCATCCGAGGTAATCCAGAAGTAGTAATAATTGGTTGCTGCTGGATCCATAGCCGCCTTAATGGAGGCATAACCTGGAGAGCAAATAGGCGTAGGAGTCAAACCCTTAAACGCATAGGTGTTATATGGGTCGCTTGTCATTGAGCTGAGCTCTTCTGCAGTAGCTTCCCTACCCAGAGAATAGGCAAGAGTTGCGTCGCTTTGCAGGTACATATCGTCATACAGGCGATTGTAGAAGACAGACGCAACCTTAGGACGGTCCTCATCAGTCAGGGCTTCTCGCTCAATGATAGATGCCATGATAATGATTTGCTCGTTTGTAAGATTCAAGTTGTAACGCTTGTTGAGCGTAATACGAGCAGCATCCAAGTTAAGGTCAGCCGTCTCTGTCTCAAACTGATCAAGCATGGCACGAATGACCGTATCAGCAGTTACGTTGCTTTCCGTAAAGGTATACGTCTTAGGGAACAGGTAACCCTCAAGAGAATCGTTAGCATCAACCGCACCAGCAAGGAACGGATAGTCAGCAACATAATTGGATGCTTTTGCCTGATTCAAGAAATCATCGCGAGAAATACCAAAGTAGTCCTGAACCAAATCAGCAACCTGAGAAACGGTATAACCTTCTGGTACAACAAAGCCACTACCAGGAGCATTAGGGCCAGAAATAAGCAGATGAACGATGTCTGCTGGCTTGGTACCAGTAGTAATAACATAGATACCACTCTTGATTTTCTGCTCAGCATCCTGACGCTTTACCTGGTTTAAAAACTCGCTCTTAGTTGCAATAATCTTGTTCTCAAAAAGAATCTTTGCAACTTCCTGCGCGCCAGCGCCATCTGGAATAGTAACGGTAACTTGCTGACCTGCGGTAATTTCTTGTGTATCGGAATTAGCGCGAGAAAGCTCTGGAAGCGCTACTTTCCATACAAAGATGCCAAGGGCCGCAACCATGATAAAAGCGATAAGTGCCGCAAAAATACGAGAACGCTTTGAAGCCTTCTTATCTCTATGCTTTACCTGCTTGTTCTTTGCCATATGAGTGACTTGAGCGCTTCTTGAAGAAAGCTTGCCACCGGTAAGTGCAGGTAGCGATCCTGTAGCCTCAACTGAAGGATGCGTGATCTGTTCCTGCTGAGCCTGCTCTTCCTGAACCTGTCCTTCTGGAACAGGAGAAGAAATGTGCGCCCTGACGACGCGGAGAAGAACCATTGGATAGGGTGGGCATTTAGTCTCCCTTATTCATCTGTGCATCAAGCCATGATTGCAAAAAGAGCGAAGCAGCAACCATGTCAACTTTTCCACGCATGGCTTTTTCAGATAAACCTTGCGCTCGAAGAATCTTCTTTGCTTCCGCAGAAGAAAGTCTTTCGTCAGTAAATTCTAATGGAAGTTGGCAGTTCTTCGCAATTTGCTCAGCTTGAGCGGTAATTTTTTGGGCCTGTGGTCCATCTTCGCCGGCGAGCGTTTTAGGACGACCGCACAAAAGCAGTTCTGGCTCCCAATCTTCAAGCACAGCTTTAAACGTACGTGCATGTGAGAGCACCTCTTGCGCAGGTAGCACGCAAACAGGTGATGCAATAGCACCATCGGGGTCACTTACAGCAACCCCGATGCGAACTTCACCAATATCTAAAGCTAAAACGCGCAAACGTTACGCACCAAGCTTTGTTTTTTTGCAGCCTCAAGCGCAGCATCAATTCCTGCAGCGTTTGAGCCACCTGCCTGCGCCATTGCTGGCTTACCGCCACCACGGCCACCAACAAGCTCTGCAATCTCTTTGACAATGTCTCCTGCCGAGAAGCCCGCTGCAACTGCAGAATCAGTGGCACCTGCAAGCAGGGAAACCTTACCGTCAGCGGTTGCGGATGCAATGACGCAAGCAACAGGCTGGCCGTCAGATGCATCGCGGATGCCGTCCCATGCGGAGCGGAAGTTCTTTGCCAGAAAGGCCCTCAAGCTTAGCAATTACACAGCTATAGCCATTAAGCTGAACAGCAGACTTAAGTGCTTCTGCTACCTGATTGCTACCTGCTCCAGTTAGAGCAGCCTCAAGCTTATGGTTTGCAGTGCGAAGATCTTGCTGCAGCTGCTCAACGCGGTCTGCAACAGCAGAAGGACGAACCTTCAAAGCTGCGGCAACCTCATCAAGTTGAGCCAGGCGCTCATCAACGTACTCGATAGCGCCCATAGAAGTTACCGCCTCAATACGCCTTGAGTTAGAACCAACGGAGCTCTCAGAAATAATCTTAAAGAGACCAAGGTCTGCTGTGTTGCGTGCGTGAGTACCACCACAGAGCTCACGAGAGAATGGAGCGTCTTCTGCACCAGCAGAGACAACGCGTACGACATCACCGTACTTCTCGCCAAAGAGTGCAACAGCACCAGCAGCCTTTGCGTCCTCAATGTTCATAATCTGAGTAACAACAGGCTTAGCAGCAAAAATCTCTGCGTTAACCATGCCCTCAATGCGATCGAGCTCATCTTTGGTAAGAGCCTCAAAGTGCGTAAAGTCAAAGCGCATACGATCTGGAGCAACAAGAGAACCAGCCTGGTTCACGTGGTCACCCAAAACCTTTTTGAGGGCTGCGTCAAGTAGGTGAGTTGCCGTGTGGTTGCGGCGGATTAGCTCACGACGGCCGGCATCAATGGTTGCGGTGACTGAATCACCAACAGAGATGGTGCCCTCCTCTACCACGCCAACGTGTGACTCAAGGCCGCCGTCACGGTGCTTGGTATCAGTGACGTGAACGTAGAGACCAGGAGCTGTCAGCTTGCCGGTATCACCAACCTGGCCGCCCATCTCT
This sequence comes from uncultured Atopobium sp., assembly GCA_916438885.1. Classification (GTDB taxonomy): domain Bacteria; phylum Actinomycetota; class Coriobacteriia; order Coriobacteriales; family Atopobiaceae; genus Lancefieldella. The sequence continues at coordinate 275,466 of CAKAGG010000002.1, read as the reverse complement.
GCATAGAAAGGTGTGCGGTCAAGTACAACCTCAACCTCAGAGTCAGCAGCGGCGGACTCAACCTCCTGTCCATCCTGAACAAGAGCAACAACACGAACGCCAGAGAGCTCGTTGTTGTCATAGCCGTCAAAGACGGTCTCATCAGGCGGTCAGAAAGTGCAACCCAAATGCTCTGAGCATTGCCCCAAGCATCACGGTTAGCAGACTTACGAGCGCGCTCACGCTGCTCAGTCATTGCAGCATCAAAGGCGTCCATGTCAACAACGTGACCTGCATTTGCAGCAATCTCACGAGTAAGATCAATAGGGAATCCGTAAGTATCATGCAGAAGGAATGCAACCTCACCGGAAAGCTGTGCGCCATCCTCTAGCTGCTCAAGCTCTGCAGTGAGTTTAGACTCGCCTGCGTCAAGCGTAGCGCCAAAGCGCTCCTCTTCTGCAGTCAGAATGCCGTCGATAAGAGCGCTCTTCTCGACAAGCTCTGGATATTCTGCGCCAAGCAGAACAGCAACCTCATGCGCGTACTCTGCCATGAAGGTGCCCTGAATGCCCAGTAAGCGGCCGTGGTAGACAGCGCGACGGAGCAGGCGGCGAAGAATGTAGCTTCTACCCTCGTTACCAGGGAGAATACCATCACCAATCATAAAGGTAACTGCACGAGAGTGGTCTGCAAGGATACGCAGGCTGCGGTCAATCTCATCAGTTGAGTGATACTTTTTACCAGAGAGTTTCTCGCCCAAAGAGATGAGGGTACGCATGATGTCACCCTCGTAATTGGTGCCTTCATGCTGCATGATAGCTGCGATACGCTCAAGGCCCATGCCGGTATCGATGTTGCGATGAGGAAGCTCAGGCAGAGAACCATCTTCCTGGCGATCAAATTGAGTAAAGACGAGGTTCCAGAACTCAAGGTAACGGTCACCGTCGTCTCCAGGAGCCTCTCCCTCAAACTCAGGACCCTGGTCAAAGTAAATCTCAGAGCAAGGACCACAAGGACCAGTTGGACCAGCTGCCCAGAAGTTGTCTTCCTCGCCCAGACGGGTGATGTGATCTTCTGCTACACCAAGAGACTTCCAGATCTCAATGGCCTCATCGTCGTCAGTAAAAACAGTAAAGTAGAGGCGATCAAGAGGCAGGCCAAGGTGCTCTGGAGAAGAAATAAACTCCATTGCCCAGGTGCATGCATCGCGCTTGGTGTAACCGCCAAAGGAGAAGTTACCCAGCATCTCAAAGAATGAGAGATGGCGAGAGTCGCCAATGTTGTCAATATCGTTAGTACGAAGGCACTTCTGGCAGGAAGTTGCACCAATTTCCTTCATAGTCTTGATGCCCTGGTAATACTCCTTGAACTGGTTCATGCCAGCATTAGCAAGAAGCAGCGAAGGATCAGAAGGCACCAGAGATGAAGAAGGATAGCGCTTGCAACCCTTGCTCTCAAAGAAGCTTAGGAAGTCCTCACGAATCTCTGCTGTTGTCATTGTTTTATAGTCAGCCATAAAGTACTTCTCCGTATTCAAATAACTACTCTTTTGTACTGTCTGAGTCTACCGCATCTGACGATGGTTTATCTGGTTCCTTAGTAACTTCTTGAGTATTCCTAAAAAGTAACTGAGAAAAATCATGTCCAAGAATCTTGGGTGCGGGAGCTGAAGACTTGCTGCGCACATGAGCCGTAGTGTCTTGATCAACAAGACGCGACTCCTCAAAGAACTTCGGATCGTCCAGAGCGTCATATTCTGGAAGGATGGCGCCTGTCTCATCCACATACTGGGTAGAGTTAAAAAGCGCGCCATTTGGCGAGACGATCTGTCTGCCCGAATACTTCTCAAAGAAGTACACAAAGATGCCCCTCAGTGCTGCTGTCAAAGGTATGGCAAGAATAGTTCCAACTACTCCGCCAAGAGCGCTGCCAATGACAATACCAACGAGCGAAAGACCCGGGTGAACTTTAACGCTCGTTGCCATAACCAAAGGTGAAAGCACGTTATCAACAACGTTTGTGCAACCATCAAGATAACGATAGTCCATACGGTCATGACAGGGTCTACCAAGATGCTCAAAATAAGAGCAATACCTGCCGAGAAAACCGGTCCAACTACAGGAATAATATGGAAGATTCCTGTAACCATGCCAATAAGAGCGGCATAAGGGTTGCCTAAAATCAGACACCCAAAGTACACAAGAATGCCATTAATCGCAGAGGTAATGATAGTGCCTCGCATATATCCACTGGTAGATCTACTTAAGATTGCAAGAATAAGTCTGAACTCATTCTCTTTTTGAGGACCAGCAATAATAGCCATCTCACGGACAATAACTGGATAATCTTTAGCCAACCAATAGGCAAGCACTAGGCCTAAGAAGAAGACCATGAGTTGGTTTGCCATAGAAGAGATGTTGCCTAAAGCAGATGTGGAAAGCCAACTCAAAATACCAGAAGCAACTGATATTCCAATACTTGATGCCTGTTCAATTGCAAGTTCTACTGTCTGTCTAACAGCAGGGTTACTTTGAGTGTCAAAGTTCTGCCAAAACTCCCTTGCCATTGCTCCTATCTGACTTGCATACGAAGGAGCGTTTCTGAGTAGCGTAGTAAGCTCAAATACCAATGGCTGCGCAATCAAAATCAAAAATCCTACCAACACAATGAGCGTAAGAACAAGCGCGATAAGAGCGGAAATGCCACGAGGCACTCCTCTGTCTTCAAGCCAATTGGTAACAGGGCTACAGACAAACGCAACAATTGCGCCAATGGCGAGCAGCTCAACAGCCTGTCCCAGGATGCCAAGAACATACAGTGCAAGTGCAAACAATGCAGCCAGACCAATGACTGTCCACACCATTAAGCCACGTTGTTTCCATTTGAGCTGAATCAAAGAAGTTTTGATGCTTTTGATCCATTAACGGTTCACGCTTTCTGGGTCAATCTTTTCTTGGATACGCTTTAAGGTGCGACGAAGCAGCCTTGAAACCTGTACCTGAGAGATATTAAGTTTCTCCGCAATCTCTACCTGGGTAAGACCTTCAACAAAACGCATACGAATAATCTCTTGCTCTCGTGGCGAGAAGTCTCTAATGGCCTCTTCAAGAACAATGCGGTCATCAGAACCAGCAAGATCCTCATCTTCGGTCACATATTGATCAATGATTGAAGGAGTCTCGTCGCCATCAGCACCAGAGCCGCCTCCCTCAAGAGGAACAGAGCTATAAGCGCTAGAAGACTCCATAGCCTCAAGAACTTCTTCAACGTTAGTATCAAGGCGCTGGGCGATCTCTTCAATTGAAGGGCTTCTTTGCAGCTCTTTAGTCAAATCATCAGTGACCTGATTAATCTTGGAAGAAAGCTCCTGCAAACGACGAGGAACACGTACTGACCAGCCTTTATCGCGGAAGTGACGCTTGATTTCTCCCATGATGGTTGGCGTTGCATATGTTGTAAATTCAAGACCACGATCAGGCTCAAACCTATCAATTGCCTTGATAAGTCCAATGGTTCCCACCTGAATCAAATCATCAAGGGGTTCTCCACGGTTTTTAAACTTGGAGGCCAAAAAGCGCACGAGGTTTAAGTGACTCACAATAAGCTGGTCTCTTACCTCAGGGTCTTTTGTTTCTTTATATTGGGCAAAGAGCTTTCGTGTTCTATCTTTATCCCAGGCCGGGGTACCTTTAGAAGCACGACGAGCAGCTCTTCTTGCGGCTTTCTGCTCTTCTGCAGATGCCTGTACTGCCTCGTTAGCTTCAGGTTTAGGCATGTGCACCGCCAGAAATTTTTACAAGATGAAGCGTATAACCGTCATCGCTAAGCGCAAACTCATCACAAATAGCGGAGAGCAATAGCTCTACAAGTTCTAGTGGCTGAGAATTATCTGTCTCAGACTCAACTGGATCCTCATCACCCAAGTAAAAATCAATAGCCATAGTATTGTCTTCGAGGGTAAACGTAATATCTACAGAGTCTTTTTGAGTGCCGCAAGCAAAGACAAAGCCCTCTTCTGCGGCCATTTTGACATCTTCAAGCTCATCAACGTTCATCTTGCACAAAACAGCAAGATTAGCAGCCATCATTCTGACTGAACGAGCAAATGTTGGATCTGCTGGAGCGGAAAGCTCAACAATTTTTTGTGCCATTACAATCTACTCCTCAGTCTTCTGAGAAGACTCAGAACCGTACTCAATATAGAACTGCTCAGTGCGAGCTGGTTTAGAATGCTTTGTCTTGTCCTGAGAAAGCAGAGGAAGCTCCTCAAGATACTCTTGAGCACGCTGTGCACTCTGTTGTGCGGAAGCAGTCGCACCGCTCAGGCGAGCCTGAGCCACCTCAGCAAGCTTGGAAGGATTCAAAGATCCGCCAAGACCAGTTCCTAGCTTTGAAACAGACTCAACAACGCCTGTTACCGCATCGCTTGCAGCCTTACTGACTGTTGCAGTTACTGCAGATGCAGCACCTGAAACAGTTGCTACATCACCAAGAACTACGTTGAGGCTCTCAAGAGAAGTGTTAGCATTCTCTGCAGCCTCATCAACCTTCTGCATGAGTGCAGGTAGCTGCTTGATAGTTGGATCAAGCTCATCAACCATGCCATCAATCTTTGAAATAACAGGCTGAATCTGCTCAATGGTATTGTTAGCTGAGAGTGTAATCTCAGTAATTGACCTTCTTGTTGTTCTTAGGGTCAGAGCAACCTCGACAATGGCCCAAACACCAACTACGGCTAAGACTACAAGAGCAATCTGTAGGTAATCCATCTATGCCATCCCTCAAAGCTAACGGTTACAGTTCTTTCTATTCTACCCGAGGAGCGTCCTCTTAATGCTCCCACTTGGGTAATTCAAATTCCTAGGCTTCCTCGTGACGATCACGCTCTGTAGCTGCAATTCTCCACGCTTCCCAACCTCTTGGAGATGGCGAGAAGAACGCACCACGTTCAAGTCCTTCTGGAAGATAACGCTGTTCAATCCATCCCCCAGGATAATTGTGAGGATAGAGGTAATTGCCATACTCTTCAGAACCAGGGCGCGTACGATCCCTTAAGTAACTTGGAACTTCTCGCCTTGGACCTGTTCTTACCTCATGGAGGGCGGCATCAATACCCGCTTCTGCAGCATTAGATTTTGGAGCAAGCGCCATATAAATAACTGCTTGCGCAAGGTTAATTCTACACTCGGGATACCCTATGACCTCGGCTGACCTAAATGCCGCATGTGCAATAAGCAGCGCCTGAGGATCGGCATTGCCAATATCCTCTGACGCCAAAATCATAATGCGGCGAGCAATAAATTTAGGGTCCTCACCCGCATCGATCATGCGCGCAAGCCAATACAGCGCTGCATCTGGATCTGAGCCTCGCATGGATTTAATAAATGCAGAAATAATGTCATAGTGCATATCTCCCGCTTTATCGTATGGGAGTCCGCGGCGAGGGTTTGCCTCAAGAACGTTTTGCTTGGTAATAACAAGCGGCTCAGATGCCTTACTATCAGCTGATTCTGAAACGTCAACCATCTGAGAAGCAAGCTCAAGAGAAGTTAGGGCTGCGCGACCATCTCCGCCTGCAAGCGTCACAATCTCTTTACGAGCATCTTCATCCAGAACAAATGCGCCTGCTAGACCGTCTTCTGACTCGAGTGCTCGCTGAATGAGCTCATCGATTGCCTCATCTGACAATGCATGCAGCTCCACTACACGTGAACGAGAAATCAGAGCGCTGTTAACCTCAAAGTAGGGGTTTTCTGTAGTAGCCCCAATAAGTACAACTATTCTGTCTTCTACTGCATGAAGCAAGGCATCTTGCTGAGAGCGTGTAAAACGATGAATCTCATCAATGAACAAAATAGTTCTTCTGCCTGCTGTTAAAAGCCTTGATTCTGCGGCCTCAATCTCTCTACGAAGATCTTTAACGGTGCCCGTAATTGCAGATACTTCTACAAATTCTGCGTGCGTTGTATGAGCGATGATGCGTGCAAGCGTGGTCTTACCAGTGCCAGCTGGACCATACAGCAGGACGGACGAGAGTGTATCGTGCTCAATTGCCTTGCGCAGCCAGGAGCCTTGGCCAACCGCATCTTCCTGACCCACGTATCCATCAAGCGTGGTAGGACGCATGCGAGCAGCAAGTGGTGCATTGGCTTTTTTAGCGGCACGTTCCATGCCAGAAAATAAAGTATCCATGCAGCTATTTTACCCCGTCTCAAACATAAAGCTTGGCGAGAAGCTCGCTCAACACAAATGCTCTTTACATGCCCGTTTGCCACACCGTGACTGAGTGGTAAACCTTACGCGCGTACTCCTTCTGCAAAGTAGCTCCTCTTTGGAAAGAGCTCCTGAGCTTCTGGGAAGAGCGCTTCGCAGGTAGCTACAAAGTAGTCATCAGTCATTGCAGAAATAAAATCAACAACAGTACGATGCACGTCACTCTTCCAGTCATAGGTATAGCCGTACCTAGAAAGATGCCTGCTTACTGGCTCAATATGATGCTTAAAGATTGCAAGGCTCTGATCACCAGATTTAAGCGAGGACAACTCGTATTCGTACAACTTCTCAAACAGGCGCTTAATGTCTTCAGAGAAATCACCATTGGCTTCTGATGCACCATAAATCTTATGGTAATTCTCGCGCTTTGCTCGTTTCATCTCTTTAAACGCCTCTTCTGAGAGAGAAATCTGAGGCTTACCAAAGCTATTCTGAACAATGTCTGCAACAAAAGCAGAAGTAGCCCATGCGTTATAAGCACCACCAAGACCATCATCAAACGTTTCTCCTGTTGCAGCGCCCGCACGAAGTGCATCCTGTCTGTCTTTTCCAACATACGCAATAATGTCAGAGATGCGCATGACGCAACCTTCAAGCGTCATAGGACGCAGGTGTGCAATAGCCTGAGGACCTCTCTCCCAGCAATCTTCTACCACCTTATCAAACTCATCAAAAGTTGAAAGATCACTCATTTGAAGTATCTGCTGTTCAAACTCGCCGTTGTGGCAAATAACTCCGTCAAGCGTCTGTAAAGAGAGGTTTCTTGCATAGAGGCCGTCAAGCACGCGCACGCTCTGTACGTTGTGGAAAAACCAACGTCCCGTTTGCTCGTGATAAAAATCATTGAGGAAATACTCCCCTGCATGACCAAAAGGAGTATGTCCCACGTCATGACCAAGAGCAATTGCCTCGATCAAATCAAGATTGAGGCCAAGAGCACGTCCAATATCTTTAGCAACCCTACAAACAAGCTGCTCATGAAGGCCGCGGCGCGTAATATCGTCATGCGAACGAAACGAGAAGACCTGTGTTTTGCCGTTTAGCCTGTTATACGCGGGAGTGTGCATGATTTTCTCGACATCTCGCATGAAAGCCGGACGCAAAAGCGATGCCTGGTCATGGGTAGAATCTCGGCGAATGATGTCTTCATTTTTGCACGCGTAAGGACTTAAGGTGCCCTTAGCTATTTGCTCAGCCACAAGGGCCTGAGTTTCTTTTGAAAGTTGCCCGGACATATGAGGTGCAAAAGGATTAGTAATGTTCATGTGTATCCTCTCTAGATGTTTTTCACCTCTAGTGTAGAAGTTTCACCGGACAAAAACTCGTGTTGAATTTTGAGAGAGCTTCTAGGGAGGCTTGACGTCTAAAAAAAGCTATCTTGAACTGGTTATTTTAAGGCTTCAAACAGATTTTTTGCTAACAGTGCGGCTCCCTTAGAATTTGGATGTACATCGTCAGCAAAATATTTCTTCTCCTGAGGTAACAGTTTTTCTCCAGAAATACACTGCAAACCAAACTTACCGGCAACCTCTTCAATAATTTGAGGAATCTCGGCATAACAAGAATGAGGGTGTGTGGGATACGCATCCTCAAAATAAGGCGTAGGTGTCAGAACCACCACGCGCGTATCTGCATACATCTGAGAAATCTGCCAGAGCGAATTTTGAATATCGTACGTTACCTGTGACTTTGAGCATTTTTCGTATCGATAATTTGCTCCTAGTGCAACAACAACTAAAGAAGCATCCTCAATAAACGTATACGAGCCAGGCTGATAAACTTGTCCACCAATTCCCTGGTTAACCACCTCAAGCTTCATGCGTTTAGCAAGACAGCGTGGCCAAGTTTTGTCTGGCCGCTCCACAACAAAACCCTGCGCAATGGAATCACCAAACACCACCAGTTTTTTCTTAGGCTCATCGGGCGAGAAAAACGTGCCATTGCCACGAAGGTTTTTAACGGAAGCACTCTGCAAACAAGGCAAATAAACACTCACGTGATGCGTGTCATTAAAACCTGGAAGTCTAGCAAGGTCATCTTCAGAGGTTTCTGTTTCTAGATGAATAGAAAGTGTATGTTCACCCGCATCATCCAGCGAGAAGTTCTTGTAAGGTTTGCCATCAACTGTCACAAATACAGAGCTGAGCTTTTTAAAATACGTGGCTTTAAGTAGCTGTAAAACAGACGAGGATCCCTTAGGAAGTTCATCAATTTTTAGATCAAGAACCACTTCTGAGCTGTCCGTGGTAAAAGCAACTTGAATATCTGAAGTACACGCTACCATCTGTTTAAAAAGACCGGGGTGCCAGGAAGAGCAAGAGCCAATGACTCTAAGCTGATTGGGAGAAATACGCTGCGGATGGACCCATCCGTGAGCAAGCTTTTCTGACCATGGTGCACCAAGTAAAAACTTGGATGCTGGAGAACTAATGCTCCACTCCCCAACTTCCATACGCACCTCCAATCACAAGTTAAATTACTATAGTTATATACTACGAGGTTAATAGACAGTATTACAATCTTTAGTAACAAATAAACTGCTCTTGTTGTCCATAGGGAGGCAACAGATATGTTTGGCGAGAAGATATTTAATTTTTCAGAACCGATTTCTATAAAAACAGTTCGTATTGTAATATTGGTCAGTTTTCTGACTTATCAGGGAATGCGGCTACTGTGGAAACAGGGACTTATTCCACCATTACTATTTTTTTCTAGTATTAATTCTGACTGAGGTTATCGATTTTTATGTCTTTTTTAAAAGCGGTATCAAAAAAAGGGTAAGAATTTTGTTCTTAGTTTTCCTCATACTTGCGCTTATATTTGAGATAAGCCACATCATTTATTTTCTTTAACCGGTGAATAAAACCCTCTTCTGTGAACTGCCTCCCATTTCTTGGACACGAGAAATGGGAGGCAGTTCAAAACACACCTAAGTCAGATAATCTGTTAAAAAGACGTATACATGACGCTGAAAATACCTCAATCATGCAGATTATCGTCATTAGGTGTGTAAAATGCCCGCAATTGAGCAGAATATCTGACTTAGGTGTGTTCCGTAGATACTAAATTTATCGATAGTTAAATTCCTTATATTTATCTATTCATGTTTAAGCATATTAGATGAAGTTTATGCATAGAGATGCATATCGGATAGTGCGACCGCCTAGCTGCCTAGCTATCTTGATTAGAAACATGTCGATTCTTCGGCAGAACCTACCAAAGCTGCGCTATTTTGTGCGCCAGGCCTAAAAGCCGACGCTAACACGCTACAGAATCATAATCACCCGCATTTGAACTGCCTGTGCAGAAGAGGGTTTTTCATATGCATTATATAAGGCTTACTTAATTACTCAGTAGCAGGTGCTTCTTCTGGAGCCTGAGCCTCAGCTGTGTCATTTTTCTTAGCCAGTTTCTTATCAAGCCAACCCGTAAACGCAGGAGCGACCAGTGCAGTAATAACTACCGCAGCTGCAAGCTGAGCATTTGCGTTTGCAACAACCTGAGCCGTATACGTTGGATCAACAGAAGCAACTGCAGCAGGAGTGGTTGTTGCGGTGCCTGCAATAGTTGCGCTCGCAAGACTTGCCTTACCAGAGCCGCCAAGAAGACGCTCGACAAGCATGGTAAGAATACCGGTAATGATGCAAAGTACTGCTAAGAGAATACCTGATGGACCACCAGTAATGAGATTCTCAACACTCATGCCACAACCAAGAGCAAAGCCAACAACAGCAATACAGGGGTTAATACCAGGAACCAAAAGCCCCCTGATAAAAGGACTAAGGTTACCAAGAACAACACCAAGGACCAGAGGAAGAAGGGTACCCGCAAGTGCGGTAGGAGAAATTGCTGCAACGCCTGCTGCACCAAGAGCAATCATGGTAACTGCAGGACCTGCAACAAGAGACAAAACTGCAGCCGCGCCCTGCTCATCGGGAGTCCCGTACTCAGCAGTAATACCAATGTACAGAGCAACATTACAGAAGGTAATACCACCAATGATAGAAAGTGCATTAAGACCAAAGAAATTATCGTTCATGAACTTAGCAACAAACAGGCCAAAGGCAATAGCAATAGCGAGCTTAGGAATAAGAATGGTCAGGCCAGTCTTCAAAACCTTGGGAACAGTCTTCAGATCAATGGAGGCGCCAACAAACAACAAAACAATGCCAACAATTGCAGGAGCTCCCTTAGCAACAGCAGTGGTGAAGCTACCAATTTCTAGAACCTGAGGAACAAATGAGTGAAGAAGTAGGCCTACAGAAAGCGGATACAGCATAATATCGCCGGGAAACCTGGGAACGCCAATTTTACGAGTTGCTTTTTGCTGTTCAGCTGCCATTATCAGCTCCTTTGCCCTAGTCGGTCAAAAAATAGTTGACCTACTTTATCAGCACAAAGAAACATTTTTAAAAAGTACTGTACAAATTAACAATTTGGCTACAAACGCGAGAAGACCTTACAAACTGCAAGGTCTTCTCGCGAAATGGGTGTAATTGAGCTGTAAAGACGGACTAGGCCCAGAACTTAGATTTTGCCGCCCTCAACGACCATAGTATTCGGATCTACTTCATCGCCATAAATTGGAGCAAGCGTCTCTTCATAGGCCTTGTGGAAGAAGTTCTCCTCTGCGAGTGGGCCAGTGATCTCGTTATTGATAAACTCCAACAGCGAAGAGTTGCCCTTGTGAACTGCAGCGGCAATAGTATCGGAGTCGCCCAGGTCATCAATGCCAACAACAAAGCCAGGGTTAGACTTAATCCATGCAAGTACCTCAGTGTTATCGGTTGAGAAAGCATCACCGCGGCCGTCGAGCAGTGCATTATACGCATCAGCATAGCTATCAAATTTGACCAGCTCAACCTTAGGCGCGTTCTTAGCAAACCAAACCTCAGCTGTGGTTCCCTTAGAAACAATAAGCTTCTTGCCGTCAAGCTGAGAAACATCAGTAATTGGCGCAGAAGATGGAGAAACAACGCCCAGCTTAATCTTCATGTATGGCAGAGAGAGAAATCAACCTTCTCTTTACGGTCATCAGTTACCGTAAAGTTTGCCAGCATGATGTCTGCCTTATTGGACTGCAAGAAAGGCACGCGATTTTGTCCGTCAGTGGCAATGTAGTTGATCTTGACGCCCATATCCTTTGCAAGGCGCTCAGCAAAAACAATGTCGTAACCAGCGTAATTGCCGTTTGCATCAACATAACCAAAAGGAGCCTTGTCGCTAAAGACGCCGATATTTACCGTGCCTGCCTTCTTAATGTCATCAAGAGTTCTAAACTTTGAGTCTGTATCAGAAGATCCACCCTGAGCTCCATCGGAATCCTTTTTCTTGCAAGCTGCCAAAAGAGTTGCAGCAGAAAGTGCGCTTGCACCAAGGAAAGCACGGCGAGAAAGAGAAGCGGAAGTATTTTCAAAGAAGTTCATTTCAAATCCTAACAAGTTGTATCAATTACTACATCATCTACGTGCAAAAACACGTTGTTTACTTATGTACACGTTCAAATTCAAAGGTACGCAAAAACTCTTGTGCCCTTTCTGTTTTAGGTGCCGAGAAAAACTCTTGTGCATCGGACGACTCTTCTACGATGTATCCCTGATCAATCAAGATGACTCGATCGGCAACTGCTTGAGCAAAGCGCATCTCGTGAGTTACCACCAGCATGGTCATTCCCTGCTCTGCTAGCTCCATAACTACCTGCAAAACCTCGTGAACCATCTCGGGGTCAAGAGCCGCAGTAATCTCGTCCAGCAAAAGCACCTCAGGATTAGTCATCAGAGCACGTACGATGGCCACACGCTGCTTTTGACCGCCAGAAAGCGCTGATGGATAAGCGTCCTTCTTCTCCCACAGCCCTACTCGACGCAGCAGCTCTTCTGCCTGACTTAAAACCTCAGCCTCTGAGCGCTTCTGCACTACCAGAGGAGCCAGAGTTACGTTTTTCAAAACCGTCATGTTGGGGAACAAGTCATAGCTCTGAAAAACCATACCAATGCCTGCTGCGGCGCTTTCCCTCTTCTGACCAGAAATAACCTGATCGTGGAGAAGCACTTCTCCCCCTTGGATATCTTCCAAGCCAACAATGGCGCGAAGCAGCGTAGACTTACCGCAACCGGAAGGTCCCAACACCACGACTACCTCGCCTTTATTGATGGAGAGCGAGATCTTATCAAGCACGGGTTTCTGACTTGAGGGATATACCTTAGTGAGGTCCTTAACTGCTAAAACGGTGTTACTCATGTGAGGCGCTCCTCTCAAGCCTGCGTGAAAGATACGAAAGTGGGAAGCAGGCAGCAAAATACAGGAAGAAAATAGCTCCGTAAATCCAAAGTGCTCCGTCGGTTGGGAACTTAAAGCGATAAAAATCGGTGATCTGACTACCAACTCTGAGCAGCTCAACCACGCCAATCAGATTACAAAGTGACGTTGTCTTAATCATGCGCGTAATCAAGTTGATAGCTGGAGGCAAAAGACGCTTGAAAGCCTGAGGTAGGATGACCTTAAAGAACGTTTGCTGGCGAGAAAGGCCAAGTACAAACGCACTGTCATACTGAGATGCTGGAATTGACTCCAACGACCCTCGTACCAGGTCTCCAAGCTCAGCTGCTCCCCAGAAGGTAAAAACCACAATTGAAGCTTCAATGCCATCAAAGTTGACATCAAACCATTCAGAAGTACCAAAGAACACCACAAAGAGCAGCACTAGCTGAGGCATAACACGAACAATCTCAAGGTACACACGAAGAATTGCGCGAACGACCTTGTTGTTGGATGTCATAAAAAGTCCAACGAGAATACCAAGAGGAATGGAAAGTGCCACAGAGATAAGGCCAATGTGCACCGTTGTTGCAAGACCTCCAAGAAGGCGCGTTATCACTCCTTCCTGCAGCAAAATGTTATCGACGGGCATAGTCAAGCCTCCTCTCCAGCCAGCTGCCAAGCAAAGAAATAGGAACAAGGATAATCACATAGGCAATTACCAGCATAAAGAGGGCTTCTGTAGTGTCGTACTGCATGCCAATAATGTCTTTGGTTACGTACATCAAATCTGCAAGAGCAATGCCGGAAACAACGGAAGATTCCTTGATTAAGAAATGATGTTAGCAACGAGGCCTGGAATTGCTACAGAAAGTGCCTGTGGAAGAATAACGTGCTGGAGCGCTTGAATCTTTGAGAGGCCCAAAACCTGTGCAGATTCAAACTGAATAGCTGCAACTGATTCAAAGCCTGCGCGAAACACCTCTGCCATATAGGAGCCACCAAGAAACGTTAAACCTACAACAGCAGCTACTTCTGCATCCATTTTGAGACCAACTTTAGTCAGACCAAAGTAGATAAGAAACAGCTGAATAAGCAGGGGTGTTCCTCTGGAAAGCTCAACATAAACAGCATTAAGCTGACTTAAAACAGGAATTTTTATCAGCGAAATCTGAGCACTTATCAAACCAACGATAAGCGAGAAGACAACTCCAAAGAAAGAGATGGAAAGCGTTATTTTTGCAGCTTCTGCATACAGTGGGAGGTGTTCCCCTATGAAGCTCCAGTCCATGCGAATAAATCCTCTCGGGATGTGTGAATACTCACACAAGAGTTACAAAATAGCTTTACGCCCGAGTCTATACCAGGAAAATTTTGCTCAGCGACAATTACACCCTGGTCGTATGTGACCCGGGCACCAGACACATCGCGGTGCATGCACAAAGTGCAGTGTATGTCGTAGCCATAATTCGCATGCGTATAATCCTAGCCGCAACTAGGATATTGTCAACTCACAATTGGTAAATTTTTTGATAATGGAAAATTCTTCCACTAAATCATCAACTGACATACGTGCATTAGCAGGACTTGTAGAGGGCAGTTGACGTGCAGAAATACCGGTTTGTTGCTCGGTATAGCGCTTGTAAAGTTTTGTTGCCGTCCCACCAAGCGTAAAAATGGCACAGATTGACGAATCTTGAATAAGAGCACCAATGTTGTGCGGAATCGGATTTGCAATAGAAGCGTCGCTTGCACCCTTAATGTCACAAGCCTTAAGCACATCACAAAGAGCAAGATGATGTCTTTTACAGAAGTCAATCTTTTCAGGTATGGACTGCAAGGGTTTCTCGGCATATAGCGCAGCAACTACGCGCCAGAATCTATTCTGAGGATTGCCAAAGTAAAAGCCGATTTCTCGAGACTTGGGACTAGGCATGGATCCCAAAAGCAACACGCGAGAGTCCGGGAAAATAATGGGATCAAGCGTGTTCTCTACATGTGTAAGCGCAGTTTTGGCAGCATCGCTGGCAGGCTGCGGTGTCTTTACAGCCACGATTACTCGCCTTCTTGCAGCGGCTCAACAAACTCCTGCAAATCATCAAGGCGCAGTACAGTTACTTGGCCATAGCCGGCTCCACCTGTAGTGCCTGTGTCAATTCCCCACTTATCGCCATCTGACTGGACCCATTGCGCAAGACCATCAGGAGTAGTGGCACTGCGGTTCAAGTTTTTTGCACCAAAGCTTGCTAACAAAGGCGTGGGTGTATGGCCGCAAATTACAATAGGATACGCTGCTTCTGACGTGCGGAAATCCGTAGGATATTGCCAAAACTCTTCACGAATCCACAAAAGATCATTTTCAGACTGCTTGCTCAAATACTGCTCCAAAGAAGCCTTATCCCAGGCAGTTGGCAAGGGAACTCCATTAGACTTTACACCCGCATGTACCAGAACAAAATCTCTACCTTGGACCTCAACGGTGGCGTACAAAGGAAGCGCCTGCAGCCAGTCAATCAGCTCACTATATTCTTCTTCAGAAAGCGTTTTAAGCTCAGCAAGTGTTGCGTCTCCCCCGTTAATCTGCCACATAAACTGGGCTTCAATATCGGCCTCTGGGTCCAACGCTTGCAGCGCAAGCTGCTCATGATTGCCCATTAAAACCGTACAGTTAGGAAGCTCGCGAATTGTCTTAATAGTGGCAAGCGAGCTAGGACCACGGTCAATCATGTCGCCAAGACAATAGAACACGTCTGACTCGGTTGGATTAATACGCTCCAGAGCACGCCTTAGCGGCTCCACATGACCGTGAATATCAGAAAAAACGTACGTTGCCACAAAAACCTATTCTGTCGAACCTTTATCTGCAAGCGTCTGACCATCAAAGTTCAGATTTTGCGTAAGCTCTTTTGCAGTATCAAGATTAAAGTCTGGCGAGAAGAAAACGTCAAGCGCATACGGCACATTTGCCAACGCATGGTCATACAAATCCCAGAAGCTCTCTTTGCGCACTTCTCCCGTAAAAGGATCAGTCCACTCATTTCCTGCTCTGTTATCAAAGTCAGAATCAGAGGATTCCCTTGCCCCGTGAGAGAGCGCCTCAATCAAAGAGAACCTATTTGTACCAAAAGTGCGTTCAAGATGACCAAGTAGCTTTCTCTTCTTACCTGTTGGAGAATATGCTAGATGTTGGATAATCCTAAAATCAACAGCAGCTGACGAGAAAATCCTGGTATCGGTAGGTTTTTCATACGTCCATAACAACGCAAAGAAAAACACCCTATCCAAAACGTAAAGCGTATGCAGCGATGCCTTCAAAACCTCGCTATAAGGCCTATAGGTAGCTACCGTTTTACCAAGATGAGCGTAAAGAATTGCCTCATCAAGGTCCTTCTCGATCTCTGCATGTACTTGATTTTTAGCAGATTCATCCAAGCCCTCTACGCCTTGAGAGATAAGCATGTTTTGCCAGTAATAGACAAAGGGATGAGCAGTGGAATCAAGCATATAGTGGCAGAGAAATCCCGCAATATAGGCGCGAGCCACCGCAACGTCTTTGAGTGGAAGAGGTGCAATTGCGTCTCGCATAGAAAGAAGGAGTTCAGGCGTTTTTTTCTTTATGCATGATCGACGCATATTTAGCGTAGCGATGTAGCAGCGGATCTGCTGCTAAATAAAAACAGCGGATCTGGACCTTGGTTGCCCAACAGAAAAAGCTTCTCGCTCTTCCATCGTAGAAAAACCAAGTTTGCCTGCAGCTATATCAAAGGCATCCTTGCCAAAGAAGTCATGAGTCAAAATTGCGGGCATGTCCATTCCTTTCAGATTGCTACCATCCATTTTACCCAGCAATGGCTCAGTGCGTTAGAGAGAATATAAAACAGCATGTAGTCACTATTGTGAGCACAAAACCTCTAAACTCTTTTCAGCTACCGCCTACCGAATAATGAGGCCTACCCTCTGTAGCAATACTTAAATATTTGATATCTTTAAACATACTTGGGGGAGATATTTTCTGTCTGAGCCATCTAGCTTGTATTGCGACTACAAGCTGGGAAAGTAAGGATCTAAGGAGTGAGACATTCCTTACGGCACAGTAAAGAAAAAACCTGCAAAGACAGAGAATATCTAATTGAGGGGAGCAATCATGGCAAGCTGCTATGAGAAGCTTATCTCTGCAGGTAACAAGAGTCTCTGCAGAGTCAAAACATCACGTTCTTCTGACATAAAGAAGCGTGAGTAACATGAATACGGCAAGAAAAATCAAACTCTATAGGATGCTTACGGCTCTTGCCTATGGCGACGCCTATGGCATGCCAACAGAGATGATGTCACCACACCAAATTGATTTTGCGTTTCCTGATGGAGTTCAGAGTCTTTCAAGTCCTCCAAAAAATGACTTCTTTGGAAGACCTTTTACCGCAGGTCAAACTACAGATGACACCGCAAACGCAATTATTCTGACAAAAAATATCATTGATAATCAGGGTATTTTTAATCAGTCAAGCTACTTTGACGCACTGGAAAACTATGTGGCAACAGAGCCAAATGCTGCTCAAGTAGTTGGTCCTTCCACAAGAGCTGCACTAGCCAATCGACTTTCTGGTCACTCACTTAAAACGTGTGGGCGTCTTGGTACCACTAACGGATGTGCCATGAAGTGCGCGCCGCTGGCTTCAATTGTGAGCTGGAAAGACAAACATGCGCTTATTAACAGTGTCACTGAGCTTGCGCTTCCCACTCACGGAACCAATGTAGCCATAATGGGTGCAGCAATGATCGTTTCCGCCATCAACAGGGGTCTTACAGAAAATTCGCTTACGGTGGAAGACGCTCTTGAAACTGCTTTAAGCTACGGGCACCGAGCGCTCTACACAAAAATTGGTACACAAATGCCTATGCCTAGCATGTACCAAAAGTGCATCATGGCGCTGGAGTTCTGCGAGGGTGCCAAAAACCTTGAGGCTCCCCTAGCAGCTTCAAGAGACATCTACGACTACTGCGGCTGTGGTTACGAAACCATAGAGACCATACCTGCAGTTCTTGCAGTGGTAAAACTCTCTCAGGGCAAAGTCTCTAGAGCGGCGAGAATAGCCGCGGAGATGGGCGGAGACACGGACACCATTGGATCTATTGCCTGTGCTATTTGCTCACAGATTCACTATGACGTTTTGCCTGATGAGGTGCGCCTGCTAGAGCGCGTCAATGGATACCAGTTTGAAAAACTTGCAAACGATTTGGAAAATGCCACTTCCCTACCGTATGATGTAGCTATCTAGTCTGCGCTCTTTGCGCCATAGCATACGTTTCTTGTAGGAGGCGCTATGAGCTCCTGTGCTCTTATCGATTTGCATGTCCATCTTGATGGATCAATCCCCCTTCCTGCCGCAGCTCAACTTGCAGCAGAAGCAGGACTTGATTTGTCTTTGGCTGAGCTTCAAGAAAAGATGCAAGTCCCAGCTCATTGCCAGGATCTTAACCAGTATCTTGCAACGTTTGAGCTTCCTCTCAAGCTTATGCAGTCAGCACAAGGCATTCGCGCAGTTGCAAAGGCATTCCATGAGCAGCTTGATGCAGAGGGTATTCTCTACGCTGAACCCCGCTTTGCACCAGGAAGTCTTACTGCAGAGGGTCTTTCTCAGCAAGAAGTTCTTGAGGCTGCTCTTGCTGGTAGAGCTGACTTCTATGCAGAGCATCCACAGTCAGCGCTCCACACGGCATACCTTATTTGCGCTATGCGTGGCACAGGTGAAGAGCTTAAGCGCAAAAATGAAGAGTCAATTGATCTAGCTGCGGCGTATCTTGGGAATGGCGTTGTAGCGGCAGACTTAGCGGGAGCTGAGGCGCTCTTTGCCACAGAGAATTTCTCGTCACTTTTTGCTGAAGCACAAAGAAAAGACGTTCCTTTTACTATCCACGCGGGAGAAGCTGCTGGTCCAGAAAGCATCAAGACTGCGCTTCGACTTGGCGCGCAACGCATTGGTCACGGTGTTCGCTCTTTGGAGGATGCGGACGTTATCCAGGACCTTAAAGCTGCAAATGTTGCCCTTGAAATCTGCCCTACCAGCAACCTTCAGACGCACATCTTTGAGTCAATAGAGCGCTTTCCTCTTGAGCAGCTGCTTGATGCTGGCCTGACGGTCACTATCAACACGGACAACATGACTGTCTCCAACACTACTCTCTCGCGCGAGTTTGAGCTTTTGCAGCAGCACTGCGGTCTAGACAAAAATACCGCACGTGAGCTGGCTGAAAATGCTGCACGTGCGGTATTTAGTGATTCTAGCGAGAAAGACCGTCTACTTGCCCACCTTAGGCAATAGTAGCCTCATATCCAGCCTGAACAACAGCATCAACCAATGCGCTATCAGCGACATCAGAAGATAGCTCAACTACAGCGCTCTTCTCGTCAAGTGAAACGGTTGCCTTAGAAACACCCTCGACAGCCTCAAGAGCCTGTGTGACGTGTGCAACACAGTGCTGGCAAGACATGCCCTCTACGTTTAGTTTCTTCTCCATATAAGATTCCTCCTTCTGTGACGCGGATGCGTCGATTGTGGACTTAGGTTGAACGTCAATGACTGGTTTTGTGTCATGAGCGTCTTGGCGAGTTGCTGAACTGGTATTCTTTGCTTCCAGGTACGCAGGCGCAGTGCATTGCATACAACAAAGACTGACGAGAAGCCCATGGCGGCTGCACCAATCATAGGGTTCAGCGAAATACCAAATGGATACAACAGGCCCATAGCAACAGGGATACAAATGGTGTTATAGAACAGTGCCCAGAACAGGTTTTCTTTGATGTTGGTCATAGTGGCACGAGAAAGCTCAATTGAAGTTGCAACATCAGCTGGATCAGACTTCATCAAGACAATGTCAGCGGACTCAATAGCAACATCGGTACCTGCACCAATTGCAATTCCCACGTTTGCTCGCGCAAGCGCTGGAGCATCGTTGATGCCATCGCCAACCATGACAACGTTTTCTCCAGCGTCCTGGAACTGCCTAATGTAGGACTCTTTTTGGCTTGGCAAGACGTCAGAGATAACCTGGTCAACGCCAAGCTCCTTACCAATGACGTTTGCCGTTGTTGCCTGATCTCCGGTAAGCATGACAGACTTAACGCCCATAGTACGAAGACGAGCAATGGTAGATGCGCTAGTTTGCTTAACCTTGTCGGCTACAGCAATGACACCAAGAAGCTTACCCTCAAGCGCAAAGTACAGCGGTGTTTTTGCCTGTTCAGCTAGCTGCTGAGCCTGGGAAGTCAGCTCTTGTGTGCTGATACCCTCCTGCTCCATAAGACGAGCGTTTCCTGCCACAAGGCGTTTCTCGCCAACCGTTGCTATAAGGCCACCACCAGCAACCTGTGAGAACTCCTGTACATCAAGAGAGCTGCCTGCAGACTCTCCAAGCTTCTCTTGAGCATACGTAACAATAGCCTGCGCAAGTGGATGCTCGCTCTTTTGCTCAAGCGCATATGCATACTCGAGCAACTGATTCTCGGAGGTACTACCTGCACAAAGAACATCAGTTACGCTGGCTTGCCCTCAGTGAGCGTTCCCGTCTTATCAAGAACAACCACGGTTGCTCTAACCGCACCCTCAAGCGCCTCGGCGGACTTGACCAAAATGCCATTTGAAGCGCCCAGACCGGTGCCCACCATAATGGCGGTAGGCGTTGCCAGACCAAGTGCGCAAGGGCAGGAAATAACCAGAACAGCAACAGCGTGCGAGAGAGCAACCGCAAAGTCACCAGGAGCTACAAAAACAAACCATGCTGCAAACGTTACCAGCGCAATTCCAATGACAACAGGTACAAAGATACCAGCAATGCTGTCAGCAAGACGCTCAATAGGTGCTTTGGAGCTTGTTGCCTCATCAACCAGGCGAATGATGCCTGCAAGCGTTGTATCATCGCCAACAGCGGTGGCACTCATCTTAAACCAGCCGCCGGTAGATACCGTTGCGCCTGTCACGGAATCGCCAACGGTCTTACTTACAGGAACGGGCTCTCCGGTAATCGCGGACTCATCGACAGATCCTTCTCCTTCGATGAGCTGGCCATCAACAGGAATCGACTGACCTGCCCTTACCACAAGCACGTCTCCCACCACAACGGTCTCTGCAGGAACTTCCTGTTCAACACCGTCTTTGACGAGAATAGCAGTCTTTGGGGCAAGGTTCATAAGTGCGTTAATTGCACCTGTGGTATGACCTTTTGCGCGAGCCTCAAAGAACTTACCCAAGGTAATCAGAGCAAGAATCAAACCTGCGGACTCAAAGTACATGCCGTGCATTGCCTGGTGAGCTGCAGTAATGTCTCCTGCAACAAAAGCGTTTGCCATCTGGTACAAACTGACAACACTGTAGGCAAACGACGCTGCTGAGCCCAGCGCAATGAGCGAGTCCATATTAGGAGTGCCATGCAGCAGAGAGCGGAATCCACCAACAAAATAGTGGCGACAAATAAACAGAATAGGAATGCAAAGCAAGAGTTCGGTAAGAGCCAAGTTCATCATGCCATTCATACCAGAAACAGCAGGCGGAACAGGTGCTCCCATCATCTCACCCATGGCAAGATAGAACAGTGGAATGGCAAACGCCATTGAGGAGATAAGTTCAATCCTCTTTTGCTTTACCGCCTTTTCTGAAGCATCGGTAGCATCTGCCTTAGTAGTTGCAGCAGAATCTTTTTTGTCGCTACGAGGTGTTGCCTCATAGCCTGCTTTGCTTACTGCGTCAGAAATCTGCTTGAGGGTATCTGGATTACCGTCGTAATCAACTTCCATAGAATTCTTAAGCAGATTAACGCGAGCCTCAGAGACACCAGAAACAGAGTTTGCCGCCTTCTCTACGTGCGCAGAACAACCTGCACACGTCATTCCTTGTACATCAAACTTTCTGATCCATAACGCCACCTTACATAAAACGCTTAAAGAGGTCCATGACCTCATTAATAACTTCTGTATCACCCGACTGGATGCGGTCAACCACGCAAGACTCCAGGTGATCCTGCATTACTTCTCTTGAGATGGCCTTAACCGCAGACTCAACTGCTGCAAGCTGAATAAGGACGTCTCCGCAATAACGATCCTCATCGATCATTGTTTTAATGCCATTGAGCTGGCCGATTGCACGGTTAATACGGCGAGAAACTCCACTTTTAAGCTCGCTTGAGCGAGGAGTAGCCTTGTGATCACAATGACAACAAGTTTCCTGTGGTTGGCTGTCTTTCTGAGCCATCTGTCCTCCTTTGCATACCCTAAGGGGGTATTAGTTTCTGTAAACAGTATACCCCCATAAGGTATTTTTATGCAACAAAAAAAACAGCGACCGAAGCTGCCGTTTTTTATCTACCCATGATTCCCATAAAACCTCCTTCAAATACCCTTATGGCTTATTAATATCCGAAGGAAATTACCCCTTATGGGTATCTTTATACAGTATTTACAAATGCATTCCCTCTATTTGACCAGTAATTCTCTGTCTGTTGTTGCAAAAAGAGATGAAAGCAAGCGTTATCAATATCCATAGAAGTTCTAAGAACAACGCATAACCACACAATAGAAACGCATCACTTGTATTAAAACTCAAAAATAATCCGACACTTTCAACAATCCATGAAATCGGAATGCACTTGCAGATAGAAATCAAAGGGTTTGGAAATAAATAAAGTGGTATAACAGCTCCAGAAAGTATGGGGATACTTATTGATAATAAGTTTAGTACAGCAAATCCATCAGTTAACAATAAACCAATTACTGAAGAAAATACTCCAAATATAGCGCCACCAAGAGAAGCAAGAATAAGGGATATGCATAAAGGAACAAGTAGGGCCAGAACATCAGCTGCTGCAATATAAAGAACAATAACTGAGGTTATAAGAGAACTCATAAAACAAATAACAGTAATTGTTATGTATCTAATTAAAAAGAATACCATTGAACGGTTTTGAGAAATTAAATACATAAAAAAATTGTTTTAGCAAATCGATCTTGAACAATAATATTGGCCGAACATTGCATTGCAGAAAGCCATGCTGATAAAGTTAAAATTCCTACAAGCAGTGACATACTTGAAGCAGAAAGCTGCATACCAAACAGAATAAAGTATAGATATGAAAAAAATAGGTTCAATAAAAAAATTGGATGCAAAAAAAGCTAAAAATAGAGCCGTAGCTGGATAAAGAAGTCAATGATATACAAATTGCAGGATAGATATATGAAGTAATTTTTTTCATAATTATGAACAATCTCCATCCTTGCGAAGATTTGAAAATGCTAATTGAATTAGAAACCGTCCTAAAAAAACATATGCAATCGAAAGAATCAAACAAACAACCGAATACAAGAAAAAAATCTTGGACAGTAGCTGAGGTAATTAACTTTACTGCTGGAGTCAAAGGATGTAAGTATGCGATTATACGCATTGGTAATGGAAAGTTTTCTATTGGTAAAACTATACCAGACCCTATCCATATACCAGTTAAAATAAGGCTTTCAAATGATGAAGCATTTTTTGTTAAAACATATAAAGAAGACAAAACCAAAGATGAAGAGGCGCATGCAACCGTTGAAAAAAATAGTGCCAATATCTCATTTATAGAAAGAATAATAGGAACATCAAAAAAATAAGCTAAGAAGAATAGAGCACGGTACTCCAAGAACTAAACCTAATGTAGTTGCAGAAAAAATAATTGGATAAAAAATATTAGCAATTCCCTTCGGACTTATAAACAAATAATCCAAA
Organism: uncultured Atopobium sp.; assembly: GCA_916438885.1. Lineage (GTDB taxonomy): Bacteria > Actinomycetota > Coriobacteriia > Coriobacteriales > Atopobiaceae > Lancefieldella. The sequence goes on along the minus strand of CAKAGG010000002.1, from coordinate 252,208 downwards.
GTTCCCTGATAACGCTGATATCCAATAATACCTGTTGAGAGAATTGTAGAAGCCCATATAGTTGCGATAGATGAATAAACCCAAAATGAATGATTACCAGACCCCTGAATCATTGAAAAAATCTTAAACAAAGAGAAGCTAAAACATGATCCAAGAACACTTATTAAAAAGAATGGAGTCGTTAAAAACATACTCGTATGAAAGCGTAGCATCTGCAATTCTGAGCGCATATCAAAAATTGAATTAACACTATATTTCATTATCTTTTCCCATTACAGCAAGGTACACCTCTTCGAGTGAGGCACGTCTTTCATTGACTTTCTTCCAACCAAAATCATCAACACATAAATCAAAAACCATTTTCTTATTTCCTGACACATCCACATAAATTGAATCAAACTTCTCAAGAACTTCAACTGATGCAATTCCAGAACATTCCTTTAAGATTTTAATTTTAGATTCATCAAGACAATCAGTTATAAACGTGTATACGCCCTCTATTTTTACTTTCTGTCTTAACTCCTCTAAGCTGCCCAGAAAAATACACTTTCCTTTTTTGAGAACAAGCACGCGATCAGCTAATAATTCAACCTCTCTCATGCTATGAGACGTAAGTAAAATACCACTAGGGATATGACGTAACTCAGCGATAAGCCGCCTGACATCTGCCGCATTATTTGGATCTAAACCAGATGTTGGCTCATCAAGAAGAATTAAACTATGAGCTGAAATTAAAGCTCTTGCAAGATGAAGCCTTTGTCTCATTCCCCTAGAAAAAGTTGACACATTTTGATTTGAAAATTCAACTAAATGTACTTGTTGAAGGGCATTTTTAATTCTTGATTCTTGCTCATCAAAAGGGACACCACTCACTTGCGCAAAATATCTTAAGTTATTAATAGCAGTAGCATGAAGATAAAACCCATTTTCTCCACCAAGAACTAAAGAAATATTCTTACAAGCCTTGCGAGGACATTTAAGGACGTCTACACCACATGCTTCTACTTCTCCACAATCTGGGAGTAAAAGCGACGAAGCAATTTTTACTAAAGTGGTCTTTCCAGCGCCATTCGGTCCGAGTACACAAACTATTTCCCCTAAATGAACAGAAAACGACACATTATCTAAAACTATACGTTTCCCTTCTTTCATCCTGTATGATCTACTCACCTTTTTTTACATTCAGAGGAAGCAGAGTGTCATGGTCAAGATTTGATTCCCGCTGGATCATTTTCCATCTCCTCTCGGACCAAATTGTAACCATTCTCATTTCCAGTTTTACTATACGCAACGCAAAGAAATTTCCTTATTAAATCAAGTTGCGACACAAAACCAAATTTTTTGCAAACTTCTGACGCTCTTTCAAAATAATCAATAGATTCCTTCCATCTTTCTTGTAAATAATATACATATCCCACAAGTACCTCCGCTTCTGACTGAGAGGATATATGATTTTTCTTAACCCACTCTAAATTACATTTAGCCAAAAGCTCAGCTTCTGCAAAATTATTTTTAAGAAGGTACAACTGAAAAAGATTGCCTGATATCTGCTCTCTAATTCGTTTTTGCTGGATCAAGTCCAACTGCTATCAAATTGTCTCCCAAATTATTTATAGAAAGATTAGCTTCAGACAAAATAGAAAAAGATTTATCAAAATCATCTCTTTTTAAGTAAATAAGTGATTTCAAATTATCACACGCTGCTCTGAGGACCAACCCATCGTCTTGCGAAATATTAAATTCACATATTGAATGAGATATGAAACTCTTTGCATTTTCTAAATATTCTTCAGCTTTTATTCAATTCTCCTAGCCTTTTAATCAACCTAGAACAATATCTAATATATGTTACGACAATTTTATCTGAGATAATTTCTCGTTTTCAAGCAAACGAAGATACATTTGATCTGGGATTTTATTTAACTTCTCGTGATTTCCAATCGCAGAAGCAAAAGTAAGTTAATATTAAATAATCAGAACATGCTAAATTATTCTCCCAAAAATATTTTTTTCCTAATTCAGATACAAAAATCCCATCTTCCTGCAAAATTAACTAATACATCCACATGCGCAGATAAATCTAAAGTTGATAATCCTGAACGAGTCCACTTAGCAAAGAAGTCTTCTGGCTTTCCTAGACTCTGATCATACAAAGAAATGTCCAAGCTGTTCATTTTGCAATATTCTTCCAAAAGAATTCTAGGATCATTTCTAAAACGAACTCCCAAATCAGATAGATAATTTTGTGAACCAGCAGATCGTAACTCAGGGCATGCAGGAATAGAGGCAATAACAGCCCTTGAATAAATCGAATAAGGAGTTAATTTGTTCTTTAAAAATTTCACGAGATAAGTTCACATATGGGTTCTGTAACATTATAAACACTATCCTTATTATTAAAGGAAGCACCAGTCACAAACTGATGCTTCCATATCTTAACCATGATTCCAAGTAATTGAATTCCAGCCACAGACTTTAATAATGTCTTGTAACTCCTGTTGGAACTTTTTTTACTTCTTCGCATTCCTTCATATCCCCTCCTTTTCTTAATGAGTATCTCTATGTTAATAAAAAAATTTAGCATAATCAATTCTTAATAAATTTTTATATTAAAAAGACATAACAAGAATATAACTACAAACTATAGCGATGGTATCACTTATTTATCTCTTAATATTTTTTTAACTAAAAAAATATTAAGCCGTTTTACTAATCTTCTTCAACGTTTTTATCAACAGTACCATTAAGATCCAGAATATTTTGTGCCTCATCTGAACTTTCAAGAGCGGTAACCGTTCTTAATTTGCGATTCATAGCCTTTGTTCTAGTAGTAAGAATCTTATCAATGGTGGTTTCTGCAGTTCTAATCTGTTTCTGAGCCTTCTCAAGCTGTGCCTGATACGTCTCAAACTCTGTCTTAACTGCGGAGAGAACTTTTTGAATCTCGTCTGCATGCTTCTGAATAGCAACAGATTGAAATCCCATTTGAAGACTGTTAAGAAGTGCGGCCATGGTGGAAGGTCCACACACATTAACGCGATACTCTCTTTGTAGCTGCTCAAGCAGTCCCGTCTGACTGACTACCTCTGCATAAAGTCCTTCAAAAGGAAGGAACAAAATAGCAAAGTTAGTTGTCTCTGGTGGGGCAATATACTTTGTAGAGATATCTTTTGCCTCTGCCTTAATTCGAGTCTCTAGACCCTTTTTAGCAGCAGCAATAGCCTCTTCATTTCCTGCGTTAATTGCATCTACTAGGTGCTCGTACGTATCTCCTGGGAACTTAGAATCAATAGGAAGCCAAACAGTCTCCCCTGACTCTCCAGGCAACTTAACAGCAAACTCCACGCGCTCAGTAGAGCCAGAAACAGTAGCTACATTCTCTTCATACTGTTCTGGAGAAAGAATGTCTCTTAGAATTGCGCCAAGCTGAATTTCTCCAACAATTCCGCGAGTCTTAACGCCAGAAAGAACTTTCTTTAAGTCTCCAACACCTTCTGCAAGGCCGCGCATTTCTCCCAAGCCTTGATGAACTTGCTCAAGTTGCGTAGATACGCGCTGAAACGATTGGGTCATACGCTCATCAAGCGTTTTCTGGAGTTTCTCGTCAACGGTCTGACGCATGAGTTCAAGTTTTGCTTCATTCTCTTTACGCATGTCGCTGAGCTGTTTGTCAACAGTCTCTAACCTTACCAAGCTGCTCAGTTGAAGCCTGGGAAGTTGCTTTCATGTTGTCATCCACACGACGCTGAAAAGCATCAAAACGAGCATCAAGCTGAGCAATGCGTTGATCAGTCTGCTTTGTCTGATTTTGCAGTGTTGAGGTGAGCTTTTGATCAACTACCTCTCTTACCTTCTCAAGCTTTATATCCATAAGCTCTTGCATTTTTGCCATATTATCCGTAACACGACGATCCAACTCTTGGGAGCTTCTTATAAGCTCTGCAGATGATGTTTGACTTTGCTCTTGCAGCGTCTTTACTTGCGAGAGCTTAGAGGAAAGTGTGACAAGGCTCACGATAAGCACAATGACAACTACAGCCAAAACTAACAGCACAAGCAAATCCACAAGACTCCCCTAACTCATAGCAGAACAAACAAACGCAAACACAGCAAACACAATCTGAGTGTTAGCCAAAAATTCCGTAGATTGCTTCTGCAATGCTATTGGTAATGCTCTCTACGATATTCACAAATGGATTATCGGAATTAACATCTTTATCTCCATAAGGATTAGTGAAGTAATCCCAGAATTCTTCCCAATAGTTTTGCTGGCGGTAATACCTATAGGAATCATCATCTTCAGTACGATCCTGCTTATCATCAACGTTGTTTGTTTCGTTCTTGCTGTTCTTTTCTTTCTCTTTCATAGAAGAAAGCGTCTCATCAGAACCAAGCGTGACGTTGATAGTAAGGCGGTCTTCTCCACGTACGACCTCTACAGGAACGGTCTCTCCAATCTTGTGAGAGCGAACGGCAATAATAGCTGCATCAGCAGAAACTACGCGCTCTCCACCAATAGAGACAATAACATCACCCTTTTTAATACCAGCACCCTCTGCAGGACTATCATCAAGAAGGCCTGCTACATACGCACCGTAATCTACCGAGAGATCATTGCGCTTTGCAACTCGAGGAGTAACGGTCTGCATAGAAGGCCAATATAGGCATGCTTAACTTGTTGGCCAGAAAGAATCTGATTTGCAATATCAATGGCATAGTTAGAAGGAATTGCAAAGCCAATACCCGCAAATGACTTGGTATCTGACGAGAACAACGTACAAATACCCACAAGCTGACCATTAGAGTCAACCAGAGCTCCGCCAGAATTACCTGGGTTAATAGCTGCATCAACCTGGATGAGGTTTGCATAAATAGTGGTTTCTCCACCCTCTGTCTCAAGCATATCTCCACGAGAAAGAGCAGAAACAATACCTGCGGAAACAGAGTGATCAAGACCAAATGGGCTACCAACACTCATAACCCAACTACCAGGAGCCAGGTTATCGGAGTTACCAATCTCAATTGGGGTTAGGCTATCTCCCTTAAGGTCAGCATGAAGAACAGCAAGGTCAGAGGTAGGGTCTGTTCCTACGACAGTGCACTCATACTCTTTGTCATTAACGGAGATAGAGAACGTATCCATACCCTCAATGACGTGGTAATTGGTAAGAATGTCTCCATTTGTGTTCAATACAACGCCAGAACCGGTTGAGCCTGATGAATCACTGGTAGCCTTAACGGACACAACCGAAGGCAAAACCTTAGAAGCTACCGTTTCTGCCGTCTTAGTATCAGTTGGTTCTGCGGCAGGACGAGACGTCGCTGCTTGAGAAATAGTTGCCTGACCAGATACTGCAGGAAGCTTAGAAATTCCCTCTCCCAAAGCAATGGTAGGAACACAAGCAACGGCAAAAGCAATTGCACAAGCTGTTCTTTTTACGCTTGAGCTTTTGAACATAGACATAAATCCAGCCTGCTTAACTGACGAAAAACGCTTATTTACAGTGGAATCTGTGGTTAAACCATGTGCTTGGTTCTCCATAGACATCCTCCTTAACATCACTTTGATGCAAACAACTAACGCACATAATTCTGCGCTAAACATCAATTTTTCAATATGTGTATTCTACCCGTTATACCGGACAAAAATTCGTTTCTCATTATGAGAAAGACGCGCGGGAGTCCTGCTAGTAAGTAAGAAGTTTGCAGATCCCATTAAATGCAGTCTGTACCTGCGATTATGCTCTAAACAGATAGCCTACACCACGCACCGTCTCAAGATGAGCGGCTGCTTGAGGACCAATCTTTGAGCGAACACGCCTTACGTGAACGTCAACTGTTCTAGTGCCACCACAGTACTCAAAGCCCCAAACGCGCTGCAAAAGAGCCTCACGCGAGTATGCACGAGACGGATGGGTTGCCAAGAATGACAGCAGCAGATACTCCATATACGTAAGATCAACAGGAGATTCATCAATATAAACCTGATATGTTGCCAGGTTAATCTTTATATTGTCAACAATAACCAAATCTCTAGAAGTGCTCTCGGTACCTGGCCACAAAAGCAGCGAGCACCTAAGGCTAAACTCCTGGATAGTTGCAGTAGACAAAATAAAATCGCTCTTGCCCTGAACAGGCAGAACAAACTTAGAAAGATTATCAAGGTCAGCAACAAACAGGCGAGCAATTCCGCCATTTTGCGCAGAATAATTCTCTACCGTGCTAATAACATCCTGGGAAAGTTCTTTTTGATCAAGAATGATAAGGTCAAAGGTATGACCAGAAGCCGCAGCCTGAGAAAATGAGGCTGCATTTGCAAGAGCAATAGACACATCAATGACATGCGAAAGTTCACGCATACGTTCATGTAAGCGTGTCGTTGCAGATACAAGAAGAATATTCTTGTGATGCATCGATTCCCCCTAGGATAAGCTTAATCTTATAAAGCATACCACAAGCTGCGAATAAAGAGCAGATATACCTCATTATCTGCAATTAGGGCGAGAAGATCTTCTCGCCCTAATTTATTTTTTACGTTTGCGTATTAATTCTAAAGTATGGGTTTTACGCAATAGCGCCAATGAACTCAGCTGTTCGAGGGTTTTGTGGATTGTTGAAAATGACATCAGGAGTACCTTGCTCAACTACCACTCCTCCTTCCATAAAGACCACGCGATCTGCCACGTCTTTTGCAAAACCCATCTCGTGCGTTACCACAATCATGGTCATGCCAGAGTTCTTTGCCAAGTCGCGCATGACGTCCAAAACACCACGGACAAGCTCGGGGTCAAGCGCGGATGTAGGCTCGTCAAAAAGAAGCACGTTTGGGTGCATAGCAACGGCGCGAGCGATTGCTACACGCTGCTGCTGTCCACCGGAAAGCGCACCAGGCTTGAATTCTGCTCTATCGGCAAGGCCAACAGCCTCCAGCTGCTTTAGCGCCTCTGCCTCTGCCTCCTCTTTTGACTTTCCTAGAACCTTAATCTGACCAATCATTACGTTCTCTTTAACCGTTAAATGACCAAACAGATTGAACTGCTGGAAAACCATTCCCACATCTCTACGAAGCGCATTTACCTCTGCCTCGTTTGTGCCCGTAATCTCTTGGTCCTCAATAAGAATATGGCCTGCAGAAGGAGTCTCCAGCAGATTGATGCAACGGAGCATAGTGGATTTACCAGAGCCAGAAGGACCAAGCACAACCACAACCTCACCTGGCCAAACAGTCAGGTTAACGTCATTTAAGACATGCGTTGATCCAAACGACTTATTGAGGTGCTCAATACGAACAATTGGATGTTCACCTGACTCGAAAGCATGGTTAGTAAGCGGCTTATCGCGCTCAAATGCCTCTTGTGCAGCAACTTCAGCATCCAAGGCAGAATGTTCTGTGTTCGACTTCTTTTTGAAAGAAAAGAAAGACATTAGTTTTCCTCCTTGGAAAGAGCTTGAGTCTTACTATCTGCAGAACTTGCTGTTTTACCAGTTTCTGACTGCTCCATGCGTTTCTCGATACTGCCAACTACCTTAATAAGTGGCAGCGTAATTGCCAAATAGAACAGAGCCGCTGTCATGTAGGGCGTCATGTTTCCCGTTGAGGTGGTGAGGTTTTTAGCAAACATCATTAGCTCCATAACACCTACAGAAGAAAGCAGCGAAGTATCTTTATAGGACGTAATAAAGTCGCTGGTAAGAGGTGGGATTACTCGGCGGATAGTTTGGGGAATGATAATAAACGTCATGGTCTGGAAACGATTCATACCAAGAGAACTTGCTGCCTCATACTGACCCTGTGGAATCGACTGAATGCCCGCACGGAAGATCTCTGAAAGATACGCAGAAGAATTAATGGCAACCACAATAAAGCCGAGCAGATTAGTGTCCAAATTGATATTCAGCATAGGAAGACCAAAGAACAGAATATAAATCTGCAGGAAAAATGGGGTTCCGCGCAACAGATTGATGTATACCACTGCAAGCGCGCGCAGGAGCGGATTTTTGGAGATCTTAAGCAGGGCAAATCCCATTCCCAGCACAATAGCCACGGGATAAGCGCAAATTACAATTGCCAGACAAACCAGCCATCCAGGGAACAGCATTACAACGGAAGAAACAATCAGCTGAGGCTTTAAGAACATGCCCAAAAAGTGGTTGGAGTTCCATGCTTCAACCCAAGGCTGAGCGTCAAGCCAATTCACTATAGCCTGAACAGGGGTGTTAGGAATAATGGTGATTTCGGGAGAAGAAGCAAGCTTTTGAGTTCCCTGCTCAGTGGTATAGGTTCCCTCGACAGAGTACGAACCGCCGTCAGCAGGAAACTTCATGCCGGAAATCTCTACACGAATCAGCTTTTGAGCATCCACGGGTGTTGCAAAAGAGATCACAACCTGCGTTCCCTGGACGCTTGCAGTTGCCTCGATCTTCTCGCGCGTAAGACCTGAAAGAACGGTCACCTTAGTAGTTGCGCTCTGCAGATCGGAGCCCTCTGGAAGCTGCAAAGTAAGCTGAGAGACCTGCTCGTCCTCAACTGTTCCCTCCCAGGTCAAACGGGTCTCTTTACCGCCGATAACACCGTTACCTTCCGTTTGGTTTGATTTAGCCGTTGCCTTGTTTGTGGTAAGGGCAAACGCACTCTGAGCAGAAAACGCGCTCAGAGACATAAAGAACAGCCCGCTCAAAAGAAGCGTGGCGAGAAGAACTACAAGCAGCGTGGAGTGCACACGTGTATGCAAACCCTTTGACTCAGCCGTATCCTGGGTCGTAGGTTTGTCGTCAAAACTCGCAGATGACATGCACAAGGACAGTTGCTGTCCTGACATAGTTTTGTGCAAAAGTGCAATCACGTGATACTCCTTTAGAGCTTAGTTGCAATAAATCCTGATGAAAACAGTGAGTGCTTGAAGCCAAATCTGACTTCAAGCACTTTTGCTGAGCTGGTAAAACTAGATGTTAGAACCAAACCACTTGGACTTGAGAGAGGCCATAGTGCCATCTTTTTCCATATCTGCAAGAACCTTGTTGATTGCCTCGGTCAGCGCAGGATTGTCTTTGGAAACAGCAATGCCGTACTGCTCACCTGTTGGAATCTCTTTTGCAATAGTCAGATCAGAATATGAAGTGCTAATCAGATTGGAAGCAACAGGCAGGTCAATAACCATAGCGTCGTACAGACCAGTCTGAACTCCTGCCATTGCTGCAGCAACATCGTCTACAGAAACAATAGTTGCCTTTGGAAGGTTCTCCTTGGCCCAATCCTCGCCGGAAGTACCTGTCTGAACAACAACCTTCTTAGAGGCATCATTGAGTGTCTGCTCAGTCTCGGTGCTGCCAGACTTAACAACCAGAGACTGATTGGAGTCGAGGTAAGAAGTAGTGAAGTCTACCTCCTGTGAGCGATCGTCAGTGATAGTAATACCTGCGATAGCAACGTCTGCTTTGCCACCCTGCTTAATAGTTGGAACAAGGGTGTCAAACTTCTGGTTTGGCAGGTACGTAACCTCAAGATTGAGTCTTTTTGCAATCTCGGTAATAAGATCAACGTCAAAACCAACAGGAGTGGTTGAGTTACCTTCAAAGTACTCAAAGGCTGGAAACCAAGCTCTGCTACAACGGTCAGATGACCCTTAGTTACCAGCGTATAGCCGGACTCTGACTGTGCAGTGGTGCTCTGCTGAGCAGTCTCTTGTTTAGAGGGTGAGCAGGCCATAAGACCCATAAGCGCACATGCCATAGAAACAACTGCGGCGCCCTTTAGGGCAGCCTTCTTAGCTGTAGTTACAAATGAAGATTTCATATCTGCCTCTTCCTGAATAAATCTGAGCTGAAATTCATTGGAATGAATTATAGGAATCAAATATGAAAAAAATCTACTTATAATTTTCTTCGTATTTCTCGTTTTTTTATTGCATAAAAAAATGGTGAGAAGCTATATTTCTTTGTATAAATGACTATTATTGAGTCATTCTATCCAATAAAGCCCAGGTAAAAGTAATTTTTTCAGTTCATAAAACGGTAACAATTCGAGTAAGAAGACTACATTCTTTGCGTGAAACAAGGGTTTCTCGTCAAAAAACCCTGCTCTGAAAAAATCAGAACAGGGTTCAAAGGTACCTAATAAATGCAAGCAGAATAGTTGCTTAGCAACCAGCGTAGTATTTCTGGGTATCCCAGTCAGTGACGGTAAGGCAGAACTCACACCACTCCTCTGCTTTGCGCTCACACAGATACGAGAAGATATGCTCACCAAGAGCGTCTTTGAGAAGCTCAGACTGCTTGAAGCGCTCAAGTGCCTCTCCAAGATTTGTGGGGAGTTTCTCGCCATAATCAGCAGGATTTCCGCCCACAAACTCTTCAGGAAGAGAGAGACCCTCTTCAATACCCTTGAGGCCAGCCATAAGCGTTACAGCATTTGCCAAATAAGGGTTTGCAGTTGGATCAGGAATACGCAGCTCAGCACGGGTGGCAACATGCTTTCCTGGCTTATGCGTAGGAATACGAACCATAGCAGAACGGTTTTTACGACCCCAGGTTGCATAGGCAGGAATAGCATCACGATCAAAACGCTTATAGGAATTAACCGTTGGGTTAGTAATAAGCATGTACTCGGGAGCGTACTTAATAAGACCTGCAATGTAGTGTTGAGCAAGCTCAGAAAGGTGGGCCTCGCTCTCAGTCTTTGGAGCCCAGAACAGAGACTCGCCATCGTGGTCAAGAAGCGACTGATTCAAAAGCATGGCTGAGCCAGGAACTCCCTGAAGAGGCTTTGGCATAAACGAAGCAAACACACCGTGAAGTGTTGCAATATGCCTGATAACCAGACGAGCAGTAACAATGTTATCCGCGCAAGTTAGTGCTTCTGCATAACGGAGCTCAACGCCGTTTTGAGCAGGGCCAGCTGCATGGAAAGAATACTGAACAGGAATAGAAAGATTCTCAAGTGCACGAGACGTGGAGTATCGAAGGCTATGGCTGAGGTCAGCAGAATTCAAATCAAGGTATCCAGCCTGATCAATAGGCTTTGGCTCAGTCCCGCTCACAAAATAAAAATACTCAAGCTTAGGGCCAACATTTGCGACATAGCCTAGGTCTTCTGCCTTGATAAAAGCATTTCTCAGTACAAGGCGTGGATCGCCTGTAAAAGCCTCACGTCGAGGAGTTTGAATATCGCAGAATACGTTTGCAACTACACCATCATCTGTCTTCCATGGAAGAATCTGGAACGTATCTGCATCGGGGAACGCGAGAAGATCGGACTGCTCCTGGGAAGCAAAGCCGTCAACGTTGGAGCCGTCAAAACCAATGCCCTCAACAAAAGCCTCTTCTAGCTCCTCGGGGGAAATGGAGAGAGCCTTTAATCCGCCGAGTACATCGGTAAAACAAAGACGCAGGTAGCGAACGTCTCGCTCCTCTACCGTGCGAAGAATATAGTCAATTTTCTTATCCGTACTCATACGGTCCTCCCGGGTCAGAAAAACTGGAATCGTAACTACCATGACACATTCTTGTTACGGCTATGTTTCCACTTCCCTGAAACCGGGCGAATGGTAAAAATTGTTAATGAAATTGTGACAATTGACCTATTGAGCGTCAAAAGCCTTATCGACGTCAGAAATCATTTTCTGAGCAACACCACAGTGACCGTCTCCACCGTGATGAGTGCCACAGCTGCTGGATGAAGAACAGCCAGAACAAGAACCCTCTTTTGCGCTCTTAAGTTGAGAGCGGACGCAAAGAGCAACAAGAGCAATGACGATAAGGACAACCAAAATATCAATAGGACTCATACAGACACTCCTCAATTTGTTAACTACGGCATACTATACCCTCATTGCATGCTTGCATACGCTGAATCATAAATTATTTGCAGAATCTAAATTCTTACCAAAACAATTGAGAACTGCGCTCTAAGTCAAAGTGAACTGCCCCCCCATTTCTTATGTCCAAGTTTTGGGACGCAGTTCATATGCGGGTGATTATGATTCTGAAGCGTATTAACGTCGGCTTTTAGACCTGGCGCACAAAATAGCGCAGCTTTGGTAGGTTCTGCCGAAGAATCGACATGTTCTTAATCAAGATAGCAGGCAGTTAGGCGGTCGCACTACCTGATATGCATCTCTATGCATAAGCTTCATCTAATATGCTTATACATGAATAGACTTATATAAGAAATTTAACTATAGGTAAATTCCGCACCTAAGGAACACACTTAAGTCAGATATTCTGCTCAATTGCAGGCATATTACACTTCTAAGTCAGATATTCTGCATGTTTCAGCTATTTTCGGCGTAATGTATACGTCTTTTTAACAGATTATCTGACTTAGGTGTGTTTTGAACTGCTTTCTATTTCTCGTGTCCAAGAAATGGGAGGCAGTTCAAAGTTGGCACAGGCGATATGAAAATCTTTTAGACATTGATTCGCACGTATTTTTCGGTGTGCGGTAGAATATTATTCGCAAGCGTTTTGTCTTGCACCTGTATGTAAAGTATTGCCAAAAACTTGGTGTTTACCACGTATGGTGCACAAAGTTTGACGCGTAGAAAGGAAGCCTAATGGCTGAAGATCAGTACATGCACCTTGTTATTGTTCGCCACGGTGAGTCTGAGTGGAACAAGCTCAACCTGTTCACTGGTTGGACTGACGTTGACCTTACCGAGACTGGTCACGAGGAGGCAGCAGCGCTGGTGGTCGTGCTCTTAAAGAGGCTGGCTATGACTTTGATGTTTGCTACACTTCTCTGCTCAAGCGTGCTATTCACACTCTGAATCATGTTCTTGATGAGCTTGACCGTAACTGGCTTCCTGTTCATAAGACCTGGCGTCTGAACGAGCGCCACTATGGCGCACTTCAGGGTCTCAACAAGGCAGATGCCGCTGCTGAGCACGGCGAGGAGCAGGTAAAGATTTGGCGTCGCTCCTTTGACGTTCAGCCACCAGCTCTTGAGCCAGGTGACGAGCGCGATCCTCACGTTCAGGAGATGTTCCGCGATGTCCCAGCAGAGGACCTTCCATACACCGAGTGCCTGAAGGACACTATTGCACGCGCATGGCCTTACTTTGAGCAGGAGATCAAGCCACAGCTTGAGGCAGGTAAGCGTGTTCTTATTGCTGCACACGGCAACAGCCTTCGCGCTCTTGTTATGCAGTTTGAGCACCTCACCCCAGAAGAGATTCTTGAGGTCAACATCCCAACTGGCATTCCTTGCGCATACACCTTTGACAAGGACTGGAACATTGTTGATAAGCACTATATTGGCGATCCAGCTGTCATCGAGGCAAAGATTAACGCTGTTGCTAACCAGGGCAAAGCTAAATAAACAGCTTGCTAACACGCAATATTGTTAAGCAGAACGGGGTGGTTTAAGCCACCCCGTTCTTTTTTGCCTACTTATAGAACCGTGACGAATACGCCAACAGCTATAAAACCTGCTTTGAATAGTGTTACGATGTACCGCCGAGAAAAGAAGGGATTAAATGTTTAAAAGAGAGCTCAACGCAAAACTTGTTCTTTCTGTAATTGCAACAGGAATTATGTCCTTCTCGGGAGTTGTCGTAGAAACCGCCATGAACGTGACGTTTCCAACGTTAATGGAGGAATTCTCTATTGGCACCTCAACGGTACAATGGATGACCACCTCGTACCTTTTGATTCTTGCCATTATCATGCCTATGTCGTCGTATTTAAACAGACGATTCAAAACTAAAGTATCTTTACCGTGGCCATGATCTTCTATATCAGTGGCATTCTCTGCGGATTTGCTGCTCCAACGTTTATGTTATTGCTGCTTGGCCGTATTTTAGAAGGCATTGGCACCGGTCTAGCGCTACCACTGATGTTCAACATCATCACCGAACAGGCTCCACTTAAAAACATGGGTGTCATGATGGGCATCGGCATGCTAGTTACCGCCGTTGCACCTGCAGTAGGACCTTCAGCTGGTGGCTGGATTGCAGAGCATCTTGGCTGGCGAATGATCTTTGCCGGACTTCTCCCCTTCTTGATTGTGGCGTTTATTCTGGGAATTAGTTCAATCCAACAGAGCCATGAGACTGAAGTGATTTCTTTTGATGTCTTTGGCTGGCTGCTGCTTACCGTAAGTTTTATTGCGCTCATCTTTGTTATTGACGAGTCCAGCGCGTTTGGCCTGCTTAGCATTCCTGTTTTGCTCGCAATTATGATTTTTGTGGGCTCACTTATGTTCTTTGTGCGTCACGAAAACTCCTTTAAACACCAGGAGCAATCTAATAAATCTACAAAAATTCCTATCATTAACCTTGAGGTATTTAGCGAGAAGGGCTTTGTGCTCTCGCTCTTTGCTATTGTTGCTCTGCAATTTATTATTCTTGGTCAGTCGTATCTTCTGCCTAACTTCTCCCAGCTAGTACTAGGTGCAGGCGCTACCGCAGCAGGAGCTCAGATGTTGCCAGGCTGTGCTATTGGCGCAGTTATGGCACCAATTTCTGGTCAGATTTTAGACAAGCTGGGCGCTAAAAAGCCTATTGTTACAGGCATTCTTTGCTGCCTTACCAGCATGCTCCTTTTGCTGCTCTTTGTTCACCAGCTTACCGTAGAAATGATTACGTATATTTTTACTATCTTTGCCATTGGCCAGGCGCTTCAGATGGGAAACAATTTTACGGTAGCTCTAGGACATCTACCAGAAGACCGCAAGGCAGATGGAAATGCTGTTATCAACACACTGCAGCAGCTCTTTGGCGCTATGGGCACCAGCGTTATTTCTGGCGTTGTAGCGGCTTCTCAGCTTGGAGCTACAGACTTAGCTACAAGCACCCTTGCAGGAGCTCAGAATGCACTCTTTGTACTTGTGTGCGTAGCTTGTATCCCTCTTGTTACCATGGGAATCGTGCTCTTTGTACTGCCTAAGATAACAAAATAAAACGCAACTGCGGTATTTAAAAGAAAGCAAATTAAAAAGCTAGGTATCCAAAAGAAGGATATCTAGCTTTTAATTTAGACGAGTGAACTATTGCGCTACGACACAATAGCCGATAATTTCAGTCCAATAAACACAGCAACCAGGCACGTTATAACATTGACCGCAATATTCACACCTGCAGCGGCCCAATTACCTGCTTGAATAAAGGTAAGCGTTTCATTTGAAAAGGTCGAGAAGGTCGAAAGTCCTCCGCAAAGGCCCACAGCTAAGAATAGCTTTACCTGCGGCTGAAGTGGACTTGCAAGGTCAAGTCCCGTCACAAAACCAATAATCAAACCTGCTACTACATTTGCTGCTAACGTACCAACTGGCAGGTTAGGAATCCACTGTTTAAAAAGGACTCCCAACTGCCAGCGACCTAAACTACCCAGAGCTCCACCAAGAGCCACAGCTAACGCTTCAAACATAAAACGCCCCTACTCCAGCTCGCGCGATCCCGTATACAGCTGATAATACTCTCCATGCTTTGCAATAAGCTCATCGTGAGTACCACGCTCAATAATGCGACCATGTTCCAGAACCATAATGGCATCAGAGTTACGAACCGTAGACAGCCTGTGAGCAATCACAAAGACGGTACGGCCTGCCATCAGGGCATCCATGCCCTTCTCGATAAGTGCCTCAGTACGCGTATCAATACTGGAAGTTGCCTCGTCCAAGATAAGCACGGGAGGATCAGCAATAGCAGCACGCGCAATTGCTAAAAGCTGCCTCTGACCTTGGGAAAGGTTGGCGCCGTCCGAGGTAAGCACGGTGTTGTAACCACGAGGCATACGGCGGATAAACTTATCTGCGTTTGCGATTTTTGCTGCAGCAATAACCTCGTCATCAGTGGCGTCTAACTTACCAAAGCGAATATTATCTGCGATGGTACCCGTGAACAGATGTGTGTCCTGCAAAACAATGCCCAGGGAGGACCTTAGTGCAGACTTCTTGATGTCATTGATTGGAATGCCGTCGTAGGTGATGGTTCCGCTACGAACATCGTAGAAGCGGTTGATGAGGTTGGTAATTGTTGTTTTACCAGCACCAGTTGAGCCGACAAATGCAATCTTCTGGCCAGGTTTTGCAAACAGGGTGAGGTTTGCAAGAACTGTCTGATCATCGTCGTATCCAAAGGTCACGTCATCAAAGCGAACGTCTCCGGCAAGAGGGGTTTTCTCGCCAGACGGTGTGACCCAAGCCCAGGACTCTTCTCCAGACTCGTAACCACTAACGCGAACCAGGTCAACCTTGCCCTCATCAACCTCGGGAGTCATCTCCATAACCGCAAAGATGCGCTCAGCACCAGCAAGAGCGGTAAGCAGGAAGTTGGAGAGCTGTGTGAACTGGTTAAACGGCATGGCTGCCTGGCGAACAAAGACCAGGTAGGACGCAAGACTTGCAACATCCGCGTGTCCGTTTACGGCAAGCAGTGCGCCAACCACGGTGACCACGGCGTAATTGATATACGTCAACGAAACCGTGATAGGAACCATAGTTGCTGCGTAGCCCTGAGCACTTGTTCCAGAGTGCCGTAACTCCTCATTGACCTTTAGAAAATCAGCAAAGTTTGCATCCTCGTGATTAAAAACTTTAACCACTTTAAGGCCAGAGATTGTTTCTTCTGCAAAACCGTTAAGAACACCAAGGCTCTTTTGCTGCACCGAGTAATGCTTGGCAGAGCGCTTACTTGCATAGCGTGCATAAATCACAATCAAAACGTCAAAGAGAATAGTGATAAGCGTTAACTGCCAGTTAAGAACAATGAGCAGTACAAGCGTACCAACCATCTGAATAAACGCCAGAACAAGGTTGGCAAAGCTGTTGTTAAGCGCTTCTGAGATGGTATCCACGTCGTTGGTAAAGAAACTCATGATATCGCCGCGAGTTCGGCGGTCAAAGAACCTCAGCGGCAGCGACTCAATGTGCTCAAAAAGGTCTCGTCTGATGTCAAAAACAATCCTCTGAGCAGCGCGAACCATAATTTGCGTGTAACCAACACTAGTAAGCGCTCCGATTGCATACACAACCGCTGTGAACACAACAAGGTTGGTAAAGCCACTTACATCTCCCCTGCCCACTGCCGCAACAACAGGCTTAATCATATAGGTGCCCAGAAGCGCCGCTAAACCACTGATAGAAACAAGGAGTGCCACCAACATAAGGCGCTTCTTAGCATGACCTAAGTACGAGACAAACACTCTAATGGTATGTCCAATGTTTTGAGGACGTGCTCCTCCTGCGCGATTAGCCATGTGACACCTCCTTACCAGCAGCGTCAATGTCCGACTGACTACCGCCAGTCTGCGACTCATAAAGCTCTCTATAGATAGGGCTCTTGGCGAGAAGTTCTGTGTGGGTGCCAGTCATATGAACCCTACCGTTATCAAGAACGACAATCTGATCTGAGTCCATAACTGAGTTCACACGCTGGGCAATGATGATTTTTGTCATGTCAGCAAGTTCGGCAAGCCCTGCACGAATCTTTGCGTCGGTTGCGGTATCAACCGCGCTGGTAGAGTCATCAAAAATGATAATTTTTGGCTTCTTCAAAAGCGCACGTGCAATACAAAGACGCTGCTTCTGGCCACCGGAGACATTAACGCCACCCTGACCAAGGTCTCCGTCCAAGCCACCAATCCTGTCAAGAAACTCATCAACGCATGCAATAGAACACGCATGGAGCAGTTCCTCGTCAGTAGCGTTGGGATCTCCCCAGAGCAGGTTGTCGCGGACGGTGCCGCTGAACAGTACATTTTTCTGAAGGACAACAGACACTGCGTCACGAAGTGAAACAAGATTGTAGGAGCGGACGTCATTCTCGCCAACAAGCACGGTGCCTTCAGTTACATCGTACAAGCGAGCAATCAGCTGGATAAGGGTAGTTTTTCCGGAGCCGGTGCCGCCGAGAATACCAACGGTGGAGCCTGGCGCAAATGAGAGGTTAATGTCTTCAAGAACGTCCTCTTCAGCGCTCTGGCTGTACTTGAAGGACACGTTTTCAAAACGAACCTCGCCATTCTTAACGTCAGTCAAGCCGTGCTCTGGAGACTCAATAGCAGGCTCTTCGGAAAGAATCTCTCCGATTCGACGCACACTAGTAATGGCGCGAGCAGTAAGCAAGAACACGCCAGAAATCATCATAAGAGAGTTCATGATAAGCAGTACGTAACTCATGAAGCCCGTGAGCTCACCAACGCCCAGTCTGCCAGCCATAATCATCTGGCCACCAAACCAAAGAATAGCCACATTAGTGACATACATTGAAGCCTGGAAAATAGGCAGGTTTAAGACGGACGTTCCAAGGTCTTTGTAGCAGTCTGCGCATACTGGGTATTAACTTTTTCAAAGCGCTCGGAGACATATCCTTCTCGGACATATGCCTTAATCGCTCGCACCGCGGCAAAGTCTTCCTGCAGTGCCTCGTTAAGCTTATCCATTGCACTTTGCATAACGCGATACAAAGGACCAACGCGCTTCACAATAAAGAAGAGTGCAATAGCCAAGAAAGGCAGCACGGCAAAATACACTATTGCCAGCTCTGGGCTCATAATAAACGCCATAACCAAGCCCATGACCAGCATAATTGGTCCACGCATAAACGGGCGCGTACCCATTGCAAAGGCGTTCTGAATAATAGTTACATCAGAAGTCAAACGCGTAACCAAAGAAGATGAATCGTATTTATCAAGATTTGCAAAAGCAAACTCTTCCATACGACGATACTCATCTTGTCTGAGTTGAGCGCCCAGTCCCATGGCTGCCTTTGCTGAGTAGCGTGCATAGCCAATACCAGCAAACATGGCGAGAAGAGCAAAGACAACCATAACGGTGCCGTTTACAAAAACAGTCTGAAGGTTGCCTTGCAAAATGCCCTGGTCAACAATTTGGGCCATGAGTACAGGAATCACTAATTCGAGTAGGGACTCTGCAAACACGCAGAGTCCCGACATAACAAAGTCCTTTTTAGACGCGCCAAAATGGTCCAAGATTACCTTTAACTCAGCGCGAGCAGATGGAGCTTTTTCTTTTACAGAAGCGTCATTCATTACTAAAACACCACGTACCTTACTGTCTTGCGTTGCTTGGTTTGCTTATGCCTCTTTTGGAAGCGTTTGAAGCGAAACCTCCTTGAGCTGCTCATTAGAAACAGGAGAAGGAGCGCTAGACATCAAATCAGAGCCAGAAGTAGTCTTTGGGAAGGCCATGACGTCGCGGATGGAATCAGCACCTGCAAGCAGCATACACACGCGGTCAAGACCAAGTGCAAAGCCGCCCATTGGAGGCGCACCAAACGTCAGAGCCTCCATCAAGAAGCCAAACTGAGCCTTTGCGCGCTCTTCAGTAAAGCCGAGTTTCTCCAGAATCTTAAGCTGCAGCTCAGCGTTGTGGATACGCATTCCGCCGCCGCCAGCCTCAAAGCCGTCCATGACAAAGTCGTACGTATACGAGCCCATAGCCAGAGGGTCAGTGTCCAGAAGGTCAAGCTCATCCTCACGAGGAAGCGTAAAGGGCTGGTGCTCAGAGGCGTAAGACTGAGTCTCCTCATCCCAGTGGAACAGTGGGAAGTTAACAACCCAGAGGAAATCATGACCTTCTCGTGGTACATCCAGAACCTTTGCCATATGCAGGCGCATGCCACCAAGAATCTCATCTGTCTCCAGGCGACCGCCCACAGCAAAAAGAATCAAGTCCCCTGCCTCAGCAGACATCTCTGCACGTAGTGCCTCAAGCTCTTCTGGCGAGAAGAACTTGGTAATAGGACCTCCCACGGAGCCGTCCTCTTTGAAGGCGACCCATGCAAGTCCCTTGGCACCAAAGCCAGCAGCTACCTCGGCAAGCTTATCTACCTGAGAACGTGGCCAGGTGCCTGCACCCTTAACGTTGATCGCCTTGACATACTGACCTTCTGTTGTAGCAGCAGAGCTAAAGAGCTTAAAGCTAGACTGCTTGAAGATCTCAGAAACATCGTGGAGCTCCATGCCAATGCGAGTATCAGGCTTATCGGAGCCGTAGGTATCCATTGCGTCCCAGTACTGAATCTTGCGCAGTGGAGCTGGGAACTTAATACCCATCTTTGCAAAGCATCGCCCAGAATATCCTCAAGCTCAGCCATGACATCTTCCTCGCGGACAAATGCCATCTCCATATCAACCTGCGTAAACTCAGGCTGACGATCTGCACGAAGATCCTCATCGCGGAAGCACTTAGTAATCTGGTAGTAGCGCTCAACGCCGCCAATCATCAGCAGCTGCTTCAATAGCTGTGGAGACTGTGGTAGTGCGTAGAAGTTTCCGCCCTGCATTCTGGATGGAACCAGGAAGTCACGAGCCCCCTCAGGAGTGGATTTGAACAGTGCTGGAGTTTCTACCTCGGTAAAGTCACGCTTATGGAATGCCTCACGAAGCGCAAACGCAAAATCAGAACGCATACGAAGATTCTGTGCCATCTGAGGACGGCGCAGGTCAACATAGCGATACCTCAGGCGAAGATCTTCGTTAACATCAATGTAGTTCTCAATCTGGAATGGTGGAACTGCGCTGGTGTTAAGAACCTCAATCTTTGAAGCAAGTACCTCTACCTCACCGGTAGCAAGAGCCTCATTAGTCTGACCTTCAGAACGATGCTGAACCGTACCAGAAATCAAAACAGGCCACTCAGGACGAATCGTCTCTGCAGTTGCAAATGTTTCTGCATCAACATCTGGGTCAAACAGAATCTGTGTCAAACCCTCACGATCACGAAGGTCAACAAAGATCAGGCCTCCAAAGTCACGACGACGCCAAACCCAACCAGTGAGCGTAACGGTCTGACCGATATGCTCTGCGCGAAGCTCTCCGCAGGTATGCGAATGCATGCTGTGCAAATCAACAGCTGCGTGAGCGGAATAATTCTGGGGGGTTTCTGAGGAACAATCCATTGTTATCCTTTCGTCTTTGCTTCCCTGTGCCAAATCGGAAAGCGCCTTCAAGACGGCAAAAACGTGTAGACGGCACGTTCTTGCTCATAGATAAACCATTGTACTCTCCAACGTTTAGTCGAATCCTCTCAATCTAAACTTAGTGGAGATTCACGAGGAATAAATAACTTACCGTCACACTTTTACGCTAGACTGAAATTGATACACATGAGCCCTCTTACAGGGCGAGAAGAACTTGGAGCTTTCATGGCCTATAAAGCCGCTGTTTTTGATCTAGACGGAACACTTCTGAACACCATTGTTGATCTTGCTTGGGCAACCAATTACGCTCTTGAGCAGTTCAACATGCCCACCTATACCGTTGATGAGGTCCGTCAGATGGTTGGAAATGGCGTTGCTAAACTTATCCGCGATGCTGTGCCAGAGGATACTGATGACGCAACATACCAGCGTGTACTTGCGTGTTTTAAAGAGCACTACGCTGACCATAGTTTGGATAACACTGCGCCCTACCCTGGTATCCTTGATGCGGTTGATACGCTTAGGGCTGCAGGCGTTAAGTGTGCCGTTGTCTCAAACAAGCCAGACTTTGCCATAGCAGATTTAATGAGCAATTTCTTCCCAGGTAGATTTGACTTTGCGCTGGGCCAGCGAGATGACCTTAAAAGAAAGCCTGATGCCGAGCCTGTCCATTACGCCCTCGCTCAAATTGGTGTTGACCCTCAAGACGGTGTCTATATTGGAGACTCTGAGGTTGATGTTGCAACAGCACGCAACAGTGGCATGCCTTGCATTAGTGTTACCTGGGGATTTAGGGATAAAGAAACGCTTCTAGCTGCAGGTGCCACCATACTCTGCAATACTGCAGATGAGATGGTGCAAGAAATTCTCAAATAGTAGCACTAAATTTGCAACCATCCGCTCATTGCCGTTGAGCGAGAAAAACGTCCGCTTGCCTATGCCTCTCAATTCATCTGAATAAGCGTATTCTGAGGGCGGTATAGTCTATAAAAGTGCGTCCATAATTTGCGCGCAAGCGACGTGGAAAGGATTGCATCATGGGCAAGAAAAGTTCTGAGGTTCTCCAGATTTCTTACGAGGACCTGGTAGAGTACCTGCACAGTAATCACTCTGTGTACATGCAAGTCGGACACCAGGTTTATTACCTCACTGATGTCAACTTTGAGGCATGGAGAGCTCAAGACACCAGTATTAGAAACTCAAAAAACCACTTTGTAGATTGTTCTGAACTAGTTCCAACGGTAGACGAATTTCTCGCGCTTCCTTTTATTAATGGAAAAACCATTAAAGACGTTTTTGCGCATGCAACGTTCTATGCATCCATGAAAAACGAAAAATCTGAGTAATTCATAATAATCAGCATTTTGTTGACTATCTCTCAGCTAAAATTTAAAGGACCTGTTAACGCAGGTCCTTTTTTATCAGGTAAATTACCTTAATAATCTGCATCTCATATAAAAACGCCGATGCAGTGCACCGGCGTTTTACGTTTAGTTTGAGAGAACCTGCCTACTCAACAGGCTTCTGAACCTCAAGAACCTCGGCAATCTCAACCTCAGCAGAAACGGTGCCCGCAAGCTCTGAAATAAGATCGTTGTACTTATTAGCAGAAGCCAGCTCGGAAGAAGCGGTCTTTGCGTAACGCTTAACTGCTGCGGCAGCACGGTTAACGGCACTCAGGGTGCCAGCGCCTCCGACACAGCCGCCAGGACAAGCCATGCCCTCAAGAAGGTAGCCTGGATATTTACCCTTAACAGCATCCTTAAGCATAGCTCGACACTCAGCAAGGCCATCAACAGCCATGATAGGTACTTCTTTATCAGGGTACTTCTGGTGGATGACGTTTACAACTGCGCCTGCTACGCCACCGGCCACTGCAAAAGCACGACCGTCATGGGAGGCGTTTTCAAAGTCGGAGTTGTCGTCATCGAGCTTGGTGTAGTCAATACCCTTAGACTCCATCATTCCTGCAAGCTCCTCAAAGGTCAGAACAAAGTCAACCTCTGACTTAACGGAGCGGCGCAGTGCCTCAAGCTTCTTAGCAGTGCATGGTCCAATAAAGACAATCTTGGACTCTGGATTTTGTTTTCTTACTAGACGAGCAGTCAAAACCATTGGGGTGAGAGCCATAGAGATAGCATCAGCATGCTCTGGGTGCTCTTTTTTTAGCCATTGCAGACCAGGAAGGACAGCAGCTTGTTCCCATAAAGGGAAGCTTCTCTGGAACTTCTTTGACAAAGTCTTCTGCTTCCTGAACGGTACAGAGGTCAGCACCAGTTGCTACCTCTTCTACCTCGGCGAATCCCATCTCCTTGAATGCCTCACGAAGACGACCAACGCTGCCCTTGCCAAACTGACCAACAAATGAAGGAGCCACGATTGGCACAACGGTATAACCCTCATTGATAGCCTGAATTACCTGGAAAATCTGGCTCTTATCGGCAATAGCACCAAAGGGGCAGTTGACCAGGCACTGACCACAAGATACGCACTTCTCGTAATCAATGTCTGCGCGACCATGCTCATCAGAACCAATAGCATCCATACCACAAGCAGCGGCGCAAGGACGTACATGGTGATGAATTGCCTGGTAAGGGCAGACCTTGAAGCACATGCCACACTGAATGCACTTCTCCTGGTCAATGTATGCCTTTTTGTCTACGAAGCTAATTGCCTCTTTAGGACAAATCTCTCGACAAGGGTGCGCAAGACAACCTTGGCACGCGTTGGTAACGCGATACACGTTGTCCTCGCAGGCGTTACACGCAAACTTAACGATGTTAATCAGCGGTGGCTGGTAATAAACCTCAGGTCGAGAGGCCTCTTCTAGGCCGTCAGAAATTTTTTCTGGCTGATCCACGCCCTGCATAGGCATGCCCATAGTCATGCGAATGCGCTCGCCAACAATAGCGCGCTCCAAGAAGACGCTCTCACGATACGTAGCAATATCACCAGGAATAATCTTGTAAGGCAGCTCTTCCATCTGGCGAGCAATTTCATCAACGCTCTTATCTGCTTTTTCATACGCAAGCGTTGAAACTTCTTTAAATACCTTCCTGCGGATTTCAGTCAGGTTGGTATAGACACCTCGCATTGTGCCAGGCATTTCTCCCCCTCCTCGTTCACTTTATGCACGTCTGGGTAACGTATCCGCACAAAATGAATGTATGTCTCTACCACAAAGTATGTACTATAAGTCCACCTCGGTGACACCAAAATAAGAAAATCGCTCTGGAATATCCGTTTTAATCACAATTTTTGCGCCCGTCACTGGATGAATAAATCCAACGCGATATGCATGGAGCATTAACGGCTGCGGCCTATGCTTCTTTTTTTGAGGTGCGCTGCAGAGATGATACGCTTCCATACAGTGCGTCTCCTACCAGAGGAAATCCAAGTGACGAGAGATGCACTCTAATTTGATGCTTTCTTCCTGTCAGCAAATTGACCAGTAGCAAGCTTTGAGTTTGACCTTGTGCTGACGATGCAACCTTAATAAGGCGTACCTCCGTTTGAGAAGGCTTACCTGTGGCTGAGATTCTCATCTTCTGAGCGTCATGACGATCTTTTCCAATTGCCTTATCTATCAGCAGTTTATTTGGTTCAAATGCTCCCTTAACAGCTGCAAGATACTCTTTGGAAAGCTCCTTGGAGGCAATAAGTTGATCAAACTGTGGCTGCGTTTCTTTTTTGAGTGAGAAGAGCACAATGCCCGTAGTCTCTCTATCAAGTCGATTCAGAGCTTGGACCTGGGAAAGATCTATCTGGCTTGAGCTCTCAAGTGCGCGGAGTTTCTCGCGAACTACCTCAGTTAACGAGGGCTCCTGAGTACCGTCCGCATGAACGATAATTCCCGCCGGTTTATTCACGGCAAGCAGATACTCATCCTGGTACAAAATCTCAAGGTTGTTGTCAGACTGAAGAGCATCCACGCTACTCCCCTCGCTTAACTACGTAGCGCTGCTCAGAGAGAACCTGAGCAAATGACTCAATTGCGCTCCACACATGGTCAGTGCGTCGCCAGGCAACACTAACCGAGTACGACATCTCTTTTCCCAGTTCAATGATGTGAAGACCAGACGTTTCAAAGTCGTAATAAGAAGAGGCCACCAGCTCTGATGGCAAGAAGCACGCGCCGACGCCTCTCATGGCAAGCGCCAAAAGCGTCTCGGAGTTTCTGGACATGACCTTGATGGTAGGAGAAATACCCGACGCGGCAAACGCATGACGAGCAAAACTACCAGCAATGTCTCGCTTACCAACCGTTAAGAAAGGACAAGCTTCCAAGGCCGTGAGCTTTCCCGTCTTTTTGACTTGCGCGACAACCGAGTCAACCTTATCTGCATACAAAGATTCAAGAAGCGCTTGAGAAACTACCAGAACGATCTTCTCGTCAAACAGCTTTTTAACAACCAAGTCATACGACGACGAATTAACCGTTGCAACAATCAAGTCAAGCTGACCTTCGGACAGCCACTCAACAAGCTCGTCATTCTCGCCCTCATCAAGCTCAATGGAGATATTTGGGTGCAATTTTTGGAAAGCAGCAATGGAGCGCGGCATGATGATATGACCTCGTGTAGCAGTGACGCCAACACGCAGGCGACCTCGCTCGTTGCCCGCAATATCAAGAAACTCTTGATCCATAGCGCGCCGCTGAGCCTGGAACCTACGGGCATAGCGCAAGAACTCTTCTCCCGCAAACGTGAGCGACAGCGGGACCGTACGTTCTAGCAGCTTAGAGCCAAGTTCTTTTTCTGCAGCCGCAATATTTGCCGAGAGTGTTTGCTGCGTTACGCTCAGGCGTTCAGCCGCCTTGGTGAAGCTCTTTTCTTCTGCAACGGCAACAAAAATAATCCATGGTTTGAAAGTTCATTTTTGCTCCCACTGTATTACAAAAATTACTTGTAATTATAACCATTGAAAACAGTTGGACTTCAACTTTTTAGTTGCTTACTCTATTTACATAAGAAATTCGTTTGGAGTGGATGCATGGTAGAGCTAATAGTACTAAGTGCCTTTGCGGTGATGCTCATCGTAGGTACAGCCCTATCTTTCCCTCTTACATCTATCCTGACCATTGGTTTCTTCCTCTTTTTTGGCTACGGACTCTCTCGCAAAATCTCTGCAAAAAAGCTTCTTTTAGCAGCCTTTGAGTCTGTCTGGGAAGTTAAAACAATTATTGCGCTGTTTGCTGTTGTAGGCGCTATGAGTGCAGCATGGCGAGCAGCTGGAACCATTCCAGAGATTGTCAGCATTTCTGCTTCATTTATTTCTCCATCTATCTTTATTCTGGCAACCTTCTTACTCTGCACCATGATGTCCATGCTTTTGGGTACCGCATTTGGTACCGCTGCAACCATGGGCATCATCTGCATGTCTATTGGTAAGGCAATTGGAGCAAGCGAGTTCTTTATTGGTGGCGCTGTTCTTGCAGGTAGCTACTTTGGCGATCGTTGCTCCCCTATGTCTACCAGCGCAATCCTTGTTTCGCAACTCACCGATACCAATCTATCCAAGAACATCAATCGTATGCTTCGTACTAGCGTGGTGCCTTTTATTGCTGCATGTGTTATCTACGTGGCTTGGGACTTCTTCATGGCAAACACGGGAACTATCCCCGATGTTACTGGTCTTCTGAGCCGTTCCTTTAGGCTTTCTTTGATTTCGCTTACACCAGCACTGCTTGTAATTGTTTTCTCGCTTCTTAAAGTTGACGTCATTGTTACCATGGCATCCAGCTTGGTACTTGCCTGCGTTCTGTGTGTCATCGTCCAGCGAGTTCCTCTTGCAGATCTGCCAGTCATCCTGCTCTTTGGTCTTCGTGCTCCAGGAGCTACCGTTGCAAACATGGTGAATGGTGGCGGCGTTTTCTCCATGATGAACGTCTTGACAATCGTAACCATTTCTTCAAGCTACGCTGGTCTTTTCCAGACAACTGGCCTGCTTCGCCGTATGTGCCAGCTGGTGGCTGACCTCTCCGATAACTCCACGCCTTTCTTTGGCGTTCTGATTACCAGCATGTTTACCTCAATGGTTTCTTGCAACCAGACCCTGGCTATTATGCTGACAAACGATCTGTGCGAGAACGCAGAAAACTCTTCAAGCGCCCTTGCTTTGGATATCGAGAATAGCGCTGTAATTCTTGCTCCTCTGGTACCGTGGTCCATCTCAAACATCTCGGTGCTCTCTGCAATTGGTGCACCTTCTATGAGCCTTCTAGCTGCAAGCTTCCTCTACTTGCTGCCTCTTTGGACTCTGGGAATTTCCCTGTGGCTTCATCGCCGTCCAGCAAATTGACGGTCACCGCGCTCGTTGGCTTGGCCTTACCTCTGAAGATGTCCGCAGCTGCTCATGGCCTCACGTGCAGGACGAAGATACAACGGATGCGACTGCAAGCCTTCCTGCCGTTAAAGTTGCCTAACAAAACAAAACCTCTCATGCCTAAGACATGAGAGGTTTAAATTTGACTTCCAGTCCTATTTGTTACTGTCTTGCTTTAACCTCAACAACAAGCTGGTCAACAGGTACCTGTACCTGCTCGTGAGACTCCATATCACGAAGGGTTACCGCACCAGCTTCAACCTCATCTGGGCCAATAACCACGCAAAGCGTTGCGCCCATCTTATCTGCCTGCTTAAACTGAGCCTTCAGCGAACGACCAGTACGATCAGCCTCGCATCTAATACCAGCTTCACGCAATGCCAGCACGGTATCAAATACAACAGGAGCCTGCTCAGCGCCTGCGCAAGCGACATATACACAGCTTGGAGCTGCAGGCTCAGCTGCAACACCAAGAGCTTCTAGCGCCAGCATAATGCGCTCAAAGCCAACAGCAAATCCAACGCCTGGGGTTGGCTTTCCACCTTCAAGCTCAACAAGACCGTCATAACGGCCACCGCCGCCGATAGCGCCAACGCCAGCATTTGGAATCTCTACCTCAAAAACAGTACGTGTGTAGTAATCCAAACCGCGAACAAGCGTTGGATCTTCAACATACGAAATACCAGCAGCGTCCAAATATGCCTTGACCTGCTCATAATGAGTACGGCAATCATCACACAGGCTGTCAGAAATCAGTGGAGCGTCCTTCATAACCGCGTGACAGCTCTCGTTTTTGCAGTCAAACGCACGAAGTGGATTAATCTCCGCACGCTCAAGACAGTCCTCACACATCTCATCCTTGTGATCAAGAATGAACTGCTTGACCTTCTCGCGATATGCTGGGCGGCACTCCGCGTCACCCATGGAGTTAATCATGAGCTTCATATCAGCTGGCGAGAAACCCATCTGCTCGTAAAACTTCATCAACATGATGATGGACTCTGCATCGGCAGCTGGATCAGAGGCTCCAAGCCACTCGACGCCTACCTGGTGGAACTGGCGCAGACGGCCTTTCTGAGGACGCTCTCCTCTAAACATTGACTCGGCGTACCAAAGCTTTGCGGGAGTTCCTCCCTGTGGCACAAAATTGTGCTCAACAGCAGCACGGACCACACCAGCAGTTCCCTCAGGACGCATAGCCATACGCTGACGAGGCTTAAGACCGGACTCATTACCGGCAGCTAGCAGATCATCGAGCAGCGCGCCTGAAAAAACGCGGAACATCTCTTTGCGTACTACATCGGTTGACTCACCAATACCGTGAACAAAGGTGTCTACCTGCTCAAGTGCAGGAGTCTCAATGCGGTCAAAACCATAAGTACCAAACAGATGGCGGGCAATATCTTGCATATGCTCCCATGAGCGCATATAGCCGCCGTAAAGATCTTCGGTACCTTGAATTCTCTGACCCATGAATCCTCCTTGTTACAAACATAGATGTTTCTAGTTTACCCATGAGAGACAGCTCTGGCGCAGAAAAGCTTTTATAACTTTTGAAACCTATGAAAAAATCCGATTATTTTCTAGAAAACGTGAAAAAGTGCGTATGTGAGGGTTGCTTTTTAATTCCTACCATTTAGTATGAATTAGCAGATTTTGGGGTATGACAAACATCAGTGACATTGGCGTTTGTCTTTGCCACAAAACCGCACTAGCACAAGGTTTTGCTCGCCCTAGAGCTGACCAAACTTGCTAGTCACAAACGTATCACGTGCTTGCACGTAGAGATATTTGGAGAGAGATTTATGGCAACTGAGCTACTCCGTGTAAACGGAATTTCTGCAGGTACCGAGGAGAAATCCATCCTGCATTCAATTGATTTGAGCATTGGTGATGGCCAGGCTCACGTTCTGATGGGACCTAACGGCGCAGGTAAATCAACACTTGGCCGCGTCATTATGGGTGATCCTACCTATAAGATTACCGATGGCTCCCTTATCTTTAACGGCGAGGATGTAACTGAGCTTGCTGCAGATAAGCGCTCTCTTGCGGGCATCTTCCTCTCCTATCAGGCACCTGTTGAGGTTCCTGGCGTTCCTCTTTATTCATTCCTGCGCACCATTACACAGATGCGCCCTGAGCTTAAGATGACTGCTCGTCAGTTCCGTCAGCGTGTTGGCCAGATTTCTGATCAGCTTGAGCTTGATCAGGGCTTCTTGATGCGTGAGCTTAACGTTGGCTTCTCTGGTGGCGAGAAGAAAAAGGTTGAGATGCTCCAGCTTTTGCTGCTCCAGCCTAAGCTTGCCATTCTTGACGAGACAGACTCTGGCCTGGACGTTGACGCTCTCTCCGTTGTCTCAAAAGGCATTCAGGCCTATCGCGAGACCTGCGACGGCTCTCTGCTCATCATTACTCACAACACCCGCATTCTTGAGCGTCTTGAGATTGACCGCACTCACGTTATGGTTAAGGGTCACCTGGTGGCAGACGGTCCTGCTGACCTCATCAACCAGATTGACCACGAGGGCTTTGAGCGTTTTGAGAGCCAAACTGATGAGGGCGGTGCTAACTAGTGAGCGAGAAGAAGCGATCTGAGGTCGCTGACGTAGACCGCTCGCTCTACGACTTCACCAAGTCCGAAGAGGGTTACGAGCGCTACGATGATGGCCTTACTCCAGAAATTGTGCGTGCTATTTCCGAGAAAAAAGAAGAGCCCGAGTGGATGCTCCAGATGAGGTTGTCGGCCCTGGAAACCTATCACCAGCGCCAGATGGCTACCAACTGGGGACCTTCTATTGCAGGTCTGGATTTGAATCATATCTCCACGTATGTCTCGCCAAAAACTCAGCAGGCAAATAGCTGGGACGACGTACCTGAGGATATTAGGGATACCTTTGATCGTCTGGGCATTCCGCAGGCAGAGGCAGAGAGCCTGGCTGGTGTTGGTGCTCAGTACGATTCCGAGATTGTCTATCACAACATGCGTGAGGAAGTTGCTGAGCAGGGCGTTATTTACACTACCATTGAGGATGCTTTGCATGATCCGCAGTGGGAGCCTGTTGTTAAAGAGTACTTTGGCAAGCTGATTCCTCCAACAGATCACAAGTTTGCGGCTCTGCACTATGCCGTTTGGTCTGGCGGTTCTTTTGTGTATGTTCCCAAGAATGTCACTCTGGACTACCCACTTCAGAGCTACTTTAGGTTGAACGCTCAAGGTGCTGGCCAGTTTGAGCACACGCTTATTATTGTTGAGGAAGGCGCTGACCTGCACTTTATTGAGGGTTGCTCCGCACCTAAGTACTATGCAGCAAACCTTCACGCAGGAGCTGTTGAGCTCTTTGTTAAAGACGGCGCTCGTCTGCGTTACTCGACCATCGAAAACTGGTCCAAAGAACATGTACAACCTCAACACCAAGCGCGCCATTATTGGCAGCAATGCAAAGATGGAGTGGGTCTCGGGCTCTTTTGGTAGCCACGTTTCCTACCTCTATCCTTCTACGATCATGAACGGCGATTCTTCTAACTGTGAGTTCACCGGTATTACGTTTGCAGGCGCTACGCAAGACCTGGATACAGGCTGCAAGGTGATTATCAACGGCTCCAATAACTCGGCAAACGTTGACACTAAAGTCCATCTCCAAGGATGGCGGCGTCAACACTTTCCGCTCAGCCGTGACCGTTGGACGCAAGGCAGAAAACGCTCGCGTGGCGTTCTCGTGCCAGTCGCTGATGCTGGATAACATCAGCCGCTCCGACACCATCCCAGAGATGGATGTTCGCAATGCGACTGCTCAGATTGGTCACGAGGCAACTATTGGCCGCATTTCTGACGACACCGTTTTGTACCTGATGAGCCGTGGTTGCTCTGAGGCTGAGGCTCGCACCATGGTAGTAAACGGATTTGCAAACCCTGTCTCAAAGGAGCTCCCAATGGAGTACGCCGTTGAGATGAATAACCTGATTAAACTTGAGATGGAAGGAGCGATTGGCTAATGGATAACGTTTTGATTAATCGCGCCAACGTTCCTGCAGCTCAGACATGGAACCGTCTACGCGCTAACTCACTGTCGGTTACCGTCCCTAATCACGCTGATGCAGGCACAGTGTACCTGCCTCTACCTCGCCTTTTTGAGCGCATTGAGTGTGGAATGGGCCAAGAGATTACTGACTACGTAGAGTCACAGGCATTCAAGTCTGATTTCTACAACGTTCCCGCTCGTACCAAGCGAGAAGATCCTATTGTTGTTGCCGTTTCTGCTGCTCAAAACCAGTGTGCTAACACCGGCATCATTGTACGCGAAGGTGCCGAGACTACCGTAGTTATCGCTGCGTTTGCAGGCGATGCGAGCGACGGCGCACCTGCGGGCGGCGCCGCGAACGGCAGTAACGCGCTCCCAACAAGCGCTGCGCTCACCCGCATTGTGGTTGAGGCTGGTGCAAAACTGCACCTTATTGAGATGCTTGGCGTCAATGAGGGCCAGCAGCACCTTGAAAGCGTTGGCCTTGAGATTCACCAGGACGCTGCTGTTGACGTTAAGCAGTACGCTCTGGGTGGATCAACCATCGGTCTTGGCCTTACCGCCAACTTAGTTGGCGGTCAAGCTCGCCTTGACCTTAACAATCGCTATCACGCTACTCACGAAGAGACGCTTGATATTAACCACCTGGTACGCATGCGTGGTACCTCTACGCGCGCGCTGCTCACCGAGTCCGGCGTCCTTAACGAGGCAGCTAAGAAGACGCTTCGCGCAACTATCGATCTTGTCCGCGGTGCAAAGGATGCCCAGGGCAACGAGATTGAAACGGTCATGATTCTTGGTGACGACGTTGTCAACAAGACCATGCCTGCTATTCTCTGTGATGAAGACGACGTTGCTGGTAACCACGGCGCTACTATCGGATCCGTCTCCCCTGAGCAGCTTGATTACCTTGCGGCTCGAGGACTTTCTCACCAGGCTGCTGAGCAGATGTTTATACGCGCTCTTTTTGAAGACGCCATCATCAACGCACCTGAGGAGATTTCTCACCGCGTGGCTGTTGAGCGTTGCGAGGCTGAGCTGGGCGCAGAAATTGCTCACGACTATGACGGATCTGCAGCTAGTGACGACGCAGCTGGCAACTCCCTGGCTGCCAGTGATGGCAGGAATTCCGACGCTGAAGCCGATTCCAGCAAAGGTGGTATCGCGTAATGACCGACGCAGAAGTTGCTCAGATTACCGATAACCCTTACAAGGCAGATTTTCCAATTCTGGCAGCAAACCCCGAGGTAGCTTACTTGGACAGCGCTGCTACTTCTCAGCGCCCACGCGCGGTTATTGAGGCGCAGTCTAGCTTCTACGAGACCATGAACGCAAACGCACTGCGCGGATTGTATCGTTGGAGTGTGGAAGCAACCGCAGCTATCGAGGGAGCTCGCGCTTCAATTGCAAAGTTCATTGGAGCTGTCGATAAAAACGGCAAGCCAGAAAGCCAGCAGATTATCTTTACGCGCAACACTTCTGAGGCGCTTAATCTAGTTGCTTCAAGCCTTGGCCGCTATGCACTCAAGCCAGGTGATGACGTGGTCATTTCCATTATGGAACACCACTCCAACATCATCCCTTGGCAGCAGATTTGTAAAGGCTACCGGCGCTAACCTGGTGTACCTGCGCATGAATTCGCAGTATCAGATTACGCCAGAAGAGATCGCGTCAAAGATTACCGAGCGCGCCAAAATTGTGTCTGTCACACACGTCTCCAACGTACTGGGCACCCGCAATGACATCAAGGCTATTGCCAAACGCGCTCACACTATGGGCGCCTACATGGTTGTTGACGCCGCCCAATCCGCACCTCACATCCCTATTGACGTGCACAATCTTGACTGCGACCTGTTGGCATTTCTCGGCACACAAGATGTGTGGACCTATGGGTATTGGCGTGCTCTGGGGTCGCGCTGAGCTGCTCGATGCCATGCCACCGTTCCTCACCGGCGGCGAGATGATTGATTCCGTCACCGAAACCAGCGCTGTTTGGGCTCCTGTTCCCGAGAAGTTTGAGGCAGGCACGCAGGACGCCGCAGGTATCTATGCTACCGGTGCCGCTGTCGAATACCTTAACGGCTTAGATATGGCAAAAATCGAGAAGCGAGAAGAACTTCTCGCCAGGTACTTGGTGCAGCAACTGTGCACGCTGGACTTTGTAGACATCGTTGGCTCTAAGCTGGGACAAAACCACGTGGGCGCTGTGGCGTTTAACGTGCGCGACGTTCATCCACACGACGTCTCGAGCATCCTAGACATGAATAACGTTTGCATTCGCGCTGGTCATCACTGCGCCGAGCCGCTTCTGATTGAGTTGCACGAGTCCAGCACCTGCCGCGCATCCGTTGCGTTCTACAACGATAAACACGACATTGACCAGCTCATCGAGGGTCTTAACCAGGTATGGAAGATCTTTGGCAGCGCGGTCAGCAACAAATAAAACAAGGAGTTGAAATAAGTGGCAGCAAACGACCTGTATAACGCTGAGTTTATGGACCACGTTTCTCACCCCGATTACAAATACCAGATGGATAATCCCAACCGTCTCCCACGAGGGCGTTAACCCTTCTTGTGGCGATGAGCTCACGTTTTCCGTGCGCATAGAGGGCGGCAAAGATTGCCGAGGCTGCTTTTGTGGGCAGCGGATGCGCAATTTCTCAGGCATCGGCCGATATCATGAGCGATCTGATGATCGACCGCACCCCAGAAGAGGCCATTGAGCTCTGCAAACTCTTTGGGCGCATGATTCGCGGAGAAGAGACCGACGAGGCCGTGCTTGACCAGCTGGAAGACGCCAACATTCTGCACGACATCGCTCACATGCCCGCACGCGTTAAGTGCGCCGAGCTGGCATGGCATACGCTT
This sequence comes from uncultured Atopobium sp., assembly GCA_916438885.1. Classification (GTDB taxonomy): domain Bacteria; phylum Actinomycetota; class Coriobacteriia; order Coriobacteriales; family Atopobiaceae; genus Lancefieldella. The sequence continues at coordinate 218,118 of CAKAGG010000002.1, read as the reverse complement.
GAGGAGATGCTTGAGGCCCACAGCAGTGGTTCTGCCGCCGCCGGTGCGTCTACCACCGAGGACGGTACCGAGTAGCGCGCTGAGGACGGCGCCGAGAGCAAGCACGCCGAGGACGGCGAGTAGCCGTGGCCGGAATGTTCTCTACAAAGGGAATGTACGCACTCCGCGCAATGGCTGACCTGGCCGTTCACGAGGGATGGGTCTCGCTGGGCGACGTTTCCGAGCGCCAGAACATCTCGCGCAAGTACCTTGAGCAGGTCATTGCGCTGATGCACAAGGCTGGATACGTCGAGAGTCTGCGTGGAAAGGGCGGCGGCTATCGACTCACGCGCAAGCCCGAGGACTACACGCTGGGTGAGATTCTTCGCGCAGCCGAAGGCAATCTTGCTCCCGCTAGCTGCCTAAACTGCACAAACACCACGCTCTGCCCTCAGATGGAGTCCTGCACCACCATCAATATTTGGCGCGACCTTGGGCGCATGACCTCCAGTTTCCTGGACAGCAAGACGCTTGCGGACATCGCCCACAACGAAGGCAACATGCACGTCTCCCCCGCCGACAATCCCACTGCTGAGTAAGCGTCTAAGCTGCGCTTTTATTGTCGTGTGCGGTGGGACTTGCACAGCGAGAAGACTTTGGAGTGCACTGAGTTTCTCGCGAGAAGAGCGCACCAGGAGTGCGCCGAGTGTGAGCCTGAAAATCACATCATGTCTGAACGATTTGCCGGATTCTCTTACCATGTCTGAGTGATTTGCCGGTTTTTCTCACCAAGTCTGAGCGATTTTACTCAGACTTGGTAAGTTATTCAGGCTCTGATTTCCTAGGGCTTGAACGATTTCCTAGGCTTGAAGAATTTATCGTAGATTCAAGTTAGTATTTCTAAATCTTTTCTAACTCTTTCCACAATTTAATTCTTTTCTCTCTTTCAATTTGCCTTTGTTTTGAAGATGTATGTCTTCTTGGTAGATTTAGCCTAGAGCGAATGACCGTAAATAGATTATCCATAAAAACGATATCGTCATATTCATTTTTGCTAATTACAAACTCTTCTATACCAGCAGCTAAAAGTTCGTTATTTCGTTTGTAGTCCCTGTCTGCGGCATCAATCGATTCATGAACAGATCCGTTATATTCAAGTGCTACATTTTTGAGTACCTCGTGCATTTGATACACCGCTGGATAGAAGTAGATCGATTGCACGATTTTTTTCTTTTTGAGATTTGATACCTGACATATTTTTGTATCTCAAATTCTTTGTTTAACTCAACGCATGGAATAGCATATCCACCTTTATACACTGGCAATAAAGCTCGAAGTGCCAGTTTAACCTCCATCGGCGAAGCTGCATTTTCAACAGACAAATCTGCCGCAGCCTTTACTTTTCTAAAAGATCTAGCACCTTTCTTTTTGGTGAGATATGCAAGTAATTCTGACTTTTTAAAAAAAGAGGCGTATACCAATTTGACTGCAATTCTCCTGTTGACGCATCAATAACAAAACGTCCTTGGAATTCTGAAATGAGGAGTACTAGTTCAAACAGGCTCAATTTAGAAGCCATTTGAAACAGCAATTCAAATGGAGATGAAATTAAAACTGAAGAGCTGTTTATATTCAGTTTTATCACAGAACCAAACGAAGCACAGGTATCCACATGAAAATGAATTCCCTCATAAACACAAGAATTCTTTTTATTACTCACAGTAATTTCGACTGGATTTTTAAGTTCAATACCATAATCTACTAGCAACTCGGCATTAATAGCTCTAACCAAATCGCGATAAGGAATATCCTCTTTGGCCAGTAATTGTCTAGTATCTAAATTGAACTTATTCAGATACTCATTAAATCCATGAGTTAAGAGTTCGTGTCTCCGTGTTCGCAAAGCACGATAAATTTGTAGAGCAGATGTATGTGAAAGGTAATATTCCATATGGAAATAGTATTTCTAAAAGTCAAATAAGCAAAACGACAAAAAAACCTACGAATATTTGACTAATACGGTATTTCCGCAGATAGATTAAAAAAACACCTTAAAAATATCATCTTATAAAAGTCCTGCTACAAAGGTTAGACCGCTAAATAAATGTACTTTCTCAATTTCGTGACAAATAAGTGACAAAAATTAGAATTCCATATTTAAATGAGTATTCTTCTCCATACTGCATGACGCAAATGAGTATTACTTGTTAATTGACGCTAGTCCGAAATGCGAACTTGACCAAGCGGCTTGCGCACTTCTCTTTCATGAAACTGAGCCTGAAATGTTTAACAAGTCTGAACAAAATCACTCAGATAAGGCGAGAAAAACAGGCAAATTACTCAGACATGGTGAGAAAATCCGGCAAATCGTTCAGACTTGGCGAGAAATTCAGGCTCACATCAAACACATCAACCGCCTCTCGCGAGAAGGGCGTGCTAAGTGCACGTCTTTCGCGCATACTGCGCCCAACAAAAAAACGGACCTGGAGAAAATCCAGGTCCGTTGCTTTAACTAGCAGCAAGAACGCGCTGTCGCATCGCACGTCATCGCATCGCGCACCCGCGCTCAGCGCATGCCGAAGGTTAGTTCCAAGCCTTACCGTCGGAACCAAACTCGCGGATGAGCTCCTTGGTGCGCTCAACGATTGCCTCACGACCAGGCTTTAGGAGCTTACGAGGATCGTAGCCCTTGCCGTTGTCAACAAGGCCAGCCTCGACGTACTTCTTAGTTGCCTCAGCAAAGACAAGCTGAAGGTCGGTGTTAACGTTGATCTTGGAGATGCCCATAGAGATAGCCTTCTGAACCTGCTCTACAGGAATGCCGGTGCCACCGTGGAGAACAAGTGGAAGATCACCGACGCGCTCCTTGATAGCCTTGAGCTGGTCAAAGGAGAGGCCCTCCCAGTTAGCTGGGTAGATACCGTGAATGTTGCCGATACCGCAAGCAAGGAAGTCAACGCCCAGGTCAGCAATCTTTGCGCACTGCTCAGGATCAGCAAGCTCACCCTTAGCGGTAACGCCGTCCTCGGTGCCGCCGATGCCGCCGACCTCAGCCTCAACAGAAATACCCTTTGCGTGAGCTGCCTTTACGACCTCTTCGGTGCGCTTAAGGTTGGTCTCAAATCAGGCTCGTGAGAACCATCGTACATGATGGAAGTAAATCCAGCCTCGATGCACTTGAATGCATCCTCGTATGAACCGTGGTCAAGGTGGAGAGCAACTGGAACAGTGATGTTCTTGTCCTCAACAAGACGACGAACCATATCTGCAACAACGCGGTAGCTTACCTGCCACTTTGCTGCGCCGCTGGTGCACTGAATGATGACAGGAGACTGGAGCTCTTCTGCTGCATCAAGGATTGCTGCGGTCCACTCAAGGTTGTTCTCGTTGAATGCGCCGATGCCATAGTGACCCTTCTCGGCACTCTGGAGCATGGCTTTTGCGCTTACAAGCATGCTAAACCTCCGTTTGACGGAAAACTGATACATATAAATGATACCTTGTTTCATCACCTTTGATAGGGTCGTTTTTAACAAAACACCGCGAGAAACCCGACGCACTTGATTGAGCGTCCCGGCGCACTTGATCAAGCAACTTGACGTGCGCTTGGACAAGTATCCCGACGGGTTTCTCGCCAACTGATGTTGCGATTTAGCGACGAAACATTACATCTCCACAAAAATGAGGTAGGCTATCAGTTCGAAGAAAGGAGCATCTTGTGAGCTATAAGCACTTTGATGCAGACAAAACTCGACTTGCTTCGCCCGCTCAACCTACAGATGACGCGGCGGACGAGAAGCCCGGCCTTCTGAAGGACGTCTCGATTACCCAAATTTTGGCAACGTCGCTTGCTGCGGTAACCGCATTTGTGTTGTCAAACCAGATTGGTATTGCTGGTTCAATCATCGGCGTGGCTGTTGGTGCTGCTGCGTCGGCGCTTGCTTCGCAGATTTACCAGAACGTTATTAGGCGCTCCACGCACAAGTTCCGTAGCAGCGACAACGATGACTACAACCAGCAGACATATCCAGACAGCAATCAGAGTACGCTCGAGGGCACGCAGTACATGCCTCGACCCCAATACGCACCTTCTCGCGATTACTACACCAACACTGCTTCTACCGCGGGACAATCGTCACAGGTAAATCGCGCGCCAAAGTTGTCGCGCAAGCGTGTAAGAGCGCTGACTATCGTGACCATTATTTCGATTATCTTTACCATTTCTGCCGTCATTCTTTACGCCATGTTCCTCAGCTATATCACCGACGGATCCGGTCTTGGACCAAAGGTCAGCACCACCCCAGTTGTGACAGAAAAAACTGCGGATACCAGCAATTCAACGGATAAGAAGAACGACTCCAGCTCTTCTAGCGAGAAGACCGACGAGTCTAGCAAGTCCACTGATTCCAAGGATTCCTCTTCGGAGAGCACTGACTCCAAGAAGTCAGAGACCACCAGCTCCGACAGCTCGTCTAGCTCGGAAAAGACAGGCGATTCTAGCAGCTCAAACAACTCATCGGAGAGCAACTCTTCCAGCAACAATTCCGGAACGGGCAACTCAAACAGCAATTCTGGTTCCAATCAGAACTCTGGCTCTGGCAATGGTTCTACCAGCGGATCTAACGGTTCTGGCTCGAACAGCTCCAACGGCGGCAACTAAGTCGCCAGTACGGCAGCCGCGGTCGCAGAACTACCGGCCCAGCAGCTGCCCACGCGGCCACTACGACGCACCTAACAGCAACAACAAGCAGCAGCTCACACAGAGCTTGCTACAGAAAGGATGGGTATGGAAACCACAAATGCATGGAAAAAGTACACCTCGGAGGACCTGGACAAACTCCAGTCGTTTACCGAGGGCTACAGAAAGTTTATCTCCGAGAACAAGACTGAGCGCGAGTGCGCCGCAAGCGCTATCAAGCTTGCCGAAACAGCGGGTTACGTTAAGCTATCTGACGCCATCGCTGCAGGTAAAACCCTCAAAGCTGGCGACAAAGTCTACGCAGACATTCGCGGCAAGTCCGTCATCTTTGTCCAGATTGGTACCAAATCCCTGGAAGAGGGCCTAAACATCCTTGGTGCTCACATCGATTCCCCTCGCCTGGACGTCAAGCAGAATCCTCTTGAGGAGCGCAACGAGCTGGCAACCTTTGACACCCACTACTACGGCGGCGTCAAGAAGTACCAGTGGGTCACCATTCCTCTGGCAATTCACGGCGTTCTTGCACTTAAAGACGGTAGCGTCGTAAACGTTTGCGTTGGTGAGGACCCAACCGATCCTGTTTTCTGTATCTCCGACCTTCTCATCCACTTGAGCGCTGAGCAGCTTGGAAAGACTGCTTCCAAGGTCATCGAGGGCGAGATGCTGGATCTTATTGTTGGCAACCGCCCACTTGTTTGGGGTCAGAACGGCGAGAAACCCGCTGATGCAGAGGGCGACGAGCCAAAGGAAGCTGTTAAGGCTAACGTCATCAACATCCTGAAGGACCTCTACGGCATTGAGGAAGCAGACCTTCTCTCCGCTGAGCTTGAGATTGTTCCTGCAGGTCCTGCTCGCGACATGGGCTTTGATCGCTCCATGATCTTGGGCTACGGTCACGACGACCGCAGCTGCTCCTACCCTTCCCTGATTGCTCAGCTTGAGTGCGACACTCCTGCTCGCACCTCCGTCACCATCCTGACCGATAAGGAAGAGATTGGCTCCGTTGGCGCTACTGGCATGAACTCTCTCTTCTTTGAGAACATCATGGCAGAGGTTCTGGCGCTTGCTGGTTTTGAGTCTCCACTTTCCCTGCGCCGCTGCATGGCTAACTCCTACATGCTCTCTAGCGACGTTTCTGCTGGTTATGACCCAAGCTTTGCTGGTAGCTTTGAAATCAAGAACTCCGCCATCATGGGTCACGGTCTTGCTTTTAACAAGTTCACTGGTAGCGGCGGCAAGGTTGGCTCCAACGACGCTGATGCCGAGTACGTTGCACTGATTCGTCGCATTATGGACAACGCTGGCGTCCAGTTCCAGACCGCTGAGCTTGGCCGCGTTGACGCTGGTGGCGGCGGAACTATCGCATACATGCTGGCAAAATACGGCATGCACGTCATCGACTGCGGCGTCCCTGTTCTCTCCATGCACGCACCTTGGGAGGTTGCAAACAAGGCTGACATCTTCGAGGCATATCGCGGTTACCGTGCATTCCTGGAGTTCAGCGAGTAATTAAGCTGCGCATATTAGCGGCGTACACAAATTCCGCGCGCAAATCGAGCTAACAAGAAAGACGTGAGAGACAAGCCTCTCACGTCTTTCTGTATCAAATCCAGGGCGAGAAACCCATCCAGCCCGCAGTGAACTGCCTCCCATTTCTTGGACACGAGAAATAGGAGGCAGTTAAAAACACACTTAAGTCAGATAATCTGTCAAAAAGACGTATACATTACGCTGAAAATACCTCAAACGTGCAGATTATCTTCATTTGATGTGTAATATGCCCGCAATTGTGAAGAATATCTGTCATAGGTGTGTTCCTTAGAAGTGGAATTTACCTATAGTTAAATTCTTTATATTTCTCTATTCATTATTCGGAATATTAGATGAAGTTTATGCATAGAGATGCATATCGGGTAGTGCGACCGTCTAGCTGCCTACTATCTTGATTAAGAACATGTCGATTCTTCAGCAGAACCTACCAAAGCTGCGCTATTTTGTGCGCCAGGCCTAAAAGCCTACGCTAACACGCTGCAGAATCATAATCACCCGCATATGAACTGCCTCCCATTTCTTATGTCCAAGAAATGGGAGGCAGTTCACAGCGCTCGTAAAGGATAACTACCCCAGCAACGAAAGCACTTCTCGCTTGGCAGCCAAAAACTCTTCGCTTAAGTCAAACGAAGCCAGTTCACTACCTTGACCAGCGTCTTTGCTAGAGTCCACTGCCGCTGCATCCGTGCAGCCCTGTGGCTCAATAACGCCCACAATCTTGGTTACTACACCCTGTGCTGGACTTCCCGCCATCACGTAAATACGCGAAGCCATGGCAACAGCCTCGTCAACGTCGTGCGTGATCACCAATACCGAGAGACCAAACTCTTTTACAGAAGACATGAGCCACGCGCGCATTTCTCGCCGTGTGAGAGCGTCAAGCGCCGAGAAGGGCTCGTCCAGCAGCATGATGTCTGAGCCGATGAGTGCCGTGCGCAGGAACGCAACACGCTGTCTCATGCCGCCTGAGAGCTCGTGAGGCCAGCTTCGTGCCACGCGCGCAAGTCCACCGCGTTCCAGCATCTCCTGGGCCCGTGCGCGTGCCTCAGAGCGCGAGACGCCCTTCAGCTCAAGCGGAAGCGCTACGTTGTCGATGATGCGCTTGCTTGGGATGAGCAAATCCTTCTGGAGCATGTAGCCAATGTGGCCCGGATGTCCCGTGACGTCGGAACCGTGCAGCAGCACCTTGCCCTCTTGCGGCTGCAAAAGCCCTGCAAGCGCGTGGAGTAGCGTAGTCTTGCCACAGCCCGAGCGACCAACCAGGCAGGTGATTGTACCCGGTTGCAGCTCGATTGAGATGTCCTTAGCAACTACCTGGCCGTTTCCCCAGACCAGCGTAAGGCTGCGTGCTTCAAGCGCCGGAGCGTTTTGTTGCGGCTCGCATGCAGCTGCAGCTTCAAGGTTCTTCTCGCCAGGAGCTTCTACGGCTGTGACTTCTGTTATGTCAGTAGTTTGCTTATCCAAGGTACTCACTAGTAAATCCTGCGGATGGATCAATCTTATTCTCAAGCAGCTGCTGGTTATTGAGCCAGGTATAGAAACGCTGCCAACGAGCGGAGTCAATAACGCCCCACTTCTCGGCGTCGTCAATGTACTTAGCAGCTAAGAACTTCTGAGAGGCTTTAACCAGGTCAGCGTCAAGTTCTGGAACAGCTTTGAGCAAAATCTCTGCCGCCTCGTCTGGGTTAGAAACGCAGAACTCGTAACCCTTTCTTGCGGCGCTCAAGAAGGCCTTAACAGCATCTAGATTCTCTTTTGCAAAACCATCGTTTACCGCAATAACTGGCGTATAAAAGTCAAAGTTTTGATCAATAGTTGCAAGGCAAAGTAGTTGTACGCAAAGTTTTGAACGCGAGCGTTTTGAACAGCCCACTGCTCGTACACCCAAACAGCATCAAACATCTTTGCTTTTAGGCCAGATACCTCATCATCTACCTCATAAGGTACCATTTTAAGCGTGGAGGGATCTCCTCCATCAGACTCCATAACTGACCTGATAGTAGCCTGCTCAACAGGGAGATTCCACGTAGCGTAAGTACGATCATTAAGGTCACGCGGACGAACAATGTGATCTTCTTCACGGCTCATAATGCCTGAAAGATTGTGCTGAATGATAGCAGCCACCGCAGTATATGGCAGCGGATTAGAAGATGAGAGGCTGTTAGCAATATAGTCCTGGTAGGTAACGCCCATCTGTGCGCCACCAGCACCAATCAGCGCATCGGCGCCGTCAGCAGGTGGCTGTTGGATGGTTATCTTGAGGCCAACCTCGTCAAAGTAGCCCTTCTCCTGAGCTACATAAATGCCGGTGTGATTGGTGTTTGGAGTGTAATCCAGGGCAAACGTAATCTCTGTGGGGCCGCCGGAATTCTGCCCAGCACCCTTGTTTGCGTTGGATGGAGCAGACGGCTGTTCAAGCGAGCAACCTGCGCAAAGTCCTGCTGTCGAGAAACCCATCGCAGCTAGAAAGCCTTTTCTTGTCAAACTCTTGCAATCAGATACGTTCATGCAGTTAATCACTTCTTTCTTTGAACCAGTTGAGATTAGTGCGTGGATCCTCCACTGTCTTGAGAGGTATCCCAAGGCAGTGCGCGCTTTTGGACAAGTTCTACGAGCTTCATCAACACGAGCGACAATGCAGAAACCACCACAATTGCCGCAAACATCCTGTCGTACGCAAATGCTTTTCTAACGCGCGTCATGTACACGCCAAGGCCAGCATCGCCACCCAGCCACTCTGCAATTACTGCGCCAATGACAGCGTAGGTCACGCTCATTTTGAGTCCCGAGAAAAACTGTGGTGCAGCAGCGGCCAACTTGACGTGCCAGAAAACCTGCACACGACTAGCTCCCATAGTGGTCATTAGATCAACCATGTCGGGATCAATTGATTTAAATGCCGAGTTCAGCGCTACGGTAATGGGGAAAAACGTTGAAATAGCTACAAGAACAATCTTTGGCAAGAGGCCATACCCCAGCCAAAGCACCAAAAGCGGTGCAATGGTCACAATAGGAATAGTTTGTGAGATAGTTACAAGTGGAGAAAGCAGGTTATCCAGCGTTTTGAAGAAGTCCATAAGAACCGCAAGCGCAAAGCCAATAAAAACTCCAATGGCTAAGCCAATAAGGGATTCTAGAAGCGTAATTCCTGTATGAATCATAAGGAGCTGGAAGTCTTTAACCAGCGCAAATACAACCTGAACAGGAGTTGGCACGAGGTAATTTGGGATAATTCCCACAACAATAACAAGCTGCCAAAGCACTAAAAAAGAAGCAAGGGATATGGCTTGCAGTGTAAACTGAGAAAGTTTTTTCATATGCCCTCCTTCTTGTAGTGCGTAAGGACGGCATTGAATCCCTACGCTGGCATTACCCAGATCAGGTTAATGGGTCGCAACATACGGTGTTGCCTCTCAGCCGGGCCATTTCCCAGCTCCCCGTTTTAATTATTATAGCGCGGACGTCTCTAACATCAAATAAATAGTTAAACAATCCCGAAACAGTGCACTTTAAAGTCCTATACCCCGAAGCCACGCGCTCCTAGCCTAACAGGGCTAACCCAGAAGCTCCTTAAGTCCCAGCTTATCTGCCTCAGTAATTTGACGTACGACTTTTGCTGGAGAACCAACAGCAAGAGAATTATCTGGAATATCCTTAGTGACCAGGCTATTAGCACCAATAACGCAGTTATTGCCAATAGTTACACCAGGAAGCACCGTTACATTTCCACCAAACCAGCAGTTATCCCCTACCGTAATAGGCAAAGCTCGCTCATACCAAGCGTTTCTCTCCTCAGCATCTAAAGGATGCTGAACGGTGTATGCCTTAAATTGAGGCCCCACAAAACTATGCGCACCAAAGGTAATAGGCGCGCAATCCATTAGGTATGCACCGTGGTTGATAAGCTATGTGGGCCAATCTTGATGTTGAAGCCATAATCAACATTAAAAGGGGAAACTGCTGCGCTTCCCTCTCCCAATTCGCCGAGAAGTTCGGTCAAAATCTGACGACACTTTTCTTTATCGCTTGGGCGAGTCTGGTTAAACTCCCAGGCTAGATCCTTAGCACGCCAAAAAGCTGCGCTTTGTTCTGCATCAGCTTCACCGCCACACCACTCACCTGCACTCATACGCTCAAGCTTTGATTTCTTATTATCTGAATTTGCGGTGGTCTGCTTTGGATCAATATCGTACATAGCTAACTCCTTGTGCTTCTTTATGTAACAGCAAGAAGTGTAATAAAAGAAGAGCCCCTGACGAGGCTCTTCTCGGCTAGTTTAAAGTTCTTGTAACCAACTACATTGCATCAAAAACATTTACCCACTTAAGCAGGAACTCTGTTTCTTTTACACGACCGCGCGCAAGCTCTGCTGCAGCAATAATGCCAAGCCAATCGTTTACATACTGACGTGTGCAGCCCTGCTTAGTGCAATAAAGATTGATGTACTTCTCGGCAAGCTCCTCATCACCATGAAGAAGCAGGTGCAGATAAGTTGTAGCGCAGTCTGCAGCACCGTTGCCCTGTGTTGCATGGGCCCAGTCAAGAATTACTGGAGCGCCATCCTCGGCGAGAATAACGTTGGAAGGAACAAAGTCACCGTGGCAGACCTTAGTGTGAGGCTTCATACCGTCAAGCTTAAGCAGAAGCTCATACCTTGTAGCCTCATCAAGAATGTCTGGAATACTATTAATCATTCGGGTGAACTTATCTTTTTGGCGAGTCAGAAGTGGCGCCTTATGAGCGTGGATGGCCAGCTCAATATCAACAAACTTATTGAGGTATTCATCCTCTTTTTCTGGATGCTCTTCAATGAGCTGTCTTATTGTTTTGCCTTCAACTTTTCTGGTTGAAACAGCCCAGCAATTACCAACCTTACTGATCTCTGCAAGAGCTGGAACATTAATACCGGCCTGTTCAGCACGAGTGAGGTTTAAAGCCTCATTCAGAATATCAGCAGAAGGTTTGCTTCCGCTGAACACCTTAACGACTGTGTCTCCGTTGTCGTACACAACCTTGTTATTACGCTCGACAATTACCTTTTTATCAGCTTTGAGCTCCATAACAACCTCCAATAAGGTACTCATGCAGATATTCACTATCCACCTAGTAGTATTGTCGTTCTTCTCTAACCTCTCCTGGCGAGAAGAACACTCTTATTGGTTAAACGGTTGGCAAATTCGGCGAACGTAAACATCCCCAGTTAAAACATCAATTTAGTCTCCTAACAAATCCCTCGCTCTCCGTGAAAGCGAGGGATTTGCATACTAAATGTAGGTATGTTGATTACTGATCTTTACGAGTGCGAGCATATGCTCCAACACCAACAAAACCAGCACCAACCGTAGCAAACGCAACCATAGCTACAACACTTGCATCACCAGTGTCAGGTGTGCGGTGCTTACGCTTCTTACCAGGCTTCTCTGGAGTTGGGGTTGGGGTTACTGGAGTCTCGGTGTTTGTAATGGTAAAGCCATTGACCATATCACCAGTAATCTCAGAAGTGTAACCCTCAATAGCATCCTCAGAAACGGTGTAAGCAATGACGTGATTATCTGCTGCGTAAAGATTTACACCAACAAATGAACCGGTCCAATTGTTTGCCTCAGAAAGGACAAGGGTCTGACCAGTGTCAACGCCGTCGGCAAGCAGGTGAACGGTTACAGAATCCTTCTTTGTACCATTCCAAACCTTGGTTACTGGAACATCGCGAGTTACAGGAGCATCGGCCTTATTGGTTAAGGTAGTAACGTTACCGTTAACCTCAGGAGTCTGAGCAGTCCAACCAGTTGGAGCAGACTCCTCAAAGGTCAAAGTTACATTGTCAGGAAGTCCGGTAAAGGTGTGCTCCCAGTTATTAGCTGCAGAAAGCTCAACGGAGTCAACACGATAGCCATCAGCAACAAGATAAACAGTGAGCTTCTCTGGAATAACTGCATCTGGATTTGCGGAAGTGTCCCAAACCTTCTTAACAGTTACATCCTGTGTGCCCTCTTCACCAGTAATAACGGTACCGTTAGAACCAATGCCACCACCACGCTGTGCAGTGTTGCCATAAATGAGCAGCTTAGCCTTATTCTGTGCGGCAGCAATTGACTCATGGCGTGGGTTGGATTCAAGCGCAAGCATATCGGTGTTGTTAACGATATTGCTTACTTCTTCAGTAGTATGACGTGCAGCAGCTGGATCAGCTTCACCAAGGATTGAAGGAAGGTTGATAGTAACAGCGCCATCCTTGGTCCAGTGTGCAGAAGCGCCACCAAGCATGTAATCAGAAATGGTTGCGCCGGCAGATTCACCTGCACCGCGAACGGTTGCAATCTCATCACCAGCGCCGTTAGCGGTGTTGTTGAAGAATGCTACACCGTTCTTAGAATGGAACTCAGCATCACCAGTTGGGCAGAACCATGCGCCGCCGCCAATAACTGTTGCAGTGTTGTCTTTAATAAGTGCGTTATTGATATGAAGGACATAAGGAACGGAAGCAACGTAAACTGCGCCACCCTGGTCATTTGCAGTGTTATTGATAATTTCGCCAGCATTAAGAGTTGCATTAGCAGATGCAATATAAATACCAGCACCAACACCCTTATCACCAAGCTGGTTGGTGCCATTACTGGTGGCCTTGTTTCCGTCAATAGAGCCGCCGTTCATGGTGAAGCCAGCGCGATAAATGTTTGGCCAGTTATTCCATGGAGCACCAACCTTGGAGTAAGGAACCTTCTGACCACCAACAACGCCAACAAACTGGTCGTAGGTAGCAACGCCACCGCCAGCAATGCCAGCAGTGTTGTTCTTGATGATGCCGTTGTTCATAACAACGTTGCCGTTCCAAGTTACATAGATACCGCCACCGGACTCAGAAGCAACATTATTAGTAATAGAGCCACCGTTGAAGGTAAAGTCTGCCTTTGACTTAGAGTCACCATACTGAGGATTACCTGCGTAAACGTGGACGCCTGCACCATCAACAGCCTTATTGTTAGTGATATATCCACCACCCATAGTGGCTGTTGTTGTCTCACCGTTTGGATCCAAGGCATAAAGCATCAGACCACCAGAAGAATTAATGGTAGAAGAAGCATCGCCACCAGTGATGGTTCCGCCAGTCATAGTAAAATCTGCATTTCTTACCATAACGCTACCAGAGTACTGATTGGTAAGAGTAGTGTTCTGAATGGTACCGTCACGGAGCTCACCTGTTGCACCATTTGCAACAGTGACTGCGCCACCAAGAGCGTTAGCAACCGTGCTGTCCTGAATGGTGCCGCCAGCCATAACAAACTTTGCACCAGCACCAGTGGTGAGAACTACGCCGTTATTTCCAGGATAAGGTTTTGCCTTACCGTTTTTAATAACGCCACGAAGCAAGGTAAAGCTACCACGGTTCTCAACGGCAAATGCAGTGTTGTTGCCATCAATGGAAGCGCCATCAAGAGTAACTGCGCCGCCAGAAGCAATCTTGAACATATAGAAATGATTAGAGCCGGTCATGGCACTTGTGATAGTTCCAGTACCCATCAACCTAATGTTCTTATTAGCTGGAACCTGGACTGGAGCAGTAATGGTAAAGTCCGCATTTACCTGAACGATAGTCTGCGAACCATCTGCTGGAGCAGCAGCAATAGCAGCCAGCAGCTCAGCCTCTGAGGTAACAGGGGTGGTGTCTGCGAGTGCTTGCTTTGCAAGTCCTCCAACGAGCGAGAGTGCTAGCACAAACGTAGCAACAATCGCCATGCTCCAACGTGAAAGCCTTTTCATGGCAAAACTCCTTGCGCTTAGGGAGCTTGTAGTAACAAAACAATAAAACAATTACTATAAAAGCGTAAAACAGTGCAACTTTAGCGTACTTTACTCTTCTTTATCTAGCTGTTCAGGCTCTTCTGGACGATGTTTTAGGCGATCGTATTCTTCTTCGGTCAAAACATCTTCAATTCGTAGGTTAACACCAGAAACTTCAAGGCCTGTCATACCGGTAATTTTCTCGACAATTGTATGCTTAACATCCTCAAAAATCTGAGGCGCATAAGAACCATATTTAATAAGTACAGAAACGGTAACATTTAGCGAGCTATCAGGCAGCACCTCTACAGTGACACCTTTAGCCGTATCGGATGCACCAAGTACATCCTGAACTCTGTTAAGCCAGTTTCCACGAGCACCCACCACGTTGGGGACGTCACGTAAAGCCAACGAGACGATCTTCTCGACAACTCCACCAGAGAAGGTAAGAGAGTCTGTATCCTCAAGATCTGCATCGGAAGGAACATCTGTTGTCTCTTCTGCAGGAACAATTTCTTCAGAGGTGGTCTCTTGCGAATTAGTAAGCTCTTCTGCCACAGCTCTCTCCTATCTAGTTTCTGTCCGTAAATAAGGAACGAATCTTTGCCAAAATGGTTGCCTTTCCGTCAAAAATCTGACCGATGGCAACTCCTACCAGTACAAACAATGCAACAACTAGCATTTTAAAAAGGCCAAACGTAAACAAAAAAATTGCAAACAAGAGGCCCAAAAATCCGCCAATAATGGCACCTGGATGGTCAACGACGTATTTTTTGCACTTCTCCTGCATCTTCTGAAAGAAGCTATTATCCATTGTCTGTGACCTCCTTTGCATCTGGCTCTGAAATACTCAATCGAATGTCTTTACCAGTCTGCTGAGCAGCGGCTTGAGTGGAAGGTTGCTCGTAAGATTGCTCTTCTACAATCTCTGATTCTGGCACAACCTCTTTTGACTGAGACAAAGACGCGCCTTCTTCATCTTTTGGCGAGAAGGAACTTGGCTTGATAAAAGAAAGATTAATGCTAGAAACGCAAGGTCCGCACACAATGGCAAGACCAGACTGAAGAGCGTTATAGAACTCAGAGCCCTTTGCGGTGACATCAACAGGCTCTTTGGGGAGAATATCAATCTGTACGGCTACAGAATTGTTCTTAGAAATCTGCACGTTAACACGGTGTGCAAGGCAAGTTCCATCTTCTTCAATAATATGGGCTGCCTGAGAAGAAATGGCATCTTTAGTGACGGAGATTGTTCCGCCTTCAACTGTTGCAACCGTGAGCTTTACCGTTTTTCTAATGAATAGAGCTCTGAACAACACCACAACAAGACCAAAGATGCTAATAGCCGCACAAGCGTTAAGAGCAATAAGGTAGGGCTTGTTAAACAAGAGATTAGTTGCCTGATGTGTCCAAGGACCAAACCACGTTAAAGCAAGGGCTAAAAACACAAAAGCACTTGCAAAAACATAGAGTATGTAGCAAAAACGCTTGAAGCCGCTCATGGCACCTCCACTTTCTTTTATATAAACAGTTTAACCCCAATACCGGACAAAAAGAGAATATAAAAACTGCCTCCCGGCGGAAGGCAGTTTTTAGTCTGTATATACCGTTAGCAGAAAATGAACTTAAGCGTTTCATAACGACGGAGCGAACAACTCCCGCCGCGTCGTCACAGGAATCCAGAACAGTCTCCATGCGGTCAAAAATACGAAGCCAAGCAACGGTGTGGCGACCAGGCATTTCATCACGGAACAAGCGAGAGAGTGCGTTGTGGTAAATAAGGTCTCCCTCGTCCTCAACATGTCCAACTGCAATAGCCTTCTCCATAACGGTAGGATCTTTCTTGTAATCACTCAAAACACTCAGCATCTCCCGGACCGTCTTGCATGCGCGAAGGGTAAGTTCAGCAAGCTGCATAGCCTCTTTACGAGTGTCGTCAACGTTAAAGAGATCAAGGCGCTCCGCAACAGAATTCATTCCGTCAACAATGTCATCAAGACGAAGAGCCAAATCAGAAATGTCCTCACGCTCAAATGGTGTGACAAAGGAAGCGTAAAGCTCCTTCATAATGTGCTGGACCTTCTCGTCACACTCACGCTCGTAAACCTTCATCTGAGGAATACGTGCAGCGGTCTCGGGAAAGCCTTCCATAATGACCACATACTCTTCAGCGGTTTCTACAATTTTGTCGCCAAACTCGCGGAACATAGTGTAGAAGACATCCTCTTTTGGCTTACCTAGCATGAATCCTCCAATAAAGTTGAGTGGTTCAATAGAACTCGTAAAAGACAGTTATACGTACTTAGAAAATCATCAGGAACAGTTTTGCAAAAAGAAAGCCAATAAGTCCGCAGCCAGGGAAAGTAAACACCCATGCTGCAACCATTTCTTTTGCAACGCCCCAGTTAACTGAACGAATATTTTTTGCAGCACCCGCACCCATCATGGCGGTCATTTTTGTATGAGTTGTTGAAACAGGAAGACCGGTCAGTGTGGAAAGCAGCAAAGATGCAGATGCCGAGAAGGACGCAGCAAAGCCCTGATAACGCTCAAGCTTTACCATTTCCATTCCGACTTTTTAATAATCTTTCTTCCGCCAATTGCGGTGCCGATAGACATAAGAGCAGCACACAGTACCTGCAGCCAGAGCGGGAACACATCTGCACCAGCAGCTCCATGACCTGCGGAAAGTGCAATTGCAAGCATGGCAATGGACATGAACTTCTGGCCGTCTTGTGCACCATGCATAGCAGCAACAAATGCTGAGCCAACAACTTGCAAATGCCCAAACATTTCATCAGCGCGCTGTCGATCAACGTTAACGCAAAGCTTATTAATTGCTTTAACAATGATCCAACCAGCGGCAAAACCTAATGTGGTTGAGAAGAGCAGACCAATTAAAACCTTGCTCCACTCGCCCCAGTTAACTGCACCAAAATCACCATGAATAGCAAGTGCTGCACCGGTGAGACCTGCAATAAGGGCGTGTGACTCAGAAGTTGGAATACCTAAAGCCCAAGCTCCTACTGCCCAAGTAACAATACCAACACAGCCTGCGGCAAGAGCAACAAGAGCCTCATGGTTATTACTACCAAAGTCAACCATGCCCAAAATTGTGTCTGCAACTGCAGTTGAAATGAGGCACATAGCCACCAAACCAACAAAGTTGCATACAACACTCATGATAATTGCATGGTTAACTTTAATTGAACGAGTTCCAACAGCCTCTGCAATAGCATTAGCCGCGTCGGTTGCACCATTTACAAAAATGCATCCAAAAACAAGGACAATGACGAGGGCCAAAAACGGATTGGCAACCATCATCTCAAAAAAGTGTCCGAGGGTTATCATTCGGTACCTTTCAAACCACTTTCATAACGGGACAATGATAATCGAAGTATCGTTCAATTATGTTTAAAAACATTCGAATAGCTAAATCAGCGCAAGTTGTTTCTTACGCCCTGCCTTCCCTCTTATGAAAAATGCAAACTGACCCGGGAGAGCTACCCAGTTAACCCAGAAGAGGTGCCTCAAAAGGACACCGCAGGTTACTAGGCAAGCTTTTTGATAATAGCTGCAGTAATTCTGGCAGAGCGCTCAGAAGCCTCACGTTCAAACGTCAAATAATCAACGCTTGAAGTAGTGCCGGGCTTATCGGACATAAGCCTAATCACCACAAACGGTGTGTGGTTAAGCCAAGCAACCTGAGCAATTGAGGCGCCCTCCATCTCGCAACAGTCAGCACCAAACGTTGTGTAGATGTGGTCTGCTAACTCTGATGAACTTACAAACTGATCTCCTGAAGCAACGCGGCCAGAAATAACCTGCAGTTGAGGAGCTACTTCTTTGGCTGATGCAAGTGCGCGCTCAATAAGACTCTCATCTGCTGTAAACGAGAAAACCGGAAGACCTGGAATTTGACCAGCGGCAAAATTGAGAGGGCCAACGTTCATATCGTGTTGAACTAAATCTGAGGAGATAACAATATCCCCAACCTGTAGCTCAGGGTTTAAAAGCCCTGCAATACCAGTATTAATAACATGTGTTACTGCAAACGTATCAATCAGGATCTGCGTGCATGCTGCTGCATTAACCTTGCCAATTCCCGACTGTACAACAACAACAGGAACATCTCCCAAAGACCTTCAACAAACTGCATACGAGCCTGATCATACGTGCGGTCAACGGTCATCTGCGCTTTTAGTAGCGCAACCTCTGGCTCCATGGCTCCGATAATTCCAATTTTCATATTAAGCTCCTACTCCTGCAAGCCAACTAGAACCAGCCAGGGCTCTTACAATTTTGTCTCGTACACTCATTTCGTTTGCATCGTCTTTGATGTGAACATGAATGATTACCTTGATGCCTGTCTCAGCAATGCTTGATGCTTCAACCTCAATAGGAAGTGTTCTATCAAGCTGAGGTGCAACTACCTCTTGAACAATTTCTGTTATTTCTTGCGTTACCGCATTCAGATCAACGGTTGGTTTAAGCACTATATTAATGGGCACCTCTGTCATATCCCACCTGGTACGATGCGCAAGTGCTGTTTTATTAAGTACTGAATTAGGAATGATGTCTACCCTACCTCCACGAGCACGAACTATGGTAGAGCGCCAATTCATATCAATAACCTCACCGGAGATAGTTCCAATGCTTACCTGATCTCCAGGTTTAACTACACCTCCCAGCATAAGACCCAAGCCTCCCACCAGGTTAGAAATGGTGTCCTGCAGGCCAAAAGACAAGGCAATGGAGGTAACTCCCAAGGCGGTTACAAACGCTGTTGGTTGAATACCAAAAACAGGCTGCAATACCGCGAGAATAGCAAACGCCCAGATAACTCCGCGCAGTATGTTGACAAAGATAGATGCCGACGGCAGTTTAGATGAATCCAAGGCCTTTCTTGAGAGCTTTATTGCAAAATGCTCTACAAGAAAAGCCACAAGGAACACAACAACAAAGATAACCAGCTTAAAAATGAAATCTTGTGGAGTAAGACCCAAAATCAAACCGTCATGCATCAATACCATGGCTATCCCTCAATTTTAACTATTGGAGCAAAGCCCTTCATGAGCTTCTTTGTCTTATTAGTACGCGTAAACTTGACCTCAATAGTATCGCCCTGAACTGCTAAAACAACGCCTGGGCCAAAGGTCTTGTGAGAAACCTGGTCTCCCACAGCAAAACTTGCAGAAGCGCGGGCTGGGTCTTTCTGAATAGGAGCTGTACGTGGAGCTGGAGCACCGCCGGTAGAGCGCGTGCGAGAACCAAAAACGTTTCCACCGTAGACCTCGGAGCCGCGACCAGAGCCAAAGGTTCCATGACGGTCCCCTCGCTTTGCCCAACCAACTCCAGAAAAACCAGCAGAACCAACTCCAATAGCTTTCACGTGCTCTTGAGGAATCTCTCCCACAAAACGCGATACAGGATTTGCCTGAACAGAGCCGTAAGTCCTTCTGGTAGATGCGTATGTCAAATACAGACGCTTGCGCGCACGCGTAATAGCAACATAGGCAAGTCTGCGCTCTTCTTCTAACTGAGCAGCCTCTGCCTCATAATTTGCATGAGGGAAGATTCCCTCCTCCATACCAGCAACAAAAACTGCAGGAAATTCCAGACCCTTTGCAGCGTGAATGGTCATGAGCGTTACTGCAGATGTAGAACCATCCAAGCTATCAAGATCAGAGCGAAGCGCCAGCCATTCCATAAAGGCCGGGAGCTTCTCTGCCACAACCTGTGGATGCAAACTCTCCTCCTGAGGCGTAGGAGCCGTCTCAACAGCAACACCAGCAAGCGTGCCGGTAGCAGCATCAAAGCCTGCTGCACTTAGCGAGGCAGCATCTTGTGCGTCAAGCGCTCCTGCTTCCCTAGTTGCTGCAAGCTCTCAAGCGTTTCTTCAATATCGTCGTGAGACTCGTCAAACTCTGCCGCAACGCCAAAGAACTCTCGAATGTTCTCGATACGTCCGTCAGCCTCAATGGTATGCTCAGCTTCAAGTGCACGAATAAGACCTGAGCGGTCAATAATTGCCTCAACTACCTCATCAAGCTCACCGTCAATATGACGGCCGTGCTCAATAGCAGACGTGAACTCTACCAGCGCATTTCTCACCTTTGCGGTAAGAAGGCTCTCCTCCATCACACATGCTTCACATGCCGAGAAAAACGACAGACCGTTATACAGTGCATACGTCTGAATTTTCTGAATGCTTGTTGCGCCAATACCGCGGCGAGGTGTATTGATAACGCGTAGCGCAGCCATATCATCATCAGGGTTTACAACAACCTTAAGGTAGGCCATAACGTCTCTGATCTCTGCACGATCAAAGAATCGAGTGCCGCCCACAATCTTGTAAGGAACACCTGCTCTGAGCAGCATGTCTTCAAGGATACGAGACTGCGCATTGGTTCGATAGAACACGGCAATGTTGTCGTACGACGTGCCCTTATCGTGCAGCTTTTCTATCTCAGAGCCAATCCATGCGCCCTCATCACGTTCATCAGATGCCTGATACACCTGGATTTTCTCGCCATCTCCTTCATCCGTGAAGAGGCGCTTTGGCTTGCGGTGAGAGTTGTGCGCAACAACTGCGTTGGCAGCCGCCAAAATATGTCCTGTTGAGCGGTAGTTTTGCTCCAGCTTAACAACAACCGCTTCCTCATAGTCTTTCTCGAACGCCAAGATGTTTTTGATGTCTGCGCCACGCCATGAATAAATGGACTGGTCATCATCACCAACGACCATGAGGTTTCGATACTTGGATGCCAAAAGCTTGGTAATTGCGTACTGAACGCCGTTGGTATCCTGATACTCGTCAACGTTGATGTAGCGGAAACGCTCCTGGTACTTAGCAAGCACGTCAGGATACTTAGAGAGCAGCTCAAACGCCTTAACCAGAAGATCATCAAAGTCCATAGCATTGGCTTTATCCAAACGAGTCTGGAGCGCACGATACACGCGGGCTACCACGTGATCCATAGGACTTGCTGCCTGCGCCTCTACATCATCGGGATACAAAAGGGCGTTTTTAGCAGCAGAAATCTTAGAACGAATGGAATTGAGCGGGAACTGACGGACATCAATATCCAAATCAGACAGAATGGTTTTTACCAGGCGTTTTGAATCGTCATCATCATAGATAGCAAAATTGGGGCCATAGCCAAGACGCTCACCATCTTCTCTAAGCAGACGAACACACATAGCGTGGAACGTGCAAACCCACATACCGCGAATATTATTTGGCAGCAGCGCCTCAAGACGCTCACGCATCTCTGCTGCAGCTTTGTTTGTAATGTAATGGCCAGAATCTGCCAAGGACGAACGCCTTCATCGGCAATCATGTGCGCAATTCTAAACGTCAGAACACGTGTCTTTCCCGAACCAGCTCCCGCAAGAACCAGCAAGGGTCCTTGTGTTGTCATAACTGCCTGGTGCTGGGCAGGATTTAAACCTTCAAGATCAATCTGCATTACGCCATCCTTGTGTCAATCATTCTTAGAATAAAAGTGTACCCCGATAACCGGACATTAATTGCGCTCGTTTCTACTGCCTCCACAATAAAAAACCGACCCCCAAAAGAGAGCCGGTTTATCTGCATAAATGCTGCTAGTGAACTTCTACACACGTATGGCGAGAAGATCTTCTAGACCAAACGCCTGCCTTAGTTCATGGAGTTTGTCTGACGGCTCTTTGCGCGAGCAACAACTGCCAGAGCAATCACGCCACCTGCAACACATGCCATAACAATAGCGCTGAGTGTGAAGTTCTCATCACCAGTGTATGGAAGTGCAGGGCCGCCGTAGTATGGGATAGCTGCAGGATTTGGAGCGCCTGGGAAACTTGGTGCAAGAGGGCCACCAGGGGTACCAGGAGTGCTTGGAGTACCAGGGTTTTCTGGAGTAGTAGGATTTTCTGGAGTAGTAGGATTTTCTGGAGTAGCAGGGTTTTCTGGAGTTACAGGAGCAACTGGCTCTGGCTCCCACTCTGCAACTAGAACAACCTTAGGAGTGGTGGTGGTAAGGGTTACCTGGTCTCCTGCCTGGTAGGTAGTGCCATCAAGCTTCCAGCCCTTGAAGACGTAACCATCGCGAGTTGGAACGGTAGCAGAGACAGTCTCGTTCTTAGGATCGGTGAGAGAGTCAGCAGTGTTGCTATCAATACCAAAGTAACCGCTCTGTGCTGCAGGAGCACCAGTACCGCCGTTTGCATCGTAGCTGAGCTCATACTCCTGGTTCCAAACAGCAGTCAGGGTATAAGGGCTTCTCAAGTTAAAGACAGTAGTCTCAGAAACATAACGCTTATCGCCAGCTGGGTTGTTGTTTGCATCTGCAGGAACAGCAGATGCACCAACGTAGCGGAAGTGGTTATCAACGTAAGAACGCTTCCAGAACTCAAACTTATAGCCATCGCGGACAGGCAGGTCCTCAATGATGTTGTACTCAGCAAAGCCATAAGTACGAGGGTTATTTGGAGTCTTGGACTCTGTATAAGTTGCGTTGCCATAGATGGTGCCGCCATTTGCGTCATAAATGAGCTGGTTAACTGCAGATGGTGTTGGAGAAGGTGTAGGAGTTGGGGTGGTCTCTGCAGGAATAACGTGGATGTGATAGCCAACCCACATGAGGTGAGTGGTGTTACCACCAACGTTAGCAGGGTCCGTTGAATCTCCCTGCATGGTAACAAGGAAGAATGCGGTAGCAGGCTGGTTAGCAGGAGTTACCTTACGACCTGTGAACTCAAAATAGAACTGACCACCGTTGTTAGTAACGGTGTTGCTGTTTCCGTAGAAAGCATAGGTGAAGTCATAGTCAGTAGCAGGAAGCTCAGGATAAGCACCTGCGGTGACCAGCGTAGTGGTTACGCCAAAAGGAGCAAAACCAGGACGAGTGGTGGTGTAGTGGGAATACGCACCAGTGTCTCTAATGGTCTGACCAACGCGAACAACAATCTCGCCATACTGACCAGGAACAGGAGTCTGGTGGCCAGAACGCTGAGGGTTGTCTGAAAGAACCCTGGATGTATCGGCATTACCGTCAGCCGAGAAAACAGAAACCTTTACACCTGGTGTAGATGTATCAATAGGATCTGCAAATGCAAGTTTTGGTGCAGAAACTGCAAGAACTGCGACAAATGCAAGTGCGAGTGCGCATGCAATTCTCTGAAGCGTCTTGATGTGGCGCATAAAACCTCCTGGAACTATTACAAGTAATTACGTACTCTTACGGCCAAAATTCAGCTGCAAGAGCATATAGGACAAGGCAACTCTTAGTAAATGAGTCCAGAGCGATTACATATATCTTTCATAGGTTTTCCACGTATTTTCCATATGTTTTGACATAAAAAGCGCGGCGAGAAACTCACCGCGCTTGAATGCATATGTTGTAACGCTTTCAGTCAGAGAATTACTTAACAAGCAGGAAGTATGCGATAACTGCAATACCCAGAATAATGCGGTACACGCCAAAAGGCTTGAAATCATGCTTGCGGACATAGCCCATAAGCGCACGGACCATAACAAGCGAAACAATAAAGGCTACCAAGCAACCAACACCCAAAATAATTGCCTCGGGAGCGGTGAAAGTGTTGCCCTTCATAAAGTAGCGCACAAGCCTCAAAGCAGAAGCGCCGGCCATAGTAGGAATTGCCAGGAAGAACGTAAACTCAGCAGCTACAGCCCTTGAACAACCAAGTGCTAAGCCGCCAAGAATAGTTGCACCAGATCTTGAAGTGCCTGGAACAATTGCAAGTACCTGGAACACACCAATACCAAGTGCGGTCTTCCAGTCAAGATTGTCAATGTCTTGAACGCGAGCCAGGTTGTCGGCTGAGGGGGCCTTCAGGGATGCGGCGGCATCTGGACGCATGTGTTTACCGCGAGGTGCTTCAACCTTTACCGTTGCAGCGACCTTCTCGCGATGTAGCTCAAGCACTATGAAGATGATGCCGTAGAAAATAAGGGTTGCAGCAATAACAAAAGGGCTTCCAAGATGCTCTTCGATGAAGTCGTTGAGCGGCAGACCAATTGCTGCTGCAGGAACGCAGCTAACCACCACTTTTGCCCAGAGTTTCCAGGTAGAGCGCTTCTCGTCCTTAGATTTCTTTGGCGAGAAGGGATTGAGCTTGTGGAAAAATCCCACACATACTGCAAGAATTGCGCCAAGCTGAATAACAACGAGGAACATATTCCAGAAGTCTTCAGAAACATTGAGTGGTAAGAACTGATTGAGTAGCAGCATATGGCCTGTTGATGAGATAGGTAGCCACTCGGTAATACCTTCAACTACGCCAAATAACGCTGATTTAAGCGCTTCAATCCACAAAATTGCCGACTCCACTAAAACCTCCTTGGGGACTGATTACGAACCTATTGTACGCAATCCGTTCGCCCTTTCTTTTTCTACCGTTCACGGCTTTATATAACGACTTTACTACTTTAAAAGTGCCTTGTTTTCTGCAAAGTTGGCATTTGGAGCCAAAAACAAGTAGAATTGACACCCTCGCACGAGCGGAGAGAAGCGATTATGCGTATTTTTGAGGTCAAGTGTTATCTGACCTCGCGCTTGAAGCCAGTAATGAGCGGACGGCATGAAATGCGTACTAATCGGAAGCCCCAATCGCGGAGGTCGATTTGAACAAATATATGCGTCATAGACGCTTACCTTCATGCTCTACCCTTATGACAGCACTTCTTGTAGCAGTGCTTGTTGCTAATACCTTTTTGTTTGGCGTCTCAAGAGCTCAGGCAGAGACTCTTGAAGAGCTCCAGGCCAAGGTAGAGCAGACCAATTCTGATTACGATGCCGCTAATCAGCGCGTAGCTGAGCTGCAAAGCAGATTGCAGACAATGAGGCTCGTATTGCAGAGATTGAACAGCAGCTCCCAGAGCAGCGCTTAAAAGCTGCAGAGTCTATTAGAGCTATGTATCGTATGCAGCAGGGCTCCATGGGAATTATTGATCTGCTTTTATCGGCAGATAACTTTAATGATTTGATTGCTGTTGTTCAGTATCTTGAGATTATCCAGAACAAAAATTCAGATGCTATCAACCACCTGGTTGACCTTAGCAAAGAGCTTTCTGAGACTCAGTCATCTTTAAATGCACAGATGGCAGAAGCAGAAGAGCAGAAGAAGGCTGCTGAGGATGCTATGAATGCAGCAATTGCAACACGAGAGCAGTTGCAGGCTGAGCAGGCTGCGCAGGCAGCAGCAGAGGCAGCAGCTGCAGAAGAGGCTCTGAAAGAAGCTTCTACTGAGACTACCTTTACCAACGCTTCTGGTAATACCACTGAGGTCACTACCCCATCAACTCCTTCGGCTCAAAATGTTGACTGGTCAAGCGATAAGACCAACTTTGTAAGCAGCTGGGGTGCTCGAATTGATGCGTATCTTGCTGGTTCCCCTCTTGCCGGCTACGGCTCAACCTTTGCTGAGGCTGCATGGGCCTACGGCGTTGATCCGCGTCTCTCGCCTGCTATTTCTGCAGTTGAGAGTACAAAGGGTAGGTATAACTTCCTCCCCTACAACGCATGGGGTTGGGGTTCTGCTAGCTGGGGTAGCTGGGAAGAGGCTATCTGGGATCATACAGCTGGTCTTGCCGCTGGCTACGGCGGAAGGCTTTCTGTTTCTGGCGCTGCAAAGTACAACCCAGCAAATCCAATGGTTGGTACTCGGCAGTTCTTACGCAGATGGAGCTCATCTAAGCTTCTGGCCACATAACCTTTAGAGAACGTTAAAACCCCGCAGTTTACCTGCGGGGTTTTTGTTGTCGGGTGCAGAGGCGATTGTAGGTTGAGTTGAGCTTGGAGTGGACGGGTTTCTCGCCAGATGACGGGTGGGCGCGAGTAGTGCGGGTGCGAGGGCGCTTCCGGGCGCGGCTACGCGGTGAGCACGACCATGGCGAGGATGAGGGCAAAGCCGATGAGGTCGGCAACGCTAAAGGTAGTTCCAAGAACCAGTGCGGTGGTAATGGTTGCCATAACGGGCTCGATAGTACCCAGCAGGACCGCTCTAAGTGAGCCTGCGTCCTTAACGCCCTGCAGGTAGAGGCCGTACGCCAAGAAGGTTCCCACCAGCACACCAATAACTACCAGCAAAACACCAAAGGCGTCCAGCTGAGGCATGTGATTCCAGGGCTGATAAAACACGGCAATCAACGTGCCTGAGAACAGAAAAAGCTAGGCCGTTAACGGTAAAGCTTCCCCACTTTTCCATCAGAGGCTTTGGCAAAATCGAAAGAGCTGCCTGAGCAAACGCGCATATAACGCCCCAGAAAATACCTGCTGTTGGCAAGCTAAGCGTGCCTGGATTTCCTCCTGTTACCAAGAGATAGGTGCCAATAAGCGCCAAAACAATACCAAGAATCTCTCGACGACGAGGCCAGCGCTTGCCAACCACACAGACAAAGGCTAAAACGCCCAGCATGCCCAACGACTGCATGATTGTTGCGGTTCCAGAATTAGTAGCATTAACTGCATAAATATAAGCAACTTGCGAGAAAAGAATGGCAAACAAGCTAACCACAAATATTTTTGCCAGCTCTTTTGGCTTCCTGATGACAGTTGTGAGATTTTTCCTATCAAACGCAAAAGCAGTTCCTAAGAATAACCAGCAAGCACAAAGCTCACGAATATCAATCAACCACATCGGATCAACGTGATAGGTATCAAGCAGGTATTTTGCAGCGGTTCCAAATGCGCCCCAGGAAGCTCCACCAATCAAGACAAAGAGCATTCCTCGATAGATTTTTCTCTTGTTATCAGGGGTTATTTCAGCGTCATCGCTTCCAAGTGCTTCCTCTTCTGCAGAAGCCTCTGTAGCATCTGCGGCCTTGGAAAACTCCACATCGCTCTCGTGAGAAATGAAATCATTCATCTGGGTATAAATCTTTCATTACAAAATACGGATACAAGTGTCACTTTTTCTCTGACGCGGTAGTATCACAATAACAAAAAACCACCTTACCCTGCTTTATGCGGAGCCTCAAGTCTCTAAACGGTTCAGATGGGCAAGATGGTCCAAAACGGCAATGATGCTCACGTAAGTTTTCGTATAGATTGGCAGCTTATGACATCCAAGTATTCGCAGATGGACAGCGCGTTTTCTGTTGGTACGCTTCATGCAGAAGACAAGAGCTTTGAGGTAATCTCAGCTGAGTGGGTTAACGAGATTTCTGGCTACACCTACATCTTTAAGCATGTTCCTACAGGCGCTCGCCTTATGTGGTTTGCCTGCGACGATGACAATCGCTCATTTGCCATTGCTTTTAAGACACCTCCTGAAGACCACACAGGCGTCTTCCACATCTTGGAGCACTCTGTTCTCTGTGGATCCGATGCCTATCCTGTCAAGGAGCCGTTTGTTAACCTGCTCAAGACCTCTATGCAGACGTTCTTAAATGCAATGACCTACCCCGACAAGACGGTATACCCTGTGGCCAGCACCAATGTGGCTGACTTGGAAAACTTGATGAGCGTGTACCTTGACGCCGTTCTGCATCCTGCAATCTATAAGCGCAAGCACATCTTTGAGCAGGAAGGTTGGCACCTTGAGGCTGACGAGCAGGGCAACCTAAGCTACAACGGCGTTGTCTTCAACGAGATGAAGGGCGCCCTCTCTGACCCTGATCGCGTACTCTACGATTCTGTGAGCGAGGCCCTCTTCCCTGACACCGCATACGGCAAAGAATCCGGTGGTAAGCCTCGTGCAATCCCCGAGCTCACCTACGAGAAGTTCCTGGACACCCACGCTCGCCACTACGACCTCTCTAACAGCTACACCTTCCTCTACGGCGACCTTGACTGTGAGCGTGAGCTCTCCTTCATTGCCCAGAGGTTTGCAGCTGCCGAGAAACGCGATGCAGGTGCCCCTAATCCGCTTAACCTGCAGGCACCCGTGTTGCCCGAGCCTGCTCAGGTCCGCATGAACACCACAGCCGACAACTCCAGTGTTGGCCTGGGCTACGTGCTTGGAACACCTGATCAGCGCAATAAGATGATGGCAGCAGACATCTTGTTTGACACCCTCATGGGCTCCAATGAATCCCCGCTCAAGCGTGCAATTCTTGACGCAGAGCTTGGCGATGACTTTAGCTACTATCTCTCCGACGACCTTGCCCAACCTATGCTCTTCTTGCAGCTCAAAGGCCTTAAAGAAGGTGCGGCTCAGAAGTTCCGTGAGCTGGTAGAAACCACCTGCCAGAAAATTGCCGCTGAAGGCATTGATCCAAAGAAACTCAATGCTTCCATTGCGCTTGCAGAGTTTAACCTACGCGAGAATGATCAGCCGTACTCAAACGATATTGAGTACACGCTGCGTTCGCTTTCAAGCTGGCTCTATGACGACGCACGTCCTCTGGACTACATCCGCTACGAGGACGCCATTGCCTACGTCAAAGAACTTGCAGATCAAAAGGGCTTTGAGAAGCTACTTCTAGAGCTTATCTGCAACAGCAAGCACGCAGCTCAGGTTGAGCTTGTCCCCACAGACGAGGGAGACACTCAAGAAGAAGCCGTTGAACTGGCACAACTTCGCTCCACGCTCACTGATGAGGATGTCGAGAAGATCCGAGCAGAAGTTGAAGCACTGCGTCTGGAGCAAGAAACACCTGACGCTCCAGAAGACCTAGCCAAGCTGCCGTCCCTCTCGCTCAGTGATATCGGTGCAGGTAGAGAGCGTCCTGCTGGCTTTGAGGTTGAAGCTCCCCTACCGTGCATTGCGCACGAGCTGGATACTCACGGCATCGACTACGTCTACCATTACTTTGATTTGACCCACGCGGTTACCTTCGAAGAGCTGCCACTTGTGGGTATTCTTGCAGAGGCGCTTAGCAAGCTTGATACGGCTGCACACACTGCGTCTGAGCTGGATATCCTTATTGAAAGCAACCTTGGTCACCTCTCGTTCTTCACGGATATCTACGACCGTGACACGCTTGACCAGGCACATCCTGCCTTTATTGTTGCTGCAAGCGCTCTTGCCGAGAAACCCAGGGGCTTGCAAGCATTCCTTCTGAGGTCTGGTCCAGCACGTGTTTTGATGACTTAGGCCGCCTCAAGAACATCTTGATTCAGCGCCGCATTGCACAGGAGCAGTACTTTGTAGGCGCTGGTCATACTGCCGCACAGAATAAGGCTTTAACCTCCTATTCTGCTGCTAGCCGCGTGAACGATGCGCTGACAGGCGTTGGCTTCTACGAGTACCTAAAGAACCTACTTGCCAACTGGGATGAGCGCGCTCCTCAGCTTGCAAAAGACCTGAATGCGCTTACTTGTAAGATTTTCCGTGCAGACAACGTTACCGTCAGCTTTACCGGCTCCACTCAGAGCCGTGAGGCATTCTGGCAGACAGCAGGAGACCTTGGCCTCAAGAAGGGCAATGAATCGCAGGTAGACAGTGCAACGCAGACACTTGTTGTTCCTGAAGGCAAATTGCAGCGCGTGGCCTACCTCATTCCGTCAAACGTTTCTTATGTTGGTCTCTCCTATCCAAACGTTGCCCACGCAACCAATGAACAGCAGGGTAACTGGCTTGTTGCAACCAGGGTTCTGGGTCTTGATTACCTGTGGAACGAAGTCCGCGTCAAGGGTGGCGCTTATGGCGTCATGTTCAGAAACTCTATTGCTGGCCTGCAGAGCTTTGTCTCCTACCGAGACCCTGCGCTTGATGCAACCCTTGACCGCTATGTTGGTGCAGGTAGCTGGCTCTCTGAGTGGACTCCAGACGCTGACGAGTTTGAGGGCTACGTAGTTGCCTCTGTTGCAGGTGTTGACGCCCTGTACCCGCTCGCATGCTTGCTCGCAGGCAGGACATTGAGTACTTCAACCACCGTGACCCAGAGCGCCTTCTTAAACTTCGCGAGAAGATTCTTCACGCCCAGGTTGAAGACATTAAGGCACTGGGAAGCACTATGCCTCAATGCTATGATGATCTCTCGATTGTTGTCTTTGGTGCGAAAGAGACCGTCGAAGCTTCCAAACTTGGTCTTGAGGTTGTCAACCTCTTTGGCGGCCAGGAGAACTAGGCCTGGTAGCTGCAATAAAAATGTAAAAGCCCTGTCATACACGCGTATGACAGGGCTTTTCTTGTGAGGTAAAACGTACCGCTCGACGACCTTCTCGCCAGATGACGCGCTTAGGCAGTAGGCTACTCGCTTCTCAGTGCCTGAACTGGATCGGACTTAGCTGCCCTACCTGCAGGAATAAGACCTGCAAGGAGCGTCAAGACAACGCTAATCAGAATCAAAATGAGCGCACCATTCAGCGGCAAGACCACCAGGTTGTCTACGTTAAACATGGCTTTGACCACAGCATTTGCGGGCAAAATGAGTAGCTGCGTAATGCCAATACCCATAACACCAGAAATAAGACCTTCGATAAACGTCTCCGCGTTGAATACGTTGGCAATGTCTCGCCTGGAAGCACCAATGGAGCGCAAAATACCAATTTCCTTTTTACGTTCAAGGACCGAGATAAACGTAATGATGCCAATCATGATGCTAGAAACAACAAGCGAGATAGATACAAATGCAATAAGCATCGCAGAAATCATGTCTACAATCAGTGTAACGGAGCTCATCAGCGCGCCGACAATGTCGGTATAGGTAATTACCTTAGACTCTTCGCCAGCAGCCTTTGCGTCGGCGTTGTACGTATTAAGAATTTCAACAATCTTTTCTTTACTTGCAAAGTCTTTCGGATAAATGTTGATTGACGTGGGCTTATTAAGGTCCGCATATCCCATCTTAGAAAGATTTGACTCATACGTTGCTGGCGTTGCCCTTAGCATTGACGCAGCAATAGCTGCTAGCTGCGATGGGTCAGCATTGAGCTTAAAGGCACTTGCGAGCGTTGCTTGATCTACCTGCATTGCATTGGACATATTTGCCGCAACGCCCTGCATAGCTGTATTGAGTGCGCCTGCAATCTGATTTTGCATTCTTGAA
Source organism: uncultured Atopobium sp. (assembly GCA_916438885.1). Classification (GTDB taxonomy): domain Bacteria; phylum Actinomycetota; class Coriobacteriia; order Coriobacteriales; family Atopobiaceae; genus Lancefieldella. The sequence continues at coordinate 187,168 of CAKAGG010000002.1, read as the reverse complement.
GCAACCTGCGTCATCACGCTGGTTAGCGCAGACTGCACGTAAGCACTCATAGCACGGGTAATAGCTGCAGAAAGTACACTTGCAATCTGTGATTGATAAGCACTCATAAGCCTCTGAGAAACCTCAGCCTGAACACTTGGAAGGTCTGGATTGGTTCCCAGCTTATTTGCTAGAGCACTAACCAGCTGTTGCTGCAGGTCATCGGTATCAACCGCAGAAGAAACCGTAGTTACAATCTGCGTGCGTACCTGATCTGTTGCAAGGTAGTCTGCCATGGTCTTACCGGGATTAGCGGCGCTCCAAGAGTTCCATCCCAGAGCAATATTGCCCATAAGCGAAGAAATAGCAGCTTGTCCTCCTGGTTTGAAATTAACGGTAATGCCAGAAAGAATCTGCTGAATGTCTGCTGCAGAGAGCTCTGGGAAAGCCGCAGCCAGCGCAGCTGGATCAAGCGAAGACGTAACAGAAGACAGAACATCGCTATCAGACAAATTAAGCTGTGACGGATCAAAAGCAGGTAACTGCACGTCAGAAGGTCAAGCGAGGACATATCCAAACCAGACAGATTAATTGACGAGAAGTTCAGCGCCTGTGAATTAAAGTTAAACGCCGAAGACAGCACGTTAGAATCAACGGAAATGAGAGAGCTGATAGAAAGACCCTCTGAAGTTTGACCGTTCTTCTCGTCCTCAAAGGTTTTACCAGTGAAAACGTCAACATCTGGACGATTCATCTGATCCTGGACAATAGGAGATGTCTCTGCATCAGAAATCATCTTCTGAGTCAGTTGTGGTGTGTAGTAAATGCCCTCAGAAAGCGCTCCCGTAGTAGTTGGGTCTTTTGCCTGAACAACACCAACAATATGCAGGTCAGGGGCATTGGCAATGAGGTTATTCATGTATGACTGATCATCGGATTTGTCTGTCCAGACACCAAGATTACTATCCCAAACATAACGTTGATTAGGCATAACCAGCTTAAACGTTGGAGACATCAACTGCTCGTAGGTGTATGTACTATGAGACTCTTCGATAGTGCTGGATTCTCCACTTGCAATTTTATCAACGGTAGAGCGCAGGCCAGCGTAATCACGCAGGCCAAGCGTATACTCCAAAAAATCATCCATGGTGCCGTTTGGACGCAACACCAAAACAGCCTCGTTCCAAGCAGTAGGCCATCTACCAGCTCGAACAGTATAGCGATCCTCGTAAATAGAAGGATTGCCAGGAAGCTCACCAAAAAGCGATGTACTTGCAAAAGAAGCCAGTGGACTATATGACGGAATCTTAGGCGATACCTTAGAGAAAGTAACGTCTGGCTGCACCTGAACAGGATTAGAAGAGCCAGAGTCCGCGCCTGCCGGCAGGTAGATAAAAGGGCTTACAGAATAGCCATACGTAATAGCGCTGGCATACGTGTTAATACCGCCGCCATTATTGTCGAGAAAAGCCTTCAAGCTGGTCAGGTCATTAGAACCAATACTTTCAGCCTGCATACCTAGCCTGTTGTTAGTAGGAATAGCACCTTCAGCAGGTTGATTTTCTAGCTTTGCAGCTTCTGCATTTTTCTGATTTTGCGTCATCTCGCTTTGTGCATCTTGCGTTTGAGAATCAGCCGAGTCAGAGCTGCTTCCACTTCCAGAAATAAAGGAAGAAATATTAACGGACTGTTCAGAGATGGTGAGTGGATACATTGAAAGCGTATCCTCCTCAACCTTTTTGATGTAACCGTTTGCACCATTTGCCAGCGCCAGAATTGCTGCAATACCAATAATGCCAATTGAGCCCGCAAATGCGGTCATAAGCGTGCGACCCTTTTTGGTCATGAGGTTATTAAACGAGAGGCCCAGTGCAGTCAAAAGCGACATAGAGGTCTTGCGAGAAGGCTTGGCTTCTCGACGAGCAACGCTTGCAACATCAAATGGATCTGAATCAGCAGTTACCTGACCATCTGCCAGCTCAACAATACGTGTTGCATATTGGTGTGCAAGCTCTGGGTTATGCGTAACCATAATAACTAAACGGTCCTTGGCCACTTCTTTAAGCAAGTCCATAACCTGTACGGATGTTGAAGAGTCAAGCGCACCCGTTGGCTCATCTGCCAGCAAAATCTCTGGATCGTTTACCAGCGCACGAGCAATAGCCACGCGCTGCATCTGTCCACCAGAAAGCTGATTTGGGCGCTTATTTGCGTGTGCTTTGAGGCCAACCTTATCAAGAGCTTCAAGCGCACGTTCATGACGTTCTGTCTTGGAGACACCAGAAAGCGTCAGTGCGAGTTCAACGTTACTCACCACGCTTTGATGAGGAATAAGGTTATAGGCCTGGAATACAAAAACCAATGCGGTTGTTTCTATAGGGTATCCCAGTCTCGCTCTTTTGAACTTCTTGGTAGAAATACCATCTACCAGCAAGTCTCCAGAATCAAAGCGATCAAGACCACCAATAACATTGAGCATAGTGGTCTTACCCGAGCCTGAAGGGCCAAGGATTGCTACAAACTCGTTATCCCTAAACGCAACGGAAATATGGTCCATTGCGGTTTGTTCAAATCCACCAGTGTTGTAACGCTTTGAAATACCTTTGAGCTCAAGCACAAGTTGCTTCTTTCTTGTTGGGCTGTATGGGGCGCGGAACTGTACCGTTAGTTGATTGCATCTCCGTCAGCTGCATCGGTATCAGCTACACCGATCTTCTCGCCAGCAGCTGTCTGAGCTACTGCGTCCTCTGCAAATGGATCAGCAGTGACGTCCTCAATAACCTTCTGCTGAGCCCAGCTTAAGCCATAGAACAGGCCAAAGAGCACCCAGAACCATGGCGCGTAGAGCATGACAACCATCAAGAGGGCAAAAAGTCCTCGGAGAAGAGTCCAAGGGAGCACCACAATCAGGAAGAAAAAGAATGGCAGTACAAAGAGGATTGCTGCAAGCGTGCGAAGTACAACTGCCACTGTCTTAGTCAACGAGAAACCCGTATTGCGTGCAATAAGCAGACCTACCAGGCCAGCAATGCCAAAATACAGCATGATTGGCGCAACAAAATAGGAATAGAACAGCGGTGTAGAAGGGTCTTGAGGCAGCGTTTGCCTAAGAACCATCAAAACAATTCCCAAAACCGTTAAAACGCCAAGAAATGATGCGTTTCCAATAAAAGTCTTTTTCGTCATAGTTAACTCCTTTGATAAGGGGTATTAAGTATAGTGTAACTAGTACCTTGTTCCCGACCTTGGCTGTTTCATACGCGAGATGTCGCTAAAACCGCTGCTCTCCATATGTCTCCGGGTCAAACGTTTGAATTAGAGGAGTTTTCATGACTGATGCAGAACTCAAAGCAAGCGCCGAGGCGTTTGTTAACGAGCACTGGGAAGAGATTATTGAGGATATCCGCTACCTTGTGCAGGTAGAGTCCGTTGAGGATCTGTCTCTAGCAGAGCCTGGCAAGCCTTGGGGTCCAAGTCTTATGAAGCACTTCGTCGCGGTCTTGAGATTGCAGAGCGCCTGGGCCTTGAGACTACAGATGTAGATGGCTACCTGGGCTTTGGCGACCTTCCTGGTGAGTCCGAGAAGTACCTTGCTACCATCGCTCACTCCGATATTGTCCCTCTGGGCAAGGGTTGGACGGTAGACCCGCTTGACGTTACCCGTCGTGAGGGCTTCATCCTGGGCCGTGGCGTTCTTGACGATAAGGGCCCTCTGGCGCTCTCGCTCTGGGCAGCTCACTTCTTTGTTGAACAGGTCAAAAAGACTGGCAAGAAGCTTCCTTACACCCTGCGTGCCATCGTTGGTAACAACGAGGAGACTGGCATGGGTGACGTCCCTTACTATCTCTCCAAGTATCCAGAGCCAGCATTCTGCTTCACGCCAGACGCTGAGTTCCCCCCTTATCTGCGGCGAGAAGGGCGTGTACCACGCACAGTTCACGTCTCCAAAGATTGCTGGCGCACACGGCGAGAAGATCGTTGAGCTTGACGGTGGTACCGTACCTAACGCTATTCCAGGTCTTGCAAGCGCACTTGTTCGCGCTGACGCATCTACCTTGGCTGACACTGATTCCATCAAGGTTGAGGACGCAGGCGTTGAAGATGATGGCACCAAGCTTGCTCGCATTAACGCAACAGGTAAGGGTGGACACGCTTCCATGCCAGAAGGAACTGTCAACGCAATTGGTCTGCTTGTAACTTACCTGCTTGACAACAACCTCTGTGGAGAAGAAGAGCGCGGCTTCTTGACCTTCTCGCAGCAGCTTTGCTCAACTACTGATGGTACTGGTACGGGCATCCAGAGTGCTGACGACAAGTTTGGTCCTCTGACCTGCATCTCTGGCACCATCCGTACCAAGGGTGATGTGTACGTACAGACTATTGACTCCCGCTATCCAACCTCTACCACCGGCGAGGCAATCACTAAGCGCATGACTGAGCTTAGTGAGGCTCATGGTTGCGCCTTTGAGGTTCTTTCCGATGCAGTTCCTTTCTACATTGACCCAAGCTCTCCTGAGATTACTACCCTTCTTGATACGTTCCATGAGTACACAGGAAGCAATGAGCAGGCGTTTGTTATCGGTGGCGGCACCTATGCACGTCACTTTAAGCGTGCCGTTGCCTTTGGTCCTTATGACAGCAAAGCTGCAAAAGACCTACCTGAGTGGGTTGGTATGGAGCACGGTCCTGACGAGGGAATCTCTGAGGAATGGCTCAAGCGTGCTCTTAAGATCTACATTGTCAGCATTTCTCGCCTGATGCAACTTGACCTGTAAATTAATTAAACAGCAGAAACGCTAAACAAAGCCTCTGTATTCCATTTGATTTGACTGCCTCCCATTTCTTGGACATAAGAAATGGGAGGCAGTTCATATGCGGGTGATTATGATTCTGCAGCGTGTTAGCGTCGGCTTTTAGGCCTGGTGCACAAAATAGCGCAGCTTTGGTAGGTTCTGCCGAAGAATCGACATGTTTCTAATCAAGATAGCTAGGCAGCTAGGCGGTCGTACTACCTGATATGCATCTCTATGCATAAACTTTATCTAATATGCTTAAACATGAATAGAGAAATATAAAAAAATCTAACTATCGATAAATTCTGTATCTACGGAACACACCTAAGTCGGATATTCTGCTCAATTGCGGGCATTTTACACATCTAATGACGATAATCTGCATGATTGAGGTATTTTCTGCGTCATGTATACGTCTTTTTAACAGATTATCCGACTTAGGTGTGTTTTGAACTGCCTCCTATTTTTTGTGTCTAAGAAAGGTTGTGTCCCGAAAAGTGGTGTAAGTAAGCATTTCAGGTGTTTAAAAGAAGTGCGGTTATTTCCTAAAATATAGTCACCACAACCAATTCAGAAAGGAAATAACCGCAATGCAAACTCTACACGAAACTGAGCTCTCCTACACCCAAGATCACAAATTAGATCTTAACGGTATGGCACGAACACTGCTGGAAGACTTGGTAAATACCGTAATGGTTGAACAAGTAGAAGAGCTTGGTTGTGTTCGTAATGGATACCGTGAGCGAAAGCTTGTAACGTCAGTTGGAACTCTTACCTTAAAAATTCCTAAACTTCGTGAAGGAACCTATTTTCCTGACGATATCGTAAGTAAGTGGAGCAGGTGTGATACAGCCCTTGCAAGCTGTATTTGTGATATGTGGACCCAAGGTATCTCAAACAGAAAGGTAGAAAAAGCACTGAGTGAGCTTGGTGTTGAAAAGATCAGTAGAAGCAGAGTCTCGAGACTTGTTAAGTCTTTAGATGAAGAGGTAGATGACTTAAGACACGGCTCTTTGTCTTTTGACAGCTGGCCTTACCTTTGGCTTGATGCAACCTATATTCCTATAAGAGAAGCAGGACACACAACCAAGCGTGCTGTTGTTATTGCTATAGCAGTAAACACAGAGGCTAAAAGACAAATCATAGGGCTTGAGTGTATAGATACCGAGTCTTATCTTTCCTGGAAAGACTTTCTTATTTCTTTGAAAGAGCGAGGACTTAGTGGAGTGAAACTTGTTATCTCTGATGCCCATGCAGGTCTTGTAAGAGCAATCGGTGAGGTGCTCAGTGGCGCTGCCTGGCAAAACTGTCTTTGTCACTTAGAGAGAAATGTCTTTGATAGATGTAGAACAAAAGCTCAGGGCAAAGCAGTTATTGCTGCTATGAAGCATACCTTTGAAGCCACTGATACTAATTTGGTACGCACAGGCTTTGAGCACCTCTATGAAGTGTATGAAAAGATAGATCCAAAAGGAGCACGTCTTCTAGAAGAGTCAGAGCCATATGTACTGACCTACCTAGACTTTCCAAAAGAACACGCTCATTGGATACGTACAAACAATCTCTGCGAAAGACTCAACAAAGAGATAAAGAAGCGTACACGTGTCGTTGGAGTATTTCCCTTAAAACAAGCAATGCTTCGCCTTGTAGGGGCTGTATGTATCAATCAAAACGAAGAGTGGTTTGTAGCAACGCATTTCATGGACAAACGCTCTCTTCTCTTTGAAGAGTGTCCTAAGAGAGAGTCATGTACACAAGAGACTATCGACCATCTCTTACAAGTAATTGATAGTGACTTTAACGCTTGTAAAGAGGTGGCATAATGTAGGCAAGAAGGTAGTAAGGAAATAGCCTTACACCACTTTTTGAGACGTAACTCTAAGAAATGGGAGGCAGTTCAGATACAGAGGCTTTTTGCAAGCAATTGCTTTTTACATGCTACGCATTGGAACAAATCTTCTTCCACAAGCGTAGACCATAGCTATTAGGAAGTCCTGCCTCAATACGAACAGCCAAGTACCATCCCGTGGCGTTATAAACCAACTCAAAGATATCTTGGCTGGTTACGGTAGGAATACCCTGCGTTAATGCCGTAAAGACAATTCTTGCTACGTCAAACAGAACGATAACGGTAACCGCAAGAATATACGGTCTAATAAATCGGGCATCATTTGAACCCTTTAGAGCTAAAGACCTGCAATAAGAGAAAATGCCGCACCAAGTGTCACCAAGAAAATGGTAAGAATACCCTGTTGCTCAAGAAATTGATTAACAGTTGCCAAGAACGGTTGACTAACAACTCTAGAAAGGTCATGCAGTCCAAGCAGAATCAGAACTAGAAAAAGTGCAATTCCGCTCAATACAATAGAGACCAGCGAAAAGAAATGAAGAACTCGCTGATGACGAGAACGCCAATACGTAGTTCCCACAATACCCTGGTCATGCTCCTTCTTTACTTTATCCGCAAGATTGGAACAAATTACCACGTAAACTATAGTATTAAGTTGAACAAAGGGATCAAGAATGATCAACTCTCCTCTACCCCAGGCCCATAAAATTCCTACCAGAATAATCAGGCCAATCAGATAGCAAAGAAATCTGTATGGTTCAACTTTTGATGAGTCTTTGGCAGCACGTAATCCAAATATTGAGGTGACAACTTGCAACATACCAATAAGAAGTACAAATACATAGCCCAGAAGTATGTTATTGCTAAACGTAAAATACACGCCACTAAACTCAAGCTTCTCCAAAGGAACCGCAGGTTGTAAGCCTGTAATAGTAGCAAAAAGAGACGCTAATGTTGTTAAAACATCTACCGTGCCCAAGATAATCAATACAATTGAGACAATACGTAAGATATGTTGAGCAGGGGTTCTAGGAACAGTAGCCTTAACTCGATCAGACGCAGGACGCTCCAATGGCTCATCTTCATCAACTACAAGGATTTTCTCGGCACGTTCTGCTACTTCAGAAACGTTTTCTGCCAGCTCAGAGGATGCCTCAGTAACCTTTTTAGAGAGCTCTCCTACCCTTGAATTTTCAGCCAGCTTGGCAATCTCAGCACCGATATCTTTCTTTTGTTCCGTTGGCACAACAAATCCTCACACTTGTCCAAAATGTTCAAATAAATCATAGCATTAGCTACTTTGCTGTGTTAGTATGTGCAACTGTCCGTGTACCTGCAAGTATATAAGGAGGCTTGTTCGATGCTTTTTTAATCTTCTCGTGAGCGTGTCACATGTCCACACCACGAGTCTGTCTGACATGTTCCACCACTAATCGAGGAGAAGTATGGAATCGAATAAGCTTTTTGCGGAAACACCACCATTTAAATTATTTATACGAGCAGCCCTTCCAGGCGCTGTTGCTATGCTTGCGTCGATGCTCTACGACACCGCAGATGGAATCCTTGTTGGACGCTATCTGGGTCAGGAGTCTTTTGGCGCTGTAACCATTGCCATTCCACTGGTCATTCTCTCCTTTGCTGTTGCCGACCTTATTGGCGTTGGCGCTTCTGCGGTTATTGCAGTTGAACATGGCAAGAAGAACCACCAGACTGCTAATAACATCTTTACCATCGCATTTATCATGCTTATTACCACAGGTGTTATCAGCGGCATTTTCTTCTTCTTTTGTGCACCAAACGTTCTGGCGCTGATGGGTGCTCAGGGTAAGATTGCCGAGCAAGGAACTATCTACCTGCGCGTATGGACCCTTTTCTTGCCGGTTATGTGCATCTCGTATGCCGTTGATAATTTCCTTAAGATCTGCGGAAAAATTAGGCGTTCTACCAGCATTGCCTTTATCTCTGCAATTTTGGGAACCGTACTTGAATACTACTTCCTGGGAGTTTTGGGATTATCCGTTGAGTATGCGGCACTGGGTTACTGCATCTCTATTACCTTCTCATCCCTTTACGGTGTTTGGCCCTTTATTGGCAACAAGCAGATTCTCAAATTTGTGAAGCCTCACTTTAATTGGACGCACATAAAAGAGATCTTTGTAAACGGCTTTCCTATCTTTATGCAGAACATCTCAAGTAGGATTTATTCCCTGCTTATGAACGCTGCCCTGCTCACCCTTGGTGGAGATATTGCCATTGCTTCTTACGGCGTGCTTCTCTACTCTGGCGGCCTTATCCAGCCACTCATTTATGGACAGGCCGACGCCATGCAGCCAGCTATTGGTTATAACTGGGGCGCAAAGAAAAAAGATCGAGTACTTGCTATCGAGAAGTACATCTTCTCCACAGGCATCATCATTGGCATCTTTGCCTTCTGCGTCTCGTTCTTCTTCTCGGAGTTCTTGGTCAAGCTGTACCTGCCAGAAGGAACACAAGAACTGCTTAACATGGCCATTCCAGCCATGCGTATCCATGCATTTATCTTCATTTTTAGCTGGATTACTATGTGCACCGAGAGTCTTGCCATCGCCCTGAAACAAACAAAGATTTCCAATCTTCTGAGCGTCTTTATGGCACTCATCTTCCCTATCAGCTCGCTTATGATGCTGAAGCCCTTTGGTCTGGACGCGCTTTGGTACGTCTCAGTTGTATCCAACATTCTCTCGGCACTGCTCTCCGTTGGCTGCCTCATCCACATCTATCGCAAGCACTTTAAGGGTGTAGACGCTGATGACGCAAACGATGCGTCTGAGCTCCAGGACGAGGATACCCAGCTCACCGAGGCAGAGCTTGCAGAGGCAGAGCTCGCAGCTTCCGAGCTCTCTGGTCCAGAAGACCACCTGGACGGCGAGTCCATCTCCCGAGCTCAATAGCCTGCGCGCCCAAGCGGCCGCAGTCCCGGCGCTCGCGGCTCCGCGCACCCGGCATGCTCCGCACAACAACGTACTCCTCACAAAACATGGCGAGAAGACCTTCTGATTCCAAGATCTTCTCGCCATAAACATAAGCGGTTATAGAACGTCTACCTACAGCGCAGCAAGTGCCTGCTCGACGTCGTTGATAAGGTCTTCGGTGCCCTCAATACCGCAGCTCAGGCGTACGGTACCTGGGGTAATGCCTGCTGCCACAAGCTCCTCGTCAGTAAGCTGACGGTGCGTTGAAGAAGCTGGATGCAAACAGCAAGAACGAGCGTCTGCAACGTGTGTTGCAATAGAGAAGACCTTGAGGTTGCCCAAGAACTTCTCGGCAGCCTCGCGACCACCAGCAACGTCAACAGTGATAACACCGCAGGAACCGTTTGGCAGGTACTTCTGAGCCAGCTCGTAGTACTTATCGCCTGGAAGGCCAGGGTAGCTTACGTGCGCAACCTTAGGGTTATTAACAAGCGCCTCGGCAACTGCCTGGCCATTCTTGCAATGCTGAGCCATGCGAACATGCAGAGACTCAAGACCAAGGTTAAGATAGAAAGCGCTCTGTGGCGACTGGATAGAACCAAAGTCACGCATAAGCTGAACGGTTGCCTTAGTAATAAAAGCGCCGCCGTTACCAAAGGTATCTGCATAGACAAGGTTGTGATAGGAAGGGTCAGGCTGTGTCAGGCCTGGGAACTTATCTGCGTGAGCAGCCCAGTCAAAGTTGCCACCGTCAACAATAGCGCCGCCAACAGCAGAGCCGTGACCATCCATATACTTAGTAGTGGAATGGGTCACAATATCTGCTCCCCACTCAAGAGGACGGCAGTTCACAGGCGTGGCAAACGTATTGTCAACAATCAGTGGCACGCCATGGTCATGAGCAGCCTTTGCCCAACGCTCAATATCAAGGACGACCAGCGCAGGGTTTGCAACAGTCTCGCCAAAGACGCACTTGGTATTTGGCCTAAATGCTGCGTCAATTTCCTGGTCAGTTGCATCTGGCGAGATAAACGTGCACTCCACACCCATCTTTTTAAGGGTGATAGCAAACAGGTTAAAGGTTCCGCCATAAATGGTGGAAAGCGCAATAAAGTGATCTCCGGCCTCAGCAATATTGAAGACGGCAAAGAAGCTTGCTGCCTGACCAGAAGAAGTCAGCATTGCAGCAGTGCCGCCCTCAAGAGCACAAATCTTTGAAGCTACATTATCAAGCGTTGGATTCTGAACACGAGAATAAAAATAACCAGCAGCTTTGAGGTCGAACAACTCTCCAAGCTGCATCGACTCGTCATATTTGAACGTGGTTGATTGAATGATAGGCACTTGCCTAGGCTCACCGCAGCCAGGCTGATAACCGCCTTGCACGCAGCGCGTCTCGATGCTCTCAGACATAGCATCCTCCCTCATAATCATCATCCACGCCGCGCAAACGTCTCTGCGCTCCAAACGTGGACTATGTGATTACCTTAGGATACTAGTCTCTCTACCCTCAATCACACGCTCAATCAAAACTTTTTCATGTTCTGAAACAATTGCGAGGTCTGAGGTAACATCTCTGAAGTCCATAGAATCTTTCCACTCTTTGACCAGAGAAATATTGCGCTGAGCTGTGCAAATAGTGCTGAGCTCAGAGTCAATGTCCTGCATAATCTGGGTATAATTTGCGCGTTTCTCGCCCAGCATATCACTGAGGTGGAAAGAATGTGCTCAACTTCACGAACTTCTCGCCTTGCATGGTGTACCTCAGAGAAGCTAGTCATATCCAGGCCAAAGAGGCGCGCATCAATAGTCTCCAGCATGTAATCAAAGCGGCTACTAATGTCTTCAAACGAGAGGCCATCCTGCAAAACAGCATCTGACCAAGCAGGCTCAAAGAGCTCATCCAAAGCGCAGCGCAGGCTACGACGGACAGCCTTCTTGCGCAGACCCTCGCAAATGCGATCGCGCTCAGACTCGCGAGCTGCTTCTACAGCGCTGACCAGCTTGGAGCCCTGAGAAAGCTCTCCAGACTCCATCAAATCTGCAACGGTATCAGAAAAGCCGTCAATCTCACGAAGACGCGTAGTTGCACCAAGCATCAGCCTATAAACAGGCTCAGCAATCTCAACTGCTTCCTCATTAAGAAGTGGCGAGAAAAACTTGGTAAGCAGCTGGGTTCCTCTAAGAGCAAACCTAAATGCTGCGATAACTGCAGGGTCTTCTGGATGAGCACGGAACTCTGTGTACGCGTCTTCCAGGTTAGTTGCTGCGTGAGCACATGCCTCATCCAGGGCATCAAGCGTCTCCCAAGGCTGAGTGGAAGGACCACTGACCAGCCAAAGAAGCTTACCGTGAGGCTCGCGAACATCTCCAAGCTGCTTCCAGACGCACTCGTGTTGATGACCAAGTGAACCACGTACGTCAATAGCGCATACGGCGCCCTTTGTCAGCGGAAGTTCAAATCCCAAAAGAGTCTCTGCAACATAACCCAAAAATGGGGCGTGACCAACAAGAATAAGCGTTTCTGCATCAGCGTGCTCAAGCTCTGCCTGAAGTGCAGGAAGATCTTGATCGTAAAGGGAGTCATGAATTTCCAGACCTTCTGCATCCAGAGCCTCTGCCACAATCTCTGCAGTCTCAAGCGCGCGAAGAGCAGGACTTGTCCAAATCTCAGCCTCTTCACCCTCTGGTCCCAACAAACCAAAAATATGAGGATAATTGGCAGATAAAGCCCTCTGGCCAGCACGTGTAAGCTCTCGACTCATGTCTTCAGAGCCACGTTCAGATACACCATGTCTAACAAGAACCAAAGTCTTTACCATGTTTACCTCCGCTGGTCATCTGCAGAAAACTGCTTCTTATAGCGTAATAGGACGCCCGCGCAATTTTGCACGAACGTCCCATTTTTTTACTGCCAACGGGCAAATATATCGGTATATGGCGAGAAAAAAACTTTTTATCTCGCATCTCTGCTATGCAGTTTTTTTGCATAACGGCTATGCATAACCTGCACGCAAAAAAATCCAACTTGAAAGACTTGGCAACTGTGGCGGTTAGGTTAGCTCGCCAATCGCGCTCTGCCACACCGCCTGTGACCCGCAATCTTAGAAGTCAGCGTTGCCAACGGTACGAGGATGAGGAATAACGTCGCGGATGTTATCCACACCGGTGAGGTACATAACAAGGCGCTCAAAGCCAAGACCAAAGCCAGAGTGTGTGCAAGAGCCGTAACGACGAAGATCCAAGTAATACTTGTAATCGTCGGGGTTCATGCCAAGCTCAACAATGCGCTTCTCCAGAAGCTCAAGACGGTCTTCTCGCTGTGAGCCACCAATAATCTCGCCGATGCCTGGAACAAGGCAGTCAGCTGCGGCAACAGTCTTGCTGTCATCGTTAAGGCGCATGTAGAAGGCTTTGATTTCTGCTGGATAATCAGTAACAAAGATTGGCTTTCCAAAGTGCTGCTCGGTGAGGTAGCGCTCGTGCTCAGTCTGAAGGTCAATGCCCCACTCAACAGGGTATTCAAACTTCTGACCAGCCTTTACTGCCTCCTGCAGAATCTCAATTGCCTCGGTGTAAGAAACACGAGAGAACTGGGAAGTTGCAACGTGGTTCAGGCGCTCAAGCAGACCCTTATCCACAAACTTGTTAAGCATCTCAAGTTCATCTGGGCAGTACTCAAGAACATACGCAATAACGTAGCGCAGCATCTCTTCTGCAACATCCATGTCCTGTGCAAGATCACAGAAAGCCATCTCTGGCTCAATCATCCAGAACTCTGCAGCATGGCGGCGTGTGTTGGAGTTCTCTGCGCGGAACGTTGGACCAAAGGTATACACGTCACCAAAAGCCATAGCAAAGTTCTCTGCCTGAAGCTGTCCAGAAACGGTAAGGTGAGAAGACTGACCAAAGAAGTCCTTTGAGTAGTCAACATCGCCCTTCTCGGTACGTGGAACGTTGTTCAAATCAAGTGTAGTGACGCGGAACATCTCGCCTGCACCCTCAGCATCGGATGCAGTGATGATAGGCGTGTTCACGTAGACGAAGCCACGGTCCTGGAAGAACTGATGGATAGCAAAGCAGCCACAGAACGGATGCGGAAGACTGCACGGAACATGTTAGTGCGAGGACGAAGGTGTTGCTGCGTACGAAGGTACTCAAGAGACTGGCGCTTCTTCTGCATTGGATAGTCAGGGCTGGATGGGCCCTCAATCACAATGGTCTGCGCCTGCAGCTCAATAGGCTGTGGACGATCAGGAGTAAGCTCAAGGACACCCTGAATAATCAGAGCAGCGCCAACGCCACAGGAAGCAACCTCCTCGTAATTGCCAAGGTTCTCACGATTCATAACAACCTGTAGGTCTTTGAAGCAGCTACCGTCATTAAGTGTGACGAAGCCAAAATTCTTCATATCCCTTACTGAACGTACCCAGCCGGCCACGGTAACTTTTTGGCCACCAAGTTGCTCTGCATCTGCGTACAATGCAGAAATCGTGATGCGCTCCACGGGCATACCCTCCTTGTAACTCACTCTGCAGGTCTATCCTGCGCTCTGCAGGACTATCCTGCGAGACGAACAAATATCTATTTAGAATACCGCATAACCTCATGGCAGGCGCTCACTTTTATATATCTGGCGGTAATTACGCTAATCTCACACAGCCAAGCCGGCACGCCATAAAACAGTGCGCCCTAAAACACCTATCCGCAATTCGGCTAAACTAGTGCAGTAGAACATACCTACAAAGTGCTGCCACCTCAAAAGGCCTGCTAAAGGAGAAGCCATGGAAGACTACAAGCGCGAATTTATTGAGTTTATGGTCCAGAGCAACGTACTTAAATTTGGTGATTTTACGCTTAAGAGTGGTCGCAAATCTCCTTTCTTCATGAATGCAGGCGCCTATGTCACTGGCGAGCAGCTCCACAAGCTGGGTCTTTATTATGCTCGCGCTATTCACGACAACTTTGGCCTGGATTTTGACGTAGTCTTTGGTCCTGCATACAAGGGCATCCCCCTTTCCGTTATCACTGCAATGGGCATCAATGAGCTCTACGGTAAGCAGGTTCAGTACTGCTCCAACAGAAAAGAAGCAAAAGATCACGGCGCCGACGCCGGCATGCTCTAGGAGCAGAGCTCAAAGACGGCCAGAGAGTAGTTATGGTTGAAGACGTCACCACTTCTGGCAAGTCTATTGAAGAGACCTATCCTCTGATTACTTCTATTTCAAATATCGAGGTAGTTGGTCTGATTGTCTCGCTCAACCGTATGGAGGTTGGCAAGGGCGGAAAGGTTGCAGCTCTTCAGGAAGTCTCTGAGCGCTGGGGCATGCCAACCGCAGCCATTGTCTCCATGGATGAGGTTACCGAGGCCCTCTACAACAACGAGGTTGACGGCAAAGTTATTATCGACGACACCTTGAAGAGCGCCATTGACGTCTACTACCAGCAGTATGGCGTTAAATAAGGCGAGAAAAACCTCTGCGTAGAAACCTGACTTATGACACTGACTCAACTTAAATACGTTCTTGCTA
The DNA here is from genome assembly GCA_916438885.1 of uncultured Atopobium sp. Taxonomy (GTDB): domain Bacteria; phylum Actinomycetota; class Coriobacteriia; order Coriobacteriales; family Atopobiaceae; genus Lancefieldella. The sequence continues at coordinate 172,065 of CAKAGG010000002.1, read as the reverse complement.
TTGCTAAGGCGGGCACCATTAACGCCGCAGCTAAACAGCTCTTTATCTCGCAGCCTACCCTGAGTAGCGCAGTTAAAGAGCTTGAAGCCGAACTGGGAATCTCCCTCTTTAACAGGACCAGCAAGGGCGTTGAACCTACCGCAGATGGCGAGGAGTTTTTGAGTTACGCCAGGCAAGTTGTCATGCAGACTGACCTCATTGAAGAGCGCTATCTGGGCACCGCTCCCGCCAAACAGCGCTTCTGCGTTTCTTGCCAGCACTATTCCTTTGCAGTTGAGGCCTTTGTCAACCTAATTAAAGAGCACGGCGGCTCAAAGTACGACTTCCGTATCAGAGAGACGCAAACCTACGAGATTATTGAAGACGTCTCCAAGCTAAGAAGTGAGGTAGGCGTTCTCTACCTCAACTCGTTCAACGAGCGCGTTATTAGAAAAACGCTGCAGGACCAGGGCTTGGTTTTCTCACCATTGTTTAAATGCAAGCCAAGCGTCTTTGTGGGAAAGATAACCCGCTAGCAAAGCGCTCCTCGGTAACACTCAACGATCTTGCCCCCTACCCTCGCCTTTCGTACGAGCAGGGCGAGCACAATGCGTTTTATTTCTCCGAGGAGCTTCTGGCAACACTTGATCGCGATAAGGACATCATGGTCCGAGACCGCGCCACTATCTTCAACCTGATTATTGGCCTAAACGGCTACACCATTAGCACTGGCCTTATTAATGAGGAGCTCAACGGACCAAACATTGTTGCAATTCCTCTGGCTGTTGATGATTACATGGAAGTTGGCTACGTTACCCACGACGAGAAGAGCCTCTCGCCCTTTGGTGAGCTCTACATCGATGCGCTCAAGCGCTGCTGCCAGGCAGTTACGTGGGTGTAAGGGGTCTATAACTATCATTCAACATGGGCACTTAACGCAATAGCGTGCGTTTATTTATGTTTAATTAAAAGGAGCATGGAGCCCCGACTCACGTGGTGGATTTGCCAAAGTTAATTGGGACTTACTATGGCATCTCATGATTTTAGAGGCCTTAACTTGAAAATGCACAAGCTCCCAAAAGGAGCTTGTGCATTACTTCAATTCTGGATATTCCTTTACTACTAACTAAATACAATATTTTTTTCTATGTTTATCCTTTTCACGATATTCCTCAACTATTATAAAGATCAATTGATACTACAAATATAAGCCCTTTTCTACACTTTCCTTAACCAACTCTTCCGTCAGTTTCCATAATTCTTCAGATTCATCTTTTTATAAATTTTTTTCTTTTCTAATACCATGTCCGCACTTACATTATCAGGATTGTAATTTACTTCTGACACTTCTAAATGATTTATTAATGGTACCAATGCGTCTATTACTCTTGCATATCTCGCTTCAAAACTCTGCCCTGTTTCAAATTCCAACCAGGCATTTTTTTCATATTTAAATATTTTTTTCTTCTGGAAGAATGCTCATTGTTTTATTAATCGATTCAAGTTCTCTATCATGAGAGTGAACTTTATTTTTTTATCATCAAAAACCCAAGTATCACCAGCATAAATCTCACCTAAATCATGAATCAGTAACATAGTAATTACCTTTTCTATATTTAACTTTTCAGGATAAAATTCTTGAAGAACCATCGAAGCTATCGCACACTGCCAAGAATGTTCGGCACTATTTTTCAAATCTTCCATCAAGGGTTCTGTTAAATCTTGTTACTGACTTTAATTTCTCTATTTCTTTAATAAAAATCAACTGTACTATTCAAATTATTCATTGATACTGTAACCTCTCTAATATTTATTTACCACTAAATTTTTTTCGATTATTATATTTAAGCTTTTTATCTGTAAGCAAACAAAAAAATAGTCCATCTTTTTTTCTCCAACTGGGGCAATTTTAACAATCTGGCTTGTAGGCGTAATTATAAATGGCACCACCGTATTCTTAAGAATATTTAACTTCTTTTTCATTACCTATTTCTTTAGCATCTTTTTAAGCCAATGAAATTCTTCTTAGTTTTTTTAGTATTCTTCTCTTTCATTAAAACTAGATTCTGTTGAAGTTACTATAGTTGGAATGCAAAAAGCATCAAAGCCTAAATTATTGGCTAAAGTCTTTACCTGATCCATAAATTCGTCTTCTGAGAATACAAAGGGATATTCAATACGAATAACTGAAATTACCCTAACCACATATGACGGTTATCTGGAAAAACATGGTATTACGCCACAACATCCCAATGCTCATGGCAATCAAACAAGTGTGATTGATGTAACTATAGAAATTAAAAATGATAGAGAAGAGACTGAACCTATAGGAGGAATAGATTTTCTCGGCACGGTTTTAATTCCACAAGCCAACAACACCTATTACATTTGCGATTTAGGAAATGAAAATTCCCTTTGGCCGCTTTAGTTGCACTTGTAGGCCTAAATTCAAACACAATCATTCGACACGGGCGCTTAACTCAATAATACGAGTTAATTTTTTTATTTAAATAAATACATCTACATCAATCATCTGTACACACATAGAAATTTAGTTTTATTGAATAAGTTTCAAAAATAACGAAATTACTTTAACCGATAAAAATATACCGTTCACAGAATCAATAATCTGCTTTGCATTTCAAAGCTTATGATAAATACAAGTTAAGGTCTAATCATGAGATTAGTCAAACTTAAATACTAAGGAGGCGTTTATGAATCGCCTAAAGGTTTTAAAGCTATTTACAGTCTTGTCTATTTTTCTTTGTATTTTAGCAGTCCAGAATGTTGCTTAGGATTTGCTATGGTATCTCATGATTCTAGAAACCTTAGCTTAAAAACAAATAAACTTCCCCAAAAGGCTGGTTCTTTGGCAGTATTGATTGCTTGTGTCATCATTGCAGGGCTACTTTATTTTTATAGTCTTGCCCAAAAACAGGCTCAGCAAGAACTTTTTGCGCAGCAAGTGGCGCAAAGACAAAATGAGGCCTCGGAAACTTATAAAATTGGCGATACTGTACAACTAACTGGACTTGATCAAGAAGGAGGTAATCCAGCTGAGACTCCTTTTGGGGCTTATTTACCATGGATTGGTACAATAGAGGTAACGGTAACAGACGTAACCCTTTATCATTCTATAGACGAAGCAGGATTTACCTATGAAGCACTTAACCATTCGTCAGCACCGGAAAATGCAAATAGCTTGTATCTAGTCTATACGCTTCATTTTAAAAACATAGATGCTGTTCAAAAACGCACCTCAAACGGGATGAGCTCTATATTACTTTCTAGCTACTCAATTAATGCCGAAGGACACGATATTTTCATGTCCCAAATCACACCTGAAAATGCCCGAATTAGCAGTTCGGAAGTGGAAAAAGAAAAAGGATATTTTTGGATTAATGCAGGAGATGAATGTGACGTCAAACTTGCCTTTGTACTATCTCCAGAAGAGATGAGAGATATTACTTCTATTCATCTGGCAGATATGGGAGGAATTTATTCAAACGCAAAGTTAGTTGATATACAGTCTGCATTAAAAAGTGATAAGTAGGTGTTTGCTATGAATTCATTGTTCAAGTCTGAATTTAAGCGACAGCTTACCTATAACCCATTATTTTGGGCATGTGTTGCAATTGGCATCTGTATTGCAATACTTGCCGCTTGGATTGAAATTCAAATTGAATTAAATACCTTAGAGGCAACTCTTCAACAGGGAAATCATCTTTCTTATAACACTTTACTCTCCCTTGTTTCTGCTTATACCGCTTGGATCCCAACACGAATCGGGGAATTTTACAGTGGACTGTACTATCTCTTATGGCCGCTTTTAGCAACCATCCCAACCGCCTGGATTTTAAGCAACGATTCAAAAGAAGGAGTGCTGGAACAGCAATGTCTTAGAATTAGAAAGGCTTGTGTTATCAGGATAAAACTATACGTAAGTTTTGTTTCTGGTGGTATTTGCTCTACCCTACCTCTTATCCTTAATTTTTTAGCTGTAATCTGTTTCTTACCGTTATCTACACCAAAAATTTACGATGAGATATATACCGCAATCTCAATGAACTCTTTGTTCTCAGGACTCTTTTATAACTCTCCTCTTGCTTATGTCATTGCCCTCTCCGTATTAGCCTTCATAATTGGAGGGCTGTTTTCCTGCGCCGTTTGTCTTTTTGCCAGTTTAACTAAGACCACATTTCAAGCAATTTTTATTTCTTATTTCCTACTTCACCTGTTAGCATTCTTAGGCTCGCAATTTTCAGCAATCCTTTCCTCTGCCCACTTAAGAGAAGTAGGACAAAATGCATTCATTAAGTTAAATTTCTTTCAGTTGATAAGTTCTGAATATGCTTCAACAAAACTTGGATTTTATTGCTTCTGTTTTGTTTTGCTATTACTAGTAATCTTCATTTCTTACAAAAAGACTTGTAGGAGTGATTTGCTATGAAACATCAAATTTCAAGAAGCTTCACTCAACTTTTTGATATGCATAAAAATCTTCTAGCAGCGCTTTTTGTGATGTTGTTATCTTGTACAGCGTTTATTTCTTCTTTTGCACAATTCAGCTTAATTACACAAGGAGGATATTCGTTTTCTTTAGGTGATTTGATTATCGCAACATTCTTCGGTTCTGCCCACACGCTCTACGTAGAGTGGACCGCGCTTTGCATCTCTTTTCTTCTCATAATCATTATTTCTAGCTCAGACACAAATGAACATTTTTTTCTATTCAACGCATGATGAGGTTTGAGAAGAAAAACTAGATTTTGGATTTATAGCTATATAAATATAATCGTATCTTCTCTTTTTTTGATTGCCGTCTATATAATGACATACGTTATCTTACTTATTTGTACAGGTAATAGCCCTGATATTGCTACGCTAAATGTGGATATCTTCATTTACCATACCGTTCAAACTGGTACAGAATTTTCACTCACAACCCCAAAAGTATTAGCCCTTCTCGGCATTTATTATCTTGGTCTCTTGTTCTTTTCCTTTATTTACAAAGTAATGAAACTCTATACTCACAATTCACTAGCTGTATTACTAAGCGTAGCACTACTAGTTTTAGGAGAGTTTTTTCCTGAACTTCCATTCCCCTCTACATTAATGACTTTTTCGAGACTTCTTCCATTTAATCCAGAAGGATATAGCCTTTTGTATGCAACTTTATATTTTCTTATTGGAATCATTTTTTTAAACATTTTTGGCCTCATCGGAACTAAAAATGCAGAGTTTGGCGGTGAGTAAACATGTCGTACATTTTAGTTGAGCATCTAACAAAAGAAATCGGAAACGATACTGTTCTCAAGGATGTCACATTATCCCTGGAAAAGAGAGGGATAATTGGTCTCGAGGGCCAAAACGGCTCTGGTAAAACAATGCTTATGCGAGCGGTCTGTGGTCTCATTAAGCCTACCCAAGGATATGTTTCTATTGAAAACAAAAAACTCTGGGATGATATTGATTTCCCACCAAGTGTTGGCCTGCTCCTAGAAAAACCAGCACTTCTCAGCTCATATAGCGGTCGTAAGAACCTAGAGATTCTCTCGTCAATAAAACAAATTGCGTCTGAGCAAGATATTGATGCTGCAATTAAAAAAGTAGGACTTGATCCTACAGACAAAAGACCTGTTAGGAAATACTCTCTTGGCATGAAGCAACGCTTAGGAATTGCCATGGCATTTTTTGAGCAGCCTGATTTAATTATTCTTGATGAGCCAACAAACGCTCTTGATGAAGACGGTGTCCATATGCTCACAGAGCTCATTGTTGAACAAAGAGATAGAGGCGCAACACTTCTCATATCAAGTCATGATGCTGAGTTCTTAGAGGTTGTCTGCGATGTAATTTACAAAATGAAGCTCGGTAAAATTGTCGAGAAAATCGACGTGCAAAGACGTGCATCATGAAACTAAAGCAAACTACCATTATTTGCAATTGTCATAAGCCTTGTACTGGTTTGTGCTCTTGGCTACAGAGTTTGGTGGGTAAATACCCATGCACTGACTATCCCTGAAGAGATTTATCAAATGGGAGAATGGGTCCCCCTCGACGGAAATTTTCATTATTCGTCTTCTGAGAATACAAAGGGATATTCAATACGAATAACTGAAATTGCCCTAACCACGTATGACGGTTACCTGGAAAAACATGGTATTACGCCACAATATCCCAATGCTCATGGCAATCAAACAAGTGTGATTGATGTAACTATAGAACTTAAAAATGATAGAGAAGAGACTGAACCTGTAGGAGGAATAGATTTTCTCGGCACGGTTTTAATTCCACAAGCCAACAACACTTATTACATTTGCGATTTGGGAAATGAAAATTCCCTTTGGCCGCTTGCCCAGCCAAATATAACCACTTCGCGAATTGCCATCAAACCGCACACCTCGTATGTTTTTCATGTGCCTTATGTAGTAAATCTTACAGGAGAGGAAATCTATAGAAATCCGATTACTGATACAACATTTGATTTGCTTGTTTCTCGTCTACCTGTAGAAAAACGAATTCGAGTGTCTTTGTAGCAATTCTTACCACTCCAACTACAGATTTCGTCACCCCCACTACAGGTTTCACCACTCCAGCTACAGATCATGCCGCCCCTCCCACTACGGATGAATGGATTGTTAGCTGCCTCCCAACTTGCGCTAAAATAATACCTTACGTTTTTGAAGCGCAATGGGAGGCATCATGGGTCTTAAGTATGAAACCGCACGATATGAGGCATCATACGGGGCAATTTCACAACTTCCTTCTCCAGAGACCCCGGAGGTGGCTTTTGTGGGCCGCTCAAACGTGGGTAAGTCTTCCCTCTTAAATAAACTAATTGGTAGAAAACAACTCGCACGAGTTTCAAGCGTCCCAGGTAAAACCGCAAATATCAATTTCTTTGACGTTGATGGCGTCAAATTTGTAGACTTGCCTGGATACGGATTTGCACGAGTTTCTCGCCAAGAAAAACAGCGCTGGGCAGACCTCATTGGCGGCTACTTTGAGCAAGAACGCAGCTTTAACCTGGTCATTAGTCTTGTTGATATCAGACACGAGGCTCAAAAGCTTGACCTACAGATGATCAACTTTCTCCAAGAGGCTGAGTTACCCTTTGTAGTTGCGTTTACCAAGGCAGACAAGATTGCGCGCGGCAAGCAAAATCAAGCCGCGGCCGCCCTGCGCAAGGCATTCCACATCACCCCTGAACAGGCAATTATTACCTCATCCGAGACCGGCCTGGGCATTGACGAGTTGCGCCGCCGCATCGAAGACGCAACTATCTAGGAGCATCATGGATCCAATCCACCAGCAAGAGCAAGAGCACCTCTCCCACGTTTATCAAAAGCTTGTTGAGATTCGTGAGGATTTGGACACAACGCTCAACACCACGCAAAAAGATGCAGCTAGAGACCTTCGTCAGATGAGTGAAGAAATCCGCCCGGACTTTGGCGGAGCGGACGAAACCATCGAGACCCTTGCGGCCATTGAGACGCTCAACAGCGTTATTGATACGTACAACCAGTACCACGATTTTACTGTCGAGAAACTCGGTCGCGTTGAAATCCTTTTGAGGCAGCCTTACTTTGCTAAGGTCATGCTCAAATGCGACCCGGACGCCCTTCTCGCGATGTATACATTGGTGCGGCGGGCATTACGGACAAAGACCGTACACCGCTTATTGTTGATTGGCGCAGCCCCGTTGCCGAGACGTATTACAACCAAGAGATGGGTACTACGTCGTACCAGGTAGACGGCAAGAAAAGAACGGTTGAGCTGGAGCTTCGCCGACAGTTTGACATCACGCGCGACAAGCTAAACCTCTACTTTGACACAACGGTTGCCATCGAAGACTCTCTGCTGCTTGCTGCTCTGAAGCGTCAGCATACCGAGAAGCTGCAGGCCATCACCGCAACTATCCAGCGCGAACAAAACGTTGTGGTCAGACACGAGGACGTGCCAGTTCTGCTGGTCAACGGCATTGCAGGCTCGGGCAAAACGTCCGTTTTGCTGCAGCGTATCGCGTACCTTCTCTATCAGCAGCGCACCACACTTACCGCAGATCAGGTGTACCTGTTCACTCCTAACGAGATGTTTGGTCGCTACATCAACACCGTTTTGCCTAGTATGGGCGAGCACAATCCGCAGGTATTTACCTGGGATTCTTTCCTCAAAGCTTTGGGTCTAGCCGACCACGCATCGGGCGCCCACAACAACCCCGATTCTCTGAAGAAGCTTGAGGAACAACTTGCCTCGCTTGAGCTCTACGAGGACGACTTCAAGGCCATTTCTGTTGAAGGAACCACCCTTATCAAGCCAGCTCAAGTGGCAAGTTCTGTAGCAAAGTTCTCGCAATTCCCTGTGGGTCCGCGCCTCATTGCACTTGCCAAAGACGAGCTCCACACCCGCTTGGAGCGCAGACTTGGCCAGATGGCTCACAACGACGAAATCCAAGAAGAGATGCTCTCCCTTGACGTTGAGCAGCAGCTTGAGGTCTTTGGCCGCACCATCAGCCCTTCCGACGAGGAAGAAGTTCTGACGCGCACCCGCGAGTTTCTCAACTGGCGTTTTGCCTCTGCGCACGAGGTCATCGAGTCCGCTTCCTGGCTACGCATCGACCGCATTGGCATGCGCATGCTCAACGCCTCCGCGCTGAGCGGTGCCGAATGCGTTTACCTGCGACTTCTTATCACAGGTGCTGGCGAGAAAAACGTCAAGTTTGTCATGATCGACGAGGTCCAAGACTATACCGAGACGCAGCTTATGGTGCTTGGAAAATACTTCTCGCGAGCGCACTTCCTGCTTTTGGGCGACTCTAACCAGGCAATTTGGGAAGATACCGCAACGTTTGAGCAGATTGAGAAAATCTTTACCTCAACACACGGCGAGGGCGCCGTTTCTACCTGTAAGCTTCTGACCAGCTATCGTTCTTCTCCCGAGATTACCGCACTCTTTACCTCTCTTTTGAGCGAAGAAGAGCGTGGCCAGACAAGCTCCGTTCAACGCGGCGGTAAAAAGCCTGAGTTCTTTGAGGTGGTCGCTGACAACAAAGATACTGAGCGCGCCGAGTACCTGCAGACTATGAAGTCCCTTATTGAGCAGGCACAAGAGTTTGACGGACTGACCGCCATTGTGTGTACCGAGAAGTCTCGTGTTCGCTGGCTGGCCAAACAGCTGGAAGGGTCTGCAGTCAAAGTGCTCACCAGCCACGATTCCCTCCCTGCGAAGGGCGTTGTTCTTCTCGACCTTGCACTAGCAAAGGGCCTTGAGTTTGATCAGGTCATTGTTGCCGATGCGCAAGAGGAAGCGTATAAAGCAGACGGAATTTCTCGCCGTAGGCTCTATACCGCGCTGTCGCGCGCGATGCATCACGTGATTGTGGTCTCTCAGGGAAAGATGACTCCGCTGCTCAGCAAATTGCTTTAAAAAAAGCAATTTCTACCTGCGATTTTTTGGAAATTTACTGATTGAAGACGGCTGATTCGGGTAAATGCTAGTCATCGATAACATTTACCGTTGGAGGTTAGTATGTCCGAAGAATTGATTCCTGGTGTCATGAAGAACATCGACGCAAAGACTGTAGTAACCCTTAAAGACCAGGTTGCATGCCTTCCTGGCCAGGTCATCAGCAAGACTCTTGCGCAAACGATGCCGTCAGCGTTACCCTCTTTGGTTTTGGCGCAGGCGAAGAGATTGCAAGCCATCGTGCGGGCGGCGACGCATTTGTCACCATTCTTGAGGGACGCGCAAACATCACCATCGATGACGACGTCTACACCCTTGAAGCTAGTCAGTCTATTGTGATGCCACTTGGTCACCCACATGCACTTCAGGCTCCAGAAGAGTTCAAGATGCTGCTGGTTGTTGTGTATCCGCAGAAATAATTTATATATTTACCTAACAATTCCGCAGAATTCTGCATAATTCTACAGGTATTTTCTATTTGGCCAGGTAGACAGCGTGTCTGCCTGGTCAAATACTATCTCTGCACTGACGAACAGTATCTCTGCCTGGTCAAATACTAGCTTCTTCTGGCCAAATGCTATGTGTAATTACCATACACACCTCATAACAGAATGGGTATACTAGTTATGTCTGTGCAATCGGCAAAATGTTAAACCTAAAGAAAGGTGAGCTATGAGCCAGATTTTTGATGTTCACGCACGTGAGGTCCTCGATTCCCGTGGCAATCCAACCGTTGAGGTTGAGGTTGTTCTTGACGACGGCTCCTTTGGTCGTGCAATCGTTCCTTCCGGCGCTTCCACTGGTGAGTTCGAGGCTGTAGAGCTTCGCGACGGCGACAAGAGCCGTTACCTGGGCAAGGGCGTTCTGAAGGCAGTCGAGCACGTCAACACCGAGATCCGTGACCTCGTTATTGGTTGGGACGCAGAGGATCAGCGCGGCCTTGACCTCGCTATGATCAAGCTTGACGGCACTCCAAACAAGGGTCGCCTTGGCGCAAACGCTATTCTCGGCGTTTCCCTTGCTGTTGCTCACGCTGCAGCTGCTTCTGCTGAGCTTCCACTTTACGCTTACCTCGGTGGCGCAAATGCTCACACTCTTCCTGTTCCTATGATGAACGTCCTCAACGGTGGCGTCCACGCTGACAACAACGTTGACTTCCAGGAGTTCATGATTATGCCTGTTGGTGCCCCTGACTTCACCACCGCTCTTCGCTGGTGCGCACAGTTTACCACACCCTCAAGGACACTCTGAAGTCCCAGGGTCTCAACACCGGTGTTGGTGACGAGGGCGGCTTTGCTCCAGACCTTAAGTCCAACGAGGAGCCGCTTGAGCTTCTTTCCGAGGCTGTTCAGGCTGCTGGCTTTGAGCTTGGCAAGGACTTCCGCTTTGCTATGGACCCAGCTTCTTCTGAGTTCTACAACAAGGAGACCGGCAAGTATGACCTCAAGGGCGAGGGTCGCTCCCTTACCTCCGAGGAAATGGTTGCTTACTACGAGGAAATGGTCGAGAAGTTCCCAATCGTCTCCATCGAGGACGGCCTTGCAGAGGAGGACTGGGACGGTTGGAAGATCCTTACCCAGCGTCTGGGCAAGAAGATCCAGCTCGTCGGCGACGACCTCTTTGTTACCAACACTCAGCGCCTAAAGAAGGGCATTGAGTTCACGCTGGTAACTCCATCCTCATCAAGGTCAACCAGATTGGTACCCTGACCGAGTCCCTCGAGGCTATCGAGATGGCTAAGCGCGCAGGTTACACCGCAGTTGTCTCCCACCGTTCCGGCGAGACCGAGGACACCACCATTGCTGACCTTGTTGTTGCAACTAACGCTGGTCAGATCAAGACTGGTGCACCTGCTCGTACCGAGCGTGTTGCTAAGTACAACCAGCTTCTCCGCATCGAGGACGACCTCGCTGAGGGTGCTGAGTACCTGGGCATGGACGCTTTCTACAACCTTCGCTAAACCCGCAGGTTGTGGGCTAGACGGTGAGCGTTCGGTGACGGTAACGTAGCAAGTTCATCCGAGCTGCAACATCGTTTAGGCTGCTAGAAGCTACGAAGCCGCATCTCATTTGAGGTGCGGCTTTTTGTGTGCGCGTGCGGCGGGCGGCGCAGCGGTCAGGCGTCGAGTGCGAGCGCGGCGCGGCGGGTGCGGCGTCGGGTGCGAGCGCGGCATGGGACAGGAAACGGCTGCGAGACCTGCGGGTTTCTCGCCGCGTGCGGTTTTTTAGCGGGCGCACGGGTTCCGTAGGTGCATCCGCGTTGGCTTCGGAACGCTCGAACACACCTATGTCAGATAATCTGCTGAAAATGCCTATACATTCCGCCTAAACGCTCATCTCATGCAGAATATCTTTATTAGATGTGTTTTTCACCTTTGATTTTGCAGATTATCTGACTTAGGTGTGTTTGCTTAACCCTGAAATTTAGGGTAATTAAATCTTTGATATATCTTCATTCATAATTATGTATATAAGAAAGAACATATGCATAAATATGAATTGAGCAAACTCAGATGAGTTCAAATCACATTGCCTAAGCCATTTCACAATGCATCCGAGCCATCAAGCTTCACTTTATCTGCAGATTATTGTCAATCCTCCGTCAGCCGATATAACAGCACCGCAGCTCTTGCGATTTATTGAGGAAAATCGCTTTATTCTCAAGGCATCTCACTAACACCGTAGCCTCCTGCCGCGGGTATACTGGATACGTCAACTCTCGAGAATCCGAGGCACCCATGAACACCACATCAGAGCACGCAATTCGCACAATCCTGGTCGGACAGTCGGGTGGACCAACCGCGGCTATCAATGCATCGCTTGCAGGCGTTGTTCGCGCAGCTCATGCCCAGGGTCTTCGCGTGCTCGGGATGCGCAACGGAATCCAGGGATTTCTTGAGGGCAAGGTTGTTGACCTGACGGAAGCGCTTGAGCTCACCGCATCTGAACCAGAAGCGCTCGATCAAGCTGCCACAAATCCTGGCGAGAAGAACCTTCAGCTCCTAAGAAAAACGCCTTCGAGCTGGTTGGGTAGCTGCCGCTTTAAACTGCCTGATCTTAGGACGGAACTTGCTACCAGCTTAGAACCCGCACCAATCTCCCCTATTTACCAGCAGATTGATGCGCAGCTCAAGAAATACCAGGTGGACGCTGTACTTTACATCGGCGGCAACGATTCCATGGATACCACAGACAAGTTGTCTCGCTACTTTGCCCAGGTAGAAAGTCCTGTTCGTGTTGTTGGCGTACCAAAAACCATCGACAATGACCTCGAGGGCACCGATCACACCCCCGGTTTTGGCAGCGCAGCGCGATTCGTTGCATCCGTAACCGCCGAGCTCACCCGCGATGGCGCCGTCTACAACAGCAAAAATGTAACGTTCATCGAGGCAATGGGCCGCGATGCCGGCTGGCTCACGGCCGCCGGTGCGCTCGCGCAAGATATTTGCGGAACTGCTCCGGATTTTGTGCTCCTGCCAGAGATTCCTCTTGATGAGCATGCACTACTTTCGGCCATTGAACAGCGACTTCGCGAGAAAAACAATGTGATTGTAGTCGTCAGCGAGGGTGTCCATCATGCAGATGGCAGTTTCCTTTTTGATACAAAATCTGTCGCAATCGACACGTTTGGCCACCTTGCAGCGCAGTCTGGAACAGCGGCATACTTGTCGCAACTGGCTAAGAATCAGCTGGGCGTAAAGTCTCGGGGCATTGAGCTCAATACGCTGCAGCGCTGTGCCTCGCACGCTGCGAGTAAGGTTGACTTGGACGAAGCAGAGGCGCTCGGCGCCGCGGGAGTTGAGGCTGTTCTCCAAGGTAAAACGGGCGTTATGGTTGGCGTTCACCGAATTTCGGATGTCCCATACGTTACGGAGATTCGCACCACCCCTGTCGCCGAGGTTGCTAACAAGGTAAAGCTTGTACCTCGAGAAATGATTTCCAAGGACGGCTTCAACGTTACCGACGCTGCTCTGACATACCTGCGTCCTCTTGTCGCGGGCATGGAGGAGCCGGTTTCCACCGACGGACTCCCTCGTTTTCTTGCAGAGTTGTCATAGCAGAACCGTAGCGCCACATCAGTACCACGACGCGTGCCCCGAGCATCGCATGCGAGTCATGCGTACTACGCATCAAAAAATGTAATAACTTGCCACTTTAAATAGCAATTTTCTACCGCTCGCACGACGAAATTTTTTGCGAGCGGTATGGCTACGTACTCATAAAAGTCCAGTTAGAACGCGTGTAATTCCTTCTTTGTATAGTTTTTAACGTATGTCTTTTTGCGCAACTTGCAATCTTGGAGACGATTGCGACATACAAACGCAAACGTCCTCTGTCTTAACAACTAATGAATCACAGGGAGTTACATGCGTAAGATTAGAAAAAAATACTTATCGGTCAATCGGGCGGTCCAACAGTAGCAATCAATTCTTCCCTTGCAGGAATTATCACGCGTGCGCACGAAGAAGGCGTCGAAATTTACGGCATGCAAAATGGAATTGAAGGCTTTCTTAATGGTCGCTATACCAACCTGACCAACTTGTTCTTTCCACAGAAAATCCAACAGGAACGCGCTGCAGACGAGAAGTGCGGCGTTGACCAGCAAAAACACACCGTGGAACTTCTCGCCAAAACGCCTTCGAGTTTTCTGGGAAGCTGTCGATACAAACTTCCAGAAGTCGCTGAAGAAACGCCTATCTACCAGGACATTGAATGCCGCCTGACTTCCCTTGGAATCGACGGCGTTCTCTACATTGGCGGCAACGATTCCATGGACACCGTCAACAAGCTTGCGGCTTACTTTGCCCAGCACAACAACGACGTTTCCGTCATCGGCATCCCCAAAACCATCGACAACGACCTCGAAGGTACCGATCATGCCCCGGGTTTTGGCAGTTCAGCGCGGTACATCGCCACCATCGTTCGCGAGCTGGCCCGCGACTCCGAGGTGTATGGCAAGCCAAACATCACTATCGTTGAGACCATGGGCCGCGATGCGGGTTGGCTGGGCGCGGCTTCAGCTCTTGCTCGCGAGAAAAACGAAGAAGCTCCGGACTTTATCCTGCTTCCAGAAGTCGCGTACGACGAAGAACGGCTTCTGCGCAAGACGGCGGAGCTGTTTGAGCGCAAGAATAGCGTGGTGATTGTCATCAGCGAGGGTGTGAGAAGACCTGATGGTTCAACACTTCTGGACAAGAGTCATATGAAGATGGACGCCTTCGGCCACCTGGCGGACCAGTCCGGTAACGCCCTCTATCTGGCGGAACTTTCCAGAAGCACTTTGACGCCAAGATCAGAGGCATCAACCTCAACTCGCTGCAGCGCTGCGCGATGCACTCATCCAGCAAAACGGACCTGGACGAGGCATTTGAGCTGGGAAAAGCTGGAGTTGACGCGCTTCTTGCTCACAAAACAGGCTGCATGATTGGCCTGCAAAGACTCAGCGATGTACCGTACCAGGCTGAGATTCGTTGCATTCCTATCTCGGAAATTGCCAACCGCGTGAAGTCAGTACCTGCGGAAATGATTTCTGACGACGGTCTTTGGGTTACCGAGAAGGCCCTTGCGTATCTGCGCCCTCTTGTCTCAAATGAGGAACTGGCTTTTGATGCAGCTATCAGGAGATTTGTCAGCAGCAATATCTCGCCCGACAACAACGGTCTGTCACCATTCATTCCAAAGCTGGGGTAACGGTACCGTGCAGCTCGTTACTCTCCGAGGAACCTTACCTCGGGGTGGAGTTCAACATCAAACTGGCGCTTGACCTCTGCCTGAACATGCTCGATAACTGCATGAACCTCAGCAGCAGTAGCGTTGTCGTAGTTAACCACAAAACCAGCATGCTTATCGGAAACACCAGCGCCACCAAAGCGATAGCCCTTAAGACCAGCGTCAGTAACAAGCTTGCCTACAAAGTGACCCTCGGGACGTTTAAAAGTTGAACCAGCAGAAGGCAGCTCAAGAGGCTGCTTTCCTCGCGAGCGCGCGTGAACTCTTCCATCTTTTCACGGATCTTCTCGCCATCCGCGCGGTGGAGATTGAACGTGGCGGAAAGCACAATCATGCCTTCATCGGCAATTCTGCTGTGTCGATATCCCAGGTCAAGCTCGGAAGCGTCCAGCGTAGCAAAGGCGCCGTCAGCGAGAAGGACACGGACGGATTTGAGCACGTCAGCGATGCAGCCATCGTAAGCGCCTGCGTTCATGAAGCATGCGCCGCCCACAGAACCTGGGATGCCACAGGCAAACTCAAGTCCAGAAAGGTCCAGCTCACAGGCCATCTCGGAAGCTTCTTTGAGGCCAACGCCGGCCTGGCAGGTCATCTCGGTGTCGTCGATGCTTACGCCGGTCAGGCCGTCAGCGACGGCAATAATGACGCCGCGATATCCTGCATCAGAAACAAGCAGGTCAGAGCCGTAGCCGAGAATAAAATAAGGAGCTTCTGCGTCTTTAACCGCAAGGAGAATCTCTTTAACCTCATCGGGATCATCAGGGATGACATAGAGATCCGCAGGTCCACCCACTTTAAAGGTGGTGTGCTCGCTCATTGGCTCGTCTACCAGGACGTTCTCTTCTCCAACAATCGAGCAAAGCTTTCCGGCCAGGCTTTGTAAGTCATAGCCACTTTCAGACATGTAACACGCTCCTTAGTAAGTTACTTTTTATAGTTTATCGCAAGCGAGAAAAACGTGGCGTTGGGGCGAGAAAATCACGGCATCAGGACGAGAAAACCACGGTACTAGGCCGAGAAAATCACGGCATTGGGCCGAGAAAACGGTTACTTTGCAATTCTGTCAAAGAAATGTCCATCCCGTTTTATGTGTTATCAGCTGTTAACTCTGCTATAGTACTTATCGATATGTTTCAGAAATGGTTGCAATTACCTACTGGTGGTAAGGTGGCCGAGCTTTAGGGTTTGTAACAACCCAGTTCTATAAGCCATCAAGTCCGCGACCCGCAAAAAGGCGGTTAACCTGGTTAAAGTCCAGGACCAACGGTACAGTCCGGATGTCAGAAACGGAGACTTTTATGGCTTCATCCCACTCAACCCACGCAACAACCGCATCTTCTAACGGCTGGTCCACCAAGAGAATTGCTATTCTCGCCATGCTTTGTGCAGCTGCTGCAATCAGCACCATGGTGCTTCAGTTCCCGCTTATCCCAGGCGTGACGTTTTTGAAGTACGATCCATCGGGCGTCTTTGCCCTGCTCGCAGGCGTAGCTTTTGGCCCTGCTGCGGGCGCGATTGTCTCGGTGCTTCCCTACCTTCTGCACCTCACCACGGAGTCCGGAATTTACGGCACTATCATGGCAATCCTGGCAACGCTAACCTACGTTTTGCCTGTCTCGCTGATTGTGTACAACCGTTCCGAGAAGGTCAAGCAGCTGGTACTTGCCCTGATTGTAGGCAGTGTTGTCAGCGTTGTCGCATGCATTCTGGGCAACCTTGTAGTTACCCCAATCTACACCGGCATGAGCGTGGAGGCAGTAAGCGGACTGATTGTCCCTGCTCTTCTCCCCTTCAACGTGGTAAAGGTTGCCATTAACAGCATTATCTTTGTTGTGATTATGCGCTCAGCTACCTCACTTTTTGAGAGCATCAAAAACGGTGAGTAGTCTGCTGGACAACTCCCCAGATACACACACGTCTGAAAGCGCTGCACAAACTCAGGACCTCCCTGTAGCTGCAACGCTTTCGGACGTGACCTTTGTGCACGCAAAAGGCGTAGTTGCCTAGACCACGTCTCGTTCTCCATTCCTGCAGGTAAACGTACCTGTATTGTTGGCGCGAACGGATCGGGCAAGTCCACGGTGGCCTCAATTCTCTCTGGCCTTACCGCGCCTGACGAGGGCACCGTTACCTTTTTGGGAACCACCGTTGTCAACGATGGCCAGGTTGACTTTGAGGCGTACAAAACCATTCGTCCGCAGCTTGGGCTGGTCTTTCAGAATCCTGAGGATCAGATTATCTGCAGCGTGGTCGCGGACGATATAGCCTTTGGTCTGGAGAACCTTCAGGTACCCAGTGATCAGATAACACCGCTGGTAGAACAGCAGATTGAACTTGGCACTCTCACCGAGTTTGCGTCAGAAAATCCACAGATGCTTTCGGGCGGGCAGCAGCAGCGCGTGGCCATCTCGGGCGCGCTGGTCATGAAACCGCAAATCCTGATTCTTGACGAACCTTCCGCAGCTCTTGACGTTGTTCATAGAAATAACGTTATGGGACTTGTCGAGAAACTCCGTGCAGCTGGAAAGACTATCGTCCATGTTACGCATTTCATGGACGAAGTGGTTTCCGCTGACCACGTGATTGCCTTGGACGACGGCCGCGTTGCGTTTGAAGGAACACCCGAAGCCCTCTTTGAGCAGCATGAGCTGGTTGAATGCCTGCATCTCGAAGAGCCGTTTGCCTATCAGGTGGCGCAGGCGCTCAACAACCGCGGAGTTGTCGTGTGCAAATCCCCTTCGGCTCAGCGCGTGCTTGACGAGCTGACGGGGCTTCTCGCCACAGCGGCGCAGGGCGCGAGAAGTGCGGGCGAGGATGCAGTTGCATGTTGCGACGCGACCGGAAACGCGTCCGAGCCAGCAGCGGTTTCTGTGCGGGACGTGACGTTCTCGTACCAGAAACCCGTGCTCAAAAACATCTCGGTTGACGTGCAAAAAGGCTCGCATGTTGCCGTGATTGGCTCAACTGGTTCCGGCAAGTCTACCCTGGCGCGCTTGATTTGCGCACTTGATACGCCTGACGCCGGCAGCCTCTGTGTAACTGGTTTGGATACTCGACAGAAGCAAAATCGTAGAAAACTTCACGGCATTGTTGGCTACGTCATGCAGCGACCAGAGCGCCAACTTTTTGCACAAACGGTTGCAGAAGACGTGGCATTTGGCCCCACTAACCTGGGACTTTCTGCCTGCAATGTCGCAAGTGCTGTGGATGCTGCTCTAGAACTTGTGGGACTTTCCCACAAGGCAGATGCATCCCCTTTTGAGCTTTCTGGTGGTCAGCAGAGACTTTGCGCACTTGCAGGCGTTATTGCTATGCATCCAAAGGTGCTTGTGCTCGATGAGCCTACCAGCGGACTTGATCCCTACTATTGCTCTAAGCTTAGAAATTATCAACGCCGTTCTTGAGGACGGCTGTACCGTCATTGAGCTCACACACTCGATGGAGGATGCGGCAGAAACTGACCAGATTATCGTGCTTCATGAGGGTGACCTGGTTTTCTCAGGCTCGTCGCAACAAACATTTACTCATTTCTCAGAGGCAGAATTCCAGGAACTTGGTCTGGGCATTCCTCATGCGCTTGCTTGGGCGCAACGTCTGTCCCACACTACTGGAATCAACCTGGGAGAACCTCTGACTTTGTCTGAGCTGGTAAACGCGCTGGTAGACGTGCTTCCGCGCAATTTTGACGCCACGCAGACTGATAACGCTGGATACGCCGACGACCTCACGCAAGGAGATTGCTATGGCGCTTAAGATTTCCGTCGGCCAGTACTATCGCGGGGACTCGTCCATTCACAGGCTTAACCCCAACGTTAAATGCCTTGCTGCTCTTCTTTTGATGCTCACTACGTTTTTTATCCGCACTGCACCACAGCTTGCACTGCTGGTAGTAGGTGCACTTTTCCTGCTGGCTCTAGCAAAAATCCCCATCAAACAAGTGCTTAAGTCAATCATCCCACTTGCCTGGCTGCTTATCTTCCTCTCGCTCTTCAACCTGTTACTCACGCGAGAAGGAACGGTGCTTGTTTCCTGGTCAATCTTTACCATCACTGACGTGGGAGCATGGAGCGCTTTTTCTCTACCCTGTGCGCATTTTAGCTGCAATTTTGATGGGCGCGCTACTTCTACTTACCACCACTCAAACCGATCTGGGTAACGCCTTTGAAGCAGCTTGCGCGCCGCTCTCAAAAAAATTGGTCTTCCCGGTAAAGAAATTGCCATGATTTTTCTCGCTTATGCTGCGCTTTATTCCAACACTTGCGGTCGATGCGGTGTCTATTTCCGAGGCTCAAACCGCTCGCGCAGGTTACGTTGCTTCAGGCTCGCTTCCCAAAAGATTTCGCGCAACCTTCTCCATTGTGGTGGCGCTTTTAGCAAGTTCACTCAGACACGCCAACAACCTTTCCAAGGCACTTGACGCCCGCCACTATGTAGCAGGGGCTTCTCGCACACGTTGGCATCAACCAACCTTTGGCGCTCGCGAGGTAATTGCCTTGGGCATAACCGCCTGTTTTATCGCTCTTGTCTTTGTGCTGGCTTAAAAACTTTTAACTAAAAAATTTGTATTTTTAACGCTCTGTTACAACCCATTTTTCTTTTCTCGACAAGCGCCAATTTGTCCACCTAAGTAACGTACAATAAAGCCAGTAAAAGCGTTCAAGGCTTGCATTGAAAGGTGGCCCCATGGTCCTGCGCGTCTACGTCCAAAGAATATCTGGTTTCGAGGGCGAGGCAAAAGCCCTGCTCAAAGAAGTGAAAGACCTTCTTGGTATTACCGAGTTACAACGCATTGACCTGCTCAACCGCTACGACGTTGAGGGAATTTCAGAGGAACTCTTTGAGTCCTGCATCCCCACCGTTTTCTCCGAGCCACAGTCCGATCTTGCCAGCCGTACCATGCCAGAGTTTTCTTCTGAAGGTGCGGCTGTTCATACGTTTGCTGTTGAATTTTTGCCTGGCCAGTTTGACCAGCGCGCAGACTCTGCAGCTGAGTGTGTGCAGCTTATTAGCCAGGGTGAGCGTCCTCTTGTTCGCTCCGCACGCATTTATGTGCTGACCGGAAACCTCACCGAGGCAGACGTTGCTGCCATCAAGAATTACCTGATCAACCCTGTTGAGGCTCGCGAGGCTTCCCTTGAGCTGCCCGAGACCCTCAAGATTTCCATTCCAGAGCCTGCTGACGTAGAGGTTCTTGAGGGCTTTAACACCCTTGACCAGGACGGCCTCAAGGAGTTCATTGCTTCTCACGGCCTTGCTATGGACCTGGCTGACCTCACCTTCTGCCAGCAGTACTTCACCGATGAGCAGCGCGATCCAACCATCACCGAGATTCGCGTCATTGATACCTACTGGTCAGACCACTGCCGCCACACCACCTTTAATACCGGAATTACCGGCGTGCAGATTGATGATGACCTGGTAAAGGCTGCGTTTGAGAAGTACCTCTCCATGCGCAAAGAGCTTGGGCGAGAAGACCGCGCCGTGTCTCTTTGGGATATGGCAACTATTGGTGCAAAGTACCTTCGCGAGAAGAGCGTTCTCACCAATCTTGATGAGTCAGAAGAAATCAACGCCTGTACCGTAAAGGTAAAGGTAGACGTTGACGGCAAAGACGAAGACTGGCTTTTCCTCTTCAAGAACGAGACTCACAACCACCCAACCGAGATTGAACCTTTTGGTGGCGCAGCTACCTGCATCGGTGGCGCTATCCGCGACCCTCTTTCTGGCCGCAGCTATGTCTACCAGGCAATGCGCGTCACGGGCGCTGCAGACCCAACCGTTCCTGTTTCCCAAACCCTTCCTGGAAAGCTCCCTCAGCGCACCATTGTGCGCACAGCAGCAGCAGGTTATTCCAGCTACGGCAACCAGATTGGTCTTGCTACAGGACAGGTTTCTGAGCTCTACCACCCAGGTTACGTGGCAAAACGCATGGAGATTGGTGCCGTTGTAGGCGCAACTCCTCAAAGCCACGTCCGCCGCGAGCGCCCAGAAGATGGCGACATCATCGTTCTTCTCGGCGGCCGCACTGGTCGCGACGGCATTGGCGGCGCAACTGGTTCTTCCCCAAGGCTCATGACGCTGGCTCCATTGAGCGCGACGGTGCCGAAGTCCAGAAGGGCAACGCCCCTGTTGAGCGCAAGCTTCAGCGCCTCTTCCGCCGTAAAGACGCCTGCAAGCTCATCAAGCGCTGTAATGACTTTGGTGCAGGTGGCGTTTCTGTTGCTATCGGCGAGCTTGCCGACGGCCTTGACGTCAACCTGGATGCTGTTCCTAAGAAGTATGACGGCCTTGATGGCACTGAGCTGGCAATCTCCGAGTCTCAGGAGCGCATGGCCGTTGCGCTTGAGGCAAAAGACGTCGATCAGTTCTGCGCATACGCCCGTGAGGAAAACCTTGAGGCAACCATTGTGGCAACAGTCACCGAGGACCCTCGCCTGGTCATGCGTTGGCGCGGTCAGAAGATTGTCAACATCAGCCGCGCATTTCTCGCCTCAAACGGCGCACCTAAATCAATTACCGTGCGCCTGGCCAAGCCTCTTGCCTACCAGCGCACCTGGGCAGGCACAACCCTTGGCGAGAAACTCCACTCACTGGTACGCGATCTAAACGTTGCCTCTAACAAGGGTCTCTCCGAGCGTTTTGACTCCACTATTGGCGCAGGTACCGTCCTTATGCCATTCGGCGGCGCTCGCCAGCTGACCCCTGCCCTTTCTATGGTGGCTAAGCTTCCTGTTATGGGCCAGACCAACACCGTCTCGGGCATGGCCTGGGGCTTTAACCCTACCTCATGGAGGCTGACCAATTCCGTGGCGCGTACCTTTCTGTTGTTGAGTCTGTCTCCAAGCTGGTTGCTACCGGCTTTAAGTACCAGGACCTCTACCTCACCTTCCAGGAGTACTTCGAGAAGCTTGGTCAGAATCCTAACCGTTGGGGCAAGCCAGCCTCAGCACTTCTCGGCGCTCTAATGGCCCAGGTCAACCTTGGTCTTGCAGCCGTTGGTGGCAAGGACTCCATGTCCGGCACTTTTGAGGACTTGGACGTTCCACCAACACTGGTTTCGTTTGCCACCGGCCTTACCAAGGTGGACAAGATTGTCTCTAATGAGTTCAAGGGTGCAGGTCACAGGCTTATCTCCATTGTTCCATCCTACGACGAGTCCGGCCTTCTCCCCGATAACGACTCCCTGCTCACCGCATACAAGCTGGTCAGCACCCTGGTCCAGTCCAAGAGTGCGCTTGCCATTACCACGCCAGGTTACGGCGGCGTGGCCGAGGCTCTCTTCAAGAGCTGCCTGGGCAACAAGCTGGGCGTTGAGCTGGTCCCAGAGATTTCTGCCGACGCGCTCTTCTCGCCAACTTACGGCGCCTTCATCGTTGAGCTGGCAGACGGCGTATCCGTTGACGACGTCGACGGCGTGTGCGTGGCTCCTCTGGGCGTCACCACGTCCGAGTACGTCTTGAGCGCATGTGGCGAGAAGATTGACCTCTCTGAGCTCCAGGAAGCATGGGAGCGCCCACTTGAGGAGGTCTTCCCGTACCGCGGAGGCTCCGACGAGGCTGTGGAGAAAATCAGCTTCGACGGTGCATCCACACGACACTCCTATGCTGGTCCAGCCCTTATCGCACCTGCTCGTCCACGCGTCATCATCCCCGTATTCCCTGGTAACAACTGCGAATACGACGTCGCGCGCGCCTTTGAGCGTGCGGGCGCTGACCCAACCACGCTGGTTATTAACAATCTGACACCTCAAGACATTGTTGAGTCCGCAAATGCGCTGGCAGAGTCCATCAAGAAGAGTCAGATTGTCATGATTCCAGGCGGCTTCTCCGGCGGAGACGAGCCAGACGGATCTGCTAAGTTTATCTGCGCGCTCTTCCGCGCTCCTCAGGTTACCGAGGCTGTTCGTGAGCTTCTGCAGCAGCGCGATGGCCTTATGCTGGGCATCTGCAACGGCTTCCAGGCACTCATCAAGCTGGGCCTTGTTCCTTACGGCGACATTCGCCCTATGGACGACACCTGCCCAACGCTGACGTTCAACACCATTGGTCGCCACCAGAGCCAGCTTGTTCGCACCAGCGTTGCCTCCACGATGTCGCCTTGGCTCTCCAAGTGCGCGCTTGGCAACATCCACACCATTGCCATCAGCCATGGAGAAGGCCGCTTTGTTGCCTCCGACGAGCTGCTTGAGACGCTCAAGGCAAACGGCCAGATTGCAACGCAGTACGTTGACGCAACAGGCACTCCAAGCATGGACTTCTCTGTTAACCCTAACGGCTCCGTCCTGGCTATCGAGGGCATTACCAGCCCCGATGGTCGTGTCCTGGGCAAGATGGGTCACACGGAGCGCTCCGGTGCAGGCCTCTACAAGAACATCCCCGAGCTCACCGCCGGCGACCAGTTCCAGCCTCTCATCGAGGGCGGCGTCGAGTACTTCAAGTAAAGTGCGAGCGCAGGTTGCAAGTAATTTCTACCCGGTATCTATTTCGTGTGGATACCGGGTTTCTTGTGCGGAAACGCTGGGAGTGGACGGGTTTCTCGCCAGGCGGGCGGTACGAGCCGGGATGAACTGGGACGAGCCCGAAACGAACTTGGAGTGTGCCTGATTTTCTCGCCAAGTCTGAACGATTTGCCTGAAAAGCGCACCATGTCTGAACAATTTGCCGGTTTCTTACCATGTCTGAGCTGTTTTACTCAGACATGGTGCAGTTTTCAGGCTCGCAAAAATTGGGACAGCTACCCCGTTAGAATGCGCCTGATTCCTTCAAAGAATCTGTAACTTCTGCCTAAATACATAAAAGAATCTGTGGATTTGCCTGATTTTGTTAAAGAATCTGTACCTCAAATACAGATTCTTTGCACTATTTAGGCGCACCAGCCGAGAAACCAGCGTGCTCGTAAGCAGCGAGCACTTGCGACGTACCCGCAGCTGCACTTGCGTGCGCGCACCGCGCACCTGGCGAGAAACCCGTGCGCTCGCAACGCCCAACGTTTCGCGGAAAAGCCGTATACTTATGACGATATAAGTCCACGAAAGGATTGATATGTCTGACGCTCTAATCCCACAAAATTCCTGCGTACTTGTTACCGGCGGCGCGGGCTTTATTGGCAGCCATACCGTTGTTGAGCTGCTCAATTCCGGCTACGAGGCTGTCATTGTTGACGACCTCTCCAACGCTTCGGCAAAGGTTGTCGACCGCATCAAAACCATTGTGGGAGAAGAAAACGCCAAGCGCCTTTCGTTCTACGAGGCAGACGTTAACGACAAAGATGCGCTGAACCGCATCTTTGACGAGCACGCCATTAACTTTGTCATCCACTTTGCAGGCTTCAAGGCTGTCGGCGAGTCGGTTACCAAGCCTATCGAGTACTACACAAACAACCTGGGCAATACCCTCACTCTTCTTGATGTCATGAGAAACCATGGCTGCAAGTCAATTATTTTCTCGAGCTCTGCCACTGTTTACGGAGACCCAGATAACCTCCCTCTGACCGAGCAAAGCCCTAAGAAGAACGCGACCAACCCTTACGGTTGGACCAAGTGGATGATCGAGCAGATTCTTACCGACGTCCACACCGCAGATCCAGAATGGAACGTTGTCCTGCTCAGATACTTCAATCCTATTGGAGCTCACCAATCCGGCCTCATCGGAGAAGATCCTGCAGGCATTCCAAACAACCTGGTACCTTATGTGGCTCAAGTTGCTGTGGGTAAGCGCGAAGCTGTTCACGTCTTTGGCGACGACTACAACACCCCTGATGGCACGGGTGTTCGCGACTACATCCACGTTTGCGACCTTGGCTCCGGCCACGTAGCTGCACTTAAATGGATGGCCGGTCGCACGGGCGTTGAAATCTTCAACCTGGGCACTGGCACCGGTAGCTCGGTACTTGACGTTATCAAGGCTTTCTCAAAGGCTTGTGGCAAAGAGATTCCTTACGTTATTGAGCCTCGTCGCGCAGGTGACGTTGCAACCAACTACGCTGACTGCCAGAAAGCTGCTGACATGCTTGGCTGGAAGGCTCAGTACAACCTTGCCGACATGTGCCGCGATTCCTGGAAGTGGCAGTCGATGAATCCAGACGGTTATCGCGGCTAGGACTTCCGTGAACTTTACCGACTACCTCACACAAAAGCTTCCCGCCGTCGAGGCAGAGATTATGCGCGGGCTCCCCGCGGCGCTCGCGGCACCCGCGGCACCCGCAGCACCAGCAGCGCCAGCAGCGGCGCCCTCGGAGCGTACCCGCGCGGACCTGAACGCCTACCTCTACCAGCCACTCGCTCGCTTCAGCGCGGGCGGCGGCAAGCGCGTGCGTCCGGTCCTCTGCTGCCTGGGCGCCGAAGCAGTCGGCGGCTCAGCAGAAGCCGCCCTGCCTGTGGCCTGCGCCATCGAGGACTTCCAGTCGGCAGCCCTTATCCACGACGACATCGCGGACAAATCAGAGTTGCGCCGTGGCGAGAGAAGTGCCTCTACAAGACACTCGGGACCGGACTTGCCATCAACGTTGGTGATTCTGCCCTGGTCAATGTTGTCAGACGCGTTACCGTAGCCGACCACCTCTCTGACCAGCTTAAAGTTCGCGTTATCGACGCTCTTCTCGCCATGCAGGAGCACACTCTTGAGGGCCAGGCGCTTGACCTTGGCTGGGCTCAAAACGAGCGCTGGGATGTTACCTCTGACCAGTACCTCTTTATGGCGCTCTCCAAAACCGCCTACTACTCTGCAGCGTATCCCCTGGTACTGGGCGCGCTCATTGGCGGTGCCGACCAGAAGACGCTTGATGCACTCAAAGACTTTGGCCTCAAGGTAGGCCTTGCCTTCCAGCTGCAAGACGATCTTCTCAACCTAGTAGGAAACGCCAAGGTACAAGGCAAAGACTTTAGGTCGGACATCACTGAGGGCAAGCGCACGCTCGCCGTGGTCTACGCGCTTGAGCATCTTGGCCCAGCAGAAAAGACAGAGCTTGTCTCCATACTTTCTGCGCATACAAGCGATACTTTGAAGCTTCAGCGCGCTGTGGAGCTTATGGAAAGCGCTAATGCGATAAAATTTGTCCGCGCGCACGCTCTTGCCTTAGTCGATGAGGCAAAGCACGTGCTTGAAAACGTGATACTTACTGAAGACGCTCGCGACACACTTTTGTCTATGGCAGACTTCTTTGTGAACCGAGAAAGGTAATTATGGATCCAATTACTCCTGGTAGCACTGGTGCTGCCGTTGAAGACATTCAGGAACGCCTCGTAAGCTTGGCTATACCATCGAAGACGATGAGCGCCAGAGTCACACCTTTGGCAAGTCAACTGCTCGCGCGGTTGCTCGCTTTAGGCTTGACCACGACCTTTCTCTTGGAGAAGAAGTAGATGCCTCTACTTGGGCAATCATGGTCGATGAGGGCTATGAGCTCGGAGACAGAACCCTCTACCTGCGTCTTCCTAACTTCCACGGCAATGACGTGCGTCAGCTGCAAGAGCGTCTCAACATCTTGGGTTTCTCGTGCGGAAAAGTTGATGGCCATTACGGTGTTCACACCGAGGCTGCCGTTAAGCTCTTCCAGGAAAGCGTCGGCGAACTTGCTGACGGTATGGCATTCCAGGATACCCTCGACGCTATTGAGCGTCTGCGCCACGTTTGGTCTGGTAAGCAGGCAAAAGGCCCTCACCCACAGGGTCCTATGGGCTTTGCTCGTGCAGCAAACGTTCTTGAAACCACCTGCATTGCAATTACGGGAGAAGATCCTATCTCTAGAAACGTAGCTGCTCGCGTCTATAACCTTTCTAAGGCAACTACTGAGGCAAGCGGCATGACCATGATTGATCGCGCCGATTCCCCTACTGATGCAGCCACTATTTTGGTTCTGACCACAGCTTATGCCCCAAGCATGCCCGCCCGCGGACAAGTTGGTATTGGCTCTGTTTCTATGGAAGAAAACGAGACGCTGCCAGCAAGACTGCGCACTGCTATTGAGTCTGCTGATGCAACGGGCTCCCCTATCAAGATTGTGCTGCCAGAAGGAACAAACGTTGACGGTTCATTTACTACCGCAGATGCGCAGACTTTAGCAGTTCTTGTTCTTGATGCAATTTGTGGAGCATTTGCCTCGCTAAGCTGATACACTTATTAGAGTTGCGGACAAAACCAACGTAGTGATTACATTGGGGTATCGTCCAACGGTTAGGACACGGGTTTTTGGTGCCTGGAATGTGGGTTCGAATCCTACTACCCCAGCCATTTTTTACGCAACTTTTGTGTAGGGACGCACTCGTATCGAGTAATACGAAGTACTTTGGAGGCTTACGTATGCCACTTACTGCGATTGTCCTCGCTGCAGGTGAGGGAACGCGCATGAAGTCCCACCACCCTAAGATTGTGCACAAATTACTAGATAAACCTCTTGTTTGGTGGAGTGTCAACGCCGCAATTACTGCTGGCGCTGACCGCGTCATTGTGGTTGTTGGTAACCACGCTGACGAGGTTAAATCTGCACTTTCTTGCTTCCCTAACCTTGAGTATGTTGCCCAGACCGAGCGTCTTGGCACCGGCCACGCCGTCAAGGTTGTAAAGGATGCTCTTGGTGGCTTCAAGGGACCCGTTGTTGTTATCAACGGTGACGCATCTCTGTTGCGCGCACAGTCTATTCTCGACCTTGTCGCAGAAACTAAAGCTCACCACAACGCATGTACGGTACTCACCATGACGCCCCCAGATCCAACCGGATATGGTCGCGTCATTTCTTCTAACGGCCAGGTAACTGCCATTGTTGAGCACAAAGACGCTACGCCAGAGCAGCGCGAGCAAGAGCGTGAATGCAACGTTGGCGTGTACTGCTTCTGTGGCGGAAGACTGACCGCAAACATTGATCTTCTCGGCAATGACAACGTGCAGGGCGAGTACTACCTCACCGACATGGTGGGCCTTTACGTCAACCAGGGTGAGCCTGTTGCTGCCGTCCACGTTGACGACTACAAAGAGGCGCTGGGCGTCAATTCCCGCTCCGAGCTTGCTGTTGCCACCCGCATCATGCAGGAGCACATCAACGAGCACTGGATGAGCCAGGGCGTCACCATGTTGGACCCAACCTCCGTCTGGATTGGCCCCGAGGTCACGCTTGGTATGGACACCGAGGTTCTCCCACAGACCATGCTCTACGGCAAGACCTCAATTGGCGAGAATTGCGTGGTAGGCCCTAACACTCGTCTGACCGATACGCTTGTTGGCAACGACGCTGTTATCGATGAAACTGTAGCTATCAACGCACAGGTAGACGACTTTGCTACCTGCGGTCCTCGCGCTTACTTGCGCCCAGGCACTCACCTTATGCCTCACGCCAAGGCAGGTACCCACGTTGAGATCAAAAATTCAACTATTGGCGAGGGCTCCAAGGTTCCTCACCTCTCCTACATTGGTGATACAACCATGGGCTCCGGCGTCAACATTGGCGCAGGTTCAATTACGTGCAATTACGACGGTTACCACAAGTTCAAGACCCACATTGGCAACAACGTCTTTGTTGGATCCGATACCATGATGGTGGCACCCGTCTCAATTGGTGATGGCGCACTTGTGGGGGCAAGTTCGTGCATCACAAAGGATGTACCAGCAGATGCGCTTGCACTTGAGCGCTCTGAGCAGAAATTGTTGAGGGATACGCCGCCCAGAGGCGTCAAAAGCTTGAGAAAGAGGACTAGATGTTCGAGAACCTGAGTGAACCACTGTTAGTTGCTAGAAATATCAAGCTCTACACCGGTACAGGTAACCCTGAACTGGCTCGTAAGGTTGCAGACATTCTTCACCTAGAGCTACAAGGTCTTCTCCTCGAGAAGTTTGCTAACGGAGAAATCTACGCTCGCTTTGACGAGTCTGTCCGCGGCGACGAGGTCTTCTTCATTCAGTCCTTGGCAGGTGTCAACGTCAACGACCTGGTTATGGAAACGCTGATTGTTGCTGACGCTGCAAAGCGCGCATCTGCTAACAGCTTTACCGTAGTTATCCCTCACTACGCATATGCTCGTCAGGACCGCAAAGCTGCTGCTCGCGAGCCTATTACTGCTCGTCTGATGGCAAACTTGCTTGAGAACGCTGGCGTTGACCGCGTTATCACCCTTGACCTGCACCAGGGTCAGATCCAGGGCTTCTTTGATATTCCTGTTTCTCACCTGACCGCTCTCTACCTTCTGGGCGATTACTTTAAGAGCAAGCCATTTGACTGGGAGAATACCGTTGTTGTCTCCCCTGATATGGGTCGCGCTAAGGCAGCTAAGAAGCTCTCCGACTACCTGGACTGCGGCCTTGCTATTGCACATAAGAGCCGTCCTCGCCACAACGAGAGTGCTGTTATGGGCATTATCGGTGACATCAAGGGCAAAACCTGCATTGTTAATGACGACATGATTGATACCGCAGGTACCCTCTGCGCTTCCGTTGTTAAGCTAAAGGAAATGGGTGCAGGCGACATCTACGTCTGCGCTACCCACGGCGTCTTCTCTGGTCCTGCAATTGAGCGCCTCAACAATGCTCCTATCGAGGAGTGCGTGGTTACCGACGCAATTCCTTGTGCAGCAGCAAACCAGGAAGGCTCCAAGATCAAGACGATTACCATCGCAAACGAGATTGCCGAGGCAATCTACGCTGTCTACACCGACCGTCCTGTCTCCGACATCTTCGGCGGCGACTTTAACCTGTAACGCCGCAGGTCAGCCGCACGTGCGCGAGCGCGGGTCGCAAGTGATTTCAACCCGGTATCCATTTCGTGTGGATACCGGGTTTCTTGTGGCGGAAACGCTGCTAGTGGACGGGTTTCTCGCCAGACAGGCGGCGCGAGCTGGCGCGCGATTAGCGCGCGCCTTGAGCGAGCCTGATTTTCTCGCCATGTCTGAACGATTTGCCGGAAAACACGCCAAGTCTGAGTGGTTTTGCCGGTTTTTCTCGCCATATCTGAGTAAATTCACTCAGACATGATGCAGCTTTCGGGCTCAAAAATTCAGGGCCAGACAGTCTATCTTTCATGCGCCTGATTTCATCAACGAATCTGTAAATTTTGCCTAAAAGTGTAAAAGAAACTGTGGATTTGCCTGATTTGTTAAAGAATCTGTACCTCAAATACAGATTCTTTGCTCTTTTCAGGCGCACTTGACGAGAAGGACGCGCGATGGCGAGAAGCGCACCTGGCGAGAAACCCGTGCACTTGCAGGCGCACTGTAAGCAGCGCGCGTTCTAACAGGTCGTTCCGCTTTCGGAATCCGCAAGATCAACGTCGTTTGCAAGCGCCGCTTCCAGCGCAACCTGCAGTCCGCGAGTCATCATCTCCAGCGACATGCTTGGAACCTGGCGGGTCTTCTCGCCAGCGCCAGCTTTCTCGCCTGCAGCGAGGCCCTTCTCGGCAGCTGCAGCGTTTTTCTCGGCAACCTGCTCCGTTGCAAATGGTACGTGCAGAAACGTTCCGCGAGTCTCCGAGAATCTCGTGGCCAGCGCATGAAGGACCTGATACATGACGTCGTTGCAGACGTACGTTCCCGCAGTGTACGAGACCGCCGCGGGGATCTCCGCCTGGTTCATGGCGGCCACCATGGCGTTTACCGGCAGCGACGCAAAATACGCGTCGGGAGCGCCGTCGATGATGCGCTGCGAGAGCGGCTGCTTGCCCGCGTTGTCGGGGATTCGCGCGTGAGCCCAGTTGATGCCCACAAACTCGGGCGTAATCTTGCTTCTTCCACCCGCTTGGCCCACGCAAAGCACAATCTCGGGACGCTCCGCTTCAAGCGCGTCGATAACCTTCTGAGCACCAGCGCCAAACTCAACAGGTACGTGCAGTTTTATCACCTGAGCACCGCCAATAGTCTCGGGTAGCGCCTTCACGGCCTCCCAAGCTGGATTGATTTTCTCGCCACCAAAAGGCTCAAATCCGGTAACCAGAATCTTCTTCATTTTGCCTCCGCACCTCAGTTGAACGCCGCATGTCCCGCACGCTGCTCACCGCGCGCCGATCGCTGCACGTCACGCGCGCCGCCGCTAGGCTGCCAACCGCGAGCTCAGTTCACGCTGGTCGAACCTGTCGTTTTCCCTTACCATCATAAACGTACACATCTCAAACGGAAGGAAATTCGATGCACGGTAACAAAATTGTGCTTGTAGCGGGCCTGGGAAATCCTGGCGAGAAATACGCGCGCACCAGGCACAATGCTGGTTTTGCCGTCGTTGATGCCCTTGCCGAGCGCCACGGCGTTTCGTACTGGAAAAGCGAGGCGGGTTGCCAGGTCGCGGAGATCATCCTTCCCGCAGCTCCCGGAGCCGCATCTGGCGAGAAACGCCGTGTACTCCTGGCCAAACCCCAGGACTTCATGAACACCAGCGGTGGTCCCCTCTCCAAACTTGCTCGCGCACACCACCTTCAACCTGCGCAAATCCTGGTTATTCACGACGAGGTTGACCTCGCAGAGGGCCAACTCAACTTCAAGGAAGGCGGCGGACTCAACTCGCATAACGGCCTGCGCTCCATCGCCGACAAGCTCCAGACCAGGGATTTTATGCGCCTGCAGTTTGGCATCGGTCGCCCTCCTGGAAAGATGCCGGTGGCAGACTATGTTCTGCGCGAGCTCAAGGGAAACAACCTGGAAGACTTTCTGGTCACCGCTCAGACGGCCGCCGATCAGGTGGAGCAACTCCTCCGCGGCTAGCCATCCTCGCGCGTCACAACTCCTCTGCAGCTAGCAGTCACCGCGCATCACAGCTCCTCCGCAGCTAGCCCGCGCGTCGCCACTGCACGCCCTCTCGGCGCCGCACCCGTACGCCCGCGCGTCGCCGCGTCCGCACGTCCGCGCTGCCCCGCCGAGCTTCTCGCCCTCCGCAGCTAGCAGGCAAAACATTCTACGAAATATTTATGCTCATTCATGAATTACTCATGTCTTGAATCATGCGCAAATAGTACAATAGATATGTTGTTTGCGAATACGGGGTTACCCAGACCTCGTATGCGTGAGATACATGCGTCACCTGTCACTGTCTTCTTACCAGAAGGCACGTTGTAGTGCGGCGCGTCAACTCACTCGCAGTTTTGTTGTGTTAGGAGAGGAGTACCGCTGAATGTATAAGATCCTCGAAAAGACTCAGTTCTCCGAGAAGGTCTTCAAGTTCCGCATCGAGGCACCACAGATGGCCAAGCATGCACATGCTGGTCAGTTCCTGATGGTCCGCGCAAATGAGTGTGGCGAGCGCGTTCCATTTACCTTTGCGGATTGGAATCCTGAGGAGGGTTGGGTCGAGTTTATCTTCATGGTAATCGGCAAGACCACCAGGATGCTTTCTACCTACGAGGTTGGTGATTTCCTGCAGGACGTCACTGGTCCTCTGGGTGAGCCTACCGAGATGGGCGAGGGCAAATGGGCAGTTATCGGCGGCGGCGTTGGCCTGGCTATCGCTTTCCCTGTTGCTCGTCAGCTCGTAGCAGCTGGCCGCGAGGTCCACGCAATCATGGGCGCTCGTACCAAAGAGCTGCTGCTGCTTGAGGATCAGTTCCGTTCCATTCTGGACGACGATCACATCCACATCACCACAGATGACGGTTCTCTTGGCGAGAAGGGCGTTGTAACTGCACCTCTCGAGCGTCTTCTGCAGGACAAGCAGGTCGACCGCGTATTCTGCGTTGGCCCAGTTCCTATGATGAAGTTCTCCACTCTCACTGCCGAGAAGTACGACACACCTATCATCGCTTCCCTGAACCCAATCATGGTCGACGGCACTGGTATGTGCGGTTGCTGCCGTGTTGAGGTTGGCGGCGAGACCAAGTTTGCTTGTGTTGACGGTCCTGACTTTGACGCAACCAAGGTTGACTGGAACGACCTTCGCGCACGTCAGGCAGCCTACCTCACCGAGGAAGGCCAGTCCATCAAGGCTTACGAGGAGACGAGGTGCGCATGCCACAGGTAAACGGTCGCTACATTCCAAACGTCAAGGCACCTCGTACAGCTGACAACGAAGAGCCAGCTGCAGAGCGCGCACAAGACTTCCGCCCTGTCGACAAGGGTTTCACTAAAGAGATGGCAATTGCAGAGGCAAACCGCTGCCTGGATTGTAAGAATCCGCTGTGTGTTCAGGGCTGCCCTGTAAACATCAACATTCCTCGCTTCATCGAGGCTATCCGTGCAGAGGAGTTTGGTCGCGGTCTTGACATCATCCGCGAGTCCTCCATGCTTCCTGCAGTTTGTGGTCGCGTTTGCCCACAGGAGAACCAGTGCGAGGGCGTCTGCATCATGGGTAAGCGTAGCGAACCAGTTGCTATTGGTCAGCTCGAGCCTTCCTTGGCGATCAGCCTGAGCTTGCTTCCAAGCCAGCTATCGCTCCAAAGAACGGCAAGAAGGTTGCAGTTGTAGGCTCCGGTCCTTCCGGTATTGCTTGCGCTGGCGAGCTTGCTCGTAACGGCTTTGACGTTACCGTCTTTGAGGCATTCTTCACCGGCGGCGGCGTTCTGGTTTACGGTATTCCTGAGTTCCGTCTTCCAAAGGCTGTTGTTAAGCGCGAGATTGACGGCCTCCAGGAGCTGGGTGTTAAGTTTGAGTTCAACTCTGTTGTCGGCCGCATCACCGATGCAGAAGAGCTCTTTGAGCAGGGCTTTGACGCAATCTACATTGCAACCGGCGCAGGCCTTCCAAGCTTCTCAACATCCCTGGTGAGAACCTGCCAAACGTCTTCTTTGCAAACGAGTACCTCACCCGCGTTAACCTCATGAAGGCTAACAACTTCCCTGAGTACGACACCCCAACCAAGCACGGTAAGAACGTCGTTGTCTTTGGTGGCGGCAACGTTGCTATGGACGCTGTCCGTACTGCTAAGCGTCTTGGCGCTGAGCGTGCAATCATTGCTTACCGTCGTACCGAGGAAGAGATGCCTGCTCGTCGTGCAGAGCTGCACCACGCAAAGGCTGAGGGCGTTGAGGTCCTTCCTCTCGTCTCCCCTCTTGAGTTTGTCGCTGGCGAGGACGGCGCAGTTTGCGCAGTTCGCGTCCAGAAGATGGAGCTCGGCGAGCCTGACGCTGACGGACGTCGTCGTCCAGTACCTATCGAGGGTGCTATCGAGGACATTCCTTGCGACGTTGCAATTTCTGCAATCGGCACTAACGCTAACCCATTCGCAAAGATGATCGGCGACATCAAGCTCAACAAGTGGGGCTACATCGAGGCCGACGAAGAGGGCCGTACTTCCGATCCTCGCATCTGGGCTGGTGGCGACATTGTAACTGGTGCTGCAACCGTCATTCTGGCAATGGGCGCTGGTAAGGTAGCAGCTGCTTCCATCACCAAGCACCTCGGCTAATTCAGTTTCGCTGACGTAGCTTTGGCTCGCAGTTCAGTTACAGCTGACACAGTAAGCTAACATGCAATCACAAAAGACCTGGTACCACATGGTGCCAGGTCTTTTTCATGGCCAGAAACTCCGTGGCCCAACACCCGAGCGCACGAGTTTCTCGCCAAGCGCTCTTCTCGCCATCACGCGCCTGAAAAGTGTAAAGAATCTGTATTTGAGGTACAGATTCTTTAACAAAATCAGGCAAATCCACCGATTCTTTTACATTTTTAGGCAAAATTTACAGATTCTTTGCAGAAATCAGGCGCGTAAAAGATAGACTACGTGGCCCTAAATTTTGAGCCTGGAAACTGCATCATGTCTGAGTAAATTTACTCAGACATGGCGAGAAAAATCGGCAAATAGCTCAGATATGGTGTACTTTTCCGGCAAATCGTTCAGACATGGCGAGAAATCAGGCTCGCTCCAGGCGCGCGCTGATCGCGCGCCAGCTCGCACCGCCCGCCTGGCGAGAACCCCGTCCACTAGCAGCGTTTCCGCACAAGAAACCCGGCATCCACACGAAATGGATACCGGGTAGAAATCACTTGCAACCTGCGCTCGCACACGGCGCTGACCTGCGGCGTTGCCGTTGCAGCGAGCTGAGCGCGGCTACGAGAGCAGAAACTCTCTGACGCGAGCGGCAATACCTTCAGCGTCCAGACCAAAGTGCGAAAGCAGCACGTCGCCAGGAGCGGAGGTGCCAAAGGTACGCATGCCAGCAAAGCACATGGGCGTGGGCAGCTTCTCGGCCAGAAGTTCGGCAACTGCAGCTCCAAGGCCTGTTGCCACGTTGTACTCCTCAACGTATTGAGCTCCTACTATTGTTTTATCTCTACAAGTCCGCTTGGAGTCATTTCAAATACGGCATCGTACTTTGATTGTTGTGCAACATTGAGATGATGAGTTACCTCAATCATGGTAACTCCGCTTAGACTAAGCAGGTTATTCTCGACCTCAGTAGCCATGCGTGTGTCCAATGCGGACGTAGCTTCATCAACAAGCAGTAACTTCTTTCCATACAGTAAGGCTCGCGCAATAGCAATCCTCTGTCTTTCACCTCCGGAGAAGCGCTTTCCGTTCTCTTCCACTGGAGTGTCAAGTCCTTTTGGAAGAGCCGCAACTACCTCTGAGAGACCAGGCTTTTTAATAACTTCACCGATTTGCTCACTCGAATACGAACTTCCCAGCGTAATGTTATTTTTTAGCGTATCGTCAAACAAATACACATTTTGGTGAATCATTGCCGGATCACATAAAATATCTTTTGAACCGTCAATCAGAATAGCTCCACTCTGAGGTTTTATCTGGCCTGAAATCAGTTTTAAAAGCGTGCTCTTTCCACTCCCGCTTTTTCCGATAATCGCATACTTCCTCCCAGCCTTAAAGCACGCAGATATTTTAGACAATCCGGAAATTGAATCAGGATACTTATAGGTAACATTTTTTAACTCAATTTCATGCTCTACATCATAGTGCCGTTCCTTATTGTCAAACGGAATTTCTTCATCGTCGCATATAACCGCCTTCAAAACCGGATAGGCCGCTTTAACTTTGCCAAGCAATGAAGCAAATGTTGAAGCGGGCGCAATTACCTGACCGGACAGCTGGGTCACAGCCACAACGCTACCAAGAGAAACAAATCCTTGCACTGCGAAATACCCGTTATACCCATAATAATGAATTGAGATGAAACCGAGATTGCTGTAACAAGCCCAGATATAAGAGACGTAACTTCAGATAAATGTGCCTTCTTACCTTCCAACTGCTGTGCAACCATTAAGTGACGGTTTGTAAAGTTGCTTTCTTTATGAAATGACCTAATAACATCAAATCCAAGCGATATGTCACGAATCTGTCCGTTATACGAAACCGTATTTTTTACGATCTCTTCTTGGCAATGAGTAAGTTGTTTTGTAAATACTCCGGGAATGATTGTTGGAATTGCCATCACAAGTATCGAAATCACTGCCACTACTGGATTAATATACAAAAGCAAGAGACTCGCAATAGTAATTTCGCAGCATGAAGCAAATGCGTCAAGCAGTCCGCCAAGCCAATCTTTTTCAATGGTATCCATATTCTGACTTAAAAGAGAAAAGAACTCAGCACTATTCTCATGTATATCAAACGTATCTTTTCTGCGTAAATAAGCTTCTACGGCAGAATTTCTCATCTTAATTACAGTATCGCGAACCAAGCGGGCACGTACATATCCCTGTAGTATAAGAAGAATGCCGGTTACTATAGCATATATACAGCATAAGCCTATTAATTTAAGTAACCGGGTAATATCTCCTGAAATAATGACTTCGGAAACCGTGTTGAGAAGTGCGCTCAGTAAAAGAGCCACACCAGCAACAACGCAAGAACTCACAATTTGCACTAGTACAAAAATGGCCACGTTTCGTTTACCGGCATTCTTTAAAAGATATATTATATTTTTCATTCCACTCCAATCGCGCAAAACCAACTAAATGGCCATCACAAAATGATAGATACCTCTTTTAATGAATCTAAAAGAGGTATCTAACCTGCACTTTTAATGCTTAAAATGATTGTCATATGTATCGCCTCCCCCTCTCTTTGATGAGTACATCATCTCGAAAAAAGAGGAGGTTATCCATAACATCTCGTGACAATTCTTGTATTACCTCAAATGTTAAGTATCCATGCAAAGTATCAAAATAATAAGCATGGCACGTAAAAATTTTAACTTTTGGTAATGAAAAATATAGGCTGCCTTGCTCACTATCTCTGAGCGCTTAGACTTGGTTTTAAGCCCTAGGTTTAATTTTGAGTGCTTAGATTCTCTTCAACAAAAGCGCGCACCATTTCCGCATTATCATGTTGGCCAATAAGTTCCATATACGGAATAATCGTCTGCATTATTGAGCGTGCCTTCTCAATATTTCCGTTCCGAAATTCAGACCGACCAATCAAATAAAAAATCACCGGTAAAAGTATCTGCTCATGGCTTTCAATACTCAAATCTCTTGCCAGATACGCATGCTGAGCAGCTTCTTCAAACCTTCCCTCAAGATCCAAGCAGGAAGATATATTAACTTCAAGGTTGATGCGGACAATCGTAAAGTCATTGCTGCTTGATTGCTGATCGGAAAGGTTTCTTGCAAGTTCTTCTCCCACTCGAATAGCTTCAATACGAGCTTCCTTTTGCTGAAGTACCACAACCATCAAACCGATTATTTCAGCTTCAATAGGAGATAAAAGTTCATGTCGAAAATCAGATAGGTCAATATGAGGCTTTGTAAGCTCCAAAGCCTCACGTAACTTGACGTATGAATCTTCAGGATTCTTGTTCTGCTTGAGTTGTGCGGCTGCCTGTATAAGTAAAACTGACTGCCGCTCCAATGCGTGAGATGCATCATTTTCACTCAAGCCCTCCAGCAAGGATAGGCCTTGTTGGATTTTACCTGCTTCTATAAGCAGACTTGCTCGTCTTGTAATCTCATTAAAGCTACGTTGGCAATCACTTTGATAAAAAACGTCACAAAGTTGATAGGTACTCGCCCCAAGTCTACTCAACAATGCGTCGAGAATTACTTTGGAGGGCATCTGGCGGCCATTTTCAATTCTTGAAAGAGAAACCGGGGAGCAAATACCCTCTGCAAGCTGCTCCTGCGTCAATCCCTTACTATGACGAAGAGAATAAATAGTCTCTCCTAAAGAGTTTCCTTTCAAATTTCATCCCGTCTTTAATCGCTTGCACCATCAAAATATGACAAAGGCTACGAGAGCAGGAACTCCCTGACGCGAGCGGCAATACCCTCAGCGTCCAGGCCAAAGTGCGAAAGCAGCACGTCACCAGAAGCAGAAGTGCCAAAGGTGCGCATACCAGCAAAGCGCATAGGCGTTGGCAGCTGCTCAGCAAGAAGCTCAGCAACCGCAGCTCCAAGGCCCGTTGACACATTATGCTCCTCAACGGTTACCACATGACGGGTCTTCTCGGCAGATGCCAAAATGACTTCCTCGTCCAAAGGCTTGATGGAGAACACATCAATGACCTCAGCAGAGATCTTCTCCTCTGCCAGCAAATCTGCGGCTGCAAGTGCCTGAGCAACCTCAACACCGCAGGCAGCAATGGTAACGTCAGCGCCCTCGCGCAGAACGTTTGCAAAAGGCAGTCCACCCTTGAAGGACTCGTCGTAGATATCGGCAACCTTGTGACGACCCATGCGCACGTAGAAGGGACCATCGGCCTCGGCAGCAAGCCTAAGCGCAGCCTTAGTAGCGTTGTAATCTGCAGGAACAAGCACGCGCATCTGAGGGAGGGCACGCATCATGCCAATGTCCTCAAGAGACTGATGAGTAGCGCCGTCCTCTCCTACCGTAATGCCTGCGTGCGTAGGACAAATCTTCACGTTAAGACCAGAGTCGCAAACGGTGTTTCTGATCTGGTCGTAAGCGCGTCCGGTTGCAAACACGGCAAACGAGCCGGTAAACACAGTACGTCCTGTAAGCGCCAGTCCTGACGCAACGCCCACCATGTTTTGCTCAGCAATTCCCACGTCGACCATGTACTGTGGGAAGGCCTTCTGGAGGTCGGCAAGTTTAGTGGAGCCGGCAAGGTCTGCGTCAACGGCAACAATGTCGTGACCCTCGTTTACCAGCTCAACAAGAGTCTGACCATATGCCTCACGAGTTGCTCTAGACATTGGCAACCTCCTTACCTTCACCCTGAAGATCAATCAAAAGAAGCTCTCTTGCTGCATCAAGTTCTTCTCGCGCAAGATCAGCCTGCTCGGCCGAAGGAGCGTTTCCATGCCAGGAAGCCTGATCCTCCATAAACGAGACGCCTTTGCCCTTGACGGTCTGGCAAATAACCACGGTAGGCGCAGTGTTTCCTGCCTCGCGACCATCTCGTGCGGCGAGAAGGGCCTGGCGAACCTCAGTGACCTCGTGACCGTTAACGCGCAGCACGTTCCAGCCAAAGGAACGGAACTTCTCGTCAATATCGCCAAGAGAGCACACGTCGGTTACGTGGCCGTCAATCTGCAGATTGTTGAGGTCCACAATAGCAATGAGGTTATCCAACTTCTGGTGAGCCGCAAACATGCATGCCTCCCAGTTAGAGCCCTCCTGCAGCTCGCCGTCGCCCAGAAGGACAAATACCTTCTTGGCGCGCTCGCCGCTTTGCCAGAGCGTCCATAGAAAGGCCCAGAGCGCATCCTGCAGCTACCGAGAGACCCTGACCAAGAGAGCCGGAGCAAACTTCAATGCCAGGACATGCGTGGCAATCTGGGTGACCCTGCAAGCGACTGCCAGCTGACGGAGGGTAACCATATCCTCGTCGTGGAGCCAATCAAGCAGGTGGTACGCAGCATACAGCACAGGAGCCACGTGGCCCTTGGACAGGAAGAACCTATCCTCGGTGTGGTCCTCTGGGTTGTTGTGGTTGTACTTCATCACTCCCGAGAAGAACAGTGTGGCCACAATATCTGCCGCACTCAGTGAGCCACCGGGATGACCTGACTTGCTCTTCTCGAGCATGTCAATGACATCGCGCCTTAGCGTATTAGCTGCAAGCTTGAGCTCATCATCAGTGAGGTTGCGCTCGGGTAATGCAGATGTTCCCATTCTCATCCTCTCAAAACAAGTACGCCCAACCGAGGCTGGGCGTACTTCAATCACTATTATTGCTGAGCCTTAACCTTTTCCCAATCTGCCTCAAAAGACTTGAGGCCAGCATCGGTCAGAGGGTGCTTCAGGCACTTCTTCAAAGCTCCAAATGGAACGGTTGCAATATCAGCACCAAGCAGAGCTGCCTGTGTTACATGGTTAGGCGTACGGACAGAAGCCGTAATAATCTCTACGGTGTGATCAACGTTTTTATCCCATGCATAGTTCTCGATGCAAGAAACTACGGTTCCTAGCTGCTCAATACCGTCCTCACCAATGTCATCAAAACGACCAACAAAAGGCGAGATATAACGAGCGCCAGCGTTTGCAGCAAGAAGAGCCTGAGGTGCCGAGAAAATCAGCGTCATGTTGACGCGGATTCCCTCAGAAGCAAGCTGATGAGTAGCAGCAAGGCTCTCTGCACAGATAGGAAGCTTAACAACAATGTTTGGAGCAAGAGAAGCCAGGTGACGGCCTTCCTCAATCATGCCCTCAGTTGTTGTTGCCGTTGACTCAGCAGAAACAGGAAGTCCCTCGCAAAGCTGAGCAATCTTGACCATATGAGACTCAAAATCGGCAAGCTTGCCGCCAATCTTTGCATAGAGTGATGGGTTGGTAGTAACACCTGCCAAGCAGCCCCAGCTAAGAGCCTCAGAAATCTCGTCGATATCTGCCGTGTCAATAAAGAACTTCATGTGTAATCCTTTCCTGTACAAACCTAAACGAGTTTGGAAACGTACGTCGTACTAAGAAAGAGCTCATCCACATTGTACAGATTCTTATGTACCGTCTGTGGCGAGAAACCCAAAACAAGTGCAAAAAGGCCGTTTACCCCCTCAAACGCCTTATCAATTTTGCTGCGAACGTAGGTGGAAGCAAAGACAAGATCTTCTTTCCAGTTCTCGTTGCCGGTGTACCACATCTCTGCAACAAAGCGCCTGACGCCCTGAGGAACAAGCTGCGACAGAGCTCCCTCGTAGTCAGTGGTACCGGTAGAGAATGGAATCTCGCGATACGCACCAGCAACAGTCTCCTTGAGGTGAGCTGCAAAGATATGGCCTGCACCAAGAGCAATATCGTCAGCAACGGTGTTGCCATAAATAAACGATGCATTGGTGAGGTTACCAGCGTCGGGATACACACCAAGGTAAGGGCTGTTGATAAGGTTTACGTAGTGCATGGCCTTCTCGACCGTATCCATAAAAGGAGTCTCCATGGTCTCAAAGCCCATAACAATGCCCGCCTGAGCAGCCATTTCTACAGCCTTTGCCAGATTCTCCTCAAAGTACTTGCGCGTATCCTCTGCGCCGTCCTCGTAGTACACGTCATAACCAGCAAGCTGGATAGTATGAAGTCCCAGGTCACCTGCAAGGTCAAGAGCCTTCTGCATAATCTCAAGGCTGCGCTCACGAGTTGCCTGATCGCGGGAGCCAAAAGGATACTTACGGTGACCAGAAAGGCACATAGAACCCAGACGAACGCCGGAGTTTACCATTGCCTGACGAACTGCTGCACGCTCTTCACCAGTCCACTCAAGGCGAGAAAGACGAGCGTCAGACTCATCAACGGAGATCTCGGCATAATCAAAGCCAGACTCCCCTGCTACGCTGAGGCGTTCTTCCCAAGAAAGATCAGTTGGAGTGGCCTTCTCGTAAAGTCCTAGCTGATACTTGGACATATCTTCTCCTTTTAAAAACAGGCGGCCTTATACAAGACCGCCTGACTGAAACAGATTCTACTCACTGAACAGGCTTTAGTGATTACCCTGTCCGTAGTAGGCATTTGGACCATGCTTGCGCAGGTAGTGCTTGTCCTGAAGGTACTGTGGTGCCTCCTGAACCTTAGGGTTGTTAAGCTCGGTGAGTGTTGCCATCTTTGCAACCTCCTCAATAACTACTGCGTGGTATACAGCAGCCATTGCGTCTTTGCCCCAAGAGAAAGGACCATGGTTGTGAAGGAGCG
Source organism: uncultured Atopobium sp. (assembly GCA_916438885.1). Classification (GTDB taxonomy): domain Bacteria; phylum Actinomycetota; class Coriobacteriia; order Coriobacteriales; family Atopobiaceae; genus Lancefieldella. The sequence goes on along the minus strand of CAKAGG010000002.1, from coordinate 129,956 downwards.
TTCCTGGAACCGCAATTGGGTCCAGGTTAGCAAAGCCCTCAACAATAACGTTGCCGGTCTCAAGCTCATAGGCGCTTTCTACCTCGTCCTTGGTAAGGCTGCGCACGCAAGGAATGTCTCCGTAGAAATAATCTGCGTGTGTGGTGCCATAGCAAGGAATAGAACGTCCTGCCTGTGCCCAAGAAACTGCGTGGGTTGAGTGAGTGTGAACAATTCCGCCGATCTTATCGCCCCATGCACGATACAGGCATGCATGAGTTGGTGTATCGGAAGACGGGTTCATCTCACCCTCAACAACATTGCCGTCAAGATCACAGACAACCAAGTTCTCAGGGCTGAGCTCCTCATAGGAGACGCCCGATGGCTTGATAACAAACAGACCACGCTCACGGTCAAGTCCAGAAGCATTACCCCAGGTAAAAACTACCAGGCCATGCTTTGGCAGATCCATGTTTGCTTCATATACTTCATCACGAAGCTCTTTAAGCATCATAGAGACTGCTCCTTAGAGAACGCTACGGAATGGGACGTTTGGCTCGTGATCGAAGCAATCATGGAAGCCGCGGTCGTGATGGTAAGCAAAGCGGTCCTTATCCTGTGGATAGGTGTAGTGGCCGCCAACCTCCCAGAAGAATGGGTGGAACTTGTAGTCAAGGCGATCCTTACGCATGTCCCAAAGAACCTTAATCTCCTGGACGTCAGCCTGGAAGTTAGTCCAAACATCGTGGTGAATTGGGATAACAACCTTGGACTGAAGAGCCTCAGCCATGCGGAGCATATCGGTTGCTTCCATCTTGTCCTGGATACCAATTGGGTTGCAGCCAAAAGCGCCAAAGCAGACATCTACGCCGCCAAACTCCTGAGCGATGTCTTTGCCGTGCTTAGCAAAGTAAATGGAGTAGTGAGAGTCGCCGGAGTGATAGATGTTTCCACCAGGGGTGACAAAGAGGTAGTTAACTGCCTTCTCGTCCATGTCCATTGGGCACTTGCCCCAGAGGTCTGGGCGGTTTGCAGATGTATCAGTAGTGGTGACGATAATGGTACGGTCAAAGGAATCGTATGCAACGATCTCCATGTCCTTAACCTTGACACGGTCGCCAGGCTTAACAACAATGCACTGCTCGCGTGGAACGCCCCAGCCAACCCAAATGTCAACTGCATCCTTAGGACCAATAAAGGGAACTGGAATCTCTTTGCCATTCTCGTCAGTAGTAGTCATGTTGTTATTTACAACGTGAGCTGCAAGCTCCTTGGACATGTGGTCCTGGTGAATGTGAGTTACTACAACTGCGTCAAGGTTCTTGATAGCAAATGGATCAATAACAAAGGGGACGTTACGCAGGTTTGGCTGCATCTTACGAACGCCAGCCATGTTTGCCATCTGGTGACCAGGCTTCATGAGGCCGTCACCGTGGGTGCGCTTACCGTTGCCTGCCCAGAAGTCAACAGCAACGTTTGCTCCACCAGGAGTCTTAAACCAAATACCAACGCAGCCGAGCCACCACATCTCAACCTGGCCTGGCTCTACTACGGCATTATCAATCTCTTCGTTGAGCCAAGTTCCCCACTCAGGGAAGGTGCTCATAATCCAACTGTCGCGTGTGACGTCTTTCAAATCTGCCATTACGCGCTCCTTTCTATAAAACAGAGGACTAGTACTTTGATGTATACGCAGGTTGTTGAGCGGCGCTCAGGACTTTGCCTGCATGCTCAGAAGCTCATCCTGAGCGCTCACTACAAAACGCAGCCCTACTCCACTACTTTGTAGAGAGCCAGCTGGTCTGTCTCACGATATGCAGCAACAATGTAATCGCTGCCGTCATGCCTATACACCATGCAGTTTGCTGGTCCGAGGTCGTGGTCGATAACGTCTACGGTGTACTGGCCGTCAACGTATCTAACAAGCAACAAATCGCGACCATCTTTACGGTTGCCAATGACTGCGCACTTCTCGCCATTAAGGTCTGCTGCCCAAAGCGCATGAAGGAAGCTGCGCTTCTGTGGGTCGCACCAAACCTGCTCATAGCGATCGCGAGTCTGGCCCTCATGCCAAATTGCCAGCGTGTCACCGTGGAACTTGGAGAAGGTAAGAATCTCCAGCTTGCCATCGCCGTCAAAGTCTGTAGCAACAATATCGCTTGTTGGCTGGACCAGAAGGCAGGTGACATCCCAAGCACCTTGAGGGGTGGTTGGCGGCACATATCTAAACACGCCTGCGGCGGTTGAGATCAAAGCATACGATTTATCAGGTGCAGTCCAAAAACCGTGGTTCTGAACCTGATAGTTAGCAACACACGTCAGCTTAAGCTGATTGTCTGCCGTGTACTGCTCAAGGTTATCGCTCAGAGGAGCGGCCCAAACAGCACCTGGAGTGCGCCAATCATCCTTGACGCCGGTCTCAGCTCCACCCTTGATAGAGCAAGCAAGAACCCAAAGCTGACCGTCAGCAGCCTTCAAGATGCCAAAACGGTGAACATAACGGAGGTCGCAGAGAATCTGCTCAGACCACGAACCGTCTGCCTGTTTGGTATAGGATGCAATTGCCGCGTCGTCTCCACCAAAGTTTGGCGAGAAGAACTTGCGGGTTGCAAGGAACTGGTCTTTCCTGCCAGGGACCTGAGTAATGGTCATGACGCCGCCAGGGCCTGGAGCAACAGTCTCCAGAGGCTCACCATCAAGCGTAAAGCGACGGATTGGACCGTCCTTCTCGACAGCAGCTAAAAAGCTTGGTGTGTCTTCTCCCTCAAACATGCCAAGTGCATAGCACTTAGGCATCTCGGCAAGAATTTTCTTTTCAAAAGTCATTAAAGTGCTCGATTCTTTAGAAACCTAAACTATGCGGAAAACTTCTCTGCAGCGCCGGTTTCCTTGAGCTTCTCTTCCATCTCTGCGTCAGAAAGAACGTTGCGCAGACCAATGACGGTGACGCCAGCCTTAGCAGCATCGTCGTACATGTTCAGGAAGTTAAGAGGTGCAAAAACAATGTCGTACTGACGAGCAGAGCTTACGCCCTCAGACAGTGCGCAGTGGTGAATCTTGTCGACGCCCATGTTGAGCTTCTGAGTGACGCGCTCAGCGGTCATCTTCATCATCAGGGAGGTACCTGCGCCGTTAGCACATGCGACCAAAAATCTTTGCGTTCATGTTGACTCCTTCGATCAAACAAACTGATTACGGACACATTGTGTTTGTACCCATTTAGGCTCTATGAGCATCGCTTTTAGAGCAAATATGACATCAATCAATGTGCCGAGTATTACTAATAACCCTGAGCAGATGGGGGTCTGCTCAGGGTAGGAAGGAAAAGAGGGCTACTTGCTTTCCGCACTAGCTGCGGCGGCCTTCTGTGCACGGATTTCCTTGCACTTCTGGTAATCCTCAACCTCCATGAAGTACGTGTCCTTGTTTGCACGGTACTGGAGCTGTGGGATTGCGATAAGAGCAATAACAACAATTGCGAGACCTGCGTAGGACAGGAACTTCATGACGCCGGTCATGATTGGCCAGACAACTGCCCAGTCCCACATGCCAAGGTATCCACCGTATGCAGCCATGCCAACCCAGCCAGCGATAAGAGCTGAACCAAAGACCTGAGAAGACCAGAGATGAAAGGCATGATAAGAACTGCGCGGAGGCCGCCCTTGTTGTTTGCGTAAACGCCGATAGTAGCGTTATCGAAGAACAGTGGAACGAAGCCTGCGATAACAACAACTGGAGACTTCAGAAGCAGCAGAGCTGCGATTGCCAGGAACTGGCCAGCTGCACCCATGAGGAAGCCAAGGGTAACTGCGTTTGGAGAACCAAAGCCGTAGGTGACTGCGCAGTCAACGCCTGGGACGGAACCCTTGAGGAGCTTGTTAGAAATACCCTGGAAGGAGTTGGTGAGCTCAGTAACGAAGGTACGAACACCAAGCTGCAGGATGGAGAGGTAAACAGCAAACTGGAAGGAAGTGGTCATGATGTAGAAGAAGAAATCCTGACCTGGCTTCATGAACTTGTTCTCAAGCAGGAAGTCCTGACCAAGAACAGCAAGGATGACACCAAAGAATGCTGTCATGAGAATTGCAGTTGCAACGAGGTTCTCGTTGAAGATCTTAAGGAAGCCTGGGAGCTCGATGTCCTCAATGCGCTTGGACTCTTTCTTGGAGTGCTTAGAGAGCCACTCGGAAGCCTTGGATGCGCAGTAAACACCAAACATCTGCTGGTGAGCGATAGTAAGGCCAGCGCCATCAGTGAGGTCCTGGGTAGGTCCAATACAAAGGTTGGAACCAACTGCCCAGTAAAGGCCAAGGAGAACGGTCATAACTGCAAGGATGGTAACGTCGTTAAGCTGTGGGAAGCAGAAGAGGATAAGCCAAAATGCAGTTGCTGCCTGCTGAACCTGGACGTGACCAGTAGTAAAGATTGCACGAAGCTTAGTCTGCTTCTTAAAAGCAACCAGAACAATGTTCAGAATGAAAGCGAAGAGCAGAAGAAGCATAACGGAGGAGAAGGAACGACCTGCGATAAATGCAGGAGCGTCAGCTGCCTCCATGCCTGCCTGTACTGCGTTCTGGCCAAAGTATGGGTCAATGACCATTGCAGAAAGGTTGAAGCGAGCCTCAAGTCCAACAAGAACTGGACGGAATGCAGTTACCAGGCCGCCGGAACCAACCAGGAGGATCTGATAACCAATGACTGCCTTAAGGAAGCCAGCGAGTACGTCGTACCACTTCTTCTTAAGAAGAATGTAGCCGATAGCAACAATCAAACCGATGAAATAGGCTGGCTGAGTCAAGAAGTTGCTCGCAAACCATTTCCAAATACCAAGAACAATATCCATTGATACCCCTTTCAAAGGGTCCTACATACGTACCTTCTGCAGCCCACACTACAAAAGGAAATCCTCAATAACCTGCCCAGATGGGCACAAACGAGCGCGCAGACGACGCGCACAAACGAACGTGCTTACTCAGAGATAAGCTCGTCGATCTCCAAAAGCTCTTCTGGAGACTGAATATTCTTCAGACGCTCAAGGACCTCTTCATTCATGAGAACCTGAACAAGCATCTGCATATTCTTAAGGTGTGCTTCCTGATCGGTTGCGCTCAGAGTAAAGAAGGTCTTGACCTGCTTCTCATCGTCGCCATCCTCGAAGTTAACAGGAACATCGGAGTGCATAAATCCAATAGCAGTCTTGCCATTAGAGCCAATGCGAGCAGTGGAGTGTGGCATTGCAACGTTTGGAACGATAACAATGTAAGGACCGTACTTCTTTACGCACTCGATAATGTCGTCTGCATACTCTGGATTGACTGTTCCGTCAGCCTCCAGTGGTTTGCAGCACTCTCTAATAGACTCTTCCCACGTCATAGGGGTCTTTACGAATGCATAATGGTTCTGCTCGTAAATATCGCGAAGTAACATGCGATTCACTCCTCTCCAGTAGCTACTGTGAATCTTTCCTTGTGTTGGACTATAGCAAGACCACACAAGAACACATCGCTTAATGACAAAAACTTGAATCTTCTGAACTCTTCAACAATTAGATAAATAATTTATATGACATTTGACTTGCCGTATAACAAATTTCCCTATTTGTTGAACGTTTAGAACGTTTTACCAATCGAATCGATAGTGTTAGTATAGCTAAAGTTGGAAGTTAAGCAATACTTATCTATGCTCACTTTAGAGATTTACGTCATAAAAACCGTTGACCGTTAAAAAATATCCGTTTAAGTATTCAAAACGTTCATAGGATAAGGTAAGATACACTGAGATTCGCTGAAATACATCTACACAATTGTTCATGGACCGTTCAAAAGGTGCTATCAATTTGTACGATGTTTTTCACGGAACTGAATTAGTTAAATGTCTTATATAGTGTTCAGGAATATAAGGCTTTTAACTGTAGAAATGGCGTCATCACGTCACAGCAAACTGTTCTTTTGCACGTACTTCTCGCGATCTTTCTACGATCTTCTCGCGAACTATTTGCAAGTAGTCGGGTTTCTCGCCAGGCGTGTTGCTTGAAAAGTTTGCAACTATTTTCGTAGGTTTGTCAGCAGTTTGAGTTCTATTGGGGGATTCATGGCCACAAGTCGTTCATTTGTAGCATCGCGTAGAAGCTCTATCATGAGTCTTCTTGAACAATACCGCCAGGTTTCCGTCAGCGATCTTGCCGATAGGTTTGAAGTTTCTTCGCTTACCATTCGCCGCGACCTCGACGAACTTGAAGCTCAGGGCCTCATTTCTCGAAGCTATGGTATGGCCACGCTGCTTGACCCACTCTCAACAGGACTCAGCTCTAACCAGGTAACTGCAAAGTTCAAGCTTGCCCAGGCCGCCGCCAAGCTGATTAAAGACGGTGACACGGTCTTCATTAACACCAGCTCAACTGCTATTAAAGTCCTGGAATTCATCACCGCCGAGAACATCACCGTGGTTACCAATAACGGTAGCGTGCTGGCGGCTGACTATCCCCCATCAATGACCGTTTTGGTTACGGGCGGAGAAGTTCGCCCAGCTAAGAAGTCTATGACCGGCGATTTTGCGCTTGCTTCAATCAACCAGATTCGCGCCGCGAAGTGCATTTTGGGATGCTCGGGAATTTCTGCTGAGCGCGGCCTCACTACGCTGGTTTCAAACGAGATGCGCGTGAACTCGCTGATGCTTAAGCACTCTGAGCAGCACATTGTCTTAGCCGACTCGAGCAAGCTGGGAGTTAACTCCAGCTTCCAGTACGGATCCCCGTCCGATATCGATGTGCTTATGACGGACGAATCCGCGTCGATTTCGCAGGTAGCAGCCCTCGAAGCCGCTGGTGTTCGCAAGGTTGTGCGCGTGAGCCTGTAGGATTGTCGCAGCGGCCGGCTGTTGAGGCTGTCGGAGCTGTCAATTTTCTTGTTTCGCGAATCGCACATCAAAATTTTAACTACCATGATCCGAAAATATTCATCCTCATGGATATTCATGAGGATGAATTCATCTGTATGCATAAATTTTTTAGGACCCTATTTTTGGCATTTTGAAAACACAGCAAAGTCACTTAATCTGCAAAAACACCCCTCAAAAGTCTCATTTTACGCAGATTATCATCATTTACTGTGTTTTTTAGGGTTGTGTCCCGAAAAGTGGTGTAAGTAAGCATTTCAGGTGTTTAAAAGAAGTGCGGTTATTTCCTAAAATATAGTCACCACAACCAATTCAGAAAGGAAATAACCGCAATGCAAACTCTACACGAAACTGGGCTCTCCTACACCCAAGATCACAAATTAGATCTTAACGGTATGGCACGAACACTGCTGGAAGACTTGGTAAATACCGTAATGGTTGAACAAGTAGAAGAGCTTGGTTGTGTTCGTAATGGATACCGTGAGCGAAAGCTTGTAACGTCAGTTGGAACTCTTACCTTAAAAATTCCTAAACTTCGTGAAGGAACCTATTTTCCTGACGATATCGTAAGTAAGTGGAGCAGGTGTGATACAGCCCTTGCAAGCTGTATTTGTGATATGTGGACCCAAGGTATCTCAAACAGAAAGGTAGAAAAAGCACTGAGTGAGCTTGGTGTTGAAAAGATCAGTAGAAGCAGAGTCTCGAGACTTGTTAAGTCTTTAGATGAAGAGGTAGATGACTTAAGACACGGCTCTTTGTCTTTTGACAGCTGGCCTTACCTTTGGCTTGATGCAACCTATATTCCTATAAGAGAAGCAGGACACACAACCAAGCGTGCTGTTGTTATTGCTATAGCAGTAAACACAGAGGCTAAAAGACAAATCATAGGGCTTGAGTGTATAGATACCGAGTCTTATCTTTCCTGGAAAGACTTTCTTATCTCTTTGAGAGAACGAGGACTGAGTGGAGTGAAACTTGTTATCTCTGATGCCCATGCAGGTCTTGTAAGAGCAATCGGTGAGGTACTCAGTGGCGCTGCCTGGCAAAACTGTCTTTGTCACCTAGAGAGAAATGTCTTTGATAGATGTAGAACAAAAGCTCAGGGCAAAGCAGTTATTGCTGCTATGAAACATACCTTTGAAAGCTACTGATACTGATTTGGTACGCACAGGCTTTGAGCACCTCTATGAAGTGTATGAAAAGATAGATCCAAAAGGAGCACATCTTCTAGAAGAGTCAGAGCCATATGTACTAACCTACCTAGACTTTCCAAAAGAACACGCTCATTGGATACGTACAAACAATCTCTGCGAAAGACTCAACAAAGAGATAAAGAAGCGTACACGTGTCGTTGGAGTATTTCCCTTAAAACAAGCAATGCTTCGCCTTGTAGGGGCTGTATGTATCAATCAAAACGAAGAGTGGTTTGTAGCAACGCATTTCATGGACAAACGCTCTCTTCTCTTTGAAGAGTGTCCTAAGAGAGAGTCATGTACACAAGAGACTATCGACCATCTCTTACAAGTAATTGATAGTGACTTTAACGCTTGTAAAGAGGTGGCATAATGTAGGCAAGAAGGTAGTAAGGAAATAGCCTTACACCACTTTTTGAGACGTAACTTTTTTTAGGGCTGTAAGTTATGTTTTTGGCTCTGTATATACAGATTATCTTACTTTGCTGTGGTCGGCCTTCTAAAAACGTGCAGATTATCCGACACAGGTGTGTTCTGACAGCGCCAACGTCACCCAAACAAAAAGCCCCGCTAGCAAGCGGGGCTTTGAAGTACAGTTTTGTCGCGCTCGTGGCGCGGCGCGTCGCGAACCAGAGAGCTTACTCCTCCTCGAGAGCAGCAGCAATCTCGTCGGTAATGTTCATGGTGCTGTAGACGTTCTGAACGTCATCGAGCTCGTCGAGCTTATCGATAAGACGCTGAACCTTCTTTGCATCAGAAACTGAGACGTCAGTTGGGGTGGTTGGAACCATAGTAAGCTCGGAACCCTTAACCTCAATACCCTGAGCCTCGAGGCCCTTCTGGACATCCTGCATCTTGTCGTATGCAGTCCAAACAATCCACTGATCGCCAGCGTCCTCGTAATCGTTTCCGCCAGCCTCGGCAACTGCCATCATGAACTCGTCCTCATCGACAGCGTTCTCGCGGTCAGCAACCTTCTTCTCCTCGGAGACAATAACCTTATCAACTGCGATGGAGCCCTTGCGCTCAAACTGGAACGCAACGGAACCTGCGGTACCAAGATTGCCGCCAGAGTGAGTAAATGCGGAACGAACGTCTGCTGCGGTACGGTTCTTGTTGTCAGTCAGACAGTCAACGTAAACTGCGACACCTGCAGGACCGTATCCCTCGTAAACGATCTCCTCGTAAATGGCAGCATCAGCACCAGCGCCAAATGCCTTATCGATAGCGGCCTGAATCTTTGCGTTAGGCATGGAAACCATGCGAGCACGGGCAACAGCGGCAGACAAGCTAGCGTTGTTGTCCGGATTTGGGTCGCCACCCATCTTTGCGGCAACAGTAATGTTGCGGGAAAGCTTAGAGAACAGCGAAGAACGCTTAGCGTCGATAGCTGCTTTCTTGTGCTTGGTTGTGGCCCACTTAGAGTGTCCGGACATTGCACTCTCCTTCTTTAGAGGTTCGAAAACCTAATTATCACATTAGCCCTTATACGTTACACGAAATCAAGAAGCGAGAAAAGACTTATTTTGCGGATATGGAGACTTATGCGCGCCATACGCCGAGAAACCCGTCGACTCGCTGCCTCCGCACGCCTCCGTGCGCACCCCGCGCACCTCCGGCGCCGCCGCGCACCCCCGCGCACGTCCGCGCAGCACCTCCGTGCGACGCTCTCGCTCCTACTCTACCAGCTCAACGTGGATGGACTCCGCGATCTTCTCGACCAGAGCAAAGTCGCCCAGGCCGGCGCTCATCGCAACGTTTCCGCCGGTAGCCATCGCGCGCGTCAGAGCCTTCTCGACAGCCGATGGGTCGTCGAGCCAGATTGATATGAAGCTCGCAAGCGTAGAATCGCCCGCGCATGCCGTCGAAAGCACCTCTACCTGCGCAGCATTTGCGTGCCAGACATGTTCACCGTTGAAGAAGTACGCACCCTCGCCGCCCAGCGTGAGCAGGATGTTCTTTGCGCCGCGTTCGTGAATCTTGTGGAGGGCGAGAAGAACGTCTGCCTCGTTATGAACATCGACACCAAAGATCTCTGCCACTTCTTCGTCGTTTGGCTTGATGAGCAGCGGTTTTTCTCGACAAGTTCTGCAAGGTGTTTATGTGAGATGTCCAGGACCAGCTCAGCGCCGCGCTCATGGCAAAGATCAAAGAGCTCATCGTAGAAGGTTGGATCCATCTCAGGGGAAAGCGAGCCGGAGACCACCAGCACGTCCAGGTCGGGCGCAGTGCGCAGCAGCTCAAGCATCTCGTCTTGCTTGGAGCGAATAACGGGAGCACCTGCATTAGGGAACTTGAGCTCACCTTCTGGCGTGGTAACAAAAATGTTTACGCGAGTAATACCGTCAATCCACACAGGCCTGACCGGACAAATCTTAGATGCCTCTTCAACAATATAGTTGCCCGAGAAGCCACCAAAAAATCCCAGGATAGTGGACGCAACGCCGTAGTGAGCAAGCGTAAATGAAACGTTCAGACCCTTGCCGTTTGGTGTGTAAACGGCATCGGTTGTACGGTTGACATGCGTATAAGAAGGAACTCCCGAATTGACGTTCATGTCTATTGCAGGATTAGTGGTAAGTGTGTAAATCATCAAAGCTCCCTCTGAAACAAATATGGACCCGACGAAATCGCCGAGTCCATATTTTACTTCGATTATCTGAGTCTGCACCCAAACTGTACGTAAATTCTGGGCAAAACTCAAACGGTACCGAGTGTGTGCTAAGCGTAAAGCTTAGTCCTCGACCAGCTTGTTGCCGTTCTTGCGGTACTCGTATGCCTTGAAAGCAACAAAGAGAATACCACCAACAACAGCGCCAATGAGAATAGCGAGAACCCACTTAAGGCCGCCATCGACAACGGGAAGAACCAGGAAACCACCGTGAGGTGCTGGGTCATGAACGCCAAAGAGCAGCGTCAGGATGGAGCCGATGGAAGAACCGATCATCATGATAGGCATGACAGGCCAAATGTTCTTGGTCATGAATGGAATAGCGCCCTCGGTAATGTGGGTGCAGCCAAGAACGAAGTTGACCAGACCAGCGTTGAAGTCGGACTTGGTGAAATATTTCTTACCAACGACAACAGCAAAGGTGGTGATCAGTGGAGGAACAATACAAGCAGCAGAAACTGCAGCCATGAAGTTAGTACCAAACTCATAGGTTGGGGTACCAACACCAGCAGCAAGAGCCTCGGTCAGAAGTGCAGTACCGGTAACGTAAGCTGCCTTGTTGACTGGGCCGCCCATGTCAAATGCGGCCATGCAACCAATTGCAAGACCAAGGACAATTGGACCAGAAGCAGACAGACCGCGCAGGAAGTTCATCATGCCAGTGTTGATTGCTGCCATTGGACCAGAAATACCCAGCATAACCAGGCCAACAATGGTGGTGGAAAGCAGTGGGTACAGGAAGATTGCCTTCAGGCCATCAAGGTTCTTTGGAAGACCAGCAAGGAGCTTCTCAAGACCAACGATGACATAACCGGCAAGGAAGCCGCCGACGATACCGCCCAGGAAGCCAAAACCAACGCCAGCGCCACCAGCATCAATCATGCCAGTGTTAGGGTTAATTGGAAGACCCTGGATAGCAATCATACCTGCAACAAAACCAGGAACCAGAGCAGGACGCTTACCGATAGACTCAGCAATGTAAGCAGAAAGAACTGGAACCATAAGGCCCATTGCAATGCCGCCGATAATCTTGAGCATGGCAGCAAAGCTGTTGTAGTCAGGTGCAGTGGAGCTGAAGGAAGTAATACCCCAGAGGAATGAAACTGCAGTCAGAACACCACCAGCAACAACAAAGACCAGCATGTGGCTGACGCCGTTCATGAGGTGCTTGTAGATGATGTGGCCTACAGACTCCTTCTCAATGGTGCTCGAGACTGGAGCGTCATCTGCCTCTGCAAGCTCGCCCTCAGGCTGAGCAACAAGAGCGCGGTCGATAAGACCCTCAGCGTCCTTAATAGCAGCAGTAACACCAACATTTACCATTGGTTTCCGGCAAAACGCTCGGCCTGAACGTCCTTATCAGCAGCAACAACTACTGCCTTGGCGTTCCTAATTTCAGCTGCGGTGAGCTCGTTCTCTACACCGACCTGGCCGTGCGTCTCAACCTTAATGGTAAGACCTTTAACTGCGGCGGCCTTCTCCAGGGCCTCCTTAGCCATAAAGGTGTGCGCGATACCGGTTGGGCAACCAGTAGCAGCAACGATGTCATACTTTGACTCGTCAGCCACAGCACTCCCCTTTCATCCTAGTGCTCGGAATTGTTCCAAACACAACCAAAAAAGCTGCTCAATGTTAGCACTGAGCAGCTTCGATAACTACGTTTTTACATAAATTGTAACCGGAAAAATATGTTATTGAACACACTTTCATTTAGCGCGGCGTATGTGTCAAAAACACTGATGTTTTTCTCGCCAGGTACTCAAACGTACCTACACTTTTCTGGGCGAGAAGAACGTGCACCAGAAACTTGCTTCTACTCAGCGCTTTCCTGGCCAAAACGTTCTTTTCTCAGACGCAGTGCCTCATATGCGCAACCATACATTGCTGCCTGATTACCCAAGCTAGCAGCCTCAATACGAGCGCCCTTGCTTACCGGCAGAGCATACTGCTCAAAACACTCGCGAAGCTCGGTGGCAAATGTTGCAAACGAGCCCGCAACACCGCCGCCAATCAAGAACATGGCAGATCAACCACGCACGAAACCTGCGCCATAGCAAGACCCAGGTAGTGGCACATCTTATGGATAGCAAGGGTTGCGCATTCGTCGCCCTGAGCGTGAGCCCTAAACACGGACACCGTATCGGTCTCGTGCTCAATGTTCACAGGAACAACGCCTCGGGAAGCGCATTCCTCCAGGTACAGGCGGACAACACCCTTAGCAGAAGCATACTGCTCCAGGCAACCGTGGCGACCACAACCGCAGGTCAACGTCTCTTCTGGCTCAACAATGATGTGACCAATCTCACCGCCCGCGCCAAAAGCACCTGCAGCAAGCTTGCCGTCTACAACAACACCTGCACCAACGCCGGTGCCCAGCGCAATCAGCACAAACGACGGCACACCCACGGCAACGCCAGCCCACGCTTCGCCCAGAGCAGCGGCGTTAGCATCGTTGACAAACGCAATGGTTGCGTTTGGTAGGCACATATTGATTGCCTGCACCAATCCCTCAGGATCAATGTCTACATTGGCGAGAAGACCAACGGTTCCGTCATCTGCAACAGGACCTGGAATATCCAAACCACACGCAATAACATCGTTGCGGCTTGCTTTTTGGCCATGAACAATCAGCTTAATAGCATCGGTTACCGTCTGATAACCGCCCTCGTTATCAAGTGCGGGCGTCTTGACCTTCTGCTCAGAAAGTAGCTCTCCCTCTGCAGAGAAGAGTCCCAGTTTGATAGTAGTGCCACCAACATCAATGCCCAATACGTATTCCATAAAACCCCCTAGTTGCCGCGCTTAAGCGCACCCTCAACAAGTTGCGCAAGAACGTCTTCAACAGCGTATCCTGCAGCTTCAATAGCCATTGGAACAAGGGAGGTCTCAGTGAGTCCTGGGAATGTCTTAAGACCCATGACCATAACGTGATGTCCATCCCAAATAAAATCAATACGAGCAAGATCTCTGCAGCCGTACGCCGTAAACACCTCAAGGGCTGCGCGCTCAAGCGCCTCACGAGCAGCAGCTGGATCTGCGCCAAGTGCTGCCAAAGACTCAGGACGAACGGGGCAGAAGTGCTGAATACGCTCTGGATCAAGACGAGCATCCGTGTCGTAAATACCCTTGGTCACTGAAATCTCTACTGGTGGCAGGGTTTTTTCGCCATCTGCGTCAGAAAGCACGGTAACACTTACTTCAACACCATCAACCCACTGCTGGATAATGACGGAGTCGTCAAAACCAAGTGCGCCGAGAAGTGCTGGTCCAAGCTGGTCAGCGCTGTCAACCTTAGAAAGGCCCATAGCAGAGCCGCCATGAACAGGCTTGACTGCTAGAGGGAAGCCGACGCCGCCACCAAGGCGCTCGGGAACCAGATCTAGAGCAGCTGCGGCTCCAAGATCTTTAAACGCACTGGCAGTCAGCACAATCTGAGGAGGCCAGATGACCTCGGACTCCTCCTTTGACCAGGCCTGGCGCACAATAAACGGCATGTCAGCTTTGTTCCAGGCTGCCCTACAAGATGCAGGCCTTGAGCCCACATACGGAATTTTGAGGAACTCCAAAAGCGCAGGTACTGCACCATCTTCTCCGCCCGCGCCGTGAAGGCACACAAACGCAACATCGGGTTTCTCGGCACGAAGGGTGTCTACCAGGTGTGCGTCAGCATCAAGTGGTAATACCTCATAACCACGCTTCTCCAAAGCCTCAGAGACAAGAGCTCCACTTTGAGCGAGAAGTTCCTCTCAAATGAGGCTCCACCCATAATGACAGCAACTTTTGTAGCCATACTTAACACTCCCTTGCAGAGGATTGAGATTCAGAATGAGAAGACTCAGGTAGAGCGCCCGCCTCTAGGAATGCGCGATACAGCGCCATGCGATCTTGGACGCATAAAGACAGCCTGCGGATTGCCTCGTGGATGCGCTCTGGCGTCTCAAATGAGTAGCACAGGCGCATACTTGAACTAATACGCTGGTCAGGATAGCAATAAACACCTGGTACAAAGGCAACTCCCTCTTCAATTGCACGAGGAAGCAACTGCTCAGTATTGAGGTATGGCGGGAAGGTTACCCACAGGAACAAACCACCCTCTGGCTTAGTCCAGGTAACGTCTTTAGGGAAGAACTCCGCAAGCGCTGCGAGCATGGCGTCTTTTCTCTCTTTATAGCGAGACTTAGACACCTCAAGCGCTGCCTGCCAATCAACCTCATTGAAGTAGTGCTCAGCAAGAATCATGTTAAAGGGACTGGTACACAGATCAGAGCCAGACTTAGCAAGGTTGATGCGCTCAAGGAAGTGACGAGGTGCAACCATCCATGCAAGACGCAGTCCAGGGGCAAAAATCTTCGACGTGGTTCCCAAATAAATAACACTTGGATCAAGCGTCTTAAGACGTGTTAGATCTTCTCCTTCAAAACGGATAAGACCATACGGATCATCCTCAACAACAGGGATGTTGTACTGGCGCGCCAGCTCAAGAAGGCGCAGACGCCTTGGCATAGACATGGTGATGCCGGCAGGATTGTTAAAGTTAGGAATAACGTAGATGAACTTAGGCTTTCTACCTTGGCTTGCAAGCTCTTTAAGCTTTGCCTCGAGAAGATCTGTCCTAATGCCTTCTTCATCCATATCAATGGTGTGAACAGTAGGCTCATACGCGGAAAATGCCTGGAACGCACCAAGATAGCTTGGACCCTCGCAGATAATATCGTCTCCTGGGTTAAGGAAGACACGACCCAAGAAATCAAGTGCCTGCTGAGAACCAGAAGTCAAAATCATCTCGTCAGGATCAGCCTTAACACCCTGAGCAGCTAAAATCTTGCAGATGGTCCTTCTACACTCAATACGGCCATCAGAGTTGCCGTATTGAAGAGACCTGAGACCCTCAACAGCAACGCAGCGTCGAGCGCACTCTGCAACCTGATCAAGTGGCAGCGAAGAAATGTCTGGTAGGCCACCAGACAGCGCAATGACACCTGGACGAGACAGTGCTGCAAACAAATCTCGTACTTCGCTTTTTCGCATGGTTTGAACGCGATCTGCGTACAGATCACCCCACTGATCAAACGAGATTCTGCTGTCATCCATAGAACTCTTACTCCTTACAAGCCATCTTTGGGCAAAATTGTGCCGAAAAGATGTACTTATTGTTTTAGGACGTAGTCTTTTTAGTATCGCTCAAATATCAATAAATAACAGGGTAAAATATGACGCAATTGCTAAACGGTTACATATAACCGGCAAACATACTGGTCGCTCCTAAATTTTGTAGAGAGGATTTTTATGGACAGCGCACATAACACTGTTGAATTGAACGCAGCGCTTTCAAATCCCCGCGATGATATCGCTAAACTTGATGAACTTGAGAAGAAGCTCTTTGCTCTCAACTACGCAGCTAATGAGATTGGCTCTTTTGGACCATGTATCGATCCAAAAAGGCTGCTGAAGAGCGCGGAGAAGCCCTGGCAATCCTTGGCGAGCAGGTCCAGGAGACCCTCTGTGATCCTGCTGTTGGCGCACTGCTTGATAGACTTCACGAGAATCGCGCTCTACTTGATGAGACTCATCGCGCACAAGTTAAAATTCTTCGTCGCGATAGAAGCCAGCTGGTAGATGTACCTGTTGAGCTTCAGAGCAACTTTGTTCGTCTTACCACAGAGGCTAATGAGGTCTGGGAGCAGGCAAAGAACAGCGATGACTGGTCACTCTTTGCTCCAAAGCTGGATAGCTTAATTGAGCTTCGCAAAGAGATGTGCCAGGCACGCGATGCTTCTAAAGACCCGTATGATCTCTTACTCAGCGATTTTGAGCACGGCACCAACAGAGAGTTCTACAACACCTTCTTCAATAATGTTAAAGAAGTGGTAGTTCCCCTAGTTGCTGATTGCATGGCCTCTAAGCGCCAACCAAGCACCAAACCTCTTGAGGGTAAGTTTGACGTTAACCGTCAGTGGGATCTTGCAAAAGACCTGGTAAAGCTCCAGGGTCTTGACGAGGACGCTTATTGGCTTGGCAAAACTGAGCACCCTTACACCGGTGGCCCTGGTATCGGCTTTGTCATGGTTGCTAGCCACGCTTACGAGAATAACGTTCTCTCCAATGTCTATTCCATGCTGCATGAGAACGGTCACGCCCTCTACGAGCAGGGCATTAACTGGGAGTACCGCTTTACCTCTCTGAGCACTGGCACTTCTATGGGCATGCACGAGTCCCAGTCCAGGTTCTTTGAGAACTACGTTGGCCTTTCTGAGGCTTTTGCTGAGCCTCTTATTCAGCTTATGCGCAAGCATTTCCCTGGCCAGCTTAATCGCGTCACTGCCTTCCAGCTCTTCTCGGCAGCTAATAAGGTACAGCCAAGTCTCATTCGTACCGAAGCGGACGAGCTCACCTATCCTCTGCACATCCTCATCCGTTACGAAATGGAGCAGGCACTTTGTCTGGCGAGATTACTGCAAAGGACGTTCCAGCTCTTTGGGCCGAGAAGTACAAGCAGTACCTGGGCGTTACGGTTCCAAATAACACTGAAGGTGCTCTTCAGGATGTTCATTGGTCATGGGGTGAGTTTGGCTACTTCCCAACCTACGCACTTGGTAGCGCTTATGGTGCACAGTACAAGCATGCCATGATTGCTGAGGGCATGGACTTTGACGCCGTCTGCGCATCTGGAGATCTTGCTCCTATTAGGGAGTGGCTGGGCAGCCGTATTTGGACCTGGGGTCGTGCAAAAGACTCCAAGGAGCTCATCATGGGTGCATGCGGTGAGCCTTTTGACGTCCACTACTACACCAAGTATCTAACTGATAAATACTCTCGCATCTATGGTCTGATCAGCGCATAAGCGCACACCGTAGACGCGAGTAGAAATATCTGTCTTCTACCAATTAAACGAAAGGGATGAAATGAAAAAGTTTGTCGAGGAGTTTAAAGAGTTTATCCAGCAGGGCAATGTTATGGACATGGCTATTGGCATCATCATTGGCGGCGCATTTACCGCTATTGTTACCTCCCTTGTCAATGACATCATCAACCCATTTATTAAGCTGATCTCTGGTGGTGGTACCGAGGTTTCTGGTCTTTCTATTCCAGTTCCTGGCACCCAGAACGGCATTGACTTTGGTGCATTCATCAGCGCAATCATCAACTTCCTAATCATTGCATTCATTGTCTTCTGCATGGTTAAGGCCCTCAATAAGTTCATGAAGGCTTCCAAGCTTAAGAAGGACGAAGAAGAGGCTGTTGAAGAGGTTGCAGCTCCACACTGCCCACACTGCCTTGAAGAGGTTAAGGAAGGCGCAACTCGCTGCCCACACTGCACTGGTGAGATTGAGGGCGGCGCACACGCTGCGTAAGCTTTACACCAAGCTTTACATCACCGTCCTTTTGCGCATGTGAAAGTTGGCAAGAAAAAAGCAGGCATATCATATGCCTGCTTTTTTGTTAGTAAAAGAAACCAGAAAAGGCTGGGTTATTTCTTACCTGAGCCGCCCTTGCCGCCGCCACCATTTCCAGATGAGCTGCCGCCATTTCCTGAAGAGCTACCACCATTACCAGAACCAGAAGAAGTAGGGGTTACTAGCTTATAGCCGCCCTTACCATCTGGCTGCCAAGGGAACTCTGCCTTTGGTGGATACTCATATTTAGCCCAATCATCCTCACGGTGATTAAGGAGGGCAAACTTAAGAGTAAATCCAGGAGCATCAATACTGAGAAGCTTCTTATTTTCCGCAGTAGTGTATAGAACAGACTTAGATATCTGTTCGTCTTGTGAAAAGCCCTGGGCAAGAATGGGGAAAGAAAGTCCATCTGCCGAAGGCTCTTCTGCAACAATCTGAATAGGAGAAACGCTACCGTCTGGATAGAACAGTGCAGCAGCTCCATCCTTATGAGCAGAGAAGGTATACGCTCCGCCAGAACCCTTATTCATAGACTCAATCTGATCACTGGTCAAATCTTCTTTAGAACCATCTGCATAGTGCAAGCCAAAGAGATAATACGTACCAGGAATGGTGGCAGCAAAATTGACTACCTGTCCTTCAATATAAGCTATCTGTGAAGTATCGTCTGGATTGTCAGAAAGTTTTTTGAAATTAAACGTAATCTCACTCTTGGCATCACTGTACTTCAGATAGTTGTTGTCGTCCTTATCAAAAAGCATTGGCACACTATCGCCATCATCATACGTACATTGAATGGCAATAGTTCCTTTTGCTTCCCACTTACCATCATTCTTCACACCTTTAAAATTATGCATGAAGAAAGTGCCGTCTTCTTTGAATGAATAGTAAAGAACGGTTCCATCGTTATAGCCCTGATTAAGCATGCCACCATGGTCAAAGGTTTTGCCTTCCTTTGATCCACCTTTAGTTCCAACGCCATTGTCAACACACCAGACGCCAGTAATAATCTTAGAAAAATCTCCGGTTAGCGTTGGATTATCTGGAGTCTCCTCAAGCTTCACAAATTCTGACTGAGAAGGCGTATCCCCAGTACCGTCTTGACCGCCATTCTGAGGATCTTGACCAGCTCCACCAAGAACAGAATCAGGGTTTAAGATTGCCTGAAGGACATCACTATTACATGCAGCAAGCGTGCTAGCAGCACCGCCTGCAGCCAATCCCGCAAAAGCGCGACGAGTAATCATCTCTTTATTCATACGTTCCTCCTATAAGCGTATGGGAGTCCCAACTTTTTATATTCTACTTGAAACGAGTCAAATGTTACACATTAAGCTGCATTCGACTCATTTATCGTCCTATTTTATATGAGGAAGATGAGAGGTAATCAACGTCATAGTGCCCGTAAAGCGCAGGCTACCAGAAGACGCAGGTGCAATAAAATGCGAGCCCTTGCAAATCCTATGCTCTACTCCGTTGCCACCGTCAGCGCAAACCGTACCTTCTCCCTCAATGACACTTACGCACATAAACGGCCATGGCTGAGCAATAGTTTTTGACTCATGAATCTCATATTTTTCTACCGAGAAATACTTGCAACTCATAAGCTCAGTTTTGCCGTCAATTTCTGGAGCTGTGATTTCTCCAGATGTTGGAGCTTCCTGTGCATAATCGATGACTTCAAGACTCTGTGCTAGATGCAAGTCACGAGGTTTACCGTCATCACCTAAACGGTCATAGTCGTAGACGCGATACGTAACATCGGAGCTCTGCTGAGTTTCAAGAATAAGCGTGCCCGTTCTAATGGCGTGAACGGTTCCAGGATCAATCCTAAAGAAATCTCCAGCCTTGATAGGAACGTAATTGAGCAGTTCAGTCCACTTTCCCTGCTCAACCATGGCTGCAAACTCTTCTTTTGAGGAGGCATTTTGTCCTACAACAATATCGCCATTCTCTTTTGCATCAAGAATATACCAGCACTCAGACTTTCCCAGAGAACCATTCTCGTGTTCTGCTGCGTACATATCATCTGGATGAACCTGAACAGAGAGATCATCTTTTGCATCAAGAATTTTAATAAGAAGCGGAAAACGGTCTCCTCCTGCATTACCAAAAAGCTCTCGATGCGTTGACCAAAGCTCCGAAAGAGTTTTGCCAGCATATGTACCAGAGGCAACTTCACAGTCTCCGCTAGGATGTGCACTGATCGCCCAGCACTCTCCTACTGAGCCTTCGGGGATATCATAGCCATACTCTTCAGCAAGTCTTCTTCCGCCCCAAATCTTATTGTGAAAAAGAGGCTTTAAAAAGATAAGGTCGTTATATGACCCGTCTGTGTTTTTATCTAAATCTAGCATCGTAGCTCCTTATATGCAGTGCATACATGCTTTTCTAATAGCTAACAACTCTATAGTCTAACGGATTCTAATAACCTCAACACTAACTCATTTAGCTGCTTTTGACGGGGTTTCTCGCTAACAAAAAAGGCTCAGCTAAAAGCTGAGCCTTTGCAGTCAACGAACTAAGTGAAACTTAGAACATAACGTTGAAGGAATCCATGCTGTAGTCAGAACCATAAAGAGCAAGGATGGTACCACGAACAGTTGCGGATGCGTCCATCTTTACACCTGGGTCAAAGAATGCAAAGCCCTTGGTAGTTGCGTTAGGAGCTGCGTTAACAAACAAGCTCAGCTCATCCTTGCCAATAGCGGTGTCGGTGGTCTGAATGAAGATGTTGGTATCGGTCTTGTTAACAACCTCAACCAGATAGCCGTTGGAGTTCTCAAAGTCAACACCAATGCCGGTAACGGTAACGGTAATCTTATCGGTGTCAATAAGAACCTCAGTCTTATCGCCAGTCTTCTTAATATCATCAACGTACTTCTGAACGTTGGTAACCTGCTCTGAAGTGTTGTGCTTGTCCATCAGAGTTTGATAGAGCTGCTGAGAGTCAGAGTCACCAGCACGAGTATCTGAAGGCTTAGTTGCAGTATTTGCATCAGGTGCAGTCTGCTGCTGTTGCTGCTGCTGACCACCGCCAGTAGTGGTTCCTGGATCAGCAAGATTTGGAATAAGATTGCAGCCAGCAAGTGCAAGAACGGCAGAAGCGGATGCTGCTACGAGGCCGAGCTTATTAAACTTCATAAAGGTCTCCTTTGGGTGATTTATACCTTATAAGAGGATAACGGAAATAAGTAGATATTGTCAATTTTTATGCACAGATGAGCATCTAATGTTCCTCAACTAGAGCTTTAATGCCACCTTGCGTAAACATTACTGCTGAATTTATGTGACCGTCAGCCTCTTCACGAGTCTCATCATTTTTAAGAATATTGACAATGGTGGTCATTTCAGTTTGAGCAAGCCAGGTAATAATAAACTCATCATAGGGTTTAACCTGCGCAACGTTAGGATAAAGAATGGCTCTGATGGTTGCAGAAATAACCTCAGTCAACTCTTCAAAGAAATGGACAACATGCGGGTTTTCTCGGTTATTCACAAGAATCTGCACCACGTACCTATTGCCGTACAGAAGGTCTAAGAATTTCTCGAGCGTTTCTTTATTACCCAAAGGAGTGTCTTCAAGATCTCTTTCCTCAGAGAGCAGCAGATGATCTTTGTAGTCTTCAAGAATCTGAATTGCGCCTTCAGTGACAGGAATCAAACATTCTTAAAGAGGTCCTCTTTATTCTCAAAGAAGAAATAAAGAGCGCCCGTTGTAACACCTACATGTGCACAAATCTGTCTGAGTGAAGCTTTATCGTATCCCTGTAAAGCAAACTCTTGCTCTGCGGATTTAAGAAGCCTGTGACGTGTGTCACAACTTTCTGTTTGTGGTCGCCTCGACATTGCTGCCGCTCCTTTATAAATGTTTTAAATCCCCTTGTAATAAGGAGATTCCCCCAAATCAATACTACCTTGTTTTAAGGGGAACATATAACAGAAAGTTAACTAATTATGCAGAAATCTATAAGCGTTACATAACAACTTTTGTGATATTTACTTAATTCTTTGATATTGATTAGACGAGAAACACGTCAGAAGCATAATAAAACCCTGCTATGTTACATAACAGGGTTTTAAGACATACCGTTAACCCAAATTATCCTTACGCTTAATGAATTCTCCGCAGATATATGACTTTCTCAGATACTCGCGATTAAACGGATCTTTGACGGGAACAAAATCCTCTGGAGACTTAGCAAAGTGCATGGCAAAAAGCTCATGGATATGTGGATCAGCCAGCAAATAGCCGCGCGAGCAGTACGCCTGATACATCTGGGCGTCCTCGTTAAATTTGAACGAGCTAAAAGCGCAGTCTGAACAGTGTAGTCCAGCCATCTTGCACATCTCCTACTCTTCAGATAGCCCCATGCAATCTGAACAACGCTGAATCATACGCGTATACAGCAAGTATGGCATTGTAAACAATAAAAATAGTCAAAAATACTTATTCGACGCCAAGAATTTCCGGGAGCGTGTAATCTGAGCCGTTCCCCGAGGAAACAACAGGTTGGAGGTATTCTCTATTGTCATTTCCGTCATGCATAACAGTAGGATTTGGAAGATTGACACCCTCAGCTAAATTCTTCTTTTGCATCTCTGTAAGCTCTACGCCAGCATCAACAAGATCCTTGAGGTGCTCAACCCAAAGCTGATCAAGACTTAAAGAGAAGAAGTCAGCAATAACCTTTGCTTTATCAAATGATGGCCACTTGCGGCGCTCGGTGCAAATATAAGAGACATACGCACGTGACCATTGTGAGAATTCGCACAGGTCTACCTGGCGCTTGCCACTTTCTTGTAACAACCTTGCTACTGTCCTACCCAAGCCTGGGTCGGTCTTTTTGGTAACACCTGCCTTAGCCATCTCACAGCCCCATCTGCTCAAACGATGTCTGAAAAACACGCGTATGTTGTATGCATAGTCTCGTGTTGTTACCGTATGATACTACACTAAAATATCTTCAGATACAATTTGTTATGTTGTTTTACAAGCACAAATTTGAAGAAAATTGCATACCTGTTACGTAAATAAATCATAAGTGACTCTGTCGTCTGTGATTAATTGGCTATACAAAAGATATGCAAAAAAATCTATTACTCTATGCAAAATAATGTATCAGCGATTTTATGCAATAACAAAGAGCCTCTACGCCATCTGGCTTTTTAAGATTTTGGATGATCCATGCAGCTGGTTTCTGACACGTATAAAACCGCAGGAAAAATAGCTTAGTAGCTGTATTTTTTTACTTTTAAATACTTGAAATAATGGGTATATCAAAGATAGAGCAAATAGCTCTAAAGGGATTGCCATGAGGCAGGGCGACATGTGTGCGACCACGTTAATAGTCGTCCTGCCTCCATGGCATACGTTGCCTCGCAAATCGAGAAAACTAAATGGTCGGGGCCATTTAGCGATGAAATTGAGTGTTGGGGGAACTCAATCTCTCAACGCAACGTGTAAACTATTGATAGCAGAAAAAACTTTTTATATATTCGGGAATTAGAAGAATTTTTAAATTCATATAACACTTCCCGATTTTAGCGTAAAAATAGCGCAAGTGCCACACCAAATCCAAGAAATGGTGCAAAAAGGAAATGTATACATAAATATACTATCTGAACTGGTAATTTCTTCTTTATTTCTGTCTTCTCCCTTTAAAAAAATTTACACCAAATAAAGAACAGAAAAGAAAACATAACACCTAAAATATTTGCTAAAAATAAAAAGACAAATGTCTCTTTTTATTTCAAGATAAAAGGCATGTTGAGAGAATAAGTTTAATATCTCCCCTCCCAGAGAAGACATATGACCCATAAATTTTGTAACTATACCTACGGTAATCAGTACACATATAACAAAGAGCTCACTCCATAATGCATTCATCAGTAACTCGGCAGGCTTTTCATTTGTCACAAGCCAAATAGGCCATAAAAAAGCGAGCAAAAGAGGGATTCTATTTGGAATAGTGCGATTTCGCATATCCGATATTGAAGCCCAGATATACATGACAAAAATAACCAACTCTCTCATAGACACCTCCTCAGTCAACCTTAGCAGCATGGACAAGAATCAACTTTCCACACAGGTGCCGTTATTTAACTTATTGATGTAACAAGCTGAACATTCAACGTTCTTCTCGCCGCTCTTAGTTTTAGAGAGCCTTTTTGATTCTTCGGGATTTTCTTGCGACAAAAATCGGAAAGCTGTGAATGGTACACTTAGCACTCAGTTTCTAGAAAGGTTTTTCATGCCAAGCTCTTCGTATAAATCAAAACAAATGATTGTTATTCGTCGCGATCTTAAGATGCGAAAAGGGAAAATTGCTGCTCAGGCAAGTCATGCGTGTGTTGAAGCCACGCTTATGGCACTTGCAAAAGAGCATCGACTTGATCAGGTTCGCGTCACCGACGATCAGAATTGGGTCTATTTGGACCACGCCGATGAAGATACCACCGCAATCACCAACTGGTTTGATGCCGGTGTTGCAAAGGTATGTGTCTACGTTGATTCTGAAGAAGCGTTGCTTGAGCTTGCCGCTGAAGGAAAAGCTCGTGGTTTTGTCGTGGCCCTTATTAGAGACGCGGGATTTACCGAGTTCCATGGAGAGCCCACGTTTACCTGCCTGGCTTTTGAGCCACTGGCTGCAGAAGATATTGATCCGTTAACGGGCGAGCTGCCTTTATACTAGGCGCTCTACCTTTGTACTAGGCAATCTACTTCCGTACTAGCAAGCTACCACTGTCCTAGTAAGTTATCTCTGTACTAGCGAGAATACCTACATCAAGAAGGTATGACTCATGACCTCGTCAAAGATGGTGGTAACTACAAACATACCAATTGAGGCATAAAGGATTGCAGCCTGCCAAGACAGATGATTGGTCTCGATGTTTGAAATTCTAGGATCAAGCTTTCCGTCTTTGAGGCTAACAGGATCATCAATATCGCGGGTAAAGCCCATCTGACGGTCCTCATACTCTTTTCCGCTAAAGAGCAGGCCAACGCCGCAGGCAATAATTCCCAGCGAAGAAATAACATACATGACACGACGTACCCAGTCGATACCGGTAAACATATCCATGCCGCTGGTGAAGTACGCAAATGCAAAAATAATCGCGCTCATTCCAGCCGCAGTAAGACAACCATAACCAAATGCACGTAAAGCGCTCAGTGCCAGCTCTTTGAACTTCTCGCCGCGAGAAGGCGTTTGTGAAAACTTGCTATCCATACACAACTCCTTGGTTGTTTATTTGTTTTCTGTATAGCTTATAGCGTATAGGAAGTCTTGGCTTGATGATACAATTTCTACAGTAAATCTTGGCAGGAGGACGCATGCGTATCGGCTTTGATAACGAGAAGTACATCACTATGCAGGCGGATCGAATCCACCAGCGTATCAGTGAGTTTGGCGGCAAGCTCTACCTGGAGTTTGGCGGTAAACTGCTCGACGATAACCACGCCTCTCGCATCCTCCCTGGGTTTGCTCCAGACGCAAAGCCCAGATGCTCCAGCAACTTGCCCATGAGGCAGAAGTGGTCTTTGCCATCAACGCAAACGATATTGAAAACGGTAAGCGCAGAAGCGATATTGGCGTTACCTATGCCGATGACGTTCTAAGGCTTATGGACATCTTCCGTGCTCGCGGCCTTGCTATTGGCGGCGTTGTCATTACGCAGTACTCCGGTCAGCCCAAGGCAAAGGCCTATCGTGCACGCCTGGAAAACATGGGCATTGCTGTGTATCGCCACTACCCCATTGAGGGCTACCCTTCCAACATTGACCTGATTGTCTCGGCAGAGGGCTACGGTAAAAACGAGTACGTAAAGACTACACATCCTCTGGTGGTTGTAACAGCACCTGGTCCTGGCTCTGGCAAGCTTGCTGTCTGCCTTTCACAGCTCTACAACGAAAATGCCCGTGGAGTCCGTGCAGGCTACGCTAAGTTTGAGACCTTCCCTGTCTGGAACCTCCCGCTTAAGCACCCCGTAAACGTTGCCTACGAGGCGGCTACGGCAGACTTGGGCGATAACAACATCATTGATCCCTATCACCTTGAGGCTCACGGCGAGGTTACCGTTAACTACAACCGTGACGTCGAAGCATTCCCCGTGCTCAAGGCCATGATGG
Organism: uncultured Atopobium sp.; assembly: GCA_916438885.1. Lineage (GTDB taxonomy): Bacteria > Actinomycetota > Coriobacteriia > Coriobacteriales > Atopobiaceae > Lancefieldella. The sequence goes on along the minus strand of CAKAGG010000002.1, from coordinate 103,691 downwards.
AGAAAATTGCAGGTACCAGCCCCTATCAGTCTCCAACCGATATGGGCGTCAATATGGTTGGTAACTGCATTGTTGATGATGAGGTCTGCCAGGAAGCTTCAAAGGCAGAGATTGTACGCAGGTGGTTTAGGGCTGCCGAGAAACTCGAGCGTACGGGTATGGGTGAGCGCGAACTTTCAAAGATTAATCTCTTGATGAAAGACGTTAACGTTGACCAGAACTTCTCGCCAGCTCATACTGCTTGTCTGCACAAAGCAGAAGAGACAGGAAAGCTTGCAGGTGCCATGGTTATGCCTGACGGCTCCATTATTACCGGCAAGACTTCAGAGCTTTTAGGTGCGCCTGCATCGCTTTTGCTCAACGCCCTCAAATACGTCGTTGGCATTGAGAAGAAGACGTTTATTGTATCGGATGAGGTCCTAAGGCCTATTTGCGCACTAAAAGAGAACAACTTTAAGCTGGCTCGCACCAGCCTCTGCGCTGATGAGATGCTCATTGCGCTCTCTATCAGCTCAATTACCAATCCGTTGGCTGGAAAAGCTGTTGATGCCACGCAACTACTCCACGGATGTGACGCGTACTTCTCGTCAATTATTCCAAGCGACGACGAGTCCATCTATCACAAGCTGGGCATTAACGTATGCTGCGAGCCAATTTTTGAACAAGGACATTTCTTTCACCAGTGATTTTTAAGAGCTCACATAAAAGCAAGAAAACGAGAAACTCTACGACTCGTTCTAAAACTAAACACACACCTGCTTCTGCAAACGCTTCAAAACGTAAGCAGCGGGCGATGCATACACTTGAGAAAAATTCCCAGAACAATCCTGTTGTCAAATGGGGTCTCATTGCACTGGCCATTGTGTTTGTGCTGGCATTATTACAATCGTGCCAGGGACTTTTCTCCCTGTCTTTTGATAACAACCTGATTATCAAAAACGAAGTCCCGTATGAATGGGAAACCTTATCTACGATGCAACGGGTCGCGCGCATTATGTGGTGGATGGAGAAGAACTCACACGCACGGGCGTTGATGTCTCTTCTCACCAGGGGTTTATTGACTGGGAGGCCGTTGCTGCCGATAACATTCAGTTTGCCATGCTTCGCATTGGTTACCGAGGCTCCACTGAAGGCGGCATTCGTGCAGATGAGCTGTTTGAAACCAATCTTAAGGGCGCACAAAGTGCTGGCCTTGATGTGGGTGTGTACTTCTTCTCGCAGGCTATTAACGTGGAAGAAGCTCGTGAAGAGGCCGCTTTTGTCCTGCAGCAACTAAAAGAAGCAGGAGTTACAAAGCTCAATCTTCCCGTTGCGTTTGACCTGGAGCCTTCCCCCGATTACAGCGGACGCGCCGATAACCTTTCCCCCGCAGAAACTAACGCTATTGCGCGTGCGTTTTGCACCACAATTCAAGAAGCGGGATATCGCGTCATTGTGTACGGCAACAAAGTTGATTTGAATCGCTTTGATCTTGTCTCTCTTGACGAGCCCATCTGGCTTGCACAATACGTTGATCAGCCAGACGTAAACTTTAACTTTTTGATATGGCAATACACCTCAACAGGACAAGTTGACGGTATTACCGGCTCGGTTGATTTGAATCTGGACTTCTCTGCCGTCTCTACAAGCAAGAGTCCAAAGTAGAGCTGCCACGCCCGCAGCCGCTAGTCGCGTCCGCAGGAGCTTCCACGCCCGCAGGCGCTAGGTGTGTCCGCAGGCGCTAGGCGCGTCCGCAGGAGCTGCCGCAGCTCAAAAGGCTATCCGACCTTCACGGAACCAGCCAGGGTAACGGTAGGATCAAGCGCCTGAGCATGCGCAAAAGCGCCTCCTGGGCTACATGAACTTACCAGCGTAAACACTACCCACAAGATAATGGCTGCAAGCAATACCGCCAGCGCCACACGACCTAGTCTCATGCGAGAAGAACGACGTCTTCTAGCCGCATATGCTGCCTGAGCTTCATCTCTGGGGTTAAGCGTGCCATAGTGATTGCCATAAGCAGTTCTTGCTCGACCACGTGCACGGGCGGCATCTGCTCGGGCATGGTTAACGGGATTTGTTGGGCGATCTTGCGTCATCCTACGCTGCGCCTGTGCACGGCTTCCAACAGCTGCGTGACGACCTCGTACCTCACGTGGAGAAGTAGAAGATTCCCCATTACGAGAGACAGTAGGTGGAACTTGAGCTGGACGCTTTTTCTTGCCAAAACCAAAGAGGTTATTCTCTGCCATCAACAATCCTTGCTAAAAGATTCGTTTACCGAAAAAAGAATACACCGACTTTGCTTTTCTCGCCTTGAAAAGCATCTATCCCGTTACAATAAAGCGCTATACAGACTGATTTTCTGTAAAGTCTGCACAATTGGAGTTCATGGGGGACGCGTGAAGAAACTTTTACTGATGGCAACAGGAGGAACTATTGCTTCTGTTTCCACTGAATCGGGCTTGGCCCCCTCACTTTCGGGAGAAGAGCTTTAGCCAACGTCCCTCTTGTTCATGACCTCTGCGAATTTGATTTCAAGCAAGTCATGAATATCGACAGCACCAATATGCGTCCTCAAAACTGGCTCCAGATCAGAGACGCCATTATTGAGTCGTATGATGACTACGACGGCTTTATTATCCTTCACGGCACCGATACCATGGCATATACTGCCGCTGCCCTCTCCTACCTCATTCAAAATAGCGAGAAACCCATTGTGCTCACAGGCTCTCAACAGCCAATGGCAAATCCGTTTACCGACGCCAAACTCAACCTCTACCACTCCGTTCTCTACGCACTCGACGACAGAAGCGCCGGAGTTGTGGTGGTTTTTGGCAACGAGGTTATTGCCGGCACCCGCGCTCATAAACAGCGCACACTGAGCTTCAATGCATTTACGAGCATGAATTATCCACCGCTTGCCCACATCCGTGGCAACAAGATTATTCGTAGTGCGCCAAATGAAGAGCAGGTAGATGGCGGTCTTACAACCTATGAAACGCTCAATACGCGTGTCATTGTACTTAAACTGACCCCCGAGCTTAATCCATCTATCTTCTACCTTCTGAAGAATGACTACGACGCCATTGTGCTTGAAACCTTTGGTATTGGTGGCATCCCCTCATACGACGGCTCTTTTGAGGAAGCTATCACCGATTGGATTGCGTCTGGTCGCACCGTAGTTATTACCACACAAGTTCCTGAAGAGGGTCTTGACCTGGGTGTATATGAAGTTGGTAGAACCTATCAAGATATGCCCGGCGTTCTCTCTGGAGACGATATGACTACCGAAGCCCTGGTTGCAAAAACTATGTGGATGCTTGGTCAGACCTCCGATCAACGAGAGCAAGAAAAACTGTTCTACCAGGTAATTTGTAACGACAGAATTCCACAGTCCGTGGATACAGAAATTTGCGAGTAGCCGATGAGAGACGCCACATTTAAACCTACCGTGCTCTACCTAATTGCGCTTATCATCTGCGGTTCTAACGGAATCGTTGCAAGCTTTATCAATCTTCCTAGCTACCAAATTGTCTTCTTCCGTATGCTTTTGGGCACGCTCTTTTTGCTCGTGGTTAAGCTCGTACAAAAAGAGGCTTTTACCATTCAAAACTACCCCAAGGACTTCCAGGCGCTCGTTGGATCAGGCATTGCCTTGGGTCTTCAGTGGACCTTCCTTTTTGAGGCGTATCGCCTGGTAGGCGTTGGTATTGCAACGCTTGAGTATTACTGCGGTCCCGTTATTGTAATGGCGCTCTCTCCCCTTTTATTTGGCGAGAAACTCACTGCTAAAAAGATATTAGGCTTTCTTGTAGTTGTTATTGGAGCTGCCCTTATTATTGGCTATGGAGTTGGACTGAACCTCTCGCCAGTTGGTCTTCTTCTAGGCGCTCTCTCTGCTGTTCTTTATGCCGTCATGGTTATTTGTAACAGACAGCTCAAAGATGTTTCTGGTATTGAAGGTACCAGCATTCAGCTGGGCATTGGCTGCGCTATTGTTGCTCTGGTTACTGTTGTATTCCATGGCATTGAGCTGCCCGCAGATCCAGCATCGGTAAATTGGCTTGCCGTTTTGACCATCGGCCTCTTTAACACAGGCCTTGGATCATTTTTGTATTTTCCACAACTTACCAAGATTCCAGTTCAGCGCGTGGCGGTCTTTGGCTACCTTGAGCCACTCTCTGCAGTTATTTTCTCGGCACTTATCCTTGGCGAGCCTTTTGGTCTTCTCAAAATAATAGGCACCGCCTGCATCATAGGCGGTGCCATCTTTGCTGAGCTTTCAGGTTCCTCTTCAAACAAATCAGAGGCTATCGAAACTCCACTGTAGCGTCTAAGCTGCGAGCAAGCCACGCGTACAAGCTGCCGCACAGCAACGTGCGAGTCGCGCTTAAGCTGCTGCTTACATTGGCATAGTTGGAGCGACAAAGACACGAGCTGCGTTCTCGCGGTCAAGATCATACAGATTCTTTGGATCTCCACCAAAGAGCTCGACTGCTTTGAGAAGGTCGGAAGCGTTTGCCTCTTCCTCGCCCTGCTCCTTAACGTACCAGTCAAGTAGCTGCATGGTGCGGAAATCATTTGCCTTCTGAGCGACGGCGTAGCACTCGTTAATGCTTGCGGTAATGAACTGCTCGTGCTCATATGCTGCCTTGATTGGCTCAACTACCTTGGTAAAAGGTAAGGTCAGGCTTTGCAATTGCCTCCATGGTTGGAGTCCAATCGTTATCAAGCAGGTAACGACGGAGAATACGTGCGTGAGCAAGCTCCTCCTGAGACTGGATAACATACCAGTTTGCAAAAGCCCTTAAGGCCCTGCTCCTCATAAAAAGTCTGCAAAGGTTAGATACAGATAAGCGGAATAGAACTCTTTGTTAATCTGCTGGTTAAGAATGTTGCCAACGCTTGAATCAAGTGCCATGTTCTTCTCTTTCCTCATAACATTTCTTTTTCCACAAAAAAATGAGAAGCCCTTTGACTTCTCATTTTTTTGATACCCAGTTGTTAGTCTCTTAAACAGGTTGCACAAAATCTTAATGATAAAAAAATAGTTACTATTTTTATCTCCTATTTGTGTGGGCTGCGCTTGCGCTGCCTATGCGCTAGTCGCGCATCAGTTTGCGATGGATGCGATGAGGACGAGCAGCCTCCTGACCAAGTCGCTCAATACGATTGGCCTGGTAAGCCTCAAAGTTACCCTCAAACCAGAACCATTTACCTGGGTTCTCGTCGTCGCCCTCCCACGCAAGAATGTGTGTAGCAATGCGGTCCAAGAACCAACGGTCGTGGCTGGTTACCACCGAGCAACCCGGGAAGCACTCAAGCGCATCCTCAAGGCTTTCCAGTGTCTCAATATCGAGGTCGTTGGTAGGCTCGTCCAGAAGCAGAAGGTTTCCACCCTGCTTGAGCGTAAGAGCAAGGTTTAGACGGTTCCTCTCGCCACCAGAAAGGACGCCAGCACGTTTCTGCTGGTCAGGTCCTTTGAAGCCAAAGCTGGCTACATAGGCGCGGCTTGGAATCTCCGTGTCTCCCACCTTGATGAAGTCGTTTCCGTCAGAGACAACTTCCCAGATAGTCTTGTCTGGATCGATTCCCTGCCTGAGCTGGTCAACGTAAGAAATCTGGACCGTCTCGCCAATCTCTAGCGTGCCGGAAGTGAGCTCCTCCTGGCCGACAATAGCCTTGAACAGCGTGGACTTACCAACGCCGTTAGGGCCAATCACGCCAACGATGCCGTTTCTTGGCAGGCTAAACGAGAGGTCGTCGATAAGAACGCGGTCACCGAAGGCTTTGTGGATGTGGTCGGCCTCCAGGACCTTCTGGCCCAGACGCGGACCAACAGGAATCTGAATCTCGGTAAAGTCGAGCTTCTTGGACGCGCGAGCCTCTGCTTCCATCTGCTCGTAGCGGTCAAGACGTGCGCGGTTCTTAGCTTGGCGAGCCTTTGGAGACGAACGAACCCACTCCAGCTCAGCGCGCATTTTCTTTGCACGCTTGGCGTCCTGCTGGTTTTGAGCTTCAAGGCGCGCAGCCTTGTTCTCCAGGTAGGTTGAGTAGTTGCCCTCGTAAGGATAGAGCTGTCCGCGGTCAACCTCGCAGATCCACTCGGCAACGTCGTCGAGGAAGTAGCGGTCGTGCGTGACGGCCATGACGGCGCCGGGGTAATCGTGCAGGAACTTCTCAAGCCAGAGCACCGACTCCGCGTCAAGGTGGTTGGTGGGCTCGTCAAGAAGCAGCAGGTCAGGCGCCTCGAGAAGCAGACGACACAGGGCTACACGGCGTTTCTCGCCACCAGAGAGATGGGTGACGGGAGAATCTGGGTCTGGGCACTGCAGCGCGTCCATTGCCTGAGAGAGCTGGCTGTCCAAATCCCAGCCGTTAGCTGCGTCAATCTCGGTCTGGAGCTGGCCCATTTCTGCCATCAGCGCGTCAAAATCAGCGTCAGGATTGCCCATCTCAACGCCGATCTCGTTGAAGCGCGCGATCTTGGCAAGCAGGTCACCGAAGGCGAGCTCGATGTTCTCCTTGACTGTTTTGGTTTCATCCAGCGGTGGCTCCTGCTGGAGCAGACCAACCGTGTAACCTGGGGTGAGCTTAGCCTCACCGTTAGAGACGTCCTCCATGCCGGCGATAACCTTGAGCAGCGTAGACTTTCCCATGCCGTTTGGTCCCACGACGCCGATTTTTGCGCCTGGGTACACGCCGACGGTGACGTCATCAAGAATGACCTTGTCGCCAACTGCTTTACGGGCCTTGTACATCTGATAGACAAACTCTGCCATGTGCTCCTCCTTAAGGGGCTGTCAGATGAAATATTCACATAGTCCATTCTAATGAAATATTGCGAGGACTCCACAGTAGAGAAGCTGGAAAGAGAGTGCGCAGGTGTGCCGCGAGGCGCAAGGGCGCGTCACGCAGTGCGCGAAAGTGCGAGACGCGGACGCGAAAACACACCTATGTAAGATAATCTGCTCAAAAAGCGTATACATTGCACCCAAAACCTCTATATCTTGCAGATTATTTGACTTAGGTGTGTTTTTCGCTCCGGATTTAGCAGATTGTCTGACATAGGTGTGTTGTTGAAGGCTTGAAAATAGTGGTAGTTAAACTATTTATCTATTGTTATTCATTATTACGTATATCGAACCTTATATATACATAAAAATGAATTAAGCCATTAATTGCGATCATGACTTACGCTAGATTGCCGTCTTCAGATGGTTTGTTGCAAGGAACTCCCAAATCTCCAAGCCATCTAGCACGCTCGAAATGCAAATTGCCATTCGACCGCACGTCACAAACGAGCTGGAAGAATGGCAATAAACTGTGGTTGACGTAGCCTTTTGTGGTTTGACGTATCCCTTTATGACGTAGCCTGGGCTTTTATGGTTTAACGTGGCCCTGATTTGCCTTTTCAACGGCGTCTTTAACCATCTGCGCATACAGGGTGCCACCACGATTAATGGAATCTGAATCAGAGCCAAAGTGAACGTAGTCAGTACCTGCCCAAATGTCAGGATTATCCTGAGCAATCTGAGCCCAATCCGCAATGGTAATGAAGTCGTACTGTTGAGCGAGCTCAAGCTCGTGCGCGCGAATAGCATTTGCGCCAGCATTTGGATCAGTGTTTCTACCGTCGTATGGGGTCACAAGATCAAGCGATGACCTCGTGGCAGCATGTCTACAATCTTGTCCACTGCATCGGAGCCACCAACAGGGTTGGTGCCCAGGGCAACAACAACGTCCTGGTAGAGCGTATTGTTGTCGATTGCAGACTGTAGCAAATCTACGCCCATTGCCACGTTTCTACTAACCGAAGCGTCGATTTGAGCATCGGGCAGAGCATCCTGCAGGTAAGAACGGGCACGAAGCGAAACAGAATCGCCGATATACGTGACGCCTTCAACAACGTTGTAGTTGCTTGCCTGCGAGGTGTCCGCGTGCTTGCGCGTCATGGTCATGGTGCTCTGCTCCTGCAACGAAGCGTTAAGCAGCAAATCATTCTGGAAATCGCTGAGTTGTGGAGCAGTTAGTGCAATAAAGGCAACAGCCGCAGCAAATGGAATGAGTGCAAGGCCAGTACCTCGCAAAACCTTCTGACCATCAAGCTTAATGTGCGAGAAGATCTTTGGGGATTTTCCTGCCAACGCTGGCTCAAGCACATAGAACGAGCAGCTTGCAAACACAAACGAAAGCACCAAGGTTAAGAGTGCAGCTAGGACGGGATTGGTCTTCTCGGCAAAAATAATGTACAAAGGCCAGTGGAACAGGTACACGCCGTAGCTGGTATCTGCCACAAAAGAAATAATTCCGGGCTCTTGGATGCCCTCGGTTTTTTGATGCAGCATGCGAGCAAAGAAAATCATTGCGGCTGCCGCGAGCGAGGCAAAAAGGAAACCAAAGGTGTACGTAAAGAGGTCCTCGAAGTGCATGAAAACGCTCAAGAAGACAAGAACGCCGCAGCTTGCTACAAGGCCCGCGAGCGTCAGTTGCGTTGAAAGCTTCTGCTCAAGCTGGTCAAAGAGCTCGCCCGTTTGAGCAATTCCTGCAACGCACGCCAACAGTGCACCAATAAAGAAGGGGAACACGTGCGTTTGCGTTGAGAAGTACTGGATAGAAAGATTTGTAGAGGTAGATGCACCTGTTGCCATCGCCAAATAGGTAGCGACCAGTAGTACCAGAGAAGCTCCGGCAATCTTTACCTTATAGCTTCTGATTGTTTTGCTGAGGCACGCAAGCAGCCAAGCGCACAGGCCCCAAAGCACATAAAAGTGCATCTCAACAGCAAGACTCCAGGTGTGCAGATACACATGAGGAGCAAATTGGTTCTCGTAGCTGTTGCCCAGAACAATCTCGAAGTAGTTAGTTAAAAAGCCAAGAGCTGCGGCAATCTGATACTTAATGCCGGCAATAAACTCGGTTCGCACAAGTAAAAGAAACGGCGTGCACACGAGCACCATAAACACAAGCGGCGGCACAATTCTGTAGAAACGCCTGCGTAGGAACCCAATGACGTCAATGGATCTAAAGCGAGCAAACTCGTCAATCAAAAGAGCTGTGATGAGATAGCCCGAGAACGTAAAGAATACGTCGACGCCAATGAAGCCGCCTGGAAGCGCGTCCTTAAAAAAGTGATATATAAGGACCAGAACAAGTCCTGTTATACGTACAAGCGAAAACCATTTAATTCGCACTTTGATAAATCCCTTGCTTAAAAGTTCCTTCGTACACAATATTGTCTTGTGTAGTGAGCCTTCCCTGGCCATCTGCCTGGCCTTTTACAAACTGACCTTCGTACGTCCAGCCATCTTTTGAGGTGTACGTTCCCGTACCTTGGAAATACCCGTCGACAAATTCTCCCTCGTAGGTATCGCCATTCTCAAAAGTCATCTTGCCTTGACCATTCATCTTTCCCTGAATGGTAGTGCCGGTATACGTCACCTGATTGTCGCCGAATACCAGCGTTTTTGACTTGGTCGGTTAACCAGAACAATAGAGAGCACCGCAAGTACCAAAATTGTAACAACGCTTACCAGCTCGAGCTTTCTTCTTCCCGCACTCACCGGGCGAGAATGACGCTGTTCTGGTTCTGGGTCTACTTGATTGCGAGGACGCTTCTCCACACGAATGTTTTTGCGTGAAGATAGAGGCGTTTTCTGTCGCCTCTTTTTTTCTGGCGCAACCTTAGATTGCGTGTTGTCTACGGGCTGTGTTGCAGGCTTTACTGCAGGCTTTTCCGCAGGCTTTACTGCAGGCTTTTCCGCAGGCTGTGCAGCAGGCTTTTCTGCAGGTTTGCGCTGCGTAAATGACGCAAAAGCAGACGAAAGCTGCTCAGATGCAGTCTGCAGAGGAGCTGCTGGACTTGCAGCAACATCAACCTTCTCTGCAGGAGCTTTCGGTGCCTCTATGGGCGCAGCTTCCCTTGCCTCAGATGAAGGCTCAGGGGCGTGCGCTGCTTTAACCATATGACGAGCGTTTCTTTTTTTAGCAGAAAAACGCGTAGGAGAACTCACTGGGTATTCCAATTCAATCGATTTGTTAACTATTTCATTGTACTAATTTCCTTCAACTTTTGAATTGTCATTTGTCCTATACACATTTACCAGATTCACAGGTACGCCCGCTGTTTTTCTGCGATTTTCTGTTCTAAGTAAAAACAGAGAGGGGTAAACTACAAGGTGGTATTAAAAAAGAAACAAAATGTGCTTACTAAAGTGTGTTCTAATTAGAAAGTTACATCATCGACATCATCAGGGAGGCGAAGATGGCAGAAGCAATTCGTAAAGTAAACATCATTGGCCATTTGAACCCAGATACAGACAGCATTTGTGCTGCAATTTCTTATGCGTATCTCAAAAATCAGATTGATAACCCTATCTATGAAGCTCGTCGCGCTGGCTCACTCAACCGTGAGACTGCGTTTGTCCTAAATCACTTTGGCTTCGAAGAGCCACAGCTTATTACTACGGTTACTCCTCAGATCAAAGATGCAGAGATTCAGACTCAGCCAAAGTTGATGCCGGAATGAGCCTCTATGCTGCTTGGCAGCTCATGCAGGACGTAAAACTTGATACGCTCTGCGTTACTGACGATGAAGAAGAGCTTACTGGCCTGATTGCTGTTAAAGATATTGCAAATGCAAACATGAGCCTTTCTGAGCCAAATCTGCTCTCCAAGGCAAAGACGAGCTATGCAAATATTGTTTCAACGCTTGGTGGCACCATGGTTCTTGGTGATCCTCAAGGCGTTGTTAAGCAGGGCAACATTCGCGTTGGTACCAGCGCTTCTGCTCTTTCAGAGATTGTTGACGCCGGTGACATCATTGTTGTTGCTGGTAATCATGAAAACCAGACTATCGCAGTTGAGCACGGCGCTTCCTGCCTTATTGTCTCTTGCGATGCTCCCATTGCTCAGGACGTCATTGACCTGGCTAAAAAGCGTGATTGCGCTATTATCAGCACTCCTCGCGATACCTTTGAGGTAGCTCGCCTGCTCATCATGTCTATGCCTGTACGTGAGAAAATGCTCACCGATGACATCCTCAAGTTCAGCGTTAACACGGCAATTGATGACGCTCGCAAGGCTATGACCAACTCAAGGCACCGCTTCTTCCCTGTTATTAACGAGAACGGCACTTTTGCTGGTCTTATCAGCGGTCCTGGTCTTTTGAACCCTCGCAAGAAGCACGTCATTCTTGTTGACCACAACGAGCGCGCTCAGGCAGTTGACGGTCTTGAGCAGGCCGAGATCATGGAGATTGTTGACCACCACCGCATCGGCTCCATTGAGACTTCTAACCCAATTACCTTTAGAAACGTCCCTGTTGGCTGCACCTGCACCATCATCTATGGCCTCTATCATGAGTACGGCATTGATATTCCTAAGAATATTGCTGGCCTTATGCTCTCTGCAATTCTTTCTGACACCCTTGCATTCCGCTCCCCTACCTGCACCGAGCGCGATATCGTCGCTGGTAAGAAGCTTGCGGAGATTTGCGGAGAAGACATTGACACCTACTCTGAGCAGATGTTCGACGCTGGTGCAGACCTCACTGGTCGTACTGCAGAAGAGGTCTTCCACGGTGACTACAAGGTGTTCAGCCGTGGCGGCGTAAAGTTTGGCGTTGGCCAGGGATCCTTCATGACCGAGTCCAGCCGCAAGGCCGCAGAGGAACTTGTTGGACCATTCTTAGAGACCGCCGCAAAATCCGAAGAGCTTCCAATGGTCTTCTACATGTTCACCGACGTTAAGAGCCAGGTCACCGAGATGCTCTTCTACGGTGCTAATGCTGCCAACGTCATCGAGCGCGCCTTTAACGTAACGGTTGATGGCAACATTGCTGTTCTTCCAGGCGTTGTAAGCCGTAAAGAAGCAGGTTGTTCCATCTCTCATGGCAACCCTTCAGACGCTTGCCGAGGAGGCCGCCAACTAACGCGCACTTCTCGCACGTCGCGCCTCACGCGAGCTTCTTCTGCTCACGCGAGCTTCCACTGCACGGACTTCTCGCCATTGATTGAAATGATAACGCCTACCTGCGTTTTTGCGGGTAGGCGTTTTTCTACAGGAGCTGTTCTATGACGGCGCCAATTCTGTCTCTGATCACCAGATTGGCGCGACCATCGTACGGCGTAGGTTGGTCGTTGATAATGACCATTTTGTTGCCCTCGTAGTAGTCGAGAAGACCGGCGGCAGGCTGTACTACCAGCGAACTCCCTGCAACCACAAGAACCTCCGCTTGTGAGATAGCATTCAGCGCGCCGTAGACCGTGTCCATATCAAGGCCCTCTCCGTAAAAGACGATATCAGGCCTAATAACTGCGCCGCATTGACAGAGCGGCACCACAGACGACTGCTCTTCAATCTGATCAAGCGTGTAGGTGTGGCCGCACTCGGGACAATAAAAACGCGTCTCGTTGCCGTGGAGCTCAAACACACGCTTGCTACCAGCAGCTTGATGTAGTCCGTCAATGTTTTGCGTCACCACCGCGCGCAACTTTCCCGCAGCTTCCAAGTCTGCCAGCCACTTGTGAGCAATGTTTGGCTGAGCCTCCCCCAAATGATGAGAGTTTCTAAAATACGTGTAATACGCTGCGGGGTAATCTAAAAACACATCAAGCGAGAAGATCTCTTCAAGCGTAAAGTCTGGCGCCTTACTGTAGGCAAAAGACTCCTCGTTATCGGGGTCAACCGTTACACCATTTCCCAGGTCGTAGGCTTCTTTTCCCATGTCATAGCCGTCTTGGCCTAGGCCAATAGTCATGTTTTCTACTTTGATACCGCCCTGGCGATACAGACCGTTAGTACCCCTAAAATCAGGAATACCGCTTTCCGTTGACACGCCTGCACCACCAAAGAAAACAATGTTATCTGACGACTGAATCCAGTCTTTAAACTGCTCAATCTTGGTCATTAGGCACCTCTAACCTAAAAAAGGGACCCGGATAAACTGGGTCCCTCGTCTCAAGCGCCGGAGCTCTTGGCGCTGAAAACGCTAGTAATCAAACTCGTCAGGAACATACTCGGTAAGGCATGCATCCAGACCGGCTTCAATTTCCTCATGGTTCATATGACGGCCAATGAAGCACAACTTAGTTTGACGATCGCCCAGTTCATCATCCCATTCTGCGCGTAGCTCGGGTTTCTCGTCAAGAAGGGTTTCTCGCTCATCCTCTGGCAGCGATGCGTAGAACATGCCATTCTCGTAGAACTGGACCTGCTTGCCAGCCTGCTCAAATACGTAGCTCATCTCGGGGTCTTGCGAAATCCAGATGCTACCCTTGACACGGATGATATTCTTTGGCCAGCTAGCCACAAACTGGTTAAGTTTGTCCAGGTCAAATGGCTGACGGCGGCGATACACAAAGGTGGTAATCTCGTACTCCAAAACCTCTGGGTCTTCGTGCTCCTCAGGGTGTTCCATTGCATCCATCCATGCAGCGGAGGCGTAGGCTTTGTCAAGTCAAAACGGCCCGTATTGATAAGCTCGCTCATTGGAATGTCACCGTTGACCGCCTCAACAATAACGGCGTCTTTCTGCAGACCGCGAACAAGCGCCTTGAGCTCGTGAAGCTGCTCTGGAGTAACCAGATCGGTCTTGTTGAGCACCAGCGTAGAGCAGAACTCAATCTGCTGAATAAGCAGGTTCTCAATGTCGTCCTCTTCAATATCAGGGTCGAGAAGATCGGCGCCGTTGTGGAACTCCTCAAACATGCGAGCACAGTCAACAACTGCGACGATATTATCAAGGTTGAGGTGAGAATGATTAGTTGCATGCTGGCTCTGATTGCAGAATGCAGAAATGTTATAGGTAATGGGGATTGGCTCGCAGATGCCCGAAGCCTCAATAATAATGTAGTCAAACTCCTCGGTATCGGCCAAATCACCCAACTGAAGTGCCAAGTCATTAGAAAGGGTGCAGCAGAGACAACCGTTGGTCAGAGGAATAACGTCGCCCTCTTTAGCGTAGCCGCCATCCTTAATAAGGCCAGCGTCAACGTTAATCTCGCCAATATCATTGACAATGACTGCTGCGTGAATACCTTCAGTGTTAGAAAGAATGTGATTCAAAATAGTGGTCTTACCTGCGCCTAAATAGCCGGTAAGCAGCACAATTTTCACCTGCTTTGGTTCAGACATAGTGAGCTCCTATCAAATGTCAAACTTTTATATCAAAGAATAAACTTCTTACCTCTAAAAAGTGGGCCCTGACGCTTAAGTGAGTCAGGGCCCAACCTTCGCGTTACAAATTATCGAGCTGGAAGCTTAGAAGCTACCGCGATCAATAATCTTGCCTTCCTTCATGATGACATCCATGTTCTCAGGTGTGAGGTCGCGGATGTTGTTAGCAACGTCGCCCTTGACTACGAGGATATCAGCGGAGAGGCCTTCCTTGACAGCACCAAACTCGTTCTCTTTGCCCAGCATCTTTGCGCCGTTGTAGGTAGCAGCTGCAACAGTATCAAGGATGGAGATGCCAACCTTCTCGACAAAGTCATACATCTCGTCGATGGTGACATAGCCGTAAGGAGTGACAAAGCTGAAGGAGTCGGAGCCGATGGTAATGGTGATACCCATATCATAAGCCTTACGCAGGTTAGCGTAGGTGCGTGCAAGGCCCTTCTCGACAACAGTCTCACCTGGGAATGCGTCAAGCTCTGGAGTCCAGTCTGGTGGATAGGTTCCGTACCAAGTTGGCAGGAAGCCGATGGTTGGGGTGAAGTATGTTCCCTGCTCAGCCATAAGCTTCATGGTGCGCTCGTCAAGCTCAAAGCCGTGAATGAGCTGCTTGCAGCCAAAGCGGACGCAGTCATATGCAGCGTCAAAGTTGTTGTAGGAGTGAGCGTACAGAGGGATGCCTACCAGTGCGCACTCGTCAGCAATTGCCTTGATCTCCTCGGTGCAGAAGAGCTGCAGACGGTCGGAGTCCCAGCGCCAAATGCCGCCACCGGTTGCCCAGATCTTGATGCCGTCAGGCTCTTCACGAAGACGACGGCGGATTGCCTTACGAAGCTCCCATGGACCGTCTACCTGGTCGCCCCAAGGGTGTCCGTCCTTGGAAATCTGCAGTGGCAGGTGGTGAGAGTCACCGTGACCAGCAACGCGGCAAAGGCCAAGGCCGGTAGCAAAGATACGAGGACCCTGCATAATGCCCATGTTAACGAGGTCGCGGATAGCAATACCATTGCGGCCAATCTCAACGACAGTGGTAAGACCGTGGGTAAGAGCGTCATAAGCCTGCTTGACTGCGCATGCCTGCTTCTGAGCAACGGACTCGATAACCCAGTCGTTATCGTTGTCGGTCAGGTTGCCGGAGAAGTGCAGGTGTGTATCAACAAGACCAGGCATTACGGTATGACCGGATGCGTCACGTACCTCATATCCCTCTGGGACCTCTTTGCGAGGACCAGCATAGGTAATCTTGTCGTCATCGATAAGGACAAGGGAGTCCTCAACTGGAGCAGCGCCAGTACCGTCAACGAGCTTGCCGCCTACAAAAGCATACTTACTCATGTTTCCCATCCTTCCTTTGTTGTCCGCTCACTTCTTTTAAACGGACGAGGTTTACTTGCATAGTAAGCCCCGGTTAACTCCATTGGAATAAGTTAGCCTTGGTTGCCGGTAAGCGGAGCAAAAATACCCATGAACGGATGTTCAGATATCAATAATTTCATATAAACATCTAAAGTATTTGATTACTTCATATTTGCTATGACTACATTGCATAGTTGTGTCAAAACAGTTTTTGTCCGGTATCCGTGGTAAGGTTGAGAAAACAAATTAAGGAGGGGCAATGTCTCAGAATTCTTCATCGCAGTCCAGCTTTTTTGCACTTATCTCTCGCATGCGCTACATTGAGCGCTGGTCACTTATGCGCAATTCTCGATCAGAAAGCCTTGCTGAACACGCCCTTGACGTGGCCGTTATTTCTCACTGCCTCGCAACTATTGCAAATGTGCGCTATCACAGAAATCTTGACGCAGATCGCGCAGCCCTTATTGGCATATATCACGATGCCTCAGAGATTATTACCGGAGATATGCCTACACCTGTTAAATATGCTAATTCAGAGATCAGAGATGCCTACCATCAGGTAGAAGCACGTGCCGAGAAAACCATTCTCTCCACACTGCCAGAAGACCTGCAAGATGCCTATGCTCAGGTGCTTACTCACAGCGCTGAGGCTTCAGAGAGTGAAGCTTATCTTAGAAAGCTTATTAAAGCTGCAGATAAGATTGCAGCACTTATTAAGTGTATTGAGGAGGCTCAGTCTGGAAACTCAGAATTTATTACCGCTGAAGCCTCAACTCGTGGAGTTGTTGAAGATTTAGCAGATTCTCTTCCAGAAGTGCGCGATTTTATGACAGAATTCCTACCTTCGTACGGAGAAACACTTGATCAGCTTCTGTAAAGAAACGCTGATTTTGTCTGCTTGTTAAGGAGTTGCTTTGCACGCACTACATGCACGTTTGCCTAAAAACTTTGTTCTGGAAGAGCGTTTAGAGGCGTATTCCAGTGTTATTGAGCCTCATCCAGAGGCTTTGAGAGGTACGTGGGCTTCTGCGTGTGCGCCAATTACTGCTGAGGGGCATGTTCCCTTCTCTGAGGTCCGTGTAGACCTTGGCTGCGGCAAGGGATCTTTTACTGCTGCTCAAGCTAAGGCAAATCCTAACGTGCTTTTTGTAGCCATTGATACAGAACCTATCTGTATTTCATATGCTGCTAAAACAATGTATGAAGCAGGAATGCCTAATGCCATCGTAGTTCCTGGTACCGGCATGAAGATTGATGAGTACTTCTCGCCAGAAGAAGTCTCTGTTATTTACCTCAACTTCCCTGCACCATTTCCTCGAATCAGACAGGCAAAGTTGCGTCTCACTGATGCTGAGCGTCTTATGCAGTATAGAAATGTTTTGGCTAAAGAGGGTGTTGTTCGTCTTAAAACGGACAGTCAGCCACTTTTTGATTTTTCTCTTGAGCAAGTTGAAGTTGCTGGTTACAACTTTATTTGGAAAACGCGAGATGCTCAAGACGATTTTCCTCACGATGTTCCCAGTGAGTACGAACAAAAACTTGGCGCCCAGGGTGCTAAGGTTCATGCCTACCTGATTGCTCCGGGTCCTGTACCAGCAGATTTCACGCCCACAGAGCCTGTCAGTCTTGTTGACTACCTTCCAGAAGATTTAGAGTCACTAACCTACGTTCCTCATGGAATGGAAAGCACGGTCCGCAATCTTGCAAACCGTGCTCGTAGACTTCGTAAGAAGGCTCAGTAATTTGTAATTGGCTCTGTGTAGAAACAGCCGTTTGTGAAAACAGCCTTTGTAGGAGCGCTCCTTTGCGGGCACTCCTTTTTTAGGCAAGCAACCTTGGCCTCTTTTACCTGATTGACTTTATATTCAAAGCTCTAGTGGAATTAAGAACCGCAAGCACCATAACACCCGTGTCTCCAAAAATAGCCAACCACATAGGAGCCAGACCAAGGGCCGCAAGAATCAAAACGGCAACCTTAACGCTAATGGCAAACACAATATTTTGCTTAGCAATACCGAGAGTGCGACGAGCAATCTTTACTGCCTTTGAAAGCTTAGAGAGTTTGTCATCCATAAGAACTACGTCGGCGGCCTCAATAGCAGCATCAGACCCCAAACCGCCCATAGCAACGCCTACATCAGCGCGTGCAAGAACGGGTGCATCATTGATGCCATCGCCGACAAAGGCAAGAGACTTACCAGCTGCCTTCTGAGCGAGAAGACCTTCGACCGCAGATACCTTATCCTGTGGGAGAAGCTCAGAGCGGACCTCGGTGATGCCCATCTTAGCAGCAATGTCTTCTGCAACGTCGCGTTTATCGCCCGTGAGCATAACAACCTTAGATACACCAACGTTTGAGGGAAGCGATTGCTGCTGGAGCATCAGCTCGTTCGCGGTCAGAAATAACAATGTGGCCCATGTAGGTTCCATCAACAGCCACGTGAATAATGGTTCCGTGGTTCTCGCACGCTTTCCAAGAAGCTCCTACGCTCTCCATAAGTGCACAGTTACCAACGGCGACGTTCTTACCATTCACGTTAGCGCAGATGCCCTGACCAGCAATTTCTTTGATGTCCGTGATAACACAGCCATCGTCCTCGCTTGGATAAGCAGCACGAAGAGCTGCAGCAATGGGATGCGTGGAGTGCATCTCAACGTGAGAGGCTAGGTGCAGAAGGTCCTTCTCGCCAATGGTTTGCGGGTGAACAGCAAGGACCTCAAAAACACCCTCGGTCAGCGTACCGGTCTTATCAAAAGCAACGGTATCAAGGGTAGAAAGCATATCAATGTATGAAGAACCCTTGATCAGGATGCCCTCCTTTGAAGCAGCGCCAATGCCGCCAAAGAAGGTCAGTGGCACAGAAACTACCAGCGCGCAAGGACATGATGCAATAAGGAAGGTGAGCGCCCTTACAACCCAGGTAGAAGCGTTAGCTACAAAGTCTCCCGAAAGCAGTGGTGGCAAAAACGCCAGCGCAATGGCACTGTAAACAACTGCTGGAGTATACACGCGAGAAAAACGACGAATAAAGCTCTCGCTCTTGGACTTGTTTTGGTTTGAGCTCTCTACCAGCTTAATAATGCGGGAAGCAGTAGAGTCTTCATAGAGGTGAGTAACGCGGGCGCGTACCACACCGGAGAGATTTACACAGCCTGAGATAATATTGTCCCCCACCGTTGCATCGCGAGGAACACTCTCACCGGTAAGTGCAACCGTATCAAGGCTGGTAGAACCTTCGACAATCTCTGCGTCCACTGGAACGCGATCGCCAGACTTTACCACAATAATCTCTCCAAGCCCAACTTCTTCTGGAGAGAGATAGTAAGCAGCTGTCCGTCACGTTCAACCGTTGCGCTGTCAGGACGGATATCCATAAGCTTGGCAATAGACTTCTTGCTGTTATCGGAAGCAAGGTGTTCAAACACCTCTCCTACCTGGAAGAACAGCATGACAAAAACGGCTTCATCAAACATAGGAGAACCGTTAGGCACAAAGCCAATGAGCAAGGCACCAACAGTAGCAATGGTCATGAGCAAGTCTTCGTTAAAGCACTCGCCCTCAGTGATGCTCTCCCATGCTTCTAGAACAACATCGTATCCCGCAACAGCGTAAGGCAACAGGTAAAGCAACAGTGCCTGCCAGAGCTGCAGGTCAAATGCGTGTTCAACCGCGTAAGCAATACCTAGCAAAACAGCAGAACAGACAATGCGAGCAATTTTCACCTTTGTCTTTGAGCTCATAGCTCCTCCTTGGGTTGTTGTTATGCCTAGTCTACTCCTTAAATTGATATATGTACATATATTCATACAACAATCTTAAGGAACTTTTCACAAGAAACTCCGCGGGCGAGAAACCCGTGGAGTCCCAGATAGACATAGAGTTTTGGACGTACTCCTGGCTGCTGGCTTGACCAAAGTCCTAGCAAGGCGATCTTCTCGCCAATTGGTCTTCTCACCAATCGGAAAGCTAGTTGATCAGCGACGCGGGAGTTGGGATGAATCCCTCAAAAATGACAGGCGCACCTTCAAGCTCGGAGGCAATCATGTCCTCCTCGCTCCTAACGGTCCAGGTGATAAGGTGTGCGCCCATGGTATTGCAAGCCAGCTTAACAAAGGGGTTCTTGCGATCTTCAAACTTGTATGAAATGAAGTCTGGACGACCAACAGAATTACCAAAGAGAGCTGTAGCGCCCGCTCGTGTAGCAATGTTCATGTGCTTGGTCTGACGATCAACCAGGAAATTCTCCGAAAGCTGACCACGGAGCATCTCAGGACGGTTCTGACGCAGCCACTGCAAAACGCGAGGATCAAAGCTCTCGATGCATGAACGAACGGGGCGAAGATCAAGAGCCTGCATAATCTTTCTGTCAGCTGCTCAGCGTTATTGTTGCGCGTCTTAGCCTCAATAATCAAAGGTGCAGGTAGCTCACCGGAACCACTCCATGCATAGACCTCAAGGACTTCCTCAAACGTTGGAATCTGCTCGTCAGTAGCAAGAAGTCTCAAACCACGAAGCTCTTCAAGTGTGGACTCCTCAACAATCTTCTGTACGCCACAGAGGCGATCAAGTGCTGAATCGTGAACAACAACCAGCTTATTGTCTGCGGTCAGGTGAACATCAACCTCGGAGCCAAAGCCCTTCTCGACAGCTGCGCGGAAAGCAAGCAGGGAGTTCTCTGGAATGCCTGCCTCGTTGTTGTAGAGGCCGCGGTGAGCATAGCGATGGCGAGCAATCTCATGCCAACGCTCCAGGAGCAGGCGGTCATTTTGCTTGCGAGGAGCAATGGAATAAGCACCGTATGCAGCCAAACCAAGAGCAGCACCAGCCACAACGCCACCGGCAATTGCCGCATTTCTAAACGACTTACGCTTCTTGGTAGAAGCTAACAGAGCGTCAGAATCCTGTCCGTTTTGAGCGGCAATTCCCTCAACAACATCTGCAACTGCGATATCTGCGGCAGCATCCTGGTGCTCAGCGAGGGTCTCCCCCATCTCTTCAAGCGACTCTGCAGTGCTTGCAAGCTGCTTTGAAAGCTTGTTCTTTGGGCGAGAAAAACGATTCTCTAGATTAGCCTGAAGCTGTGCCTGAGCAGCCAAAACTGAAGTCTGAGCCGAACGAAGCGCAGACTGAGCACGAGCGACTGATGACTGAATAGCATCGCCGCTTGGCAGTGCTGGCCTAATATGAGCATTAAATCCAGCGGTAATCTGCTCTTTTGCGATATTGCCTGCTAAGTTAGCAGCCTTAGAAGCCGTTGTAGCAAGCAGCTTTCTTCCAGCCTCGGATTGAAGTGCTGCCTTTGCGGCATACTGAGTAATTGCTAAACCTGCAGCTCTAACTGCAGCTCTCTTAATAAAACGACCAATCATGTAAGCTCCCTTCAATCTAGCCTTATTCTATCAGTCCAGTTCTCGCTTTTTCGCTACGTATTGCGACTTTCTGTGCGTAATCAGTATCTTTGTCTGTTCAAAATCGAGTAGTATGTAGTCCACTAACTACTATCTCAGGAGCATCATGGCTGTTATAAAACAAGAACACGCTCTCTACCTGTATAAACTACTCAAAGCAACCATTGGCGTCTCTAAGCAGACTCCCCTCTCTACCGTTGAGAGTGTACTCATTGAAGACGACCTTGCACCGCAGGATTTTGGCTTTGACGACATCCGCGCCCTCATGGAGGCGTGCCCCGATTTCATTAAGATCACAGCCTTCAAAAAGGGTTACGTCTACGCAACGCTTTTGACTTTTGACATCTTTGAGGCTGCCCTTGTAGCTGGCGAGAAAAACGTCGAGTCGCAAAACAACGGCAAACCATGGAAACGCCGCCGTGGAGCAAAGTCCATTCGAGCTCTCAAGCCAAAGCACTTGATAGTTGAGGCGGAGCCTGAAGCGGAAGAACTTCCTACCCAGAAAGAGTCGACGGAGCCAGAGGAGGTGCCTGTCGTAGAGAGCTCGGAGGAACTGTCTGTTGCAGAAACAGCACTAGTCGCAGAGGAGTCTGCTGCTGAGGCGCCTGAAGAAGACATCCAGCAAGAATCTGCCGATGATGCCACTCCAGAACCCGCTGGAATCGATGATGTCGCTCCGGAATCTGACGAGACCAAAACACCAGCTCCAGAGCCTAAAGCTGACGAGCCTACAGTGCCCGAACCTGTAGTGCCCGAGCCTACAGTGCCTGAGCCTACCATCTCGCTTACCGTTACCTACAATCCCTACGACGGCTCCGATGAAGAGAAGACGCTTGAGGCCGCTCCTTCAGTATTGCAACAGGCACTGAATGCAACAAGTTCTGTCTCTAGCACTACAGTTTCTGAATCCCAGGCTTCTACGCAGGTAATCAATCAGAATGAGACTCATGCCCCCGCCCCAACATACCCTGCCAATTTTGAGGAAGACGTCCACGTTAACAACGAGCTTCTCGGCATTTTGTATCAGATGGCTCCCGTCGACGCCAACGTTCTCAAGCAGCTAGAAGAAGACTTCAAACTTGCCGAGTCTTCTCGCGCACTCATTTCCAAGGGCGGCACGTTCACGTTTAACACACGTTACAAGAAGCCGCAGACAGACGAGGTTATTACTGCTACTATTCGCAAATCTAAGCGCGGTGCTCTGCGTCCCTGGACGCTCTTGAAGCTCAGCGTTTCTGCAGATGAGCTGCAGGATCAGGCAGTTGATGTACTTCACGGACTGCCAAAGTCTGGCATTGCTTCATGGGAAAAGCTTCCTGCTGCAGCAAAGCAGCTACCTATCAACCCTGTTGACGTGGTTATGAACGAGGCCCCTGTCTCCGACTGGAACGCACTTTGCACCACCTATCTGAGCGACGCACCCTCATTACAGGCGGCACAGGCTTGCCTTTCTGCAGCGTACGTCTACAGAAAGAACGAGCAGCAGCTCATGCACACCGATGCTGACTTCTCGCTTCCCGTCCCAGCTGCCGCACCCCTGCTCTTTGATCCCGAGCGTGGATTTAATGACAACTCACCTCTGGCGCAAAACGCCCTGCGAGCTGCAAAGCGCGGATGGCGCATGGCCGTTGAGCTCTACAATCCATCCAAGCACTGCGTCTACCTTGCACTTCCCACCACCGATGGCGAGAAACCCCTTGCGCTGGTATTTGACACGTCAGCAGAAGGCCCTTATCACGTTGTTACAACACTGACTATTGAAGAAGCGTACCCACTCGCGCGCATCTTCTCTGATGGTCTACCTGCATGGATTATGCCGGAATAACCTCAGCTCACAGACAAGCTTCCTTCGCGAAACAGCTCGTACAACTGGTCACCAAAAAAGCCGCGTCGTGTGGACGCGGCTTTTCTTGTAGTTGGATTTCTCGACGACGGGTACACCAGGTTTCTCGTCAAGTACACCGGGTTTCTCGCCAGCAGGCAGATTACCGGACACCTAACTTAGTCGTGCCATGGTTCAACAGGCCATTCGTTGCCCGTGAGGCTCCAATTCTTCATGTCGTTGGCGTCGCCGTTAATGACAAACTCCCTGACAAAGATGTCTCGCTTGCCGTTTGAAATGGTCTCGATGTAATAGCGAGGACGAACATCTCCCTCGTGGACCTCATCAAGTGGCGTTGTGTAGTTAGAAAGTGTCTGCTGGTCAACACCCATGTCCTTCAGGGTTTGGGCCAAAATGTCATAGTGCCAGACAGGTGCGTCAGAAATCTGCATAGGCTGAGCCGCCTCTTCAGCAGTCTGACCTGCAGGCTTGTACATGATTACTGGAGCGGAAGGTGTCTGAATATCGCCGCCCGTCAAGTACCAATCACCATGGTCAGCGGTAATGATGAAAGACGTATTCTCATACACTCCCAAACGCTTGAGCTCAGCGATGTAGGCTTCAACAATTCTGTAAGCCGCGATGGTTTGCTCGTCAACGTTTGCTTACTTGGATCTTCAGTGCGCTCAACGTTGCGATCAAGCGTGTAAGGTGGATGCGAGCCAAACAGATGAATGAAACGGAATGAACCGTTCCGACCAGTATTGTCAATCGAGAGTCCGTAGTGCTGCAGCTCCTGATAATACTTGAGATCGTCCTCGGTGTATGGCTGTGAAGAGAGATCAACTTCGTCCATGTTGACTGACTTGCGCATGCGCATATTAAGATCCTCGGTATAATACCAGAATCGAGGCTTAAACACCCAAGGCATGTCCCTGCAGAACGCCGTCTTATAGAGAATGCGCAGTGCACCAAAAACATCCAGCTGATTATCAAGTCCCCTACCAACAGGTGGATGGTAGTTAACGGAATATTTCTGAGCTGTTCCTCTATAACGGTTGTAATTGAGCTGGTCGGTGTACAGGCCAGCCTCAAATCCAGCATTCTGGATATCCCTGAGATACTGATCACTCTGTGCCCAGTTATAAACAAACTCGTTGAAATTCTCGCCAGGCTGAGGACGTGTTCCAAAAAGCAGCGATGGTACACCATATCGAGTAGGAATCATAGAACCTACAGAGTTTCTATACCACGTAAATCCTGTTAAACCGGCAAATGTCTCTGGACGTTCATCGTAGAGTCTCTGAACAAAGGCGGTGTCGGTAGTATCAAGGACAAACACCACGACGTTCTTCTTGGAGGAAACGTTGTAGAGGCCCTCGCGCGTTGCGATAACCTGCTGGTTTTCGGCATGAGCATCTATCGACGCTGCGATTGAAGGACCCCAGAGACTTGCAACGCCCACTGTCTGGACAATGATAAGAGCGGTTGCGGTTACTAGAAGACCTGTTCTAAGCTGACGTGCTTTTAGGAGCGAGAAGGCCACTGCAGCTGCAATGATTGCCAGCCAGATGAGGCCAGAGACAATCATTTGGGTTGTGAAGTCTGACCAAATAACCTCGTGACCATCTGCAAGTGGCATACCACCGTTCAAGAATACTGCCTGAACGTATGACGCCACACCGACGGCGCCTACAAATGCAACGGCAACGTTAAACACACGCTTACGCAGGAGTGATAAAGCACTGTAAGAATGATCGTAAGGATAAGACCTGCAATAATAACGGGACCTGCAACATCGTTGAGGTTGAAAGAAAGGTCTCGCGCATTGCTTGCCACCAGCTCAAGTGGGGCTACGACCAAGATAGTAAAGACAGTAAAGAAAGAGACAAGAAATGCGACACCAATACGACCCTTAGGTTTGAGGGTTCCCTCTTTTTGTTCCTTGAGACGAACAGCTTCTGCTGCAAGGATTTCTTTCATCTGAACGTTTGCAGCTTCTGCACCTTTGGCGTCAACCTTGTGAACTTTGCCTTCGACAATCTTATTGGCGTTCTCATCAATCTTAAGCAGACGGAAGAGCACCTTACGAGAGCGCCTAAACGCAACGCCAAGGACCGCAGAGAGTGCAACTACAACTGCTGCCAGCGCCTGGATGGTGTAGGTCATGACAGATGGGTCAACGTAAGCCTGCGCTGTTGCAGGCAGAAGAGCCCACCATACAAATGTCAGTACTGCGACAAAAAACGCTCCATGAAGGAAGGACGCGCTGCTTTGAATAGCGGCGCTGCAAGAGTTTCTCATGGTAGAAGTTGTTGTTTTAGTCACGAGAAACACCGTCCTCATCAGTTGTCTTTGTGGCGTCTTTAGTGGAGCTGACGGCGTCGCTTTTCTCGGCGTCGTCTGCAGCGTCCGCAGCAGCGTTCTTCTTGGTAGTAGCGTCGTCTGCAACCTCAAAAGCCTCCTCCTGGTGCGCCAAAACGCGCTCAAGGATGAACTTACCTGCGGCTTCTCCACCATGACCGAGATTGAAAATCATGTTATTGCGAATCTCTTCAATCTTGTGCGACCAGCTATCGGTCTCTTCCAACATCTGCGCAACCGCGTCGCCCAAGCCCGAGAGGTCTTTAGATCAAAGCTGCGGCCAATCTCATTCCTGAGCGTAATGTCACATGGATCCGAATGAATCTTGCTCCAGTCGGGGTTATTCTCCTTCATCGCGGTATCAATGAAGACCGACGGCTTGAGCGTGGTAAATGAGAACTCCTCAGCAACACTCGACCAGTCAGTAAACAGCAGATCAGCCGAGAGAACCGAAGTGTTGGAGCTGAAGTCAGTCTCAAAGGAGAGCTCCTCTGGGTCCGCGTCAGCGTAGCGAGCAAGAATCTCCTCCATGCGGGCAGGATAGCGCTTCAAATACTCTGGGTGTGGGCGGACCACAATGCGCCAGCCGCGGCCCATGAGCTGCTCAAGCAGGCCGTCAAGGCAGCTGTCCATCAAGTTGTCATACTGCCACGAAGGACCAATCAGCAACAGGGGTTTCTCGCCAGGTTTGCGCTGGCCCAGATTCTGCTTCTGGTAGTTTTTGATTGACCTATCGAGAAGATCGTAGCCAATAGCAGGCTTTCTCTTGGATGGCGTACCGTAGTACTTCTCGACCAGCTCAAGATCGTGCTGCTGGTGAGGGCCAACGCAGAGGACGTCGTCGTAGTAGGTGTACTCGTTGCGCGTTGAGGTGACCGTCATGGAGGTCATATGGTGGCACATATACATGTATTCAGCGTCTTTGCGCACGTAGGAGCGCTTCATGTAGGAGCTCTCCAGGTCGCCGAGGGAAGTTACCACAACATCAGCGTCGAGCTTCATGAAAAGCGTGATAAGGCGACGCTGACCCAAGTAATACGGAATCAGGCGAGGCTGCTGTTTTGCCAGTTCAAAGACCTGGTCGTTAGGGTCAGAGGTGACATAGTGGATACGAATGTCAGAGTTTGCCAGCAGCCACTCGATGGCACCCTGGAAGTATTTGTAGAAGCCGCTGGACTCGGAGTAGAAAACCAGGTGCTTGCCGATGGTGTCAAAGAAGCGCTTGTAGTCCTCCTTTTCTCGAGCAGCATGAGGATCGCGCTGGAACCATTTGTGTGTGGACTTGGTTGCTGCATCCATTGCCTCAAACTCGTCACGAGCAGCGTTAAGATCGTCGTAATCAACCTGTTTACGAGGGTCGATAATGATATTGCAGACAATTTGAACCAGAATTGAGAGAAGGTTTGAGCAAACCCAATAGAACGCCATGCCGCAGACAACATAGACCGCAAGCACAAGTGACATTGCAATAGAAAGGCCATTAGTGGTGTTCTTCTCTGCACGAGACTGCTCACGCTGAAGTGGATTCAACTTGTTGGAAGCAAGGCCAAGAGCAACCGAGGACAGAGCTGCCGCGAGAGGCATAATCCAGGTGATGCCGCCGTCAATAATTGGGTCATGCCCAAAAACTC
The DNA here is from genome assembly GCA_916438885.1 of uncultured Atopobium sp. Classification (GTDB taxonomy): domain Bacteria; phylum Actinomycetota; class Coriobacteriia; order Coriobacteriales; family Atopobiaceae; genus Lancefieldella. The sequence goes on along the minus strand of CAKAGG010000002.1, from coordinate 76,952 downwards.
TGTACCCGGAGCGCCGGAATCAGTGATGCCATGAATGACGTCTACCAGACCAAACAGGATGACTACCTGGATAGCCAGAGGAATAAGGCTCAGCAGCGGGTGATAACCTGCCTTTTTGTTGAGCTCGTTGGAGCGCTCCTCGATGGTTTCTCTGTCGCCGAAGTAGCGTGTCTTCAAGCGGAAGGTCTCGGGCATAAGACGCACCATAACAATGGAATTTTGCTGTGTCCAAAGCGCCAGAGGCATCAGGATGATTTTAGTTGCAAGGGTGAAAAGGAAGATTGCCGCCCACCAACTGCCGGTCAAGTCGTATGCGGGCTGAACGATAAGTGAAAAAACGTGCGCGAGCTGCTCCATATACAAACCTTCTACGAGAAAACTTCTACGAGAAAACTCTACAGAAGCCAATAAAACCTAAGACCTGAAAAACCAATGGAATCCATGGCAGGCTAAAAGAAAGCTACGGCATCTAAATGAAGTCTGCAGTATCTAAAGTTAACCTGAAGTATCCATTTGTGCATAACTGATTTATGGTATCAAAAAACGCTATTTATCGGCAGTTTAAAGCAAATAAACAAAATGGAATATCTTTGATTTACATGGATAAAATTTATACATAAATTGTTCTTTTTCAAATCATTCTCTTAAAGTTACGTAGGCAATTGTCTTTCTCGTTAATCAAAATTTAACCCCTGAAATGGCATTTTATTTGATTTTGGGGTTGCAATCGCAGTTCTGCTGGCTAAAATACTCTCCATGTTATTTTTAATATTCGGCGCATTAGAGCGCTTTTGAAATGAGGAGATTCTATGCAGGCAAATCTGCAGGAGCTAAAAGAGACCTATTCGCGGCAGACGTATAGTGTGTTTTCGATCAACCGCCAGCAGAAGATTGCTGACTCCCAAGTTACTTTTTCGCTTGCTCATTCTGTTTTCATTATTCCTGTGTTTGGATCAGCTGAGATTACTATTGGCGGCAAAGAATTTATCTGTGAAGGAACCACAGTTGTGCACGCTCCTGCAGGTCAGACCGTAACGTATCGCACGCTCTATGGACGCTCATTTGACCATGTAAATATCTACTATGATGGCGTTCAAGGAGATACCAGCAGCCCAATCTTCAATGCATACGCATTTGATCCTCAGGGATTCGATCGTATTCTTGATAAGACACTTGACCTGGAAAAACTTAACACTACCCCATCGCTGGACAACCGTGTCGCGCAAATTGTCAACGGTACCGAGCTCATCAAATCAATGTTCCTGCTCACCAACAGCCAAAGTCCAGGAGAGCATGGCCGAGGCTCGCACGTACATTGAGCTCCACTTTGCAGATCCAATTACCATTCCCGGTCTAGCTAAACGCTGTGGAATGAGCACTCAGCGTTTCTCTAACAATTTTGTTCAAACATTTGGCGTTCGCCCAATGACATTCATTATTGCGAAGCGTCTTGACCATGCTCAGCAGCTGCTTCAATCTGGTCTTTCTGTGCGCGAGACCTCCGAGGCTGTTGGTTACAATGATCCGTTCTACTTCAGCAGGCTCTATAAGAAGCACATGGGCGTTACACCTCAGGACGTTCATGACAGCTATGAGGGAAATGTCCTGATTAAGTAGGCGGTGTTACGAAATAGCTAAGCACAGTCTTTTTAGTACCAAAGTTAAGGGTCAGAACGTTCTGTTCTGACCCTTTTTGCATAATCAGGTTGTTATATTCATTTCTGTGAATACGTAATTTTTGAGCTTTAAATTATGTGCCTAAAAAGGTAAAAAACCCGTTTAGTTGGGGATGAAAATTGAAAATTAGCCGATTTATCCCCAGCTAAGACGATTTTTTACCGCACTAAAAACTTTTATCTGGGCAAACGTTGTATGCAGAAAAATGAAAACCCCAACTAAACGGATTTTTTACCACTTGGAGACTTATTCGAGCGTTTTCCGAAGAATCTGAGGCATCCGCTGCCTACTTATCAGTCGTTTATCAACCTTCTTTGAGCGTCTCTACAAGAAACCAACGGCACGCGAGCCACAAAAAAATCCCAGCACCCGAAGGTGCTGGGATTTTGCACTTGAAACTTTAAGGGCAATTAAGCAGCCTCAACAACTTCCTCGGAAGCGTTGTCTTTCTTAGCAAAGTGCTCAGCAACGTAACCAGTAATCAAAGGAGTCAGGATTGCAGTAACGATAACTGCAGCTGCTACCTGTGCGTTTGCTGTTGCAAGAGCAGCTCCGCCATACAGCGCTGGGTTAGCCTCTGCCATAGCAGCAGGTGTAAGTGCATTTGCACCTGCGCAGGAAGAAATAGCAACACCAGCAATACCAGTTCCGCCAGTTGCACGATCAACAAAGTAGTTGATAAAGCCACCGCAAACGGAGCAGATAACGCCAAGCAGAATACCTGCAGGACCAGCCATGATGAGAGAATCAAACTTCATGGTTGTGCCCATAGCAAAGAAGGTCATGACAATAATTGCTGGCAGAGCGCTTGTGAGCATCTTCTTCATGGATGGGAAGCAGTTGCCAAGCAGAATACCCAGGATAATTGGGAGAACTGCACCAAGCAAAGACCAGTTAATTGGAGACTGACCAGTTGCGCCAAGAGCAAGCATGGTAACTGGAGGGCCAACTACCAGCGTAGTAATTGCAACTGCACCCTGCTCATACTCGTTACCATAATCAGCCATCAGTCCTGCATACATGGAGTTGTTTGCACCAGAGCAAGCCGCAAGGATGACCATGGAAGAAAGGCCAAGCAGGTTATCGTTCAGGAAGAACAGAACAGCAAGACCAAGAGCAACGCAGAACACAACCTTAGAGATGATGATGATTGCGCCGCGAAGTGCAGCCTTTGGTGCACTCTTGAACGAAATAGTTGCGCCAACGCACAACATGAAAGCGCCGACCAGAGCAGCAGTACCCTTAACGGTCATAGCTGCAGAAAAGCTACCAAGCGTTGGGAATACCTCTGGGAAAAATGTATTCATGAAAACGCCAAGAAGCAGTGGTACCAGGATGTTTGCGCCTGGAATGCGGCCCAGTGCCTTAAATGGGTGCTGAATAGAAATTGATTCTTTTGTAGCCATCAACAATCACCTAGTCCATAACAATGCCGCCGTCGCAGTCGCCAACCTCACCGTTGACGAAGCTAGCAGCGTCGGAAGCAAAGAACAGTACCATCTGTGCAGGCTCAGATGCCTGTGCAGGACGGCCGAGAGGAATAATGCCTACGACCTTCTTGTACTTCTCCTCATCGTTAGAGAGTGCAGTGGTCATATCTGTAATGGTAAAAGATGGGCAAACAGCGTTACAAGAAATGCCGTACTTGCCGCCCTCTTTGGCGATAGCCTTGGTAAAGCCGTTCATGCCAGCCTTGGAAGATGCGTAAGCAACGGTACCAAGGAGGCCGCCGCCAATCTTACCTGCAACGGAAGAAACGTTAACAATACGAGCGCCGCCACGGTCAATAAAGTGCTGCCAGAGAGCGTGAGTTACGTTGTAGGTACCAGTGAGGTTGGTGTTGATGGTGTTGTTCCACTCTTTGTCGTCAACCTCGGTAAAAGGAACGGAGCTGATGCGACCAGCGCAGTTGATAAGAACGTTGACGTCGCCGCACTCCTCAAGAATCTGAGCAACGGTCTTCTTGACACCCTCTGCGTCTGCAATGTCCATTGTGTAGAAGAAGTTACCCTCGCCAAGCTCCTCGACAAACTTGCGACCAGTGTCCTCGTGACGAGAGCAAACGATTACATGTCCACCTCCAGCAACAATACCCTTGGAGATCTCAGCGCCAATACCAGCGCTTCCGCCTGTAACCAGAACCAACTTACCTGTAAAATCGAATGCCATGCTCTCTCCTTTTTTTACGAGCACAAACCATTAGGAAACACAAATAAATTCTAGCCATATTCACATAATTTTCTATACAAAAAAATATTTTTTTGTTTAACCACAAATCCTATGGTCAAATGCGTTAAAAGAAAAATAATTTGCTTAAAATGTGACATAAATGACACATTAAATTTCATGTTCAATCTTTTTGGACATTTGTCTGCAAATCTAAAAGTCTTTTTCTTTCCTCATAAAATCTCAAAAAGTTAGACATAGCTAACTTTTTAGGAATACAATATGGCGAGAAACCCGTTGAGCTCGTAGCTCCAAACTCCTAACTCTTGGCCTCACGCTATCAGTTTCTTGCTTTCAGTCCCGTAGCTACCTGCTCTCATCTCTTTGAAGGAAGTCACTATGAAACATTGCTGCACGCATAACCCGGCAGTCGCAAACCCACATCCGCACGCCACCCGCAACCCTCTCCTAACCCGCAGGTCAGCGCTGGCCTTGCTCGGCGCAGGTTCCGCAGCAGCCATCGCTTCTCTCGCCGCATGTGGCCCACGCGATTCCGCGGCAAATTCAAGCTCCGCACAAAACCCAAATTCATCGGCTCCCCTTGTCTTGACCACTTTCACCGTCATTCAAGACATGGCTTCTCGCGTTGCGGGCGAGTTTTGCCAGATAGAATCCATCACCAAAGCCGGTGCCGAAATCCACGACTACGAACCCACGCCCGACGACCTTAAACGCGCGCAAAAAGCCCAGCTTATCCTCAACAATGGTTTGGGGCTTGAGCGCTGGTTTGAGCGCTTTGTTGCCGACTCGTCAGCACAGCGCGCTGACCTCAGCGAAGGCATCACCGTCATCCCCATCGCCGAGGGTGACTACCAGGGTCAGGCCAATCCGCATGCGTGGATGTCGCCCACAAACGGCAAGATCTATGTCGAGAATATCGTTCGCGCGCTCAGCAACCTTGTCCCTGACCACGCCAAAGACTTCGAGGCCAACGGTGACGCATACAAAAAGGAGCTCGACAACATCTCCTCTCATCTGATCGAGGAGCTCAGCGCCCTGCCGGAGAGCCAGCGCACGCTTGTGACCTGCGAGGGAGCGTTCTCGTACCTGTGCCGCGACACCAACATGAAGGAGCTCTACCTCTGGCCCGTCAACGCTGCTGACGAAGGTACTCCACAGCAGATCGCCAAGGTTGTCGAAGCCGTAAAGGCGCAGCAAATTCCTGCGGTGTTCTGTGAGTCAACGGTCAGTCCTAAGGCAATGCAGCAGGTAGCCGACGAGACGGGTGCTGTCCTCAAGACTGACGAGAAGAACATCTTGTACGTAGACTCCCTCTCGGAAGCTGACGGTCCCGTGCCCACCTATCTTGACCTGCTGCAACACGACGCAGACGCAATCGTATCTGGTCTCATAGGAAGGTAATTGTTCGATGAATCTTTGTGTTTCGCAACTTTGCGCCTGGTACGAGAAAAAAGACCGCGAGAAACCCGTCATTTATGACGTGAATTTCTCGCTCTCAACAGGAGATCTTTGCGCACTTGTAGGCGTCAATGGCGCCGGAAAATCTACGCTCTTCAAAGCACTGATGGACACCATCGCATGGGAGGGTTCACTTACTTGGGGTCAGCAACCTCTTTCACAGGCGCGCAAGCAGGGCAAAGTAGCCTACGTTCCTCAAACGGAGGCAATTGACGCGACGTTTCCGCTGCTCGTAAAAGACGTTGTTATGCAGGGAAGATATGTTCATCAGGGCTGGATGCGCATACCTTCCACTCAGGATAAAGAGCTGGTTGCCCAGGCACTTGAACGCGTTAACCTGGTCGACCTTGCAGATCGTCCACTTGCTCAACTCTCGGGCGGACAAAGAAAGCGTGTTTTTGTGGCACGCGGAATAGCGCAAGCTGCTGAGCTGGTATTTCTCGACGAACCGTTTGCGGGAGTAGACGCTCGCTCTGAGGCTATCATCACCGAACAGCTCAATAATCTCAGTAAAGAAGGCAAAACATTGCTCGTTTCAATTCACGACATCAATTTGGCTCAGCAAAAATTCCCGCTTTGCCTGGTCATCAATAAAACCATAACCGCGCAGGGTCCATCGAAAGAAATTCTTTCTGGAGACGCCCTCCTGCAGAACCTTGGTATTTCCGAAGATGCCCACATTGAGGAGGTGCTCCATGCCTGAGGTAGACATTCTCCAATACGCATTCATGCAGCGAGCCCTCATCACCGGAATTGCAACCGCCATAGTCTGCGGGCTTTTGAGCTGCTGGATCACACACATGGGATGGTCGCTTATGGGTGACGCCATCTCGCATTCTATTCTCCCGGGCGTGGTCATTGCTCACCTGCTGGGGCTTCCCTATCTGGTGGGAGCACTTGTGTTTGCTCTCATTACCGTGGTGTTGGTCGGGCAAGTCAAAAAGAGCCAAATTGTGCGCCCCGATACTGCTATTGGTATTGTATTTACAACGTTTTTTGCGTTAGGAACAGTTCTCATATCCAAGGTTCCAAGTCAGATTAACCTCTCACACATACTCTTCGGAAACCTTTTGGGGGTCACTACTCCCGACATGCTGCAAGTTCTTTGTATTGGCCTGCCTATTGCAATCCTGCTCATCCTTAAAAACAAGGACCTGACCTTGCTTTCATTTGATCCCACGCAGGTTCAAGCAATCGGTCTTTCTACTAAAACGCTCACTTCATTCTTGCTTGTTGCCTTAGCCCTCGCAATTGTCATATCGCTCCAAGCAGTTGGCGTCATTTTGTCAGTCTCGCTGCTTATTGTTCCGGGTGCCTGCGCAAGGCTTCTTACCAATCAGATGCGGCATATGCTCTGGATTTCTCCGCTTATTGCCACGGTCAGCGTTTTGATTGGAATAACAGGTAGTTATTACTTAGACGCCTCTTCTGGAGGAATGATTGGACTCACCCTCGGCGTGGTTTTTTTGTATCATTTTTATACTAAAGAGTTTACCAAAGCTTACTTTTGGACATATACTAAACAAGAACTAAGAAAGGAGGACCAATGCATACACACAACACCTCAGAAGCCCAGCTCGCTCACACAACTCGTGCGCAAAAGCTCTTGCACAGGCAAGCCTCAGCGGCTCTCAGAACATCCATTGGTCTTATGGTCGGAGCTCTTCTTATCGCAATGGTTCATTAAGGCTTCAACTTAAATAATCACCCAGATTTGGCGAGAAACCCCTTCTATTCAAAGGGTTTCTCGCTAAATTTTTATATAAGTGTTTGAACGAGAATACCTACGGATACTGACGCAAGGTTGGCCAAGATTGAAAGAGTCCATGGGGTGTTGCTTACTCTTTTTACCTTGTAAATAAGACCTTCAACAGCAATAACAACCAGCTCAACAGTTATGACGCACGCCCAGTACTGAACGTCGTTAGCAACCACATCAACAAGAGCGCTTGTGATAAAAACGGCAATTGGATTAGTAAGCACTTGAGCAGCAACAACAATCAACAGTGCTTGATTGTCTGTAACGCCCAGCGATTTTGCGACAATAAGCTCAACAGTAATAGTCAGAATCAGACAAAACGCAAATATCGGAATAATGGTTATCAAATACGGCAATAAAAATATTTGGTCGTCCATGCCATTAGCCTTCTGCTTGTTTGTCTTCAGCCACAAGATAGTCTTCAGCTGCACACTCATCTTCAACCGCAAGCTCATCAACCTGATCAGATAGCTCTGCGATTAGAACATCTTCCTCTACAGCCTCAACAACTTGTGCTGCCTGGAACATACGCTCATGACCAAATGGGCCCGTAGCCACGGAATCTTTGACTAACGTAAGACCTACGCCCAACGCAAATGCCGAGACCAAACTGATACCAGAGAGCATTACAGGATGTTCAATACGGAATCCTACGAGCGCAGGTAAAGCGCCTATCGCCAAAGAGAAACTGGCCAAGCCAAATGCGGTTCCCTTTGCTTCGTGCAAAATATTAGCCAAAGAAGCCAGCGTGATCGCCATTGTAAAGTTAAAGAAAAACACAGCTAGGAGGCCCATAAGAGGCATCTCCCATGAAGGTACAAATAAAGTAGCTGCGGCAATGAGCGAGAAAATAGCTGTAGTTCTAAAACCAATACGGTCGGCAATCATTCCGCCAAGAGCTTTACCTGCAAATACACCAAGAATGCTGAGGCCTAGCAGGAGCATTTCGCTCTTCCAAGGAAATGCCATAACCATGCCGGCATAGCTTCTCAGCGCCACCACAAGGCTCAGCAGTGCAATCGTAAGCAATGTATTGAATGAAAGCTTCGAAATATCAAACGAAACGTTATGCACGTTCCAGTACTTCTTGTTAACCTTTTGTACTACAAGCGTGATAAGCGCGCATAAGAACAACAGCACAAGCAGGGAAAACGCAATCTGAAGTCTTCCCATTTGAGCACTTTGTGTACCTAAAAAGACTCCAATTGCACCAGTTGCAATAAAGATTCCCGAAGGTCCTGCATGTTTTTGCGAGATATTAAGGACGCTCAGTCCACCTGCACTATGAAAGAGCGCGTTTCCAATCGCAAGCAAAAGAATCGCAAGCCACTCGAGAAGGGCTATAGGGACCAGAGAAAGAATAACTCCAGCGCCCACTAAAGCATACGAAAGTAAGACGGCATAGGAGTTCTTATCCAGCTGATCCAGTGCAATGCCTATAGGAAGCTGCAGGGTAAAGGCAACTATGTCATACAGTAAAATACTTAGCGCAACAACTTCTATCGAACCTTGGCCAGACTCTCCCAACACTCGGCTTACCGCGCAGAGCATGGTGGATACGCATGCAAAGTCAACTACAAAGTGACAAAGTGCATACGCAAAGGTAGTGACTTCTTTTTTGGGAAGAATCTGCTGTGTTGTAGGCAAATTATTACCTGTTACGCCTTTTAATCATGATAAATCCGACTACAGCCACAAGAACAACGACTGCAATCAAACTTGCATGAGAAGTAGCTAGACCAACTCTTGGCGTATTACCAACTCTTGGCGCATCAATAACATCAGCTTTTACCATAACAGAAATCACGGTTGCCATTACAAAAGTGCTGATAGCAAGCACAATTTTATGGGCTGATCCTAAACTAGCACGTAGATGACGATACAGTGACATAGTACCTCCTTCATCAACTTTTTAATAGTTTACCAGTACACACGCCGCGTTCCAAATGTACTCCCGTAAACGGCATAAAAAAGCGCCTGACGAATGTGAACTGCCTCCCATTTCTTTGACATAAGAAATGGGAGGCAGTTCATGAGTGGGTGATTATGATTCTGCAGCGTGTTAGCGTCGGCTTTTAGGCCTGGCGCACAAAATAGCGCAGCTTTGGTAGCTTCTGCCGAAGAATCGACATGTTCTTAATCAAGATAGTCAGGCAGCTAGGCGGTCACACTACCTGATATGCATATCTATGCATAAACTTCATGTAATATGCTGAATAATGAATAGGAATATATAAGAAATTTAACTATAGGCAAATTCCGCTTCTAAGGAACACACCTATGTCAGATAATCTGCACAATTGCGGCCATATTACACATCAAATGAAGATAATCTGCACGTTTGAGGTATTTTCAGCGTCATGTATACATCTTTTTGACAGATTATCTGACTTAAGTGTGTTTTGAACTGACTCCAATTTCTCGTGTCCAAGAAATAGGAGGCAGTTCACGAATGTCAGGCGCTGTGCAGTTAATTGAGGTTTTTCGCAACACGCTAGGTTTAACGTTGCAGTTATCCCGGCTTTTAACCTTGTTCGGATTAGTTTTCAGCCTTATTGATCTTCTCGCCAAGCTTCTTGTCAATGACGACGTAGAGGTAACCCAAGGCAACAAAGACAACAATCAAAATCACAATAGTCAGAGCAACCGTTGGAACTCCCAGCTTGTCAAAATCCATAAAACCATAAGGCCAGCGAGACTTCTCTTTAATCTGCACGCCAAAGCCCAGAACCAAGACAATGATGTACGCAAAATACGTGAGCGGATACAAAGGCCAGATCAGAGGCTCTTTAAAGCTCATGGTTGGCTTCTCATCAAAGAGCAGCCAGTCCAAAACGGCGCAGATTGGGGTCACATCGTGCAGGATAAAATTGTTGAACTTAAAGACGCCATTTACAAAGACCTCGCCGTGGTCAAGCAGGAAGTAAGCTACCAGGCCAGTTACCGTAATGCCCAGCATAAGCATGTGCTTAACCGTTGGCATCCATGGCTTCTGAGCGGTCTCGGGATGCTTATAAGCCTGGAACAGCGCGCCCCAGAAATAGGCAACAAGCAGCACGTTAGAGATGTTAGTGAAGTAGTACAAGAAAGAAACGCGGAAGTTCATTCGGAAGACGCCCGCCGAATCACACAGCACAAAGGTGCCAATCACAGCAATAAACAGCTTAAAAATAAATGACGCTTTCTTTGATTTAATCAACGCAGTACCTCCTTCTGTAAAGCGAGAGGTCACTGTAAACCTACCGCACCGCGTCAAAAATACGTAATTCTCAGAGTTAACAGTTATGTTTCAAATGAAAAAGATTCAAAAAAAATGCGGTCTTCTCGCTTTTGTGGCGAGAAGACCGTGGAGTTGTGAGAAGAATCTGGAGTTGCTGTCTTAATCAGCGCGAGCCTAAGACATCCGCAGCAGCGAACCTTTGTCATCTACCAGCGCTTAATTACTGCAACGCATGCTTGATGACAAGAATTGGGTGGTGCAGTAAAAGTCGTGGACCCGAAGATTTCATGACCTCTTTGACTCGAGCTCGCATCTCTTTGTTGTAGCAATGCGATATGCATTTTGAGCAAAAACGTCTTTGTCTCAATATGAGGACAGCGATCTACACGCGTATGTGCGTATTTCTCTAGCTCAGCGCACTCTTCGCACAGAGGCTCATGAGCTTTTGGTGTGGTGGTGCTTCTCGCAATAGAAGCGAATCATAAGCGAGAAGAGATCCTTTTTCTTTTTGGCGCTTTCGTTCAATTTCTTCAGGCGTCATTAGCTCACACGTCCCCCATCAACGGTGTAAACAACATCTGCAATTCCCATGGTAGAAGCCCTGTGAGAGACAAGAACCACAGATTTATGCTCAGTCTCTTTATCAAGTGAGCGCAAGATAATAGCCTCGTTTAGGCTGTCTAGGTTACTGGTTGGCTCGTCAAGCAACATGAGTGGCGCGTCATGTAAGAATGCGCGAGCAAGGCCAATGCGCTGGCGCTCTCCGCCAGAAAGTGAGTCGCCAAGCTCTGCAACAGGCGTATCGTACCCCTGGGGCAGCGTGGAAATGTACTCGTGAATTGAAGCCTTCTTGCACGCCTCAACAATCTCTTCATCCGTTGCATCAAGCTTTGCAATGCGCAGGTTGTTCTTAATGGAATCGTGATACAGATGCGTATCCTGCGTCATGTAACTCTCAAGATCACGCAGGTTAGAGGTATTAATCTGCTCCAAAGGGGTTCCAGAAATTTCAATGGCACCAGGTGTTGCTGGCCAGAAACGCATCAAAAGTTTAAGCAGCGTAGACTTGCCTGAGCCGCTCTTTCCCACAATTCCCACGATCTTATCGGTAGGAATATCCACGGAAATGTTGTCTAGAATCTGCTCGTTATCATACGCAAATGAAAGCTTAGAAACGCGCACACCTTCATAGGAGATGTCTTTTTGGTCCACTACGTCTTCAACCAGGGGTTTCTCGTCCAGAATATCCAAAACGCGATTACCCGCCGCAAACGTGCTGGTCAGCGTTGTACCAAGTGCCGCCAAAGCAACCACAGGGCCAAACGAGCTCATCAATGCAATAGTGACAATAAAGGCTTCGTTCATAAGAATCTGCTGGTTATTGGCCAGATAGAACGAACTAAAGAACATAACAAGGACGGAGAGCAAAATAACCGTTGACGTGACGGCATCGTTGACACCAAATGCCTTCTTAACTGCCTGTTGTCTGTCACTTAACTGATCAGCTAGTTGACTTGTTTCCTCAATCATCTGTGCACCGGTGTTGTATTGCAGAATCTCGTCAAGACCACGCAGGTTATCAAGGGTAACCGTCGAGAGGTTACCAGCAAGATCTCTTGCCTCAGCAGAGTCTTGCTCGGAGCGCTTAGACATAGCAAGCGGAATTGCCACGCCAACTACCAGATAAGAAACAAGTGCAATAACACCTAAAATCCAGTTGGAGCTACCAGCAATAAACCACACCATAACAATGCAGAACACAACCGCAATGCAAATAGGCGAGATAGTATGCGCGTAGAAAACCTCAAGCAGCTCAATGTCAGAGGTAATAACGCTCATCAGGTTGCCTTTATTCTTGACCTCAAGCTTTGCAGGAGCAAGCTTTCTGAGCGCCGTGAACACACGGTCTCTAATAAGCGCAAGCAGTTTAAACGCAATAAAGTGGTTGCATTCCTGCTCGGCATAGCGCAACAGACCGCGGATCAGGGCAAACAAAAGCATGCCGCCAAAAGAGCAACACCATAGGAGAAGATGAAGCAAAGCCCATAGCGCTGAGCAGCGCATATGCTCCAAAAATGCTGATGAACGTGGCGGCAAGGTTACCCAAAACACCCATCAAAATTGCAAGTATCATAAAGCCAGCCAGCGGACGAACCAGCCCCACCAGTCTCAGCATAATAGTGAGCGCACTACGGCGAGAAGTACGTGCAGTTGTGGCGCTGTTCTTAACTTCTGTTTTCATTACGCCTCAGCTCCTTTCACATAATTCTCAAGCTCGGTCTGGGCCTGCGTCATTCGCTTATACTCGTCATTTGTTGCAAGCAACTTTTGATGAGTGCCACTTCCAACAACGCGGCCATGTTGCATCACAACAATCTGATCAGCATTTTTAACGTTTACTAAGCGGTGAGAAATTACCAGCACCATCTTTGTCTGAGCAAGCTGGTGAACCTGCTGCATAATAACGTCTTCACTCTCAACATCAATATTTGAAGTAGCTTCATCAAAAATGTACATCTGGCTATTGTGAAGCAAGGCTCTGGCCAGTGCTAATCTCTGACGCTGACCACCAGACAAGTTGGAGCCCTTCTCGGCAACTGGCGCGTCAAGTCCACCCAAAGACTTTACGAACTCAGCAAGATTGACCTGTTCAAGGGCATGCCAGAGCTGTTCTTCAGTTGCCTCTGGGATTACCCATGGCAAGGTTAGAGCGAACGCTTCCCATAAAGAGATGTGCTTGATGGCCAATATACGTAACGTTTTGAAGCAAATTCTGGTCAGAAATGTCTGACAAACTGGTATTTCCAAACAGAACATCTCCAGAATACGAGCGGAGTTTTCCGGTCAGAAGTGCTGCAATTGTTGATTTTCCGCAGCCTGACTCTCCTACCAGGGCATTCAAAGAGTTAGCGCGCATTCCAAAAGAAACATTCACCAAGATGGGCTTCTCGCCGTCGTAGGAGAAAGAAACGTTGCGCAGCGTCAAATCACTGGACTCAGGAACTGTCTTGGTACCCTGCTCTCGAACAGGCATATCAAGCAGGTCAAAGATCTTGTCCGACGCTGCCATACCGTTCATGGCAATGTGGAAATAACTGCCCAAAAAGACGCATGGGCAAGAAGAACTCAGCTGAAATCAAAATGACAAAAGACGCCTTCCCACATAAAGAGGAGGTGGTCATTTACCTGCTGAATTGCAAGAATTGTACCGAGCGCGCTTCCACCAAATGCAACCACGTCCATCACGGTGATGGAGTTGAGCTGCATGGTTAGAACCTTCATGGTAATACGCCTAAATGCTCAGCTTCATCGTTCATCTGCTTGTGTTTAAAATCCTCAGCCTTGTAAATCTTTGCTGTGGTAAGACCCTGCAGGTTCTCCAAAAACGTATCGCCAAGCTGCGTATACTGGCCCCAATACTTGGACAAAAGTTTCTTTGCAAACTTCTGGATAAGAACGATGGTCATGGGAATAAGCGGAACAAATACCAGCAAAACAATACCAACTACAGGACTAATAAAAAGCAACGTCAGGAATAGTGTGAGCGGAGCCAAAGCTGCATAGAAGAACTGTGGTAGATACTGCGCAAAATACGTTTCTAGCTGGTCAACGCCTTCAACTGCCAGCTGAACAATCTCACTGGTCGCATATGAATTTTTATACGAGGGACCAAACTCTAAAAGCTTCTGATAGATTTTCTCGCGAAGGGTCTTTTTAACCCTTTCTGCTGCGTAAAAGCTTGTCTTGTGCTGAGCAAGTTTGCAGAAATACCTGATCACAATAGCAATAAGGCAGAGTGCAATAAACACCAACTGCTCGTCGAGGACAAAATAATCCATGAACAAAGCTTCTATCATTCTTGCCAGAGAGTACATAAATACAATATTGGCAAGCAGCGCAATCCACTGGTAAAGCACGGTCAAGCCAATGTATTTTTTGACTCTCCTCAATGAGGGCAATGAGGCGTTTGTTGATCATCATATACAGACTTCTTTCGCTCTTCTTACAAGCAGAATCTTTAATCCACTAACTGTTTCATTTACTTTACATGCAGTTTTGTCGTTGCATATACGAGTTTGCCTTATGCAACATTTAAAAACAACACGCAAAATAGCAAGAAGAACTGCTATTTTTGAACACGTTCCCAGTCCGCTTTTGTGAGTACTGAGATACCAAACTGCTCTTCTTTGCCTGTATATTTATTCAAAGTCTGTAAAGATTTCTACTTCTGTGAAGCCACACTTTTGAGCCACTGAAGCAGATCTCTTATTACGCTCAAGATATCTAATAATCACCTGGTCAACGCCATGCTCTTCAAATGCATAGGTAGTAAGAGCTTGAGCACCCTTCAGATGCAAACCCTTGTCCCCCAATAAGGACGACCAATCCAATAGCCAATTTCTGCCTGATGCAGCTGTTTTGAGGAAATCTTTTGGATCAGGAATTTCTTTCAAAGTCCAATGACATCGAGCCAATTACATGACCGGTCTTTCATGTCTTTTACGGCATAACAGGACTTATCGGACAATACGTTTGCAAGAACCTGCTTGGAATCTTTCTAAAGTCTTATGAGGTTCCCATCCACAAAGTGGACCGATCTCTGGATCTTTTGCTAGTTCATAGAGCTCTTCAGCATCAGATGCATGCCATGGAATAAGAAACAATCTCTTAGTGGTAATCATACAAACTCCCTTTGAAACTCTTTTGTCTCTTACTGTTTCTGTCTTCAGACTATTTTTTTACTGTCCAATCTGTTGGACACTCATGCTCTTTTTAACATCTCTACTCTATCCTCAACATCTTCTAAGGAGGCTCTTATGTATAGTCCTACAAAACTTGTTGATTCCTTTGTTATTTCCGGTCTTCCCTACTACGACGCTCCTCTTATCTTTTGATCAGCTCAAACTTGGCTCAGATCTGACCATTGTTCCTGAACGCGATAACCCTTACGATCCAGAGGCTCTTGCTCTGTACTCTAATGACCACAAGCTGGGCTTTTGTTCCTAGAGAAAGCAATTCTCTCTGGAGTACTCTGCTCTTCTACGGACATCAAAACATTATTACCTGCAAGATTACACAGCTCAGCGATCACCATGGTCATCTTCTCGTTAAAGCAGGCCTTTACGTCATTGATGCTCGCTAATTGGTACTCGTGAACTGTCCGGTTTAGCCCGTCCGTTTTAGCCCGTCTTCGCCGTTTAGCTAGTCCTTTTCTCTGATTGGTAGCTCTGAAGAATTCCCGCTCAGATACTCTTGATATTTCTGCCTGGTCTTCTTTGGAGCTACCAGTTCAATATCTGTTCCAAATGTTGCAAGCCAACCATAAAACGTTGGAGCTTCCATTACAGAAACATGCACGTCAGCCGTTGTCCCATCAGAACTTGGGATTGTTCAAAATAATGTTCTTGCCAAAGCGGTCATACACTGAGCACATGACGCGCTCATTGACACGAAGTGTGACCTCAACAACCTCGCCCGAGTACATGCCAAAGACGCGCTCTTGATACTTGTCTATATCAAACTGCTTAATCTGCTCGTTAACCGTGGCGTCAGCATCAGCAACCTCAAGCCTAAACATGCGGTCCACGCGATAATTGACAAAGTTTTGATGCTTATCGTTCCACACAATAAGATAGTAAAAATCGTCAATATACGTAAGCTGAACAGGCGTTTCTTCTCTTACAGGAAGCTCTTCAATAACCTTATCTTTGAAGCCCTTCTTGCGATACTTAAACGAGACCTTTTTCTTCTGCAAAAGAGCCGTTTGAATAGCATTAAGCGCATAAAACACAGACTCATTTTGCGACTTAATACGACCCTCAACATGAATACGCTTCTTGAGCGTATCAGAGGTGGACTTCCCGCCCAGCTCTCCAATAAGGCTCACCAGATTGTTTGCCTTACGCTCCGTCAAAAACTTTGATGACTGTACGGCATCTGCCATCAGCATAAGTTCCTCTGCCTGAAACTTCCTGGTAGCCAGGCCATATTCAACAGGATGGCGCTGATAAGACTGGATATCGTAACCAAAATTCTGCAACGACTTAATATCGTCATACAGCGTCTTGCGTTCCACACTAAGCCCGCGTTCAGCAAGTCTTTCGATAAGCTGAGGAGTACTCAGACCGTGGTCATCATCGGTTTCTTCTTCAAAAATCTGAATGAGATGCAAGCAGCGGGTCTTCTCGCTTGGCATACTGCCTCCGAAGTCTAGCACCAATAAAAAACTCCTGTCCATTTTAGTGGACAGGAGTCGAGAAGAACGTATGGTCAAAAACTCTTCGGTAAACGGCGAGTGAGTCGCAAACAGACCGTAAACCAGCCGATGTTTAACCCCAAACCTCTTCTGCAATTTCTTTAACCAGCGCAATCTTTGCCCACTGCTCATCTTCGGTGAGCTTGTTACCAATCTCGCAGCTTGCAAAGCCGCACTGGGGAGAAAGACAGATGTTCTCCAGAGGCACGTACTGAGCCGCCTCATGAATACGTTCAATAACCTTAGCTTTCTCTTCCAGCTGGGCGTGCTTGGTGGTGATCAGACCAAGCACAACCTTTTTTTACCAGCTGGAACAGAAGCCAGGGGCTCAAAGCCACCGGAGCGATGATCATCAAATTCTAAGAAGAACGCGTTTACGTGCTCTTGAGCAAGAAGAGCATCGGCCACATCGTCATAGCCACCCTCGCAGGCCCAGGTACTATGGAAGTTGCCGCGACAAACGTGCGTGTTAATAGTCAGGTCAGCTGGAGCCGCATCAAGAACGCGGTTATTAATCTCCAAGAGCAGCGCTTTGATTCTCTTAAGACCCTCCTGGTCAGTGCCAAAGAAAAGTTCTGCACGTGGGTCAACCAGCACGCCCCATGAGCAGTCATCAAGCTGAAGATTACGACAGCCTGCAGCATATACCTGCTTAATAAACGCACCGTAGCCAGCAACAATGTCTTCAAGAAGGTCCTGATCGTTGGCATAGTACTTGTTAGTCTGCTCGCGGTTCATGGGCATAATGAACTGCTCAATAAACTGCGCAGGTGCAGGAATAGTAAGCTTGGCGACGGTAGTCTCGTCCTCAAACTGCTGAACAAAGCGGAAGTGCTCTATAAAGGGATGCTCTTTGGTGAGCTCCACTTTTCCTACAAGGAAGGTGTCGTCAATCTCTGCAGTCTCATCGTGGAAAGGAAGGCCGGTATTAGTTGGCGCATGGCCAATACCTTCGAACGCCCACATAAAATCGAGATGCCAGGTTGCACGCCTAAACTCACCATCGGTGATGACTTTAAGGCCCGCCTGCTTTTCCTTTTGGATAAGCTCTGTAATAGCTTTGTCCTCTACTTGCTTGAGCTCATGTGAATCGATCTGACCTTTTTCAAACTGAATACGAGTCTGCTTAAGATTCTCTGGACGAAGAAAGCTGCCAACAACATCAAAGCGATGTGGAGTAGTTTTATCATTTTTGATTGCCATAATGACCCCTTTGAACTGCTTACGAGAAACCAGTATGACAATCAAAACTTCACTTGTGAAATACAAATACTTAACTAATTCATATAGCTAATAACTATATCTTAACGTTTACCGTTCCACTCATCTAAGAACTGATCAACATACTCACGCATGTACTTCTCGCGAGCTTTTCCTAGCTCTTTACCACTGCGCGTATTCATCATGTCTGTCAGTAAAAAGAGTTTCTCGTAGAAGTGGTTGAGCGACGTTGATTTGTGTGAGTGATACTCCTCGCTGCTCATGTTGAGAGTTGGTGGTTCGTCCGGATCGTACATACCACGACCGTGACTTCCGCCATAAGCAAAGGTGCGTGCGATGCCAACAGCACCAAGCGCGTCCAGGCGATCTGCGTCTTGAACACACATACCCTCAAGCGTTGAAGGAACTACCGAGTCTGTTCCCGAGAAAGAAACCTCATCGATTGAGGTACAAATTGCCTGGATAGTAGCCTCGTTGACAGAATGCTGGCGCAGAAAACCAACGGCCCTATCCTTATGCTCATGCGTCTCTGGAGAAAGCTTGATGTCATCAACATCGTGCAAAAGTGCAGCAAGGGCAACAATCTCTTGATTTGCCCCCCTCCTCTTGCGCAATTCTTACTGCCATTTTGTACACACGCAACGTGTGGAAGTAATCGTGGCCACTAAAATCTGTGGAGAAAGACCTCTTTTACAAAGTCCAAAGCGTCATCGATAATTTTTGAGTCCATAACTCCCCGCTCAACACATTCAAACGTATCTCTCACGCATTATTTGCGCAGATTGTGCATCCTCTTAACTGTCTTTTTCTTAGTGTACACAGCCTCTCTTGCTTGAGAATTTTGAAGCTCAAATTTCATGAAATTGTTAACTATCCAGCTTCCACTATTCAGTTTCCGAATAACTCACATTTGTCTCAAAATTTAATACATTTCTATTGCAATTTTTATCCGTTGCACGTTTATGACAAATGTCGAGAAAATCGTTAAAAATAGAGCAATTTAAATGCTATTTTTCAACGTACCAAATATTTTGATTAAACTATTTATATAACATGATACGAAGATGTTTTTTTGAAATGTGTTCAAACTATAAAAAAATCACTGGTTGAGCTAATAATTTTTACCAAAAATAATGGATAATTATCTGTACGAAAAATGCTCTGAATATGTGTCATTTGTCTCTATCGTGCTTATCGTGATTTATCACTTTTCAGCACAAGATTTAATTGCAAATTTTGTTGGGGTATTCACTATTTGTTAGGGGTAGGTATGGAAAGAAAAAACAAGAACTTTGCAAGCAAAGGGGCAAAGACAGCTATGTCTTTGGTACTCGCGCTCTCTTTGGTCCCTTCTTCAGCGTTAGCAGAAATTGCTAGCACTCAAGAGGTAGCTCAGACGCAAGAAGTTGCAGCAGCTCAAACAAGTGATGCAACTGCCTCATCCTCTGAAAGCAACAGCAGAGACCTCTGCTGAAACCACCACTAACGCAGAAGCTACTTCCAACCAGCAGACCTCTGAACAGACTGCTGCTCCTGCAGAAAGATCTTCTCGCCGTGTTACAAGAAGCCTTTCTTACATCTCAACTGAGCTCTGGGTAGACGGAACCAACGGTAGCGATTCTAACGAGGGCTCCAGCTCCGATCCTCTTAAATCTCTTCAGAAAGCACTAGAGCTGTGGGGAGAAACTTCTTCAATCAACACCATTCATCTCAAAGGCAACCTTGATCTGACCTCTACGGTTACCATTCCTTCTGGTATGACTCTCAAGATTGAATCTGAGGGCGCAACTCTTACGGGCACTGGAAACAGCATTGACGGTCTGGTTCTTTCACCTGGCTCAACGCTAACTGGCACAGGCACTCTTACCATGTCAGGCTTCAAAACCGCCCTCACTGCAGAAGATGGCTCAACCATCACCGATGGTACCTATGTCTTCAGGAAACAACGCAGGTTCCAGCAGTACTCGTGGTATTTCCCTTGGCGGAACCGTTAGCGGCAGCACCAACAAGAACAGCGTTACCATCACCGCAGACGATAAGAGCAATACCAACTTCTTTGAGTCTGGTGTCACCTTTAAAAACGCTACCATCAAGGTAACTTCTCAAGCTCGTACCTGGAACGATGCCCGTAATCTCAACCTTCAGAACACAGATCTTACTGTTGAAGGCTTTGGTCAGACTTTCTACGTCAACCAGCTCAACATGAATGACTCCACCCTGACCATTAATCCTTCATGGTACGGCGCTACAGGCATGACCATCCAGGGAACTTCCAATATTGTTAACTCCACCATTACTGCAAATGCTGGCTCAACATCTGGCATTTCTGTTGGTGTAGCTGGTGGAACAGTAAACGTTACTAACTCAACCCTTAACTTCACTAACGGTGGAACTGGCGGCCTTAACGTCAACACTGGTGACGTCATCATTAACAACTCCACGATTAAGGGAGACGGTCGTAACTCTGGCGCCCTCTTTGGAGCTCAGACCAACGGCTCCATCCAGTTCACCGGAAACAGCCTGGTAGAAACCCCTGCCACCAAGAACTCCGATAACGGCGCTGGTCAGACTCGTCAGAACTACAACGTTGTTGGCGGCTCTTACCTGATCAAATACGCACCAAGCTACAACAGTGGCTTTGGTAGCACTATCCCTACAAACGGCGCAGCTAACGGCAATGAGGTTCTCTCGCTCTTTACCCTTGCTGACCCATCAACTAACTCTCTGAGCCTCATTAATGCTAACGGAGCAACCTATACCTACCCAGTTGCTAACGCTTCAAGCGATGGTCAGAAGCACGTGTGGGCACCTGCTGCAACCGTTACCTTTGACCTCAATACCCCAGGCGTTACCGGCGTCAACCCAACATTTGCTGACGGCACTACTGCTAACAAGACTGCTCTTGCTATGCGCGGCAACTCTCTTGCAAACGCTTCTTCTGTGGCAGGAGGTACAACTACTCTACCTGCAGATCCTTATGCAAGTGGTCAAGAGTTTGACGGCTGGTACTACACCGACGCTGCTGGCACGGAGCACCAGTTCACCGCTGATACCCAGGTCACCTCTGACATGACAGTCTATCCACATTGGAAGGCCAACACTGCTTGGCTCTATGTCAGGTATCACAACGGCAACGGCGTCTCTGTCATTGACCGCGTTGCCACCAACGCTAGCCGTACCGTAACAGTTCGCTCTGACGCTGATGTCAACAACCTCGACAACAACTTCAATATTGCTGGTAAAACCTTCAAGCGCTGGACCACCCAGGCAAACGGCGCTGGTGACGAGGTTGCAGCTAATTCCAACCTGGCTGTTCCTGCAGGTACTGATACTGTTGATTTGTACGCAGACTGGGAGGAGCAGCATCTTACCGTGTCCTTCTCGGCAAATGGTGGAACCTTCTCTGCAAACAGCGTCTTTAAGCAGAATCCAAACGTCTTTGACATCACCACCGATGCAAACGGCGGAGAAGTTGCAACTATCAAGACTCACCCAACTGTAGCTGAGCAGACTACTATTAACGCTCTTCTACAGAATCTCAGTGGCAATACTTTGACCACAGATACTGCTGGAATTGCAAGCTCAACCAGCACCAACACTAATACCGCTTATACAGAGATTGCAACACTAGAGAATTACGTTTTAGATAACACAGATGAACCAATAACTTTCCTTGGTATGGTTTTTGGTCACAACTACCACTACTGGTTCACTGACGCTGCAGGTAACTCCGCTGCAACCATCGACGGTGGTGCAACACTTACTAACGATGTCACCTATTACCTCAAGTGGAAGGAAGATCCTTCCATCCAGAGAGTAGAGCTTACGAGCGATCTTCCTGCAGATATGTGGAGTGATTCTCAGAGCAACACCACTCAGATCAAGGAAGTTTCTAACGATAAGAGCTTCAGTCTTACAGGCGCTATTGACGCTACTTCCGTCATTAATCAGATGAGCGCTTTTGAGAATGGCATTGCTGGCGGCCTCGACGACCTAACCAAGATTACGCTTTCTGGCACAACTTCTACCTTTACTGCAAAGCTCACACTTCCTGCTGGCGTTGTTGTCCCAGCTAATCCAACAGTAACTACCTCTGGCCTTGGTGATCTCTTTGAGGTTACAAACGTTTCTGTGAACGGTCAGGAAGTTACCGTTACCCTGAAGCTCAAGGGCACTTACACCAACTACAAGCAGCTCAAAGACGCTGTCGAGACAGTTGGCAAAGACGATGCGGCTACCGCAGAAATTGCAAGACCTCTTACCGTAACTGTTGATGGTCTCACACTTGACCCAACTCAGGTAACCAATGGTCAGGAGCTCACCGCTACAGGTACTCTTACTGGCACCTTTGAGTCTTTTGCAAAGAACACCGTCACCAACGTCACCAAGAAGTTCGAACTTTCTTGGAACGGCGTTCAGATTGCTGCGAGCAGAGATCCCTCGTGGTACCGGCATTCAGCAGACTCTTATTGTGAACAACCCAATTGAGATGAACCTTCCTGCAGATATGCTTGCTGACGAGAATACCGAGCATGACCAGGTCATCACTATGAAGGCAGGTTCTACCTTTAACCTCACTGGTTCAATTCTTGCTTCTTCTATCCAAGAGCAGATGAACAACATCGAGCGTGCCTACCCTAATACCAACCATGACACCATTACGCTGAGCAACCTGAAGTTCAAGTTCACAGCAACTCTGACTGTTCCTGAGGGAATGACACTTCCAAGCAACCTTGATGCCAACACCATCCAGGCTTCCAACTTTGGTAGCGGCTTTAAGGTCAGCGATGTTCAGGTCAACGGTCGTACGGTTACCGTCACCTTTGAGCTCAGCGATCCTTCCTCCATTAGAACGTACTCTGACCTCGAGCGCATTGTTGATGAGGCAAGTGCCAACGATGGCTGGATGAAGCTCACCATTCCTGGCGTCACCATTGACTCCAATGTTGCTGCAGGCACCCAGCTCACCGCTGTCGGTACCGTTACCGGCTCCTTCAGCGCTATTGCTGATTCCGCAGCTGGCAACCGCAAGGTCTTCTCGTTCACCTGGAATGGTGTCCAGTGGCCAGATGGTAAAGACGCTGTTGCAACTGATAACGACACAATCCAGCTCACTATTACTGTTGCAGAGGATGAGACTCCAGAGACTCCTTCCACTCCAACTAAGCCATCTAAGAAAAAGAAGCAGAAGACTCCATACACCGGAGATGCTTCTGCTGCAGCACCTCTTGCTGCGCTTCTCGCTGGTATGACCGCTGTAATGACTTCACTTGGCATTACTAAGCGTCGTAAGAATAAATAAGAAAGAAAGTGATTGGTTCTGTATCGCTCTAGTTAGGATGTGCTATGAAAAGTAAGGCAAGGATTGTAGCGGGATTGCTTTTAGCTGCCGTTGCATTCGTCGCAGCATTGCTGCCCAACCTTAGCGTAGCTTACGCAGAAGACACCACAGGTCTTCAAATCAATGCTCTGAGCATTGAAGATGCGTCAACTCACGCCCAAGTTGCTGACCTTCTTGCAGGTCAAACTCCCTGCTCTTAAGGCGGGAGTCACCTACGCCTTGAATGTTGGCTACACAATCCCTGCATCGTTGCAGTTCTCTCCAACGTACCTCAACGTGAGGTTTGGAGACGGACTCTATGTCACAGGTACTCCAGGTGCAACGTTTACCGTTGGTGGCATCTCAAACACCAGCTTCTCTGACCTGGTTACCACACCTACGGGAACGGGAACCCTTCCTTACGGCTATCCTGGCGCAAGTTCCGAGAAGAACCGCAGTGGTGATCTGGTCTATATGACCAAGGACGGCCTTACCCAGGTTTCTTCCACGGGGAGAAATTCAGTTCAAGCTTGATGACGCTGTTGAGAACCAGAGCGCAAGCCAGGTTATCGCAAACGCAATTCGTGTTAGCTTGAGCACCGCTGCAACACAAAACATTGATCCACATACCTCATCTGTTACTGCAGCTGACGCCATGACCTATGGTTTCTGGGCTGATCAGTCCACCGAAGTTCTCTCTAAGGGTGGTACCACCTCTACCCTGAAGGTTTCTACCACAGGCTCTAAGGTACTCACCGAGGCAAACAGCAAGACTACGGTTCAGGTTGTCTATCCAAGCGATATGGAGCTTGTTGGTGTTGAAGAAACCAGCTTGTATCACTCCATGGGAACTGTTGTCAACACCACCGATGATGGCACTAACAAGACCGCAACGGTTGAGTGGAACGAGCCAGGTTCTTACGCAGGCACTCCTACCTTTAAGCCACAGATTAAGGTTCCTGCATCAAGCACCAGACCTAACAACTCAACCTTTAACGTCATCATCAAGAACCTCACTATGTCCGTTTGGAATGACACTCCAAACGTCAACCGTACCTCCGCAAACGCTTCTTCTACGCTTACAGTTACCGTAATTGACGGTCTTAACCCAGAGCGTCTTACCACACACGCCCTTGTCGATACAGCTCCTAACTGGGCATACAAGAAAAACGATACCTACAACGTTCGTCTTGGCACCTACCTCATCAAGAACGAGCTCTCCACAGACACCGCTCCAAAGACGCTCGAGATGACCCCATCGATCAGAACCAGACCGCTATCATCCGCGGCGTCACCATCCCTTATATGGTTGGTATGACCTATGGTCCAATCCACTGGACCGCATCGGACGGTACGAGCGGAACTGCTGATCCAAGCATTCTGCGTAACTCTGGTGTCTCAGCACTTATCACCAACACTGCCCTAGGCCTTGATATCAATACCTCCATCACTTCCATCAAGGTTGACCTTGGTCCAATTCTTGGCGGATACGATGGCATTAGTCAAATGAGCGATCTTCTCGACGCATCGAATCCAAACAACAAGTATGTCACTGATGAGTACTACGGCTGGAGCTACATCTCCAACGGCGTTTACGGCTCTTGGAAGAAGGGCACTAACGCCGACGTTGTCACTAACGTCAAGCTCTACAACACCGGTACCACTCCTGACACAGGCGTTACGCTGACCGCCAAGTCCGGCGCACCTAAGGTTCTTAACGGCGTTGGCAAAATCGATAAGACCCAGATTAACGGTGGCGATACCTTTAATATTTCTGGCCGCATCGACGACGCTAACTGGGACTGGAACCCTCTTCAGGAGCCAGTGCTCTACGTCATCATGCCTGAGGGCTTTACCTACAGCAACCTGACCGTCACTAACGGCACACTCAGTACACCTGAGTTTGTTGGCACCTTTGATAAGGATGGCGTTGCAGTTAGGGTCTGGAAGTACACCATTGATGTTGGCGACGGGACTCGCGGCCAGTATCAGCCAAACTTTACCAGCAACAACATGAATCTGAGTATGGACGTTCAAACCACTAATCTTGCCGCAAGAGGTACTTACCACATCAATGACTTTATTGGCATTACCACCAAAGACTTCAAGGAAATTGGTGCTCAGATTAAGGCTGAGAAGTGGGACAGAGACAATTGGGACACTTCCCAGTACACCAGCCTATTTGGCAACAGCGTCAACTCTGGCGAGACCATGGTTTCACTCTCCGAGGGCCCTGGTATCAACATTGCACAGGCATCTGCTATTGCCGCTGCATCTACCCTTTCTGTAAAGGACGTTATCTCTGGAACCGTTACTGATTACACGTACGACTCCGCTAATCCAGGCGCAACTACCCCTGTTATGCAGCGTGGAGACACCGCAACTGTTCACATTGCTGTCCGCAATAACACCGGTAACACCGCAAATACCACGCAGCTGTTTGTTCCACTGCTGTCCAAGTCTGCAAACCGTGGCGCTGGCATCAATCCAGAAGGCGCAACTCAGCTGCCTCTGGCACTTGAAGGCGTAAGTTCTTCTTCCAACTTCTCTTACCAGTACATCAAGCTGAACCCTGGTGTTACCTACACTGCAAACCATGCTCCACAGCCTGGCGACTACACCGTAGTCACCAATCCTGCTGAGGCCGACATGGTGCTGTTTACTTCAACGCACGCACTTGCTGCAAATAGCGGCGGCTTTGTTGACGTCACGTATAAGGTTGCCGACAACGTTGACGCTTCCTACGACGGTAATCGCAGCGTATTCAGCAGCGTTCTTGACTACGACATTGCTGGTAACCACTCCACTCGCACCCTCTCCACTCACGCTCTGAGCTATGCAGGCGTTGACCTCAAGATCAATAAGGTCTGGGACGATAACAACGATGCAGCTGGTAAGCGCCCATCCACAGCTGATTTTGGTGCTAACAATTTGGTTCTCTCTAACGATAAGAACCTTGATACCAGCACCATTACGCCTGAGGTTACCGATAACGGCAATAACACCTACACCATTGTCTACAAGGGTCTTCGTAAGTACGTAGACAATACTGCTGCTGATACTGTTTCGTACACCATCACCGAGAACGTTCCTAATTCCTACGTTTCAACTAGAAGCAGTATTTCTCGCGTCGAGCAGTACACCACCACTCAGTCGCTGGTAAATGTCTACAATGTCAGGCCTACCATTGTGACGCCATCCGTTACCAAGATTGTCGAAGGCGATTACCCAGTTGTTCCTATACCTGGAGGGCCTTCACCTGCGTCTCTGGTTAATTCTTACCTGAGCTCAAGTAACGTTAGCGCAGCAGGCGCCACAAGCACTGCAAGCGCGACAAGCGCCGACGACACTGCAAGCGGCAGCTTTGCCGAGAGCCTGATCAACAACTTCCTGGCGAATGGCTCTGAAGACGAAGGCGACGCTCCTAACGTCTTTATCTTTGAGATGACACGCCTTGATCCATCCAGCCCAATGCCTGAGGGATCTACCGGCAATACCGCTCGTACACGCAGGCTTCTTGGTGGCGACGCTGTATTCCGCAACATTACGTTCACTCAGCCTGGCACCTACGTGTACACCATCAAAGAGGTTACCGGCACCCAGAACATCCAGTACGATCAGAGCGTCTACACCGTTACCTATAACGTTACTGACGACGGTACTGGCCAGCTTGAGGCAACACGTACTATGACCAAGACCGACGAGGACGGAAACGTTACTACCGTTGACCTTGGCGAGTATAACGATGCAACAGGCGCTGTCTTTACTAATGTCTATCCTGATCCACTGCCAGCCAGGGACTATCCAGTTGTCCAGAAGGTTGTTACTGGTAACGCACCAGATGCTCCAACCGACTATCCATCAGTTCTCCCTGATGACAACGGTGGCAATCCACGCACTGCAACAACTCAGGATGTCTTCAAGTTCACGCTCACCCGCAACGATCCTTCCTACCCAATGCCAAACAACGCAACAACAGATAGCGTTGAGACTTCTGTTGATGTTTCTGGCGATAATAACTTCGGTGAGCTAGTCTTTACGCAATCTGGCACCTATGTTTACACCATCAAAGAGGTTACCGGCACTAACCAGAGGGTTACTTACGACAAGTCCGTCTACACCCTCACCTACACCGTCTTTAAGAATGATGATGGTGAGCTTGATTTCACCTACCACATTACTAAAGACCGCTGAAGATGGAACCGTAACAGAGATTGATCAGTGCGAGTGCAGAAGCACGCCTCCTCTGGTATTCACAAACGACTATCCAGAGCCTGAGCCTCAGCCAACACCAGATCCTGAGCCAACTCCTAGCCCTGATCCACACAAGCCTTCTAAGACCAAGAAGAAGCGCGTTCTGCCAGACACCGGCGATGTCGCTGAGCTTGTAATTGCCTCTGTTGGCATGGTTGCTTCTGGCATCACCGCTCTCGGCTTTGCACTAAGGGCTCGCAAGCAGAAGTAAGACCTAACTGCTAGAGCGATCTTCTCGCCTCTAAGGTTTTATCGTTTTACGAAATAACCCCGGACTTTCCCGGGGTTATTTTTTTGTCTGAGTTTTTATGCAAATTCATCTTTGAGAATTTGTCCATTAACGAAAAAAATATACGACCTTTTACAGAAATACTTTTATCTCTCATCTGTTTCGAAATCATAATTTCTAATAATTACTGAAGAAATCTATGTCGTTCTATTCTTCTGTCCATTCTGTTGTACAGGAGTTCCATTTTAGCTGGAAATACTAATCGTATAGATTTCTCTTACAGAAAAGGACTTCTTATGAAGCCTACAATTGATTTAGATGCAGCTCGTAACAAATTGGTTGGCGGCAAGGATCAGCTTCTTAAGAAAATCGATGAAGCACACATTCCCGCTAATGCACAGAGCATTATATCTGCTGCAGGAGATGCTCTGTCTGCAACAGCTAAAGGAGTTGCAGATAACGCAATCGAAACTGCGTCTAACGTCTCAAAGGCTGTTACTGACGGAGTTAATGTTATTAAGGAAAACACACCTGCAGCACGTCGCAAACAAGCTCGAATGAGTGGATTTGGCGACGGAATTAAACAAGGCGCTTATCTTGCCGGAACAAAACGTTTTAACTTCCTCTATGCATACGTTGCTACAATGTGCTATTTCCTCCGAGCCGATGGAGAGTTTTCATCACAGGAACAACTTTGGGTCGAAGAACAACTCGATAATCTACAGCTAGGTTTCACGCTTCCAGAGGCCGTTAAAGATAAGTTGCTTTCTATCATTGCGGATAATTCTTTAACTTTTGATGTTGTTAAGGAGTTTCTTGAGCCTGTTGAAGTTTCTCAACTAGAATCAATTTCCCAAAAAGTACAGATTGCTATCGAAATCGATGAGGAAATTACCGAAGAAGAACTAGCAGCAAATGAGCTCTTTAATGTATACATTACAGAGAGAGTTGCAAACGATATTGTCAATGACCAGCGCATTGAAGAAATCATCAACTCTTCGGTAATAGAATATGGTAAAAATCTCGACCGCATTGACTATGAATTTAAACAGCTTACAAAACTTCAGGATTCAGATGCGGCGTTCCTTATTAGTGCAACTGCGCTTCAAGTCATAAGGGTTCTTCTTATTAACAAACTTACTGAGATTGATCCGGCTGGATCAAATAATTTTAAAGAAGCTAGACTTCATGATGTCCAAAGTAAGATTTTTTTAATCAATTTGATGCTTCCGAAGAAGCTAATAGACCTCTTTACGCCTCCAAGAGCCATATCTTATCTGCTCGTGGAGTTCCTTATGATGCCACCCGTTTTTCTGACGGCAATTTTGGAATATTTAAAGGGGCCAATCATCGCTTTGGAACATTTGGTCATGACCCGATTCTTGGACTGATCTTTGGAACAGCCAATATCATGACTAACACTCTTACCGCTCCTAATCCAAATCCCCTTATCGGAAAATTCGGTTATCTGCCCACATCCTTTAATGTAGAGTACGATCCACTTGGGAAGAATCCTCATATTACAACTCCTACGTCTACGCTATTACTTTTGGGTGCTGCGGCAAAGAGAATTCCTTCTGAACCTGACGCAGCAGCAGCTGCATTAATTAAACAAATCATCCATATTGGAACAGATCTATATACACCAGTAGGAATCCAGTTACCAATTGAAAACCTAATTCTCAATAAAGCAACCGCTGAAAAACTGACTAGCTATGTCAATATGGGAGACATTGTTAAAGTTGGCGGTCAGGCAGTAGGTGCAATTGCAATCAATTGGCTTGTTGCCACACTACATGGATGCTCTCTCTTTAATAAAGATGATGGAACTGAATTTTGCTCTGAAATGCACCAAGTCAGAACAAAAAAGATTCTTCTTATCTCGAATTCTATTGCCACATCAAGTAGCGTCATTCAGGCTGCTATCACAAAGAATCCTAGAAACCTTGATATTGGTGGAGCTGCAGTTTTAATTTATAGACTCTTTACAGATACGAAATTCATATCCAAGCTCAAGCAGGAGTTTATGACGTCTGAGCTGGCAAAAAGTATATGACCAGAGGGTTCAAGGACTTCTATAGTCTATGAACTAAATGAAACAGCCGCCTTTGACTAAGTGAACTGCGTCCCAAAACTTGGACGGATTTAATAAAGAGCTAGGCCACCAAGGACTGATTTCGGAACTCCTCCGAGGTCAGTCCTTTTAGTTTAACCTGACGCCTTTGTGTATTCCAGTACATAACATATGCGTCCAAATCAGCTTTGAAAGAATCAAAGTTAGGCCACGTTCTTCCTCGGAAGAACTCGTCTTTCATATGGCCAAAGACCTGCTCGGTAGCACCGTTATCTATGCAGTTACCCTTTCTGGACATGCTCTGGACAATCCCAGCGTCTTTCAGTCGCTTACACCATGCGCTGAGCTGGTATTGCCAACCCATATCGCTGTGCAGAATCGGAGTTACGCCTTTAGGTATCTTCGCTAAAAGTTGATCGAGAAGAGCTTTTTGCTGAACCATGTTTGGACCCCTCGACACACTCCATGCGACAATCTCTTTGCTTCCGAAGTCATAGACGGGAGCAAAGTATGCCTTGCCCCACGCCTGCTTAAACTCTGTGACGTCGGTACCCATCTTCTTCCACGGTCCATCAGCAGAAAAGTCGCGTCCTATGACGTTTTCAAAGGTCTTACCGACAACGCCTTTATAGGAGCTATAGCGGTGATAGTCTGTCTCACGCCGTATCCTACAGCGAATACCCATCTCACGCATGATTTTAAGAACAGTCTTGTCGGCGATTCTTACACCCAGCTCAGCGCGCAGACACATGGCTATCTGTCTGTGACCACAGCCGTTTGTAGTACGCGAGAAAATCTCTGCAACCGCGCGGTGTAGCTCTGGGCGTGTTGGCTTTACTGGGTGAGCTCGTGCGTAGTAGTAGGTAGACCTTGAAAGCCCTGAGCACTCCAGCAAATAGCACAAAGAGTACCCCTCACTGCACAAAGCACTCACAGCTTCAACCTTTACCCCGGTCAGAGCTCGTCTTTCTCGACCAGGGCGCGCAATTTTTTTAAGTAGGCTACTTCGGTCTCGAGCCTGCGGCAGCGCTCCTCAAGTTCCTGCTCGCGGGTGCGTTTCTGTGGCTTGGACTTAGAGCCTTTAGGTCTTCCTTTTGGCTTTGGCTTAAGAGCCTCTGCGCCACCTGTACGATAGAGCTTGCACCAGCTCTTAAGTGGCGCCAGCGACATAATCTTAAACTCGGCCATTGCCTCAGTCCTTGTCATGCCACCCTCAACGACAGCTCTTGCTGCAGCAACTTTTTGCTCGTAGGTATAGGGAGCTTGCTTGCCATCCATGGTCAGTAGCACCTCGCTTCAAACGCGTGGTATATATGGTGCCATTCTTTCACAGTTGAGAGTGGAACAGAAAGAGTACTTGCAACCGCACAAGAACCCCTGCCAGAAGCAAAGAGCTCTACTGCCTTTCTCCTCACCTCTACATCGTGCTTTACCCTACAATCCATACGCATAAAAAGCCTCCCATTTCTTATGTCCAAGAAATGGGAGGCAGTTCAAAGAAGGCGGCTGTTTTCTTGGACAAGACGTTTTTCTCGCCAGAGGTTACTCTCCTAGCATGGTTTGAAGGTCGTAACCAAAGGACTTAACAAACTCGTAAGCGTCCTTCTGCCAATCCTCTTTGAAGACGCCAGGAGCGGTTTCGAAGAAGCTAGAGTCCAAATAACGAATAATAATGAAGTTGCTGTTTGGCTGGTCGAAGCCATTGCCTCTAGTGAAATCAATGCCGTGACCAGTATTTCTTCTCATTGCTGCCTCAAGAATAGGAACTGTGAGCTCGTTGACAGGAACTACGATGTCTGCCCTATCAAAGAAGCCACCTTTTTCTTTAGTGAAGACAAAGAGATTGTTGAGTGCGCCACCAGCAACACACTGAACTCGACGGATGTCGGAAAGCTTGACCTGATGCTTTGCGCCGGAAATCACGCCGTTTGCGATAGTGATCTTTTTCTCTCCTTGAGGCTGAACCCAAGCTTAGTGTTTAACGTATCAAGGTTATTAGGGAAACTCAGTAGTAAGCTTATTGGCTGCAAAAGCGAGGATGATAGTCTTTGTATCTAGGATGTTGTGTCCAAATCCACGAAGCTTAAGGTCTGTGTCAATGCTAACGAGATTATGGCCGTCGTTATCTTTAAAGGTAATCTCGTAAGGACCGTTTGAGCTGCAATAATTCAGTAAGAAGGTTGAACCGACCTCTGAAAACAAAACCTTGACCTCTGGCTTTCCATTACCTGGAACATAAGCCAGACCATCTTTTGTAACGGTATAAGAATACTTGTCGTCGCACTTAATTGATACCTGTCGATCCTCAAAAGATGCTTCTCATAGGCCTTTTACCTCCACGTTTTGCAGTACAGAAAATAACTAGGAACTACCCTAAAAATTATATCGTGTTGCTGGATAATTCTTTGCTGCACACTAAGTTTTCGGCGGATGAAGATCAACTTGACGTTGGCAGAGCCGTCAAAAATCGTTTGAGTAGTTTGATTCCTGCATAATGGAGTTTGTTTATTCATAATCGTGAATACCGCAATTTTAGGGTACTGATTTTAGTGTCCAAAAAGGTAAAAAAGCCGTTTAGTTGGGGATGAAAATTGAAATTTTGTTATTTGATGCCCAACTAAACGCATTTTTTACCATAGTTAAAAATTTTTCCTGGGTAAACGCGTATGCAAAAAAATGTAACCCCCAACTAAACGCATTTTTTACCACTTAGCGCTAAAGCGGAAGTGGGAACTTTACAAAACACCAGGATAGCGACGCGGGATAGTTCTGCGCCGCACATACGGTGACCTTGGCAGCTTGGTCGCTTTAGCGGTTTTGGTGCGCTACACAAAACAGGCTCCTGGTTTTACCAGGAGCCTGTTTTTAGTCAGCTATCACGAGTTGGAAACCCTAACTATTAGCTGTTCTTTCTTCTCAGAGCAATACCAAGACCACTCAGAGACAGAGCTGCAGCTCCAACGATTGAAGCAATGCCTGAGGCGTCACCAGTATAAGGAAGACCTGGCTTCTTAGGCTCTGGAGTAGTAGGTGGCGTAGTTGGAGGAACAACAGGAGCAGTGTTGGTCACTGTGAAACCGTCGTCCTGATTACCTGTGATCTGGGTTGTGTAGCCAGAAATAGGAGTCTCGGAGATGGTGTATGCGTACTCGTGACCATCAGTCTTGTCGTAGAACTCAAGGTTGCTGAAGGTGTGCTTCCAGTCGTCAGCCTTGGTGATGGTTACCCTATCAACCTCGACACCATCACGATACAGAACAATCTCAGCAGAGTCGCCTTCCTGGTTCTCCCAAACCTTGGTGACCGGAATATCGCGAGTCTTCATGTTGGTGTTGGTTACTACATAGTTAGTAGCGTCGCCAGTAATCTGCGTGGTGTAGCCATCAACTGCATCCTCAGTAATGGTGTAGTTGATCAGTGCGCCATTGTTGTACTGGTTAAGGTTGCTGAACGTGTGCTGCCAGTTGTCTGCAGCAGTCAGAGTAGCGCTCTGAACCTCGACACCATCAGCGAGCAGGTGAATAGTTACGCTATCAGCAGGTGCACCAATCCACTTCTTTGTTACTGGAACAGAAACCTTACCTTCAATGGTGTTGGTAACTGTAAGCTCAGTAGCTGAAGAACCAGAGTAGGAAGTAGTGTAGTGAGCAATTGGGTCTTCCTTGACGGTGTACTCAATCTCGTGACCAGCAGTGTAACGTGGGAGGCCGTTGAAGATGTGAGACCAGTTGTTGCCTGTGTTCAGATCAAACTCGTCCACCTGGGTGCCGTCTGCATAGAGCCTGACGTGAACACTAGTAGGACGCAGGCCCTGAGCATTATTGTCGTCAACCCAGACCTTCTTAACTGGGATACTCAAAGCCTCAGGAGCATGCTGGTTTGTAATCTCAAAGCCATTGATGCTTGTGGTGTAGTCAGGTACTGCATCCTCAGAAACGGTGTAGGTAATCTCTGTGTTGCCATTGAACTTAGGCAGGTCAGAGAAGGTGTACTCCCAGTTATCTGCAGCAGTGACTGTCTTGTGCTGAACCTCAACACCATCTGCAAGAAGCCTGACAACAATGGAAGCAGGGCGCTTACCGTCGTTGTTGTTAGAGTCGTCCCAGAGCTTCTTGCCAGAGACGGAGACCTTCTCCTGCTGCAGCTGGTTGGTAACACTCAGTGCAACGGAATCGTTTGGTGAATTCTCATCTGCCTGACCAGAAGTAGCAGTCACCTTGTACTTCTTGCCATTGTAAGTGACCATGCCATTGGCGTCTGTGCCTACCTCTTCAAGAGTGTAGACGATAGGAGTCTTTGTGCTGGTACCGTCGTTGTGAGTCTCAACAGTGTACTTACGAAGATGCGTGAACGAAGCAGTCCAGTTGTTGGCCGCGGTAAGGTCAAGCGTCTTACCAGTATCAACACCGTCGGCAAGAAGCTTTACGGTAATGGAGGTAGCATCTGGCTGAGCAATTGCGTTGCCGTCAGCATCAAGCCACTTCTTCTCTACCTTGACATCCATGATGTCAACAAGCTGGTTTGCGACCTTCTCGGTACGACGCATAGCAGCTTCGTTGTTGTAGATAACGCTCATGTCGTTGTATGCAAGAGCCTCGGAGAGGTTTGGATCATACAGAGGAGCCTTCATGGTCAGGACCGCAGACAGAACAGTGTATGGAGGCAGATAGTGCCATCCTTACCAACAATCTTGATTGCCGTTACCTTAGTGTAGTCAGCTGGAGTCTTAGTCCATTCTGGGCTGTTAATCTCGTTGATATCGTTCTGAGCTGGGTGCTCATCGGTACGATAGTAAATATCGTACTGGGAGCTGACGTCAGTTGAACCAATCTTCAGATCAATAGGACCCTGAAGGGTATTGCTGAATGCAGAGTTCCTACCATCACCAACGTATGGCAAAACGTCATACATAAGAATCTTGTTCATTGGCGTGTTGTAGTAGTTACGGATGCTCAGACGATACTGGAACAATCCGCTGGTATCAGTGACGCCGCCAAAGTCAGTCATGATAGTAGCCGAGGTAAATGCCCTACCGTAGAACGCACCGCCGCCAGCAATGTTTGGCTCAAGGCTACGAATATGCTTATCGGACTGGATACTCTCAACGTTGTTGCCCAGAACCTTTGCGGTTGCCTTCAGAATAGTCTCGTCAGTGACACCATTCATGTTGATGTCTAAATCGTCTTTTACAAAGTTACTGGCGTTGTACATACCAGAGAAATCATCTGGAGTACCGTGAGTCCAGTTTGTTGCGTAGAAATAGACGTCATTATTGTTGTTTAGAACGTCATTCTCGGCCTTAGAAGGAATGATGTCGTCGTTGATTACCAGGTTTCTAATCTCATAACCCATGGTTCCATACTGATACACGTATCCAGATGGAAGGGTAATCTTGA
This sequence comes from uncultured Atopobium sp., assembly GCA_916438885.1. Classification (GTDB taxonomy): domain Bacteria; phylum Actinomycetota; class Coriobacteriia; order Coriobacteriales; family Atopobiaceae; genus Lancefieldella. The sequence goes on along the minus strand of CAKAGG010000002.1, from coordinate 41,901 downwards.
TTGCATTGCGTCCAGTCTCGTTGTAGTTCTTGATGTACTCAACCTTCTCAGGCTGCAGTGAGTCAGCAATTGGTGAAACAGAGGTATTCTCGTCATAAGAAACGCCAGCAGGGAGAAGATCGACGAAGGTTGGATTCTTCAGGTAACGAGCAGGTGAAAGCTCTGTCAGCGCAAAGCCCACGCGAGCACTAAAGCGCTCGTTAGGCATACCAACGCGCTGGTACCAAGAGGACTTGGACAGCCAGACCTTCTCGCTAAATGGAGTAAAGCGAGTATCCCAATTTGCAGAGAAGTTCATTGGGGTCTTGGTACCGTCGGTATTAACTTTATTGGCGTTGACCTTGATGATGTTGGTAATAGGTCTGTCGCTGTAAACCTCGCCAAATGGGTTCATAAACATCATCTGGATGTTGAAGTCAATGTTGCTAGTTGGCTGCAGGGTTACATTCTTGAAGTAAATACCAATCTTCCTGTACTGAGGAGAAACAGCAGAAGCATTGGACGGATCGAGCGTACCCTGGTTAATCTGGTCCAGATAGGACTGCAGCTGCTGCTGGCTAGCCGAGTTCATGTCAGCACGGTAAAGCCAGTTTGCACCATTTTTCTTAGTAGGAATGATGTCGTAGCTTCCATCAGCTTTATAACCACGAACCTCAATCTGGTCCATGTTAAGACCAATACGCTGTCCAACTGCAACAAGATTACCAGTCAGCGCAGTCATAAAGAGGCGATTGTCTGTGTTAGCAACATCCTCAATAAACTCGATGTCGGTGAGTGGTGTATCCAGCTTGTTAACCAGCTTGATAGTGTAGTCAAGCTTCTTAACCGCAAGACCATTCTTGTCGTACTGGATGGTAACGGGACCACGCTTACTGAGCATGCCGTTGCCGCTGAAATCATTACCAGCAAGGCGGAACTGCTTGGTATCGTCGTCAAAGTTGTGCTCGTTGCCTGGGACTTGGCCAACTGTCTCTTCAGCGGCACTTGGGTTATAAGGAATGCCCTGAAGAGTAGCAGTGTTGTTAAATTACACGGTTAGTTCCATTGAGGTAACGAGCTCCTGGGAAGGAAAGCTTGAGCTGGGAATACGCAGGAAGGTTATCTCTGATATAGTCGTTGAGAATGGTGGTTCCTTCAGGAATATCAAACTTGAGGGTTACGGTACGTCCATCTGGGCCGAGTGTCCAGTTAGGGTTCTTAGCTGGATCAAAGTGCGCAGTTACCGTCTGGCCAGCATCGTTTACATATGTTGGAAGAGTATCAGTAATAATGATGGAACGATAAGCGCGATAGTACTGGTAGAGTCTAAAGTTGAAGATAACGTCAGCTGTCTTGTCATTTGAAAGTGCATTTGAGCTACCTGGGGCATTAATGCCACCGTACAGAAGCTGGTCGTTACTCTCTTCACCAGCAACTAGCTTCATAAGCCAAGGCTTGTCGTAGGTAATGGAGTATGTCTGATCAGGCATGTTAGCAAGCTCGGTGCCGTCTGCATTGTACACACGAACAACTGGCTTGAGCTGGAAATCTGCTGGGGTAACCATGTCTCTGAAGCTCATAACGTAAGGGAGCTCCAGCTTAACGGTGGTATCGATAGTGTTGAGGTACAGGCGCTTAATGGTCCTGCCATCAGGGGTAACGATGGTCTCCTCGCGCTTGATAATAGGCTGAGTAGCTGCTGCTGGAGTAGCAAAGTTATCAAGATAGGTGTTAGGCGTAATGTTATTTGTATTGTTGATATTTGTATCAGACTGCTTGGTGTTTACCTCAATCTCCAGGTAAAGACCGTCGATTGGCTTATGGAGGCCAGTCGCGTCAATCTCGATACCTGTAGAGATGTTTGCATTGCCCTTAACGGTTGTGGGTGAAGTGGGTTTAAGGTTGACAGTAAGTTCTCCATCAGCGCCAAAATCAATGTTTTGTGTTAACGGATATGTCACTGCCTTTGCAACAGTGCTTGTACCCAAAATAATGATACCGGTGAGCATCATTATTGCTGCAAACATAGTTGCAAACGACTTCTTAAAGTTACTCATATCAACCCCATCTTTCCTATCGAACGTACCCCTGGAGATATATAAAACTCCACTAAACATACTAATGGTTTTTGACAAAATATTTAAAGAAATATTGTGTTCAAATAAAGTTTTTTATCTCAATCTTGGACAAAGACTTTGAAAACTGACTAAATTGCGCACAATTAATGCTACAAAGTGCGTAGATTTAACTTCATTACTCCTGGCGAGAAAAAACGTGCACACCAAGCCATTCTTTTATCCATTTCTTTTATGCTCCTTCAAAAAAATTGGCTGGCGTATACGCGTCAGCCAAGAATAATTCTTCGATCAGTACTTTCTGCAAAAAATGATACTGGAAATGAATACATATCAACAATAAACAAACATCCCTATGAATAAATAATCAAATTAACTCCATAGTTTTTCTTCACTTTTTGGGGACCGAGAGCGGTCTTAATTTTTGGGGCTGGAAGCGGTCTTCACTTTGAGTTTAGGGACATCTGAGCTTTGAGTTCAGAGGTGGTCTTCAGCGAGCTGCCAAAACTGTAGGGTTTCTCGCTAAAATGTTGTGGATACAACAAATGACCGTAACAAACAAACGTAAAATAAAGTTACTGCTATGCAATCTGCTGATAAAATTAAACAAACTGCTGTTAGACACTATAGGAGAGTCGTGCCAGAACGAGCCTACATTTCCAGATCAACTCACCTGATGGGCGCGACTATCACCATTTCTTTATTGCCACCCTCCAATGATTCGCAGGAAGAGTACACTGCAGAACAGCTACTTGACGATGTCTTTGAACTCCTTAACATCTATAACCAGCGGTTTAGCGCAAATGATGCAAACTCCGAGCTGATGCAGGTCAATCATGCAGCAGGCAAACATCCTGTCCCCGTTGACCCCGAGCTGTTTGAGCTCATTCAGATTGGCAAAGAACAAAGCCTTATACCTGCAAGTCATTTAAACATTGCACTTGGCCCCTTGGTACAAACCTGGCGAATCGGCTTTTCTGACGCTCGCATTCCAAATAACACCGAGGTCACGCACGCGTTATCGCTTACTGATCCGCAACTCATTGAATTGGATCCTCTGAGCTGCACCGTGTTTCTCGCCAAAAGGGGTATGAAGCTAGACCTGGGATGCCTGGCAAAAGGCTACATCGCCGACAAAATTGCAGAATATCTGAAAAGTCAGCATGTTACCTCCGCGCTTATCAACCTTGGCGGTAACATTAAGACAATTGGCGACAATGTGCTCGCGGACAGGCCGTGGCAGATTGGCATCCAGGATCCGCGACAACCACGAGGCACCAACCTTGCTGTGCTACCCATTTGTAACCAGTCCGTGGTGACCTCCGGTACCTACGAAAGGAAATTGCAGGTAAACGAGCACACCTATCACCACATTCTTGACCGAGACACCGGCTATCCAGTTGACACGCAACTTGCAAGCATCACGATTATCTCGGACAACTCGCTTGACGGAGAAATTTGGACCACGCGCCTTTATGGCGAGAAACCCAATCAGCTCCTTGCTCGTGTGGAACAAGAAAGGCATTGAGGCACTCATAGTAACCACTGATAATCGCTTATATTATTCGTCAGGAATCTCGCCTGAGTTCCTTGCGTAATTCAGAAAGGAAGTTTGATGCTTAACTTTGTTGGCCTTATTGGCACCAATTCAAAAGAGTCAAATAACCGAAGACTCCTGCAGTTTATGCAGAAGCATTTTGCCGACAAGGCCACTATTGAACTGGTAGAAATCGACAACATTCCCCTGTTCAACAAGCCTCAAAAGATGAAGGTTCCCGAGGTTGTCTCCGAGCTTGCAAAGAAAATTGAGGCCGCCGACGGCGTCATCATCGCAACCCCAGAGTACGACCACGCTATTCCAGCGGTCCTGCAAAACGCGCTTGCTTGGCTGTCCTACGGCATCTTCCCTATGGTCAACAAGCCAGTCATGATTGTCGGTGCATCCCTGGGAACGCTTGGATCTTCTCGCGCGCAGCTGCAGCTCCGCCAAATTCTGGACGCTCCCGAGCTCAAAGCCGCAATCATGCCAGGTTCTGAGTTCCTTCTTGGTCGCGCCGCACAGGCCTTTGACGAGAAGGGCAGCTTAAAGGACAAGGCTACCGTCAAGAAGCTTGACTTGCTCTTTGACGATTTCCGTCTGTTTGTGAAACTCAACGAAAAAATGGCCGCATCGCGCGAACTTCTCCGCAAAGAGGCCGAGAACTTTGACTGGGAAAACCTGTAGGTCTGGAAGGAACTACCATTATGAAATTTGTAGGAATCGTTGGTTCAAATGCGGAGATTTCCTATAACCGAAAGCTTCTGCACTTCATCAAAAAGCACTTTGCCAAGCAGTTTGAGCTTGAGATCCTTGAGATTGATAACATTCCTCTATTCAACCAGGACCTCAAGTGGGACGAGAACTTCCAGCTCCGCCTGCTGTACAACAAGATTACCCGCGCTGACGGCGTCATTATTTCTACGCCCGAACACAACCATACCATCTCACCTGCGCTTAAGAGCGTCATCGAGTGGCTCTCCTACGATGTGCATCCATTTGAGAACAAGCCTGTCATGATTGTCGGAGCTTCTTACTACGACCAAGGAACTTCTCGCGCGCAAGTGCATCTGCGCAAGATTATGGATGCTCCGGGCGTAAACGCATACGTTTTACCTGGTAACGAGTTCCTTCTTGGAAAGGCCAAGCAGGCTTTTGACGAGGACGGCAACATTATCGACGAGCGCACCGTCGGCTTCCTGGGCCTTTGCCTGGATAACTTTGTCAAATACGTAGAGGTGGTCTCCAAGTTGAAGAAGCCAAAGCCAATCGCGCCAGAGGATCTGGACGTAACCAACTCAATTTCCACCACTATCCAGGGCATTGATCCCGACGATCCTGATTGGGTCGAGAAGGCCGCCGAGCTTGTGGGCGCGGTCTCGGGCGACACATACGTTAAGCTTGATCACGGCATTTTGACGGTCAACCAGATTGACATGTTCCTGAAGGCAATGCCATTTGAGCTGACCTACGCGGACGACAACAACCAGTTCCTTTACTACAACAACGCTCATGACAATCCAGACACTATGCTGGCAAAAACGCGTGCCAGCGCAATCGGGCGACCGTCTTTCTACAGTTCACAGCTCTCTTCCTGAGGGTCGCATGAAAAACGTTGAGTTTGTCATTGGTGTACTTCGCAACGGCGACAAAGAGTACGTTCGTACCATTGTCCCAGGTACTCCTGCTGATATCATTAATACCCACAACTACCAGGCAATGTACTATCTTGATGGCTCGTACGCAGGCATCAATGAGATTGTCTTTAACTTCAAGCCATGGTTGGATTGGTACTTGCAAACCACAGGTCAGCGTCTTGTAAGCGCTAACGGAGCAGTTGTTCCACCAGCTGGCGCCCCAGCTCCTGCCGCAGGCGCTTCCACACCAAGTGCAGGCGTAGATGCGACCTCTGGAGCAAGCGCTTAACGTGCAGCTACGCGCACCACGACGCGCAGCCGCGATGCAGCTACCTGCGTCTGCGTGCGCCTACGTGCGCCTACGTGCGACCAAGCGTAATGATGCACAACTGAAGTGATACACTTCCCTCGCCTTCCAGAAATAGATCTCTGGAAGGCGAGTTTTTGTATTAAGTTGCAAAATTTCTATTTAGGCTAAATATGTATTCATTTCTACGAATATCTATGCACAGATATTCAATTTTGTGTATCACTCAATTTTTGGGCGAAAATTTAAAGGGCTAAAAAGGTAAAAAATCCGTTTAGTTGGGGATCAAAACTTTAAAAAGTCATTTTTATGCCCAACTAAGACGATTTTTTACCACCATTGCAATTTTTTATCTGCGAAAACTCGTTATACAGAAAAATGAAACCCCAACTAAACGCATTTTTTACCACTTTGGATAGAATCAGCAATTGGCATTACTGGACACACCTCAATTAACTGGGCATCTTTCTAACCACTGCTCATCGCTTAACTTGTCGGATATCGCTGAGCATTACCCATCGTCATCCGGCAGTCACTACCCATTGAACTTGTTGATCTTTCGATCGTAAGTAAGCAGGCCGTTTACCTCTTCTTCAACGTCAGATACCTGCGTATAAACGTACCCAGCAAGGCCCTCATCCTGCAGCGATTCCACCTCTGCAAGCAACTTTTTAACAGCAGCTCGCCAATCCTCAACTGTGGCAAAATCCCCATATCCATAAGAATGGTCAAGTGACGTATGACCTGATGTCATCTGCGCCAGACCACCAAACTCAGAAATTATTGCTGCTCGATTCTCCCGTTGCTTTCCATGCCAACCCGCACGAAGCGGTCGGAAATAATTGTGAATGCTCAGGAAATCGCCGCATCCCTGATCGTACCAGCCGCTTGTTGCATCAATTGGTCGTGTTGCATCCAAGGCGCGAACAGCCTCAGTAGCAGCCCGTGCATCAAACTGTCCCCAACCCTCGTTAAAGAGCGTCCAAAATCCAATCGAAGGATGTCCATCCAGGAGCTTGACCATTTCCTGACAAGTTTCTGTCCACTCCTTGCGATAGCCTTCGTCACCTGCGGATAAAGCCTCGTGATGACTTGGTGTTGTGTCGTCAAATCGTCCCCAGGTAAAGCTGAACAGCGTCGGCTTCTGACTCGTGTGCCAGGGACTATATGCGCTACCTCCCGAAACACAATCCTGCCAAACCAGCATGCCAATACGATCGCAGTGGTAATACCAACGCTCGCTTTCAATCTTGATATGCTTTCGCAGCGTATTAAAACCAGCCGACTTCATGGCCTCTATGTCATATACCAGCGCATCGTCGGATGGCGCCGTCAGCAATCCGTCAGGCCAATAGCCCTGATCCAGCACGCCACGCACAAAATACGGCGCTCCATTCAAATGCACCCTTGGCACACCGGCCTCGTCAGGCTTCACCTCAACAGTACGAAACGCACAATAGCTCCGAACAAAATCGACCGCTACACCATCCCGCCAAAGTGTTGCCTCCACGAAATAGAGGTACGGTCTCTCCGGAGACCACAACTGCGGTTTGTCTACCTGTAGTTCCTCGCAAATTTTTCCTGCTTCGCTCACCGGAAGCCTGGCGAGAAGAACGTCTTGCCCAAGCTCATCCTTGAGCGCCAACTCCAGCTCCAGTGCCTCCGACTGCAAGCTTGCCTGCCCGCTTACCTGTACGTTCGTCTTAACTTCAAGCACGCCGTACATGTCGCCCTTCAACGTTAGCAACTCAAGATGAGCTGCAGAAACAACTTCATACCAAACGCTCTGCCAAATGCCACTTTGAGCGGTGTACCAAATGTCGCCACGAGAAAGTCGCTGTTTACCTCGCAGTTGAGAGCCGGCGTCACTTGGATCCCAAACGCAAAGCACAAGCTCAGCGGTGGTCCCACTCTTCGCCGCAGTCGCCACCTCAGCCGCACTCTCAGCCACGCCTTCCGCCTCGACCAACCCAAGCAGATCCGTGATGTCAAACGAAAACGGCAGGTAGCCGCCGGTATGCGTGCCGGCGAGCTTGCCGTTTACAAAACACGCGCACATCCAGTCGACAGCATCAAAATGCAGAATAAGTCGCTGGTCATCGACCAGTTCTGGCAAGTCAATTTTGCGCCTGTACCATAAAGCTCATACGGACGCACCGTTCGACCAACCCCAGAAAGCGGAGCTTCTGGCGAGAATGGCACCACAATCTGCCCATCCCAACGGGAAGGAATCTCCTGTAGCGCGAGGGTTTCTGCGTCCACCTCGCCATCTACCGGCGCAATCGCATACTCCCACACGCCGTTCAGCATCACGTAATTGTCGCGCTGCATACGAGGACGCGGATGCTCAGGCAACACGTTCGATGTATCAAGCGCCTCTCCCCAAACAGTCGTCAGAGAATTAAGCGTCTCCTCCGTATGCTTTTTGGGCGCACTTGCCAAAACACGACGAATATCCAGCATCGCATATCTCGTTTCTCATGAAGCAGCAGGTACAAGCACTAACAAACTAGCATGACGTATATAGAGCAGGCACGACACAAGCATGCCTAGCGGACGTATGTATATCATAGCCGCTTCGTAAAAGTATTTATATAGCGAGAAAATCAAACAAGCCCCAGCTCAACTATGGGACTGGGGCTCGGATAAAAACAAATGGTCACGTTTATATTCACGTTAAACGTTAGCGCTTAGGAAACCACGGAATGCAGCGATTAACTCGCTTGCAGTACTCTTTGTACTCATCGCCAAACTGCTCGAGAAGCCACTTCTCCTCTGTAACCTGCATCATCACAGATAAAAGCGCCCAAAACACAAGGGGTAGTGGTAGCAGATAAAGGTTACTAGAGAGCAGCGCTGCACCTGACATGACAAACGCAAATGCGGAGTAGATAGGGTTTCTTACCAGCGCATAAACACCAGTGGTTACCAGCTGATTTGCAATGATCTTCTCGCGAAGCTTTCTTTGATGGCAGCAGAAACCCAGAGCCAAATACCCACGATCAAAAAAGCCGTGCCTACAGCATGCATTACGCCAACCGTTGCTCGAATACGCAGATACGGAAGAAAACCCAGCTTGGACAGGGTGATGCACGCAACTGTCAGCACCGCGATGGCAATCACGTAAGAGGGACCGACGCCAAGTACCGGAAGATGATCCTTCTTCTCGTTCTGAGCAGGCATGGGTTAACTCCGTTCGATTAGCATTTTGTTAGCTATAGCTAACTACAGCATAAAGTTTACACCTAAAACTACACTTTGACGTGAGGATTTTTATACTGACCATGTCTGTTCGTTGCCCCCTTACCATACTGAATGGCAAACGTAGGACAATGATGTAGACAACGAAGACATGCGGCGCACTGATCTTTAATCCACACAGGTCTCTTATCCTTCATCTGAATGGCCTGAACTGGGCACTTTCGTGCGCAAAGACTACATCCGATGCACTTATCTGAAACCGAGAAGTGCTGTGTCTTCCTTTCGTTGTTATACATGGAATCCATAAAAAGTCTCACTGCATACGGAACAACGCCCTGCATGTGATTACCAACAGTACGCTCTTTGATGCCGCTTAAAACAGCATTGATATAGCTCTCGGCGTTGTCGTTAATTTGCTGGACCTTTGTCTTGTCGCTCAAATCAAAAATTGGAGTCCAGGTATCAGGCATTTTGACGCTAAAACCAGCGTTGAGCTCTAGTCCTTTGTTGGCAAGAATCTTTTTTGCGTCAACAAACGTGCAACCAGCCATTATTCCGTACGTTGTTACAATGAACGAGTACGGCGCAGAGGCACTTATGACCTGGAGATTCTTCAAAAACTCCCGAGTTGTAATGGGAAGTTCCCAGTTATAAACTGGCGTCACGATGCCAAGCATCTCATTTTCTGAGAGATTTACCTGGCCATTTGAAACCTCAATCGAGACTGCAGTGTCATCAAACTCCGCAGCAATTCGCTCGGCAACATATTTGCAGTTGCCTGTTGCAGAAAAATACAAAATCATGTGTCCCTCTCCCGCGCGGTAGTTGTCTACCCACGCTTCCCTTGCACTAATAATAAGCTATTTCACCTGGTTAATATCAGTTACTATCCACTATATGAGTGTCCATTACACTGGACACTCAAAACTCTTTTTAAGCCTATGATTATTTAACGATGAGAAATAAATTACCTGTTCAAACAGCTGATTTTTTCTCTAACATCTCTGAAAGGAACGCATCATGGAACGAACAATTGACGTATCTACAAAATTGAGCACGCAAGTTCCGCCTGACACCATTAACGTTGATATCACAATTCGAGGAACTTCCAAGATCCGTGAAAACTGCACAGCCAAATATAATACGCTGCTTCAAACAATAAAAGATGCGCTAGAGAAAAACGGGTTACCTGCCTCAATTCTAAAAAACAATAACTATTCAGTTTCTGGACACGAAGTAAACTGGTACAAGAAAGATGATGAGGGTGACTATTATGTCGCCGAGAAAAAATTTCTGGGATATGATTTCCGCGCAGAACTATCTGTTGAAGAACATCTTGAAGAAGATCTTGTCGAGAAAATCTGGAAAGCACTCAGTTCATGTGGTGATGAAGTGACCTTTTCAGTTGAGTTCTCGATAGCAAATAACGACACCATTAAAGACAACCTATCTGCAGATGCTATTATTGCCTGTCATCAAAGCAAATCTTCTTGCTAAGGCTGCCGGAGCAAAGGTGGTTGGGCTTAAGCATGCAAACTACGACTTTAACAGAAGAGAACTAGCGTATAAAGCCCGCGATCATATGGCTTTTTATGATTCTGATTGTGGAAACCAAGTTCCTACATTTGATTCATCAGACATAGACATCAGTTGCTACGTCAGCACCTCATGGGACATCGAGCTGCTCCCACCGGATGATCTGCTGTAGCCACACAATCCACCACGCTTCAAAGGGTTTCTCGCCTGGCGAGAAACCCTACTTGTAGTACGTCATTTATTTCAGTAAGCGGTCTGTGAACGCAAGCCGCCTTCTGGATGCTCCCCGTTTACTGATAGCGGAGCGATTCCACAGGATTGAGCTTTGAGGCTCGACGAGCAGGCCAGTAGCCAAAGATGAGTCCGATGCCAATGCAGATTCCCGAGGTGATCATCACGATATTTGGGGTGATGATGGGCGTGATACCAGTTTCAAGCTGTATCATGCTGCCAAACGAGCCGGCCAGTCCCCACGCTCCGGCGTAGCCCAGGGCAATGCCAATCACACCGCCCATGATGCATATCAAAATGGACTCGCACAAGAACTGCTTGGTGATGTCGGACGCTCGAGCGCCAAGAGCTTTACGCAGGCCAATCTCCCTAATACGCTCCGTCACGTTGGTGAGCATCATGTTCATGATGCCAATGCCGCCAACCAGAAGAGAAATACTTGCCGTAGCGGTAACCAGAACCTGGAACGACATCAGCGTGGCATTCATCTGCTCAATGATGGACGAGAGCGTCATGACCGTTACGCGGTCTTCTGCCTGCGCGGAAGGAATGTTAAACCAGTCCAGCAACCAGGACTTTGTCTCATCCGCAAGCGCCTTCATGTCAACGTTTTCGCGAGCGTAACCAAAGACCTGGCTGATAGTTTTGGTGCCCGTCAGGCGCGCTGAATACGTGGAGTACGGTATATAGCCAGCAGTGTATCGCCTTGCCCGCCCCCATTTGGGCCACTGTCAACCACGCCCACAATGGTGTAGCTATCGTTGTTGATGCGAACAACCTGTCCAATGGACGCGTCTGCACTGCCAAAGAGCTTCTCGGCAGACAACTTGTCGAGAAGAACGTTTCTAGATGTGTCATCTACGTCGGACTTTGTGAAGAGTGAGCCCGCGGATGCCTTGAGGCCCATAACGGTGAAGTAGTCGGGTGTGCAGCCGATGATTCGCGCGTCAAACTGCTTCTCGGACGAGTTGACGCGGGCCATGGTGGAGTCGATACCGGTGACAAGCTCGTAGCCAGGTACGCTGAGCTGCAGCATGTCAAGATCTTGCTGCGTGACCTCGCGATCTGGCCACGCGTAGATCATGACCATGCGCGACTGATTGAGGCCCAGCGAGCTGACCAGCGAATACTTGATGCCGTCGATAAGCGCTGTCATGGCAATAACCGCGCTGATGCCAATAACAATGCCTAGCACCGTCAACAAGCTGCGGCCACGGTTAGCGTTGAGCGCAGACAGAGTTTCTCGCAGCAGATCCATCAACCTCATAGCGCGCCACCTCCCGTCGCGGCATGTGCGCCCGGTGCAGCATGTGCGCCCGCTGCAGTACGCGTGCCCGATGCAGCGCCCTCAGCCGTCGTGGACTGTGCAGCGTGCTGTCTCACAAACTCCTTTTCCTGCTCGTCTGTGAGCAGGCGGCCGTCACGAATGTGTACCACGCGGTCAGCCCAAAAGGCAGTCTCGGGGTCATGTGTAATCAGCACGATTGTCTTGCCGCGCTCCTGCATGGACTTGAACGTGTTGAGTACCATCTCACTTGTTGCAGAGTCCAGATTGCCTGTTGGCTCATCGGCAAAAATAACCGCCGGGTCGTTTACCAGCGCACGAGCAATGGCTACGCGCTGCACCTGACCGCCGGAAAGTTCGTTTGATTTGTGCTCGTAGTACTCCTCGGGCAGGCCAACAGAACGCAGCGCCTTCCAAGCACGCAACTCTCGCTCTTTTGCGGGAATATCCGAGTAGATGAGCGGCAACATAACGTTTCGCAGCACTGTAGTGCGCGGTAGCAGGTTAAACGACTGGAAGACAAAACCCAGACGCGTAGCGCGAATCTCCGCCAGATCGTCATCGGAAAGATCCGCAACCTCAAGTCCCTCGAGCTTGTACGAACCAGCAGTAGGCGTATCCAGGCAACCCAAAATGTTCATCAGGGTTGATTTGCCCGAGCCTGACGGACCCATGATGCAAAGAAACTCGCCCTTCTCCACAGTCAGAGAAACGCCTCGTAAGGCGTGCGTTAAACCTGCAGCCGTCTCGTAAATGCGATGCAGCTTATGTACTCAATTACCTTGGACATACGCGTCGCCTACTTGGAATCATTGGAGCCTGTTGCATCAGTCGATGAGCCAGACGTTGCGCCTGCCGGAGCATCCATAGCCGCGCCCTGAGATGGGCCGCCAGCGCTACCGCCAATCATCACCTCAGTGCCGTCATCAATACCGGCGCCCTCGATGACGGCTGTCGTAGAACTTTGCGCCTTTACGGTCACCGATACGCGCTTTACCTGAGGATAGCCCTTCTCGTCACGAGAAGTAACAACATTGACGTAAGCACCATCGCCATCGTCCATGACAGCAACAAGGGGTACGGTCAGTACGTTATCCATGTGCTGAATCATAATGTCCACGTTAGCAGTCATACCCGGCTTGATGGATGCATCGGGACTGCTAATGAGCAGGTCAACGGTGTAAGAAACAATGGATCGACCAGGGTTATCGTAACTTGCGCTCGCATCGGCACCGTTGGACGAAACAGCAGAAACGTGAGTGACCACTGCGTCGCAATACAGGTCTCTTAGAGCCGTAAAGCTAACCTGAGCCTTCTGGTCAACAGCGATGCGAGAAATGTCTACCTCGTTTATCTGGACGTTCACTTTCATCTGGGAAAGGTCCGCGATTGTAATCAGAGGACCGGCGTTGCCAGCACCTGGCGTGGACGAGCCAACCGAAGCGCCGTTCACCGCGTTCATCACAATAACCGTTCCGTCACAAGGAGCGGTGACTACGCGCTTATCTGCCTGGGCAATTGCGTCGTTATAAGCAGAACGAGCCTCCTCAAGAGCAATCTGGGCGCTCTCCAGATTTGCCTCTGCCGCTTCAACAGCCGCAGCAACGGACGCTGCGTTTGCTTCTTGTCCGTCCTCGCCCGCCTCGGGGACACCGTTGCGTGCGGACGCTAGGGCTGAGCGAGCCTTACTGACCTCGTTCTCGGCTGCTTTTACCTGCTGAGATGCCTTACGAACAGCCTTATCCAGCTCATCGTTCTTGATGGTAAAGAGCTTGTCGCCTTTATGGACGTATGTGCCCTCGGAAACCTGAACGTCCTGAATAATGCCATCTACCTCGGGAGTTACCACGGTTGACGACACGGGCTTAATGGATCCAGACGCGGAAACAGAATCGCTGAACTCGCCGCGCGTGACAAACGTGGTGCTTGGCATCACGGTAGTGTTCTGGTTCTGGCCGCCCTGGCACATAGGCAAAATAAACAATATGACGAGAAGAACAAAGACTCCAGCGGCTATTCCTGCCTTGATAAGTTTCTTTTTACGACGAGCTTTACGGTGACGAGCCAAACTCTCGTACGCCTCACGAGCCTCAGCATCTTCTTCGCTCTCGCCTGGAGAAATGACACCAATCTGGGAGCCTAAGTTAACCGTCTGATCAGCTACCGTTGGGAGCGTAGACGCAAAGGTTGCCTGTTGATATCCCTCAGGAGGTGTGGGGATGTTGGGGGCTCCAGCACCCTCACCAGCAGCATCCACAGCGCCAGCGGAACTCGCGCCAGCAGTGCCCGTGCCTGCGTTGCCAGCAGCGCCCGTGCCTGCGTTGCCAGCAGCGCCCGTAACGCTCGCATTTCCCTCGTTGGCTTCTTGTTTTGAACCGTGATTGAAGTGAAGCATAGGTCCCTCCGAAATCCATGCTTAGAACACGAGAAATCCCAGAAGAAATCGATTTGATCTTTTAGTTTATATAAAATTTTTTTCAGCAGAAGTTAGCTTGCTTGAACAACTACGGCGAGCGGTATGAAAGCAGCGGTCTGTGTCAGCGAGCTACTTAAACACAAACACGCAACCACCGTAACTGTCCAACGAGTTTCTCGCTTCTATTGCACTACCAGCTGAAAGTTGTCATTTAATCGCTGAATGCTCCATTTTATCGATGTAGCGGAATCAACCAGCGAGAGATCATGTGAGACCAACAATAAAGCTCCTGGATATTCAGACAGCAAACGTTCAAGTGCTACGGTTGAACCAAGGTCCAAATAGTTAGTTGGCTCGTCCACTACGATAAGCTCTGGTGATTCGAGTATTCCCAGTGCAAGCATAAGCTTTCTCATTTCACCTGGACTGGTTGACTCACCAGCAAGAACATAATCAGGGTCGGAATTGAGTTGTGCCACAATAGACAACACTCTTCCGCGTTGGGAGTTTGATAGCCCTTTGATTTTTCTTACTGTCTCTGTTTTTTGCAGTTCGGTTGGCTCCTGAGGAATATATAACATCCGCACATCGTCAGAAATACTTGAAATAATTTTCTTTATCAACGTTGTTTTGCCACAGCCATTATCGCCAACAACACCAATATGATCCGTATTACCAATAAATAGCGGTGGGGTTTGTAGGCAGCTCTCTCCCATGAGAATGTTATTAGGTTCCATCCTCAACAGAACTTTTCTCTTACTTGCCTCACTATCCAACCAGATATTGAAATCGTATTGTTTCTCAACCCTAATATCTGTGGCTGTACCCGTTGCCTTCTCAAGTCTATCCCACATGCGTACAGCCAATTTTCCCGCTTTACCATCTTGGCCTGAAACTATATAGCCCCGCTTTTTTGCACGCGCATCACTGTCATGCTTGTCAATAGTTCTTCCACTTTTGCGCGCCTGAACTCTAGAAGCCTCTTCTCTACGTCGCTGGGTTTCTCGCTCTATGCGAGTCTTCTCTTTTTGCGCCGCTTCCTTTGCGTGTAATGCGCTAGAGCGTTCAAGCTCTACCTGTGATGATGCCTGAGAATAATTACCAGATTTCATGTTTGCCGTGCCGTTAGCTACAAACAAACATTGAGTACAAAGTTTGTCCAGCAACTCCCTATCATGTGAAATAAGCACCCCAATACCCTTGAACTGCGACAAGGCCGCAAAAAGAGCATGTTTTGTTGATACATCCACATGATTAGTGGGCTCATCTAGCACAAGAACGTCAGGTGATGCCCATAAAGCACACGCTACCTGGAGTCGTTTCTGCTGACCACACGAAAGCGTCTCAAAACGCCAAGGCCAATCTTCTTCTAACAAAAGCTCTCGCCTCAGCTTAATTGCCACATCATCATAGGCAACCGCAAAATCAAAAAGAGTAGCTGGTATCTCCGTTGCATTTTGAGCACAATATGCCGAGAAAAACGATGGGCTTACAACTCCCCTGTCAGGTTGCAATAGACCGCATACGATACGTGCGAGGGTTGTTTTACCAGATCCGTTATTACCAACAAAGCCGGTCCATCCCTGTGGAAGTGTAATAGTCACATCATGTAAGGTGGGCTCTACCGCTGATGGATAGGTATATTCAATATTTGAAAGATTAAGCTGCATGATACCTCGGTTCTGCCGAAGACCACGCGGAGTAGCATGCAATTATGCACAGATAAATGGCTATAAATTAAGACATGAGTAAGCAATACTACACCCGCGGTAGTGTCGTCGGTGACGTTACGTGAATTCGGGCTTTATGAGTATCGCTAGTTTTTCATGCACCTAATCCCTTCTCGCACCAGCGCTTGCCAAAGGCCCTGGTGAATCAATTGAAACCATAATAGCTTTGAGAACACACTAGTACAAGAAGAGATTACTGAGGCAAAAAAATAGTTTTATCCTAAATCTTCAGCTCAAACTTTTCTTTATCCAACATTTTGATTACCTTTGCTGGACTTTCAGCCACAACTATTCGACCGTTACTGACTTTGCAAGGTTTCTTGGCTTATCAACGTCACAACCACGTGCAAGAGCCACGGAGCGCGCAAAAAGTTGAAAGGTACCGAAGCAATGATTGGCGAGAAGGCATCTCTGACTTTAGGCACGTAGATGACATAGTCGGCATGCTTTTTGATTTCCTGATCACCTTCGGTCGCCACGGCAATAATCATGGCGCCGCGTGCTCGAGATTCTTGGATATTGGAGATCATCTTGTCGTATACCGGAGAGTTAGTTGCCACGGCAATGACAGGATAGCCTTTGGACAGAAGTGCAATGGGGCCATGCTTCATTTCTCCTGCAGCATATGCCTCAGCATGAAGATAGCTAATTTCCTTGAGTTTGAGGGCACCTTCGTAGCAAATAGCGGCTCCCATGCCACGACCAATGAACAAAGCATCATTGGCATCTTTGCAGGCTTGCGCGGCAATGTCGATAGCTTTTGTATCGCTGAGGACTTCTTCGACCTGCTCGGCGGTATCGGCAAGTTCTTTAAAGAGCAAGCGTATCTGAGCAATTGAGAGCTTTCCTTTTGCCTGCGCAAGAACCATAGCAAGAAGCGTTAGGCTCACAATTTGGCCAAGGAAAGATTTGGTTGAGGCAACGGCAATCTCCTTGTTAGCCTTAGTGTAGATAACACCGTCAGACTCACGGGCCACGGGACTACCAATGACATTGGTGATGCCAAAAACCTTAGCGCCTTTGATGCGGGCGTCGCGGATGGCAGCAAGAGTATCAGCGGTCTCACCGGACTGAGAAACAGCAACTACCAGCGTTGACGGAGTAATAATGGGGTTACGATAACGAAATTCACTCGCAGCTTCAACTTCGACAGGTATGCGTGCCCAGCCTTCGATAAGCTGACGGGCGATAAGACCGGCATGATAGCTAGTTCCGCAGGCAATGATATAAACGCGATCAATTAAACGGAGCTGTTCCAAGGACATACCCAGCTCATCAATGGAAAGTACGCCGTTAGTCAGACGTCCTGCAAGGGTATCGCGGATGACACGAGCTGCTCATGGATTTCTTTGAGCATGAAATCGGGGTAGCCGCCCTTCTCGACAACATCAACATCCCAATCAACATGCATGACTTTAGTTGAATGGGATTTCCATCAGCATCGGTATAGCTGATGCCATCGGGCTCCATAACAGCAAACTCGTTGTCGCCAAGAACAGTGACATCTCGGGAGGCTTCGATAACCGCAATGATGTCAGATGCAACGTAGCTGCCCTTCTCGCCATGTGCAAGGACAATGGGAGAATCTTTGCGAGTAACTACAATGCGACCGGGTTCCTGAGAGCATATAACAGCAAGGCCATAGGTTCCTACAATTTGCGAGCATGCCTTGGCAACAGCATCGCGAAGGTTGCCTCTGTAGGCTTCTTCAATAAGGTGAGAAACGACTTCAGTATCGGTATCGCTGCGGAATTTGTGCCCCCGAGCCTCAAGCTGCTCACGGAGTTCGGCAAAGTTCTCGATGATGCCGTTGTGTACGACGGCAATTTGATTGTCACAAGAGGTATGTGGGTGGGCGTTGCGCTCACTTGGAGCGCCGTGCGTTGCCCAACGGGTATGTCCGATGCCACAGGGGCTTGCATTATTGAGGTACTCCACCGCTTCAGCTAATCCCGCAACTTTTCCTACGCGATGTACGACCGTAAGTTCTTCGTTGGTTGTGTTTTGCAAAGCAATACCGGCAGAATCATACCCACGGTATTCGAGACGTTTAAGACCTTCAATGAGGACATCTTTTGCACTTTGGTGTCCGGTAAAACCAACGATGCCGCACATATATAAACTCCAATCGTGTGCTTCTGGGAGTGTCACAGAAACGATTAGTTTTAATCAACCCACTCTATTTTAGCGAGTTATATAGGCGAACTTGTATGGTATTAAAAAGGCAGTCGGCAAATACTTATCAGAAAGCGAATAGCAGCTATACGATTCAAACGGGACATAATGATACAAATGGGCTATTGACTGAGTTTCTCTGTGTCTATCCTTTATAAGTTAGATAGAGCTAACCGAAAGGAGACGCATTATGTCTGAAACACCCTCAGTCAAGAAAAAAGGGTTGCAACCGAAGGACCTTATAAACATCGGTATCTTCACCGCTCTCTACTTCATAATCATCATGGCTGTGGCAATGCTGGGCTACGTTCCCATATTCATTCCATTGCTCTCCGTCATCTGCCCACTTATCGGAGGCATTCCGTACATGCTCTATATCACAAAAGTAAGGCATTTCGGAATGGTTTTCATCATGGGAACCATCCTCGGTCTCCTTATGGGTCTCGGTGGCATGGGCGTATATGCCTTTATTACAGGGCCAGTATGTGGTCTTCTCGCCGACCTTGTCCTCAGAAGCGGTAACTATAACAGCGCAGGGCGCGCCATAATTTCGCACGGAGTCCTGAGCGTATGGTTGATAGGCAACTATATTCCCATCGTCATGAATCGCGCGAGCTACTTCGCAGGTATCGCCTCTGGCTACGGACAGGAATATGCCAACGCTCTCTCCAGCTACATTCCTGACTGGAGCCTTCTACCTCTTGCTCTTGCTGCATGTATCGCGGGATGTATCGGAGCCGTCATCGGCAAGAAACTCCTCCACAAGCACTTTGAGCGAGCCGGCATCGCATAATGAAAAAGGGGCTGTTCCTCTCAACTGCCAATAACCGAGGGCTCGTGCTTGATCCCCGCACTAAAGTGCTTGCCACACTCGTCGTCTCAACAATTATGCTTGGGTCTTATAACGTGGGGCCTCTCCTTGTGGTTAAGCCGCTGCTTATTGCAACACCTTTCATCATGCTAGCCCTCTCTCACCATTTCCGCTCAGCAATCACATACCTCACGTTATACGGGGCTGCAAGCGCTGTGGCAACAATCGCGGAATCATGCCTCACTGGAGTTGCTCTCTTTGCCACGCTGGGCATCTCGGGAATCGTAAGGCAGTTCGCCCCTGGTATTGCCATGGGAACCTGGCTAGTCACAACCACGTCAGTCAGTGAGTTCATGGCAGCATGCGACCGTATGCACATGCCTCAGGCAGTAGAAATTCCCTTTGTCGTAATGCTTCGATACTTCCCAGCGATAGCCGACGACTACCGACAGATAGCTGCTGCTATACGCATGCGCAGCAGCAAGACGTTCAGAAACCCTATCTCCGCTATCGAGAATTGCCTGGTACCGCTGCTTGTCTCGGCAGTGCGAGGCGGTGAAGACCTCTCTGCTTCGGCGCTTGTGCGAGGGCTCGGTGGACCAACAGCTCGCACAAACATACATGAAGCGCGCATGCGCATAAGAGACTGGATAGTAATCGCCTTTCTCGCCATAGCTGCTATCTGCGCGGTGATCACGCCCTTGCTCTACTACTAGGATTGAAATGATCGAGATAAAAAATGCGTGCTACCAATATCAAGCAAGCGAGAAAAACAGCCTCTCCGAGGTCAACCTTAACGTAGCCCCTGGTGAAGTAGTCTGCCTGACAGGTGCCTCAGGATCTGGAAAAACAACCCTAACAAGGCTCGTCAATGGCCTTATCCCCCATTACTATGAGGGGAAACTCTCGGGGAAGATTGAAGTCTGTGGTCTTACACCTTCCAACCACGAGCTTTGGGAACTAGCGCCAAAGGTCGGATCGGTCTTCCAGAACCCTAAAACCCAGTTCTTCTGTCTGGACACAACTGGTGAACTCGCATTTGCGTGTGAGAACCAAGGAATAGCGCCTGACAAGATACGCACACGCTTAAAGGACGTCACCAACGCGCTTGAGCTCACAGATCTTATCGACCGCAGCTGCCTCTCACTTTCTGGTGGAGAAAAACAACGCGTTGCTTGTGGCTCGGCCACTATGCTTAACCCAGATGTTCTCGTCCTTGACGAACCATCCTCCAACCTTGACTTTGCTTCCATCGGGCTTCTCCGAAAGATTGTTGCAAAATGGAAAGCTGAGGGCCGCGCTGTGCTCATCTCCGAGCATCGACTCCATTGGTTGGAGGGCATCGCCGATCGCATTATTGTGATGCGATCAGGCAGCGTGGAACGCGAGATTGACTCCAAGCAATTCTATGCATCCACTGCTGCCGAAGCACGAGCGCTTGGTCTACGTGCACCAACCTTTGCAGCTATTGCAGCTGAACAGTGCTGCGCACGATGCGAGAAGAACGAGTTTGTAGAAATACGGGACATGAACTATCGCTACCCGCAGTCGAGCCGTGGCATCAACGTTTCTCGCATCGCTTTCAGGCGAGGAGGTGTCACTGCCGTCATCGGAAGCAATGGTGCCGGAAAGTCTACCTTCGCGCGCTGTCTCTGCGGTCTTGTTCGCAATTGCAAGGGAACCATAGACGTTGGAGAAGGTCCTAGCCCATTCTCAAGCAAACCAAGGAACGGCTCCTTGGTTATGCAGGACGTGAGCCATCAGCTTTTCCGAGAGAGCGTATTTGATGAGGTACTCGACTCCACGAGAATTGCTGACGAGCACCTTACCCGTACTATACTTGCATCGTTGGACTTAACTGAACTGGCACAACGCCATCCGCTGTCGCTTTCAGGAGGCCAAATGCAACGCGTTGCCCTCGCTACGGCACTTGCATCAGGTCGTGACCTACTCGTGCTTGACGAACCTACCAGTGGACTTGACCTTGCCCATATGGAACAGGTTGCTGCAAGCGTTACCGCAGCAGCGGCGGAAGGACGAGCTGTCGTGGTTGTAACACACGATCCTGAGTTCATCAGAGCATGTTGCACCGACTTTGCCCGCATGGAAGACGGATCATTTGTAGACCAAGGGGGCGCTCGATGATGCGGGCTGGTCAAAGGTGCTGTCATTTTTTGAGAACACTCTTCAGAAAAACGAAGGGGATTGGAGACACGATGGACATTGCTAACTATGCTGACATGGGTGGCAACGTCCGTCGCGTGACACACGATACA
Source organism: uncultured Atopobium sp. (assembly GCA_916438885.1). Taxonomy (GTDB): domain Bacteria; phylum Actinomycetota; class Coriobacteriia; order Coriobacteriales; family Atopobiaceae; genus Lancefieldella. The sequence continues at coordinate 20,705 of CAKAGG010000002.1, read as the reverse complement.
GATCATTCTGTATGGAGGGCGGAAGGTACTGACGGACAAGGCATCATGACAATGCACGACGTCATGCCTGGAATTACCCTCATGTTCAATGACTTCACAAGCGTATGGAACCTTGAATCGGGCTTTAAGCTTACCCCAGGATCACGCATGCTCTGCCTGAACTATTGTCGAGAAGGAAGAATTGAGTGGGAGTCTGGGACTGACTCATGCCTGTACCTTGATGTAGGTGATCTTGGCATTGACGATCACGCAAGACATGAAAGTCTCTTTCGATTTCCGTTTGGCCACTACCGTGGTGTCACCGTCTGTCTTGATCCCGACATAGCAGATAAATCGCTGCAATCAATGTTTCCCGAGGGCTTTCCTGTAAGTGTTAAGCAGCTCTACGAGAGGTTCTGTTCAGGCGATGAACCAAGTGTGCTCCGTAGCGGACCGTCGGTCGAGCATATTTTCTGCGAGATATATAACGCTTATGACCGCTTTAGAGATGCTTACCTAAAACTCAAAATTATGGAGCTTCTCTTGTTTCTCGGCAGTAATATTCCTGAAGGCGGACGTATTGGACAGTACGGTCTCACACGCGCACAGGTTGATAAGGTAAAGGAAATAGAACGAGCTATAACCTCTGATCTTTCTTCCCATAAGACACTCAAAGAGCTCTCACAAGAGTTCGAGTTTCCCTATGCCAGCATGCAGCGGTGGTTCAAGGAGGTTTATGGCACCAGTGTGCACGTATACCTCACACGCTATCGCATGGCACAAGCTGCAACCCTCCTCCGAACAACCTCCAAGCCAATCGGTGAGGTGGCATTTGAAGTCGGATATACCAATGCCTCAAAAATTTGCTTCCCACATTCCGTAGTGTCGTTGGCATGGCACCTGGCGATTACCGTGAAAGCGCTGGGCAAGAAAGATAATCCACCCACATAGATACACTTGGAGCTAGCCGCGACAATCGGGCTTTTTCTCATGCAACGAGCTATGAATACAATTTGCTCATACTCGTCGTTTGGGAGGACCCATGGACCCTAGCAAAAAGAAAAAGAGCAGTTGGATACGGCAGCTTGCTTTTATTTACACGCGGACAGCGTCTAAAACTTGGAGCCTCGCTGTTATGTGCTGTGGTAGGTGTTGTTGGAGGCATTGTTCCCTTTTTTGCCGCCTACAAGTTGATTGCGCTCTCATTATCAGGCACCCTTGCCATCAGTGAAGTTGGACACTGGGCGCTCATTGCCCTTCTCGGAGTGGCAATTCAGACAATAGGCTATCTAGCCTCAACATCGACATCACACAGCGTTGCCTACCATACGCTTGAAAACTTGCGAAACGCCGCTTGCAAACATCTTGCTGCATGCTCCCTCGGCGATGTTCAATCAGCGCCCTCTGGAGCACTTAAGGAAAAATAATCATTGACGATATTGAGCAAATGGAGCTGCCCATTGCCCACGTTATCCCGGAATTTACCAGCAATGTGCTTCTTCTCATCTTGTGTTTTGCAATCGTGTGCTCAATTGATATCCGGCTGGCTCTCTCTATGCTCATCGCACCAGCCTTGTCAATTGTGCCTCTTTCGCTCCTTTTTAAAAACTTTGAACGAGACTATGCAGCGTACTGGACAGCAAGTGAGCGCGTTAACTCAACTCTTGTTGAATACATCGATGGCATCGAAGTCATCAAGACCTTCAACCAAGCTGACTCCTCGTACGCTCGCTTTCGTAACGACATCTCTGAATTTGAGAAACTAACGCTTGCCTGGTATAAGTCAGCTCGTATCCCCATGAACGCCATGTTTGCAATACTGCCAACGCTCCTTTTAGGAGTTGTGCCAGTCGGATGCATTCTTGTGGCCTCGGGAAGTATCGACGTAGCCCAGGTGGCTCTTGCATGTATGTTGTCAATCGGCGTCATTGGTCCTCTCACCAAAATTACCCAGTACACGAACATGTTTAAGGAAATCGAGAAGGTAATGGACAGCGTTAGTAAGCTGTTAGAGATGAAACCCTTGCCCGAAGTCTCCTCTCCCGCACTCATCACGTCTCACAATATCTCATTCAAGAACGTCCGATTCTCATATTCCAACGAAGAAGTACTCCACGGAATCTCTCTTGAAGTGCCTGAAGGTACCTCATGTGCTCTGGTGGGACCAAGTGGTTCTGGAAAGTCAACAATGGCCAAGCTCATTGCTCGATTCTGGGACGCGGGATCAGGAGCAATCCGCATCGGGGAAACTGACGTGCGCGATATACCACTTGATCAGCTCGCTGGTCTTGTAAGCTTTGTGACTCAAGACAATTTCCTCTTTGATCGAACAATCTTTGAGAACGTAAGGCTCGGACGTGAGGGCGCAACTGACGCCGAGGTAGAGCGCGCACTTGCCGCTGCGCACTGTGAAGAGTTGGCAGATAAGCTTGCAAATGGATTTGAGACCCTTTCCGGAGAAGCCGGAGGAGCTCTTTCGGGTGGAGAACGCCAGCGTATCTCTATCGCACGTGCCTATCTGAAAGATGCACCGATTCTTGTGCTCGATGAGGCAACTGCGTTCATAGACCCCGAGAGTGAGGAGCTCATCCAGCAGGCGCTTTCAGAGCTTGCACGTGGAAAGACGCTGATTGTAATCGCGCACAGAATCTCAACGGTGCGTAATTTTGACAAGATAGTAGTCATGGATTCCGGAAACATCGTCGCTGAGGGAACACATACGGACCTCCTTGGTTCAAGTGATCTCTATCGCCGCATGTGGGAAGCACACATTTCCAATGGAACTCATGAAGTGAAAAAGGAGCAGCGTAATGTTTAGTGCGCTTATAAAAGTGGTGCGTTGGACGGGCAACAAGAAAACGCGAATCCTCTTTGGCTTTGCATACTCTTTTCTTATCTCACTTGTTTCTGCAGCACCCATCGCTATTGCCGCCTGGGCCATGTGCGGGTTTCTCGGCTTATCAAATGGCGAGAAACCCAATCTTACAATTGCACTTACGGCTGGACTGGCCATTCTTGCTTCGATTGTGCTACGCGCAGCACTTATGTGGTTGAGAGCACGAGCCGAGGAAACCGTAGCTGCAGAACGTTCCAACGAGGTGCGTTTACGTATCGGAGAAGCGCTGAAACGTGTCCCTCTTGGTTACTTTGACAATCACCCATCAGGAGAAATTCTCTCGGCACTCACAACCGAGCTGTCATTTGTGGAAATCCATGGTATGCGCATGGTAGACATACTTTGGCAACGGATACATAACCGCAGCTGCAATGGTGGCGTTTCTCGCCTTCATGGATCTGCGGGCCTGTATCCTTGCATTGGCTGCGATTGCGGTAGCAACGGTGGTACTGGAGCTGATGTTCAAAAATTCCGCGCGTTTGTCGCCCGCGCAAAATGACGCACGCGAGGATATGGCTCAAGCAACGTTGGAATACATCCACGGTATGCCTGTTGTTAAGAGTTACCGGCAGGTAGATGCTGCTGTTTCAGCAGTACGCTCCGCATACGCACGTTCTAGAAATGTAAATCTCAAAACCGAGCTTGCTTTCCAACCCTTCAACGCCTTGCTTCTCTTTGTGACACGCAGTGCTTCGATTGGCGTCATTTTTATCGTATGTATCTCTTTCCTGAACGGCACGATATCTCTGCTTAACTTCTGCACGCTGGTGATGTTCTCCTTTATGCTGTTCCAATCAATTGAGGCTTGTGGCGATGCTGCCTACGTAATTGGACACATCGGAGAAGTTATCGACCGTCTTGACGCTATCGAATCCGCACCTGCAATCGATGACAATTGCAAAGCTGTGAAACTTGAGCATCACAACCTTGAGATGCATGACGTCTCATTCGCTTACGGAGATGGACCTCTTGTGCTCAACGGAATGTCTTTGTCCATTCCCGAAGGAACAACTGCAGCTCTTGTTGGAGGAAGTGGTTCAGGTAAGACAACTGTTGCCAAGCTGTTTGCACGTTTCTATGATGCAACAGGCGGCTCCGTACGCATAGGAGGCCACGATGTACGTGAGCTTTCTTGCGACAGTATTCTTGAGGACTTCTCCATGGTCTTCCAAGACGTCTATCTTATGGATGACACGATTGAGCGTAATATTGCCCTCAGCAGGCCAGATGCACAGTTTGAAGAGATTGTAGAAGCAGCAAAGGCCGCACGCTGCGATGAGTTCATAAAAGCCCTACCTGAGGGATATAAAACAAAGTTGGAGAAGGTGGAGCTCGACTATCTGGAGGCGAGAGACAACGCATCTCAATTGCTCGCGCAATTTTGAAGGATGCGCCTCTTGTTGTTCTCGATGAGGCAACGGCAAGTGTTGACCCAGAAAACGAAGCAGAAATTCAAGCAGCCCTTGCCCAACTCTGTAAGGGAAAAACTGTGCTTGAAATTGCGCATCGTCTCTCAACAATTGAGGAGGCTGACCAGATTTTCTTCCTTAGAGATGGACGTGTTGCAGAACAGGGCACCCATGAGGAGCTTATCTCGCACAGCGGTCCCTACCATGACTTTGTTGAAGCTCGCTCGCGTATTGAAGGCTGGCAGATTTCTAAGTAATGGCGAGATACATGCAAAGTTTTGGGAAATAAGCACAGAAGAATGAACAATCATAACCATCCACACTTCAATTTAGGATTCTTATTCTGTTGAAATTTTACCATGATTCAGGAAGTATTCACTCATTCAGGAAGCAATTCGCGAATAGCTTCCTGAATGTCTTCGCGAATTGCATTAAACAACAGCCCTAGGACTTCGAATCGTTCCATAAACGTCATTCGCCCTGTCGAGACGACTCGCTGAACAAAAGCCTATATTTCAAAGGGGTCGTTCCGTAAGCTCTTTTGAAAGCCTCGCTGAACTTTCCCGCGTTGGCGAATCCCACGGAGTGCGCAATTGCGGCAACCGAGTCGTCTCCTGTCTCGAGCAAGAGAGCAGCCGTCCGCATTCTCTTCTTGTGGAGGTATTCCGATATGGGGGCTCCGTAAACCCCCTTGAAGCATGTTTTCAACGCGGTCGGCTTGACCCCGAGCTCAGCGGCGATGGATTCGATGCTCTTCCTTTTGGACAGATCTCCCGCAAGAATGCGCTCCGCCTCCTTCGCCAAATCAACCTGGCGTTTCGTGAGGATGGTCGAATCGAAGTCCCTTGCCGGCGCGCCGTCTTCCGCAAGCTTCAGCAGAAGCTGCGCGATGCCTATGCGGGCAGAGGCGTCTTCCGCGAATCGGCGGGGCTCGAATATGGTTAAAATGCTCGTTCCGTCGCGTCGTCGCTCCTTTTCGTCCAGCTTCGCATTTCCGGCGTGCTCAGCCGTGCGACGACGGCGGCAAGATCGATCCCCGCCTCCACGAAGAGCCGAGGAGGCGTGTTGAGACACGATGGATGGATGAAGATCTCGACCCCTTGGTAGAACCCGCAAGGGAATGAGAACTCCGATGCCGTCGACGTCTTCACGGAGAGCTCACCTGGCCCCAGATAGAAGCTCCTGCCGTCGTTCATGGAGACCTCTAATCGGCCTGCGATGCAGTAGTTGAGCTTCACACCCTCGCCGATGCCTTTGGTCGACATCTTGAACCCGGATGACTTCATACAGTGTTTCATCACCAGGATCCCCTCGATCGATTCCATCATTTCCGTGAATCCGCCTTCGGGATACGAAATCATCGCCCTTTCCCCTTTGAACACCACCTCGAAGGGGAGCGAAGGTGTGCGTTCCAAGGTCTGCTCTATATGGTCAAGTATGCGCAAGACTGCTCCAAGCGTCCGAAATGCTCGTTCCGTCGTACAGTATATCGCAAACAGTTAGCCAAGGTTTACCTTTATACCAACGTTGCGTTAAGGAGGTCGGCCTCATGGCTCACAAAGAAAAGAAAGGTTTGGGCGGGGTTCTGTCCCGCTCGGGGGTCCCGCTTTCTGGCGTGGCGCCCGGCGTTGCGCTCGCGGTGCTGGCGGCATTGCTGGAAACCGTCCCTGTTTTTGCGGTGTTCTTCGCGCTCTCGGCGCTCGCGGGCTTGCCGTTGCCGGCATGGTTCCCGGCATCTGCATCGGCGCTTGCCGTCTGCGCGGCCGCCGCCGCAGTCGGCGTGGCGGGAAGCCTCCTTCTGTCCTTCGCCTCGTCGATGCTGTGCCACAAATTCGCGTTCCGCGCAATCTGCTCCGTTCGCATCGGCCTCGTCGAGCATATCAAGCGCCTGCCGATTTCGTACTTCAAGAAGAACGCGTCGGGCAAGCTCGTGCAGGTCGTCCAGATCGACGTGGACCAGCTGGAGGGCTTCATCGCCCACCAGCTCCCTGATTTCGCGAGCACCGTCGCGCTGCTCGCCCTTCTCGTCGCCAGCATGGTGTCCTTCGACGCCCCGCTCGCCCTCGCCGCCGTGGCGGTGCTGGCAGTGGGGTTCCTGGGGCAGTTTGTGCCCATGGTCAAACTACTAAAATCAGGCGCCATGAAGGAGAACTTCGACGCCCTTGAGCGCATCAGCTCCGCGGCGACGGAGTACGTCCACGGAATGCCCTCAATCAAGATGTTCGGCCAAACACCCAAATCCTTCGCCGGCTTCCAGGACGACATCGAGGCGTACCGGGACTTCACCTCGGGCATGAGCCGCCAGGTAGGAGTCGGTGTGACGTTCTTCCGGTCGGTCGTCATCTCGGTGGCGACGTTTCTGGCGCCTCTCGTCGTGGCGATTTTCTCCGCCGATCCGGCGAGCCCCGATCTGGCTGCAACGGCGCTTTTCTTCCTGGTGTTCGCCCCGGCGGCCGCGATGCCCGTTTGCAAGCTGCGCTCGTTCTCCGAGGGCATGAATCTGCTCTCGGAGTCGGTCAGCCGCATCGCTGCGGCGTTCGAAGAGGAGCCACATCGGGCAGCGGGCAGCCGCGAGCCGCAAGGGTTCAGCGTTGAGTTCGACCACGCTTCCTTCGCCTACGGCGACGCCCCCGTCCTCTCGGACGTGAGCTTTACGGCGCGCGAAGGGGAGCTCACCGCGATCGTGGGGCCCTCCGGATCCGGAAAGTCTACCGCAGCGCAGCTCGTGTGCGGGTTCTGGATCCCGACGGAAGGGCGGGTTCGCATCGGAGGGGAAAGCGTCACCTCGTTTTCCGAGGGCGGGCTGTCCAGCCTCGTCTCCTTCGTGTTTCAGGAAAGCCACGTGTTCTCCATGAGCGTAGCGGACAACATTCGGCTCGCCCGTCCCGAAGCGAGCGACGAAGAGGTAGCGCAAGCCGCCCGCGCCGCGCGTTGCACAAGCTTCATCAAGGCTTTGCCGGACGGCATGGACACGGTGATCGGCGATGGCGGCGTCGGACTTTCCGGCGGCGAGCGGCAGCGCATCGCGATAGCACGCGCGTTCCTGAAAAACGCGCCCATCCTGGTTCTTGACGAGCCCACATCGGCGATGGATGCCGACACCGAACGCGAGGTGCAGATGGCGCTTGCGAGCTTGGCTGAAGGGCGCACGGTGATCATGGTCGCGCATCGGCTTTCCACTGTTGTCGGGGCGGGCAACATCATCGTCCTAGACGGCGGCAAGGTGGTCCAGCAAGGCAGGCACGAAGAGCTCCTGTCCGAGAACGGAATGTACCGGCGCCTGTGGGAGGCGTCCGTCGAATCGGCGTCGTGGGACGCCGGGAGGTGATGGGAAATGGGTATGATCGACAGCATTTCGTGCGGCCAGGCGCGCAGGCTCGCGAAGCCGATAGTCCTGACCACTGCGGCAAACATCGTCGAGCTGGCGCCGTTCGCATTTCTGACCCTCGTCGTCGCCCAGATCGTGTCGGGTGCTGCGGACATCGCGGCGATGTGGGCGGCGTGCGCGGCGATGGGGGTGCTCCTCGTCGCCACCTTCGTCGTGGAGCACTTCGCGATCAACGCCAGCTTCTCCGATGGCTACAAGGTTTCCGCGGAAAGCAGGACGCGGTTTGCCGAGCATATACGCAAGCTTCCGCTGGGGGTTCTCGACGAAGGAGGGCAGGCGCGCCTGACCAACACCCTCATGAGCGACATCGCCGTCACCGAGCGCGGGATGACGCACGTGCTTCCCCAGGTGGCAAGCGGAATCGCCATCGTCTTCATCGCCTGCGTGGTGCTCGCTTGCGTCGATTGGCGCCTCGCCGCCGCCTCGCTGCTCGGCCTGCCGCTCTCCATTGTCATTCTAGCGGCAGGGCGCAACCTTCGCGAACGCAGGGACGAGCGGCTTTCGGCGGCTCGCGTGGAGGTGGCGTCGAGCTTGCAAGACTTCTTCTACGGCATAGAGCCCGTGAAGGCGTCGGGCGAAGCCGAGCCCGTCATGAACCGCGTGCGCTCCGCATGCGAGGCCTACCGCGATGCCTGCATCGACCAGGAGCGCGTGACCGGGGCGCTGAACCATCTATCCGGCATCGCGCTCAAAGCGGGGCTTCCGGCCACGCTCACCGTTGCGGCCGCTCTTGTGGGAACCGAGATCGACCCGCTGGTGCTCGTCTTGTTCCTCATGGTGGGAACGCGTATGTACGATCCTCTGTCCGCCGCAATCATGAACTGGGCGGAGCTCGAGACGTCCGCCCGCGCAGGTCGGCGCGTTCTCGAGGTTTTGGAGCAAAAACCGCTTCCCGGAAGCGGGGGTATTGAGGGCACGGAGCTTTCGATGGAAGGTGTCGGCTTTACGTACCCGGGATCCGACTCGGCGGCGCTCGAGGGCGTGAGCATTCTTGCCCGCACAGGCTCGCGAATCGCCGTTGTGGGGCCGTCGGGCTCGGGCAAGTCCACTTTGCTCAAATTGGCGGCGCGCTTCTACGACCCAGCGAGCGGGGCAGTGAAAGCTCGGCGGGGCCGACATCTCCCATGCCTCGCCCGAGTCGTACTACGAGAACGTGTCGATGGTGTTCCAGGACGTCTACCTGTTCAAGGACACCGTGGAGAACAACATCCGCTACGGGCGCGAGGACGCCACCCACGACGAGGTTGTCGAGGCGGCCAAGGCGGCGCGCTGCCATGGGTTCATCGAAGCCCTGCCGCAGGGATACCAGACGCCTGTCGGCGAACGCGGGTCGACCCTTTCCGGCGGCGAGCGCCAGCGCATCGCGATAGCGCGGGCGATCCTGAAGAACGCGCCTGTGGTGCTTTTGGACGAGGCGACGAGCGCGCTCGACCCCATCAACGAGCGCGAGGTGCAAAAGGCGCTGGGCGCCCTGTTGCGGGGCAGGACCGTCGTCATGGTGGCTCACAGCCTTCGCAGCGTTCGCGGCGCCGACGAGATCGCCGTGCTCGAACGGGGGCGCATCGCCGAACGGGGAACGCACGATCGCCTCATGGAAGAGGGAGGGCTCTACGCGAGCTTCTACCGCCTCCAAGAGGATTCCGAAAACTGGAAGATTGTCTAGCACGCAAGAGAAAGGAATGCCCAATGGAAAAGAACGGCACCCAGGTTCGCGACACGAGAGGCGCGAAAGGAAGACAGAGCGCGTCGAAATCCCGACGGCTCGTGTCCGCGGGAGTGTGGATAGCGCTCTATTTCGTCGTCTTCGTCATCTTAGGTTCGGTCTGCATGCCCATACCGCCCCTCTACCTCGTGATGCCTGCGCTCATCGCCTTTGTCGCCGCGCCTGTGTTCAGCATGCTCGTGGCAAAGGCGCCCGTCCACGGTCCGGTTTTCATCGCCGCCGTCCTGCCGTGCGCGTTCCTTATGCTCCAGGGGAACATCTGGGTGGTGGGCCTCACCGGGGTCTTGGCGGGGGTCCTCGCCGAGTTGTGCCTAGGAGTCGGGAAGTTCGAAAACAGGAAGTGGAATCTGGCAGCATACGTGCTGTTCACCCAGAACCTGTTCGGAGGATTCCTGCCCATCTGGATCATGCGGGACCTGTATTTCGAGAAGACGGCGGCGATGGGGGCGGAGTTCTGCAACGCTTTGGCGGCCCTGACGCCCACGTGGGTGCTCTTCGCGCAGGTCGCCCTCGTCGCCGTCTGCGCGGTTGCGGGATTCTTTGCCAGTCGCGCCCTGTTCAAGAAGCATTTCGAGAAAGCCGGCGTGGTTTAAGATGCGCGGTTTCCCGACGCCCCTTGTAAGAATAGACCTCCGGGCGAAAGCGGTGGCTCTCATCGCGATGAACGCGGTGCTGTACCTGTCCACATCGCTTGCGGTCGAGGTGTACCTCATGAGCTTCGCAATCGCGCTTTCCGTGTTGTGCGGCCGCTTTGTATCGGCTGCGCGCTTTGCAGCGGCATTCGCCATCCTCGTGGCCGTTGAGCTTGCCGTGGTGCCAGTTTTTGGAGGGTTTCTCGGCGGGCTTGTCATGTTCGTGGCGGTCCTCGTCCGCAAGATTCTCCCCGTCCTCTCCGTGGGGCTCTCATCATCGCCACCACCGAGGTGAGCGAGTTTCTCGCGGTTGCCGCGAAGCTCCGGGTTCCCAGAGCCGTGACCGTGCCCCTCTCGGTCGTCTTCCGCTACTTCCCCACGTTGAGGCAAGAGTGCTCGGATGTACGGGACGCTATGAGGATGCGGGGGATCAACCTGTCGTTCGAGCACGTCGTCGTGCCCGTCATGATGTCCGCCGTCAACGTGAGCGACGAGCTGTCCGCCGCCGCCCTGTGCCGCGGCATCAACCGGCCCGGGAAGCACACATGCCTTCGTGACGCCAGGATGTCGTTCATCGATTGGGCCATCGTGGTCATCGCCTTGTTATCGGTTGCGGTCATATGCGCGCTCAAGCTCTAGGGGGTTTTGTGATGATCGAGTTCAGCCATGCGACGTTTGCCTACGAAGGTTCCAGCGCCCCGGCCTTGAGGGATTTCTCGCTTTGCGTTGGCGCCGGGGAGTGCGTGGTGCTTTGCGGGAAGAGCGGGTGCGGGAAGTCGACCGCCTTGCGCCTCGTGAACGGCATGATTCCGAATTTCTACGACGGTTCTCTCTCCGGATCCGTCTCGGTAGCCGAGAAAGACCCCTTCGAATGCGAGATATGGGAGCTGGCGGGCATCGTCGGGACCGTGTTCCAGAATCCCCGCACGCAGTTCTACACCACCAACACGACGTCCGAGGTGTCTTTCGGCTGCGAGAACATGGGGCTTGCGCGAGAAGAAATCGCCCGGCGGGTGGACGAGGCGTTCGCTCAGACGGGGATCGCGGAACTCAAAGGCCGCAGCATATTCGAGCTGTCCGGAGGAGAGAAGCAGGCAGTCGCGTTCGCCGGCGTCTCCGCGATGTCTCCGAGCGTGTACGTCCTCGACGAACCCTCTTCCAACCTCGACCTGAGGGCGATAGACGCCTTGGGAACGATCATTGCGAGTCTGAAGCGCCGCGGCGCGACCATCCTCGTCGCCGAGCACCGGCTCGGATACCTCGACGGCGTGGCGGACAAGGCGGTTCTCGTCGAGGACGGGAGGCTCGTCTGCGAGATGTCGCTGGAGGACGTCGGGCGCATGAGCCGCGAGGACCGGGCGAGGACCGGCCTGCGCCCCCTGCGCTGCGAGCTTTCCCGCGGCTTTCGAAGGCCGACCGGCGCCCCCGAGGAAAAGCGTTGGGCAAATAACCTGTGCCGACGTGGGCTTCTCCTATCGGGGCGCCTTCGTCCCCGCCCTGGACATCGCCTGCATGGATGTGAGGATGGGAAGTGTGACGGCCGTCCTGGGAAGGAACGGCGCGGGAAATCGACGTTCTCGCGCTGCCTCGCAGGGCTCGTCAAACCGAATATGGGGAGGTTTCTCAGGGAGGCCCGCCCACTCTCTGAGCGGGAGCGCCTCGCCATGAGTTACGTCGTGATGCAGGACGTGAACCACCAGCTCTTCTGCCCGACCGTGCGCGAGGAGGTTCTGCTCTCCGCCGGCAAGAGCGTCGTATCCGGCCTCGAGGAGATCTTCGGGAGCCTTGATCTCAAGGGTTTGGAGGACAGGCATCCCATGTCGCTTTCGGGAGGGCAGAAGCAGCGAGTGGCCATAGCCTCTGCGCTTGCCAGCCGCAAGAAGGTCCTCATCTTCGACGAGCCGACGAGCGGCTTGGACTACAGCCATATGCTCGAGGCCGCCAGCTTGTTCCGAGCCATCGCCAAAAGCGGGCTGGCGGTGCTGGTGGTGACGCACGACATGGATCTCGTGGCGGAATGCTGCGATTTCGCGGTCGTGCTGGAAAAAGGGGCCGTTCTGCGGGAGGGTCCGGTCGACGCTGGTTTTATGAGATGGGCGGTCGAGTATTTGCGACGCGGCGTCGCGAATGAAGAAGCGAGAAAGGGAGCGTCATGACTTCCGGGTGCGAGTCCTCCGAGGACTATCTCGAGGCCATCCTGGTGATCCGGAGGGAGCGCGGATGGTGCCGCAACGTCGACATCGCCGAGCGCCTGGGCGTCACGAGGCCGAGCGTCACCAAGGCGCTGGCGGGTCTCTCGTCCCGGTCGCACGTCAAGGTGGTCGACCGCGACGTGCGACTCACCCCCGAGGGACACCGCCTCGCCGGCGCCACGCTCGAGAAACACGAGTTCTTCAGGGCGGCATGCACCGCTTTCGCCCGCCAGAGCTCTCGCTCGGGCGGCAACACGACATCGAGCGGCGTCGAAGGCAACGAACATCGCGCCATCGCCGCCGAATCCCGTAACTCTGAGATGCAGCGTCTGCCGCTCCGAAAGGAGCAGAGCATGACGGCCGAATCAGCGGGATGCCCGTACGTCAAGGTTCCCCTGCCGATCCAGGACACCTAGGTAAACGCCGTACGGAGACCGCAAAAATGCCCATTGAGTTCGATTTGAGTTTCACAGGCCCCGAAACGGCCCAGTTTCGTCCTCGGGAAACAAAAAAACAGCGCGTCTACTCACTTGGGATAAATCCTTACTCCCATTCCTCCGAATACCGCCCCGTACTTTGCCGTCTTGAAATGCGGGGAGTAAATAGCGAAATCGTAGGTGAAAGGGAGTAAAACGGCAAAGAAAAAGCCTCCGTCCCAACATGGAAACGGAGGCTAGATTATCGTATTTGCTCACCAATGTCGCTGGTAGCTTTGCCGTGGCTCTCGTACGAAACGAAACTTAGCGGAACAGTGCGGCACTCAAAAGTACAGGTCAAAACCCTATCGACCTATTCCCACTCAACTGTTGCAGTTGTCCATTTGGCATTAGTTGATTCCACCTCATACCACCTCGTCCGTCTCGTGCTGCCTCGCTCGAATCATTCCCAAATCAACCATTGATTCGGACGGAAAGGAATAATTGCACCTTTGCTGGAAAAATACGCTTTGCGGACTTGATTATTCCCCGAAATCCCAGCGGGAGTAATAGCGGGTAGCTTAAAATCGGTCTCTTCTCCCGAATCAGCATCGAACGGACGCCAGATTGATCTTCCTAGGCATACTCTATGCAGGTCCTGAATATACAGCAGCTGGAAAGCTGCAGATACGAGATGTTCCGACGAAAATGATGATTGAGCCCCAGACCAATATAATGACCAACCTTGGCTATTACATCCGAGCCCACGAATTGAACGCCTTTCAGGAAATTATCGACGGCATGGACTAACGTCGCCCGCATATAAGGCCGTGGCGCGCCAACGCCTTCGATTAGCCTGAGCAGACTCCACCTTGCTTGTATTGCCCGTGAAAGAAAGAGGATTGGGCGACCAAAAGTAAAGAAAGAAATTAAGCCAGCGGAACACGCGCGATCTCAATTTATCGTATGGCCCCCCGATAATCCCCGATGCTCTTTGGGTTATCAGCAGCCATGGGGCCATCCTGCCCATCTTTTGACTTTCTTGTTGCGAGGCGTCCCTTAGATAATCCCCGCCTTCTCAAAATGCTTCCTCATGATCTTTAGCGAGACGAACGCACCGACAAGGCTCATTACCGTCGTAAGGACAACCATTCCGACGTACATGGGACCCGAGAACATCGCGACGAACTGCGCCATGGTCTCATCGGTGAGTCGCAGTATTTCTTGGCGCTCGGAAAGATACTGAGCAGCTGAAAGGTATATAGGAAGGGTGTAGAGCGCCGACTGCAGCGTGCAACCGACGCCGTAAGCCGCAACGAGACCTTTCCTGTTCGAGTACCCAATCCGCGTGGCAACTACCTCCGCAAGGGCCCAGCCTGCGATACTGCCGATGACACCGAAGACATTTGCCGCCATCAGGCCAGGCAGCACGTTTATGGTTCCCATGATGAAGAAGGTTCCGGTCTTCCTGACCTTTGCGGCAAGGAGCAGATAAGCTATCGATGTGAAGAAGCAGACGATGGGTATGTTGGCGACTGTCCCCACGACGGTAAGACCAGCGATACCTCCCACTACGAAGAAGATTAGGAGAGACAGCGCTCCGAAAACTCCAATGGATACGAGATCTCGAGCACCTATGGTCGAGGTTTCGCCTTTTTCATAATGAGTCCTTTCTTCCGTTCTGGTTTAAGACGTACAGGTTTGACGAGGCAAGTCTCGTCCTGAGCCCTTCTATCGCGGTCCGAATTGAAGCCACGCAAGTACTCCAGTTGCCAGGAGGGTCAAAGCGGCTGCCACGGCGTCTATTCCTCCGAAAGACAAGGGCCGCAGCACCGTCGCTTTGGCCTCGCCATCTAAGCCGCGGGCAAGCGCGGATGCCGCCAGTTCGTCGGATATCCTTACGCTCCTCATGAGGAGCGGAACTATCAAAAGCTCGCATGTGAGAGCTGGGTGTCGGAATGCGAACCCTCCTCCTGCGAGCACGCGCCGCGTTTTTAGGCTTTCCATGAGATGCGAGGCGTCCCTGCGTATAGTTGGGAAAAACCGCAGAATGACCGTGCATGGAATGAGAACTACCTGCGGAGCCCCCATAGACTGCAGCGCAGCGAGAAGATCCTGCATCGAGGCCAGTTTAGAAAGGGAGACGCCTAGGAGAGCCAGAACTACGAACTTCTGGGCCATGTAGCTCAGCATGACCACAGCGGTCATAAGCGTTGTACTTCCGACTCCCTCGACAAGAGCCATCACGGCTGCTATGAAGCCATAGGCGGCAGATAGGGCGATGCACGACCGCCATGCCCCGGAGACGAGCGCGCATGCCGCACCGATGGCGCATGCCGCATGGGCTGCTTCCGGTCGGTTGGAAAGCATTGCGGCAGTGCCCAGAAGGCAGGTTGCGAGCAGAGCCGTCCGCGGGTCTATGCGTCTACATGAGCGTCCCATTGCACATCTCCCTTCCAAAGCGACTTCAAGAGCCTTTCTCGCGCCGAGCCGTCAAGGGCGAAGTCATCAACGATGATCCCATCCCTCAGATGGAGGATGCGGTCGCAGGCGGAGAGGAGGAACTCAGGATCGTGCGAGACGGCGAATACGACGCTTCCCGATTGTGCGAGCGATTGGATTGCGGAAGAGACTCTCTCCATGTTCTCCCTGTCCAAGCCGCTCGTCGGCTCGTCGAAGAAATAGGAGGCAGCCTCATCGACGACAGCGCATGCTATCGCGAGGCGCTGCTTCTGTCCTCGCGAAAGTGTTGCGGGATGAGCTTCCCTCATATCCCATAGCCCCAGCCTTCTGAGTGCTCGCTCACAGGCATCGGCATCTCTCCGCCCGCCCAACGAGAGCTCTCCCAGCACGCTATCGGAGAAAAGCTGGTAGTCGGAATCCTGCATGACTAGTCGGATGCGCCCCAGCCGCTCCTTTGGCGAAAGGGGCCTGCCGTCTAGAGACACGGTGCCCCTATCCTCTTTCTCAAGTCCGCAGCACAAGCGCGACAGAGTTGTCTTCCCCGCACCGTTTTCCCCTATGATTCCGACCACCTCGCCGGATCGGGCGGAGAAGTTCAGGGGGCCGATGGTACGGGAGCGGTGTGGTGTCGATTCTGCACTTCTCGTCAAGCGCCGCGACCCGTATGAGAACGTAAGATTATTTATCTCGAAGGCCGCATTCTCACACTTTGACAAGGTCGGCTTATGGTCGGGCATAGCGCTTAGCGCCGACTTCAGCTGCAAGTTCCTTAGACCCATATGGGCGAGCGTGGAGTCGCCAAGGGACAACGCGCTGGCTGCGTCGTATACGTGGGATACGACACCATCTTCGATGACGACCATCCGGTCGATGAGATCAGACAGATAGAAAAGTCGGTGCTCCAGAACGATGACGGTCTTTCCCTCGCGTTTCAGCTCGGATAGTGTCTTCCTGAGGGTCTCCACGGCTTCCATATCGAGGTTTGCGGACGGCTCGTCGAAGACGTACACGGAAGGCCCCATCGCATAGCAGGAGGCTATGGCCACCAGCTGCATCTCTCCACTCGAGAGCTCGAATACGCTCCTATCCCGCAGACGCTGAATGTTCATGCGTTGGAATGCACTTTCGACCCGCTGCGCGACATCGTTGCGTGGCAGTCCCGCGTTCACGCAGCCGAATGCCACCTCGCTCGTCGTGTCGGTCATGAAGAACTGGCTGCGCGGGTCCTGGAAAACCGAGCCGACCATCTTTCCGATGTCTCCGATTCCCATCTCGCGCGTTTCCGTTCCGCCGACTTTCGCCGTTCCTTCCAGCTCGCCCTCGTAGAAATGAGGGATAAGACCATTTATAAGTCGCGCGACCGTGGTTTTCCCGCAGCCACTTCTTCCTGTCAGGAGCACGAACTCGCCTTCATGAATATCCAAGTCGACGCTGTGGATAGCATTGCTGCTCTTTCCCGAGTATCGGAATGTCGCCTTGCCGAGAGCTACATGCGCAGAGGCGTTCATGCCCGACCTTCCGTCTTGGCTCCCTGCTCCCAAAGGGTCCGATAGTAGCCTGCGTTCTCCTCGAGAAGCTGCTCGTGGGTGCCCCGCTGAACGATTTTTCCCTGCTGCATCACGATTATCTGATCGGCAGAGCGAATGGTACTCAGATGGTGTGCCACCACAAGCACCGTACGGTTTTGCGCCAGCGCAGAGACTGCCTTCTGCATGAGCACCTCGTTGACCGGGTCCACGTTGCTTGTCATCTCGTCAAGGACGAGGATGGGGGCATCCTTCAAGAATGCTCGCGCGACGGATAGCCTCTGCTTCTGGCCGCCCGAGAGGCCTACACCGTTCTCCCCGATAGGCGTTTCGTAGCCCTGGGGAAGCGACATTACGAACTCATGGATGCAGGCTTTCTTGGCCGCCTCCACCACCTCCTCGTGTGTCGCGTTTGCCTTTCCGATGCGAATATTCTCTTCGATGGTGTCGGCGAAAAGCCGAACGTCCTGCATGACGACGCTGATGGAGGCCAGAAGGTCATCGTAGGGGATGTCTCTCACGTCTACGCCGCCGACACTCACACTTCCCGCGTCCACATCCCAGAACCTCAGCAGGAGGTTGGTCAGCGTGCTTTTGCCTGATCCGGACTCGCCCACGAGTGCCGTCATAGTGTGTTCGGGGACCGTGAAAGTCGCTTCGGACAGCTTGAATGAGTCCCTTCCGTAGGAGAAGCGCACCCTGTCGAACTCGATCGAGTGCGATGAAGGCACATGCGGGTCCTCGGGCTCTGGGACGGCAGGCGCGTAGACGATCTTCTCTATCCTGCGGAAGCTGTCCCTCACCTTGAGGTAGTTCATCCAGTGTGACTCCATGGCGAAGAACGGCTTGTAGAACTCCACGCTCGCAACGATGAAGCCGATATAGACGAACAGGGGTAAGGAGCGATTCAACATGAGCAGGGCGCCGCCTGCCGCCATGACCACGAAGGCGAGGTCCGCCATAAAGCTGTAGGCGGACAGCACGAGCGCCTTGTTTCGCGAAGCTGTCTTGCTGCTCTCGCCGAAGTTCGACACCGTTGCCTCAAGCCTGCGGTCGAGAGCCTCACTTTCGGCAAAGGCCTTCAGCAGTGGGATACCCTTCACGTACTCGACGAACAGGCTTGTCATGTCTGCTGCGTCGTCGCCGCATTTGCCTTCGAGGACCTGCGCCTTTCTCAGTCCCGCCGTAAGAAAGGCCAGTGCTATTGGCAGGGTCGAGATCATGAGTAATGCCATGCGCCAATCGACGACGATTGCAGCTGCGAGCAGGATAGCTGCGACGATGAAGTCAGCTGCCATTCTCGTCCAGAGATGCCCCACCACCATCTCCATGTTGTCGATGTCCTTGTGGACGATGTCGCCAATCTCTCCCAGGCGTTCTCCTGTGTAGAAGCCGAGGGAGAGCTTTTTCAGACGCCTGACGATGGCGATTCTGATTTCAGCACGAGGTTGAATCCCGCGCAATGCTTCTGCTTGTCGGCCACGATGCCGCTTGCCCCTTTGACAAGGAGAAGGCAGATAAGTTCTATCCAGTAAGGAATGAGGTCGGCAGATCCAGCCAGGACCGAATGGATTGCCGCAAGAACGACGAAGGCCATCGCCACACTTGAAAGCGCGTAGATTGAGAAGGAGACAATGCTTATGGCCATCATGCGTCGGCCGACAGGAGTCATCTGCTCAAGAATCTCCCTTACCATGATGTGACCTCCTTGATGTCCCAGTTATCCACCTGCTTTTGCTTGTCGACCATCTCCTGATAGAGAGGACATGTGCGCATGAGGTCTTCGTGGGTTCCGGAACCAACCACGCGCCCTTCCCTCATCACCACGATCTGATCCACCTCTCGAATGGCGTTCAGGTGGTGGGCTATGGTCACGACGGTCTTATCACGGGACAGGTCGTCTATCGCTTCTTGGATGAGGGCTTCGTTCTCGGCGTCGACTGCGGCTGTCGCCTCGTCGAGAATAATAATGGGGGCGTCTTTCAGCATCACCCGGGCGATCGAGATGCGCTGGCGCTCGCCACCCGAGAGCTGGATGCCGCCCTCGCCGACGACAGTTGCGTAGCCCTGCGGAAGCTCGGAAATGAAGTCGTGGATGCGCGCCCTCCGGGCCGCCTCGACGACCATCTCATGTGTTGCGCCCGGCCGGCCGATGAGTATATTCTCCTCGATACTCTGATTGAAGAGGAAAACATCCTGTTGGACTATGGAGAAGAGGCTCGATACCTGCCTTTCGGAGAGGCGAGACAGGTCTCGTCCACCCACAGTGATATGTCCGCTGTCAGGTTGCCAAAATCCCATGATTAAGTTCGCGAGCGTGCTCTTCCCGCATCCCGAGGAGCCAACGAGCGCGTTGGTGCTTCCCTTGCGGAACACGAGGTCGATCGAGTCGAGGGCCTGCTTCCTCTCGTTGCTGCATCCATCGCTCTTTGGGTAGGAGAACGAGACTCCGTTTAGCTCGATGTCTCCCATGCGAGGCTCCTTAGAGTCCTTGATAGGGTCTGCGGCCTCAACGCCCAGCACTGATTCGATGCTGTCATCGCCTGGTTGAACATGAAACGATAGTGCTGCAGAGTCGCCGTCTTGGCCACCGAGGAGGTGAAGGCCGCGGAGAGCACCATAGACAAGATGAGGCGTTCGATGGATATGCTGCCCGTGGAGAGAAGCCATGTTCCCACGATCAATACGAGCACCGTCCCAGATTCCATAAACAGGGCGATGAGTGCCATGGGGACAGAGACGTCGTTCATAGAGCTCGTCGCCCAACTCACGTAATCGCGTGCCGCCTCGATTGTCTCTTCCGTCTTGCGCTCTTCCTTTCCAAATGCTTTGATGACCGCTACGTTGGCAACGTATTCCATAAGACTGTTCTGCATACGGGAGGCGTACTGGGCTACTATCTCGAATCCCCTCGCCCAAGCGGGAGCTGCTGCCTTCTTCACGAGCCACATGAGAGGCAGGCCCGCCAACATGCACAGAGCGAGCCGCCAGTCCACTGCGAGCATGAAGATGAATGCGGCGGCGGGAAAGAGGGTGGCCGAGGCCGTTTCAGGTAGCCCGTGGGCAAGGTATACCTCCACCTGCTCCACGTCGTTGCGCATGACGTTCGCGAGGTCCCCTGGCCTTCTGATCTGAAAGAAGCCGAGAGGGTGTTTTTTCAGATGACGCACGATACGCAGGCGGATGTCCGTCAGGTACGAGTACGCCACCCGATGCGCCTTCCATGTTGCCGCGAACATGCATGCCGCTTTCCCCGCCACGCATGCCGCCATCGCTACAGCGGCGCAGGCGATCGCCAAGGGCGAGAGGGTGCCATCCAAAAACAGATGGACAAGGTAGATTACGAGAACCGTGGGCACGAGCCCAAGAACCGCCCTGATCAGAAGCAAGGCATTAGATAGTCGGCTTTTCGCCATCATCTCTCTAACCAGCTCCCTCTTGTCTTTCATAGGATCTCTCCTCCAATATTAAATAAAGATTCGATATTGTAAGTAGATTAAGGCCTATATCAGTTCGACTAGACTAACTATACCAATATTGAATTAAAATTCAATATTGAATGTCAGGGTATCCGAATAGGGTGGTAGAAAGATCTGTCACAGGGAGTTCACCCCTTCGTAATAGCACTGGGCGATAAGTACGAGCATCTCACGAGCTTCATTCTCGCTGCTGTAGTGGCGGGCTACCTCCATTAGGCTCTCCACGAAGTTGCTTGCGAGCACGTGGACGAGCAAGTCCGGGTAGTGCAGAACTGCACGCTCGTTCATCATGTATCGGATATGCCGCTCGATGCTCTCTACGAAATCGTCCTTCGCATGCTCATAGGCGGTACCCTGGCTCTTGTCAATTAGGATAACCAGCAACTTGTGATGAGCCAGCATGTTGAGCAGGGGTCCCTCGGCGGCAATCTGGTACCTCTCAGAGGGCGTATTCGCAATGATAGATTCTTCTTCACGTGCAATCCGGTTGAAGTCAAAGGGAGCAGACGAAACGACGCCCTCGAATAGCTTTTCCTTGTTTTCGAAGTACGAGTACAGTAGGGCTTACCGACACGTCTGCGAGCCTCGCGATGTCCTGCAAC
>CAKAGG010000001.1:65000-257974 GCA_916438885.1 uncultured Atopobium sp. | reverse complement strand
TAAATACAGAACCCTGAGGGTTGTTTTCAGAGACTGTTATGGAAGCTCCATGTCGCTTTAAGATAGTTTTAACCAGTGAAAGACCAATGCCTGCGCCGCCAAACTCTCTGGATCGTGACTTATTTACCCTGTAGAACGGCTCAAATACAAGCTCTCTTTGCTCAGGTGCTATGCCTACTCCTGTATCGGCAATTATAATCACGCCTTCTTGACCCCTGGTTTCTAGAGTAATGTTGACTGAACCTTCTTCATTGTTATAACGAATGGCATTTTCAACCAGGTTATAAAGAGCTCGATATAGCAGATTGGTATTTCCCTTAACGATAAAGGTCTGTGCCTCAGATTGTGCCATGGACTGTTCGTCAATCTGTACGTTGATCATATTATTTTGGGCAACTAGCTTAAGATCATCCACGACCGTTTTAACTACTGAATCAAGAGAAACGTCCTCAGCCTCTCCTAGCTCAGATGTCTCCGCAAATTCCAAAAGGTCAGTGATGATGGAAGATAGGCGGTCAATGTATGTCTCCATCGTAGTTACAAGCTCGTCATATTCATACTGTTCTCGCTTCTTTTTCTTAAAAACATCCAGCTTGGTCCTCAGTACTGCAATTGGCGTTCTAAGCTCGTGAGCTGCGCTAGCCGAGAAGCGCCTCTGCATTGCAAATGCTTCATCTAGTTGCTCAGTCATCTGATTAAATGACTTAACCAGCTCTTGAATCTCTTCTCCACCGCCCTCAATTTCAATGGAATCAGACAATGTATTTGGGCTAATTTCTTTCATGTGAGCAGAGAGTTGTTGAACTGGCTTGGTATAGTGGCCTATTAAAAAATAAGCTGCACAGCTTCCTGCAACAATCACAACAAGCAAGATACCCAGCGCGTCAAACAAAATAGAGCGTTCGATAGCATCTACATCCAAAACGATAGAAAGAGTTCCCTGGTTTATGGCATTAGCTGCAGCTAGTTCCAGCAGCTCAGAAGTCGAGCGATACACAAGCCAAGTCAAAACAACGCAACAGCACACCAATAAGCCCACCATAAGAAGAGTGAGTTGGGCACGTATCGAGCGCATTGGCTTTGGGATTATTTCGCTTATCTTAGTCATCGCTGTCCCTCTTAAAGCAATAACCCTCTCCTACTTTGTTAGAAATTGGGTCATATCCAAGAGCTTCTCGTAACTTTTTTCGTACCGAAAAAATGTGGACACGCACAGAATTGCTGAATAAGTCCACGTTGCTATCCCACGCATGAGTCATTAGCTCTTCACTGCTCACAACCGCTCCAGCATGTCGCATCAGATACTCTAGAATTGCAAGTTCTTTCTTGGTGAAATTAACCTGAGCGTCTCCAACAAAAACTTGTCGAGCCGTAGTGTCAAACCGAAGTTCTCCCAACGTCAAAGACGCTTCTCCATGCGTATATTCGCGGCGCAAGAGCGTCCTAATACGGGCCTCGAGCTCACCAAACGCAAAGGGTTTTATAAGGTAGTCATCAGCACCCGCATCTAATCCAATAATGCGATCAGACACCGATGAACGCGCAGAAAGAATCAGCACCTTAGTCTCTGAGTGCTCCGCTCGTAGCGTACGCAGCAAATCAAGCCCATCGATACCAGGAAGGTTAAGGTCAAGTAGAATCAGGTCATATTGCTCAAGCTGAGCCATTTCAAGAGCCCGAGTGCCGTTGTCGACAAGATCAACGTAATAACCGTCCAGCTCAAGCCCCTCTCCAATAGAGGCAAGAAGCTCTTTTTCATCTTCCACTACAAGGATTTTCAATTCTTCCCTTTCAAATGCAGCTTGATGCTATTTGCAAGCATTAGAGTGCGCCTGGACCAAGCTCAAGTGGCTCAGCCCAGGCGTACTTCATACAACACTTCAAATGCTAACCGATTGAACCCTACGGCGAGAAGTTCTTCTCGCCGTGTGCCGTGAGCGGTATGTAAGTTTCTATAACCTACTTTGCCTGAGCAAGAGCCTGGTCAACGCGCTTTTGAAGCTCGCTGCCTTGAAGCTTACTGGAGCCACCGGTAATTGGATCACCCACAAGTCTACCGTTCTGGTCAATAACCATAGTAGTTGGGAACGCTGTGAGGCCTTCGATAACGTGACCGCCATCGCTGTGAGGATCAAGAGCGACGTTTCCGTAGGTAACGCCCTGCTTCTGGAGAATATTCACGGCTTCCTTCTTAGCGTCGTCCGTGTATGCGCTTCGGCGTTAACACCCAAGACATTGACACCTTTGTCCTTATAGGTATCAGCAAGTTCTTGAAGCATTGGCATCTCCTGAATGCAGCCAGTACAGCCATTGAACCAGAAGGTCAGAACAGTGACCTTATTCTGTCCAAATACGGTGTTGT
The DNA here is from genome assembly GCA_916438885.1 of uncultured Atopobium sp. GTDB lineage: Bacteria > Actinomycetota > Coriobacteriia > Coriobacteriales > Atopobiaceae > Lancefieldella. The sequence continues at coordinate 255,612 of CAKAGG010000001.1, read as the reverse complement.
CATAGGTAGCGCCAGTAGTGATATCTGTTGCCTTAAAATCTGGGAAAGTATCGCCGTCTTTGAGGTGCAGCTTTGATGCTGCCTCAGGTGGAACTGCAGCAGAATTCTGCTGCTCGGCAGTTGGAGCGGTTGTTGTGCCTGTGTTGCCAGTACCACCAACGCTGCATCCAACAAGCGCAACTGCCATAAGTAGGCCAGCGACATACGTCAGGGATTTTGTTACAAATTTTTTCATCTCATAGTCCTTTCTGTCTTTTCTACGTACGAAACGTAGCTATACACGTTTTATGACACTTACTTTATTGAGCTTGTCGCCTGTAGATCAGCCAAGTGCTTTGCTGTAGCAACCTTTTCCGACTGCTCAATTTTCTTGTTGATTAACAGGAGCTTTGCATCAATCGCATGAACAGGACATACCTTGATGCACTCTCCGCAGCGAATGCACTCAAGAGCTGCGTTATTCTTCGTGATATCTACGTCCATCTTGCATGTACGCGCACACTTTCCGCAGCTTACACAGGTCTTCTCGTCAACTCGGTACTGCAAAATTGAGATGCGATTGAACAGAGAATAAAAAGCCCCGAGCGGGCAAATCCATTTGCAAAAAGGACGATAAAACATGATGCTCAACAGTACGACAGTTGCCAGAATGCTGAACTTCATCGTAAAAAGTGTGCCTAGAGCTGCCCTAATGCTGACATCTGCTAAAGAAAGCGGAATTGCTCCCTCAAGAATTCCCTGTGGACAAACATACTTACAGAAATAAGGCTCTCCCATTCCTACAGCATTTTGAATCAAAGCTGGTAGAGCCCAGACAAGTACAATTAATATGACGTACTTCAAATAGCGCAAGGCTTTGAGCTTTTTGGTGCTAAATTTTTTTGGGAATGGAATCTTGTGGAGAAGATCTTGTACCCAACCAAATGGACAAAGAAATCCGCAGACAAACCTGCCCAGCAAAGTTCCAATGAGAATCAAAATACCCGTAATATAATACGAGAAGCTGAATTTAGAAGATCCAACCACTGCCTGAAATGCTCCAATCGGGCAAGCTCCCGTAGCTGCTGGGCAAGAATAGCAGTTAAGTCCAGGGACACAGACTGACTTTGCAGGACCAGTATAGATAGTTCCCTTAGCAAAATTTGTTAGGTGAGGGTTAGTCAGAAAGGTTGCGCATGCCTGTACGAAACCTCTTTTAGTGATAAATTCTCGTACTTTCTTTCCAAGAAATTTTATCCCTGAGAACACTTTCACTGCAGGTCACCTAACCAATACCTACACACTCAAGGCAGATTCGTACCGCTTTTCCCAATACGACACTAACCTCTCCGCGAGAAGCGCCATAGACTACAAATGCGCATCCTAATAGCAAAAATAGAATAGGCAGGACACGTAGGCGGCAGCTCCAACCACAAGCTTGCTTTGATTTCATAGATACTCCCTTCTCCTGGCTCTAGTACAACAGAAGGGGTGTTAAATCCCTGTTAAGCTGATTTAAATTTTCCAGGAAGGGTTACGAACAGCCGCTCAAATATCTTTTGAATTTCTACGAATATCATGGCAATGCCAATGACAATGACAATGACCCTTAAATACATCTTGAATGTGGCTCAAGTGCGGCCCAAAAGATGCCATGAAACTTTTTATATAAATATCCGAACTTATAAAATATGCAATCACATAAAACCGCAGGTATACAGCTTGCGAGAAAATTGGATCTTCTCGCCATCGACTCCGGAGACAAATTTCAAACATCCACAACACACCTATGTCAGATAATCTGTCAAAAAGACGTATACATTACACTGAAAAATACCTCAAACGTGCAGATTATCTTCATTTGATGTGTAATATGGCCGCAATTGTGCAGATTATCCGTCATAGGTGTGTTCCTTAGGTACGGAATTTACCTATAGTTAAATTCTTTATATAATCCTATTCATTATTCAGCATATTAAATAAAGTTTATACATAGAAATGTATATCGGGCAGAGAGACCGCCTAGCTGACTGGTTATCTTGATTAAAAGCTAATTGATTCTTCAGCAAGACCTTCCAAAACCGCACTATTTTGCACGCCAAGCCTAAAGCCAACGTCAACGATGCAGAAAAAAGCTGGTAATCCGTAAGGATTACCAGCTCAAGGTCAGTATGTTTTTCGTCACATGAGAAAACCACGTGTGAGCAGCGCTTTCGTGCCCGGAGGTCGTGCGGGCTCGCACCCGTCGTACCTGCGACAATGCCGCACTTTGGAGGTCGCGTGGACCTGTGCGCTCTTAGTGGGTTGCGTCCTCGAAGAACTCCCATGCCTGAGCGTCGGTTGCGCCCTCGTGAACGATCATGCGGACTGCCTCGGCCATCTGCAGAGGATGGGTGCTCTGGAAGATGTTGCGGCCCATGTCAACGCCGCGTGCACCCTTGCGGATAACGTCGTATGCAAGGTGCAGAGCATCGCGCTCAGCAAGCTTCTTGCCACCAGCGACAACAATTGGAACTGGGCATGCTGCAACAACTTCCTCGAAGTCCTCGCAGTCGTAGGTCTTAACAATCTGGCAGCCCATCTCAGCGATGATGCGGGTTGCAAGCTTGAAGAAGCGACCGGTGCGCTCCATGTCCTTACCAACAGCACAAACGCCGAGGGTAGGAATGCTGTAGCGGAAGCCAGCGTTAATGACCTGGCTCAGGTTATCGATGCTGGAGAGCTGGCCATCAGCGCCGATGAAGGTCTGAACAGCCATGCAATCTGCGTTCATACGGATAGCGTCCTCGATGTCAACAGCAACAACCTCGTGAGAGAGGTCGGACTGCAGCATAGAAGAGCCAGAAGAAACGCGAAGAGCAATGCCCTTAGAAACCTCAGGAGAAACGCAGGTCCTGATTGCGCCACGGGTGCCCATAAAGCAGTCAACATAAGGAGCAAGCTGTGGAAGCAGCAGGTCAAGACGCTCGAGACCAGCGGTTGAACCCATAAAGTAACCGTGATCAAATGCGAACATTACAGTGTTGCCGCTCTTTGGATCAAAAATGTTGGAGAGGTGCTTCTGCATACCCCAGTCGAGGTTGTTTGCACCCTTTACATAAAATCCCTGATTGTTAGCAAAAGGAGTGTCTACGTGATAATCCTTAGCTACTTTCAATCCGTCCAGATCTGCCATGAAAATCCTTTCAATAAAACCTTAAAGCTCGCAGAGAAGCTGCTGTCTTTTGAGCGCCCGCTCTAAGAGAGCCGCTTCTCTCTGCGGCTGAATTACCTCATAAGCTGGCGAGAAGATCGGTCTTCTCGCCAGCCGCGAACTTACGCTTTGAACGTACCGCTTCTGATTAGAAGGAGTAGTTGTTCATGTTCTCCTTGGTGAAGACAAGGCGCTCAGGAGCAGGACAACGCCGTTGTTCTTCTCGGCAGTCTTTGCACCCTCGGCGATGGAGTCGTTAGGCTCAACCTTGACATCGCCGATGCTTGGGATGGAGATGGTGTCGCCAACCTTGACCTCGTTACCAGCTGCGAGGAATGCTGCAACATAGCAGCCCATAGCGCCCTGAACTGCGCAGTCCCAGAGGCCCCAGTTGTAGATGGTGCCGTGCTCGCAGTAGGACTTGATGGACTGTGGAGAAGCAAAACCGGTGATGGTGATCTTCTTTTCGTCGTAGCCCTTGTTCTCTGCAGCCTGGAGCTGGCCAGGAAGAGCGGTGGAGTCGTTGCAGATGATCAGGTCGATATCTGGGTAAGCGTCGAGAATTGCCTCACCAATGGTGATTGCCTGCTCTGCGTCCTGGTTGGAGTAGTAGTTCTCGTGGACGTTTCCACTTAGGATACTTCTCCTTGATGATCTTCTGTGCAGCTACCTGCCAGGAGTTCTGGTCGGTAACGGTTGCCTGGGAGTAGTGCCAGACATAGGTGATCTCGTCCTTCTCTGGGTCCTTGCCGCGCTCCTTGAGGCCAGCAACGCCCATGTCAACAAGCATCTGACCAAGGATCTCTGGGGTGCCCTGAGAAACCATGAGGGTACGATCCTCTGGGTTAGCGTCGGAGTCCCAAGTGGTAACTACGATACCAGCAGCGGTTGCCTTCTTCAGTGCGTCGGAAACACCCTTTGCGTCAACGGTGGAGATGCTGATTGCGTCTACGCCGTTAGCAACTGCCTGGTTGATGACGGAAACCTGAGCGGAAACGGAAGCGGTTGCGTCGCCGATGTAGTCAACGGTGAAGCCCCACTCCTTGGACTTATCCTGTGCGCCCTTGTTTGCGGACTCGAAGAATGCGTTACCGGTGACCTTAGGAATAAATGCTACAGTCTTACCCTTGACGTCTCCGCCGCCCTCGGACTTCTTGGTCTCTTCCTTCTTCTCGCCACCACCATTATTGCAGCCTGCCAGAGCGAGGCCAGCGCTAACTGCGGTGATACCAGCGGCACCAATAAAACCACGACGAGTAATCTCTTGCATAGGTAACCTCCCTTGTCTGTGCCTAAGGCACAATTTCCCCAAAGCTTATGCCTTGGCTTTACTGCTGCTAGAAAGCAGCGATTTCAAAAACGTACCGATATTTGTTCCGCTTGCTGCCGATCGAGCAACGATGACAACAACCAGCAGGACACCAACAGGAATATCCAGATACTGAGGGCTTACCTTGAAGCACAGTGGCAAGCCGAAGCGCAAGAACGCAATAACAAACGAAGCAAGTGCGGTACCAACAATGGAGCCCTTACCACCAGTGGAGAGCGTACCACCCAAAACAACTGCGGTGATGATGTCCATAGTAAGGTCAGCGCCAAGATCGGACTTTGCGGTGCCCAGGTAAGCGGTCAGAACAACACCTGCAATAACAGCGGAAACTGCGGTGAGCATGTAGGTGGACATAATGACTGCTCGGCTGTTAATACCGGAGAACTCAGCTGCGCTCTGGTTGACGCCAACCAGGTAATGCGGCGACCATACTTGGTCTTGTGCAGCAGAATAAACGCAATGACCAGCATCAGGATGTAAATGAGCAGCTGGAATGGGATGACGCCAAAGAGCTGGAAGTTAGATACAAACTTGAAGTCCTCGGGGAAGCCACCAATTCCCTGGTAGCTCTCGGTCTTGGAGAGCGTGGAGATGAGCAGCGCCAGACCGGAGTACAGGAAGCTGCCGCCTAGGGTAACAACCATTGCTTGCACTCGACAGTACGCAATCAAGAAGCCCGAAAGCGCACCACAAGCAACAACCAGGACAAAGGCAACGCCCACGGCGCCCCAGATAGGAAGACCAAAGTCCTGCCAGCCAACGCCAATGGTGATGGACGTCAGACCAACCAGAGACGCAACCTGGATGTCGATGCCGCCGGTAACCATAACAAGCGTTACAAAGAGCGAGATCATAAAGACTGGCAAGTTGTCGTTAATGCTGGTAAACAGCAGTGCTGGACGCAAAAACTTGCCGTTTGCAGCACCAAAAATGACAAACTCAAGTACAAGCAGGCCAATAAGGATCATGTTCCAGCTTGTCTGGCCCTTGGACAAATCCCTTAAGTGTCTTCATCATTAGCGAACACCGCCCTTCTTACCCAAAGGGCTCATTGCTGCCTCGCCAAAGTCTGCAATCTGCTCTGCAAGAACCTCAGAGCTTGACTTTGGAGAAACACGTGCGTTCAGACGAGCATGCCTGTTCTGAACAATGGAACGGTGCTGGAGCAGAGCGTCCACAACAACAATGACAATCAGGATGACGCCAGTAATTGCGTTGTCGTAATTTGACGAGAAGCCCATGAAGACCAACAGGTAGCTGATGGATGCCATAATGACGGAACCGACAGCTGCACCAAGGACGGAGCCAACGCCACCAAGCAAGCTAACGCCACCAAGAACGCAGGCTGCAATAGCCTTCATCTCGTAGCCGTTACCGCTCATTGGGGTGACAAAACCAATACGGCTGCAGAAGATGATGCCGCCGATAGCTGCCATAACGCCGCAGATGACGTATGCCAGAATCTTGGTCTGAAGAGCTGGAATACCAACCAGAGTTGCGCCGTTAGCGTTATCGCCAACTGCTGCAAACCAGCGACCACGACGGGTCTGGGTCAGTGCAAAGTGAATCAGAATAACCAGTGCGATAACTGCGCAATAGTAAACGGTGAAGTCACCAATACCAGTTACTGCCGAGAAGTCCTTGAACTCCTTAGGAAGGTTCTCAACCCACTGACCATTGGTGTACACGTAAACAATACCGCGCAGAACGCCGTTAGTACCCAGGGTAAAAATGAGCGATGGAGCCTTCATAACAGCAACGCCCCAGGCGTTGACCAGCCAATTGCCACACCAATAAGAATACCTACCAGGCAAGCAACAGGAAGTGGAGTTCCATCTCTGAGCATGCTGCCAACTACCACAGCAACAAGTCCCAGGTTGGAACCAACAGAAACGTCAATCTCACCAATGAACAGGGTGAAGGCCACACCAACAGCGACCAATGTGTAGACAACGGACGTGTTAAAGCAGGCAGCAATTGTTGCAGGTGTCAAGAATGCGGGATTCATTGCACCAACAATAATAAAGAGAGCAATCAGAAATGCGAGGCTGCTCAGTCCCCTAGCCTTGAGAAGGCGCTTTACAAGATCCATACGTCACCTCCTACAATCCAAATGCAGCGGACATGAGGTTGTCCTGCGTAATTTCTTCTTTTTTGAACTCGTGATTAATGCGTCCCTGGTACATGGTGAACGCGCGGTCAGCAAGCTCAATAATCTCTTCCATATCAGAAGAAATCAGAAGAATAGAAACACCTTGCTTACGGAGCTCCTGCAGAACAGCGTATACATCGCCACGAGCAGCAGCGTCAATACCACGAGTTGGCTCGTCCAAAATAACAACCTTTGGAGCAACCGAGAATGCGCGGCCAATAACAATCTTCTGCTGGTTACCACCAGAAAGGCCACCTACCTCCTGATCAAGGCCTGTGACCTTGGTACGGAAGTTATCAACGTAGTTCTGAGAAACCCTATCTTCTTCTTTGCGGTTAAGCAGCAGCTTACCCAGGGAAGAGTTAGCAAGCAGAGAGCTTGTGGTGTTCTCAGCAACGTCACGAATTCTAAACAGACCGTCGTTGAAGCGGTCCTCTGGGACATAGCTCAGGCCTGCAGCAATAACGTCTTTGGTGGACTTGCCAGTAATGTCTTTACCGTCGACAAATACCTTGCCGCCCAGGACCTTATCCATACCGTAAATGGTGGTAGCCATCTCTGATCTACCAGCACCAACGATACCTGCAAGACCAACAATCTCGCCTGGATAAATGTTGAGGTTTACGTCAGCAAAACCATAGCCGGTGAACTCAGCAAGCTCAAAAATAGGCTCTGCGTCGTAATCAATGTTTGCGCTCTCGGCAATCTCTTTCTTAATCTCTGCTGCGTCTGGTGGAAGAAGTCCACGTACAAGATCTTCTCGCGTGAAGTCCTCTACCTTGCCGCGCATAGCCATAACGCCGTCGCGCAGAATGCCAATGCTGGTAGAAATCTCAAAGACCTCAGCCAGGCGGTGGGTAATGTAGATGATGCCAATGTTCTTCTGCTTGAGCTCCTGGACTACCTTGAAGAGGCTCTGTACCTCATCAAAGTAAGTGCGGAAGTTGGCTCGTCCAGAATAAGAATCTCGGAGTGACGCATAAGACCGCGGAGAATCTCAACCATGCCCTGCTCAGCAATAGAAAGCGTCATTGCCTTGCGGTCCAGGTCAAGCTCCCAGCCAATCTCTTTCATAGTATCTTCGAGCATCTTGTTAAGCTCGGCCTTTGGAGCCTCAAAACCAATGGTGATGTTCTCTCTAACGGTCATGTTAGGGAACAGCATTGGCTCCTGAGGAACCATATAAATACTGTGTGCAAGCGCAGCCTTAGGGTTGGAGATATCAACCTTTTGACGATCGATAGAAATTTCTCCCTCATCGGCAGAGTAAATACCCATGATGATCTTCATGAGGGTAGATTTACCGGAACCGTTGCCACCAATAAGAGAAATAACCTCTCCTGGCGCCAAATCTAAGTTAATGCCTTTTAAGACCTCGTTGGAACCAAATGACTTCTTGATTCCGCGGACGGAAAGAAGTGTGTCGCACTGCTCGCACACATCTTTTCCTTCAGGCGACTTTGGGTCAGTGGCATCGATATCGATGTCAAAAGTTTCACCCATAGTACCTCCTACCAAAAAATAACAAACGGCCGTACAAAATCTCACACTTTGAAGATATCTATAAATAGGCATTCTTCAAAGCACCGTCACGGCAAACGGTATTATTACTGCCGTGAATGGTATTTTTGATTGTATCATGAACAATAGTCCGCAATACCTCTATACGTAATTATGGTATTTGTAGTATATCTTCCTGTTAATAGGGAGAATAATTACTATAATGAAGTCTAGTATGTTAGATACAAATGTTTTATCATTAAACAAAAGTATCAACAGGAGGACACATGGACGAACAAACTTATGCACTAGCCACCAAGGCTGCATGGTATTACTACATGGAAGATAACACCCAGGCTCAGATTGCTGAGGTCATGGGCGTTTCTCGTGCAAAAGTTATTCGTCTGCTTGAAGAGGCCCGCGCTCAGGGCATTGTTCAGTTCAGCTTCAGAAAGAACGATAGCCAGCGCGTTTCCGCAGAACAGCTCCTTATTGACCGCTTTGGCCTCAAGGATGCTTTTGTGGTTCCCACTCCCCTGGACAGCTCCGCTATTAACCAGTCTATTGCTCAAGGCGCAGCTCACTACGTCTCCGATCACCTGCGCGAGGACGGCTACCTCAACATTGGCTACGGCGATACCGTCAGCCGCATGCTGGGGTTTCTCGCCAAAAACCGCGAGGAATCGCTCAACGTTGTAAGCCTTACAGGTGGCGTGAGCTACTACCTGCCATCCGTTGGCACAACCGCCTACTCCATGCACCTGTTCCTGACACCGTCTCCACTGGTTGTGTCTTCTCGCCAAGTGCGCGATGCACTTCTTGACGAGAAAAGCCTGCAAGACGTGTCAACTATGACGGAATACGCGGATATGAGTGTGGTTGGCATCGGCGCCGCAGTTGAGGGCGCTACCGTTTTGCGCAACGGCATCCTGAACGAGGGCGAGCTGACCGTACTTAAGATGCAGGGAGCCGTTGGCGACGTCCTGAATCACTTTATGGATAAAGACGGCAATCTTATTCAAACAGAAATTGAAGATCGCGTCATTAGTACCGATCCAGACAAGCTTCGCCAGCTCAAGAACGTTGTTGGCGTTGCTGGTGGCAAAGATAAAGTTTCGGCAATTAAGGCAGTACTTAACGGCGGCTATCTAAACGTGCTAATTACGGATTCAGACACCGCTGCTGAGCTGCTTCTTTCGTAAACAAGGAGGATCTGATGAGCAAGTATCTTCTTGCACTAGACGCGGGAACAGGAAGTATTCGCGCCGTTCTCTTTAGTGTTGACGGTGAGCAGGTTGGGGTTGCTCAGCGCGAGTGGGAGCACCACGAGGACCCTCGTTGGCCTGGCAGCATGGACTTTGATTGGGTTGCTGACTGGCAGCTTGCTCTGGACTGCATCAAAGAGGTTCTGGCAAAGACCTCCATTGATCCTAAAGAAATTGCTGGTATTTCCACTACCTGCATGCGTGAGGGCATCCTCCTGTATGACCAGGACGGCAACGAGATTTGGGCATGCGCTAACGTTGACGCCCGAAGTGTCGATGAGGTCAAGCAGCTCATTGATATGGATCCAGAGCTTGAGAAGAAGATTTACCAGAAGAGTGGCCAGACCTATGCACTAGGCGCTCTACCTCGTCTTCTTTGGGTTAAGAACAAGATGCCAGAGATCTACAACAAGGCAGCCAAGATTGGTATGTTCAACGACTGGCTTGCTTACAAGCTCACCGGTGTTCTGGCAGTTGAGCCATCAAACGGCAGCACCACCGGCATTATGAGCCTGGAGGAGCGTGCCTGGGATCCAGAGATTGCAAAAGAGTGCGGTCTTCGCGACGACCTGTTTGGCCAGGTTATCGAGTGCGGAGAAGTTCTTGGCACTGTAACTGCAGACGCCGCAGCAGAGACGGGCCTTGCCGAAGGTACACCTGTTGTTGTCGGCGGCGGTGATTGCCAGCTGGGCATGATTGGCGTTGGCGCTTGCCAGCCTGGCCAGGCTGGCGTTTTTGGTGGTAGCTTCTGGCAGTACGAGTTCAACACCGATAAGAGCACTCCAGACCCAGATTATCGCGTCCGTGTAAACTGCCACGCTATTCCACAGATTTGGCAGTACGAGGCTCTGGCATTCAAGCCCGGTCTGGTTATGCGCTGGTATCGTGACGGCTTCTGCCAGGCAGAAAAGACCGAGGCAAAAGAGCGCGGCATTGACGTGTACGACGTCATGAACGAGCACGCTGCAGAGGTTCCTGCAGGTAGCCACGGTATGCTTTGTTGCTTCAGTGACGTTATGAACTACATCCACTGGACCCACGCAAGCCCAACATTCACTAACTTTGAGCTTGATCCAGAGCGTTTCAATAAGTACACCTTCTATCGTGCAATTTTGGAGAACACCGCCCTACTCGTCCGTGGCCACATTGACCTGGTCAAAGAGGCTACCGGCAATGAGCCAGACGAGCTCATCTTTGCAGGCGGAGCTTCCAAGAGCCCTCTGTGGGCACAGATTGTTGCCGACGTTACCGGCAAGAACGTTCGCATTCCAGAGGTCAAAGAGGCAACTGCTCTGGGCGCCGCTGTTCTTGCGGGATACGGCGTGGGCATCTACCCAAGTATCGCCGAGGGCGCAAAGCGCGTTGTTAAATGGGATAAGACATTCTCCCCCAACCCAGACAACAAGGCTGTTTACGACCAGCTCTATGTCCAGTGGAAGGATGTTTACAAGAGTCAGCTTGAGCTTGCAGAAGAGGGCAAGGTCAAGAGCATGTGGAGAGCACCTGGTTTGTAAGCACCGGGACTCGACTGCGCCGCGGATACGCGTGGCGCACAAGAAGAACGTTTGGTCGCAGTACAAGTTGCGCCTGAAAGGAAAGCAAGATGTTTATTGTCAACGAGAACGATTTTGAGTATAGGTGCGGAGATCACGGCCCTAAGTACCTGATGAAGGGTCCTCGCATGAACTACGCCATGGTCCAGTTCCAGCCAGGCCAGGATTTCCAGGCTCATTACCACAACATCATGGAGGAGAACTTCCACATCCTCCAGGGTAAGATTGACATTGTGGTTGACGGCGAGGTCCACACCCTCTCGGCTGGCGACTTCATCCACATTGAGCCCGGCGAGGTCCACTACGTCAACAACCCTTATGACGAGCCCATCGTTATGGTCTCAACCCTTGCTCCTTTCCAGGAGGTCGACAAGGTTGAGGTGGAGAACCCTACCTACTAAGTTCAACATCTGGCGAGAAAAACCAGCACTTGACGAGAAGGTCGTTCAGTCGCGACGTTCTTCTCGCCAGCGCAAAAACGAAGAGGGCTGCCTGGCGGTGGCCCTCTTTTTTGAATCTCTAGACGGCATGATGTCAGACCACAACCAGATAACACAGCTCATGTGTCCTGTTAAAGAGCATGTTTAGCACCAAATAATGGGATGTTTTGTTTCTATAGATGCTATAAGAAGGTTTCTAATTTTATTTAGCCTCCAAAAATGACTAGTTTCTTTGAAGTCTAAAGTTGCCTTTTGAACAGAGAAGCTTCTTAAAACAGAATTGTCTAATTTAATATCAATTGGACCTCGTAAAGTCATTCTAAAGTTTGATTCACAGTTATTTGGGTCATCACAATAAACAACTACCTTCTGCGTTTGTTTGTAATCATCAGCTGGGATCTGGCAAAAATGGTCAGCATAAAACTGTTGTGAAAGCTTACTTTGATAGAAATACATTTTGTCTTCTACGAATCCATAGGCAATATTGAAACCCCAATACATACAAAACCCATCACCAATCGCACAAGTAGAAATGACTTTATGCGTTTCTTCATCAATGAGTTGATATCCCTGAATCTTTGAATGTTCTTCTATAAATTTATCAAGTTCATCAAGGGTAGGTTGTGCTTTTTCAACAGGATAAAGACCATCATTGCTATGAGGAAGCATATTATTTAATAACGGATACTTTGATTTACCCTCATCTGAACTTAAATCGGTATAAATACTTAATAAGCCGCAAAAATTACCAACACTTTCAGAACAAATTTCTCCATATTCGTGCTCGCAGGCACTATGCGTCCAATCGAGAAAATCACACTCTAGGTCTCCATAGCGTTCCCAAAACAGCTCAGAGCTGAGCTCTTTACGCTTTTGATCTAAAAACTTTGAGCAGATGTAATCTTCATCATCAATGTACAGATCTTCAAAAGGTATTGGACCGGGTTTAAGTTTTCCCTCTTCAAACACCTGCAACGAACAAATGCATCAAGACCCATTACAACTCCTTTCTCTGTTGCAACAAATCTAGATACTCATAAGATTTTATGTGTCCAACGAAGCGGACAGCAGCCTTTCTCGTAAGTCACTGTACCCCACAAAACACCAGCAAAAGAGTCGTCTTGTGAACGACTCTTTGAAGTAGTTAGATGGTCGTACTGATACCTTACTGCAGACTAAATGTCTGAGCTGCAAGCTTATCCTTGCCAAAGAGCGGATACACCTCTACCTCAACATCGGACGAGCTAATGAGCTTGTATGCCTGTTCAACATCAAGACTTGTGCCAGTCTTAATCTTTGTCATAGTGCTTTCCCAATTAACATCACTGGAAATAGCGTGTTCAAGCTGCTGACCGTCCTGATACACTTCTACGCGCACTGAACTCATAAATGCAGCGGTCTCATCAGAGTTGTTTGTAAAACTGAACGTGATCTTTGCTGCTGGGTCACCGTTGTAGTCAGCGATTTGTGTGAGCGTGCCAATGGTCACCTCATACTTTTCTGGCTGCTTCTCCTCTGACTTCTTTGGCTCTTCCTTCTGCGCGTCAGAAGTAGATGTGGATGTTGTGCCGCTTTTTCCGCAACCCGCCAAGCCAAGAGCGAACAAACTAGAAGCACCTGCATAAATGAACTCGCGACGTGTTAAAGACATAATTCCTCCTATGTTTGATGTGTCTTTTGCCTGTTAAACGCCTTTTTGAACAAGAACACTTACAACAGTGCAGATAGTAGTCATTGAAATGCGGTCATGTGTCCACCACGTTGGACAGTTGACCTAGTCGTGGAATGCCTTGCAGATTTTTCAGTGTCGATTAATCTAAAACCCGGGTAATTATGTGTCCACCCGATCCAAAAGTGGATTTCTCGACACATAATTAGTTCACTTTTGGATTAATCGAGCTCCAAAAATCTACATTCACCAGTGAGTCACACATTATTGCATCGGTTTTGGATCAGATGCGCCCACGAAAAATGCCGCCGGAAGCCCAGTGGCATTTTCAGATCATATGGGAAAGAAAGAAACACAAGGTTTAACTGGCCGTTTGAACCGGCTGGGTATTTGCCAAACTTACTTGTTGGACTGCTTAATCATCCAAATAGTCTTGGAGAGAAGAGCGATGTGCTCGTCCATTGCTGCGGAAACAAGGAAATTGTCCTCAGCGTCTGCATCCTTCTTGATCTCTGCTGCGAATGCACGGATTGCCTCATAGTCAGCAAGAATAGCCTGGTAAATCTCCTGTGGGTTCTTGAAGCCTTCTGCAGCCTCGGAAAGAGTTGCGTTCTTGAGGAAGGAATCCATGGAACCGAGTGGAGAGCCGTCATTCATTAAGATGAGCTCGGCAACCTCGTCAAGCTGGTCATACATTGCACCGTAAACCTCGTCGAGATCAGTGTGAACGTTGTAGAAAGAAGGACCGCTGACATACCAATGGAAGTTGTGAATCTTATGGGCCTCAACAGCGTAGTTGGCGAGAAGAACGTTGAGCTTATCGTTTAGCATGGTTAACACCTTTCTATTAGATATATCCTTTAGTTAACTAGTAATGATTACTAGTTAACTGTTATATTTCCAAAATAAGTTAGACTATACTGACTTTTATAAAATTTCTGAGAACTTTTTTGAAGACTGTTGTGTTGAAAAAAATGACCCTTCTGACATGTATCAGAAGGGTCATTTGCGCTATATGAAATAAATTCTGTTAGTGCTTACGCCTACGCATAAATCCCGCAGCAGCAAGAATAGATCCCGCGCTTGCTAGAAGACCAGTAGCAGACGCAGCGTCGCCAGTTTCTGGAAGTACGGATTTTTTTGAGCGACGTCCAGAAGGAGTCTGTTCCTGAGCAGCGCTATTTGATTGCTCATGTGCATTCTGACTCTGAGTCTCGGAATCTGCAGGGGTTGATGGGTCTGCAGGGGTTGATGGGTCTGCAGGGGTTGATGGGTCTGCAGGGGTTGATGGGTCTGCAGGGGTTGATGGGTCTGCAGGGGTTGATGGGTCTGCAGGGGTTGATGGGTCTGCAGGGGTTGATGGGTCTGCAGGGGTTGATGGGTTAGCTGGAGTAGATGGGTTAGCTGGAGTAGCTGGGTTCTCGGTTTGCCATACAGCATGGAAGGTCAGTCCGTTAATATACTGGAGTTCCGCCAGCTCGCCAGGTTGCATCACAGTACCGTCTTCTGCTACCCATTTAAGAATTGTATGACCGTCTGGATCAGTTAGGCCAGAAGGTGCGTATAGATGTCCTTCAAAATCTCCAGTAAACTTGTAGCCTTGAAGAGATACGTCAGATATAAACTGAACTGCCATTTCGTCATCAGGAACATCCTGTCGTACTGGAGGAATATTGCCCTGTGTAAAGGTAAAAGAAGTTTCAGTTGGAATTGATGCTACTGATGTTAAGGCAGTAGCATCTGTATTTGATGAAGTTTCAGCAAATACAGGGGTTACTCCAGCAACAAGTGATGACGTCGCAATAGTTGCTGCTGTTACACAAACAAGAATGCGCCTTTTTGTTTCTTCGTGAAAAAACTTTGACATACCCATTTCTTTCATTGAGAGCAAATTTATTACTCTTACCTGCTTTTCATAGCTTGCTCATCTAGCAAACGATTACAAATAAATATCAATTTGCAAGTTCATTACACATCTCAAGGCTATTTTTGCTGATAATCACGTATTTAATATGGAGTATATATGTATTCACTTAATCCACATATTTGTTTAGATTAAAAAAATAAGTATGTCTAGCTGCTGTGTATTTAGATGAACAAATTTATAAACATAAAATGTCTCTTAAAACACTGATATGACGCCAAATGCAATTTGATCTCTTTTTGACAAAACGGTTAAATCACACGGGTTTCTCGCCAAAGGGATGTGGAAAGAAGGCAAAATCAGCGCAATCAAATTTTTAGCGTTCTCTTGCAAGGAGACCACATGACCAAGATTCCCGAGGGCTACCGTTCAAGCCTTTCGCTTTACGATACGCAGAAAGCTATTGAGCAGGTCAAGAACGTGTTTTTGACCAAGCTGTGCGCCGCACTGAAGCTGTCGCGCGTCACCGCTCCACTGATTGTTGACCCGCTTACCGGTATGAACGACAACCTCAATGGTGTCGAGCATCCGGTTGCCTTTGACCTGCCAAACGTCGGCAAAAACGCCGAGGTAGTTCAGTCGCTCGCAAAATGGAAGCGCTATGCACTCTGGCGCTACAACTTTGCCGTTGGTCGCGGTCTGGTCTGCGATATGAACGCTATCCGTCGCGACGAACAGCCCGATAACCTGCACTCCATTTACGTGGACCAATGGGACTGGGAACGCATCATCACGCAGAACGAGCGCAATACCGATACGCTGGAAGACGCCGTTTGTCGCATTGTTGAGCAATCTGTGGCACACTCGACGAGCTCAAGTGGCACTATCCGCAGCTTAACACGCAGCTCAGTCGCGAAGTCACTTTCGTGACCTCGCAGGAGCTGGAGGACCTCTACCCTACCCAGACGCCTAAACAGCGAGAAGATCTGTTTGTTCGCGAGCATCCAACCACGTTTATCGTGGGTATTGGCGGCACCCTGAACTCCGGCCAGCCTCACGACTTTAGGTCCCCCGACTACGACGACTGGTCGCTCAACGGTGACCTGCTGTTCTGGGACGAGACCTTGGACTGTGCGGTTGAGACCAGCAGTATGGGTATTCGTGTTGACGCCGAGGCACTTAAGTCGCAGCTGGCAACCGCTGGATGTGAGGACCGCCTTGAACTGCCATTCCACAAGATGCTCATTGATGGCGAGCTGCCCTTTACCATTGGTGGCGGCATTGGCCAAAGCCGTCTTTGCATGCTGCTGCTAGAAAAAGCGCACGTCGGAGAGGTGCAGGCATCTATCTGGGACAAGCAGACCGAAGACCGCTGTGCAGAAGCAGGTGTTTCTCTGCTCTAAGCAGCGGGCCTGAACACGCGAAGCGGATCTACATCGCGTGTCACTAAACGCGCGCGACCGCCTTCAAAACTAAAAACATTTTGGCGTTTCTCCTGTTAACGCTACAATAGTAACCCAGTGTAATTAAAAGCCACTGAGTCTAACTGGCGATTTAAGGAGCGACTCTATGAATTGCCCCAACTGCGGAGCTGAAATTAGCAAGCACGCAAAGTTCTGTTCCAACTGCGGACAGAAGCTTCTGACGTCGCGGACGCCGCGAACGTTGCAGACGCAGCTAACGTCGAGAAACCCGATGCGCTCGCCGAGTCCACAGAACCTGCACCAGAAACCGCACCCGACAACTCCACCACAGCCACCGAGGTCATCGCTCCAGCAGAAGCTGATGAGCCAGCTGAAACCGTAACTGATCCAGACGCAACTGTCCTGGCAGAGTATCCAGCCGATGACGAAGACACAACTGCTGCAGAAACCTCGCTCCTAGAGGTATCGGCAGACGACTCCTACATCACCCCAGATGAGGCGCCTACCGCTGTCACCGATTCGGACGCCATTGCAGACGCTGATGCAGATGCTGACGCAGACCCCACCGTAATCGCAAACTCCAACGCTGTTGACGAGGAGCCTACGACCTTCATTAATGACCCCGACCGCATCAACGTCTTCATCGCCGATGACCTTGATTCAACTGCTATTTCGCACTTCGACCCTTCGCAGTTCACCGTTGTTTCAAGCGGACCTAGTTCCGTTGAGCGCAAGCAAAGCAAGGACGGCTCTGATTCTCTGCGTAAGGTGGCATTTGGCCTGCTTGCGGCTGTTCTGGTTGTGGGTGTACTGGCCATTGCTTGGGTCATTCAGTCCCACCAAGACGACGCAGCCAAGCGCAGCGCCGTCCAGCAGCGCATTGCAACCTATCAGGAACAGATTGAGAGCGTTGGCGTTGATCCTCGCAGTGACAGCAGTCGTGTTGAACTTCTTAACCAGTACGAGAAACTCAATGAAATTGAAGAACAGATTCAGACTGATCAGAAGAATGGGCAGTTCCGTGTGCCTAATGGCAGTGACGATACAGGAATCAACGTTCTGAATAGCTCAATCTCTGATCGACAGAAGAGCATTCGCGACTGGTTCGAGGCCGACTACAAGCGCAGGCTAACCGCAAACAGCTTCAACGACACAGATACCGCAAATACCATGGATCAAAAGTCTGTGGCAAATAAGCTTGTTGAGCTACAGGCCCTTCTCGGAGATATTGAGCACGAGAAAGTTATCTGGGGCGACGATACAGGCAACAATTCAACCTATGATTCATACCACTCTCGCGTATCTGACCAGATAAAGAAGGGTGAAACTCTTAAATCTGGCGTGGCTGAGAAGACCAAAAAAGAGCAAGAACAAAAAGATAAGGATAAAAAGTCCGAAGAAGACCGCAAAAAAGCTCAAAAATGGGTTGGTACCTATAGCGGTACCGGCACCGACGGCAAGCCGATGGAGGTTGTCATTCAGAAGGACGGCACGGTCATTTGGCGCACTGGTGGTCAGCCAGAGGTTCGTGGCACCTGGACCGGTGACGAGTCAAAGCTTGAACTTAACTTCAACGGCCAGGTCAGTGGCAGAAGCGAGCCGTTCACCCTCTCTTCCACCAACGGTGGAAGAACCGTAACCATCAGCTCTCAGAGCAGCACCTGGAATACTGACACACTTTCTAGGAAGTAACGCTGACTAGAAAACCGCACGTCACAGACACAAATATGGCGAGAAGACCGATCGATCTTCTCGCCATTTGTTTGCAAAGTGAACGCCGTTCTACACGGTAGTCGTTCTTCTTACCAAACTCCTACGCACCAAGTGCGCGCTGTCCAAGCACCAAAGCACCTAGAATGCCCTGGTTTCCCTCGCAACCTCCAGGAACAACGTAATTCTGTATGTCCTCTATCTCTGGAGTGTTGATGTAGCCATTGAGATATGCAACAAGTTTCTGCTGAATAAGCGGGAACAGTTGCTTCTGCTCCATGACGCCTCCGCCCAAAATAATGCGCTGAGGTGAGTAGCACATTACATATGTGGAGAGGGCTTTGCAAGGTAGGCAGCCTCAAGCTCCCATACCTCGTCTTTCTCAGTAAGCTCAACAGCTGGAAGCCCCCAACGCTCTTGAATAGCAGGACCTGATGCCAGCCCCTCAAGGCAGTTCTGGTGATAGGGACACTTAGTTTGCTGCCACGGATCGTTTACCTCACGTTCAACAAGGATATGACCAGCCTCGGGATGGAGCATGCCGTGCTGGAGTTTTCCTTCAAGCAGCACGCCGGCGCCAATTCCGGTTCCTACTGTCAGGTAGACGACGTTATCAAGGCCGCGAGCTGCGCCAAAAACTGCTTCTCCTAAGCAAGCTGCATTAACGTCAGTATCGTATCCAACGGGAACGTTCAGTCCATCCTTCAACGCCTGCAACAGATTGAAGTTGCGCCAACCTTGCTTAGGCGTCGAGAGGATCTTTCCGTAGCTAGGCAGGTCAGGATTGACTCCCGTGGGGCCAAATGCACCCACACCTAAAGCCTTGATAGAGCGAGCCTTAAACCAGTCCACAATTTTTGGCAGCACAGACTCTGGAGCCGTTGTGGGAAAGACCTCACGCTCGCAAATTTTTCCGTCTGACGTGCCCGTGGCAAGAACAATCTTTGTTCCGCCAAACTCAATGCCACCAAGAAGCGTCTCTGCACACATGTTTTTCTCGCCAGTTACTTGTTAAGAAGCTTCTCGTACACGTCAATAAAGTCCTCAGCAATAATGCGGAAAGACTCGGCCTGCATAAGCTGGTCCTCAGCGTGGAGCAAGATGAGCGAGAACTCAACATTGCTGTTATCAATTGCGGACTGCTGCAGCATGTTCAGATGCGTGCTATGGCCCTCATTAAAGATCTCTGTACCAGCAATAATATCTGCACGCGCGCCTTCAATATCGCCCGTTTTTGCCTTCTGGATAGCGCCAATATACATTGACTTTGCCGTTCCAACGGTAGCAATAATCTCAAAGGCCGCTTCTTGCGTAGCAGTCATGCCGTCATCTAAATCCATTTTTACCCCATACTCTTTTCTTGAGCACCTGGGAGCTCAGAAAATCTTTTACCGCTTATTTAATAAGCTCCAGTGCGTCGTCAAGGATTTTTGCAGCGTTCATCCTGCCGTAATCAACCATAGGAATAACAGCTACAGGAGTAGATCCTGCTGCGGCCTCAACATCTGCCTTTGCATACGCAATCTGAGGTCCAAGCAAAAAGACGTCTGCGCCGTCAATAAGCTCAAGTGCCTTATTCAGAGGATTTGCAATAATCTCTACATCCAAACCACGAGAAGCAGCCTCTTTCTGAAGCTTCTGAACAAGCAGACTGGTGGACATTCCGGCGTTGCAAGCAAGTAAGATTTTCATGTGATCTCCTTTTGATGAGCCAGCCACCGAATACGATGGCTGGCTTCAAGTGATACTCAGATTATAAGCTTACAAACTACTCTGCATCCTGAGCGTTCTCTGCAAGTGCCTCAGCCTGCTTGGCCTGTGCGCGCTCGGAGATCTTCATAAATGGCAGGTAAATTGCCATGGCGAGAAGGACCTCGACGACCTGCCAAATGACAGCACGAACGTCGCCGCCGGTTGCCAGCCAACCACTCAGGAAGACTGGGGTGGTCCAAGGAACCATAGCAACGCAAGGGCTAATCCAACCAAGGTTGGTAAACAGGTAGGTCAGACCGATGAACAAATCTGGAACAAGAACAAATGGAATCATCAGAGGAAGGTTAAAGACGATTGGGTAACCGTAAATAACTGGCTCGTTGATGTTGAAGATACCTGGGAGAAGAGAAAGTGCTGCAACGTCTTTAGAAGCCTTGTTCTTGGAAAGACAAAGGTGTCAAGAAGCAGCATCAGAGTACAACCGGAACCACCGATCAGAGCAAAGGTGTTGATGATCTGCATGTTCATGTAGTGGTCCTGAGGAATTGGCTGACCAGCTGCGAAGGTTGCCATGTTGTCAACAATAAGCATGGTCAGAATTGGCTCAATCAGAACACCAGAGATGGTGGACTGGTGAATACCAAGGCAGAAGAGCAGGTTTGCAAAGGTGTAGATGATGATGACTGCAAATGGACCAGCATTCATGAGGCCCTTCAGTGGGGCAGAAATGCTTGTTGCAATGATGGTCATAAGGTCAGTTCCTGCGCAAACTGCAAGAAGAGCAGATGCAATACCAAAGACGGTAAGGGTCAACATCATAGGAATCATGGTGTTAAAAGAATCTGCAACCGCTGGTGGAACGCCCTCACCAAGGTTGACCTTCAGCTGCTTAACGCTGGAGAGCTTGATGAAGATGGTGGTGGAAAGCAGACCAATGATGATTGCACCAAAGAGGCCGTTAGTACCAGTGAAGGAAGTGGAGAAAGCACCAGTTACATCAACGCCGGTAACTGCATAGCCAGTTGGCAGGAGCTTAGCAACATCAGCCACAGGAAGTGCAACTGCTGCAGCGGCTGCGTCAGCGGCGTTAGCTGCGTGAAGAACAGCGCCTGCAGTAGCAACAATGCTCTGAGGCATCATGATGATAAGAGCCGCAATACCAATAACAACACAAGAAATTGCGTTCTCAAAACGCTTGTTACGAGCAAGGCAATAACCAATAATGCCTGCGAGAATAACTGCCGAGAAACTCAGAGTGCCCTGAGCAACAGCTGCACCCCAAACCTTGAAATTAGCCAGGGTAACTGGGTCGTTTGCAAAGATGAGTGGGAACAGAACGTTGTTGATCAGTACTGCAATACCAGCCAAAATATAAATTGGGCTGACAGTTGCAAATGCATCGCGCAGGCTCCTCAAGTGAACTTGATTACCCACTTTTGCAGAAACTTCTGCAAATTTATCTAGAAACGATGCTTGGCCATTATCTTTTGCCATGAGCAAACTCCTTTCACGAGTTTCTAGTCAACTATATGTGTAGTGGCAACCTGCTTAAGCCACTCAGCTGATTTCTTAAGACGACGGTTGTAGTTATCTTCCAGGTCAACCTCAACAAAGCCATAACGGTTCTTGAAAGCATTTGCCCAAGACCAGTTATCGATGATGGCCCAGTAGTGATAACCACGGCATTTTGCGCCGTCCTGAATTGCACGAGCAATCCACTCAAGATGACGACGGACAAAATCAACACGGTAGTCGTCCTGAATTACGCCGTTTTCGTCTTTCTTAAGATCTTCTCGCTCTACACCCATGCCATTCTCGGAAACAAACCACTCAAGCTCTGGATACTCATCGCGAACCTTCATGGCAAAGTCGTAGAGTCCCTGTGGGTAAATCTCCCAACCACGAGAAACATTCATCTCTGCTTCTGGCCAGATATAGGGATCGGCAAAGTTTGGAATACCATTCTCGTCAGTATCTTTTGCAGGAGCCTGAATACGCTCTGGATGGTAATAATTGCAGCCCAACCAATCCACAACGCCGTCGGCAAGAATAAGCTTGTCCTCAGGGCGGATAGGCAGGTCAACGCCACGAGTCTGCAGCGTATCAATGACATCCTGTGGAAGCTCTCCCTTGGTTACCAGGTCAAGCCACCAGCGAATGTTAACGCCGTCAGTCATACGCAGCGCCTCAAGGTCTGCCTCAGAAGGATTCTCTTTGGTATATGGTGGTGCAAAGCAGTTAATAAGGCCAATGCGAGAATCCTCAAGCATAAAAACCTGCTGCTTTTGCGCGGCGATACTCGCGAACACCAAGCGCATGAGCAAGTGAAATATTGTACTGAACGGCACGAGCGCGAGAGTAATTCTTTACAAAGGGGTACCAATCGCCCAATGTGTAGCGAACCTCTGGCTCAACAATTGGCTCGTTAAAAAGTGAACCAATAGCGGATTTCTTTTTCCAAACGTTTCAAAAGCAATACGTGCGTAATGTGCATACGCCTCAACAACCTCACGGGACTCCCAGCCACCGCGGTTGAAGAGGTATTCAGGCATGTCAAAATGGTAAAGGTTTACAAAAATCTCAATACCAACCTTCTTAGCAACAGCAAAAAGGTGGTGATAGTACTTCTCGCCCTCTGGATTAAGGTTGCCGTTAATGTCCAGCAAACGACTCCACTGAATAGAAGTGCGGATGGAATCTAAGCCAAGAGACTTGAGAAGCTGAAGATCTTCTTCCATTCTTTCTGTAAAGTCATTTCCGGCATAGGAGCCAACGCGATTGTGGAATGCGTGGATGTCCAGGTTAGACCAGGTATCCCAAAGGTTTGGCAACTTTCCGCCGTCTTGCCATTTACCCTCAGTCTGTGGGCCAGACATTGACCCACCAAAGAAGAAATTCTCAGGCAACTGATACGACATGCCTATCCTTTCTCAAACGAATTTAACCTAACATGTCAACTTTATAAAACAGATATGTTAGATTTTCTATGTAGTATACTAAAGCAAATCAGATAGAATGCAAAGTAAAAATTTTGCTACCTGAGGAGGTGTCATGAATAAGTACGAGCTGATTGTTCAAGATCTTAAAACTGATATTGCTATAGGCACGTATCCTGCTTATTCTCGTCTGCCTTCCGTTGCTCAGCTTTGTGAGCAATATGAAGTGAGCAAAATTACCATTAATAAGGCATTAGAAGTTCTTGAACAGCAAGGGCTTATTTTCA
Source organism: uncultured Atopobium sp. (assembly GCA_916438885.1). Taxonomy (GTDB): domain Bacteria; phylum Actinomycetota; class Coriobacteriia; order Coriobacteriales; family Atopobiaceae; genus Lancefieldella. The sequence goes on along the minus strand of CAKAGG010000001.1, from coordinate 232,597 downwards.
GGCGCAAAGGCTCCGGCACTTTTGTCAAAAAGCTGGAAGAAGGAACGCAGATTAAGCCAAGTAAAGAGGTCTCCGGTCAAATGGAAGGCTTCATGGCTGAGCACGCCGCCCGAGGTGAGCGCGTCAAATCAAAGGTCTACACCTTTGAAGTTGAGCGGCCCTCTGAATACATTGCTAAGCTCTTGATATTACTACCGAAGATTTTGTCTATAGAATTGTGCGTGTCAGACTTGTTGAAGGAATTGCGCAGGTCATCGAGTATACCTACATGCCTATCAGCTTAGTACCCAATCTTAAAAAGGCTCATCTGGAGCACTCAATTTACAACTATATTGAGAGCGAAATTGGACTCAGAATTGCCAATGCGCACCGTGTTATCAGGGCTGTCATGCCTACAGAGGTTGAGGCCTCGAGACTAGAAATTAGCACGGGCGATCCCCTGCTTGAGGTTGAGCAAATCGGTTATATCGACGATGGCCGCGCGTTTGAATATTCCATCTCGCGACATGCGCATGGCTATGAATTCATGACCATTTCTATGCACTAGACCTCAAACACGGCGACACAAATAAGGCGAGAAGACCGATTGATCTTCTCGCCATTTTTTGCGTGTGAACAACACAGACTTACTCGCCCAGGATGACGTGCCTAAACTCGCCGTCCTCGTAGATTCCGCAGCTGTGAGTGCCGTCCTTTGGAATGCCCACAGAACCTGGATTAAACACGGTGACCTCTGGGTGGTCAGCGCTCTGCATGTTCACTTTCTGTGCGTGTGGCCGTATACAAACGCGTCCATGCTTGGCGTCTGAGGCCATTTATCAACGCTGTTGTGAATGCCAGGGCCAAAGACGTGACCGTGAGTAAAGAAGATGGTGAACTGCTTGCCCGTCTTGGGATCTTTATCAAACAAAATGTTGTAATCAGCCATGCAAGGGAAGTCCAGAACCATCTGGTCAACCTCTGCCTCGCAATTTCCGCGGACCGCAATGACCTTATCGGAAATGCTGTTAAGCATCTCAATAACGCGCTTTGGAGCGTAGTCTGCAGGAAGATCGTTGCGAGGACCATGATAGAGCAGGTCTCCAAGAAGCAAAACGTACTTTGGCTGCTCCTCCTCAATAACCTGCATGAGTTTCTCGCAATAGTCGGCAGCGCCGTGAATATCTGAAGCAATTACAACCTTCATCAACGTATCCTCTCTATACGTGTTTGTACACGTAGCTTCATACGCGTGTATCAATCAATTATTTTATGGTATTGATGGCGTCCAACCAGTTACAAGCGCCGGCAATTCGGTCACCGTGCAAATGCCTGCTTAGAACCTACCGGTCATCCTTGCGTCAGGATCAGCCTCGGAAACACGCTGACGAAGATCCGCAATAGCCGCAGGTATCTCGTCTGTGTTGTACGGCGTCATCTGGTACACCCAGTTAATCCAGTTGCGATACAGCAAGTTGGCGTGCGCACGCCAACTAAACAGCGGCTGCTTTTCTGGATCATTATCAGGGAAGTAATTCTCCGGCAGGCGAATAGGCAGACCCTTGTGGAAGTCACGCCAATACTCTTCTGCAAGTGTGTCGCGATCATATTCAAAATGACCGGTTACAAAAATCTCGTGAAAGTCTCTTGTGGCGAGAAGTGCAGGACCGCTGGTAAATCCCTCAGAAAGTACGGCAAGCTCAGGGTGGTCTACCAGAGATGAGGTCTCTATGGCAGCGTGACGAGAGTGTGGCATGTAATGTACCTCGTCAAATCCATTAGTGAGGAAGCAATACTCATCGCATAAACGCTGCGGGAAAATACCAAACAGCTTAGCGCCCAGCATCTTCTTGGGAATGTCGTGCAAGTAATACAGGCCAGCTAGTGCGCCCCAACACAGGTACATGGTAGAAAAGACGTGCTTCTGAGACCAGTCAACAATGCGACAGAACTCATCCCAGTAGTCAACGTCCTCGTATTTAAGGTCCTCGATAGGAGCGCCGGTAACAATCAGACCATCATAATTTTTATCTTTGAAGTCATCAAAAGTTGAATAAAACGTAACCAGATGGTCAGCGGCAGTGTTTTTAGATTCGTGCGAAGAAATACGCATAAAATCGCATGTAACCTGTATAGGAGACTTTGAAATCAAACGGAGAATCTGAGTTTCTGTCTGAATTTTCTTGGGCATTAAATTCAAAATTGCCAGGCGCAGCGGGCGAATCTCCTGGTGTTCTGCAACTTCTTCCTCAAGCGCAAAAATACGCTCCTCTTGCAGTGTCTTCTTAGCTGGTAAACCATCTGGAATATTAATAGGCATGGTAACTTCCTTTAGCTAATCGTTGCACATAAGTATACTTGTTTGTATGGAAATAACTTTTGCCGAGCTCGGGCTAAACGAGCAAATTCTGGCAGGCGTAGCAACACTTGGGTTTAACGCACCCACTCCCGTGCAGGCCGCGGCAATTCCCGCTGTCCTGGCGGGCAAGGACGTTGTTGCGTCAGCGCAAACGGGAACGGGTAAAACTGCAGCGTTTGTGTTACCTACGCTGCAGCGCATTGCTGTCAAGAAACCCGATGAAGCCGAGAAACCCGACGCCAAGGAGCACACCGCGGACGCCGAGCGCACCGCGACCGCCGGACGCAACACAAAGCGCGGTAGCGCCAAGCGCAACGCCTATCCCCGCGCGCTCATCATCACCCCAACACGAGAGCTTGCGGCCCAAATTGACGATGTTGCTAAAAGTGTTTGCGCATCCACTGGTCAGCAAGCTGTCATTGTCACTGGTGGCGCTCGTTATAAGCACCAGATAACCGCGCTGAAAAAAGGTTGCGATGTGCTGGTGGCAACACCTGGCCGCTTGATTGATCTTCTCGACAAGAAGCATACAAGCCTCGAGAACATCCAGGTGCTGGTACTCGACGAGGCAGATCGCATGCTTGACATGGGATTTTGGCCAAGCGTTCACCGCATTATGGAGCAGCTGCCCAAGGCGCACCAAACGCTGCTTTTCTCGGCAACGCTCCCCGCATCAATCACATCGACCATAGATGCGCTGCTCAAAGATCCAGAGCGCATTGAGATTGCAAGAACTGGACAAACTGCAGCAACAATCGAGCAACATTTGTGCTCGGTCACTCAGGGACAAAAACCGCAGCTCTTAAAAGCACTTATTGACTCGTTTGATCCTGCGCCAGAGCGTGTGTTGGTGTTCTGTAGGACAAAGTCGCGCGTTGACAGCATTTACAAAAACCTCAAAGCCGCAGGTCTCAAGGTTGATGTTATGCACGCAGACCGTCCACAAAAGGCTCGCGCAAGAGCGCTTGAACGATTCCGCAGCGGCGCCATTCAGGTTCTTGTTGCAACCGATGTCATGAGCCGCGGCATTGATATCCAGGGCATTGACGCCGTTATCAACTTTGACGTACCGCTTGACCCCGAGGATTATGTTCACCGTATTGGTCGAACAGGCCGCGCCGGAGCCGCAGGTCAGGCGTTCACTTTTATGGGACCAGATGAGGTTACGCCGCTTAGGGAAATTGAATACTTTACAAAAGCGCTTATTCCTACATGGGATCTACCTGGCTTTTCTTATGACTCGGGTCGCATTATGCTTCAAGACTCCCGCTCTACCACCAAGACCACGCGTTCGATGTTCTCGGGATCAAGGTCAAGGGGCAAAGGATTTGGATTTGGCGGCAGATACGGCCGACACACGTAATCTATAATCAGACGCAGTCAGCTAATACAGTAAAGGAATCAAAATGGGCCCTTTTAATGGCGTTGGTGTAATTTTTGCTCTTGGAGCAGCTGCTCTTCATGTGGTTATTTTTTATCTTGAGTCATTTGCCTGGACTTCTGACGGCACACTCAAGGCCTTTAACATGACAAAAGAAGAAGCAGAAAATACTCAAGAAATGGCTTTTAAACAGGGATTTTACAATCTCTTTCTTGCCATTGAAGTATTCGTTGGCGTCTTCTTGATGGCCACCAGAAATCCAGCAGGTAAAGCGCTCGTCATCTTTGCTGTATGTTCAATGGCATTTGCCGCAATTCTTCTCTATGTAACTTCTCCCGACAAACGCTCTGCAGCCATCAAGCAGGCAATATTCCCCATTATGGCTCTCTGCAATTTGATTCTATAACTTTTGAGTATCGACGCTGGGCACATACAAGCACCCAGCTTTTTTGTAAGCGCTTCTCGCGAGAAGGAACATCATGAAGCAACTTCGTCCTTATCCTCAGGTTATTATCACCAAGAAAGCAGCTCGTGCACTTGCGGGCGGACATCCTTGGGTCTTTGAGGGCGAGGTCATCCGCATGGAGCCATCTCCAGAATGCGGCGAGCGTGCTCAAAATGGTTGCATCGTTGATGTTTTTGAAGAAAACGGAACCTATCAGGGAACTGGCCTTCTGTCAGAAATGAGCAAGATTCGCGTCAGAATTGTGACAAGAAACGCCAACGATAGGCTCAACGAAGCGTTTTGGAGTCGCAAGATTAGCTGGGCATGGGAGCACCGCAAAACCACTATGGGAAACCGCGCTCTCCCAGGCACTGAGCCCGATACCAATTGCTGCCGCGTTATCTTCTCTGAGGCCGATGGTTTTCCTGGCTTGATTGTAGACCGCTACGAGAACGTGCTTGTTGCGCAGGTAGGAACCGTAGGCATGGAGCGTCTGCGCAACGTTATCTATCCGCTGCTGCTTGAGGTTTTATCTGAAGACGGCCAGGTAATTGATGGTATTTACGAAAGAAATGACTCTCCTTCGCGCCTTAAAGAAGGACTTCCACAATATAAGGGCTGGTGGACAGGCGCTTCTCCTGACGAGAATGGCTTGCTTACAGAAAACTCCCTTGCTCTGTCTTCAACTCATGTTCTTGCGACAGAAAACGGACTCGAATTCAATCTTGACCTGGAGAACAGCCAGAAAACCGGCTTTTTCTTGGATCAAAAATACAACCGTCGAGCAGTTCGTCAGCTTGCGCAAGGTCGTCGTGTACTGGATTGTTTCTGTCACGTTGGCCCGTTTGGCCTGAACGCTGCGGCGGGAGGAGCAGAATTTGTCCGCTGTGTAGATGTCAGCCAAACCGCCATTGACCTTGCGCGCCAAAACGCGGAGCTCAACGGCTTAGCAGATCGCATGGACTTTACCTGTGCAAACGTACTTGAATACCTGCCGGAGCTGGCTCATGACCGCGCGCGACTCAAGGCAGAGGGAGGTCCATTTGATCTCATCATTCTGGATCCGCCCGCATTTACCAAGACACGCGATAAGGTTCGCAGCGCCATGCGTGGCTATAAGGAAATCAACGCTGCAGCCATGAAGCTGCTACCTCGAGGCGGCTACCTGGTAACCTGTTCCTGCTCACACTTCATGACCAGAGATCTTCTCGCCCAGGCAATTGCCGAGGCAGCTCACCACACCAACGTACAGCTCAAGCAAATTGAAGAGCGACAGCAAGCTCCTGACCACCCAATTCTTTGGGGTGTTCCCGAGAGTCACTACCTTGATTTCTTTATTTTCCAGGTGATCTAAAACTACTTTATTTGCTTTTACGGCGTTCTTTAAAGAACGCCTTGAGCTGTGCGGATGCTTCTTCTGCTAGTACTCCGCCAGAAACCGCAAACTCGTGATTGAGTCTTGGATCACCGCTCACGTCAAACAACGTGCCCGTTGCGCCGCCCTTGGGGTCAAATGCACCAAACACGCAGCGATCAATACGAGCATTGACCATCAATCCTGCACACATTAAGCAAGGTTCCAGCGTCACGTAAACCGTACAGCCCGAAAGCCTCCAGCGGCCAAGCTTTTTTGAGGCCTCTTGCATGGCGAGAAACTCAGCGTGTGCAGAAGGGTCGTTATCTATCTCACGGCGATTGTGTGCAACGGCAATAACCTCTCCATCGCACACTACAACTGCGCCGATAGGTACTTCTCCTATCTGTGCTGCAAGTTCTGCCTGTTCAAGAGCAAGTTTCATGTACTTCTGATCAAGAGCAGCCTGTGGGGTCAAAGGCTCTTGCGCTTCGTTACTCATGGCTGCTCCTCTCTTGTCTAGTTGCTGTCGTGATTCTTACGCAGTTCTGACGCGAATCCGTCACGAACCTGACGCTTATCTGTCGTGATTCTGACGTAAATCTTTCATGACTCTGACGCTTATTTGTCTACTCTCAATTATGAAGCAAAACCTAACTTACCAAATCCCCTACTCGCAAAAAACTGAATTATGCGGTAGGATATTACCGCTTTGGAGAGGTGGCAGAGTGGTTGAATGCGGCGGTCTTGAAAACCGTTGAGCGGTGTCCCCGTTCCGAGGGTTCGAATCCCTCCCTCTCCGCCATTTTTTGGCGGACCTCAACTTAACGTTTTACCTTCAGAACTTCCATTCCATTCCACGTTATTTCTAGCTCAACGTTCTTCTCGTCAGTGTGTGGACGAGCATTCCATTTACCAAAAGACTCGTTAGCAAGTTAAAAGCTTTAATTAAAAACGCCTTAGATTTTTACTTTTGGGTATAATTAACCTGTCCAAATGGATGGCTGACACAGGATTGTCAGTGATTGAAAGGATTTAGCATGATTATTGCCGCAGTTGTAGTTATTGTCCTTCTGGTTTTCTGGGCCATTAGCATTCACAACAACATCATCCGCGCAAGCAACAGGTGCGACAACGCTTGGGCAGCTATCGATACGCAGCTTCAGCGTCGTAACGATCTGATCCCTAACCTGGTCAACACCGTTAAGGGTTACGCAGCTCACGAGTCTAAGACTTTTGAGGCAGTTACTTCTGCTCGCGCTGCAGTCGCAAACGCTCGCACTCCTGAAGAGAAGATGCAGGCTTCCGGCACTCTTTCCAATGCTCTGACCAACCTGTTTGCTGTTGTTGAGAACTACCCAGAGCTCAAGGCTAACCAGAACTTCCTGGAGCTCCAGGCAGAGCTTACTGACACCGAGAACCGCCTCAGCTATGCTCGCTTGAGCTACAACGATGTTGTCATGAACTACAACAACATCATCGCTGTTTTCCCAAACAACCTTCTTGCTGGTGGACGTTCCCCACGTACAAGCTTCCAGGTTACCGACGAGTCCGCTCGTCAGCACCAAACGTACAGTTCTAAGAGCTGTTTCGTTTACTCTTTGTACCAGTACAACCCGGTATCTGCATTCCCGCAGGTACCGGGCTTTTTATGCGCAGTGCAACCACGCAGATTGAACTGGTCGTGCACTGCTCATACGCCGTTTGACCGTTGTCCACGCGCTGCTCGCACGCCGGCTACAACCAAATCCGAGCAGCTAGATTATGTGAAGAGTCTTTACAGCCTCGCGAGAAAATCGTTAAAATAGTTACATCTGTGAATTGTCCTCGCAAGCACAATTCACGTTCTATTGGATGAAGAGAAAGGTCAGCATGAAACCTCGACCTCACAGTCGCTGACCTCTTGCGGTGTGCCGATTTGCACCGTGAGGGGTGAAATCGCAATGCAGTCCCCGTGGCAAGTACGCAGGGTTTCTCGCCAAAAGCCACGCTTTAGTCTTCGGACGCATGTAAGGAGCACACATGATTCATCTTTCCCAGTTAATGGGTAATCCGGTTCTAGATTCAGAAGGCGAGAAGATCGGTTCTGTCTCCGACCTTGGAATTGCTACCGGAGAAGTTTTTCCTCGCATTACTTCCCTGGCTTTTATGGGCCCTGGCCGCACGCCAATGATGATTTCTTGGCGCAAGTATGTTGATACCTACGATGAGGACGTCATTAGGCTCAAGGTGCCTTCAACTGAGATTCGTTTCTCGTACCTGCAGCCTAACGAAGTTCTTCTGGCCCGAGATATTCTGAACAAGCAGATTGTTGATACGCGTGGCATTCGTGTTGTCCGCGTAAACGACCTTAAGCTTTCCGATACTAGCTCAACGCAGCTGCGCCTTTGGGCGCAGAGGTTGGCGCACGCGGTCTGCTGCGCAGCCTTTCTCCCCAGCTTGAGCACCTGGTCACTCGCATTGCGCGCGCTATGGGTCATCCCATGCAGGAGCGCATCATTGCGTGGAGTTACATGGACCTGGTCGAGCGCGACCTCTCCAACGTTAAACTTTCCGTCTCCCACAAGACGTTGGACGAGCTGCACCCTGCTGATGTTGCTGACATCATCGAACGCCTGGACTCTCGCCTGCGTAGCCAGGTGTTTGCCCAGCTTGATGACGAGCAGCGAGCCGGTGCAATGGCAGAGTTCAACGACGACGCCATGGCAGTTGAGCTCATCGGCGGCCTGAACGAAAAAGAAGCATCCCGTATCCTGTCCGAGATGGACCCAGACGACGCAGCTGAGCTTGTCTCCGAGCTGAGCTATGACCGTGCCGAGAAGCTCCTGCGCTTGATGGGCGTTAAGGAGCAGCGCGCTATTAGGCAGCTGCTGGGATATCGCGAGTACACCGCCGGTCGTATTATGACGTCTGAGGCGCTTTCTGTTCCTGAGGACCAGACCGTTGCATACGCCTTTGATCGCCTGCGCAACCTGGACGAAGACTTTGAGACCGTCCGCTATCTCTATCTTACTGATGAGGATGGCCGTCTGTCCGGAATTGTTACCCTGAACCGCCTGATCGTCTCCGAGCCAGAAACTCGTCTGGAGGAGATTGCTAATAAGAACCTGGTCACCGCCTCACCAGAGGACGATCAGGAAGACGTTGCTCGAAACATTGCAAAATACAACCTGCTGGCCATGCCTGTTGTTTCTGACGACAACCGCCTGTTGGGCATTGTTACCGTCGACGATGCTCTTGACGTTCTTGAAGAGGAGCACGCCGAGGACCTGCAGATTGTTGGTGGCGGCAGGAGCGATTCCGACTCTGGCGACCGTGGCCGCAACATTATTTGGTTCCTCCACCGCAACCTCTGGCTTTTGTTCTGGGTTGCCTCCGTTGTGATTGCTGCCTTTGTGGGAACAGCTGCAACATCTAATCCAACCATGGGTATTTTCGCAGCTCTTTGCACTATTACCATGCCAATCTCGCTGAACTTGAGCGAGAATACCGTCAACTACGTGACAAACTTCTTCCTCACAGACGATCCTGGCAGCGAGAAGTCTCCTTCTATCTTGGGCTTTGCCTTCCGCTCGCTTCTACTGGGTCTTCTGGTCAGCGGACTCATTTGCATCCTTGGTGCTGCAGCTCACGCCCTGCTAGAAGCTCTGTTCCACCCCTACGATCCAAATGCAGGCGCATTCTACGCCGCGCTCTTTGACCAGACCATTATTCAGATTTTTGGTGCAGCAGCTGGCTCTACGCTTATTTCCTTCCTGCTAACCCCAATTTTCTTGGCCGTACTTCGCCATCATGAGGAGAAAAACCAGGAAACTTCAGGTCTCACGCTTACCCTGATTTCCATGAGCCTTTCGGTGGTGACATTCTTCGTCCTCTCTTACGCTCTCTCGCTTGTGAGTGTGATGTAAATGGCGCAAGAGAACGCAGAGGTAAAGAGCACGGTTGCAGAACAGAGCGCGGTTGCAGAGCCGAACGCCCTCGAGCAGGGCAAACGCGCATCTAAAGAGAAGGCTCCGGTCAACAAAAACAGCCTCAAGTACATTTTGATGGCAATGGGTCCCGGACTTCTCGCCGCATTTGCTGGTAACGACGCCGGTGGCATTGCAACCTACTCCAGTGCGGGCGCTACGTTTGGCTACTCGCAGCTGTGGACCGTGCCGCTTATGTGCTTCTTGCTGATTGTGGTTCAGGAAACCGCAGCTCGAATGGGCTGTGTCACCGGTAAAGGTATTGCATCGCTGGTGCGTGAACGCTTTGGTATTCGCCTTTCCACACTGGCAATGGGCGCACTGCTGCTCTCCCAATATTGCTGTTACCTTCTCCGAATTCGCAGGTATTGCGTCCAGTATGGAGCTCTTTGGTATCCCAACGTACGTCTCGGTGCCTATCAGCGCTCTGATGGTTTGGCTCCTAACCGTTGGTGGATCCTACCGCCGCATCGAGAAGATTTTGCTGGCAATTAGCTGCATTTGTCACATACGTGGTGGCTGGCGTGCTTGCTCAACCAGACTGGGGCGAGGCTCTACGCGTCACCATCATTCCGCAGCCTTCCGCTGAACCGTCATACATTTCTCTGTTGGTTGCAAATATTGGTACTACCATCAGTCCGTACATGATCTTCTTGGTTGCATCAAATGTTGTCGAGAAGAACCTTGATACCAGCGACATTCCCGCACAGCGTGCAGACAATGTTGCCGGAGCAATCCTGGCTGAGGTCATCACCTGGTTCATTATGCTGACCACCGGTGCCGTCCTCTTCCCTCGTGGTATCTCCGTTGACTCCGCTGCCGACGCTGCTCGCGCACTTGAACCACTTGCTGGTCAGTACGCTAGTACCCTCTTTGCACTGGGCATGGTTGGCGCGTCCTTCCTTGCAGCATGTGTTCTACCAGGCATTACCGCAAGCGCTATCTGCGAGGCATTTGGTTGGGAGCGCGGAGCCGACCGTAGCTGGCAGGAGGCCCCTGTCTACCACGGCATTATTACAACCGTCCTGGTCATTTCTGCGCTGGTTGTTCTGATTCCGGGTATGAGCCTCTTTGGCATTATGATGGCTGCCCAGGTCATCAACGGTATTCTGCTGCCAATTCTGCTTGTCTTTATGGTTATCATTGCGGCCGACAAACACATCATGGGCAAGTACGCCAACGGTCGCATCTGGAACGCGCTGACTTGGTTTACCATCGTCACCGTCATCATCCTGACCATTGTGATGTTCATTCTGCAGGCCATGGGTTTGTAGCAAACGTCACGCAACTGCAACACAAAAATAGGGCGAGAAGACCAATCTTCTCGCCCTTTATTTTTATGCGTTTAACTGCTGTTTATTACTTGCTTGCCTTGTCAAACTCGTCCTTGAAGTCAGAGAACATCTTGCCCATGCGGCCAAGCTGCATACCAAAACCCTTAGCAGCCTTGTTTGCGGTAGCCTGCGTGGACGACTTGCTCGCGGGCTTAGCGGTAGGCTTACTAGTTGCGCTCTTATCAGCCGCGACCTGCTCCTCCGCAGATGCTTCTCGAGGCGAACGTCCTCTGCAGCAACGGGAGCTGGGCGCTCGGAATCGTCTTCTGCATCGGGCTCGGTAGCGTCTTCGATAGCTCGCTTTGCCTTGGCCAGCGTCTTACCCAGGGCAAACGCGCCCTTCTCGGTAGCCTCTGCAACAGCCTTTCCGGCTTTAGCTGTAGCTTCGGAAGCCTTAGCGGCAGCGGCTGCGTATCCCTCGCCTGCCTTTGCAGCTAGTCCGCCAGTGAGCTGGGCATCTGCTGCCTCATCGGAGAGGACCATTGCACCGTTAGAATAGCCCAGCAGCCACTCAGGTTTGATGGCAAACGAGCCTACCAGCGCCTCAGATCCGGCACCGTCACCCACAAGAAATGCCGAGACCACTCCAGTGACCTGGTCAAACTCTGCGCCACTTACGTAGCCCAGACTTTTTCCGCTCTTAGTGCGAGCTTCCATACCGTGCCACAAAATGCAGGTATCAAAGTCCAAGTTCAGGCGTTTGATTGCTGCTTTATCGACGTTATTCTCGGGATCCTTAACGCAAAGTCCCTGCTCAATGGTCTCCAGAGACTCCAGTGTGACAAACGCGTCATCCTGCTTAATCATGCCAGCAATGTCAGGCTTCTGAACCATCACGCCCACTACCTGCGAGGACTGACCCTGTTTGAAGGGTGCAAAAACCACGTTGTGGATTTTTCCTAACTTGGAAAACCGCTCTTCTCCCGCATGCTTGCCCTTTGTAGCAGGCTTTTTGGGAAGAAGGACCTTTGCGCCTAGGAGCTCGGTTGTTTTCACGTGAAACCTCTCTATAAAAAACGGGACGTCATAAGGCGTCCCGTCACATTGCTTGTAAGTGAGGCTTATGCCTCCTGGTAGCCCTCGCCAGCGTGATCCTGCTCGTGGGACTCAACGTTCTCGATGCGAACAGCCTGAGCCTCAGCGGTTGTGGCGGTTGGCTCTGGAACAACAAAGGAGTCTGCAACAACATCAGCAGCATCTGCGACAGTGTTAGAAGCAGAGGTCACAGCATCAGAAAGTGACTCACGGAGCTGATCCATGCGCTCGCGAGCAAGGTCAACCTTAGCGCGGAGCTCGTCGGTCTTTGCGTCAACAGTAGGCTTGACCTCGTCAATCTTAGTGCTCACAACCTTAGATGTGCGCTCATAAGAATCAAGTGCGGAATCCCATGCGTCATTGACAGCATCTGCAGCCAAAGCGCGAGTCTCCTCGCCGGAACGTGGAGCCAGGAAAAGGCCAGCTACAGCGCCAGCAGCAGCACCAAAAATAGCGCCTAGAAAGAAACCAGCAGACTTCTTGCTCATAAGTACCTCCTGTTAAACAGCAAAACGCTGTACGTAATCATACCGCAATAAGGGCGTTTATCGAACGGGCTTTGAACGAGGAACGTTAATCATGTTCCAGTCGTCTGGGACGTCAGTGACCTCGGAGTCGTCCGTAGCGTCCTCAGCAGCTGTTGCTTCGGCGAGCTCGTCGGCGGTTGCGGGCTCAGCGGCAGCGGGCTCGGCGGCGGACTCGGCGTCGGCAGCGTCAGCTGCGTCAGCTGCGTCGATGCCTGCGACCTCGGCGTTGTTCTCTTCAGCGTCTGCAACCTCAGCCTCAACTGCATCAGCAGCAGCTGCATCAGCGACGTCCTCGGAGGAGTTGTCGGCAGCGTAATCCTCTGCTTCTACGCTCTCTGCCTGGAGCGCAGCGTCCGCCTCAGGTTCTGCGGAGTCTGCAAGCTCATCGGTCTTCTCGCCGTCAAGGCCCTGGATGAGCGCAACGAGGCCAGAGACGATAGCGTTGATGTCTGGGTCGGCCTCGTCCTGGTTGCCATATGCCCAGTTGAGAAGCCATACGGCACTGGAAAGCGAAGCTGCAACCAGCACGTCGTCTGGGCATGCGAGGATAATCTCGTAGAGGCCGCGGCGGGAATCCACCAGGGAAGTCTTGCCGGACGAAACATCTCCTGCAAGGTTGGTCAGGGCCAGGAGCTCCACGGTTACGTGCTCGAGCAGGTGCGCTACCTCGGTGTCGTTGGCAACAAGTCCAAAGCGAGCGTCGGCGTCTCCCAAGCACAGGTGCTCAGAGAGGCCAGGCAAAAGCTCAAGCACGCGCTCGGTTGCCTCAGCGTTTTCTGAGGTCAAACGTGGCGCTTTAGCCGAAAACTCAACGGTAGCGGTCAAGTTTTTGGGTCCTACCACAACTTTTTTGATAGAAATCAACTGCGCCATTTCAACCTCTTTCTATTGGTTCACTCTATTGTAATCATTCTTTTAGTTATTCATTTTCTGATGTGTCAGAGTTTTCGCCGGCTGGCTCAGATTCACCGTCTACCTGTGGTTCTGGTGCAATTACGCGCAGCAAAGAAAGACGACGGCGGCGCATCGACTGCACGCGGAACACGTAGCCATCCTTCTCAAACACCTCGCCCGGACGAGCAGATGACCAGCCAAATCCAGCACAAAGCCCGCGATAGTCTCATACTCCTCGGACTCCCCCACCGGCCATCCAAGTTCATTCGCATCATTGAGCGAGAAACGACCATCTACCAGCCACTCTCTATCAGAGAGCTGCGTCAGGTACTTGTTGTCCGGATCAAACTCATCCTCAATTTCGCCGACAATCTCCTCGACGATGTCCTCGATGGTGATGACGCCGGCAGTTCCGCCGTACTCGTCAACTGCGATAACCATCTGGTCACGACTGGTCTGCATCTCGGTGAGCAGCGGAATGATGTCTTTGGTATCAGGTACATAGTCCGCGGAACGCACGAAGCGCGCGATCTTCTCGTCACTTGCGTGCTGATCAAGCACTGGCTCCAGCAAATCTTTGATGTGAGCGATGCCCACGATGCGATCGATATTCTCGTGGTAGATAGGGATGCGCGAGAAGCCTGTTTGGCGCATGACGCGAAGGACCTCGGCGATAGTTGCAGTGTCCTCCATGGCGGTCATGTCAACGCGCGGGACCATTACCTCACGGACAACGGTGTCGCCCATCTCGATGACCTCGTGGATCATGGATTTTTCTTCTTCAGAAAGGTCCTCGGAATCCTTGACGATGTAGCGAAGTTCTTCCTCGGTGACCTCTTGATGATCGTTGGTGGTGTCAATGCCTATCAGCGTGGTAACCGCATCTGCCGAGGCAGACGTGATGAACACGAGCGGACGCACAATCTGCATGAACGCCTTCATAGGGCCGACGACTGCTTTGGCCACTGCCTCGGAGTTTGCTAGGCCAATGCTCTTTGGAACCAGTTCGCCGATGACCACGGAAAAGAACGAAACAATCAGCGTAATAGCCACGACGGCCAAAGGAAGCGCCAGGTCAGCGTGGACTCCGATACTGACCAGCCAAGCGCCGAATGGCTCGGAAAGGCTTGTCGCAGCAAATGCCGAGGAAGCAAAACCTACCAGGGTAATTGCAACCTGGATTGTTGCAAGAAAATATCCTCGATCAGTGGCAATGTCAATGACAGCCAAGGCTCTTGGATCGCCCTCGTCTACGTCCGCCTCAAGTGCCGCGCGACGAGAGCTGACAATAGCCATCTCAGCCGCAGAAAAGAAGCCGTTTACCAGGGTAAGCAGCAGAGTTATTCCAATACTTAACGCAATGTCCATCAGAATGTATGGGCACCTACCTCTTCGAAGTTACTTTTTGTACAGACCATTGTACTCTAACGCGCTCTACCTTGTAGTCTTCAGGAATTTGACACAGTCTCGCCATGAAACGTCAGGCGCGAGACGCGATGGCGCGGGCGACTCCGCGAGGTGATAGCGTCAACTAAGCGCGAGTTACACGGCGCGGCTGACGGAAACGCGGCGTGATGACGTCAACTATACGATCAGCACGCTTTTCCCGCGATGCGAATCACTTTTCTGCGGTTTTCCCGCCATTTTAATGTCATGCTTTTATATTTTTCTGCGTTAATTCTGACTAACAAGCAGTTCTCAATATTTGATGCAGAATTTTGAATAACTTGCTCGATTAATTCATTGCCATGAATACGTAACTTTCACGCCTAAAATTATGTGCCGAAAAAGGTAAAAAACCCGTTTAGTTGGAAATGAAAACTTAAAATTAGCCAATTTATCTCCAACTTAGACGATTTTTTACCGCCTTAAAAACTTTTATCTGGGCAAACGCTATATACAGAAACTTGTATTTTCCAACTAAACGGATTTTTTACCACTTCGAGGTCATTCCGGGGTCACTTCGGGGTCATTTGCATCATTCTTACCCGCTTAACTCCCCCTCTACAGCAAAAGACCCCCACATTCAGCATGAATGTGGGGGTCTTGCTCAATTTACCGCTAAATTAGAGCTGCTTGCCAGCCTCGACCAGGTCCTTGACCTGCGCACAAACGGCATCCAGGTCCTCGTCAGAAGGAAGCCAACCGATAGCGTGAACAGGCAGTGGCATAGTGAACTCTGCTGCCTCAAGCTCGGCCTGGACCATCTTTGGTCCAAGTGGAGCCCAGCCGTAAGAGCCAAACGCAAAGCCAATACGGTGGTCGTTCTTTGGAGAAAGACCGCTCATATAGGTCAGGAAGGAAGAAACGGTAGGCAGGAACTTAGAGTTCAGCGTAGGCGAACCAACGCAGACATACTTGGAATCCAAGAAGTGATACATGACGTTGGAGATGTGAGTCTCTTTAAGGTCGATGAGCTGGGCAGGAATGCCTTCAGCCAGAAACCGTCCAGGAGAGCATGAGCCATCTTGTCGGTTGAACCCCACATGGAGTCGTACACAACCAGGGCTTTCTCCTCAAGCTTGCCGGTAGTCCACTCCTCGTACTTGGAGATGATGTCGGCAATGTGGGAGCGCCATGCAACGCCGTGAGCTGGGGCGATAATATCGATGTTCTCCAGACCAATACCCTTAACTGCAGTAACAGCAGAGTCCGCCTGACGACCGTAAGGGAGAACAATGTTTGCGTAGTACTTGCGAGCCTGCTTCATAACCTCGCAGTAGTCGGACTCGTCTTCAAAGCGAGTAGTTGAAGCGTAGTGCTGACCAAATGCATCGTTGGAGAAGAGGATCTTGTCGTACTCGGAATACGTGACCATGTTGTCTGGCCAGTGGACCATTGGGGTCTGCACAAAGGTCAGGGTGCGCTTACCAATGTTGAGTGTATCGCCCGTCTTTACGCCGTTGACGTTGATATTCTCGCCATAGAAAGCCTTGAGCTCCTTAACGCCCTGAGGTGCGCTTGCGTAGACCTCGGCGTTTGGCGCGAGCTCCAGAATGCGAGGAACGCTACCGGAGTGGTCCATCTCAATGTGGTTGCAGATCAGAACGTCAATCTTTGCTGGATCGATGATGCTCTTAATGCGCTCGACCAGCTCCTCGGAGAATGGGCGCTTGACGGTGTCAATGAGCGTGACCTTCTCGTCCAAGATAAGGTATGCATTGTAGGTAATGCCCTGCTCAGTGGTGTAGCCATGGAACTCGCGAGCGTTCCAATCCAGGGCGCCTACAAAGTAGACATCGGGTTTGATTTCGACAGAACTAAGCATGTGTCCTCCAAAGACCACAGTGCGAAAATTTGACACTACAAGGATATCATTTGCCGGCTAGTGAATGTATGTTCACGTAAACTTTACAGAAGTTGTCCGAATCTAAATTCTTTCCGTGCTGGAATCTAGATTTTCACTTTGTCCGAATCTAAATATTTTCCTTGCTGTTATGTTCTTTTGACAGTGTTACCATAAATTACATAGGTCTAAAACGTATCCGGAGAGGGGAACCTATGAAAATGCTACGCGCAATGCGTGAGCCACTGAAGTACGTTCAGGGCAAAAATGCTTGTCTCGAGTTTGAAAAAGAGATGGGCTACATGGGAAAGCGCTTCCTGTTTGTTTGCTCTAACAGCGGCTACAAAGCAACCCATGACATGATCGAGCAGAGCTTCGAGGGCAAGGGCGACTATTACCGTCGCTACGAGGTCTTCGGTGGCATCTCTTCCAACGGCGAGATTAACCGCATGAAGGCTATCGTCGAGGAGGACAACATCGACGTAGTCGTCGCTATCGGCGGCGGCAGCGCTGTTGACACCGCAAAGGCAACCGCATATTACGCTGGTAAGCGCATCGTTATTCTTCCTACCGTTGCAGCTACCGACGCTCCATGCACCGGCCTCTCCGTTATTTACAACGATGACGGTTCCTTTGACAAGTACCTCTTCTACCCACAGAACCCAGATGCAGTTATGGTCGACACCCAGATCATCGCTAACGCACCTGTTTCCTTCCTGGTAGCAGGCATGGGCGACGCACTGGGCACCTACTTTGAGGGCCGCGCATCCATCCGCACCGAGTCTCCTTCCCTTGAGGGAACCGGCATTACCCGCGTTGGTATGGCAATTGCTAAGGAGTGCTACCTCACCCTTCGCGATTACGGTTCACAGGCAATTAAGGCTTGCGAGAACAACGTTGTAACCCCAGCTCTTGAGGCTATCTGCGAGGCAACCGTCTACATGAGTGGTGTCGGCGCTGACAACGTTAACTGCGCAGCAGCTCACTCCTTCTACAACGGCCTCACCTCTCTGGGTGGCCACAGCGCACCTCACGGCAACTGCGTTGCTTTTGGTACCCTGGTCCAGCTCGTTCTTGAGGGCGTTCCTCAGGAGGAGTTCGACGAGGTTCAGGACTTCTGCCTTGAGGTTGGTCTTCCAACTACCCTCGAGGAGGTTGGTATCACTACTGACGAGCAGATCAAGAAGATCGCTGAGGCTGCTTGCGTTCCTGGCGAGACCATCCACAACCTTGCTGGCGACGTCACTCCTGACGAGCTCTATGCAGCTATCGTTCAGGCTGACGCTATGGGCCGCGCTCTTAAGGCTTAAGCTTCTAGCTGCAGGTTGCGACGCGACAACGTGCCGCAATGACACAGTGCAACGGCGCCACAACAGCGCATTCACTTGATACAGAAGAGGGACCGCAGATGCGACCCCCTCTTTTTTTGTTGCAGTTTTGATGTGATAGCGAGAAACGCGGGCAATGCTGCAACGGTACACAGCACAGACGAGGCTCGCACCGAGGCAGCAGCGTCGACACGCCTACAGGCCCAGTACCTGCTTGATGTCCGCAGCAATCAGCTTGGACTCCAGATGATTTTCTCGCATAAGGTCCGCGATGTTAACGCGGTCGTAGAAAGCCTTCTTGACGCCGTAGTTCAGCACGCGTGAGGAAGAAGTTCCCAGGTAGCTGGCTATATTTTGTCCCCAGCCACCCTCGATGATGCCGTCCTCAATGGTCACGATGACGTCGTGGTCTTTTACCAGGTTGTCGAGCAGATTCTGATCAACGCCCGAGGCAAAGTATGGTTGACCAGCGTGGCTTCAATTCCCAAGGTGGAGCTGAGGGCCTCAACGGTTTTCTCGCCAAGGTCGTAGAAATCGCCCAGGGCAAGAACGGCCACCTTGGAGCCCTTGCGCGTGACCCCGTAGGTGTTGAGGGCGTCGAAGTTTGTGCGGACGGGGCCCTCGGCATGGACCACAGGACCGGAAGGAATTGCGATGTAGACAGGGTGTTTGTCCTGCTCAAGCGCCCAGTCGAGCATGGCGATATACTCCTCGGCGTTGGACGGCGCGAGGTACACCATGTTAGGAATGTTTGCGATCATGGAAATGCTGCTGAGGCCCTGGTGAGTGGCGGCCATCAAACCCCTAATGGAGCCGGAGCCCACGATAACCGCAGGGTTCTGGTTGAGCGCCAGGTCCTGAGTTAGCTGGTCATACGTGCGCTGGATGAAGGTTGCGCTTGAGCCCCAAACCACGTGTGCGCCCGCGTGAGCTGCGCCGGAAGCCATCGCAACTGCAGTTTCTTCGGCAATGCCCACGTCAAGGTAATGCTTACCCAGTTCTTCTCGACGTTCCTGCGTAAGGCCAAGCAGGCCAGGAACAGCCGACATAAGCACCAAGAACTTTGGGTCAGTCTTTGCGCGCTTGAGGGCGTACTCTACAAAAATGCTGGCATACGACTCGGAAGAACCGGATGCAGGCTTTGACCAGTCTGGATGTCAAACGGCATGTGCCAGTGCCACTTCTCCTTGTTTGCCTCCGCGGGAGCGTAGCCCTTGCCTTTGAGCGTATTGATGTGGACCACGACTGGATGAGTTGAGTCTTTTACCTGCTCAAATGCGGCGACAAGAGCCTCAATGTCGTTACCGTCGTTGACATACAGGTAGTCCAGACCCATCGATTTGAAGAGGTTATTCTCGGCAGCTCCGTTAGTGCGACGCAGCTCAGCGAACTGGTCGTACATGCCACCGTGGTTCTCGGCGATGGACATCTGATTGTCATTGAAGACGATGATAAAGTTGCTGTTCAGCTCGCCGGCAACGTTCAAACCCTCAAGCGCCTCGCCGCCCGACATGGATCCGTCACCGATAACGGCGATGATGTTCTCCTTGCCGCCCATGATGTCGCGAGCCTTTGCCAGGCCAAGCGCCAGACTGATGGATGTGGAAGTGTGGCCGATTTTGAAGAGGTCATGCGGGGTCTCGGCGGGGTCAGTGTAAGGAGACACCGAGTCGTAAAGCGCAGGATCCATGTATGCCTGCTTGCGGCCGGTAAGTATCTTGTGCGGATATGTCTGGTGCGAGACGTCGTAAACGATATGGTCAACGGGCGAATTGAACACAGTATGGAGTGCGATAGTTGCCTCGACAATGCCGAAGTTTGGACCAAAGTGGCCGCCATGCTTTGACTCCATGACCAGCAAGTTGTCGCGAATCTCCTGCGCAAGCACCGCGCGAGCCTCCGCGTCCAGCTTCTTTACATCTTCTGGTCCATTGATATTCTCTATATACATGTGCAGCCTTTCATTAAACGGTGCTGAAATAGGTAGATTGCCTGTTTACAGCGTGACGCGCGGAGTGCACGGGGTGCGAGGGCGCGAGGTGCGCACGGCCAACCACGCCGTGCGAGCAACGCGTTAGATGTGCAGGTCAAGCACGTGGCAATCTAAACATAGCTTTAATGTGCGAAGTTATGTTTTTGGTTTACCCAGAATACGTCCAAGAATTTCTCGTAATTTGGTTTTAGCAGCATTACTTAGTTGATTGCACTGTTTTGTTAATGGCTGAACACACCTATGACAGATAATCTGTCAAAAAGACGTATACATGACGCTGAAAATAGCTTAAACATGCAGATTATCTTCATTAGGTGTGTAATATGCCCGCAATTGTGCAGAATATCTGTCATAGGTGTGTTCCTTAGAAGCGGAATTTACCCATAGTTAAATTCTTTATATTTCTCTATTCATTATTCAGCATATTACATGAAGTTTATGCATAGAAATGTATATCGATTAGTGAGACCGCTTAGCCGTCAGGCAAGATGCTCTAGTTTCCTGGTTATTTTGACTAAAAGCTATACGATTCCTCAGCAAGACCTACCAAAACCGCACTATTTTGCACGGCAAGCCTAAAAGCCGCCACCAACACGCTGCAGAAACGCAAAAAGAGCTCTCGCACCTGAAAGATGCGAGAGCTCTTCCTCGAACGTTACATCTACCTGCGGGCTAGCGCTCGCCGGCGGCGCGACGCTCGGCGTACTCGGCAGCAAGACGAGCCTGAATGTCGTGCGGGACCTGCTCGTATCCTGCCAGCTCAACGGTATACTCACCTGTTCCGCGCGAGAGGGACCTCAGCCTTGTAGCGTAATCGGTAACCTCAGCGTATGGAATCGTCGCCTTAATGGTAGTTTCACCAGCGGAAACACCGGTACCGGAAGACATTCCCTCTACGCGACCGCGGGAAGCGGAGACGTCGCCCATGACGGAGCCTGCGTAGCTGTCTGGAACGGTAATCTCCAGGTGGGCCATAGGCTCCAGGAGAACAGGTTCTGCCTGGTCAACAGCCTTCTGGAAACCAATACGAGCGGCCGTCTTGAAAGCCATCTCGTTGGAGTCAACGGGATGGTAAGAGCCCTCGTAGACAGCAACCTTAACGTCAATCATAGGATAACCAGCCAAAACGCCTTCGCGCATGGTCTCCTGGACGCCCTTATCAATAGCGGGGATAAAACCGCGTGGAATGTGGCCACCTACGATTTCGTCCACAAACTCGTAGCCTGCATCTGGGTTGGCTCGATGCGCAGCCAGCAGTCGCCGTACTGGCCAGAGCCGCCGGTCTGCTTCTTGTGCCTACCCTGAGCGCTTGCAACTCGACGGATCGTCTCGCGATATGGGATGCGAAGCGCAACCTTATGTGCGGAAACGCCGGCTCGCTGCTCAAGACGCTCGAGAAGAACGGCTACTTGTGCCTCGCCGATTGCAGAAACAATGGTCTGACCGGTGTCCTCGTCGCGCTCAACCTTGAGGGTTGGATCGGCGTCGGCGGCCTTCTCCAAGAACGCGAACAGCTTGCCCTCGGTGCCGCGCTCATCAGGCTCAATGGCCGTGCGGTACAGGGAGTTGGGGAACCTGAATGCGGCGGCCTCAACCTTGCCGGTAACGGAAAGCGTGTCGCCCGTCATGGCCTCGAGCTTTGGAACTACCACGATATCGCCAGCTGCAGCAGTGTTCACGTCAGCCGTTTCTTTGCCGCACATACGATACAGGTGAGAAAGGCGCTCGGGCTTACGTGTGCGAGCGTTGATAAGCTCGGAACCTGCAGAAACAGTACCCGCGAGCACCTTTACAAAGGTAAGCTTGCCGTTCTGTGGATCCTGCAGCGACTTGAAGGCAAACGCAACAGGGCGCTCGTCATCAGGTGAAATATCAAGCTGCTCGCCGTTGACCAGTGGAATGCGGCCAAAGTCGGACATAGTTGGGAACCAGCCGTCAACAGCATCAAGCAGAGAGATAACGCCCTCTTCGCGGACACAGGAGCCGGAGAAGACAGGAACAAAAATGCGCTCCATAAGAGCCTTGCCCAGCAGGCCCTCAAGCTCTTCCTGCGTAATCTCTCCGCCCTCGAGGTAGCGCATCATCAGCTCATCGTCTGCCTCAACAACCAACTCGGTCAGAGCAGCACGAGCGGCCTGGGCCTCTGCCTGGAACTCGGCAGGAATGTCGGTGACCTCGGGCTTGCCGTCTACCAGCTTGCGAGCCTTCTGATGAACAACGTCAATGATGCCGGAGAAAGCCTCGCCGGAACCCATTGGAATAGTTACCGCGCCAAGTGAGGAACCAAAACGGTCCTGGAGCATAGCCATTGCAGTCTCGTAATCTGCATCAGGGCGATCCAAGCGGTTAATGAACAGTGCGCGAGACAGTGACAGGTCCTCGGCGGCAAACCAAAGCCTGGTAGTTATAGTGCCAGGTCCACTAGCTGCATCAACGACAAACAGCGCAGTCTCAACGGCGCTCATTGCCGAATAGGCGTCGCCCACAAAGTCAGGATAGCACGGTGCATCGAGCACGTTAATGCGTGTATTTTCCCAGGTAATTGGTGCGATAGTGGTAGAGATAGAGAATCCGCGCTCTGACTCTTGCGAATCGTAATCAAGCGTGGGCTTTGTGCCTGCGTGGCCGCCTAAACGAGTGGTTGCACCCGTCAGATGCAGCATTGCCTCGGCAAGCATGGTTTTGCCCACGCCACCTTGGCCCACCAGGACCACATTCTTTACCTTAGAAACATTTTTTTCGGCCATGATGCCTCCTCTGACTGCGGCAAGCAGCCGAGAAGGTCAGCCGATAGTTCGCGCCCGAGTCTAGCGCGATATGCTTCGGCCCTTCCTGCTACTTACCGAACAAGAAAACCTCTAGCCACCCTACCGTACCGCAAAGCACAAAAAGAGACACCCACCATTCGATAAACGACATACGGTGGGTGCCTCGAAGTTTCTTCTCGACAGAAGATTTTGTGTTGTTACCGCAGGTAGACGCCGTGAAATTCCACGAAGCCAACCTTACGCATCACAAAAGTTAGATTCTAACTCCTCGGTGAACGGTGTTATTAAAGATCAGGTAGCCGATAATTGCGTTCACTAGCGACAGCGTGACAAAGATGATGTTTGAAGCGTCTCGTTAACCACGCCCGTTGACGAGCTAAATGAGTCGATAACTGGAGCGATCATCATCATGAACGTTCCACCGATGACAAACATGGAGCCCAGCGTGCCCGCAAGAGAAGATACGGTGACCGAAAGGCTTCTCTTGGTGATATCGATGACAGAAGTCCAGTCAAAGTTTGGTCGACGAATATCAATGGCCAGGCCAACGTTAGACACCAGGAACACAATGCAGAGTGGCAGAATGACGTTTCTCAGGGCCGTTTCAATGGTGATGTGACCAGGAATTAGGAAGAAAATCTGAGTCACAACACTAAAGATGAGCACGTAAAGCATGTTCACGGCAATCTTTGCGCCAAAAATCTGCTTTGAAGAAACGGGCATAGTTGCCATCAGCCAGTTTGAGCGGCCTTCCAGCGAGTACGAAATAGCAGCGGAGTTGGCAGCGCAGAACATCGAGGTGCCAAACCAGGTGGTTATCATGCCAAAGATGGTTCTTGCCAAAGGTAGATAGCGCGGAACCTCGGACGCAGGAACAAAGTAGGCCACGATAGACGACGTGCTAAAGAACATGGAAATAAAGGCGAGAATAACCATCAGCAAGCAGCCAAAAAGCATGTTTATAAAGACTGCTGGGTAACCTGTGATGGTCTGAATCTCTTTTCTGATCAGAGCAACAAAAGGCGTCGCGGACTTGGTGGAAATCTGTTTAGTGGTGAACTTCTTCTGGACCTTATCCTCGCTTACCAGCGCATTAATGCGGTCGTTGAAGCGAGAAATGATTGCCACAATTGCTGCAGGAGCTCCAACAGAAACTAGGACAAACAGCAAAAAGCTAACAAGGGAGCCAGAATTAAAGAAATCCGCAATCCACAGTGATGGAAGATAAACTACGCCGACTGAACTTGCAACGCTAAAGACGGTGTTCTGGAAGTTATCCACCACACCTGGGACAAACTTGTCTGCATTGAAAGATACCGTAAAGATAAAGAACAGATACGCGACCATAAATAGAAGACCGAACGCTCCGCCGATAACCACGCCGAGTGACTTGAAGTGCAGCTTTGCAGCAAGGGCAGCAACCACAAAAGCCAAGAGAATTGCAGCAGAAACCGCAAGGTTAGGCCCAAGAAGAAGCGCGAACAAGGCACCAATCAAGCGTGGAAGTGTAACAGCCTCAAAGGTGAAGTAAGCCAAAAAGACTGGCAGCATAATGACAATAGACCAGATACCCTCGGCAGCATACAGAGCTGCTACGCGAGAATAAATGATGGTGCTCTTTTTGATTGGAAGCGACATGATAAAGTCGTAATCCTTGTACGCAAAAAGTACGCCATTAGCCTTTACAAACGTCAAAATAACACCAGGTAGAGCGCCAACAAGAATTCCCGCGAGAGGAAGCAGCCTTGTGAAGCCTGCAATGGCTAGAGTTGTAGCAATGCCGTAAATGTAAACCATCATGAAGATCGCGCCAACAACGACAAAGATACCACCGACAATAGGCAGGGCATTTGCGCCAACCTTTTTCTCAAAATTCTTTCGAGCACCTATAACCTGCGTAGTCCAAATCATGGTGATCTGAACCTTAAGCAGCATCCAGAACACTTTGAGATTGGAAGGCAGTTTGAGCTCAGAGCGATCGAGAACAGGAACTTGACCAGCGCTTACTTGAGCTGGAATAAACACATCTCCTGAAAGTTGCAGGTTCTGCTCAGGCACATCGGGGCGCTGAGGAGCCTGTGGAACGTTGTTTGCCATGACTAGTTCTCCTTAGGGAAGGAGGGAGGAACTGGAGCGCCTGGAGGTACTGGTGCGCCGGGTACAGTTGGAGCCGCAGGTGCCGCAGGGGCTGCTGGAGCTGCAGGCGCGGCTGGTGCTGCGGGCGCGGCGGGTGCTGCTGGGGCTGCTGGTGCTGCGGGCGCGGCGGGTGCTGCTGGGGCTGCTGGTGCTGCTGGTGCTGCGGGCGCAGCCGCGACAGGCGCGCCAGGAATGACTGGCTGAACAGCGACGCCGTCCTTTGTAGTAGCCATATCCTGAGCAATCTCGGCAGAAACGCCAGGCGCGCCAGCCTCAAGACCAAGGAAGACTTCCTCAAGAGAAGCATTGCCGCGAATCTCGTCCGTTTTACCTGCGGCAAGAAGCTTGCCCTGACGAATAATTGCAATTTTATTGCAGAGTTTCTCGACAACCTCAAGAACATGTGACGAGAAGAACACGGCAGATCCGCGGTCGGCAAGCTCGTGTAGCATCTTCTTCAACTCGAAGCTTGCTGCCGGGTCCAGGCCAACAAATGGCTCGTCCAAAATGATGAGCTTTGGCTCGTGGAGCAGGGCGGAAATCAGAACCAGCTTCTGCTTCATACCGTGAGAGTAGCTGCCAATAGCATTTGCCAGGGAATCAGTGATGCCCAAGCGGTTGGCCAACGTAGTAATGCGCTCGACGCGGTTCTCCGCAGGAACGCCAAAGATGTCACTGACGTAATTGAGGTACTTAATGCCGCTCATGAACTCGTAAATGTCTGGGTTATCTGGGACGTAAGCGATGACCTGCTTTGAGCCAACAGGGTCAACCAGCACATTCTTTGAATCCACAAAGATGACGCCGCCCTCAAATGGCTGAGCGCCAACGATGGACTTGATGAGCGTGGTCTTACCTGCGCCGTTGTGGCCGATAAAACCGTAGATGTCGCCAGGCATAACGTCGAGCGAAAGATCAGAAACAGCTACCTTGGAGCCATACTTCTTGGTGAAATGTTGAACGCTCAGCACGGGAACAACCTCGCCAGGTGCCGCTGGGGCTGGGGCTGGGGCCGGCGCAGCAGAAGCTGCAGGCGTAGCGGCAGGAGCAGCGGGTGCGGGAGCCGCAGGAGCAGCGGGAGTTGCGGGTGCAACCGGAGGTACGGGAGCGTTAGGAACGGGTGGCTGTGGAATGTTGTCGGCCATGCTAGTTTCCTTCTTCCATTTTGTCTGTCTTATTCACACGAGTGTTATTTGCTTTTGGAGTGCGCTTTGCCCTTCTCAGAGCGTCGCGCAAAATCCATTCTACCTGAGCGTTAGTTGAACGCATGTCGTCTTGCGCCCAGCGTTCAACCGCCTCCCAGACTTCTGGAGCTACACGAAGTGGATATTGTTTGCGAGGTGCCATGGGTTTCTCGCCAAGCTTTACTGCTGCAAGGAACCGGTGTTAAGCACAGGCTGAGCCTCGGACTCGCCGCAGAGAACAACCATGAGGTTGGATGCCATGACGGCCTTGCGATCCTCGTCGAACTCAACGACGCCATTCTCGGAGAGCTGAGTGAGAGCCATGTCAACCATGGAAACGGCACCCTCGACGATCTTTTTACGTGCGGCGATAATTGCCTCTGCCTGCTGGCGGCGGAGCATTGCCTGCGCGATTTCAGGAGCGTAAGACAGTGCGTGAGGCGAGCGTCGTCAACGGTAATGCCAGCGACGGAAAGGTTGCGGCTCAGCTCGGACTGGAGCGCCTCGGAGACCTCCTCGATGTTGGAGCGCAGGGTAATTGCGGTGTTGGACTCGGACTCGTCCTCCATGTGGTCGTAGCTGTAGATGCTAGCGACGTGCCTGAGCGCGGTCTCTGCCTGCATAGCAACGTAGCTGTCGTAGTCGTCGACGTCAAAGAGAGCCTTTGCGGTATCGCTGACGCGCCAAACAACAACCTCGGCGATCTCGATTGGGTTACCCATGCGGTCGTTGACCTTGAGGACGTCGCCGTTCAGTGTGCGAGCACGGGTGGAAATGATGGAGGTATGCACGTTTACACTTGGAGTACCTGCGCCTGTAGCGAGAGAAGAGAGGTCACCCAGGTTTGTAGAAAGAGTCTTGGCGTAGTAAGGATTTGCCCAGCGAAGACCCTCGTCCTTAACGGTGCCAATATACTTACCAAACAGCACACACACCTTTGCCTGACCAGGCTGAAGGCTGAATAGTCCGCTCGAAACAAACAGGCCTGCAAAGAAGAATACCAGCGCGCCAATAATGCTTGGGAATGATGGATCCAGGCGAGGATTTCTGTCTGCAGCAATAGCGCTGAGTACAAAATTTGCCAAAAACAGGGCTGCAACTGCAAAAAGAGCAATGGTAATCAGTAGGAACAGCCAACCACTCTTGGACTTAATAATTTTCTCGGTGCTCATAAGATCTCCTTTGTGACAATGAGCTTTATGTTGGCATCATTGTGATATCACATTGATTGCAAGTCAAGAGAAATTTTATTTAAATATTGTTCAAAAATTGCAGGTGAGAGGGCTGTTTTTCTGTGTGTGGTGAGAAGAACACTGCATGTGGCGCCTGGTGAGAAGGTCGCTGTACGCAACGAGAAGGTCGTCTCTTCGAAACAGTCGCCGACCTGCAAGGCTTGGATCAAGCGTGCCTGATTTCTGCAAAGAATCTGTAACTTTTGCCTGAAACCATCAAAGAATCGGTGGATTCTGCCTGATTTCATCAAAGAATCTGTGTCCCAACCACAGATTCTTTTGCACTTTTCAGGCGGACCTTTCGTGACGTGACTTTTTGAATCCGAGGTTAGTTTCATGAGCACTCTCATGGAGCCTGATTTTCTCGCCATGTCTGAATGATTTGCCGGAAAAAGCACACCATGTCTGAGCTATTTGCCGGTTTTTTTCTCGCCAAGTCTGAGCTGTTTTACTCAGACATGATGAGCTTTTCAGGCTCGCAATCAGAGCTGATCAAAAAATGGAGAGAGGCAACTTAATCGCATAAAAACACACCTCGGGAGAAACCCCAAGGTGTGTTCGGTGTGCACTATTGCCTGGTCGCAGCTCGCAGCCTCGCGTCGCGCTAGTCGATACGAGCGTCTACCTCAAGCCAGTCGAGCTGATCGATGTTGCTCTTGACGTGCTCGCAGGACTTGCGCCATGCCTCAATCTCGGAGTCAGAAAGCTCGGGCACAAAGACCTTCTCGACACCATTGGCGCCGATAACCGCAGGAAGTGAAGAGTAGAAGCCAGACACGCCATACACGTCGTTGAGCAGCGTGGAAACTGGCGTGATCAGTTTGGTGTCGTGGACGATAGCCTTGATGACCTCGACGGCTCCGTTTGCAATGGAGTACTCGGTGCACTGCTTGCCGCTGTAAGTGACGTAACCGCCCATGCGTCCGGCCTGCTCAAGCTCTGGGAGGTCAAAGGTCTTGCCCGTCTGAACTGCGACTTCGTCAAGAGTAAGGCAGCCAATAGAGACGTGTGACCAGCAAGCAAACATGCCATTTCCATGCTCGCCAAGCATCCAAGCATTGATGCAAGATGCTGGATAGCCGGTAGCGCCGGAAAGTGCGTGACGGAGTCGGGCGGAGTCCAACGTGGTGCCGGAGCCGATAACCTTATTTGGATCAGCGCCAGTCAGATACTGGAGCTCAGTGGTAACAACGTCGCATGGATTTGCAATGTTGACCCAAACGCCGTCAAAGCCAGCGTCTGCAATACGCTTAGCAAACTTCTTAGCCTCATCAGTAGTAACAAAAAGCTCGCCATCGCGGTTGCCCGCAGCAGCAGCTACATGACCAGCAGCGTTAACAATAATGTCGCACCCAGCAAGCTCCTCATAGCGGTCATCAAGCTCAAAAACGCGGGCAGGGTGTGGATAAAATGGCATTGCGTCCAGCAGGTCATTTACCTGAGCTTTGCACAGGACTTCATTTGTATCGCTAATGTAAAGCTCAGTGGCAAGTCCCTGATAAAGCAGGGCATTTGCAACATGCGCGCCTACATGATTAGCGCCGATAATACCAATTTTGCTGATGAGAGCCATAGTCCACCTCTTTTGTCTTGGCAAAATACTGTGCTTGTTAGCTTAACGGTTTTCTAGATAAACGGGAAACGATACAAAAATGAAACATATTAGATACAACAATCCCCTCAACGTGCCATTTAAGCCCGCAAACGGTATAGTAGTAACCCAAGATTTGGAGAGGAACTATGGGATACAAGACACCAACATGCTGTATTGCGCGTAGCTGCGGAGGCTGTGAATGGCTTTCGGTCCCCTATCCTATCCAACTTAAACGCAAGCAGGAGCAGGTAGAAGAACTTCTCGCCCCGCTGGCAAGTATCAATAACGTAACTATCGAGTCCATCCGCGGAATGGACGAGCCTCTGGCGTATCGTCACAAGGCGGCCACGCCGTTTGCTCCAGGTAAAGGACGTGCGGTTCGTTCCGGTTTTTACGCAAGCGGAACACACAAAATTATTGCTTCAAAGGAATGCCTGGTAGAAGACGGTCGAGCACGCGCCATTCTCAACGACGTGGCGTATCTTGCCGGCCAGTTCAACATCCATGCCTACCAGGAGGATCGCGGCAAAGGAGCGCTCCGTCACGCCGTAGTGCGCTGCGGATATGCCACCGATGATGTCATGTTAGTACTAGTGGTCAACGGTCAGCACCTACCCCATGAGCAGGAGTTTATTGCCGCGCTGCGCAAGGCACACCCCGAGCTGACCAGCATCTTCTTGAACGTCAACCAGAAGCGCACCAACGCAATCTTAGGGCGAGAAACCCGTCTGCTTTGGGGCTCAACATCCATGAGCGACAAGCTTTTGGGCTGCACGTTTGAGATTGGCCCAACCAGTTTCTACCAGACCAACCCTCAGCAAACTGAGGTGCTCTATCAGCTGGCCATCGACGGCGCGCTAGCTAGCTCCGAGCTTGCTGACCCCGAGCTTGCCAGCACCACGCAGGCCAGCGCCTCCACTCAGGCAGCCACTTCCGCACAAGCCAACAGCCTGCGAGTTCTTGACGCCTACTGTGGCACAGGAACCATTGGGCTTTGCTTAGCACACGCCGCCGAATCTCAGGGCATCAACCTCTTACTCACTGGTGTTGATCAAGTTGAAAACAACATTCAGATGGCCCGCAGAAACGCTCGAAACAATAAACTTGAAGCTGAGTTTATCTGCGACGATGCCACTCGCTACATGCAAGTTCTAGCCAAAGAGGGTCAGAACTTTGACGTTATTATTCTTGACCCGCCCCGCGCAGGCTCAACACCCGCCTTTCTTAAGGCAACAGCTCAGCTAGCTCAGAAGAAAATCGTATACGTGAGCTGCAACGTTGTGACACAAGCCAGAGACCTCAAGGTTCTTCTCGACAGCGGGTTTGCTATTGAGCGCGTAACACCTGTGGACATGTTCCCTCACACCAAGCATGTGGAGTGCGTTGTGACGCTTTCTCGGGTTTAGATTAAAGGTACAAATTGAATTGAGCGGCTATGAAAACGGTTGAATTTGGAAAACAAAATAGCGACGTAATCATGCTGCTTCACGGCGGCGGTTTGTCTTGGTGGAACTATAAAGCCGAGGCTGAACTACTGAAGAATCAATATCACGTTGTGCTGCCAATCCTTGACGGACATGCAGGTAGTGACAATGATTTTATAAGTATTGAGAAAAACGCAAGTCGGCTCATTTCTTTTATTGATAAAGAATTTGGAGGCTCGGTTCTACTTATTGGTGGTCTGTCCCTTGGCGCGCAGATTTTAGTAGAAATGCTGACGCAACAAAATACAATTTGTCAAAACGCTGTCATTGAGAGTGCGTCCGTTATTCCGTCTAAGATGACCAATGCCTTGATTAAACCGATGTTTTCTCTAAGTTATGGCTTAGTGAAAAAGAAGAGTTTTGCTCAAATGCAATTTGACTATCTTCATATTCGTAAAGATTTATTTGAAGACTATTATCGGGACACGTCACAAATCTCAAAGAGAACATGATTGCATTCTTAGAAGCAAATACATCCTATGAGATAAAACCCGGCCTTCAGAATGCTCACACTAAAGTCCACATACTTGTCGGAGAAAAAGAACAGAAAAAGATGATCTGCTCAGCAGAACAATTACATAAGGCACTGCCTGATAGCGTTCTTGAAATAAAGAAAGGCTTATATCATGGCGAGTATTCCATCAATTACCCAGAGGAGTATACAAAAGAACTCCTAGACATGATTTGCTACATATTAAATAAATCAGCGTGACTTCCCGTACGAGAAGCAACAAGTATAAGCTCATCTTCGTGAATGGCATAAATCAAAAGCCAGTCTGGTCGAATATGGCATTCTCTAAACCCTTGGTAGGGTCCAGTAAGAGCGTGGTCTTTGTGTTTTAGGTCTAAAGCTTCCCCGGCGCAGAGTTTGTCAAGCACCTCTTGAAGTGGAGATATATCAAGACCTCGCTTTTTAATGCGCTTGTAATCCTTCCGAAACTTAGAAGTTGCTTGAAGTTTAAGCATATAACTTAAACCCTTGCATTGAGATCTTCAAACAGCTCATCTGTGGTGTTGTAGGATGTTGCTTGAATTTTACCTGACATGATATCGCGTGCTTCTTCCATAGCAGCCAGTGTTTCAGCATTAAACTTTGGGATTTCCACTTTAAAAGGAAGGCCACCGTGCAAAACGCACTGGCGTAAGAAGATGTTTACGGCGCTTGACATATCGATACCGAGTTCTTTAAACAGTTCATTTGCTTCTGTTTTGACATTACTATCGATGCGAATTTGAGTAGGACTTGTTGCCATAGTATCAGCTCCTTTTAAGGTGATTTTGATACAAATGGTATACGTTGTCAATCAGTATACGGATGTATTCTCGATTTGTTTTGTTTGTCCGACGTTTTTTCCTCTTGAATTCTCAAAGCAAGTGCAACGTTTAATGATGGTAGACTTCTCAAAGGCACTTACAACTCAGGAGCTCCCGTGATTATAAAAAACGAAATACCTCTTTTAGAATATGACGATGCCTCCTCAGAGGTTATTTCAGCAGATCACGAATGGACCGCAGGCCGGCTGCCAGAAAAGTGCCTCTTTGCATTTCTTGGAGACGTCGTCCATGATTACGCTAAAGAGCACGGAGCAGAAGTCGTAGAAACAATCGTGACCGTTTCTCGAGATATTAAAGTCTACGTTTTAGATTCATATGGCGAGAAAATCTGTTTAGTTCAATCCCCTACTGGATCTGCTTCATCCACACAGGTAATGGACATACTGGTTACCTGTGGATGTAAGAAAATAATTGCAGTTGGTTCATGCGGCGTTCTAAAAGAGATACAAGAAAATGCCTTTCTCGTCCCAACCAAAGCTCTTAGAGCGGAAGGGACGTCCTATCACTATCTTCCAGCATCAAGATACATAGAGCTTGATGAGGAGCCAATTTCTGCCATAGAAGAGACCTTCAAAAAAGACGGCCTCCCTTTTGAGACGTGCACCACCTGGTCTACTGATGGTTTCTTCCGTGAGACAAAAGATATGGTTGAGTATCGCCTGCAAGAAGGATGCTCAGTTGTAGAGATGGAATGCTCGGCCCTTGCTGCTTGCTGCAGAAAACGAGGCGCGCAGTTTGGACAGTTCCTTTTTACGGCAGACTCTTTGGCAAACGTTCACGAATATGACGAAAGGGACTTTGGCAAAGACTCCCATGAAAAGGCACTGCTTCTTGGGCTGGAGATAGTAAAGAACTTTATCTAAACCATCGCTGGACATCCGCGCTTGCTGCGTTCCGTAAAAATTAAGCGTATAATTGTTAGTACGTTCTACTTGCTTTTCATCAGGGCATTTCTTACAAATTGTGAGGCTCATATGAAAGTACAGCAGCTCATCAAAGATACGTGCGCGATAGCCGCCGAGGACCTCGGCAAAGCAAAAAGCAGATCAGATTGCACAGGCAGCTCAAACGCGATTCGAGGCGCTCTGTACAGAAAAATGCATCCGATTCCAAAGAACTCCGTGCTCACTCTTACAAGCGCATTTACCCTGGTATTGCAGTCTATGAAGCTCTGCGCGCAGAGGGCATCCCACAAGAAAAGGCCGTCTGGTATATTCGCGAATATTTCCAGCGCTTTGCTGCCAAACGAGTCCCACTCTTCCAATGGGCCATCAAAACGTTTGGCCTTGCACGCAAGTTTCCTCGCCTCTTTAAATCAGGTATCGAGAAAAGCTGCACATCAAATGCTGGATTTGCCTTTGAATATCCAGAAAGTCATGGTAACGAAGCGCGCCTTAACATTGTAAGATGCCCCTACTATGAGATAACCAAAAAATATGGCTACCCCGAAATAACCGCTGCATACTGTGATAGCGACGATGCAGGATACGGTAATTTGCATCCACAGCTTATCTGGGGCCGCACAAAAACCATAGGCCACGGTGGCGATTGTTGCGATTTTCTCTTAGAGTATAAGGAGAACTAACCGCAGGTAGACGCTGTTTGCCTGCACCGTCGCTAAAATTTTGTCATCTACATGACGTGATTTGAGCGCGTTTACTAGGAGTTTTTTATGCAAGAAAATCGTATGTTTTCCGACGTCAAGCAGGCAAAGAGACTAACTCCAGCTTGGCTTAGTCCCTTTTTAGCCGTTTTCTTGTTGGTCGTTGGGCAAATTATTGGCGCCATTGTAATGACCATCTCAGCAGCACTTATTATTGCCCCTTACTACATGGCGCACCCAGATCTTCCAGATCGCCTTTCCGATTCCCTCAATCTGAGAGAGATTTTTGGAGACTACTATCTTCTGGTAACGCTTCTTTCCTTTGTCTTTATTGCAGGTCTCTTTTTCCTGTGGGTAAAACTCTTTGAAAAACGTCCGATTGTTACCCTAGGATTTTACAAAGACAACTGGAAGAAAGAGCTGTTCAAAGGCTTTGCTCTAGGAATTCTTCTCTTCTCTGTTGTGATGCTGATTCTCATTTTGACCGGATCTTATCAATTAGTTGGCACTACTTTTACGCCTTATGCATTCGGCTTTGTTCTTCTCACTATTCCGTTTTGGCTGATTCAAGGCGGAACAGAAGAACTTATTACTAGGGGCTGGCTTCTTCCTGTCATGGCAGAGAAGTCCAACAAAATTATTGCAATCGTGGTTTCGAGCAGTCTATTTGGTCTTCTCCATATGTTCAACAGTGGCTTTACTATGCAATCCCTGATCGACCTAATTCTTTTTGGCATCTTAGAGACGTTCTATATCATCAAAACTGACAATCTCTGGGGAGCCGCTGGCATTCACGGAGCCTGGAACTTTGCTCAGGGCAACATCTTTGGAGTTCTGGTAAGCGGTAGCACTACAGGCAGTTCTTTGCTGCAGTTTGCCCCTGGCAGTGGCCCGGATTGGCTTACCGGCGGTAGCTTTGGCGCAGAAGGTTCCATCGTTTGCACGCTTGTTATGCTGGTAACTATCCTGATTCTTGCCTATCAGCTCAGGAAATCTGGCAAGCTCTTTACAAAGAAAGCCTACCGAGAAACCCGGTGAGCCCACAAACGCTTCTTCATAACTAACCAAATTTCATTAAATTCTAATTTCATAGATAGTTTGATTTTCTTGTCACCTCCTCCTTATAATTAAAATAACAAAGGAGGAGGTGTTTTATGTCAAAGAAACAAATCAATCTATTTGTAGGCTCTATCGGAGCTTTTATCGGAGTATTTGTTTTTATCGCTTATATTCCACAAATTATTGCAAATCTACAGGGAGTAAAGGCTCAACCTTTTCAACCTCTATTTGCAGCAGTTTCTTGTCTCATTTGGGTCATCTATGGTTGGACTAAAGAGCCCAAAAAGGACTGGATTCTCATTATTCCAAATACTGCTGGTGTAATTTAGGCGGATTAACATTTCTCACCGCTTTATAGTGATTAAGCAGCAAATTTAATTTAGAAATCCGACAGCATCTAATGGTGCTGTCGGATTTTAATTAACATGCGTCTTACCTCTGTCGCCATTCTTGGCGCTTTTCTCATTCTGCATCATAAACAAACTCAATAAGCTAGTTCTTAGACACTCATCCCCGGAAAGCCAATCTGTCGCAGCGCCTCATACAGCACAATGGCGGCAGCGTTTGAAACGTTAAGCGCACTGACCGAGAACTCGTTAGGGTCAATGAAGTTTCCGCAGATATCCTGCCGCAAAAGCGCTGGATGAGCGTATTGGTCATCACCGTCAAGTGCATCGTGCTTTTGACTCCAGTCCTCACGATTAACCAGGCTTGCGGAGTCTTGCAACATTGGGATTCTCTCGCACTCGTCAGCATGCTGGGCCAGGAGTTCCTCGGATAATCCCAAGCTTTCTTTGCCAAAGATAAGGTAATCCCCATCGCGATACGTTGCCTGAGTATAGGTCTTCTTAGCTTTCTTAGTCAGAAAATGTAGTGGAGATCTACTGGCCGTAAAAACACCGTTGGAAGCGGTGCCTGCAGCGGCAACAGCGTCGTGTGCAGCGTCCCCAGCAGGTGCACCAGATGCTTGGGCAAGACCGTTCTTCTCCAGAAATTGATCCCAGTTATCGTAGACAGAAACGTTAAGACTTTGCCAATAGGCCATACCAGCTCGTTTGAGGCTTTTGTCATCAAGCGAGAAGCCCAATGGACCCACTGAGTGCAAGTGGGTTCCACTAACTACGCAGGTACGACCAATGTTTCCCGTGTTTGCGGGAATCTCGGGCTCTACCAGTACAACGTTGAGCATAGGTTATGCCAGAACAAAGCTGGTCAAAAATGCAATAAGTCCACCGAGCGCCATGGTGGCTGGCAGCGTCACAAACCAAGCGGCAATAATCTTGCGCGCAACACCCCAGCGCACGGAGCTACGGCGACGAGCAGATCCTGCGCCCATGATGGATGTGGTAATAACCTGCGTAGTGGAGACTGGTGCGCCAAGAGCGGTCATGATCTCGATTGCAACGGTGGAACTTGTTTCGGCGACAAAGCCAATAACTGGCGTGAGCTTAGTAACACCATCGCCAACGGTACGCATGATGCGGCCACCACCAATGGAGGTGCCTAGCGCCATAGTTGTAGCGCAAAGCAGTTTGACCCACAGAGGAATGCCCATGGAAGGATCGTGCAGACCTGCGGTTACCAGCGCTAACGTGATGATTCCCATAGTCTTCTGAGCATCGTTGTTGCCGTGACTGTATGCCATAAACGCAGCTGAAAGTACCTGAAGACGGTGGAAAAGACCGTTTGCCTTTTTAGGTGGCCAATCAGCAAAGATCTCAAATACCAGCTTCATAATAAAGTAGCCCAGCGCCATACCAATAAGTGGAGAGGTAAACAGAGGGATAACAACCTTCTCGATGACGCCCGCCCACAGAATATGGCCCGTGCTGCCTGTAAATACGATGGTTGCGCCAATAAGGCTGCCGATAAGTGCGTGTGATGAGGAGCTTGGAATTGAGAACCACCAGGTAAAGAGGTCCCAAATGATAGCGCCCATCAATGCAGCAAAAAAATAACGTAGAGCTGGAGCTGAATATCAACCAGACCAGACGCGATGGTCATAGCGACCTTCTCGCTCATAAGCGCGCCGATAAAGTTCATGATAGCCGACATGATAATTGCTGTGCGTAGAGGCAAAAGCCTTGGTATACACCGTGGTTGCAATAGCGTTTGCGGTGTCGTGGAAACCGTTGATGAACTCAAATATCAGAGCGGAAACAAGTACCGCAATAAGCAAGATGCTAGCCATTTTTTTCACAATGACATTCTGAACAGCGTTTGCAACATGCTTGCAAGCGTCAAGGGTGAGACTCGAGCCTATCCAGAAGGCTCTTCCACTTAAGAACCTCAATTGGATCATCGACGTTTCTAAAGATAGAGCTCAGAGCGTTACGATACACAACATCGCCCTGATCCTCGTATTCATTTTGCAGAGCGTGTGTGACGAATGACCGAGTCATCCTTGTGATAATCAGGGAGACGATCAAAAGCCTTCTGCAGCTCCTCTGAAGCAAACAGGATTAGATGAGCTACCTGAACAGCCTCTGGACGCATCTCTTTGATGTCATACATGCTGAGATGAGCAGAAACGCTCTCAATGCCGTCTGCAATCTCGTCCATAAGCAGGGCAAGACGTGAAATGTCCTCGCGATCAAATGGCGTGATAAAGGATGTGTTGAGGGTGGAAATGATCTTTCCTACCTGGTCATCGCAGAGTGTCTCGTAGTTCTTGATTTGGACTTCATAATCTTCTGAACTTGGGAATGACTCCATATAGGAGACAAACAGTTTTGCCGTAGAAACAATCAACGCTGAAAACTCAGAGAACATGCTGTAGAACTCATCTTCTCTACGAGAAACTCGGCTCATATGACGCCCTTCACTTGGACTTTTTATTACATATACAAACACATTTAGTATAGCTGTTTAGGGCGCGTACGCTGGAGATAATGATAATTTCAACTTCTCCATAGAGAAGCTGTTGATCATAATAAGATATGGACTAGGAAGGCCAGATTATGCGAGAAAAGCTGTTTGAATACGTTGCAAATCAGTACGGTAATTGGATCTCTGCGCTTTTAGATGGCTCTGTTGACTTTGATGAGCTGTGTCAATGGATTGATGCAAGTTATTCTGCAACGAACTAACGAATATCTTGTTTAGTACTTGGGTAAGTATCAGCAATCTGTTTGTTAGACATTGGAGGTTATTTTATATGACAAAAAAGCACACACTTTCTTTTGACGAGAATTTCTTCAACAAGCTGGGCCAATTTGGCAGTATTCTCTCAGTCATGATGTATGTTTCTTATATCCCACAGATTACAAATAATCTTGCTGGAAACAAGGGTAGTTTTATCCAGCCTCTGGTTGCTATGATTAACTGCACTGTTTGGTTTGTTTACGGCGCTTTCAAGAAAGAGCGCGATGTTCCTATTATGATTGCTAACGCCCCTGGTATTCTCTTGGACTTGTTACCGCAATTACAGCGCTGCTATAATTCGGGCATTTCTCACCATTTACTTGCCTAACTCTATGCGAACCTTTTGACCCTCAACGTGAACTTTGTCCTGGGCAAATAGCTGCAACACCTCAGGATAAAGCTTGTGCTCTACCTGATGAATTGCCTCTTCAAGCTGGTCAACGGTCCAGCCCTCTTCAACCACAACGGGGCGCTGGGCAATAATGGGTCCGCGGTCGTAATCGGCGTTTGCCAGGTGAACGGTGACGCCCGTCACCTTGACGCCGTACTCATACGCATCCTGAATAGCATGTGCACCACGGAAACTTGGTAGCAACGCCGGATGCAGATTGAGCACACGATTAAGGAAGGTATTCAGAATAGGAACGCCAACTTTACGCATGTAACCAGCCATAACAACATAATCAACGTTATAGCGCTTGAGTTCGGTGGCAATGACCATATCTGCAACAAACGGATCCTCGTACGTCTCTTTTGAGAGTGTCAGGGTTTGCAAACCGGCTGCCTCTGCCCTCTTCAGACCATATGCATCGGGGCGAGAAGAAACGACCAGTTCGATGGTTGCGTCTAGCTTGCCAGCATCAATGGCATCAATAATAGCCTGCAGGTTAGTACCTGAACCGGAAAGAAGAACGCCAAGCTTAATTGGCATCGTTGTAGACCACCTTTCCGGTGCCTGGGATAATCTGACCCATGACAAATGGCTCAAATCCCTGGTCAGAGAGGGCTTCTGCAACATCGTCAACATCGTCCATGTCTACGATAAGAGCCATGCCAACGCCCATGTTGAAGGTGCGATACTGCTCATCAAGAGAGAGATTGGCGGCGTTAGAAACGTATGAAATAACTGGTGGAATATCCCATGCAGGACCAGCCTCTCCACCACGATCAACCTCTGCGTCAAGGTGAGCTGGCAGTGCACGGTTAAGGTTCTCGGTGATTCCACCACCGGTGATGTGTGCCATAGCCTTAATAGGGGCTCCTGCATGGAGTGCGGCAAGCAATCCACCTGCATAAATGGTGGTTGGACGCAAAACAGCGTCTGCGAGCGACTCGCCGTCAAGTTCCTCCAGAGGCTGGTTGAGCTCCTCAACCGTTTTGCCCTCAATGGCTACCTTGCGTACCAGCGAATATCCGTTGGAATGAATACCCGAAGAAGGAAGTCCCAGGATGATATCACCCTCACTGACCTTCTCGGGACCTAAAATCTTTGGCTTGTCGACAACGCCTACAACAAGCCTGCCAGATCGTAGTCGTCGGGGTTCATAACGCCTGGATGCTCGGCCATCTCGCCGCCTACCAGCGCACATCCACTCTTGCGGCAACCTTCTGCGATACCGCCAACAATCTCGGCAACAGCCTCAGCTTTGAGTTTGCCCACGGCCACGTAATCGAGGAAGAACAGAGGCTCTGCACCCATGGGTACAATGTCATCAACGCACATGGCAACCAGATCCTCGCCCACGGTGTTGTGGCGGTTAAGCAGCTGGGCGATGGCAAGCTTGGTGCCAACGCCATCAGTGCCGCTGACCAGTACAGGCTCTTCCATGTCTTTGAGTGCTGCCGCCGAGAAGCAGGAGCCAAAGCCACCCAAGCCGCCAATGACCTCGGGGCGAGTAGTTGTAGCAACAGCAGCTTTGATGGCGTCAACCGCGCGAGCGCCCTCATCAACATCAACGCCTGCGTCGGCGTAGGTAATCTGCTTGGTTGGATCAGCGGAAGTAGTCATTATTCTCCTTCTTACTGCTCTGAGGGGACAAGGCCCTTGTCAATTAACTGCTGTTCTACCTGGTCAAACTTTAATGCATACGATGGGTTTAGATTGTCTGGGGTGTTTTCTGGCAAGAACCTCTGGTGGAAGTCTTCCGGAATTGCCACAGGATACCTGCCGCTAAAGCAAGACTCGCAATAACCGCGAGAAGGAACGCAGGCAAGCAGACCCTCCAGGCTCAAAAAGCCTAAGGAGTCTGCACCGATATACTCACAAATCTCTTGAGTAGTCATTTTTGCCGCAACAAGCTGGGCCTGATCGGCAGTATCAATACCATAGAAGCAAGGCCAGATAACCTTTGGAGATGCGCTTCTGACGTGTACTTCAGTAGCTCCTGCGTCTCTAAGCAGCTGAACAATCTGCTTGGAAGTAGTGCCGCGAACAACAGAATCGTCTACCATTACGATGCGCTTACCTGCAACAACGTCAGAAAGTGCGTTGAGCTTCAAGCGTACACCCAGCTCGCGAAGCTGCTGTGTAGGTTGAATGAATGTACGGGCAACGTAGCGGTTTTTGATCAAGCCAGTGCCAAAAGTCACGTCAAGCTCTTGCGCAAAACCCTCAGCTGCAGGAACGCCGGAATCAGGTACACCGATTACTAGGTCAACATCGGCCGGTGTCTCTTTTGCCAGTTGGCGACCCATCTGATGACGGACAGAATACACCGAGCGACCGCTAATAATAGAGTCAGGACGCGAGAAATACACCTGCTCAAAGATGCAATCTGCCTGCTGACGAGGAGAAAGTCCCATCTCAGAAGACAGACCACTGTCCGAGATGCGGATAATCTCGCCAGGAGCCACCTCGCGCACATACGTGGCGCCCACAATATCCAGCGCGCACGTCTCGGAAGCAACCACCCAGTTATTCTCGCCTTCCTCGCCAATATGGCCAAGTACCAGCGGACGAATACCGTTAGGATCCCTAAACGCGTACAGCGCGTTCTCGCGGATGAGCACCATGGCGTAGCCGCCCTCGATAAGGTTCATAGTTGCGGCGATGCCGGTGCGCAGACGGTGTGTACGACGAGTAAAGTAGCCGATGAGCTGGGCGGCTACCTCGGAATCCGTGTTGGATCTAAAGGAAATCTGGCGAGAAGACAGTTCTTCTCGCAAAGAGTCAAAGTTGACGAGGGTGCCGTTATGTGCCAGGGCTATGAGGGTCTCATCGATGGACGACATGTGAGGCTGAGCAGACTCCCAACCCTTGGCGCCTGCGGTACCGTAGCGGCAGTGACCGATAGCCACTTTACCTGGCATTGCGTTAAGGTCGTCGTTGTTAAAAACTTCGGTTACGAGGCCCGTGTCTTTTCTGATAAGCACGGTCTGGCCGTC
Organism: uncultured Atopobium sp.; assembly: GCA_916438885.1. Lineage (GTDB taxonomy): Bacteria > Actinomycetota > Coriobacteriia > Coriobacteriales > Atopobiaceae > Lancefieldella. Next base: position 191,791 of record CAKAGG010000001.1, on the reverse strand, counting down.
GCCGACGGCTATACCTGCGGAATCTTGCCCGCGATGCTGCAGCGCGTGCAGCGCAAAATAAGTGAGTCGAGCAACGTCACGGTCAGGCGCCCATACTCCAAAGACGCCACATTCCTCGTGAAGTTCCATTGGATCCCCTCCGGGCTCCTCGGCTTGAGTCACCCTTGATCAAACGTCTCTCACGTTTGGCAACAGTACATACAGTGTACCTGGAAATTTGCAAGAAAAAGCGCTCCGAACAAATATGTTCGGAGCGTGTAACAATTTTTTAAGAAAGTAGCATTTTACTGCCCTGACTGACAGCTTCTGACTGTGTCCAAAACTCTTTCTGAACCGTCATCGTACCGACTACTGAGCCTTTGGCTGTGCCTCAGTCTTTGGAACACAAATGAGCATGGTACGACCATACTGGTCAGTATAATTGCAGGTAAAGAGCGTAAGAACATGGTCAGCGCGAGAAAGAACCTCTGCTGCATCAGAACGCGAGCTTACTGCCCTTGAGAGCCTATCTTTAAGTAAGACCTGAACTCATCAACAGAAGCAAAGTTAAACTGCCTAACTTCCTCATCGTCTTCATCGGTGTGATAGGTGAATACCGGCTCAAGCTCATATGTCTGAGTAGGTGTGACGTACCAGATGGTCTCAACCTTATCGAAGGTAGACTGGTCGTTCATTGCTCCAATGTACTGGAACATAGAGCCGTTTCTCATGTGGTGACCATAGAGAATGGTCTGCTGGTCAGTAAGGCCATTTGGATTGTTCTGGTAGTCCATGAAAATCTGGCCGCCGATTGACCACTCACCTTTTGCGTTTGTATGCAGGTAGTGATCGTTATCTGTGGTCTGATACACAGGATAGTTGACCTGCGTATCTGGAATCTGAATCCAGCCGACAACCTGGTTGTTTACTGCCTGAAGACCAGCCCAATCAATAACTGGAGCCTCGTCTTTTTTCTCGGAAACTGTTGCGTATGTAGCGAGTTCTTCGTTGATGACGTCTTGCTCGTGGTATTCAAGCTGAGTCTTGCCAAACATGACGCCAGCGACAACCAAGAGGCCAATGCCAACTACCAGCAAGAGCGTGGAAAGAATATAAGCAAAACCCTTCTTCTTAGTGGGTTTCTCGCCAGACTTTTTAGGAGAGGTTTTTTTGTTGCCCTCTTTTTTTGAAGACGCGGAATTTTTCATAGAAACCATCTCGACGGATGTTTTTGAGGTGTGAGTATTTCCAGCCGTCTGGTCGTCAGCGGCGAATGAAGCAAAATGCTTGCCGTTTTTTGATTCCATGCACTTCCCTTCTGAAGGTACTCTTTGTCATACCTTTGTCATACCCCTTAAAAGTTTAGCTATGCACGAAACAAAAATCTCTGTGCATCTTATGAAGTCATCGCATAATCACATTTTGCGATACGCAAAAACCCGCGCCTCAAATCTCCTGAAGCGCGGGTCTCGTGTGCGATTGCGGATGCAGGTACGCATGCATGCGAGTTCTATTTGCGGACTACGTGCATGCGGGTACGAGTTTATTCGCGAGCTGCGTGCGTGCGGGTACGAATTTATTCGCGAGCTGCGTGTGTTCAGTACGCGTCAGCTTATGCGTCAGCCATCTCGGCTTTAAGCTGGACGATCTTCTCGCGATACTCTGGAAGAGAAGCGCCGAGAATCTGAGTAGCGTAAATAGCTGCGTTTTTGGCGCCGTTGATGGCAACGCAGGCAACAGGTACGCCGGATGGCATCTGGACCATGGAAAGCAGGGAGTCCATGCCGCCGAGATCGGAGGTCTTCATTGGAACGCCAACGACAGGCAGCGGAGTGAATGCAGCAACAACTCCACCCAGGTGAGCGGCCTTTCCTGCGGCCGCGATGATTACCTTGAGGCCACGGTCAGCAGCGGTCTCGGCCCACTGGTGAACCTTGTCTGGAGTGCGGTGTGCGGATGCGATGACCAGCTCATATGGAACGCCCAAGCGCTCGAGCTCAGCGGTACATCCCTCCATAGTTGCAAGGTCGCTCTTTGATCCCATGATAATGCCGACAACAGGCTGATCTGCCATCTCTGCTCCTTTGTTACGTCTCTTAAAATAGGCGGATACGTCAAATATCCATCTCACAGTATAGAGTATGATTTTCTAGAACGTTGGTCCATCAGTCCACGTGAAAGGAAACTGTAATGAATGAAACCAACTCTGTTCTGTACCAGCGAGAAGGCTCGTACATCCCTCGCATCGCCGCAGTGCATGACCTCTGCGGATACGGAAAATGCTCGCTTGGCGTAGCTATTCCGGTTCTGTCAGCAGCGGGATGTGACGTTTGCCCCGTGCCTACGTCGCTTTTCTCGGCACACACCAAGTTCCCTACGTTCTACATGCACGACACCACCAACATGCTCGAGGATTACCTGGATGCATGGAAGGAAGAGGGCATTGACCTGGACGCCATTTATTCTGGCTTCCTTGGTGCAGCAGAGCAGGTTGCAAGCATTCAGCGCTTGTACCAGGAGCATCCAAAGGCACTTCGCGTTGTTGACCCAGTTATGGGCGATGGCGGCAAGATATATCCAACCTATACGCAAAGCTTTGCGACGCAATGAAGTCCCTGGTAAATGGCGCAGATATTTTAACACCAAATCTTACTGAGGCTTCAATTCTAACGGGCATTCCATACGCTGGTCAGGATTTGACTGATGAGCAGGTAGATGAGCTGCTTGATGCACTGCTTGCGATGGGCGCAAAGTGCGTTGTCCTTAAGGGTATTGTTCGCGGCGATGACCTTATCCGCAATTTTGTTGCCACCGAGTCCGAGCGTGGCGAGATTGTCTCCGAGCTTCTGCCTTACATGCTGCACGGCACCGGCGATCTGTTTGCTTCTGCGCTTTTAGCTGCAGTTATGTGTGGTCAGGAAATCGCTGACGCGGTTGAGTTCGCTGGTGAGTTTGTCTGCGAGTCCATGGAAATTACTCGCGAGCAGCCAAACTTTGAGCTTCGTGGCGTTTCGTTTGAGACAAAGCTTGGCCTAATTGCCCAGCTTCTGCAGGAGTAAGAGCTTTTACAAAATAAACTGCTCGCACAGGCCTTTGCGTCGCAAAAAGCATTCTATTTCTTTGTCATAGGCGCTCACTCGCGTAGAGTGGGCGCCTATTCTTCGCAAGCAATCTTCGTTATGCATGAAAATGCATTTTTCTAGTCCTTTATTCGTTTCATTTTTTTATCAAACAAAAAAATTAAGCTTCAAAAATAGGGCGAAAAAGGTAAAAAATCCGTTTAGTTGGAAATCGAAGAAATTGATTACATATTTGATATTACTAAAAGCCCAGTTGACGTTAATCAAGCGACACATTGCTAAATCAAAATCACTCAAAATCGTCATGCATAAAGACTAAAACTTCCAACTAAACGGCTTTTTTACCTTTTTGGGGCCACAATCGTCTTAAAAACATCGATTCCATAACTTTCAGTCAAATTAACGTGCAAATCATTCGCCACGCCACCATTTTGAGGCGAGCCGACCTCCCGATAAGTCTCTTCCAGCAGCACAAGTAAAAGAGCCGCTGACTTCAGCGGCTCTTTTACTCTTTTGCTTTGTTGCTTGCAGGTCCGTAGACTACTTAGTGCCTGAAGAACTGTCGCTTGTACCTGTGGTGTTAGTGGTACCAGTGGTTCCTGTTGTTCCAGTTGTGGTGTTCTTCTTTGTTGAAGAATCTCCACCAACGATGCCGCCAAGCACGCGAACCGGCGTAAATGACGTGGCAATCTGGTCTCGCAGCTCTTTCTGAATAGTATCGTTTGCACCAGTAATGACCATGGTGATATTTACTCCATCAGAAGACTGCGTCTTTGAGAACGTAAAGGTAAAGATAGGTGTTGCATCTCCGCCGGGTTTAAGGAATCCAAAGAGCTGAGATTTCTGCAACTCACCCTGGTCGTTTCTATGAACGCTAACATGATAGACAACGGTATTGATTCGTGGGTTGAGCAGTGCGTTAATAGCAAACGCCTGAGCCTGAACACTTGATCCGGCGTAGCATTCAAGCACGTCTTTTGAGGTGGTGTCGGTAACCGTTACCTCAACGCGACCAGTGTTCTCGTCAGCTTCCTGAACCGAGAAATCTTCGGGGAACTGCGTGAATCCATTACCCCACTCAACGCCTCCACGCAATGCGGATGCAACAGATCGTACCGTAACAGATTCAGTTAGATTTGCTGTGTTGGCTCGGCGAATAACACCGCAAGAAACCTGCATGAGAACAACAATTACCAGGAAAATCAGAACAAAAAGGACTGCTGTCTTTGTAATGACCTTCTCGATATTTGATCCCGAAGGATCAGATCCCGAGAGCGGGTCAACGTCTACCGCCGCAGCTCCGCCCTGCCTGCGAGCACGCTCTTGAGCTGCGCGCTCCTCGTTAGGATGACCTGTCTCGTCTACCTTGGTAAACAACTCTTCAGCTGCGTCAGCGTCAAGCGCGCCCTTCTGGCGACGCGCGAAGCGTGAACGTTCTGCATCATCTTTAGCCATGTAGCTCTCTCATTCAACCTGCATAAACACGCTTTCAAAGCATGCAATGCGTTGACTTTTGATCTTTGGTTACGAGCCGTCGGTTTGCAAACTGCAAACTGCAAACCGCGTTTCGCAAAGCACCTAATGCTCTATTTTACCGCCTTGCGAGATTTGGCGCACCACCAAACTGCATTTGATAGTAATGAGCGTAGATTCCGCCCTTTTCTAGCAACTCATCGTGGGTTCCACGCTCAACTGCACGGCCGTGGTCGATGGTAATAATCTCATCAGCGCCCATAATTGTCGAAAGTCGATGAGCAATGACCAGCGTGGTTCTATTCTTTGCCAGCTCAGAAAGGGATTCCTGAACCGCACGTTCGGACTCGTTGTCCAAAGCAGAAGTAGCCTCGTCTAGGATGAGCAGTGGAGGGTTCTTGAGGAACACGCGCGCAATGGAAATGCGCTGCTTTTGTCCGCCAGAAAGCCTTGTTCCGCGCTGTCCTACCTGCGTGTCATATCCGTCAGGCAACGACTCGATAAACTCAGCGATGTTCGCACGCTTTGCGGCAAGCGCAATGTCGGCTGCGGAAGCCTCAGGGCAACCGTATGCAATGTTCTCCGCAATGGTGCCGTCAAAAAGGTACATGTCCTGTTGGACCATACCAATTGCCGAGCGCAAACTGTGCTGCGTAACGGAGCGAATGTCCTGCCCGTCAATGGTGATGCTTCCGCTTGTAACATCATAGAAGCGTGGCAATAAAGCGCAGGTAGTTGACTTACCTCCGCCTGAAGGTCCAACCAGCGCAACGGTTTTTTTCCGCTCTCAATATGAAGGTTCAAGCCATCAATAACCTCTTCAGCATTGTTGTAAGAAAAATGAACGTCCTGGTAGATGATATCGCCAGCAGTAATCTGAATATCGTGAGCATCAGGCGCATCTTGAATATCTGGCTGAGTCTCAAGAATTTCCGAGAAACGCTTAAAGCCCGCAAGGCCTTTCTGGAACGTCTCAGTAAAGTTCAGAATGTTCATGATTGGCGTGGTGAACAGCGAGATGTAGAGCGCATAAGTTGCCAGGTCAATGGCCTGCATCTGACCCTGAGCAATCATCCAACCACCCAAAACCAACACGACAGTGTTCAAAACGCCCATCATGCCAGAAATAGCAGCCTGATATCTGCCCATTGCGTGGTACATGTTGGCTTTGGAGTCCAAATATGCGGAGTTGCTTGCCCTAAATTTCTTACGTTCGTGATCTTCTGCCGCAAAGCCCTTAACCACGCGAATACCAGAAAGTGAGTCTTCTAGCTGGGTATTTACGTCGGAAATACGCATACGATTCTCTTTAAAAATACCGCGCATGTGCATGTTGGCAAAGAAATTGAACACCACTAACGCGGCGGCAATTCCAGCAAGCACCAGCGTAAGAGGCACATTGATAAACGTCAGAATAACAAAAGAGCCAGCAATCTCAAGCAAGCCAATAATCAGATACTCGGGACCGTGGTGCGCCGTCTCAGAAATGTCGAACAAGTCAGATACCAGGCGACTCATCAGGTCACCCGTCTTGTGGCGATCATAATACGAGAAACTCATGCGCTCGTAGGCGTCAAACAGGTCTTCTCGCATCTTGCTTTCCATGCGCGCGCCCATGATGTGTCCCCAGCTAATGACAAAGTAGCGACACAGAAAGTGGACAAAGTACATAACCACAAGGCCAACGGCAATGAACACTAAGCTGCCAAGAATGGCATCTTTACCCTGCACAAACAGTCCCTTTGTGAGCGATCGCAGAATTTGAGGGAACGCCAGCTCAATGCAAGCCAAAATGATGGCGCAGATAGTGTCCAGAATAAACAGATGCTTTTGCGGAGCATAATAAGAAAGAAACTGGCAAACAGCGATTTGCGGTGTTTGCCAGAGGTGTTGTTTCCAGAGTTTCTAAAGCCGTTTCTGCTAGAGGCTGAAGTCAAAGAACTACCAGGTACAGGGCGAGAAGGACGATCAAGCATGCGTAATTACTCCATAGGCAATCGGTGTGAAATTGAATCGCAGATAAGAGCTCCAATGATAGTCTTTGCGTCCTCGATTTTGCCATCGAGAACAGCATCTACCAGCTCAGATAGTGGAACAAGATCCACGTTAATAAATTCGTCGGCATCTGGGTCTGATCCCTCAAAGGTCAACTCAGTTGCCATATAAAGGTGAATGAGCTCGTCAGTAAATCCATCAGAAGTGGCGGTAGTGGTGAGAAAAGCCATCTTTCCCGCCTTCATTCCGGTTTCTTCCAGCAACTCACGGTGAGCGCAATCAAGAGGATCCTCGCCTGGATCAAGTTTCCTGCAGGTAGCTCAACTGTTACGCGACCAAGCGCAGTTCGGTACTGACGAACCAGGCAAATTCTACCTTCATCAGTCAGTGCAACGATAGCCACAGCACCGGGATGACGCACAACATCGCGAAGAGCAGTGCGTCCATCCGGAAGAGAAACACGAAGACGATTCACGTCAAAAATGCGACCAACCCAAACGGTGTCCTCAGAGAGTGGCTTCTCTTCTAGAGAAGCATCACGCGCATCCTCTGTACCTGCAACAAAGCTGCGCTTTTGTGGCTCCCCAGAATGATGGTAGGCAGCATCGCCCACAGCAACACGCTCACCGTCGTAGGTAAGCGAATTAACCGCTGAGTGCAAATCATTACGAGCAGAGTCAAATACCTCTGGAGTTACCTGCATGTCAGCGTCGAGAATCTCTGGCTCAGCAGACTGCATATCATCAAACACATCACTAAACTGAGAACTGCTTTGATCGCTGGTCCAAGCACCATCCTGTACGTTGGTTTTCTCGTCATTTTGATTTGCCATAAGCGCTAACCTAACTATTTCTGGACGACCTTGAAGAGCCTTAAGTCCAATATCGTGCCTGAGCTGCTTGCCTTCAAAGTTGATAAGGTCGCAAGCCTCATATGCACGAGCGCGAGCTTCCTCAAAAGTTGGTGCAAGCGCAGTGACGTTAAGCACGCGGCCGCCTGCTGTGACAATCTTTCCGTCCTCGGTCTGAGCAGTTCCGGCGTGATACACAGAAACGCCCTCAAGCTGCTGAGCAGCCTCAATACCGGTAATCTCCTTGCCCTTTTCGTAAGAACCAGGATATCCAGCACTTGCCAGAACAACAGAAACAGCTACCGTATCAGACCAGGAAACCTGCTGATGACGGAGGGTGCCGTTATCGCAAGCCATCAAAATTGAAACCAAATCGCCCTGGAGGCGAGGCAGTACAACCTGAGTTTCTGGATCGCCAAAGCGAGCATTAAATTCAAGAACCTTAGGGCCGTCTTTGGTCAGCATAAATCCGCCGTAAAGGCAGCCAGAATAGTTGATACCCTCTTTTTTGAGCTGGTCAACAACGCGCTGCTCAATGGCTATCATCTGGGAAAGTTCTTCATTGGTCACAAAAGGAACAGGAGAATAGACGCCCATTCCACCGGTGTTAGGTCCCTTATCGTCGTCGTAAGCGCGCTTGTGATCCTGGGCTGTTGCCAGCGGAACAACGTACGTTCCATCAGTGAGCGCAAGCAGCGAACACTCTGGCCCCTCAAGGAACTCCTCAACAACAACGGTTGCTCCTGCATCGCCAAAATGGCCCGAGAAACACTCGCGAACACCTTCGAGGGCCTGTTCAAGCTCAGTTGCAACAATAACGCCCTTACCTGCAGCAAGACCGTCTGCCTTAACAACAACAGGTGCACCGATATGGCGAACATACGCCTCGCAAGACGCCTGGTCTGTGAAAGACTTCCATGCAGCAGTTGGAACGTTTGCTCGCTCCATAACGCCCTTGGCAAACGCCTTTGAGCCCTCCATCTGCGCTGCATTCTGATTAGGGCCAAAGCATGCAATACCGACCTGACGAACAGCGTCTGCAACACCCACAACAAGAGGTGCTTCAGGGCCAATAACTACCAGGCCAATGCCTTTTTCCTTGGCAAAAGAAACAACCTCATCAGGGTTATTTTGATCAATAGGAGCAACCTCTGCCTGAGCAGCCATGCCACCATTGCCTGGAGCAACGTAAATTTTTCCTGCGCGCGAAGACTCCTGCAGCTTTGTCAGGAGCGCATGCTCGCGACCGCCCGCGCCAAGCAACAAAATATCAACGGTGCCATTCATAAGTACTCCAGCCTTCTGATACAACGCCTTTGGGATACAAGCAACGCCAACAGAGCCCTCTCCCAGACTCTTCTTAAACTCGGGAGAAGCAAGTCTTTCTGCAATACATTCTGCATCATATTCATTAGTTTTAAGTGGCTTTTTGAGATGCTTTTGTATGTGTTTCTCGCCACTTGAAATTACTACATATTTGAGCTCGCCACGCTTTACAAAACACGCACTCATAAGGCGAGAAATTCTTGCCGCTAGATCGGTAAAATCTGATGAGCGAGCCACTTCTGTACATTTTCCACCAACCAAACGATACAGATACATATCGTTTGAGATGCGCCTATGCAAACGCTCAAGTCGAAGTCGCAACGAAAGCCTGGGGCGCTTGTCCTTGCTTTTATGCAGAGCAACCTTATTCATTGCGATATACATTGTGGCAACTACCTCGGCAAGTTCGTGCGCGTATGCGCAGACTGCCTCAAATGTAGCCCCGGATGCTCTTGCCACGCTTAAGCGCTCAAGCATGATTCCCATGGCGGCGGGCATGTTTCCACTATCTACCAGGCAAATTGAGCTTGAGATATCGGGATTGTTCTGAAGAGCCTTTTTTGCCGTAAGAAGCGAGTCAGAGAAATCTGCCCACACATGGAGCGAGAGAATCTTTTGTGTTCCAGACTCAAAAATGCTTTGATAGAACTCGCCTACCTGGTCAGCATCTGAGCTCAGAGCTCCAGGTATTACAGAAACCCCCAGGGCTTTCAAGCTGGGAAGCTTCAAGCCCACAGGGGTTATCGCAAACTATTGCAAAAGTTGAGCAGTCCGAAGACGCCACGGGTTACCTCCAGTAGCGGTCGATTGTCTGCTCGCGATCTGGACCAACGGTGATGATAGAAACGCGTACACCAGCAAGTTGCTCCAGGAAATCAATGTAGTCCTTAGCCTCACGAGGCAGCTGGTAGAAGTTACGAACGTTAGAGATGTCGCACTTCCAACCAGGAAGAGTCTCGTACACAGGCTTTGCGTGATAGAAGACGCTCTGGTGCTCTGGGACGGTCTTGTAAATCTTGCCGTCGCACTCATAAGCAACGCATACCTTAATCTCATCCAGGCAGCCAAGAACGTCAAGCTTGGTAATTGCCAGGTCAGTGAGGCCATTGATACGAGCCGCGTAGTTAACAACTACTGCGTCGTACCAGCCGCAGCGACGTTTACGGCCAGTAGTTACACCATACTCATGGCCAACTTCGCCGAGAAGATCGCCCGTCTCGTCAAAGAGCTCTGTTGGGAATGGACCAGAGCCAACGCGTGTGAGGTATGCCTTTGCAATGCCCAGGACGCGGTCAATGTTGGTTGGACCAACGCCAGAACCAGTTACTGCGCCACCAGCAGTGCAGCTAGAAGAGGTAACAAATGGATAGGTGCCGTGGTCAATATCAAGCATGGTTGCCTGAGCACCCTCGAAGAGAATGTTCTTACCAGCCTCAAGCTCTTCGTTGAGGAAGAGAGAAGACTCAACAATGTAAGGACGAATGCGATCTGCATAAGGCAGATAGGTCTCGCAAATTTGGTCAACGGTATAGGTTGGAAGGCCATACACAAGGCTCAAGATTGGATTGGTGTACTCAAGTGCAGCTTCAAGCTTCTTGCGGAAGATCTTCTCGTCAAGCATGTCCTGAATACGAAGACCAGTACGGTTCATCTTGTCCATATAAGTTGGGCCGACACCGCGCTTGGTAGTGCCAATAAGATTCTTGCCCAGCTTTTTCTCGTGTACGCCATCAAGATCTTTGTGATAAGGCATAACAATGTGAGCGTTGCCGGAAATCTTAAGAAGATCGCAGGAAATACCCTTGCTCTCCAGCATATCAATCTCGCCGAGAAGAACCTCTGGATCAACAATGCAGCCATTGCCAATAACTGGATAGGTATTCTCATACATAACGCCAGATGGAACCTGGTGAAGTGCAAGCTTTGTGTCTCCAGCAATTACCGTGTGGCCTGCATTTGCACCACCTGCGTAACGGCAAACAACGTCAAAATCTCCGGAAATGAGGTCGGTAACTTTACCCTTACCCTCGTCTCCCCACTGAGCACCAACAAGTACGGAAGCTGGCATAAGTTCTCCCCTATCGCAGCTATCTACAAACACGACCATTACATGACGGTTGCAACCTCTTTAGGGGTTGCTTCATAAGTATATCTAATACCGCTGGCAAAAGCACAGAAGCGCGAAGGTTTTATCACACATAAGAAACGATTAGTGTGCAGGGTTTGCCATTGCGGCGTACTGAGCGGCTTCGCTTTCTGAATAATTATTTCCCTGGTAAAGCTCAACAAACTTAGTAGACGTTGGCATAAACATGACAGGAACATCCCTCAAAGCACCTGCACGGTTCTTTGCAACAATGATGTTAGTAACGTCTTTATCAGGACGATCTTCACGTGCGGCTTCTTCATCGCTCAGTGAACGGTCAAGCAGCAAAACAATATCTGCGTCCTGCTCGATAGCGCCGGACTCACGCAGGTCAGAAAGCTGTGGGCGCTTGCCATTTCTGTTTCAAGCGTACGGTTGAGCTGAGAAAGTGCAATAACGGGCGCTTTAAGGTCTTTAGCCATAATCTTAATGCCACGAGACATCTCAGAAACCTCGGTTGCACGACTGTCTGCACGACCCTTCTCGGCTGGTGGAGAAAGTAGCTGAAGGTAGTCGATGATAATGACGCCCTTCTCAGCCTTATTAAGCATTCTGCGGGCTTTTGCGCGAATTTCTGTGACTGTTGTGCCTGGAGTATCGTCAACGATGATTTTAAGGCGAGAAATGCGCTCTGCTGCCTCCAGAAGGGTAGGCCACTGCTCATTTCTGATGTTGGAAGAGCGGATGGTCTGCAAATCAACCTTTGACTCAGAAGCCAAAAGCCTCTGAGCAATCTCAATCTTGCTCATCTCAAGCGAGAAGAGCGCAACAGTTGCACCAGATACTGCAGCGTTATAAGCCATGCTGAGTGCGAAAGAAGTCTTACCAACACCAGGACGAGCACCAATAACAACCATCTGACCAGGACGAAGACCTTGGAAAAGGTTATCAAGGGTTGCAAATCCAGTTTGGACACCCAGCTCTGCCGCATCTTTTCCAGCATTTTGCTGAAGCTCATCAAAGAGATCGGTCATGATGTCTTCAATGCCCTGCTCAGACTGCTGAACATCCCTGTTAGTTACATCAAAAATAAGCTTTTCTGCCTGGTCAACAACTTGCTTTGTGTCTTCTGGAGCATTGTAAGCAAGGGCAGAAATCTTTGCAGAGGCGCTAATCATCTTTCTGAGCGTAGTATCACGGTGCAGCATGTTGGCATGGTTTTCCCAACCAACCATAGCTAGTGGGTTGTTGCCAAACTCTGCTAAACGGACAGCTCCGCCAGCACGTTCAAACTTACCGTTACTCTTAAGGTGGTCTGCAAGCGAAATGACGTCTACTGGTTTGTTGTTATCAAACAGCGACTTAATAGCCTCGAAAATGATTTGATTAGAAGGAATATAAAAATCCTCGGAAGAAAGCCTAATGAGGCATTCTCCTCTAATCTCTTCTGAGAGAATCATAGCGGAAAGAATGGAAAACTCGGCATCAGAATCTTGTGGCATAGAGGCGTTCTCTAGGGCCGTTAATTGCGTAGGATTCATCTCAAACGAGTCTTGTGCCATCGTCTTTTCCAATCATATTTTTTGGGAATGAATCTGAATAGTAGTGTACTTTTCAAAAAAATAAAGAGTCATTTTGGCTTGCAAAACTCGAAAATATAAGTCTTCAACACGATTTTCCAAAACTCGTATACCCTGAGCGGGATTTCCTTGAGTTTTCAACGTTTTCAACAATTTTTAGACTTTTTTCGACACGTGGTATTTTCTACACAATTGCTTATCTGCGGTTATACAAATCAAATTACAATTCCGCAGGTTAAGTGAATATGTTTTACATAACATTTTGAATAACCGCAGGTAGAGTGTAAGAAATTATACCGTTTCGTCTACACATAAAAAGACCACCCCTTTGTTATGTTTCACAAAGGGGTGGTTCGAACAAACATTCCATTCTTTTCAGATGGCTGCGCTTTTTATAAAAGCTTACAAATCTGTAGAAAACTGCAGAAATTGTATAAACCACCAAAAAATGCAGGAGAACTGTGTTTTATGCATGCATAAAACTACTCTGCGGACTCAACCTCAACCTCGGCGATTGCCTCAGCGACAACCTCCTCGGCCTCCTCCTCTGCAGGAGCAGCATCGTCCTCGCCAACAAGAACAACGACGGTAGCGGTAATGTCACGATAGAGCTCAATGGTGACATTGTGGCGACCAGCGGTCTTGATAGCAGCGCTACGAGCAATGCGCTTACGATCAACGGTGACGTTGAGCTGTGCCTCGATTGCGTCAGCAATCTGAGCGGTGGTGACGGAGCCAAAGAGCTGGCCCTCCTCGCCGATGCGAGCGTCAACAGTTACGAGCTTGCCATCAAGAGCTGCCTTGGTAGCATTTGCGTCAGCAATACGCTGCTCTTCGCGCTTAGCGATATTGTGACGACGCTCCTCAAGCTGCTTGATGTTACCCGGTGTAGCAGGCTGGGCAATCTTGTTGGGGAACAGGAAGTTCTCCGCATAACCCTGTGCGACCTCTACGATGTCGCCTTCGCCGCCCTTACCGCGAAGCTCGCCCAAGAGAATAACTTTCATGGGAAACTCCTTTGATGAGTCGATGGTATCGACTAGTTGTTGTTTATCGTAGGCTCTGAATCCTGGTTTCCTGAGCGATTAAGCTTTCGGAAGTTTGCCCAGGCGTCAATAAGTCCTACGAGAGCCATAACGCCTAACTGAACTTCTAGCATGCCTGCCAATACAAACAGTGACAGAGAAAGTGCTGGCGAGAAGTGCTTCTCGCGCACAAACCATGTGAGCACTGCAAGGCCCTGAAGAGCAAAAACAACTCTAAGAGCCATAAATACGTTCAGCGTAATTAGCTGAAGTATGTCTTGAGCAGGCAAAACGGTGCTTGAAAGTGCATACACAAACAAGTTGGCCACGGTAAGAGCACACATCCAAAATGGAACATCCATCAACTGGAACTGTGGCAATTTCTGTGGGTCTCTTGTCAGTGCTTTATACACTGTTCGAGCTCCAAAACGCGCAATTACAAAATATAAAAGCGCCATGCCGGTATAGCTGGTTGGCCAAAAGAGCATAAAGAGTGCCTTTGCAGTTGAAAGACCCTCTTGGATCTCTGGAGAAGCACCTGAGACCTGCGAAGCGTATTGATTAAACACACTCTGAGCAAGCTCGGGAAGACTTGTTCCTGCCATCGCGGCAAAGAACGCGTCGTATCCCAGAAGTGCTAAAGCCGTTGCTCCTACAAGAAGAGATCCAACACCAACAGTGAGTTTCTCTGTTGCAAAAGCGTAGCCAACTCCAAGAGCAAGTGCGCAAGCGGTAACTGAAGTTGCCGCCTCCGTTGGTCCCGAGAGCAAATAAGCTGCTACACCTGTAACAAGTACAGAAGTAATAGCGGGGCCAAACCATCCGTGCCCTTTTTTGCAATAGACAGCAATTACCATGCCATACGCAACCAAGGCGGCTCCAATAAAAGAAAGAAGCCCGGTAATTACTCCACCAACAACGCAAAGTACAAATCCTTGCTTGTATGTTGGAGCCTCAAACGGACGCGGTTTGCCTCCGTTTTGGTTGCTTGGACCGGCAACATTCTGCGAGCTACTCTCTGGGCGAGAATACCCTTCAGGTGCCTGTGGAATATTTGAATCCGGTCTATCCATTGCTAACCAACTCTACCTAAAGAACAGATAGGTTATCCGCGACTACGGCCACCGCGGCTGGAAACCACAGGGACAGTGTAGGCAGAAGTGCCATCTCGCGTGCGCGCTTGATAGCAAGTGCAATGTCGTGCTGGTGCTGCGTGCAGGTGCCAGTGACGCGACGAGGCTTAATCTTGCCACGGTCGGTCATGTACTTACGAAGAAGCTGAGTATCTTTGTAATCGATGAACTCAGTCTCCTCCTTGCAGAACTGGCAATACTTGCGACGCGGCTGGCGCTGGAAATCTTGTTTCTGCTGAGCCATGTCTTTTACCTTTCAGATGACAGTAACGTCTGTGTTGCTGTCTGACGTTTAAAACGGAATATCAGCATCGTAGAACTCCTCGTCTGGCGGAGCCGGAACGGGAGCGGGTGCCTGAGGAGTTGGAGCTGCATAAGATGGTGCGCCCTGTGACATAGGAGCTCCACCCTGCTGATTCCTAGAAAGGAACTCGACCTCATCGACAACAACCTCAAGCTTGCTGCGACGCTGTCCTTCCTTCGTCTCCCAGGAGCTGAAACGAAGCTTGCCTTCAATAGCAACCTTCGAACCCTTGGAGAGGAAGCGGGAAAGTGCTTCAGCACGCTGACCAAATACTACGCAGTCTACGAAGTTAGGAACATCTTCCCACTCACCAGTCTGCTGGTTCCTGCGACGATCGTTAACAGCAACGCCGAAGGATAGAATCTGGGTACCGCCTGCTGTGGAGCGAAGCTCCGGGTCACGGGTCAGGTTGCCCGAAATGTTAACCCTGTTAATACTCATAAATCTCACTACCTCTCATCGTGGAATAATTCCACTTTTCCATTACAAGGACTTAGTCCTTATCGACTCGACGCACGATCATGTGACGCTTAACAGCATCATTGATTCGCAGGACTCGATCGAGCTCTGCAATCTGCGTTGGATCTGCATGGAAATTGATGAGGGTATAGTCACCCTCGGTAAGATCGTCGATCTCAAAAGCAAGCTTACGCTTACCCCAGTCCTCGACGCTGTCGACTACTCCGCCGTCAGTGGTGATAGCAACGTCAATACGCTTCATTACACCAGCGCGGACTTCCTCGGTGGAAGCTGGGTCAACAAAAAACAGCAGTTCATAGGCCTTCATATTGTCACCTCCTCTGGGCTAATGGCTTCGGGAAGTGAAGGTGCACCCGAAGCAGGAAAGTTCGACCAAGCATCATACCACATAAATGCTTAAATACGAAACTAGCCCACAAACTTTCTCACATGCAGTCCACATATATAGCTTAAATTGGCAATTTGTCGCCTAATTGTCTCTGATCTTGCAAATATCTGACGCGAATCTTTCTAGGATATGGTCAAACGCATAATTCAAATAACACGCGATTAAATAAGAAAAACGGCCATCACACAATCTGCATGATGGCCGTTTTGTTTATATGTACTCTACATTACTGAGCTGCAGGTCCCTCAGGATTCTGAGTTGGTGCGTCAGCTGGAGCAGCTGGTGCCTCAGGAGCCTCTGGAGTTGTTGGGATAATTGGCTCAACAACAACAGTTGAAGCAGGTGCAGGCTCTGGAACTGCAGGAGCAACAGGTGCCTCAGGAGCTACAGGGGCCACTGGTGCTGCTGGTGCAGCTGGTGCTGCTGGTGCAACAGGTGCAACAGGTGCAACTGGCGCAGCTGGAGCCGCTGGAGCAGCAGGAGCTGCGGGTGCTGCTGGTGCTGCAGGAGCACCAGGGGCCGCAGGTGCAGCTGGAGCAACTGGAGCTGCTGGAGCAACGGGAGCTGCAGGTGCTGCTGGGGTTGCAACAGGCTCAGCTGGAGCAGCAACTGGGGCTGCAGGTGCAACTGGAGCTGGAGCAGCAACTGGGGCAGCAGGAGCTGCTGGTGCTGCAGGAGCGGTAGCTGCTGGTGCTGGTGCAGGTGCTGCGACAGGAACAGCAACAGGTGCTACTGCAGGAGCAGCGGTTGCTGCTGGTGCGGTTGGAGCAACAGGTGCTGGGGCAGCGTATGTAGCAGCTGCGCCATCACGAGGATCGTTAATAAATGGTGGCAGTGGATCGTTGCTCTGTCCCCATGCAGGAACGTTGAACTGACGCATCCAAAGGGCAATTGCGTTCTGCATAAGAAGCATAACGATAAGACCAACAACGTGGCCAATATAGCCAATAACCAGGAAGATTGGTCCCATCTGAATAAGCCGCGTGCAAGAAGAGCAAGCATGACAAGACCAAGCTGGTTCTGGTTGGAAATATTCTGAGTTCTTGCAATGGCCATAGCCTGAGCACCAATGTTAACGATCATGCTGATTGCAGCACTGCCGCCGATGATACCCATAATAATTGAGGTAACAATACCAAGTACAATGCCCATACCAAAGATACGGAACAGACCGCCCATGTCATGCTTGATCATCTCGAAGATGTTCTTAAAAGCAAAACCAGCAGAGATGCGACCATAAACTGATGCGCGGACCTGAACAACATTGATGCACAGTGGATACACAAATGCTGCAACAATAAAGACTGGGATAAGAATCAGATTGATAACTGGAATGAAAGTAAGAATTCCAGTAACAATGCTGTATGCCAGACCAAATGCAAGTGCAATAACAACTGCCTTGAAGCCGGTAACAATATAGGTACCAAACTTAAGGTCTTTCTGCTTTGGACCAGCATTGATACCCCATGCAGTTACGCGTGCAGTCTCAAGTGCATAGCCAACAAGTGCAAGAATTCCGACAACTGGAATAAGACCAAACAGAGCCATAATAAGGACAGGCTTCCACCAACCCTTTTCCAGAGTCAGAAGTGCCCAGGAGCGTGCAAAATAGCGATCGCGCCTGTAGCCATTCAACTCATCTGCTGAAACAGCCATTTAACTCTCCCCTCGTGTCAAAAAAGATGACATCGAATTACTAAGCCTAAACATTCTATATAAAATCGAAAAATAAATATATCTTTATTGGTAACAATTAATCAAAAAAATGTTAAATGGCGGAGGAGGAGGGATTCGAACCCTCGTACCCCTAGAAGGGGTAAACGGTTTTCGAGACCGCCGCATTCAACCACTCTGCCACCCCTCCGAAGGGTGAAACGGCGCCCGTAGGCGCCGTGAAAATTCTGGCGGAGAGTCAGGGATTTGAACCCTGGAGACGCTTTAGACGCCTACACGATTTCCAATCGTGCTCCTTCGGCCACTCGGACAACTCTCCATATAAAACCGCACGGGACAGTATAGCGGATTTCTCACCAATATAGGACGAGAAGTTCTGTGTATTTTTAATACTTGTGTAGTATTGTCATACTCATAAAAAGTAAAACACCAGTAGGAGGTATGGATGCCACCGTTTTTCTCGCCTTATGGCACAGATGCAATTTCTGTGGGCATCCCCTACTGGCTGGACCTTCTAACAGTAATTATTGGTGCAATCTCGGGAATTTTGGTTGCAAGGGATCGTCACTTGGACCTTGTGGGCTTTGTGGGCCTTGGTCTTTTAGGCGGCCTGGGCGGCGGACTTATCAGGGACGTCATGATGCAAGAGGGCGGCGTTTACATGCTTAACTCGCCGTACGCCATTCCTGCGGCAGTTTTTACCGCCGTTTTGCTGTTTATGTTCCCCGAGCCGCTTGGTAGATTTCCGCGCATGCTTGAGTGGACCGACATTATCTCTGTTGGCCTCTTTGCCGTTGTTGGTACTGATAAAGCCCTGGTATATCACCTGCTCCCCTTCTCGGTTATTCTGATGGGAAGCATCACGGGTGTTGGCGGCGGTATGCTTCGCGATGTTTTTCTTGGCGATATTCCTCGCATTTTCCAGCGAAGCAATCTCTATGCATTTTGCGCTGTTGCTGGCACTACCTCCTATTGGGCACTTGTTTCTTATGCAGGCGTCACCAAAATTTGGGCAGCTGTTGTCTGTGTTGTGGTTACCGTTGGCCTTAGGCGCTGGTCGCTCAAATACAACGTACTTTCACCTGCAGATGTTGACCTTACGCCGCATGTCATGCGCAGCGTCAATAAGCTTCGTCATAAACCTCAGAAGCCAGGTAAGCAGCCTGAGCAGAACGGTCCCTCAAAGTAGCGCCTAGCCGCAATCGAACGGTTTTAGCGGTTTTGGCGACTTGGCCGGTCTTGCGTCGCTCTTACACGACATTTACCTGCACTTTATTTAAAATTCACCTAAAACAAAACTGGCGAGAAACCCTTGCGGCTGCAAGTTTTTCTCGCCAGATTGACTGTCTGTAAACGACGCTGTTACTTCTTGACCATACCGTTACGAACTGCCCACTTACGGCGCTCGGTCTCGGAAAGGATACGCTTACGCATACGGATGTTGAGTGGTGTGATCTCAACAAGCTCGTCGTCCATGATGTACTCCAGAGCCTCTTCCAGCGTAAACAGGCGTGGAGGAGTCAGCTGAACTGAAATATCTGCAGTTGAAGACCTCTGGTTGCCCAAAGACTTGGTGCGTGCAATGTTAACAACCATGTCGCCTGGCCTTGAACGTTCGCCAACCAGCATACCCTCGTAGCACTCAACACCTGGAGCAACAAAGAGCTGGCCGCGCTCCTGAAGCGTACCAAGTGCGTACGCAACGGCCTTCTCGGTAGACATAGAGATCATGGCGCCGTTCTGACGGCTACCAATATCACCTGCAAAAGGACCGTACTCAAGGAAGGTGTGGTAGAAGACTGCGTCTCCGTGGGTAACGTTCATGACGCGCGTCTTGAGGCCCATGATGCCACGGGTTGGAATCTTGAACTCAAGGTGCGTCTGAGTCTCGCCGGTGTCCATGATGGACATGGTGCCACCAACGTTACCAAAGACCTCAATGACCTTGCCGGCATACTCTGGGTTGCACTCAACAACAGCCTGCTCAATAGGCTCAAGCGTGTGGCCCTGAGCATCCTTCTTGAACAGAACGCGAGGACGACCAACCTGGAATTCAAAGCCCTCACGGCGCATACTCTCCATAAGAACAGAGAGGGTGCAGAATACCGCGGCCAGAAACCTCAATACCCGTCTTATCAGGAAGCTCCTCGATGCGCATGGTGACGTTATTCTCGCGCTCTGTCATCAGGCGCTCTTTGAGCTGACGGCCACCAACAATGTCTCCCTCACGGCCAACAAGTGGCGAGGTAGAAGGCTCAAAAATAATGGAAAGGGTTGGTGGATCAATCTCAATTGGATCCAGCTCAACAGGATTCTCTGGGTCAGTGTAGACGTCACCAATATCAGTGTTATCAACACCAACAATTGCCGCAATATCACCTGCGTCAACCTCGCTGCACTCCTTACGGCCAAGGTAGTCAAAAGGTGAACAGCTGCTTGACCTGGCTCATGGCGCGGGAACCGTCGTTTTTGACAACAAGAATCTTGTCGCCAGTATGAACAGTTCCGGAATAGACACGGCCAATACCAATGCGGCCCAGGTAGTCAGAGTGGTCGATGGTAACACACTGCATAGCAAGAGGTCCGTCAATATCAACATCTGGAGCTGGAAGGCCATCGATAATCATGTCAAGAAGAGGGAACATGTTGTCGTTGTCATCATTTGGATCAAGGCGAGCGTAACCGTTAACGCCAGAAGCAAAGATGACGTGCTCCATGGTGAACTCAAGCTGCTCATCAGTTGCGCCGAGGTCCATCATCAGATCAAGAGAATCGTTAACAACAGCCTCTGGACGAGCGCCGTCACGGTCAATCTTGTTGACAACCATCATGATAGAAAGGCCTGCGTCGATAGCGTGGCGCAGAACAAAGCGAGTCTGTGGCATAGGGCCCTCAGCTGCGTCAACCAGCAGAAGCGCACCGTCAGCCATCTTCAAAACACGCTCTACCTCGCCGCCGAAGTCAGCGTGGCCAGGGGTATCAATAACGTTAATCTTGACGCCCTTGTACTCAATAGAGATATTCTTTGCCAGAATAGTAATTCCGCGCTCACGCTCCTGATCGTTGGAGTCCAGAATTCTCTCTTGAACCTGCTGGTTCTCGCGGAATGCATCGGTTGCCTTAAGCATCTGGTCAACCATGGTGGTTTTACCGTGGTCAACGTGGGCGATGATAGCAATATTTCTGATGTTGTCTTGACGCATAAGTCTCTATCTCTCGAAGGTATGTGTTTGGACTTGCTACTTCAGGTCCAATTTTTATCAGCTTTAGAACTTTAGTGCAATTACGTGCCTAGAGCGCCCAGAAATTTCAATGAACGCAGCTTTTTCATTACAGAAGTGGCTCAAGCTCCCCTGCTGGAGCGGGATCAGACCACACAAACTGGTCACCTTGGCCTTTTCCGTGAACTAAAGAATATGCCGAAAAACTCTTATAGCCCTTCTCGCCAAACTCAAGAAGCACGGCATCTTCGTAACCGCCCTCTTTGAGCAGTTGAATGGCTCCCTCATATACAAGCGCATAGCGAACAGGCTCTTCGAGCCCCGCTTCTTTATCGCCCTTCTGTTTTGCTAGGTCAAGCACGCGCTTATGGGCGCCCTCAAGCAGCTCCTCTGGGCCGTCATCGGAGAACTCATAGCTTGCAACCGTGCCTGACGCGTCCTCAACTACAAGCAAAACGTTGAGTGATTGGCCATCTGCAAGCAGGTCAAACGCATCTCCAAGCAGCTCAGTTGAGAGCATATCAAGTTGGGGAGAAACTCCATCTTTGCGCTCGTTGTTTTCGGCCATGCCGCTCCTTAGCGTCGTTTTTGTAACTATTGTTCTCTATGATACATCGCACAAGAAAAGAGGTCGAAAGCAAAAAGCCTTCGACCTCTTAGGTTTGTCAGCTATCTGTCCAAAATTGGACAGCAAAGGTGTTACAACGGCAAAACGCCGTGCCTGAAAGCACGAGCGCTTACTCTGCCAGTGCCTCACGGATGCGCGTAGTAACTCCCTCAAGCCTATAGCACTCAACGTACTGACGAAGAGGACGTTTGATGTGGTCAACAACAAAACGCTGTCCATCAATATTGAACTGAGCAAGGTTCTTGTAGAGGTGCTCGGTTGCCGCTTTGACCTCGTCGTTATTGAACGCATAATGACCAGAAATATCAAGAATATCCAGCGACAGTTTGTGATCAGCAAGAATCTGCTCAACAGTCAGATTGACCTGGTCACCCACCATCCACTTGCGCCAACGCTCAGTCTCAATTGCCTTGACCAGCAGGGTATTCCTCAAGCCAGAAACCTCATCCGCCTTTAGGAGGCCTTCTTTAACCAGAAGATCTTCGACATCGCAAAGCTTCAGATATGCGCGCGTCTCTTCCGTTCCATACTGTGGAGCCACGTTTGAAGCGGTTACATTTGCAGGCGTGTGCTCAAGCAGCGTTACATCATCAAGGTAATCTGCGTTGTGCTCCTTGAGACCAACGCCGTAGCTCTTTGGCCATCTCAGCAAGGCTAATGGCAGCCTCAAAATCGTAGTGGCCAACCTGCTCCGTAAGACGTGTAAGCGTTCCTGTCTGTCCAACAATAAAGGTTGGCATCGGCAGACCCTTAGCGGTGAGCTCACTTTTAAGCTGCTCAATAAAGGTATGGTACTTATCGGTAGAGGTCAAACCACCGTTTGTTTCCTCGGTACCAACCTCATAGCCAATCTCAGGAAGACCGCGAGAAACACGTTCTTTCTCGCACCACTCAATCAAATCAACCGTACGGCGAAGAACCACATCAAGCGGAATAACCTTACCAATCTCAAAAGGATCCTTTGTTGGGTCAATCATCAGCAGGTCAAAGCCGTTAAGCATATCAGCAAGATAGGACTTCTTGGCAAGCTCCATGGCCTCATCTTCTGGAAGGTGGGCGTTGCGTTCCTCATCGCGCTGCCAAGGACCACCATGGTCACGACAGAGATAATACAGTCCGTCAAAACCAACCTTCTGAGCTGCTTCAGCAATATCTTCCGAGAAACGCTTCTGATCCCAAGAATTTACGTATCCTCCACCAAGCTCATCAAGATCTACCTGGTTTCTAGATGCAATAAACATCAGAGGAAAATCGCAGTCTCTACCAAGTTCAAAAGCTGCCTGCAACAGGTTGGGCGACATTGGTCCAATTCCTAAAAGCGTGGCGGACTTTCCTGTGTCCTGAAGCTTAAGCAACCCTTCAACAGCTTTTTTGATTGGTAGCTTTTCCATAATTACCCCTTCCCAAGAGTGTTTCTTGGTAATAAGAAGGGCGTGGGGGTTGAATCCCTACGCCCCTCTCCTTTTAACTTCAATTTATGGCCTAAGACCAACAGGTACATGCGTTTCTCGCCGTGTGTTACTTGTTGTCCTCAAGCTTTGGCTTAGTAAGAACAAGAATTGCAACACCTACTGCAACACCAATTGCCATATCAAGGGTGTAGAGGGCAATGTTGTTTGTAGCTGCAGCAACAATCATGCCGCCGTGAGGAACAAAGCACTCAATACCATGCCAAGCAGCGAGGCCAGCACCAACTGCAGAACCAATCATGATTGCAGGCAGGGTGTGTGCAAGATCCTTAACAGCAAATGGAATTGCGCCCTCGGTAATACCGATGAGTCCCATGAAGACTGCGGAGATGCCCATCTGCCTATCAGTGTCGTCAAACTTGCTGCGAGCAATGAGAGATGCAACACCGCAGACCAGTGGAGGAATAGCAACTGCAACACGGAATGCGCCGTTAGGACCATAGACACCTGCGGTCATAAGAGCCATGGTGAAGGTAGAAGCAGTCTTGTTAACTGGGCCGCCCATATCAAATGCGGTCATAAGGCCAATTACAATACCGAGTACAACTGCAGAGCCACCCTGAAGGCTTGAAAGCAGGCTGGTCAGCCAGTCCATGAAAGCGCCAAGTGGAGCTGCCAAAACATAGATGTAAGCATGCCAAGAGCCAGCGAAGACAAGCTTGGGATGATCAGAATTGGCATGATAGTACGAATGGTGTTATTGACCTTCCAGCTCTTCATCCACTGGACAAGGTAGCCAGCAGCAACGCCAAGGACCATTGCGCCCAAGAAACCAGTAGAAACCTGAACCTCGCCTACAGGAACAGGATTGCTTGCCAGGTAACCAAGGACAAAGCCAGGTGCCAGAGCAGGCTTTCCGCCCAAAGAATAGGCAATGTAAGCAGCAAGGACAGGAATCATCATCTTGATGCCGGCCATACCAATAAGGTTAAGGCTCTGCATCAAAGGATTGGTGACTTCAATACCGTCTTTTCCTGCAGTTCCTGTAGCTAGCGAGAAAGCCAAGAAGACTCCACCAACTACGACAATAGGAATAAAGTACGAAACACCAGTGTTAAACGCCTTTAGAAGGTCTTTTCCGACCTTGCCCAAAACTGAGGGACTCTTTTCCTCTGCCATGGGTTTCTCCTCTCTTCTTCCTTGCGTTATCACTTACGCGCTTGCTACTCAGCCAGCGCAACTACCTGATCAATAACCTTTGCTGGATCCGCAATGGCAAGCGATGGATCCAACGTAAGAACGCGACCTTCATCGCGCTTCTCGTCAAAACGCTCGTCGCCTTCGATGCCAATTGCAATGGCGAGAAGAACAACGTCTGCAGCATCAATTTCGTCCTGCTCAAGCTCGTTCTCAATACCGTAACCACCCTGAGCCTCTACCTTGAATTCATAGCCGCGACGCTCACATTCTTTCTCAATGGCCTCTTTTGCCATCCAGGTGTGAGCAATTCCAACCGTGCAAGCGCATACAGCAACGACGTTCATGGTTATGTCCTCTCGCAAAGTAAGTTGTGAGCCCCTAAGCGGGGCGCACGAGCACGTCTTTTGACGACGTACGTTTCCAACTCATACTTTGCATTGTTTCAATCTTTTTTAAAAGAGGATTTCGGTAAACGTCTAATCTACCTTGTGTTATGATGAATTTTGTTAAACGTTTAACCAACGTAGAATCCAGCACACTCACTAACGTTGGTATTTTGCAAGTACATTGTAAAGATTTCGGTGAAATGAGTGCCAATGTCTAAGACCACTATCATTGACCTTGCAAAATTAGCAAATGTTTCTATTGCTACCGTTTCAAATTACCTTAATGGACACTTTGAAAAGATGTCCGAAGCAACTAAGCAACGTATCAAAAAAGCAATCGAAAATACGGGATATATTCCAAGCGCCCAAGCTCAAGCAATGGTTAAGAAGAGCTCTGGAATTATTGCTGTTCTCATCTTGGACAATACTAATGCGTGGGCAGCTCAAATGACTAACGGTATTGAAGATGCTGCTCTTGAATCTGGATATCAGACAATTATTTGCAATTCTCGTTTTGACCCCACGCTTGAAGCTGACTGGGTTGAGAAAATGCTTTCAATTGGAGCAGATGGCATGCTTATCCAGCCCACCAATCAATTCAGAGCGGTAGATAGACGAATTGCTAAAGTTGGAAAGCCCGTTGTCTACTTTGACTGCGACCTTCTTGCCCTTAATGCTTCCTGGATAAAAAGTAACCTCTATGACGGCGTTTATTCAGCTGCAACCCACTGCGTTGAACGCGGATACGAAAACTTTTTAATCATTGGTGGAGAGCCAAAAGGTCGTACCAGAATTGAACGAGAATCTGGCTTCACTGATGCCTTAGAGGCCTTAAATAAACCTCATGAGCGTCTCACCATAGAGCAAAATACGCTCTCTATCCCTGAAATCACGCAATGGCTTAACAACCACATTCTTCCATCAAAGAAAACGCTGGTATTTGTACCAAATCAGTGGGCTCTCAAAAGTGTCTATAGCGCGCTGCATGCCTATGAAGAGGTAATTCCAGAGCAAGTTGGTCTGTTGGGATTCAATAACACTGATTGGACCGATTTACCTGCTAAAAGCATCTCAACTATTGTTGAACCCGTCTATGAAGAGGGCTACGCCGCTTGCAAGATGCTCCTTAAAAGAATCAAAGACCCCTCGCTTGAGCCCGACCACAAGTTGCTCACCTGCAAGCTTAATTGGCTCAAATCCACCATCTAACAAAAATGGCGAGAAGACAAACGAATCTTCTCGCCATACGTTACTGCTTTAACTCAAACACTTACAGAACGTGGACCTCGTCCTTGGTAAAGTCAACAAAGGCGTGGTCGCCAACGTTGTAAATCTTGTGAGTACGAGGGTTGAAGTCCGTAATCTTAATGAGGGTGTCTCCAACCATAACGTGGTAGTTCTGGTAGTGGCCCATGAATCGAGAAAGAACTACCTCACAGGCAAGTGTTCCCTCGTCAGCAAGGCGTGCAGACTCTGGACGAAGAACAATGCAGCATTCCTTGCCCTTGTCCAGGTGAGAACATCCGCTAGCCTCAAACTCATGGCCCTCAAAGCGGCAAAGTGCAGTCTCAGAATCAAGCTTGTCTGTAATGGTTGCATGCAGGAAGTTTGACTCACCAATAAAGTCTGCAACAAACTCGTCTGCAGGGTGATAGTAAACCGTCTGAGGATCGCCAACCTGATCAACAACACCCTTTCATAATGATGATGTTGTCTGAAAGTGCCATTGCCTCTGACTGGTCATGTGTGACGTAGATGGCGGTAATGCCAGCCTCCTGCTGAATACGACGGATCTCGTTACGCATATCAACGCGCAGCTTCGCATCAAGGTTTGAGAGAGGCTCGTCGAAGAGGAGCACGCTTGGCTCAATAACCAGAGCACGCGCCAAAGCAACACGTTGCTGCTGACCGCCAGAAAGCTGATTGGTCATGCGCTCTTCCATGCCCTCAAGTCCAACAAGACCAAGGATGTGAAGGACCTTCTCGCGAATTACGTTCTTGTCCATCTTGCGAAGCTTGAGGCCATAGGCAACATTGTCAAAGATGTTGTAGTGAGGAAGTAGCGCATAGCTCTGGAACACCATAGCAGTATCGCGCTTGTTTGGAGTAAGCTCATCAATCTGCTCATCGCCAAGGAAAATCTTTCCCTCATCAGGGCTCTCAAAACCAGCAATCATGCGCAGAATAGTGGTCTTTCCGCAGCCAGAAGGGCCAAGCAGCGTTACAAACTCGCCAGGAGCAATAGTGATGTTAGCGTCTTGAACTGCGTAGAAGTCTTTTCCAGTCTTCTGATCCTGATAAATTTTGGAAATGTGCTCAAGGCGAACGCCTTTTTCTCTGTAGCCATGTGTTACTCCTCCTTGAGTGCTCGGCTGGTGCCAAAGTGTTTGATGGCCCAATTCATAAGCAATACCGAGCCATAGGTAATAACAATCAGAATTGTTGCAAAGGCGCAGGCCATACCATATGAACCCTTACCTGCAAACTCGTTAATCTGAACGGTAATAAGCAGGAACTCTGGCGTAACCAAGAGGATAACTGCAGAAATTGCGGTAATGGAACGAACAAACGCCGTTACCAAGCCAGACAAGAACGAATCTTTAATCAGCGGCAACGTAACGGTCATAAACACCGTAAAGCTGTCGGCTCCCATGTCGTATGCGGACTCTTCAATTGATTTATCAATCTGTCGAAGCGCCGAAATGCCCGAACGTGTTCCTGTAGGAAGCGAACGCACGACAAAGACAATAATCAGGATAAGTCCCGTGCCATACAGGCCCTGCAAAAATCCTGTGTGCATAACACCACTTGAGAAACCGCGAATATAACCAACGCCCAAAACCGTACCAGGAACTGCCATGGCAAGCATGGATACAGCCTCGATAAAACCACGACCACGGAAGCGGCGCTTTACTACCAGATAAGAAATGATCATCGAAAGCAAAGCGGTAATTGGTGCCGCAATGAGCGAGAGCATAAACGAGTCGCTAAACGCCTGCAGACCGTGGTACTTGGTAAATACCTGTTCAAACCACTTTGTTGTTAATTCGTAGTTAGAGCCCCAGGAACGAACAAACGAACCATAAGGAACGCAGAGGTACATGCCAATAACAAAGAGTGCGACTAGTGCGCAAAGAATGGTAAGTGGGATGCGAACAGAATTGTCTGTAATAAGCATCCTAGCTCGAGTTGCTTTGCCCGAAAGTGTAGATGTGCTCTTTGCTTCCAACACAAACTTCTGAACAACAAACATAAGCAGCGTAATGGAAAGAAGAACAACAGCCATAGCAGCTGCGCCTTGCTTGTCGTACGCACCTGTAATCTGCAGGTAGATAGTTGTTGCTAAGGTATCGTAGGAGCCACCAATAATCATTGGGTTAGCAAAGTCTGCAATTGACTCAATAAATGAGACGAGAAAAGCGTTGCCTAAACCAGGCAAAATAAGAGGAAGTGTAACGCTGGTAAATACTTTCCAGCGGCTTGCACCCATGTCACGTGCTGCCTCTTCAAGGGATGGATCAATGTTTTTAAGCAGGCCCTTAAGCATCATGTAGCACACAGGGAAGAACGACATAGTCTGGACAATAAAAATGCCCCAGAAGCCATAGATGTTGTTGTCAAAAATTCCCAAAAGACCGCGAGTAATCAGGCCTTTCTTGCCAAACATCATAATCATGGAAAGCGAGAGAACAAATGGTGGAGAAACAACAGGAAGCATGGAAACCACGCGGAAAAGGCCTGTCATAAATTTTGTACGAAGCTTTACGTACACTTCAACATACGCAAAAAGAAGGCCAATAAGCGCTGATAAAATGCCTACCGCAAAACCAACTCTGAGGGTGTTGGTAATTGCGCGATCAAACGAAGGCATAGCTAAGATGCGCGTAAATACATCAAACGAAATCCCATTATCGGAGACTACAGAGTCAACCATAAGAATGGCAAGTGGATACAAAATAAAAAGGGTTAAGAAGGCGATAAGAACGACAATGGTCGTTATCAAAATTGGATCGCCAAGGAGCTTTTTCGCTCAAGTTGAGCGCTCTGGGATTTTGCCATGCTGGTCCTAACTCTGAAACACTAAACCTATACGCAAAGCTCTATGTGGAACTGGGTAGGCAGAGATCTGCCTACCCAGTATAATCTGCCACTCAGATCTTGAGCAACAGCATTGTTTGCTTACTCGCGTTGGTTTTACTCCGTCTTGAAGCGGCTGTCTCCGCCACCAAGAGCTTCCATAACGTCCTTGACATACTGCTCGGTATGCTTCTTAGCATCCTCGAAGTTGTAGTCCATGACATTGTTTGGATCAAGGCCGTACTCAGTAGCAATTTCAGGCTGCTTTGCGTTGTCAATTACCAGGAACTGATAAGAGCCATTCTTCTGAGCAAGGTCAACGCATGCTGGTGAAAGTGCATACTCAATCCAGAGCTTAGCGGCGTTTGGATGTGCAGCGCCCTTGAAGATTGCAGTTGCGCCAACCTCATATGATGCACCAGAGCTTGGAATCTGAAGACCAACATTCTCATGCTCTTGGTCAACAATCTGATAAATGCCGTCGTGGAGCATACCAATTCCGATGGTGCACTCGCCTGTTCCGATAGCCTTGGAAGGACCAGAACCACTCTTGGTGTACTGAGCAATGTTCTTATCAAGGTCAACAAGATACTGAATGCCCTGATCGTGACCGTACTTCTGAATAACGGTGTTGATGATCAGCTTTGCAGTACCGGCGGTGTTGTAGTTAGAAGACCAAATAAGACCCTTGTATTTAGGATCGATAAGATCTTTGTAATCCTGAGGAACATCAAGCTTAAGGCGCTGAAGCTCATCCTTATCGTACAGAATGCCCAGAATGCCCTTATAAATTCCGTACCAGTCTTTGTTGGTACTCTTGAACTTATCGGAAATAAGATGTGATGCATTCTTGGCTCATACTGCTCAAGAAGACCCTTTGAAGAAGTGACATTGTAAGGATCGGTTGTTCCGCCAAACCAAACATCAGCTGATGGATGACCGTTCTCTTCCTCAATCTTTGCAGCAACTTCTCCAGTTGAGAGACGCTGTGCCTGAACATCAATGCCATACAGACTCTTGAAGTTTGCACAAACTGCGTTTAGGTACTCTTCCTCACAAGAGCCATAAACAATCAGCTTACCCTCTTCTTTTGCTGCCTTTACCAGCTCTTCTGGTGCACCAACAGCATCAGTAGAGTTGGTGTCAGATTCTTTTTTCTCGCCAGTATCAGAATCAGACTTTTTACAGGCGGTGATACCCAAACCTGCTACAACTGCACTGACACCAAAAAAGTTTCGACGAGTAAGGTTTAACATAAGAACTCTTTTCTCTCCTTGTGGTTACCCACAGTGCCAATGAAAAGAACATACTCCTGAGTAAATCGTACTCAAACTTTTTCGAAAATATTTCAACTATTCGATAAGTGGCTGATATTGGCGGCTATCGGTATATTTTTGCGGCTATGCAAAAAGGCCAGGGAGAAAATCCCTGGCCTTGAACATTTGGTGGAGAATAGGGGGATCGAACCCCTGACCTCAGGCTTGCAAAGCCCGCGCTCTCCCAGCTGAGCTAATTCCCCGTACTGACTTCTGGTTGGGCCCAGAAGGTTTTAATAATCACCCCAACGGCGACTCGGCTAACGTTGGGGTGACTATTGTCACATAAAGTGGTGGGCCTGACAAGGTTTGAACTTGTGACCTCCCGGTTATCAGCCGGACGCTCTGACCAACTGAGCTACAGGCCCAACGCAGGGAAAAATAATACCTCCATAATTCTCATAGGTCAACACTTTTTTTGTTTTGTTTTAAACTTTCTTGAAACTGGGTATGAAATGAGAACAGAAAGTCGTAGACTATCTGCCCAAAGATTGATAAAAGACGTGCTATTTGGAGTGTTTGTGTCACTGAAGCGTATGGACATACAGACAGTTGTTGTCGGAGGAGGACCCATCTCTTCCGTAATTGTTCTGCGTCTTCATGACCCACGCGGCGTCTCTTCTTTAAGTCTTCCTATCAAGATTGGCAACATTGAGGCATCTGCTATTAGTCTTGGCATTGATCAAGAATCTACCGAGAGACCTCTAACGCATGACCTTCTCCGCTCCGTTCTTGATTCTTTGGATGCAGATATCAAAAGTGTACGCATTGTTGGTGTCCGCGGCACCACGTTTTTCTCGCAAATTGAGCTTATCTCCAAAGAGGGAGAGCATATTTACGTGGACGCTCGCCCATCCGACGCAATTGCGCTGGCAGTCAGAACAAACGCTCCCATCTTTGCAGACGAGAGCGTTCTAGAAATTGCTGCTGCTCCAGACTTTACTGATGTCGAGAAGGACGTTCAGGCCCAAGAGCTTGAGGAATTCCGCCAGTTTATTGAGGACGTCTCCCCTGAGGATTTCTCATAAATCCTGCTCTATGGCTTACTTTTAAACAATTGACTCATCTTTTATATAAAAAATCATTACCGTTAGCGCGCTGATTTTCTCGATAAACGAAAAGAGCCCAAGGGAATTACCCCTTGAGCTCTTCAAATTACGTATAGCTGAAATGCTTATTCGTCATCATCCAGCAGTGAATCGTCCAGTACTTCCTCTTCATCTCCAAGGTCAACGGACTCAGCCTCATCAGCATCGCGAGCACCTGCTGCCATCAGATCAAGCATACCTTGGTTCTCTGCGTGCTTAGGAGCCTTCTTTTTGTTGGCAACCATACGAGCAACTGCAGAAACAACGTCGCTACCAGAGAGGTTCATAACCTTGACGCCCTGAGTTGAGCGGCCAAGCTTGGAGATATCGCCAGCCTTGACGCGGATTACAACGCCCTCCTCGGACATGATCATAATCTCGTGCTGAGGACCAACAACGCGGCAGGCAACCAGGTTACCCTTCTTCTCCGTCATTGTGATGGTAAAGACGCCCTGGCCACCACGCTTGTGGACTGGGTACTCTGAAATTGCGGTGCGCTTTCCGTAGCCCTTCTCGGTAATAACGAAGAGGTCGCCATTGCCGTTGGTAATCTCCATGCCAAGCATAGTGGCATCGCCCTTGAGCGTAATACCACGGACGCCCGAGGTGCCACGGCCCATGCTTCTTGCCTCAGCCTCGTCAAACAGGATTGCCTTGCCGTCAGAGGAGCACAGAACAACCTTGTCACCTGGGTGGACGCGGCGGACGTTAACAAGCTCGTCGCCGTCCTTGAGGTTGATTGCAATGAGGCCGTCCTTGCGGGTGCGGTCGTACTCAGACATTGCTGTCTTCTTGACCATACCCTGCTTGGTAGCAAACATCAGGTAGTTGTCTTCTGGGAAGTCGCGGGTAGTAATAACTGCCTTGACCTTCTCGCCCTCTGCAAGCGTCTCGATGACGTTGATGATGGCGCTACCCTTAGTAGTTCTGTTACCAACAGGAAGCTCGTGGACCTTGAGGCGGTACACCTTACCAAAGTTGGTAAAGAACAGCACGTAATCATGGGTAGAAGCAACAAAGAGATTCTCGACAAAGTCGTTCTCTTTGAGAGAGACACCCTGAACACCCTTGCCGCCGCGCTTCTGAGAGCGATAAATCTCAACAGGAACGCGCTTTACGTAACCTGCGTGAGTGACGGTGACAACCATATCCTCTTCAGCGATAAGATCCTCAACGTCCAGGTTCTGAATGTCCTGGTCAGAGATTTGTGTGCGGCGCTTGTCGGCGTAGCGGTTGGAAATCTCACGGAGCTCATCAGCGATAACTGCCAGAATCTTTTCCTCGTGGGCGAGAAGATCCTCGTAGTAGGCAATATCAAGCCTGAGCTGGGAAATCTCGTCAACAAGATCCTGACGTGCCAGGCCGGTAAGACGACGCAGACGCATCTGAAGAATTGCTTCGCCCTGAATCTCATCCAGGCCAAAGCGCTCGTTCATGCGCTTCTTTGCCTCGGTATCATCTTGCGAACTGCGGATGATGTGGACGATTTCGTCAATGTTGTCAACTGCGGTCAGAAGACCTTCCAAAATGTGAACGCGCTTCTGCGCCTTATCCAGGTCAAACTCAGTACGACGGCGTACGACATCAATCTGGTGATCAATGTAGTGGCGAAGAATCTCGCGAAGAGAAAGGGTACGAGGAACACCGTCAACCAAGGCCAGGTCAATGATGCCAAAGTTGGACTGAAGCTGAGTCTTTTTGTACAGGTTATTCAGAACAACCTGTGGAACAGCATCACGTTTGAGATCCAAGACGATACGCATACCCTTACGGTTGGACTCGTCTCGCATGTCAGAGATGCCTTCGATTTTCTTCTCGTTGACTGCCTGAGCAATTTTTTCCTGGAGAAGACCCTTGTTAACCTGGTAAGGAATCTCGGTAACAACAAGGCGCTGGCGACCACTCTTTACCTGCTCAACGTGAACCTTAGCGCGGACGGTGATAGATCCGCGTCCAGTCTCATAAGCATCCTTGATACCCTGAGTGCCCATGATGATGCCACCTGTTGGGAAGTCAGGACCAGGTAGAACGGTCATGAGCTCCTCAGTGGTAACGTCAGGGTTCTCAATCATCATGCAGACAGCGTTAGTAACCTCACCAAGGTTGTGAGGAGGAATGTTGGTGGCCATACCAACTGCAATACCTGAAGAACCGTTAACCAAAAGATTTGGGAAACGAGCAGGAAGAACAGCTGGCTCTGTCAGAGACTCATCATAGTTTGACTGAAGATCAACGGTGTTTTTGTTAAGCTCTGCCAGCATCTCCATAGCACTTCTGGTAAGACGTGCCTCGGTATAACGCATTGCTGCTGGTGGATCACCGTCGATAGAACCAAAGTTTCCGTGACCATCAATCAGAGGAAGTCTCATCGAGAAATCCTGAGACATACGGACCATGGAGTCATAAATAGCAGAATCGCCGTGTGGGTGGTACTTACCCATGACTTCGCCGACTGCCCATGCAGACTTCTTATGTGGACGGTTTGGCGTAATGCCAGCCTCGCTCATTGCGTACAAATACGGCGGTGAACAGGCTTGAGGCCGTCTCGAACATCTGGAAGTGCACGAGCAACAATAACGGACATGGAATACTCGAGGAAGGAAGTCTTCATCTCTGAGGACAAATCGGTTGGCTTAAGCGTGCCACCGTGAATGTCTGAGAGGTCAAGACGAGTACCAGCCTCATCAGAGATAATGTGTGAAGTTTCTCCCGTTATTAGATTTTCCCCAGTCTCTGGGTCAAACTCGTCAGAGTCTTCTTCTACCTCGTCATCTTCGTATTCTTCATCCATATCGTTTTGTGCATCAAGGTCTTGATCCTCGTCTGCACCAAAAAGATCATCGTTCATATTTTTATCGTCTGCCACAAGTTACCCTTTCATTTTCTGTCTAATGATTTAGCGAGAAACCATTAAATGTCCAGGAAGCGGACGTCTTTTGCGTGTGTTTGGATGAAGTCTTTACGCTTCTCAACCTGGTTGCCCATAAGGTCAGAGACTGCACGATCAGCGGCAAGAGCGTCATCGATGGTTACTTTGAGAAGAATACGGTTCTTTGGCTCCATAGTGGTTGCCCAAAGCTGCTCTGGGTCCATCTCACCAAGACCCTTATAACGCTGAATGGTGAACTTGGTGTTGTCCTCAAACTTCTTGTCTCTAGAGCAAGTTCTTCATCGGTATAGATGTATTTACCGTTCTTTTTACCCTTTGGCTTAATCTGATACAGAGGAGGCTGAGCAACGTAGATATAACCTGCGTCAATCATTGGCTTCATGTAACGATAGAAGAAGGTAAGCAGAAGAATTCTAATGTGAGAGCCGTCAACATCAGCATCGGTCATGATAACAATCTTGTGATAACGGGCCTTCTCAATATTAAATTCATCTCCAACACCAGTACCAATAGCGGTAATCAGCGAAGTAATAGTGTCAGAAGAAAGTGCACGGTGAGCCTGTACGCGCTCAACGTTCAAAATCTTTCCGCGAAGTGGAAGAACTGCTTGGATAGAACGGTCACGTGCCATCTTTGCAGAACCACCTGCGGAGTCACCCTCGACGATGAAGAGCTCGGTCATTTCTGCATCACGTACAGAGCAGTCTGCAAGCTTTCCAGGAAGAGCAGCAGACTCAAGAAGTCCCTTGCGGCGTGTTGCTTCACGAGCTTTACGAGCAGCAAGACGGCCTTTTGCAGCCTGAGATGCTTTCTTGAGAATCTCTTTTGCCTGGTTAGGATGCTCTTCCAGGTACTCTGAGAGACCCTGAGTAACAATCTTGTTGGTAAGAGTTCTCATGTAAGAACTACCAAGCTTTGCCTTTGTCTGACCTTCAAACTGAGGATCTGGAAGTTTAACTGAAATAACTGCAGTTAAACCCTCACGAATATCGCCACCCTCAAGCTTAGGATCTTTCTCTTTAAGAATTCCCTGCCTGGTGCCGTAATCATTTATTACTTTAGTAAGAGCAGTACGGAAGCCCTCAAGGTGCATTCCGCCTTCCTCAGTAAAAATATCGTTAGCAAAAGAAAGAGTTCTATCACTGAATTCAGTATTCCACTGAATAGCTACCTCAACCTCACCCATCTGAGACATTGGAGCATCAGGGTCTGACTTACCTTCAATATAGATAGGGCGAGAAAGTCCTGGTAAGACGGTTTTCTCGTCATTAAGGTACTTAACAAAGTCAATGATGCCGCCCGCGTACTGGAAGTCAACCTGACGAGGAGTAAGCTCACGCTCATCAACAAGAGTAATTTTAAGGTTCTTGTTAAGAAATGCGGTCTCCTGCAGGCGATCACGAAGCGTATCAAAGTTATACGTAGTGGTCTCAAAAATCATGTCGTCTGGCCAGAAGGTAATGGTAGTTCCGTTAGATTTTGAAGTACCAATTTCCTTCATCTTCTGAACGGTTTTACCGCGCTCGAAGACCATCTCGTAGATTTTGCCATCGCGCTTAACCTGTGCAACAAGCTTCTTTGAAAGTGCGTTTACAACAGAGACACCAACGCCATGAAGACCACCAGAAACTTTATAAGCGTTGTTATCAAACTTACCACCTGCATGAAGGATAGTAAGAACAACCTCAAGAGTTGGAATTTTTTTCTGGGGATGAAGGTCTACAGGAATACCACGACCATTATCTT
Organism: uncultured Atopobium sp.; assembly: GCA_916438885.1. Classification (GTDB taxonomy): domain Bacteria; phylum Actinomycetota; class Coriobacteriia; order Coriobacteriales; family Atopobiaceae; genus Lancefieldella. Next base: position 156,457 of record CAKAGG010000001.1, on the reverse strand, counting down.
CAACAGAAATTGAGTTATCAGGATGAACGGTAACCTTGATTTTGGAGCAATAACCAGCCATTGCCTCATCGACTGAGTTATCTACAATCTCCCAAACAAGATGGTGCAGACCAGAAGCTGAAGTTGTACCAATATACATACCTGGGCGCTTACGAACCGCCTCAAGGCCTTCAAGAATCTTAATCTCTGTACCGTCATACTTATTTTCTTTTGCCACGTAAGTCCTCTCTTCAATTGTGAGCGGAATGATATACGTATTTTACTATGAAATCGCCAAAATCAACTCGGCACAGAGAAATTTCATTGTTTAAACAGTAATATTGTGTATCTGAGAGGCTCTGTAAAGAGATTTAAGGACAGATTAGTGACAGATTAGACTAAAGACTCTTTTTTTGTCTAAAACTTGCTTCAATCGCTTTATAAGCCGTTGACTTGAGTGGCTCAGAAAGTCCAGAAACTAACTCAGAAATTTGTAATTTCTCTTCTGGTGTGAGTTCTGGAAGATCTTTTTTCTCTTCTTTTTGGCCCTGTGCTTGCTTTTCTGAAGAGGTAGCTTCTTTATCAGCATGTCTGTTGTATTTGTCCAGCTTAAATTCAAGGTCTGAAAACTCCAGACCTTGCTCTGAGAGCCTGGCTCTATAAATTTCTCTTTGTGCAAGAAAATCAATCATACACATACGATTATCTACATAAACTGTAAGTACAGGATACTCTCTACCAACTACTTCTCTGACAAATACGCCGGTTGTATGTTCTGTCTCTCTTTCACCATTTGCTTCAACCCACGCAAGATAGGCACGACGATTTTTTGACATGCTCTTAGAATCTCTGAAGGTTCCAAGCAGAGAACTCATTAAATCTTTTGCATTTTCATTGCCACCGCGCGCAGGTATTTCTTGTTGATTATTCATCGCTAAACCTAACTATCTGCGCTTTTTTTAAAACCTCTTCAGAGAAATACCCAAGGTTTGTAGTGGTAATTACCGTTTGAATGTCATGGAATGCAAATTCCATGATGGCTTTTCTGCGGTCTTCATCAAGCTCACTCATAACATCATCTAAAAGCAGCAAGGGTTTCTCGCCAAGTATTTCTTCTGAAAGGAGAACTTCTGCCATCTTAAGTGCTAAAACGACAGTTCTGATCTGACCTTGAGAACCAAAATTTCTAGCGTCTTTACCCTCAATTAAAAACTCAACGTCGTCTCGATGAGGTCCTTTTGTACTTTGCTGACGACGAATATCATCCGTGCGAGCTTTACTTAAAGCCTTCAAAAATTGATCAGCAATTTCTTCTCTAGAAGCTTCAAGAGATACCTCTCCAATTGAAGAAATATAGTTCATTTCTAGGTGTTCTCCACCAGAGAGTTTCCTGGTAGATCTCACATGTCTTCTTTGCCAGGCGATCAAACAAATGAATTCGTGCATGAAGAAGCGTAGCCCCTCCTCTTGCAAGAGAAAGATCCCACGCATCAAGCAAGTTTTCATCTGGCCAATCAGATTTAAGCAACTTATTTCTTTGCTCAACTGTCTTGGTATATGCCGAGAAAACCTTGAAGTAGCTTTTATTTGCCTGGCGACCAAAGTCATCAAATTCTTCTCGGCGATACGATGCACCACCTTTAATCATTGAAAGGTCATCGGGATTAAAAAGTACCGACATCAGTGTTCCAGAAATATCTGCAGCCTGACATTTCTTGCCATTCTTTGAAAATTGACGACGTCTTTCTGTAATGGTGCAGGTATTTTCTAGTTTTCTTCCATCTCCTGTAAGAGAAATCTCTATCTTTGCCTCAGAAGTACCTGTAAGAAGGAGCTGTGATGGTGTGGGCTTTCTAAATGAATATCCAGCAGTAAGGAGTTGTAGTGCTTCAACAGTATTTGTCTTACCTGCAGCGTTCTTTCCTACAAAAATAGTAGTTTGTGCAGATAAATCTATCTCTTTCGAAGAAAAACAACGAAAGTTATATAGCGAAACATGTTCAACTTTAAGTCCCACACAACCCCTATCAAATTAGAGGCGAACAGGCATCAGAAGATACAAGTAGTTAACCTTGCCGTTTGATTTGAAAATAGCTGGCTGAGAAGGACCTTGTAGCTCAAGGCGCAGAAGATCCTTAGAAGGAGCAGCATTTACACAATCAAAGACATAGTGATAATTCAAAGCAATAGAAAGGGAATCTCCCTCAATCTGAGCTTCAATATGCTCGGAAGACTCACCCTGATCTGGTGAGGATGCAGAGAGCTTAACTTCTTTACCATCGGCGTCAACATCAAAACGAACTGAAGGATTTGCTAGTGCAATAACAGAGACACGCTTCAAAGCTGCGGAGAAATCCTCAACATTAATATCAACTGAAGCCGTGCAAGACGTTGGAAGAAGCTGTTTATAGTCTGGGAAATGACCTTCAATCTTACGAGAAATGTGAGTAGTATTTCCAAACTGGAAGACTACCTGGTTGTCTGTAGTACCAATTAGGACCTTCTCAGTCATGCTTCGCATGGAAAGAACGTCATGGAAAACTTCACCAGAAATAATTGCACTAAAAGATTCACCTGCTGGCGTATCTGTATTGGAATCACAAACAGCAAGACGGAATGAGTCGGTTGCAACAAGGCGAATAGTATTGTCTTCAACAGTAAGAGAAATTCCCTGAAGAATAGGACGAGAAGCTTCCTTTGAAGTTACACGATAAACTTTATCAACCATAGTTGATAGAAGTTGGCTTGGAAGCTCACAGGTCTTCTCAAGATCAAACTCTGGGAACTGTGCCCAATCGTGCGCAGAAAGAGTATTAAGTCTAAAAGACGAGCGCTGGCATGTTACAGAAAGCGTACGCTCTCCACCTTCAAAAGTAATTGCTGCATCAGGAAGGTTCTTAACAATGTTCTGGATAACCTTTCCAGAAACAACTGTCTCTCCCTCTTCTTCTACATTTGCTGCAATCTGATGCTTAATAGAGATAGTTAAGTCACTGGACTGTAGCTCAAGCATGCCATTAAAAACTTTGAGATAAATACCAGAGAGAATTGGAAGTGTTGTATTAGAACCAATGCCTTTAGAAACAATATCAAGTGCCGTCTGGAGAGCGGATTGACTTACGGTAAATTTCATGACGACCCTTTCTATTATTTCTTAGATAAGAATAAAAAAATATCGTAGTAATAATAAGCTATGTTGAAAAGAAGAAAGCTTTACATTTCTAGAGGTAGAAATATGTTTCTAGAGGTCAGATTTGTTTGCTTATTTTTGACATTCATAAACAAAGTAAAACTCCCTCTCTTAAACTCTCAACAACAAACCATTACTTCTCTTCATCAGTTGACATCTTACGAACAGGTTTTAAACACTAACTTTGTTCAAGGATAGTCTTCTTGAGTTGAGAAATTTGATCATAGAAGCTTTTATCTTCTTTGATCCTCTCTTCAATTACCTCAATACTGTGCAAAATGGTTGCGTGTTTTCTTCCACCAAAATGCTTACCAATATTTACCAGCGTGTATTGGCAAAGATCGTGAGCAAGATAAATCGCAACATGACGTGGCTCTGCAATTTCTTTATTTCTCTTGTTACCAACAATATCGCGATGACTAATGCCATAGACGTTCTCTACAACCTCTTGGACCTTCTCGATATTTACGGTCTTTGAAACGCGGCGCCAAAGAGTATCTGCAATCTTATCAATCTCTTCTTGCTTAATGTTTTTACCGGACTCTTTTGCTTTGATTTGTCCGGTGACGCAACGATTACAGAAGCCTTCAAGCGTTCTAATACTTTGTCCGGCTTTGTCAGCCATATAGCGACGGATGTCTTCTGGCATATCATCAGCAGAAAGAGAAGAATTTCTCTCTTTAAAAGCGCGGTCGCAGAAGACGTGAATAAGATTGAGCTTCATCTCGTAACTTGGAGACTCAATGCCAATAACAATGCCACCACTCATACGAGAAGTAATACGATCATCAAAACCGTCAGAGCCCATACCAAGCTGAGCAGGTGTTCTATCGGCTGCAAGAATAATCTGCTTGCCTCTATCAATAAGTGAATTAAAAATATTGAAGAAGAAGTTGATGGTACCCGCTTTACCAGCAAGTTTTTGGACATCATCGATGATAAGAACGTCAATGTTTTGGTAGTTATTACTCAGCTCTGTTGCAGCATTTCCTGAGGCATTTTTACGAACTGCATTTACGTAGTCATCAACAAAGGCATCTGCGTCTTTGTAAACACAAACGCGCTCGATGTCTTCAGCGTTGATGTAGTTTTGAACAGCTCGCAGAAGGTGAGTTTTTCCAAGTCCACTTGCACCGTAAATAAAGAGTGGATTTGCCTTGCCTTTTGCGTCGTTTGCAACGTTTAAAGCATGCTGATGAGCAAGCTCATTCTCATCACCAACAACAAAGCGATCAAACGTGAGGTTTGAATTGAAGGACGTCTCCTCATAAAGAGGATTACTCTTACGTCTCTTTAACGTCTGCTGTTTTAATTCTTCAAGGCTCTGTTCCGGGGATTCAAAATCTTGAATCTGTTCTGGAACAACAGCCTGTATAGGAGCAGTTTTCTGCTTCCAAGCGTTAAACTCCTGAGGAGTCATCGTAGAAGTTGTAGTGACAGGCGTAGAAGACTTTGTAAGCGTAAGACTCAAGATAATGTCTTCAAAAGCCGCAGCCGAGAGACATCTCTCAACAATTGGTAGGTTTTTAAGGATACGGTTATATGCCAAGCGCATTGAAGTCTCAGCACAGAGCGTATTATCTTCAACTTTAATTGGAGTGCAGGTTCTTAACATGGCGATAAAAGCCTCTGGCTGATTCTCTTCAACCAAAAGGTCAATTGCGTCTTGCCACAGAGCTACTGCGTCTGAATCAATTGATGCATCCATACGTGTCCAATCAAAATGTTGAAAATTGGGACACCTAGTATAGAGGAATGTTGATAACTTTCAGCGAATAATGTTGAGAAACTCTATGAAAGGAGGGTTTCTCCAATAGTGGTGAGCTTATATTTTTGCCCAACTTTTCCAATTATTCCTATGTTTACCAGCGATTTTAATTCTCTTGACCAGGTTGGTGTAGAAAGACCAAAGGCACTAGTGAGTTCTGTTGCTCCAACCCATTCATGTTCAGAGAGATACTGAAGAACTTGTTTTGCTCGATCTGTTAATACCAGATTAGGAAGTTGTGCAGCTGGTTGTGCAGATACCTGTTGAGATACTGCTTGTGGGGTATGTGAAATTGCCTGCTGATTCTGATTAACAGGCAATTCTTCAGCTTCTTCTTGAGTTGGAAGTGTCTGAATATGAGCATCTTTAGAGCGGCGTGTTGATAAAGTAACAATTGTGCCGCCAGAGATATTGTCTTCAAGGGTAAGGCTTCCACCCTTCTCAACCATATATTGCTGAGCATAAGGAAGACCAAAACCAACGCCTCTAATAAACGATTTCATTTCTTCCGTTGCAGAAGAGGTACCAAACTCAAGAGCTCGGTTTTTCTCTTTAATACCAGGTCCTTGATCTGAAAACCTAATGGTATTTCCGTTGTCCATAATTGAGATTGTGGGTGCTACAAAGCGAGCATGAATGAAATTCTCCACAATCTCGCGCATAACCATAAAAGGAATTTTTCCACCCTGCTCGTGAGCAAGCTGGTTAACTGTCGCTGCAATCTCGTCAAGATAAGAACGAACATCTTTAGGTTCTACAAGAACAACGCGAGGTGCTGCGGCTTTATCGTCATACACTGCAATACGTGCAGCATAGCGGACGGTGAGAGAGTTATCAGAACCAGCATCTTTTTCATTCTGGTTGGTGTTTTCGTCAACAAAAGGAAAGAAATCTCTTGCCATGACACCTCCTTTTCAACAATTGTTAAACAAATGAAGAAAATTTTTCGTTTTCTTTCACAGTGAATGAAAGTTTTCAACAAGTGTTAAACATCTGTAGATAACTTTGTATCTTTGTGAAAGACGTACTGAATGATAGTAGCATTTAACGGACATATTTCAGCTTACAGAAATATTCCTTTCAACAAATTTCTTCATGTATCACAAGTGAAATTTTCAAGATGAAAGGTTTTCTCGCTAAGTTTTTTGAATAAAAAAGAGAAAAAGTTGAGGTATTTGCGTAGAAATTTGACAGGTACCCATAAACGCGAGTACAATCTGTAGGCTTTTTAATCGATACTGTACCCGTTCGGGAGGAAATAGCTATGAAGCGTACCTACCAGCCAAATAAGCGCAAGCGCGCAACTACCCACGGTTTCCGTGCACGTATGGCAACTAAGAATGGTCGTGCCGTTCTCGCTCGTCGTCGCCTTAAGGGCCGTAAGCGCCTCACTGTCTAAGGAATGTTTCTGTGAAGACCATTAAATCTCGTTCAGAGTTTGAAAGGGTCTTCTCTGCGGGGAAGAGGGCTCAAAGTTCTGTTCTTCGTATACGAGTAGCACCATCCACTGAGGCACATCCTTCCGAGGTAGCCTTTGTAGCTCCAAAAAGACTAGGTAACGCCGTATTTAGAAACAGGTGTAAACGCGTTTTGACGCGAAGCAGCTCGAAAGAGCGGTTTACCTGTTGAGGGATACGGCATTATTCTCTTTGCGACTAAAGATACACACAGCACTAATCCTGCTGATATAAGTGTTTCTTTGGATGCTTTGTTAAGAAAGACAGGGGTCAAATGAGCGAGAAAAGACAAGGTTCTTTTCCCGCAAACTTGTTCCTAGGTGCTATTCGTTTCTATCAAAGAAACATCTCTCCCCTTTTTAAGCCGCACTGTATTTACCGGCCTACTTGTTCTGAATATGCAGTTCAAGCTATACAAAAGTACGGTGTTAAAAAGGGAAGTTGGCTTGCTCTTAAGCGTATTGCTCGCTGTCACCCTTTTCATAAGGGAGGATACGATCCCGTTCCGTAAAGGAACGCACCGGAGGAAATATGTGGGATTGGATTGTTAACTTTCTATACACAGTCTTAGCGGGACTTCAATCATTCTCGGGAGACTGGGGTATGGCAGTTATCCTGCTTACCATCATCATCCGTATTATCCTGGTTCCAATGACCAACAAGCAGACAGCCTCTATGGCTCGCATGAGTGTTGTTCAGCCTAAGCTCAAAGAAATCCAGGAGCGTTATGCCGATGATCCTGTAAGACAGAATGAAGAGATGCGTAAACTTTACGCAGAAATCAACTTCAATCCTCTTGGTGGTTGTCTACCACTGCTTTACAGTCCCCTATCTTTATTGCACTCTTTACCGTTGCAAAGATGGTTCCAGTAGACTCCCGCTTCTACAACATTCTTCCTTCTATTGCGCGTGCAACATCCGACATTTTTGCTGTTGATGGCTTTGTTACCGCTATCCCTTACATGATTTTTGTTCTTCTGTTTGGCCTTACTACCTTCCTTTCCATGGCAGTAAATGCTCGTACAAGCTCCGGCGAGCAGCGTACCCAGCAGTACATGATGGGCGGCATGATGACCCTCATGATGCTCTGGTTTGGTTGGACTGTGCCAGCAGCTGTTCTTCTCTACTACGTCACTTCTGGTATTTGGCAGCTTGCCCAGCAGCAGCTTATTACCAAGCGCATTATGGAAAAAGAGAAGCTCAAGGCTCAGGCTCAGATGGCTAATAAGCCAATCGAGGTAGACGTGGTTAGAAAAGAAAAGAAGCCACGCCCTCACAAAAAGGCCTAGTATCTGGTCTTAAACAAAATAACTTTTGTTTACAAATTTGTTACCGTAGATTAATAGTTAAACTTTTTATATTGACTGGAGGACGACATGGAGGATGAGACTTTCGTTTCTGAGCCAAACGCTCTTAATGAGTCTCCTGTCGTTGATTCACAAGACGAGTTTGCTTCAATTCGAGAGCACTTTGAAGCTGGAATTCAGCTTACTGATGCTGAGATGAATAAGATTGCTGATACTGCTGTCTTCTATCTAAGAGAGCTCCTCTCGTTCTTTGGCGAGAATAGCTGTGCAATTGATGAGTACGATGGAGAAGACGGTGAGCTCATTCTTGACGTAACCGGTGGAGATCTTGCAATTCTTATTGGTCGTCACGGCAATACGCTTGAGGCTCTTCAGATGGTTCTTTCGTCTTTGATGAGCGCTAAGCTTCACTTCCACTATCCAGTATCTGTTGATGTTGAAAGCTATAAGAGCCGTCGTCGCAATAAGCTTCAGGAGATGGCACTCTCTGCTGCTTCTCGTGCTAAGAAGACTGGTAAGGTTTCTCTTGCTCCAATGAGTGGTTATGAGCGCCGTATCATTCACATTGCACTTCGAGATAATCTTGAAGTTACAACACACTCTGAGGGCGATGATCCATACCGCCGCGTTGTTGTTACAGCTATTAACGGCTAAGAATTTTCAACAAGCTTTACTAATTTGATGAGGAAGGTTTACGCCTTCCTCTTTTTTTGTGACAATTCTTCTTGTTACAAGAAGTTTTGTCACAGGAGAAGCAATGTCTGAATCAGAGAAATCGTTATTCGATTCAAAAGAGAATGTACTTAAGGAACTTCTCCTTACCTATGGAATCGATTCAACTGAAACCCAAAGAAGACAACTCCTCAAGCACATTGAATTGCTCATCGAGATTAATAAAAACCTTAATCTCACAAGAATCACTTCAATTGATGACGCTCTGGTTCTTCATATACTTGATTCTCTATTACCACTCAAAGTATGTAATGAGTTTATATCTGGAGCTCAAAACTATATTGATATTGGTACCGGTGGAGGCTTCCCTGGACTGCCTCTTGCAATCATGAGCGATAACAAAACATTGCTGGTTGATTCTATTGGAAAAAAAGATCAATGCCGTACAGTCAATGATTGATGAGATTGGTCTTGGTGAGAGAGTAAAAGCTGAAAAGCTTCGTGCTGAAGAAATTCCAAACGACTATAAACAGAAGTTTGATTTTGTTACTTTCAGAGCCGTTGCAAAGACAAATATTCTTTTGGAGTACGCAGAGCCTTTCTTAGCTCCACAAGGTACTCTCATAGTAATGAAGGCCAATGTCGATGAGATAGAGCTTCAGGACGCCTCTCAGGCAGCCAAAATTTTTGGGTACGAAAATGTTTCACGTGAAACATTTGAATTACCAAACGATCTTGGTCATCGTGAAATTCTTATTTATAAAAAAAGTTTCAAAAAGCAAAAATTAAACTACCGAGAAAAAAACAGGAATGGCTAAATCAAATCCGTTTGTTGCAAGAAGAGACTAATTGTGGAATGTTTCACGTGAAACATTCTGTATTATTAAATAAACTTGGTCAAACGGAGGATAAATGAGCTACAAAGACCTTTCGAGGGGATTTCAAGATAGAGATCCTAAAGTACTTGCTGTAATTAATCAAAAAGGCGGAGTTGGAAAATCAACTACCGTAATTAATCTCGCAGCAGCGCTAGGAGAAACAAAAAAGAAGGTTTTAATTATCGATTTTTGATCCACAAGGTAATGCAACAAGCGGATTTGGAATTGATAAAGAGGAACTTGAAGCTGATATCTATGATGTAATCCTCAACGAAACACCGCTTGAAGACGTATTACAACAAACAGTTCAAAAGTACGTGACTATTGCTCCTGCTACTATTCAACTTGCTGGTGCAGAAATTGAACTCGTTTCCGTGGAATCAAGAGAAAACATATTAAAGCAGGCAATTGACCAGGTTAAAGACTATTTTGACTACATTTTGATTGATTGCCCACCATCACTAGGTCTTTTAACAATTAATGCTTTAGTCGCAGCAAACAGCATTCTTATCCCAATTCAGTGCGAATATTATGCACTAGAGGGCGTAACTAAGATCGTTGAATCAATGAAGATGGTTCAAAAACAGCTCAATCCGGATCTTGATATCTTTGGTGTAGTAATGACCATGTTTGATAGCAGAACTTCCCTATCTAAGCAGGTTGTAACTGAGGTTTCAAATTACTTTGGTAACAAAGTATTTAAGACGCTTATTCCAAGAAATGTCAAAATCGCAGAAGCACCAAGTCATGGTTTGCCGGTAACCATGTATGCCCGAATCAGTATGGGCGCACTTGCATACAACAAACTTGCAAAGGAAGTGAATCGTCGTGGTTAAAAAATCAGGACTTGGTAAGGGCCTCAACTCTCTCTTTAGCGAGGTAGATGCAGAGGTCGGTAATAAAAAAGAAGCTACAACACTTCCACTAAAGAAGATTAAGCCAAATAAAGATCAGCCTCGTAAACGTTTTGATGAAGCTGAACTCGCTGAACTCAGTGATTCTATTAAGCAAAACGGTATTCTCCAGCCGCTTCTTGTTCGCGAGAAAGGCGATCACTATGAGATTGTTGCTGGTGAGAGACGCTTCCAGGCTGCAAAGCTTGCACAATTAGAGGAAGTTCCTGTAGTAATTAAGGCAATTTCCGATGAGGAAGTATTTAAATTAGCTCTGATTGAGAATCTACAGAGATCTGACTTAAGTCCTATTGAAGAAGCTCAAGGCTATAAGCAGTTAATCAAACAAGAGAACTTAACCCAAGACGATTTGGCAAAGGTTTTGTCCAAGTCTAGATCCGCAATCACAAATACTCTTCGTCTTCTAGACCTTCCAACAGAAGTTCAAACTTTGATGGCGGAGGGACGTATTAGTGCTGGACATGCTCGTGCAATTCTTGCCGTAAGCGGAAAAGAAGGAAGAATTAAGCTTGCCCAGAAAGTAGTTGAAGAGAACTTGTCGGTCCGTCAGACAGAAAATCTTGCTCCACTATTTTCTGTCACAAATGTTGAGAAACCAAAAAGACAGCCAACCCCACAGGCATATAAGCGTGCAGCAAGGCAATTAAGGATTGCTCTGGATACTCCAGTAAAAGTTCGAAATGTCCGCGGCAAGAATAAGATTGAAATCGAATTCAATGACGAGGATGAACTTGCTGCTCTAGTAGAAAAACTCTCAAACGTTAAAGAAGCATAATGAAGATAAAGTTTGCGATTATATCCAGTGTCTCGTTGCTAGGAATAGCTTTTCTCGCTAAACATACTCTGTTGACTAAAGAAGCACAGAAAAGTTTTCTTCATGCAATGAGAAGGTCAAGAAGAGCACTCGATGCAATTCTTGATGACTATTCAGGTAGCGGTAATAGGAAAAGCGCGAAAAACATTCTTTCTCACCAAGCTAGGGTGGAAAGAGAATGGTTAAACGCAATCAAATAGAACATATGTTCTGTATATGAACTAAAAGGAAAGGGGTCCCTGAGGGCCCCTTCTTTGCTTTAAAAGCATGATAAGTTTTATGTAGGAACTATCTATATGAGCGCTGTCTATATAAGCGCTTTAGCGTGCGTTTCTTTTCTGGAAAAGTTGGCCGCAAGCTGCATCGATATCAGATCCACGAGAAAGACGAATAGTTGCTTCAACACCAACAGAGTTAAGGCTGTTCACAAACTCCTGAGCACGAGCAGGGGAAGTTGGATGGAATTTTGAGCCCTCAATCTCGTTAAGCTGGATGATGTTGACGTGGCAGAGTGTTCCTCGACAGAAGTCTCTGAGGGCACCAAGCTCATTGTCGGAATCATTAACGCCCTTAATCAGCGCATATTCATACGTTGGACGACGGCCGGTCTTATCGACATACTCTCCCATAATGTCATACAGGTGAATGAGCGAGTACTTACGTACTCCCGGCATAAGAGAATCGCGTGTCTTTTGAACTGCAGAGTGAAGTGAAACAGCAAGCGTAAATTGCTCTGGCTCAGAGGCAAAACGCTTAATCATTGGAATAACACCGCAGGTAGACACCGTAATATGGCGAGCACCAATACCAGCTCCATCGGGGGAGTTGAGGCGTCTCATGGCTGCAAGAGTAGCGTCGTAGTTCATGAAAGGCTCGCCCTGGCCCATGAGAACAACACTGGTAACACGGGCGTCAAAGTCGTCACGGACATGCATAACCTGCTCGTAGATTTCGCTTGCAGAAAGGGAGCGAGTGAGGCCAGCGGCGCCCGTAGCGCAGAAAGCGCAGCCCATGGCACAGCCCGCCTGCGTGGAAGCGCAGACAGAGAGCTTGTTGCCGCTTGGCATACCAACGCACTCAACAGACGTGCCATCAGGGTAGCGAAGCAAGTATTTACGGCTTCCATCTTCGGAAACCTGACGAACAATCTGCTCAGCACCAGCAAGAGTTACCTGCTTAGACAGTTCTTCTCGCAATGTTTTTGGAAGATTGCTCATCTGATCAAAAGAGGTGGCACCTTTAGACCAGATCCACTCCTCAATCTGTTTTGCGCGAAATTTTGGCTGGCCAAGTGAGGTAACAAGCTCAAGAATTTGCTCTGATGAAAGGCTTCTGAGATCAGATTTAGCGGCAGCTTTCTGTGGACGAGAATCGGGCGCGGAGGTGTTTGCGCCGTCAACCGTGGTGTTTGTGCCGTCAAGAGTATTATTTGATTGCATTTTTGTCCTTCTCCAACTCTTCTAAGCTATCTGCGGTATCTTAGAAGAAATACGTTTACTAGAGTTTACCCTATGGGAGACTTATCTGAAGGAGCGGAAATGACACGTGAAGAGCTCAAAAAGCTTCATGTAGCAGTTGTTTCAGGCGGTTGGTCAGACGAGCACGAGATTGCCATGGAGTCTGGCAAGCAGTGTGCAGCAGCACTTAAAAGAGGCTGGCTTTACCAGTGTTGACCTGCTTGATGTTGCAGAAAAAGACTTTGTAGTTACCCTTGCTCAGGGTGGTTATGATGTCGTATACGTTGCTATGCACGGTCGTTTTGGCGAGGATGGCTGCATCCAGGGTCTTCTCGAGATTCTGCACATTCCTTACACGTTTTCTGGCGTTCTTGCGTCTGCTATGGGAACTGAAAAAGAGCTGTCAAAGCTTATGTATAGGCAGGCAGGAGTTCCAACGCCTAAGGGAATTGACGTTCCTGCAGGTACCGTCTTTACAGATGAGCAGGTAGACAAGCTTATCGAGGACCTTGGACTCCCTATGTTTGTAAAGCCTTCTGGCAACGGCTCCAGCTATGGTGTCACACGCGTCACTTCGCGAGAAGAGCTTCCTGCTGCACTAGAACTTGCAGGTGAGCAGGGTGAGCGCATTCTGATTGAAGAGAGCATAGCGGGAACAGAGATTACCGTTCCTGTTATTGGTAATGAGAACCCAACCGCTCTACCAATCGTTGAGATTGTTACCGGCGATGAGTTCTACAGCATTAAGACAAAATACGAGCCCGCATCCCTGCACCATGTAATTCCTGCTCGTCTTGAGCCTGCAGTGTACGCACGCGCTCAGGAGCTGGCAATTAAGGCTCACAATGCACTTGGTTGCCGTGGCGTTTCTCGTAGCGACTTTATTGTTACGGAGGACGGCGTGCCAGTGGTGCTTGAGACAAATACCATTCCTGGTATGACCGCGCGTTCTTTGCTGCCAGATTCTGCTCGTACCGGCGGCATTGATTTCCCTGAGCTCTGCACTCGCTTTATTGAGTTTGCGCTTGAGGATCGTCAGTAGATTTGTAGGTTATGGCCAGCACTAAAAGCGCTACACAAAAACTAGAAGAGCTCATTCTTCCAGGTACTCCCTCTGCGGTTCGCAAAAAATATTTGGAGCTTGCAGACAGGGCGGAGCATGAGTCGTTTGACGTCTTAGAGGACGACATTGTTGTTTTGGATACTGAGACAACAGGTCTGTCCTTTAAGAAGTGCTCTCTTATTGAGATTTCTGCTGCTAAATTGAGCGGCAGAGAGATTGTGGAGCGCTTTCAGACGTTTGTTGACCCGGGGTGCTCAATTCCCGAAGAAATTACAGTTCTGACCTCGATCACCGACGAAGATGTTAAGGGTGCGCCAAGCGCAAAGAAGCTGTTGCTGCCCTCGCAGAGTTTGTTGGTGGACTTCCAGTTCTGGCACATAACGCTACCTTTGACCGTACCTTTATTGAACGGGTACCTGGTGGAACTTCGGTCTCTGATACCTGGATTGATACGCTGTCGCTTTCACGCATAGCTCTACCTCGACTTTCTTCGCATAAGCTTTCTAGCATGGCTGAAGCGTTTGGCACCATGAAGGTTACCCACCGTGCAAGTGACGACGTAGATGCCCTTTGCGGCATGTGGCGCATCTTACTTTTGGGGCTTATGAATCTGCCCCGTGGGCTTCTCGCCAAATTGGCGTCAATGCACGATGGAGTGGAGTGGACATTTAGGCCAATCTTCTCGTATTTGTCGCAAATGAAGGAAGAAGAAGCAGTTCAGCGCGGTGTCGCAAAAGAAGACACAACAGGAGCCGAGCTTGCAGACGCGGAGATTTCGGGCACGTTCTTCTCGCTCAAGGACATTCGCTGTCAGCTTGTTGCCGACATAAAAGCGAAGGCGAGAAGGGATGCGGATGACCCAGAGACGCCTGCTATGCTGCCGATTTCTAAGGACGAGATTCATCGGGCATTTGCTAAGCCGGGCGTCGTTTCACAGATGTACGACAAATTTGAGACGCGCAGCGAACAAGTAAGCATGTCCGTTGAGATCAGAAATGCGCTGGTCACTTCTTCGCACAGAGAGCTTGAAGCTGGAACTGGCATTGGCAAGTCAATTGCATATCTGCTGCCTGAGGTGCTCTTTGCGCAGAAAAACGATGTTACGGTAGGTATTGCTACAAAGACAAACGCACTGACCGACCAGCTTGTTTCACACGACCTTCCAGCGCTTGCGAAGGCGCTTCCTAGCGGGTTGAGTTTTTGCAGCTTAAAGGGGTACGAGCACTATCCGTGCCTGCATCGTGTTGATAGAGCTGCCCTTGAAGAGCTTCCACTGACGCTCATTGACCAAGAAGGACGCTCGAGCAACAGTGTTGCCTCAGATATGCTGACCGCAATTGCGGTGATTTATGCGTACGCATGCCAGTCAGCCGACGGCGACTTGGATGCGCTGGGTATTCGTTGGCGTTCAGTTCCACGCGAGATGGTAACTATCAAGGCTGCAGAGTGCCTGCGCTCCAAGTGTCCCTATTACCCTCACGAGTGCTTGTTCATGGAGCTCGTAAACGTGCAGGATCTTCAGATGTTGTGGTGACCAACCACTCTCTGTTGCTCAGAAACGTTGCTGCTGACGGTAAAATTCTGCCTCCTATCAGGCATTGGGTAATTGACGAGGCTCATGGTTTTGAAGCTGAAGCTCGCCGTCAGTGGGCAGTAGAAATCTCTGCCAAAGAGATGCGAAACGGCTTTGAGATGCTTGGAGGCATCAAGTCTGGCGCTATACACGCAGCTATGGTGGGCGCTGCCAACCTTGAGGACTCTACGCTGCTCACCGGGCTTCTCACGCGCTCTGCTGCCGTAGTTCAGCGAGCCATGGCAGCAATGGGCAACCTTATGGCCACTGTGCATGAGCTGGCTCCGTTGGCTAAAAGTGATGGTGGTTATAACTCCCTTCAGCTTTGGATTAACGACGAGGTAAGAGAAACAGAGGAATGGAAAGAAGTCTTAGAGACCGTTTCTGTTGCTCTTTCTGCTCTTGAAGAAGCTGCTCTCCGAATAGGCAAAGCTACCGATGCACTTGTCGCGTCGGCACCAAACCTCGCAAGCAACTTGAGCGAGGCTGGGGTGTTCTTGAGTACCCTTCTGGATTCACTGAAGCTCATCTGTGAGGGAACGGACAAGAGCTACGTCTATTCAGCCAAGTTAACCCGACTAAAACGCGACATTGGCTCTGAGGCCCTTATGGCCGAGAAGCTTGATATTGGAGCAGAGCTGGCAGAGAAGTGGCTGCCGGAGACTCACTCTGTTGTGTTTACCTCAGCAACCATTGCTGTTGGAGATGACTTCTCGCATTTTGAGCACGCTGTTGGCCTGGATAGAGGCTCCTTTGAGCACAAGAGCCTGCACTTAGAGTCAAGCTTTGACTACGAGAACCATATGGGCGTCTTTGTAGCTGAGGATATGCCTGCGCCAACTGATCCGGGTTACTTGGATGCTCTGGAAAAGCTGCTGTACGACGTTCATGTTCAGATGGGCGGCTCGGTGCTGACGCTCTTCACTAACAGACGCGATATGGAGCGCCTCTTTGAAGCGCTTGAGCCTCGTTTGAGTGAGCATGGCCTTAACCTTGCCTGCCAGGAGCGATCTTCTTCCGCGCGACGCGTTCGTGAAAGTTCCTAGCTGAGAAGAACCTCTCGCTGTTTGCTCTTAAATCGTTCTGGGAAGGCTTTGATGCTGCGGGAGATACGCTGAGGTGCGTGGTAATCCCTAAGCTTCCGTTTGCAAGCCCTAATGAACCGCTGGTCAAAGAGCGTGAGGCGCGAGAAGATCGTGCGTGGTGGCGCTATTCTCTGCCAGAGGCAGTAATTGCAACCAAACAGGCTGCTGGCCGCCTTATCAGGAGCGCTGAGGACAAAGGCGTTTTGGTTCTTGCCGATTCCAGGCTTGTGTCCAAGCGATATGGCAGTTCGTTCTTGAAGTCATTGCCCAACAAGAACTATCAGCGCGTCTCAACAAAGGATATCTCCGCCCAAATTGCCAAATGGCGAGAAGAACACGACGCGTAGCAGCACTAACAGCTACCAAATTGGCTTAAAGTTGCTCTTCTGCAGCAAGCAGAGATGCAGCGTAGGCGCTCATTGCCTGCGTCACGGTCTGGTCTTTGGTTGTTACTTTACCCTTGAGGGCAAGCAACCGTTGTAGCAGCCATGTTCCGCCGTAATAGGGGATAGTCGCTTTAATCTCTGTGGCATTGCGCTGACCGCCAACCGTTTTGAGGCCCGGCCACGAATAGTGTGTAAGCGCACCTTTATCAAGGAAGACAAGCTCTACTAACTGCGATCTTTCTTGTGCAGTAGAATCTTTTACCCTTTCTGCCAGCTTTAACTGCTCCAATGAAGCCGGGCGGCTTCAACGCGGTTCATGCGATTGACTCTAAAGACTCTCTGCTGCTCGAGGTTTAAATCAATCCCTTCAATAAGCCAACCATTCTCTCCATATGACAACTGATAGGGAAGAACGACTCTTTGGCTGATTGCAGCGTCTTTATTGCTTTGAGTTTCCACAAACGCCATCTCAGAACGATACTCAAATGAAATAACTTGCGATTCTGCGATTGCATTTGAGCAGGTAAGGAATGCGTCTACTTCTTTAGTATGACTTTTAGAGACAAGCGAAGCTGAAGACCCGTCCGGTGAAGAGCTTTTTGTATATGGAGGCTTTAAGAGACTCCAAAATACACTTTCTTGGGGCAAAGCGAGTGTTGTAAACGCCTCTTTAAGCGCTAATGTTTCTTCGTCCGTTAAGACAAACCTACGGGTTTTAAAGGGAGACTCTCCAACGAGCGTCAAAGTATCTTGATCTCCAGTAAGCGGGAGGGGAAGATAGCCATTCTCGTCCGTGAGCTGCAAGAGCTCCATCAGAATAGCGGCTTCTTCTGAGGAGATGCCAAAGCGCGACTGGACCGCACTTAACTCAACCGCGTCAAAAGAATCTCTCAATGCAGCGGCAAGCAACACGAGTTTGTAGATGGCCGACGATAAATTTTTTCTTCCAAAAGAGGTGTTCTTAACAGCCATCGGCCACCTCGCTTAAAGACTCTTTCCATTTTGCGAGAAGAGACTCTGGAGATCTTGGAATCAACCCATGAGCAAGAATCCAAGATAAAGCAGCGTCTTCATGAGCGTAGGCAACAGTCCATAAAGCTCCATTAGGGAGAGACTCAATATCGCCTTGACCCTGCGAGAAATGCTCAAAAGCAGCGAGTATGTTTTTGGGGACAAACGCAACAAGAGTGCCAGCCTGCGATCCGAGCTGGAAATCAAGCAGGTTGTAGTCGTTTGAATCAAAATCTTCCGGAATGGAGAAGTGCTCATCTTTAAGAATTGCAGCATCTAAAACACGGTTAATGCGAAAAGTTTTGATAGAAGCAGTCTTACTGTTGGACGAAAAATCTTGAGCTACAAAGTACAGAAGTCCCTGTGAAACAAAGAAGTCCAGAATACCAAGATGCCTTTGTTTGACCTGTTCTTGCGAGTTTGTATACGTGATCTTTACCCGTTGTTTAGAGCTGAGGGACTCATAGAGAACAGGAAAGACTTTGCTTTGAGAAGAAGCACTGAGTTTTTGGCTCCCTGGCTTGTCTGAATCTGAGGAATAAAAATTACCCACAATTTTAGATAGCGCGTTTCTTAGTTCCTCCTGGTACACAAAAGTTGTATCAGTGAGAACTGCGCTGCAGATAACAAGCAGTTGATTGGCATCTTCAGGGCTTAAATCGTACGAGGAATCAAAGAAATTTGAGTCCGAAAGATAGAACGACTTTTCTTTTCCTGTTTTTACCTCAGTAATTGCAAATCCGAGTGATTTTAGAACAGCTCGGTCTCTTGAAAACGTTCTTGAAGCTGAATCAGTAGACAAATCCGAGTAAATCGTCGTATAAATCTCTGCCGAAGGCAAAGGCCCTTTTTGAAGTAGCAGCATAAATAGCGAGAAAATCCTCCAGGCACCTAGCTCGTTGTTGCCTAGAGATTGATCGTTTGGAGCCATATCCACCTCCCGCTTTTTACCACCTGAACTCAAATCTCTCTAAACATATACGAAAGTTTTTGATATTTAGTGCAGAATTTCTAAATTTGGGCGTAAAAATACACTTTAACCGCTATATTTCGATATAAGACGTATACTAATGACGTATGTATGAAACCTGTCAGAAGACATGCCAACGAAGGACGTAGTATGGCCATTACACATGACTATGTTGACTATCTAGACGAGCAGATTGATATTGCTCCTGCCGGTAGCCAAGAGGAGCTTCAGGCTGCTCAAACCATTGCTGAAGAAATGAAACTTCACGGGCTTGAGGCAACCATTGAAGAATTTGATGCTAAGTCTATTAAGAGTCTTGGTTATTCAATCTATTTAATCCTCCTCTTCATTGGCCTTATTTTTTTGCAGGCACTGGCAATGCAGCACTTATTGCTTTTTGGCGTTCTGCTTGTTGTCGGCTTTTGGCGCACTTACGTGCCTCAAGTACTTTGGTAATGACATTCTCGGTTCATTCGGATCTTCCATCAGAAGCCAGAACGTTGTTGCTAAGCACGAGGCTACTGGCGAGCTTGTTGCAAAGGGCAACCGTCCAATTGTCATCGTTGCTCACTATGACTCCCCACATACAAACTTCCTTGTTGAGTCTCCTGTAGCAAAAATACGTACCCCTTGCACAGAAGTATTCGCGTTGGTGCGTAGTTGCAGTGTTTGTTGCTACATTTGTTCAGATTCTTCGCTTCCTTCCTGATCCAGTCCGTGTCCTTTTCTGGATTGTTGGTATTCTTGCAGCTCTTCCACTTGTTGCTCTTTCTGTTGCAACAATTGCAGAGCGTTTTGCACCTTGTACCATTGGCGCAAACAATAACAAGTCTTCAGTTGCAGCTCTTCTTGGTATTCTCGAGAATGTCCGTCCTACCGGTCATCGTCCTGAGGTTGTACATCACTTTGCAGGAGATGCTGCTGCACTTATCCCAGAACCTGATGAGGTAGAGGGCGTCCGTCATGGTGAGGACG
The DNA here is from genome assembly GCA_916438885.1 of uncultured Atopobium sp. Taxonomy (GTDB): domain Bacteria; phylum Actinomycetota; class Coriobacteriia; order Coriobacteriales; family Atopobiaceae; genus Lancefieldella. The sequence continues at coordinate 136,958 of CAKAGG010000001.1, read as the reverse complement.
TTCTCAATTCACTGGGAATTCTTCCTGAAGATTGCGAAGTAAGCTACGTTGCTTATGACACTACTGGTGCAAGCCAGACTGCATCTCTTGAGGATGTTGCAGAGGCCGTAAATGCAACAACAGAAGACGAGCAGGCTGAGGATGCTGCTGCTGACAACACCGTTGCTTATGATTCTGTTGACGATGAGCTTAATGCAACCATGAAGCAGGTTCATGAGTCTGCTGATGCAGATGCAACCCAGGTACAGCCTGAAGCAACACATGAACTCCATGCTAAGAACGATTTTGCTCGTCGTGCGTCCCTCTTTGATCTTCCTGATCCTTCTGGCGATGCCGTTGATCCACTGGCTCCATCTTCCGAGCCAGCTCCTCACTATGTCCCAACTCAAGCACCTGCGCCAACTCCAGAGGCAGAAGATGCAGAGAGCCCATTTGATACCATTTCAGCCGATGAAGGCCTAACAGAGGCGCAAGACGCAAAGACTCCTGAGGCAAAGCGTCGTTCCTTTAGACTCTTCGGTCGCAACGACGGTCCATCGGATGACTGGAAGGGCGGCGCAGCTCCATCTGCTGAAAATCGTGAAGAGACCGACTCTGAAGATGCAGCCGCTATTTCTGAGGATGATCTTCGTAATGCCGTTCTGTCTCTCTCTGATGACGAGCTCATTGCACATGACATTTGGTTTGTTGCGCTTGGAGCATCTGACTTTGATCACGCAGGCATGAGGGAGTTCCTCTCAAAGCACAGAACTGATATTCGCGGCGCTTTCCTGATCAACCTTGACTGCGTTGGTGCTGGTTCACTCTCCATTCTTAAGAACGAGGGAATTGGCAACGTTCGCCGCGCTGACCGTAGAATGACTCGACTCCTTTCTACTATTGCAACTGATCTTCATATCGATGTTGAGCAGAGCGCATTTGACTGGGGCACCACTGACGCAACTCCTGCAATGCAGAATTCAGTTCGTTCAGTTACCTTAATGGGCTTAAACGAGGATGGACTTCCTGCATTCAGCCGTACCGCCGCTGATGTTCGCGAGAATGTCAACGCTGGTCAGTGCGCTGACGCAGCAGCTCTTGTTACTGAGCTTATTAGACGCTCATGAACGAACAAGTTACTAGCTAGAGCAAGTTTTCAAGAAAGGGCAGAGATTTCTGCCCTTTCTTTTTAGCGTAAAGGCAGGATTGCATAACTAAAAAGAGCGCCTTATTTTTACTGCAAATAAGTGGACACATCCAATGAGTACCGATCCTGCTAGGGCGAGTAAAAGGGGAACTGCATAGGCATTATCTGCTGTTCCAGGAAGATGAGGCTTAGGGGTTACACGAATAGTTTGTGCTTTAGAGTGACTGTCGGTGTGCGAAGCAACTTTCTCACCATCTTTTGAGATTGTTTCGTAGGCAGTAACTTCTTTACCTTCAAGTGAAGCAGTCCTTACAGAAAAAAAGGAACCGCAGCTTCTCCTGATGAGGTAGGGAGCTTTGAAGCGGACAGTTCCGCGAGCGATGGGCTCTGCTGTACCTTCTTGGAGCTGCTTTGTTTCATAGAGCTCTCCGGTAATTTCGTACTCTTCTCCTGGGGTAAGACCCTCGTATTTAATGTGGTCAACTAGATTGAGTTTCTCGGCATACTCAGGATTTTTTGATCCAGCAGCATCCACAAGCATCGTTTGTAAAGAAATTCTTTCATCAATAAGCTCGGGAGCCTCTATAGTCTCTTCAGAAGTAAGGGTAACCGTAGGGTTCCATTCTTTGTTGAGAGAGTAACCTGCTGGGGCCAGCACCTCTTTAAGCGAGTAGGAGCCAAAGGGAAGGTCTTTAACCGCAGCCTCTCCAGATTCGTCTGTTTCTACTGTGGTGACAACTTCGTGCGGAGCAATCCAGTTGCCTTGGTAGAAAATGGGCTGAGTGGAGTTATTGGTGAGTTCAATTTTTGCGCCCTTTAAACTTGGCATTTCTTCTGCTTCAGAATAACCATCAGATGAATTCAGAGAAGTGTGTCCAATTTTCTTGATCTTAAGACTTCCCTTTATTACCTCGTCTTTAAAGGTGAAGAGGTGTTCAGAGGAAGGATTTATTTTTCCGCTAGAGATATTTGTCCAGAATAGATTTCCATCTTGGCTTGATAGTTTCCAGGTTTGAAGTGAATGTTCTGGAAGTTTATAGCCTTCAGGTGCTTGAATTTCTTCAATTTGGTAATACCCCAGAGGAAGCCAGGGTTTCTCGCCAAGAGTAAAAAGGTCATCTCCAGAAACCTTATGCTCTGCGTCAAACGAGGCAAAACCTTGTTCGTCGGTCGAGAAACCCATGTTCTAAGTGTTGTTTCAGAGGAACCGTTGTAGGTCACCTTAAAAAGCGCTCCTTGCAGTGTTGCGTTTCCCTGGGGAGAAGCACTTTGTTGCTCGGAATGATTGTCTTCGCTGAGGCTGGTGCTGTGGTCAAAGTCTTGTTTTGAAATGCGCAGATTAAAGTCTCCGACAGGAGTGTCGGAAACAGTGAGAGTGCTCTCTTCCTGGTTATTTATCTCTACAGTATGAGTTGTTTGATCAAGAAGAAAGCCCTTTGGTGCAGTGATTTCTTTTACGTACACCGTTCCAACGGGAAGATCATCGATCGCTGCAGACCCGGATTCGTCAAGAGTGAGGCTGCCAAGAAGATTGGTGCAACCCTCATCGGAATATACTCCGTAAACAGCGCCTTCTAGGGAGTAGTGCTCGTTATTTGAAGTGACATCGGGTAATAACGAGCCTTTGGTGATTTTGAGAGAGCCAGATTGTTGCCCAAAGAAAAACAGAACCTGTTTGTCTCCTGTGGGCACAAAGAGCTTTGCAACTCCGTTCTCCGGACCGCTGATGTTGGTTTGAGCATAGCTCATAGCATCGGAATAGAACTGCTCAATAGGTTGATGAAGCTCTGCCTGAGGAACACTTACCGCAAGAGCATGAGCTTCTCTGCGCATAACCGCCCAAAGCGCAAACTGCGTGATGGCTCGCGCCTTCCAACCTGTATAGCCATATACGTCTTTTTCTTGGGACGCAGTAGCTCCGTGATAAATGATGTAGTCAATAGCTCTAAGCTGCTCAGCGGTATACGTTCCACCGCGAGCACCGTTAGCTGAGGTGAGGTTTGTATAAGACTGCGGATCAATTACACTTCCAGTTGCTCCTGGCCAGGCGCCATAGTGATTGAACTCATCTCCACAGTAGAGATACGTACCGTCGCTAGCGGTCCACATAGGAATTTGTTGTCCACCAGGAAAATCTTCTCTTTGTGCAACGGTAAAAGAGGGCTCTTGTGCAAAAGCAAGTCTATGAGCAGGTTTTAGGAAAAAATGACTAAGGAGAAGAGCTCCAATCAACAGAGGGATAAACCAAAAGTGACAGACAGAAGCAAAGGAGCGCCTCCGTGCAGTTCTTTCTTCCTTAGGTTTTGAGGATTTTGTGATAAACATGCGTGCCTCCAAACTGAAAAATCAGAGGTAGATTGCGTACGATGAGATTTGCAATGCATAAATATGAGCTTTTGTTGCAACATATAGACAATTAGTGTTAACGTATTCAGTAATCAGTAACACTTACTAATTAATGAGGTTATCGTGCGTTACAGTAAGCAACGTGAGGCAATTCGTACGTATATGGAAGGTCGCCATGACCACCCAACAGCAGATAGCGTGTATGCGGCAGTAAGAGAGGAGTTACCAAACATCTCTCTTGGAACCGTTTACCGCAACCTTATGCAGCTTGTTGACGCAGGTGAGCTTCAGGTTGTTAATACTGGTGATAACATCTCTCGTTTTGATCCAACTACAACTGAGCATGCCCACTTCCAGTGCCATGAGTGCGGCCGTGTCTTTGATGTTGATGGACCAGTTCTAAGGGATCTTACCAGCCTCACCAAGGACTCTTGTGGCGAGATTGACTCTTACGCCCTGTGTTTTACGGGTATTTGTAATGAGTGTCTGTCTAAGAATCCAGCGCTTCATCACAGCGTAAACTAATTGTATTGCAACAAAACAGCTCTCTTTAAGACCGGTGTTCACCGGTCTTTTTCTTTATGGGGGAGCCTCGGGCTTGCGAGAAAACCTATCTGCTAGACGCGACCGCAGACCTGCGTGTCCTATTGAAGGAAAGCTGCTTGGCATGACGGGGTCTCCACCAAGCAGCTTTGCCCGAGGAAGGTGGAGTTGTCGGGTGGAGAGTAGGCGTCTATAAGAGGTGGGATAGTGGTGTGCGGGGGTTTCTCGCCAAAAGTACTTTTGCATAGCGCTCCTTTCGTTGGAGAGCATGCTAAAGAGTGATTTTGCGCCTACTCTGACCAGCGCTTGTCCAATTTCTGACAAAGAAAATTTGTGTAGGTACATTTTTGTTGTATACAAGCAGCTAGGCAGAAAACAACGCATCAAACTTTTATCTAGTTGCCAAGCAAGCAATTAAAAGGCAAAAAATACTGTGATAAAATCTACACAATTGCGGGCATCGCCAAGTGGTAAGGCAATGGCTTCCCAAGCCATCATCCGCGGGTTCGAATCCCGTTGCCCGCTCCAATGACATACAAGAGCCCTTCGGGGCTCTTTTTATGGACAAGATTGAAATTTGGCGTTGTGAAGAAGGCTGTTCGGGTAGAAGTGGAACGGAAATACTTTGGATTTATCGCCAAAACGTTTGCTCTTAATTTCTTGAATTACGCGGATTGATGGTTGAAGGGAACAACATGGCACAAATTCCTATGACAGACCAAGAGGTAAAGATTGCCCTTGATGCGCTGTCTGATCAGATTGATAAATACGCAGAGCTTCTTGTGAAGAAGGGGTGCGCAATTTCTGAGGGAAGTCAGCTGGTAATTAACGCTTCAATTGAGATTGCTGATTTTGTCCGTAGGGTTCAGCGAGCAGCTTATGCGGCTGGCGCAGAATTTGTCACAGTTATTTGGGGCGATCAAGAGTCCTCAAGAATTATGTACGAAAACGTTGACCTAGCCCGTCTCTCTAAGACACCAAGCTGGAAGATTGAGCAGCTTAACTCCCTTGCAGAGCAGGGTGCAGCATTTTTGTTCCTCTCGTCTGATGACCCAAATGGTCTAAAGGGAATTGATCCAGAAAAGCCTGCTGCTGTTTCTCGCGCAAGAAACTTAGAGTGCGACGTCTTTAGAAACGGTATGGACTTTGGTAAAAACGTTTGGTGTATTGCTGGTGTTCCTGCAGCTGAATGGGCAAAGGTAATTTTCCCAGAGCTTTCTGAGGCTGAGGCAATCTACAGGCTTTGGATTGCAATTTTGGACGTTGCTCATGCAAGTGGAGAAGATCCTCAGAGTGCTTGGGAGACCCACAATGCAACATTTGAGAAAACCAAGCGCTTCATGAATTCTCATCAGTTTGAAGAGCTTCGTTATGAGTCTTCAAACGGAACTAACCTGACTATCTGCATGAATCCAGGACATCTTTGGGAGGGCGGCGCTGGAAAGACTCAGGATGGAACGTTGTTCTTCCCTAACATTCCTACCGAGGAAGTCTTTACAACACCAAACTATCGCAAGGTAAACGGCACTGTTCACTCTGCATTGCCTCTGATTCATGCCGGCCAGATTGTCAAAAACTTCTGGTTTACCTTCAAAGACGGCGAGGTTGTTGATTACGGCGCTGAGCAGGGCAAAGACGTTCTAACTTCTATTGTTTCTCAGAAGGGCGGTAAGTACCTGGGAGAATGCGCTCTTATCTCTAAGAACACACCTATTCGCCAGAGCGGCATTCTGTTCTACGACACCCTGTATGACGAGAATGCCAGCTGCCATTTAGCACTTGGAATGGGCTTCCCAGAGTGCCTGAAGGGCGGCCTTGAGATGAGCCCAGAAGAGCTTTGGCTCACGGCGTTAATCAGAGCACTACGCACGTTGATTTTATGATTGGTGCAGACGACTTGAATATTTGGGGAATTTCTGCCGATGGAAAAGAAACACCAATTTTCGTAAATGGACAATGGGCATGGGAGTAAACTGCTACACTATCCTAGTTGCGTGGTAAAATTGCCACGCCCGATAATGGGCCGTTAGCTCAGTTGGTAGAGCAGGGGACTTTTAATCCCAAGGTCTAGGGTTCGAACCCCTAACGGCCCACCAGGTAATTCAAAGGTCGGGTACCATAGTGGTACTCGACCTTTTCTTTTACGAGCAGAAGGAGTCTCATCGTGGTAGATCGCTACACCGGCAAAGAAATGGGCCACATCTTTTCTTTGGAGAACAAGTACGCCGTTTGGCAGGAGATTGAAGTCCTTGCGTGCGAAGCACAGGCTGAGCTTGGTGTTATTGGCATTTCTCGCGAAGAGGCAGCTTGGATTCGCGAGCACGCTGCGTTTAACCGCGCTGAGGTAGACGAGATTGAGGCTGTTACCAACCACGACGTCATTGCCTTCCTGACCAATATGGGCTCCTACATTGATGCCAAGGTTCCAGAGGGTGAGCTCAAGCCAAGCCGCTGGGTTCACTATGGCATGACCTCAACAGACTTGGGCGATACCGCTCTTTGCTACCAGCTCACCCAGGCATGTGACCTGCTCATTGCTGCAGTTCGTCGCTGCGCCGCTATCTGCAAGCGTCGTGCTTTTGAGGAGCGCGACACTCTGTGCGTCGGCCGCACTCACGGCATTCATGCCGAGCCTATGACCTTTGGCATGAAGTTTGGTAGCTGGGCCTGGGAGTTTAAGCGCGATCTTGACCGCCTTAAGGACGCTCGCAAAAACGTTGCCTACGGAGCAATTTCTGGCGCTGTTGGAACCTACTCTTCCATTGATCCTTTTGTTGAGGAGTACGTTTGCGAGAAACTCGGTCTTGTCCACGATCCACTTTCAACCCAGGTAATTTCTCGCGACCACCACGCGTACCTTGCTGGTGTTTTGGCAACCGTTGCCGCTACCTGCGAGCGCGTTGCAACTGAGATGCGAGCACTGCAGAAGACCGATACCCTCGAGGCTGAAGAGCCATTCCGCAAGGGCCAGAAGGGCTCTTCCGCTATGCCTCACAAGCGCAATCCTATTACCGCCGAGAAGATCTGTGGTTTGTCCCGCGTAGTTAAGGCAAACGCACAGGTTGCCTTTGATAACGTTGCACTTTGGCACGAGCGTGACATCAGCCACTCTTCTGCTGAGCGTGTTGCTCAGGCGGATAGCTTCATTGCTCTTGACCACATGCTGTCAAAACTTGAGTTCTTGCTTGATGGCATGGTTCTGTATCCAGAGCAGATGATGGCAAACCTCAATAAGACCCGTGGCATGCTCTTCTCGTCAAAGGTTCTTCTTGCTCTTGTAAACACCGGTATTACTCGCGAAGAGGCATACAAGATTGTTCAGTCTAACGCCATGAAGGTGTGGGGCGACATTCAGCAGTGTAAGGAAGGACCATCCTACCAGGAGCTTCTTGAGGCAGATCCAGCTTGTACACTGAGCCACGAGGAGCTTGAAAAGATTTTTGATCCTCGCGCGTTCCTTACCCGCTCAAACGTTCTATTTGATCGTCTTGAGCACCTTGAATTGGACTAAATCGTGGCTTTGTTTGGGAACATTTCTCGTCGAAACTTCTTCAAGACGGGAGCAGCTGGCGTAGTAGTTGCTGGTGCAATTAGCATCGCAGCAGGCTGCTCCCATCAAGAGGGCTCGAGTGACGCAGGAAAGCCGCTGGTACTTGATGAGTCATCTGGCACAAACGTGCTGGACTCCTATAGCTCAACGGAATATTCTGCTCAGCCAAGCCAGACATGGACGCTTCCTTTAGGAAGCGTGCTGCACCCAGCTGATGGAAATTGGATTCCCGTTACCACGGCCGGCGCATCTGCCACGCCTATGGTAAAGGGCTCTGCTCTTTCGCTGACGTCTGGCCAGGTAGTTGACGTTGTTCCTACAGCTCAGATGAACAATACTACCGCCGTTATTTACGACGTCCGCTGCTCTGACTCTGTGTACGCATGGGTTGAGGTGGATACTACAACCTTTGATTGGGAACTTCTCGCCGCACCATTTTCTGACGGCAAGCTCACAGGTGACGCAAAGGTGCTGTACAAGGCTGATAAAAACTGGGATCCGGCTCCATTTGCCTGCGGAGACGATAAGGTGGTTTGGCTAGTCCAACCAGCTTCTTCGGGCGAGAAAACCCGTGAGTCTTCTCACTGCTACGTGTGGCGAGTAGGTGATTCTGAGGGAACGGATGCCGTTGAATCTCCAGGTAGATTTGCTACTGCGCCATCTATCTCTAAGGGCGTAGTCACCCTTACTCCTCGAGTTCGTGCTTCTGAGGGCACCTACTATGCTGTTACGGCATACCTGCTGGGCGATAACCTCAAAACCAAGGTTGACCAGCTTGTTATGCCTCAGTCTGTTAAGCCTTTTGTAGCGAGTCGCGTAGACGATAAGTTTGTTGTGTCTGTTGAAGCAAGTTATGACTCGGGCGGCCTTTTGGGCAAGATGGGAACGTATATCTTGCCTGCTTCAGGAGAAAATCCTTACATCATTGAACGCGAGCCTTATGCAATAGCTGCAGGTAAAGGTAGCCTTTATATTATTAAGAGTCGTGCTTCTTACGTGCTTGTTGATACACAGAATCAAACGGCAAACTGGCTTTATTCAATGGATAGAAGCGTTGATTACGGAGAATTCCCCGCTCGAGAAGGTAACTGTGATTCTTTTGTAACCTACTCGACTGTTAAAGACCCTACCAGCGGATATCCTGCTTCCGTGACAGTTCGTGTTTTTTCTTTGTAGATTATTTGTAGGCATAGCGATAGAATGAATACAAATAATTAATGAATAATCGTAATGTGCCATAAGCACATACATGCAGGGCAAAAGAAAAGGGGAGACAATGGCTTCCGACGAGAAGAAAATTCTGATTGTCGAAGATGAGAAAGTCATCCGTGACGCCGTCTCAGCATATCTTGAGCGCGAAAATTACGTTGTTAAGGGTGTTGGCGACGGTCAGAGTGCAGTTGAAGAGTTTGAAAAGCACGCATTTGACCTGGTTATCCTTGACCTCATGCTTCCAAAGCTTTCGGGAGAGCGCGTTTGCCGTGCAATCAGAGACACCTCTAATGTGCCTATCATTATGCTTACCGCAAAAGGCGAGGTAGAAGACAGGATTATTGGTCTTGAGCTTGGCGCTGATGACTACCTTGTCAAGCCTTTCTCGCCTCGTGAGCTGGTGGCACGTGTTCGCGCACTGTTCCGCCGCACGTATTCTGAGCCAGAGACCGCTGTTGATGTGCTTGATTACGGTACGCTTACCATTGATATTTCTGGTCACAAGATTCTCATCAACAACGAGGAAGTTGACCTTACCGCTTCAGAGTTTAAGCTGCTTACCACCCTTGCTCGTTATCCTGGTCGCGTGTACACACGTATGGAGCTTGTCGAGAAGGTCCTGGGCTATGACTTTGAGGGCTATGAGCGCACTATTGATTCGCACGTCAAGAATTTGCGTGCAAAGCTTGGTGACGATCCTCGTAATCCTCGCTGGCTGTTCACCGTTCACGGTGTTGGCTACCGCTTTGAGGCTGGCAACGCTAGCCACGAGTCCTAAGCTCTAGAGTTTTGGCGCTCTTCAAGAAACATCATTCAAATTCTCTTGAGAACCCTCCGGAAACTGAGGGTTCTTACAAAACTATTAAACCTGATCCCGTTGGTACTCAGAGCTTTACTACCCGCATGGCGGCGTTCTTTGCGCTGACTGCCGTCATGACGGTATTGGTGCTTATTTCTGTTTTGGGTATTGTGTGGGAGAATCGCTTTACTGCCTATACCAGGGAGAACCTACAAAATACCGTCGATAACACCGCGCTCAATATGTCTCAGGCATATGCCCGAGCAGATGGCTGGAATGCCGACGTGCTCTCTATCGCGCGCCAGGCTTCATCAACTAATCCCGATATTGGTATCCAGGTTTTAGATGTCTCTGGCGTGGTGCTGTATGACGATTCGGCGCCAAACGCACGTCGACCTGGCGTAAACAGCTCGCTCTCTGGTCCTCAGACAGGCGACGCTGTGGTGTATGCAGTTGTTCAAACTTGCAAGGAGAGGCCGTAGGCAGCATTCGTATCTGGACGTTTGGTTCTGAGCCGTTCCTAACTCAGCGAGATATTGCGTTCCGTAATGGCTCCTACCAGGCAATCAGTCTTGCTGCAGCTATTGCAATCTCACTGTCTGGATTGATTGGCATTTTGGCTTCGCGCTCGCTTACCAAGCCTATGCGCCGCATTACTGAGACGGCTGTTCAGATTAGAAGCGGCAATCTTGCTGCTCGTTCAGGTATTCGTGGCGAGAATGAACTGGGACGCCTGGGAGAAACCTTTGATGACATGGCGTCTTCACTCGAAAGAGACATTAAGCTTGAACGCCGCCTGACCAGCGATGTTGCGCACGAGCTCAGAACTCCGCTCATGGCAATTATGGCTACCGTTGAAGCAATTCAAGATGGTATCTTGCCTGCAGATGAAGAGCGCCTGGAAAACATTGTGTCTGAGAGTAGACGTCTTTCTCGCCTGGTAGATGCCATGCTCCACCTTTCAAGGCTTGAGAACGGCAAGACAAAGTTCAACCCAGAAAGCGTTAATGTGGTGGCAATGGTGGCAAGTATTGTTGCTGTGCAAGAGACGCTTTTCAAGGAGAATAATCGCACGCTGACCTTTGTGGATAAGACGCCCGAGGGTAACTGTTTTGTTGATATTGACTCGGACTTGATCCGAGAAGCTCTGACTAATTTGCTGAGTAACGCTATCCGCTACACCGATGACGGTGGCCATGTTGTCATAACTGTTTCAATTGACGATACCGACGCGGTTATTTCCGTGTCTGATGACGGCATGGGAATTGCTCCTGAGGACATTCCACAGACCTTCTCGCGATTCTGGCGCGCAGAAGAAAGCCGTGAGCGCGCTTCGGGCGGTCTTGGCGTTGGATTGGCAATCACAAAAGAGATTATGGACCGTCATAACGGCACTATCTCGATAGAATCCGAGCTTGGAAAGGGCACGACCTTCTCGCTGCACCTTCCTCTGCTTGCTCAAAATAATATCTCTGTAACAGATACTTTGTTGTAGGTCGATTTTTGGGCATTTTGCCGTACAATCAAAAGTCCTGCAATACAACGCGCTTTGCGCAGAAGTGAGGTCATTGTGGCTGGAGCTGAGCTTCGTCCCGATTCGCACGGTAAGGTTCGCGATATCTACGATTGTGGCGACAAACTTTGATGGTTGCGAGCGATCGCATTAGTGCTTTCGACTTTATTCTCCCCGACGAGATTCCTTTTAAGGGAGAAATTCTGACGCGTATCAGCGCTTTCTGGTTTAATCGCTTCAAGGACCTTCTGCCTAACCACATGATTTCTGTTTTGCCAGATCAGACTCCTGAGCAGTTTGAAGATTACACTGAGTATCTTGCTGGTCGCGCAATGCTGGTAAAAAAAGCACAGACCGTGCCAATTGAGTGCATTGTCCGTGGTTACCTTACTGGTTCTGGCAAAAAGACCTATGACCAGGACGGTACCGTCTGCGGCATTAAGCTGCCTGACGGTTTAACCGAGGCTTCAAAGCTTCCTGAGCCAATCTTTACCCCTTCCACTAAGGCTGAGCTTGGCGATCATGACGAGAATATCTCGTTTGAGCGTTGCTGCGAGATTGTTGGCGAAGATGTTGCTACTCAGCTGAAGGAAGCTTCGCTTGCAATTTATAAGGCCGCCGCGGAATATGCTGCAACTCGTGGAATTATTATTGCGGATACCAAATTTGAGTTTGGTTTTATCGACGGAAAACTTACACTTATTGATGAGTGCCTTACACCTGATTCAAGCCGTTTCTGGCCTGCTGAGGGTTATTCTGAGGGACACGTTCAGCCAAGCTACGACAAGCAGTATGTACGCGATTGGCTGAAAGCCCACTGGGACATGCAGGGAGAGCCACCTCATCTTCCAGAAGAGGTCATTGAGGGCACGTCCGAGCGCTACCGTACGGCATTCCAGATTATTACGGGAACTGAGTTTGTACCACTGAAGGAGACCAATGTCACTGCGTGACACCATTACAGGCGCAACCAAAGAAGCGCGTGAGGCTACCGCTAGCCTTTCAAAGAAAGAAAACTCTGAGGAGACTGAGCGTCCTTCGTATTCCGCTTTTGGTCGCAAATCTGCTGCTACTGCTAAACCAGTACGAGAGGCAGCTGCGTCTGTGCGCGTGAGTGGCTCTGGTTCTGGCTCCAGCGCCCCAAAGAGCAAAGAGGAGAAGCGTGCTGCACGTGCTCGTCAGCGCGAGCGCGAGGATATCCGCAGCCGTGGATTTGAGGCAATGCTGCGCGCAGATCCAGACTACCATCGTGCCGAGCGCGTTTGGTGGGTCTTCCTAGGTCTTGGCTTTGTAGCAACCATCATTACGCTGGTGCTTTCGTATATGGTTCCTGAGTCCAGGGATTTGAACACTGGCGTTGGTATGATTTCTGCCATCATGCTGGTCTTTGCTTACTTCTGCATCTTTGGTTCGGTTGTTTACAGCTTCTTTAAGATGCGTCCTCTTCGCAAGAAGATCGAGGCTAAGGTTGCTGGCATGACCGACAAGAAGCTCAACGATTTCTATCTCGAGCGTCAGGCTGAGTACGACAGAAAGAGGGCCGAGCGCAAAGCCGGTCGTAAGTAGCTGCTTCGCGCTGCTGCCGGCGCCGTAAGCGATGCCGAGCGCACAGCACTTCTCGTCACGCAGTTGCTAGCTTGCTAGCAAGATTTGCGTACGCGAGCCTACGTGAGTAGAATATCCCACATGCCTTCGTAGCTCAGGGGATAGAGCACCGCTCTCCTAAAGCGGGTGTCGGCCGTTCGAATCGGCCCGGGGGCACCATTGATTTCAAACCGGCAGCTTAGCGCTGTCGGTTTTTTCTTTCTGCAGCGTGTTGGTGGCGGCTTTTAGGCTTGGTGTGCAAATAGTGCGGTTTTGGTAGGTCTTACTGGGGAATCGACTAGCTTTTAACTAAGTTAACCAGGAAACTAGAGCATCTTGCCTGACGGCTAAGAGGTTTCATTAACCGATATACATTTATATGCATAAACTTTATTTAATATGCTGAATAATGAATATGAATATATAAAGAATTTAACTATGGGCAAATTCCGCTTCTAAGGAACACACCTATGTCAGATATTCTGCACAATTGCGGGCATATTACACACCTAATGAAGATAATCTGCACGTTTGAGGTATTTTCAGTGTAATGTATACGTCTTTTTGACAGATTATCTGTCATAGGTGTGTTTAACCATTTTTCCTACAACAAAAAGCCCTGCAACCGAACCCGGTTGCAGGGCTTGAACGTACTGGTTGTGCTCATTGCGCTGCTTGGAGCCGCGTGTCGCGCGCTTTGCGACGCCCGCCGCACTGCGACGTTCGCGACAGCGCGCCGTGCGCGCAGGGCTTACGCTGATGGGCGGGGTCCGCTAGAGACGCGGATGGTGATCGTAGCACCAGGTGCGGCGCTTGATGGCGTCTGTCCAACTACGTTACCGGTTGCGACGTTGTCGTCGTAGACCCAGACGGTGTTGACCTGGAAGCCTGCGTTCTCAAGCGTAGTCTGGGCAGTTTCAAAGTCCTTGCCAACAACGTTTGGAACAGATCCGCTTTGGGCACCAGACGAAACAACGATCGTTACGGTAGAACCCTTATCTGCCTTGCCGTTAGCTGGAGACTGGGAGATAACGCGACCCTCAGGAACGCTCGACGAAGGTTGCTGCTGAGTATCTACCTTGAAGCCTGCATCTTTCAGGACATCAGATGCACGCTCGGCAGTCATCTCGGTAACGTCTGGAACATCTGCCTTACCCTTGCCAGAAGACAGTGATAGGTGATGGTATCACCAGCTTTGGCGTCGCTACCTGCAGCTGGTTCCTGAGTTGCAACGTAACCAACGGTCACATCGTCCGACTCAACTGAGTCGCCATTTCTTGCTTTGAGGCCAACAGCAGCAAGAGCAGACTCAGCCTCTGACGGACTCTTGTTAGTGAGGTCAGGTACCTTAACTGCCGCGGCAGGTTTAGCGCCCTTAGAAACAACAAGGTTAACAGCGGTTCCCTCAGGAGCCTGCCTATTAGCGCTTGGAGTCTGGTCAATGACCTGGCCCTCAGGTGCAGAATCACTGTAGCTTTCTGTAACAGTTCCCAGCTTAAAATGGCTACCAGAAGCATTCAGTGCCTGAGTTGCCTGGTCTTTTGTCTGTCCAACAAACTGCGGAACCAGATATTGCTGGGAGGAGTTGCCGAGAATGTGCGCAATGGCAAAGCCTGCAAGAGCTAGGACAACCAGAGCGCCTAGGACGCCGAGAATAACGTTGCGCTTGTGACGCTTATTCTCGCGCCTATCCAGATCATCGGCCTCTTCGCGAGAATGGACGCGGTTTAGGTGACCAGTGTCGCCACCGCGGGTCATGTAGGTGTTGGAGCCGTCGATGCCGCGACGATCAAGCCTGGAAGTTGGCTGAGGAGGCGTCACAATGCGAGGGCTCACGGTGGTGTTGCTTGGAATAGTTGCACGACCGGCAATAAAATCGCGAAGTGCGCGAGCAAGCTCGTCAGCGCTCTGATAGCGGTCAGCTGGGTTTTTCTCCATGCAGCGAAGAATGATTGCCTCAAGAGCGGGGTCAACGTTGGGGTTGATCAGCGATGGTGGCTGAGGAGCCTCGTTGACCTGCTTCATAGCAACGCTTATAGCATCGTCACCAGCAAAAGGCACGCGACCAGTTGCAGCCTCGTACATGACAATACCCAGGGAATAGATATCGGTGGTTGGTCCCAAAGGCTTGCCGGTACTTTGCTCTGGAGAAACGTAATGAGCGGTGCCAAGAACAGAGTTATCGGTGGTTAGACTGCTGTTCTTTGCGCGAGCAATACCAAAGTCCATGACCTTGATGTTGCCATCTGGCTGGACCATGATGTTCTGTGGTTTGATGTCACGGTGAATGATGTCGTGACGGTGTGCTACAGACAGAGCTTGAGCAATCTGAGAGCCAATCTGAGCCACCTTACGGGAATCAAGGGCTCCATGTTTGCGGATGCCGCTCTTAAGGTCTGTACCGCGCAGGTACTCCATGACAATGTAGTAGGACTCGCCGTCCTTGCCCCAGTCATAGACCGAGACAATATATGGACTGGAGAGGGCTGCTGCAGCCTGAGCCTCCTGCTTAAAACGGGCAGCAAAGGACGGGTCGTTTGCGTACTGAGGCAGCATCATTTTGATGGCAACAGTACGGCCAAGAACCTGGTCCTGTCCGCGGTAAACGGTGGCCATTCCACCGGTACCAATTTTGTCTTGAACCTGGTAACGCCCACCGAGCATTCTACCTGGCATAACTCAACTCCTATCAAGCGTGCGATTTTCTCGCCACGTCACTTACTATCTTAGAACACACCCAACTACTTGGGGAGAAGACCGTGCGATGTTTTGAGCGCTACGAAGCGGCGCCCAAAGCCTGGATGTTCAGGCACTGCGCAAGAACACGTCCGCCAACTTGAGCACCGTAACCTAAACGTTCTCGCCGTTGCCTTCGATGACAACAGAAACAACAAGAGTTGGGTGGTCGTAAGGCGCAAAACCGATGAAGAACGAGTTAAAGTTACCGTTCTCGACGTCTGCTGTACCAGTTTTACCTGCGATCTTGACACCCGGAACGCGAGCTCCCATACCGGTGCCGGATTCAACAACGCCCAGCATTGCCTCTCGGACCTGCGCGGCTGTATCTGCAGATACGGCCTGTCCAAGCGATTTTGGTGACGTTGTAGAAACAACAGCCCCCTCTGGCGAGAGAACGCGATCAACGATGTAAGGGTTCATGACCACGCCGCCGTTAGCAATTGCTGCTGCTACAACAGCGTTTTGCATGACGGTAGTCTGGGGACCTGCAGGACTTGCGTGCTCTCCAACAGGAAGGCCGCAAGCTGCCCAGCCAAGCTCCCAAGTGGTCATCTCGGCAGGATTTGGCATCAGCGATGGAGTTGTGGAGAAGTCCTGGCCAAGTGCGGTGCCATAACCAAAGGCACGTGCATAGCTGACCAGGTTGTCAGCGCCAAGTGCAACGCCAAGCTGTGCCAAAGCCGTATTGGAAGAGCGGGCAAACGCCTCACGCAGAGGAATGGTGCCCATGTCCTCGTTGGCGTAGTTGTGGATAGTACCACCGCCAAGCTCCATGGTTCCTGGAGCAGAATACGTGGTGTCCAGCGTGGTGGTATGCGTATCAATACCAGC
Organism: uncultured Atopobium sp.; assembly: GCA_916438885.1. GTDB lineage: Bacteria > Actinomycetota > Coriobacteriia > Coriobacteriales > Atopobiaceae > Lancefieldella. Next base: position 120,715 of record CAKAGG010000001.1, on the reverse strand, counting down.
AGAAAGTGTAATGGTCTTGAACGATGAACCAGGGGAGTAGAGCGCCTGGGTAGTTCTGTCGACCAGCTGACTGCCAGTTCCGGACTCGATAATGGTGCCCAGCTCAGCGTGGGTATACGAAGGGCTAGAAGCCTTTGCAAGTACAGCTCCGGTAGCTGGATCCATAACAACAATAGAGCCCGAGTAGCCCTGGAGCGCAGCCTCTGCTACGGCCTGCATCTGAGAGTTGATGGTCAAGACAACGCTTGAACCAGCGGTATTGACGCCAGCCATCGAGTACAGAGCGCTTCTCCAGTCAGAATGATCTGCATGGCCGGTGAGTGTCTCGTTCATGGAGGACTCAATACCTGCAGTTCCGTACTGGGTAGAGATGTAGCCAACGGTGTGAGAAGCCATGCCGTCGTGTGGATAGTTGCGCACGTAGGTGCCGTCGTCTTGCTTGACGCTCTCTGCCAGGGTGACGCCGTCAGAAGTCATGATGGCACCGCGCTGAACGTATGCACTCCTAGCAATGGTGTGGTTGTTGGTAGGAAGCGCCTGAAGTCTAGGAGCGTCAATCACCATCAAGAAGGTCAAATTGCCGAGAAGGACGGTGAAGAAGAGGGTAAATACGGTAACCAAATTGGTTAGACGTTTTCCGAGAGCAACACGTCCCAGAACACCCGACTCTTCAGACTGCAGACCAAAGCCTCCACGGATGTGGCTGCCATGCAGGACAGAAGAGGCGTGAGCTCCGCCGGAAGAAACTTCAAGTCTTTGTGAATCGAGCACTTTTTTACTTGGCTCAAGTTCAGTCTCGCGACCAGTTCCCTCATCACCCGCTCTGAGTAGCAGGGCAACAATGATAAAGCTGGAAAGAAGAGAGCTGCCGCCCTGGCTCATGAAAGGTAAGGTGACACCAGTTAGAGGCATCAGCTTAGTAACGCCTGCAACAATAAGGAAGGTTTGGAAGGCCAAAACACTGGTAAGACCAGCAGCTGCAAAGCAGATGAATCGGACTTTGCGCGAGCGGCTGTTGCGAGGCCGCGCACGGTAAGGAGCAGGAACAAGGTAATAATTGCTGCTCCGCCAAAGAGTCCCATCTCTTCTGCAATGGCCGAGAAAATAAAGTCAGACTCAACAATAGGGATCAGCGTAGGCATTCCCTTATCAATTCCGGTGCCAGCAAGACCTCCATCTGCGATGGAATAGAGGGACTGGACAATTTGGTAGCCGTCTCCAGCGGGATCTTTGAACGGATCAAGCCAAATGTTGACACGAGTCTGAACGTGACCAAAGAAGTGGTACAGCACCACGCCGCCAATAGCCAAGAGCGCAATACTGACAAAAACGTAGCTAGCGCGACCTGTTGCTACATAGAGCATGATGACAAAGAACACGAAGAAGAGCAGAGCGCTACCAAGGTCGCGTTCAAAAATAACAACAATCAGACTGATGCCCCACATAACAAACAAGGGCAGCAGCATTTTGAAGCGAGGAATGCGGAAAGGTCCAAAAGAGCGCATGGAGACCGACAGGGCTTCTCGATTAAGTGCAAGATAAAACGCCAGGAAGAGCGTAATGGCAATCTTTGCAAGCTCGCCAGGCTGGAAGGTGAATGCGCCAAAAGAAATCCAGAGTTTTGCGCCGTAGCGGTCCTGGCCAATAACAATTGGTAGAAGAAGTAGTATGACGCCGAGAATACCAATGGAGTATTTGTAGCGTGCTAACGCGTCAAGGTTTCTAATAACTGCCAGCACCACAATCATGACAACAACAGAGATGAAGAGCCAAATGGTTTGATTAACTGCAAGATTTGGCGCAAGTCTGGTGACCATGGTGATGCCAATTCCCGAAAGTACAAACACAATGGGGAGAATGGCGGGGTCTGCTGCGGGAGCAAGGAACCTAATAGCAATGTGAGCCACAGTAAATGCTGCAAAGAGACCAATAGGAACGGCCATAGTCTCAAGGCTGAGTGTTGAGCGAGCAGTAATCATGTACATGGCGTACAGGAGAAATACGGGAATTGCTCCTGCAAACAGTAAGAAGAGCTCTGTATTACGCCTTAATCCACCTGCTTTCCATTCCTACTCACCTCCCGAACTTGTTGTTGACGTTGTTGATTCTGTTGTGGGTGTTCCGCCAGACTGGGCGTCTTCTTTCTTTTTGACCGCTTTAGTGTTGGCGTCGTCAATTTGTTTGCGGTAATTCTCGACGGTGCTATGTGCTTCATCCTCGTTCTTAACGCGAATTCCGTCTGCAAGAGAGTCTTGAACTGCGTCAGGCAAATCTTTTATTTCAATCGACGTAGTTTCAACAAGTGAAGACATGTTTATGCCGGCAATTGTTGTAGGAATACCTCGATAAACGCCAACGGTAGTTCCGTTAATTCCTAAGTACCATTCGCTGCTTACAAACAGGAAGAACACCGCAACAGTGGCTGCAAAGAGCGCAAGGAACGAGACAAACGTGGCAATAACGCCACGAGTAAGGTGTTTCCTAGTTTGATCGGCTATGCCGTCGTCTAAGACGTCAATGACAATAACGGTAATGTTGTCTGAGCCGCCATAGGTAAGAGCTGCGGAAACAAGGTTATCGGCAGCCTTTTGTGGTGTGACGTTAGAGACAGCAATGGCTTCAATTTCATCGTCGGGCACCATGCCAGAAAGGCCATCGGAGCATAAGATGATGCGGTCGCCATCAGATACTTCAAGCGAGAAATGATCTGCATACATGTCTGGATCAGAGCCAAGAGCTCGCGTAACTACCGAGCGAGAAGGGTGCGTGCGAGCCTCATCAGCGGTAATCTGACCAGAATCAATGAGTTCCTCAACGTAGCTGTGGTCATGAGTAATGCGGACCAGCGTGCCATGATGGAGCAGGTAAATGCGAGAGTCACCAACATGGGCAACGGCCATCTGATTGCCCTCGATAAGGACGGCAGAGGCAGTGGAGCCCATGCCGGGTTTGCCAATACCCTTTGCAGGGGCATCAATAACTTCCTGGTTAGCAGCCTCAATTGCAGCGCCAAGACGGACATCGTCTGCGGTACTTGGCGCCTGCTCAGCAATGACCTTAACAGCAATAGAGCTTGCCACCTCGCCGGCGGCGTGACCTCCCATACCATCGCAGATGGCAAAAAGGGGAGTGCGCAAAAGGAATGAGTCCTCGTTATGCTCGCGAACTAATCCTACGTCAGAGCGGGCGCCCCAAGAAATAAAGGTGTTAGAGCCAGAAACTGCCTCTGCGTCGCCTCGGCCATCAAGTGGCAGCTCACAACGACCAGGAGCACTCACGGGCTCTTGTGCAGATGTATCAGAAATATGTGTTGTATCAGAAGAAACCATGAGCCTCTTATCGACGTCCAACACGCATAATCACATCGCCGACCTGGACTTCATCTGTGTCGCGAAGCGTAACAGGCTGTTCGATGATGTGACCGTTAACCATAGTTCCGTTTGTGGAACCAAGGTCTTCAAGCACCAGAGCGGGTCCCTGGATGGTAAAGCGGGCATGTGATGCAGAAACGTAGGGTTCGTCAATCACAATGTCAGAAGAAGGGGAGCGTCCAATAACAACGGGTCCCAAGATATCTACATGCAGACCACGTAAGGACTTGACGCCCTTCTCGACATCAACGGACCAAATAGCTCCGTCTTTGCGCTGACCACGGACAAGACCAATGCCCGTGCGCATGACTGAGAACAGGAAGATGTACAGCAGGACAACAAGCAGAACGCGTCCTGCAAAGAGAATCAGATCAATCATTAGTTCTCCCGGAACTGAAGGTCCATAAGACCAATGGTAATGAGGTCTCCGTCGCGCAGAATTACCTCATCTACGTCGATATCGTTGACAAGCGTTCCGTTAGTGGAGTGCAAATCAGCAATGTGCCAATCGTGACCGTCATAGGTCATCTCGGCGTGACGTCTTGAAACGTTAGGGTCGCGCAAAACAACGTCTGCCTGAGAGCGCTCGCGACCAATGATGGCGCGAGGAGCCTCAACGCGATACGAGCGACCGCTCTGGCGATCAATCAAAATGCAGGTAGCGTCCATGTTTGCGCGTGGTGTGCCTTGCAGATTGCGAGAAGAACGTCCACCCATGCCATTGAGCTGCGCATCAAGGGAAGGCGTGATACGACGCTGTGTCATAGGGACGGGAGCTGCTGTTGGGATAGCTCCGTTAACTGGAAGGTCTGGAAGTCCGTTTGAGCTTGGAAGGACGGGCATAGGGGTGGACTCAGCTGCAGAAACAACAGGAATTGCGCCTTGAGCCTCAACAAAATCTGGTGGCATTACCGCAAGACCAGCGTCTGTACCAGCAAGGTCCCCCAAAACCTCTGGGGTTGCATTTTCTGCGGCAACAGGACGGACCACGGACAGAGGGTCTGGCTCTGGCTGTGGCTCTGGCTGAACAGCAGCGCGAGAATTGTGCTGCTGAGGCATTTGAGCTGCAGCTCCTCCGACGCTGGAGTTTCCGCCCAAGAACGCGCGCTCTTCATTGCGCAGCTGGTCAAGGGTATTGCCGTCAACATTTTCTGCAAAGACAGCAAATTTTCCAGGCTTCAGAGAAGGGTCAACCATAAAACGAACAAGTGGCTGGCCTACAAATACATAATCTTTTTGCTGAGCCTGAGCAGCCACAAAGTCAGAAACCTCTGCAGTTAGATCAGCATAAAGAGGACGCATCAGTGAATCGTCTTGAGGAGCAACTAAAACGGTATACAGGGCAGGTGCAGTGTCTACACCGTCGATTTCATACGTCTCACGTTCCATCTCTTTAGCTGCACGTTTGGCAAGCTTCTTAAAAGAGAAGGGCTCTGCGTATCCCTGAGGTGCGGCGCCAAAGACCGAACCAATACGGTTTTCAAAGTCACTAAGAAAGCTCATCTAATTCCTCGCCTTCCTGATCCGCTTGAAGTGGACCTATCAGGACAATTGCAATACATACAAGTACACATAAGAATAACGTAATTAGTACAGAAACTATACTTTCAACTACCCAAAAATTGGGATTCTCCATCCAAGCTGCCCATATAAAGCCACCTGAAAGCAATGAGGCGCAGACAATTTGTCCAAAAACCACCCATCCGCGCCGTCTTTTTTGGCTTATCAGCGATCCCAAAAGAGCAGATAGAGCGCATGCCCCCAAACGAATCCAAAACGGAAGGCCCGAGGCCAGTGAGGTGTAGTCATAGGCAAGAGGCGTTGCAGCAAAGCCAAAAGACATGCCTTTGATAAGCAGTGTTCCAAAGAGAAAGCTAAAGGCTCCTGTTAAGCTGCAGGAAGAGGCCTCATTGTTGCAGAAACTAGTGCTGGAGCTGAAACCGGAGCAGGTAACAAAGCGCCCAAGAGGCAGTTAATGCTGCTGAATTTTGAGACTCTTCCCGCAAACGCCCACCAGATAACGCTCACCAAGGTTACGAGCGTCGCAAATGGAAACGAAGTGCTGGTAGGACTAATACTTGCCAAAGCGTACACCGCGCACGCGATGACAAGCGCAGATCCTAAGGGCGTCCAAAGAGCAGCAGCTGCAGCCCCCACAAGAGAGCCAACCACAATAAACGTAAGCGATTCTGGAGCAATGAGCTGGAACAATTGGGCGAGAAGAACGCCGGTGACCAAGGCGGTTGTGCCACGCACGGCAGCCGAGGGCAGCCAGGGGAAGCGAATTGAGAGCGGAAGATGCTTGACGTCCCACGTCTCGGTTTCCTCTTCTTCTGACTGTTCTACGAGGGCCTTGAGGCTTTTCTCGCCCTGTTTTTCACTACCAAGAGGAGCCACAATATCTTGCGCAAATTCTAAGACGCTTCCCTGTCTCATCGATGGCTCGGGAGAAAGTGCCTGTGTCAGAGCGGCATCTACAGCAAACGGAACCTCGGGATCTTCTTTAAGAAGAGGAATCTTTGGGCCCTTGTACATGCGATCAAGGGACTCTTTAGCCGTTCTGCCTGCAAATACATTGGTGCCTGTTAGCGCCTGCCTTAAAACAACAGCAAGCGAGAAGATGTCAGCACGCTCGTCAACAAGCATACCTTCAACCTGCTCAGGAGGCATGTAGCCAACCGTACCACCTCGAGCACCGCCATAACCAGCAGCCGAGGCAAGTGTTGCCATACCAAAGTCGGCAAGTTTTACGGTACCTTGGCGGTCGATCATGATGTTTGTTGGCTTAATGTCCAGATGGAGCACGCCATTTTCATGGGCATATTGAAGCGCCTTTGCAAGTGAAGAAACCATGTGAGCAGTCTCAGCGTAGGTGAGATAACCGCCTTCAACGCGAGCTAGAAGCTCAGACAGATTAAGGCCGTCAACAAACTCCATGACCAGGTAGGCGTAGTCGCCTTCAATCTCAAAATCGTGAACGGTCACAATGTTGGGATGCGCCAGCAAACAGGCAGTTCTTGCCTCTGAAAGAGCCTCGTCAACAGTAGAAGCAAGCACACCAGGTGTTTCGGAAGCACCTAAAAGCGGCATACGTTTGATTGCTACGCGCCTCTGCAAACGAGTATCCCAGCAGGTACAGACGGTGCCAAAGCCTCCATTACCCCTACGGGAAAGAACGCGATATCGATCCAGCAAAATCTCTGGCTCAGCTGCAGGAGATGCCTGCTGAGCAGAAGGTGAATGTAGATATGTAGTCTGCGTGGTCTGTGACCGCGAGTCACTCACGGCAACCTCCTGTGTTTAAAGTGTGTTTGTCGGCCGTGACTGTCTATATTCTACCGCTGAAAAGAAATTTCTTATATATCTATTGTTTTTCCATTAGAAGAAAACAAAATGTTGTAGTATTATTCCCTAGCACGCGGGTGTGGCGGAATTGGCAGACGCGTACGGTTCAGGTCCGTATGAACGCAAGTTCATGGGGGTTCAAGTCCCTTCGCCCGCACCATTTGTATTTAAAAAGCCCCTTTACGGGGCTTTTTTTGTTACTTATTTGTTGTCTGCATCAAAGTCAGACCAGCCTTCTTCGTCTTCTCCAAAGAGATCCCAGTCGTCTTCGGTCTTTTTGTGGTTGAAATACATCTTTTTGGTTTTGCGCTCCAACACAAAAGAAATGACCAAGAAGAGCAAAATTCCACCAAGTACGAGGAACAACACGCCGGTCTTATCGCCAAAAAGCCAACCAATAAAAGAGTTAATTGCGTCCATAATCCAGCTCCAGAACATGTGAAGGGTTAAGAATCCAAATACAAGTATATACTTGGTAGGCTATAAGAAAAAATGCACTGCCAAAAAGTGTTGATTCAAGGAGAAGCTGCATGCTTGATATCAAATTTGTGCGCGAGAATCCTGACCTCGTAGATAAGTCTTGCGAGTCCAGGCAAAATGCTCATTGGGACCGCGAGAAATTCTTTGAGCTTGATGAGGAGCGCAGAAGCGTAATCGCTGAGGTTGAGTCTCTTCAGGCAGAGCGCAACGCTGTTTCTAAGCAGATTGGCCTTCTCATGCGTGAGGGTAAGAAGGAAGAGGCTGAGGCAGCTAAAGAGCAGGTAGCAGCTAATAAAGACCGTATCGCAGAGCTTGACCAGCGTCGCGGAGAGGTTGAGGAGGAGCTTACGGCTCTTGTCGCAGCTATTCCAAACATTCCTGACGCATCCGTTCCTTATGGCAAGGATGACTCCGATAACCCTGAGGTTCGCAAGTGGGGAGAGCCAACTCAGTTTGATTTTGAGCCAAAGGCGCACTGGGATCTTGGACCCGAGCTGGGCATGATTGATTTTGACCGTGGCGTAAAGCTTGCAGGAACTCGCTTCTATCTTCTTGGCGGCATGGGCGCTCGCATGGAGCGTGCGCTTATCAACTTCATGATTGATACACATAACCAGGCAGGCTTCAAAGAGTGGTGGCCACCAGTTATCACAAATCAGGATTCTCTGTTTGGCACTGGTCAGCTTCCTAAGTTTGAAGAGGATCTCTATCACGTACAGCCTGACCTCTACCTCATTCCAACTGCTGAGGTCCAGCTTACAAATATCCATCGTGACGAGATCCTGGACGCATCTCAGCTCCCTCTGCTCTATACCGCATTCACTCCATGTTTCCGCGAGGAGGCAGGTTCAGCTGGTCGAGACACCCGTGGCATCATCCGTGTTCACCAGTTTGACAAGGTAGAGATGGTCAAGTTTGCAAAGCCCGAAGACTCCATGAATCAGCTTGAGTCCATGGTTCAGGAAGCCGAGAAGATCCTTCAGCTTCTGGGTCTTCCTTATCACGTGGTTACTCTCTGCACTGGTGACATTGGCTTCTCTGCATGCAAGTGTTATGACATTGAAGTTTGGCTCCCAAGCTATAACGCATACAAGGAGATTTCTTCTTGCTCTAACTGCTGGGATTTCCAGGCTCGTCGTGCAAATATCCGCTATAAGGATCCAGCAGAGTTCAAGGGCACCCGTCTAGTTCACACGCTTAACGGCTCCGGTCTGGCAGTTGGCCGTACCATGGCTGCAATTATGGAGAATTATCAGAACGCAGATGGCTCCGTTACCGTGCCTGAGGCGCTCCGTCCTTACATGGGTGGCATCGAGGTTATTCGCCCAGAATAGTTTCTCTTTTTAATCAAAACTGATTCAATTCTTGAAATGGTCTTCTACAGAATTGTGGAGACCATTTCTTTTAGTGATTTATAGAACATATGTTCTATAAATCAGCTATACTTGTGGATAGCAAGAGAAGAAAGAGGTAGCTATGAAAGGTTTGGTAGAGGTACAGAAAGATATCGTAGTACGGCAGTTTGTGCAGGGTAGTGCAGCAGAAATTGGATTTGGTCACAAGGAGTTTTATTCAGAAATCCATATAGCACCAGAGCAACTTGCAGCTTTAAGAGAATGGATTTCAGACCATGGTAGGGTGGGTTTAAAGATCTAAGTCCACAAGAATATCTTGAGGTCATCATGGCAGAAACATGTATGGCTGAGGTAATGGATGAGCTTGATGAAGCTGGCATTTCCTACCGTTATTTATATGCTAACTCTGCTGGTGAAGTAGCCTTAAGACCAGGTAGATAATAAAAAAGAGCTCCCGAAGGAGCTCCTAAGTTCAAGTGGTGCGGCGTATAGGATTCGAACCTATGACGCCCTGATTCGTAGTCAGGTCCTCTATCCAGCTGAGGTAACGCCGCGTGCAAGTAGATAGAATGCCATTTTCCAGTTAAAAATGCAAGACTAATCTTAGAAAAAGTTCTTCTTGGTAAGAAAAAAGCTCGTTGCAGAGGTGCAACGAGCAGAAAATTCTGGCGGAGAGCTGGGGATTCGAACCCCAGATGGGCTTGGGGCCCATACTCGCTTAGCAGGCGAGCACCTTCGGCCTCTCGGTCAGCTCTCCAAAATGGGTGCTTGAGAATGATACCCCGAACTGGCGTCACTCACAATAAGACATTTTACAAAACATGTGAAAAATGCTCAACAACCACGTTTTTTCGGTGAGCGCGAAGTGTCTCCCAAGAAAAACGATTTGCAATTTGTACTGCAGAAAGGGGCTCATTCTCTTCCGCAAGGCCTACGCAATAAGCAAGAAAGCCAAGAATCTCTTCCGGTGTTTTTCCTTGTGATCTAAGGACACCAAGGTCTAGATCATGATTGCGCTTTGAAAGTCGCCTACCATCAGGCGCAACAAGTAAGGGGAGGTGAGCATATGTGAGATGAGAAAGACCAAGCACGTCTTGCAAATAAAGTTGCCTAGGAGTTGAGGAAAGAAGATCTGATCCTCTGACCACTTCAGTTATGTCCATATCAGCATCGTCTACTACCACGGCAAGCTGATAGGCAAAGATGCCATCTGCACGTTGAACAATAAAGTCCCCGCATGATTCAGCAAGGTTTTGTGATGTAGAACCGTAGACCTTATCTTCAAACGCGTAAATCTTATTAGGAACGTGTATACGTGTTGCTGGAATTTTATGGGATGAGAGCTCTTTACGCTCAGATTGGCTGAGATTGCGGCAAGTTCCTGCATAGACATATGTACCATCGCTGGCATGAGGGGCTTGTGCAGCGTGTAAGTCTGCTCGGGAACAAAGCAGGGATACAAGAGTCCCTGCTGCCTCAAATCTAAAAGAGCTTCTTGGTAGAGCTCCGTGCGCCTGCTTTGGTAATACGGACCTTTATCCCAAGTTAGTCCCAACCACTGTAAATCATCAAGGAGGAGAGAGGTGTATTGAGGATTATGAGCACGAATATCCAAGTCTTCGACGCGAAGAATAAGACTGCCATTTTGGGAACGAACGCTGGCCCAAGCCATAAGGGCCGAGAAAACGTTGCCCAGATGCATTCTTCCAGAAGGTGTGGGCGCAAATCTTCCAACGCAGGAACTCATTCTTAGAGATCTCCCGCATAGATGTAGGCAAAGCCGAAGTCTTGTCCATCCGCTTTAATCGGAGCCTTATCTTTACAGGTAAGACCCTTGTGTTGGTAGAAACTAATGTCGCAGTCATCATCTGTTGCAAGGAAATAATGCTTAGCTCCTTGCTCTTTCAAAAAATTGAGCATATAGGAGAAGAGCATGCCGCCGACACCTTCTCCTTGAGCAGCAGGGCTTACGCAGAATAGCGTAATTTCCCATTTGAGAGTTTTGACTCCTTCATTCCAGTATTTGTGAATCAGGTTTGATTCGACGACACCAAAGGCTTCATAGCCTTCAAAGTCTTTCTGGCTTAAGAGCTTTTTAGCTGTAATGGTTGAGGCATTTTCAAGCTCAACCCATTTCTGCTTATCTTTTGGGTCTTCTCCGTTGGAGCAGAAAATAAAGCCGAGAACTGTATTTCCGCTTTTTGCAACAAAGCGATGAGTTGAAACGCCAATGTAGTACGAAATATCAATGGTAGCCAGAGACCTACTGGTTTCTTTAGATTCATCGCCGTCCAAGTACCAGACGCGCTCAACGATTGAGATAAGTTCTGGTAAGTCAGTATCTTCGAAGGGGACTATGATTGGAGTATCGGCAGACATATGAAATAGTTCCTTTCATGCGTTTTTACAGCGGAAGATTATAGAATAGTTTCAAGTTTGTTTACATCTAGTACGTAGTGTTTTGCAGCTGATAGGCTGTAGGTGTTTCTGATAGTAAGTGTCAAACACAAAGGAGCGGCAATGGCTGAAGCCCCTATCAAACGTGCGCTAATCTCGGTAACAGACAAAACGGGTATTGTTGAATTTGCACAGGCTCTTACTAAAGAGTTTGGTGTAGAGGTAATTTCAACAGGTGGAACCGCAAATCCTTGAAGAGGCTGGCGTTCCTGTAATTCCCATTGAGTCCTATACCGGATTTCCAGAGATGATGGACGGCCGCGTTAAAACATTGCATCCTCGCGTCCATGGTGGCCTCTTATGTCGCAGAGATAATCCCGGTCATGTTGCAGATGCAGAGAACAATGGTATCGGCATGATTGACCTGGTCTGCGTTAACCTTTATGAGTTTGAGAAGACCGTAGCTGATCCATCAGTGACACTAGAAAATGCAATTGAGCACATCGATATTGGCGGACCTTCAATGCTCCGCTCTGCTGCAAAGAATAATGACTTCGTTACGGTTGTTGTTGATCCAGCAGATTATGGTCGTGTTCTTGATGAGATGCGTTCCAATAACGGTGCAACTACAAGGGCTTCTCGCCAGCAACTTGCTTTGAAGGTATTTAAGACAACAGCTGCATACGATGGCGCTATTGCCGCATACCTTTCTGGCGTAGTTGAATCAGAGCAGAGTAAATTCCCAGAGACTTTGCTGGTAAAGGCAACAAAAGAGCAGGATCTTCGTTATGGAGAAAATCCTCAGCAGTCCGCAGCGTTTTACAAGATGCCTGGCGCTCCTGCACACTCTTTAGCAAACGCCCAGCAGCTTCAGGGTAAGCCTTTGTCTTACAACAATTTGCTGGATACTGATGCAGCTTGGGCGGCTGTTCGTGAGTTTGATGATCCATCAGTCATTATTTTGAAACACCAGAATCCTTGTGGTTCTGCAACGGCAGAAAATGTTGTTGAGGCATATGACCGAGCATTTGCTTGTGATCCGCTTTCTGCTTTTGGCGGAATTATTGCAGTAAACAGAGAGGTTCCGCTGGAGTTTGTTGAGCACTTCGCAGATATCAATAAGCAGTTTGTTGAGGTTCTTATTGCACCAAGCTTCACAGAAGAGGCTCTAGAGCGCCTGTCAAAGAGAACCAATCTCCGCGTCTTAGCTACGGGCGGAATCGATAGAAGCCGTGAGCTCGAAATGAGAACTGTTGACGGTGGACTGTTGGTGCAAGACCTTGATCATGCAGATGAAACTGCAGAGAGCTTTGAGGTTGTTACTAAGCGTCAACCAACTCCAGAAGAGCTGAATGATTTGGTATTTGCTTGGAAAGTTTGTAAGACCGTTAAATCAAACGCTATTTTGGTTGCAAAAGATCAAGCTGGAATTGGCATGGGACCAGGCCAGCCAAACCGTGTTGACGCTGCTCTTCTCGCGTGCGAGCGAGCTGAAGCTGCTTGCGAACGCATGGGAATTGATTCAAAGAACCTTGTGGCTGCATCCGACGCGTTTTTCCCATTCCGAGATAACGTTGATACCTTGGCAGCCCATGGCGTAACAGCCATTATTCAGCCAGGCGGATCAGTCAGAGATGATGAGTCTATTGCTGCTTGTGATGAATACGGTATTGCAATGGTGTTTACAGGAAAGCGACACTTTAGGCACTAGTCTGCTAAGCCGGGAATAGCAGTTCATTTCATAAAAAGTTGGGGGAGGACACTGTGGACCAGGAAGAGTTAGAAGCGGCTCAGAAGTTTGAGCTTGATAATCCAGAACTTGTTTGTCGTTGGAGACTTGCTGGAGGTGTTCTCCCTCTTGATAACAGGCATTTACGTGCGCTGAGTAGACGAGTTGTTGCTCAAAAAGATGTTTCTCCGCACTTGATTGCTTGGGCTAAGCAGCACATCGAGGGAACGCTCAAAGAGGGATCGCAAGAATATCCAGACGGCGTTCTTATGCTTTTGCTCGAAAGCAATGGCCAGGCTGCTATGACAGTTGGTCCTTACCAGTCTTTAGAGGAGAGTTCTGTTCTATCTCTTGCGGGTCGTGCAAGAATTTCACAGCGAGAAGAGCAGCAAACTCATTGCGCACCAGAAGTGCTTTGGCTCGTGAAGGACGGAAAGCTTATCGCAGGTATCTCAGAAGAAAGCGTTCGATCAGGAGCCACAAGTCTGGTGCTTGATTTGGCACAAACTCTGCATGAGCCAACTGAGTTTAATCCAGATGTTGTCGCACAGGTATTTGATGGAACTGCTGATTTTGATGAAGCCTTCCTTACTTCAGATGAGCACGGAGTTGTTTGTGCATCCGATGCTGAAGGTGAGATAGGAGAGCGTTTCTTATTTGGTTATAAGAAGCTTTGCGAGATTAAAGCGGCCAAGTAATCAAAAGAGATATGACCCTAAAGTACGGCTATTAAAAGAGCACTCAACGTGCAGCAAGACTTCCGTGCGTTGAGTGCTTACGTAAAAATTTGTCCAATTTTCAGACAGATGGCTGCTTGCGCACTTGAATATTTTGTCGATTTACAAAAAAGTTGCACTTTACTGTTATGTTTATTTTGCAATTCCGCAGGTAGAAAATCCTACCTGAAAATAGGTATTTATTGGCTCATATTTCTGATTTGTTTCATTGTTTTTTTGCGCAATAATAAAAGCATTATGCGACCGCTGCCGGCCGAACTATGAAACTTGTTTCCGTAGTCACCCAGGGTCTACAGCTTTATTTTGGATCGCACAGACGCATACTGTGAGAAATCACAGATTAGGCAAGGAGAGGAAATGGCAAGAAAGTTTAAGTCCATGGACGGTAACAACGCCGCGGCTTACGTGTCGTATGCGTTTACCGAGGTAGCGGGCATTTACCCAATTACCCCATCAAGTCCAATGGCAGACTATGTTGACCAGTGGTCCGCCCAGGGTGTAAAGAACATCTTTGGTACAACCGTCAAGGTTGTCGAGATGCAGTCCGAGGCTGGCGCAGCTGGTGCTGTTCACGGTTCTCTTGGTTCAGGCGCTCTGACCACTACCTACACCGCTTCTCAGGGCCTCTTGCTCATGCTTCCAAACATGTACAAGATTGCCGGCGAGCAGCTCCCTGGTGTTTCCACGTCAGCGCACGTACCGTTGCAACCCATGCACTGAACATCTTTGGCGATCACTCTGACGTTATGTCTGCTCGCCAGACTGGCTTTGCACTTCTCGCAGAAGGCAACGTCCAGGAGGTTATGGATCTGGCTCCTGTTGCTCACCTCGCAGCAATCAAGGGCAAGGTTCCATTTGTTAACTTCTTCGACGGCTTCCGTACTTCTCACGAGATTCAGAAGGTTGCTGTTTGGGATTATGCTGATCTGGCTGAGATGTGTGATATGGACGCTGTCCAGGCATTCCGCGATCATGCACTGAACCCAGAGCATCCATCAAGCCGTGGTTCCCACGAGAACGGCGATATCTTCTTCCAGCACCGCGAGGCGTGCAACGAGGTTTATAACCAGCTGCCAGCAGTTGTTGAAGACTACATGAACCAGATCAACGCTAAGCTTGGTACTGACTACGGTCTGTTCAATTACTACGGTGCAGAAGACGCTGACCGCGTTGTTATCTGCATGGGTTCCTTCTGCGATACCCTCGAAGAGGTTATCGATTACCTGAACGCTCATGGCGAGAAGGTCGGTCTGGTTAAGGTCCGCCTCTATCGTCCATTCTCTGTAAAGCACTTTGTTGACGTTCTTCCTGAGTCCGTCAAGAAGATTGCTGTTCTCGACCGCACCAAGGAGCCAGGTTCCGTTGGTGAGCCTCTCTACGAAGACGTTGTTTCTTCCCTCTATGAGGCTGGTCGTACAGGTATTAAGGTTGTTGGTGGTCGTTACGGCCTTGGTTCTAAGGACACCCCACCATCATCTGCATTCGCAATCTTTGAGGAGCTCAAGAAGGATGCTCCTCAGCGTGAGTTCACCATTGGTATTGTCGATGACGTTACCAACCTGTCTCTCCCAGAGGATCCTGAGGCTCCTAACACTGCAGCTGAGGGCACCATTGAGTGCAAGTTCTGGGGTATCGGCGGCGACGGTACCGTTGGCGCTAACAAGAACTCCATCAAGATTATTGGTGACCACACCGATAAATATGTTCAGGCATACTTCCCAGTATGACTCCAAGAAGACCGGCGGTATCACCATCAGCCACCTGCGCTTCGGTGATCACAAGATCCGTTCTCCTTACTATGTCACTAAGGCAGACTTTGTTGCATGCCACGTTCCTGCATACATCATCAAGGGCTACAAGATGGTCCGCGACGTCAAGCCTGGCGGTACCTTCCTGGTCAACTGCCAGTGGGATGCAGAGGAGTTTGCACACCACCTGCCAGCAGAGGCAAGCGCTACATTGCTAAGAACAACATCAACGTTTATCTGATCAATGCAATTGACCTTGCCAAGGAAATTGGTATGGGCAAGCGCACCAACACCATTCTTCAGTCTGCATTCTTTGCTCTTGCAAAGGTTCTCCCAGAGGCAGACGCACTTCAGTACATGAAGGACGCTGCAACTCATTCTTACCTGAAGAAGGGCCAGAACGTCGTCGATATGAACCACAAGGCAATCGACGCTGGTGCTACTGCATTTACTAAGATTGAGATTCCTGCTGATTGGGCTACTGCAGAGGATGCTCCAAGCACAATCACCCTTGAGGGCCGTGAGGCTCTGCTCAAGCAGGTTCGCGACATCATGACTCCAGTCTCTCGTATGGAGGGTGACGCACTTCCTGTTTCCGCATTTAAGAACCACGTTGATGGACAGTTCGAGCTTGGTGCTGCTGCTTATGAGAAGCGTGGCATTGCTGTTGTTGTTCCTGAGTGGAACGTCGAGAAGTGCATCCAGTGTAACCAGTGCGCTTATGTCTGCCCACACGCAGTCATCCGTCCATTCGTCCTTACCGACGAAGAGGTTGCTGCTGCACCAGCACAGTCTCAGTTCAAGGATGCCGTTGGCCCTAAGGCTAAGGGCTACAAGTTTGAGATTGCTATTTCTCAGCTCGACTGCACCGGTTGCTCCAACTGCGTCTACATCTGCCCTGCAGATGCTCTGACCATGAAGCCAATCGAGGAGCAGGAGTCCAAGCAGGAGATCTTTGACTACGCAGTCAACCACGTCTCCGAGAAGACCGAGCTTGTTGCTAACAACGTCAAGGCATCCCAGTTCAAAGAAGCCTCTTCTTGAGTTCTCTGGTTCCTGCGCAGGCTGCGCTGAGACCAGCTATGGCCGCCTGGTCACTCAGCTCTTCGGCGATCGTATGTTCATCTCCAACGCAACCGGCTGCTCCTCCATTTGGGGTAACCCAGCTTCTTGCTCACCATTCACTACCGATGCAAACGGCCACGGCCCAGCATGGAACAACTCCCTCTTTGAGGACAATGCAGAGCACGGTATGGGTCTGATGCTTGGTCATCAGGCACAGCAGAAGCGTCTCCTGGAGCTTGCTCAGCAGCTTGTCGATGAGGACGGCGCATCTCAGGACCTCAAGGATGCTGCTAAGGCATGGATTGAGTCCGTCAACGACGCAGCTCTCTCCAAGGAAGCTTCTAAGACCTTCGTAGTTGAGCTTGAGAAGTCTGATCTTCCAGCAGCTAAGGAAATCCTTGCTAACAAGAGCTTCCTCACCAAGAAGTCCTTCTGGATCTTCGGTGGCGACGGTTGGGCATACGACATCGGCTTCGGTGGCCTTGACCACGTTCTTGCTTCCGGCGAGGACATCAACGTCTTTGTCTTCGACACTGAGGTTTACTCCAACACCGGTGGTCAGTCCTCTAGGCTTCCCGTCTTGGCCAGGTTGCACAGTTTGCTGCAGCAGGTAAGGACATCAAGCAGAAGAACCTTGCTGAGATCGCTATGACCTATGGTTACGTCTATGTTGCTCAGGTCTCCATGGGCGCAAACCTCCAGCAGACTCTCAAGGCAATTGCTGAGGCAGAGGCTTATCCAGGACCATCCCTCATCATCGGTTACTCCCCATGCGAGATGCACTCCATCAAGGGCGGCATGGCTCACGCACAGGAGGAGATGAAGAAGGCAGTCGAGACCGGCTACTGGAACCTCTATCGCTTCAACCCAGCCGCACCTGCAGGTAAGAAGTTCACGCTTGACTCCAAGGCACCTAAGGGTGGCTACCAGGAGTTCCTGATGAACGAGGCTCGCTACAGCCGACTCACCCGCGAGTTCCCAGAGCACGCAGAGAAGCTCTTCAAGGAGAACGAGGAAGCCGCAATGGCTCGCTACGATCACCTTGTACGCCTCTCCGAGCTCTATGCAGCAGAGAAGAAGGAGCAGCCTGAGGAGTAAGGCAACTTACTTTCACGTAGCTTCAGCCGAGCCAGGATATCCTGGCTCGGCTTTTTTATGCAGCATTTTTGGCGAGAGACCCTCTGTTCTTCAAGCTCTTCTCGCGAGGTGATAAACTAGAGAGACTTTGCTCACGATGGGAGTTACTGTGGCACAAAAAAAGAGCAGACTATTTCCTGTAGCTTTTCTCGCTGCTAAAGCAACGCTTGCAGCACTTAAATTGACGAACCATGAGGGCGGAACGCTGCCAGGTTTTATTGCTGAAGGTATTGATCCTGCATTTTTGGGAGATATTGCTAAGCCAGAGCAGATTGTCTTTATCACCGGCACAAACGGTAAGACAACCACCAACAACCTGCTTAACGATCTTCTCGCTGATAATGGCTATCAGACTGTTACTAACCGCGTTGGCGGCAATATTTCCAGCGGCTTTGCAAGCTCGTTTGCAAAGAACGCCACGTGGAAGGGCACCTCAAAGACCAAGCTTGCAGTTATGGAGTTCGATGAGCTCTCGGGACCTCGTATTTCCCATATCTGCAGCCAGATATTTTGTCTGTTACCAATCTGTTCCGCGATACGTTCTCTCGTAGTGCAACTCCAGACTACGTGTTTGACGTTATGGATAAGGGCATTCCTGCTTCGACTCATCTGATTTTGAATGCAGATGACATGATTAGCTGCAGACTTGCTCCTCAGTGCACTCATCGTACGTATTACTCCATCGCAAGGCTGGCAGAAGATACTGCAGAGCCTGTAGGCATTGTTTCGGATCTTACTGCATGCCCCAAATGCGGCGGCAAGCTCAAGTGGGATTATGCCCACCTGAGGCATCTTGGCCATGCAACCTGTGAAGAGTGTGGCTATACCAATCCAACGCCTGACTACGAGGTTATCTCGGTTGATCCAGAGACCGGCACGTTTGTGGTTAAGGAGCACTGGCACGAGGGTGCACCAACATACGAGTACAAGCTCAACAGCTACTCAATTGTTAACCTCTACAACCTGTTTGTAGCCATTGTTACCGCACGCGAGATGGGTCTTGCGCCGGCAACTATCGCCGCATCTCTGCAGCGCGTTAACATCGCTTCTTCCAGGTACAACGAGATTGACTATAACGGTCGCCGTCTTATTAGCATGGCCTCTAAGGGCGAGAATGACACGGCAACCTCAGTCACTATCGATATCCTTCGCAAACAGCCAGGTGATAAGGCAATCATCATTATGATTGCCGATGCATATATGGCAAAAGCAAAGGACCAGACAGAGTATATTGGCTGGTACTACCAGACTGACTTTGAGTTCTTGCAAGATCCAAGCGTTAAGCAGGTCATTATTTACGGTGACACATCGCTTGACCTGCAGCTTAGACTGAGGCTTGCAGGCATTGATCCAGCTAAAACCTTTGTAGCAAACTCTCCAGAAGAGACAGCTGATTTGGTTGACCTTAACGCTTGCCAGCACGTTTTCTATGCACATGGCCTCTACAACGGCGGCATTGCTGATATCAGCAGAAACCGTATCATTGAGCGCTTGAAACAGATGGAGGCCTCCCATGAGTAATCCAGCAACTAAGATTGAGATTCTCTATCCAGAGTACGGCAACCAAGGTGGAGATAACGGAAACGCTCTCTACCTGGAGGCTTGCCTTCCAAAAGAGAACTTCGTATACACTTCTCACGCAGCAACGCCTTACTTTGTTGACAATACGCCGTCGGCAATCATCATGGGCGGCATGACAGAAGCCCAGCAAGAGCTTATTATTTCTCGCCTTATGCCTTACAAAGATAGGCTTGCTGAGCTGGCCGATCAGGGTGTTCCTATGCTGTTTGCAGGCAATGCTTCAGAGCTTTTTGGACAGAAAATCGTCAATCCTGACGGCTCTGAGATTGAGGGCTTGGGTCTCTTCAATTTTGTGACCACTCGCTATATGCCTCAGCGTTTCCACGACGTTCAGGTGGGAGAGTTTGATCCTGGTAATGGCAAAGAGCCGTTTACTGTTGTGGGCTTTAAGATGCAGTTCACGCTTACTGAGGGAGATAACTCTAACTGCTACTTCCTTAAGAATAAGGTTGGATTTGGCATCAATAAAGAAAGCAAGTTGGAGGGCTTCCGTCGCAAAAATGCTATTGCCACCTGGCTTATTGGTCCACTGCTTCCGCTCAACCCCTATCTCACACGTTGGATTTTGGATATGGCGGGCGAGGAGGACACCCCTCTGGCCTTTGAGGAAGAGGCAGTTGCGGCATATCAGAAGCATGCTCGCGAGATGGTCTATCCAGGAATGCACCTGCATTACTAGGTATATGTCTGCGCTGCTCATTTGCTCATATATGCGTTTCGTCGTATCATGAACTAAGTTTTTAGAGTTAACAAGGGGATTGTTTTGCCACAGGTTTCTTCAGCTTATGCAACAAACAGCGCGCTCAGCGTCTTGCACGTATTGGTATCATTGCAGCTCTTTATGCAGCACTTACTCTTGCAGCTCTTCTTTTCTTGGGCGGTCTTGCTTGGGGTCCTGTGCAGTTCCGCATTTCTGAGGCAGTTGTTGTTCTTGCACTCTTTACCGCTGATGCAATTCCAGGACTGACACTTGGTTGCGTCATTGCTAACCTTGCAAATATGGTTATTTCTGGCACAGGTGCATTGGGGCTGTTAGACGTAGTCTTTGGCTCCTTGGCAACTGCCCTTGGTGCATGGTTTACCTGGAAAAACAGGAAGAATGTACCGCTTGCACTTCTAGGACCTGTGCTTGCAAATGCAGTAATTGTTTCTGCATATCTTCCTATTTTGCTTCAGGGCTTGGGATTCTACACAATTCCATTTACCACCATTGAGCTCGACGGCTCATATCCTCTAATGTTCTTGTTTGGCTTTATTACCACAGGACTTGGAGAAGCCGTTGTTCTCTATGTACTTGGTGCTCCTTTAGCTCGCGCACTTAAGCATTCGTCTTTACCACAGCAGCTTGCTTCTGAGGATTCTGCTACAGAAGCAGTGGAGAACTAGACAACCATGCAGAGACTTGCTCAGTACATACAGAGGTCAACCAGGGTGGTCCTGGTTCTTCTCGCCTGTGTATTGCTGGGCCTTCTCTCTTGGAGTGTCATGGCAGACAACCTGTTTGCAGCTCTTGTTGCAGGCGGAGGACTTGCCACGGTCATTGTTTTTGGCGGCACCACTCAGCCGGGTAACGAGCACGCTCGGTCTCAGGCAACAGAGCGAACACTTGAGGTGGCCTCTAAGACGCTTAAAACCTTACGCGGTGGATTGTCACAAGAAACAGCACCAACCATCTGCACGTTATTGCTTTCAGAAACCTCTGCTGCCGCTATCTCTATTACTGATACAGAGTACGTATTGGGTTTTGAAGGAGATATTGTAACCTCCCATATGCCTGGTTCAAAGGTAGTTGGCCCTGCAACTGAGGTTTTGGAAAGTGGCCGCATGGAGACGTTTGTCTCGGTAGATAGCCGTCAGCAGGTGCTGCAAAGACGAGGCGGCTTTGGCAATGGCGGCAGCTCTTTTGGCATCATTGTTCCGCTGATTGTTCAAGATCACACGGTCGGCACAATCAAACTTTATTATCGTCGCGGTATTGAAATTGATCGTACGCAGCTGGCAATCGCAGAGGGTCTGGGTGAGCTTCTTTCCACGCAGCTTTCCTCGTACGAGCTTGACCGTCAGGCAGAGTTGACCGCTCGAGCCGAGGTCAAGGCTCTGCAAGCACAGATTAATCCACACTTTTTGTTCAATACGCTTAATACCATTGCATCTCTTACGCGCACAAACCCCAATAAGGCACGCGACTTGCTTCGCGAGTTCTCTGTGTTTTATCGCCGCACGCTTGAGAGTTCGCAGGGCGCACTTATTCCGCTTTCTCAGGAATTGACACAAACGCGCAGGTATTTGACAATTGAGAAGGCTCGTTTTGGAGAAGAGCGTATCCAAGAGTCTGAGCATGTCGATGAGGGATGCGAAGACGTTCAGGTTCCGTCTTTTCTGATTCAGCCTATTGTTGAGAACGCCGTGAGGCACGCCATGAAAGATGAAGGCGCGCTTCATATTGACATCCACGTCGCACGCGACGAAGATGATATCCTTATATCTGTTGCTGATGATGGTCTTGGAATGGATGAAGAGACTGTTTCTCGCTTGCTTAATGGCCAAGGTCCTACTCCGCAGGATTCTTCGGGGAGAAATGGGGGCACGGGCATTGCCATTAAGAACGTAGCTGAGCGAGTTGAGCGCTTCTACGCCGCTGGATCTGGCATGGAAATCATGTCTAAGCCAGGTCAGGGTACGTGCGTGACGCTCAAGCTTGCAGGTGTGGCTCTGCAGGCAACAGCATAGTAGTACACGGTTTTGCTTAACGCTGCGTTAGTCGTTGGGAGATGAATGACATGCGTGCCATGATTGTTGATGACGAGGCTCCAGCCCGTTCTGAGCTCAGGTTCTTGCTTGAGGAGACCGGCCGTCTCGAGGAAATCATTGAGGCCACAAGTGCAAGGGATGCTGTCGAGAAACTCATGGAGTCTCGCGTTGAGGTTATGTTCCTGGATATCTCTATGCCTAAGACAAATGGAATGCAGCTTGCAGAGGCTCTTCACAAGTTGAAGAATCCTCCTCAGATTGTGTTTGTCACTGCATATAGCGAGTACGCACTAGACGCCTTTGGCGTTAATGCCGTTGATTACTTGATGAAGCCCGTTGAGACCGAGCGCCTTGAGCAGGCCCTTGATAAGGTTGAAGAGCGCCTGCGCCCTCAGTCTCCTATGGCAACTATTGAGCGTATTCCTGTCATTAAGAGCGGAAGCAAAGTTCTTGTTCCTATTGATCAGATTCGATTTATTGAGGCAAAAGACGATTACTCCTGTATCTACACGGAAGATGACCGTTTCTTGTCTACTATTTCCCTGCAAAAACTTGAAGAGCGCCTTGCTCCGCACGGATTCTTCCGCATTCATCGTAGCTTTATCGTGAATCTTGAGTATGTTGACGATGTTGAGGTTATCTCTGCTGGTATCCTACAGTTGACTATTCAGGGATTTGAGGAGCGTCACATTTCGGTTTCTCGCCGTCGTGTGGTTGCACTCAAGCGAGCACTGGGACTGTAGAAGCTCAAAGGGTTTCTCGCCAGAGGCTTAAAGCGCACGTAGGAGTTTGGTATGGCACTTGTAAGGTTTGATGTAATTTCAGATACGCATGGGTATTTGTCATCTGAGTTGCTTGAAGCTCTGCAGGGCGCCAATTACATTGTGCATGCAGGAGATATTACCTCTAATGCCGATTATCAGACACTGCAGAAGATTGCTCCAGTCAAGCTTTGCCTGGGGAATAATGACTTCTGCTACAACTATGGCCCCATGGTAAAGAAAAAGATTATTTTCTTTGCAGCCGGTCTTAAGTGGCAGGTATGTCATTATCGCGAGAGGCTTGACCTGGTTAAATGCAATATTGCTATCTGCGGTCACACGCATAAGCCTTTTGTACAGCGCGACGAGTGGACCAATACGCTTGTAATGAATCCAGGAAGTCCTACCTATCCTCGCGGTCGCGAGGGTGCAACTATGGGACGTATTATTGTTGATGAAGAAGCGGCTCAGGTAGTCAGTGCAGAGATTATTAGTCTGTCTTCGCTTGAGGTACTTTCTTCTTGTAAATAAGCGATGGAATCATCAGCTTAGTAAAGAGAACCAGCCATACAAGGGCAAGCGAGAAACCACCAATAACGTCGGTGGCGTAGTGCACGCCCAGATAAATTCTGCTGACGCCAATCATAATGATGACCGCGGAGAAAAGACCGCACCAAATCCAGCGCTGTAGTTTGTCTTTCTCGTAGTGCCAGACAAGCCAAATAAGCAGGCCATAAAGCCATCGAGAACATCGAGTGGCCCGAGGGGAAGCTATAGCCGGTTTCAACTACCAGTCTAAATCCATCGGGACGAGGGCGCTGGACAATAGCTTTAAAGATAAGGTCAACAATAACAACACCGCCAAGGTTAATGGATGCGAGTCTGCCAACACTTGGCCCTGGTGCAAACGCGGCAACCACAATAAGCATGACAATAACGGTGACAGGACTTGCAAGTCCAGAGAACCCCTCCATTATCTCAGTGAGAAGGGGAGTTCTAAGGTGGACAACAAAGAGCCTGTAGGCAAAGTGATCAATGCCGATGACGTCACCTTCAGAAACGTCAATCAGCAAAAAAATAAAGATTGCTGAAGAGACAAGCAGAATGATGGTAGAAAGGCTAGAACGTAGACGCTGTAGAAAGAGGCGCTTACGAACTCCTTTTAAAAGTCCTGTCTGTTGGGCATCAAGGCTTTTATCGGCCATTAGTTCTCCTTGTAACAAAAAGGCGGCACGCCGATAGACGTACCGCCGCTTAGTTCAATGATAAGCCAGCGCAGCCGCGTGGCACACAAGAACTTACAGGTTAGCGTTGAGCTCAGAAACGAGGTCAGCCTTAGGAAGGTTGCCAACCATGGTGTGAACAGGCTCGCCGTTCTTGAAGAGGATGAGGGTTGGGATAGAGACGATGCGGAAACGAGTTGCAAGATCTGCCTCGTCATCAACGTTTACCTTGTAAACGTCAAGCTTGTCTGCCATCTCATTGCCAACTTCCTCGACAACTGGACCAAGAGCACGGCAAGGACCGCACCAAGATGCCCAGAAATCAACAAGAACAGGCTTGTCTGCGTTTGCAAGAACAGAATCGAACTCTGCAGTAGTAAGCTGCTGTGCCATAACGAACCTCCAGTTACACACGGCCTTTAGGCCATTTAATTTCAAGCACTTAGCAAACTTATCCCCAAATTAGAAAAGTGTATACACATAACTTTATAGACTTGCTCAAATTGTGAATTACGTGCATAGTTGGCATATAAGAAAGAGGTGCGCATGCCAAGCGAAAGATCTATGCGAAAAGAAGCCTACATGGCAAAAACAACGCATGAGTTTGGAGATTTTGCTGCTCAGGGGGTGTGTATGGCAGGCAATGCTTTTGCATCGGTTTTGTTAGTAAAAGGGCAAGAAGACTTTGAAGAGACAGAACTTTCTGCTCTTAAAGCTTCTTTAGAGCATTTAGGCTATGCACCTGAGGCATGGGCTACCTTACTTACCACAACAAAAACAGGCAATCCCATAAATCCAGAGCTCGTTAGGCAGGCGATAAGTGCTTTTAGTCTGACACGGTGCTCATGGTAAATGATGCAGCAGTTGCATCAGTGCGTGAAGCATACGCAGAAGAGCTTGAACAGCTTAAAACTGATGCCGAGAAGACCTTCTCGCCCCGTGTTCTTGTTCATGTATGTGGAATGCGCGTGGTTAATCTTGATAACTTTGCCGGTGCGCTTGATGACCCTCATCAGAAGCAGATGCGCTGGGCTGCAATTAAACAGGTTCCACCTTTGGGAGAACCC
This sequence comes from uncultured Atopobium sp., assembly GCA_916438885.1. Taxonomy (GTDB): domain Bacteria; phylum Actinomycetota; class Coriobacteriia; order Coriobacteriales; family Atopobiaceae; genus Lancefieldella. The sequence continues at coordinate 95,968 of CAKAGG010000001.1, read as the reverse complement.
TATTAGTAATGATTTGTCGTATTTTTTACGAAAAACGACATTGTGACGTTTTATGAGCGCTGCTCAGATTATCCTTGAGGTAGTCAAAAGAAGGAGACTGGTATGGCATCACCTACAGCACCAAGCATTTTGCCTACTGACGCAACACAGACTAGAGCTTGGCAGGCACTTACAGAGCATTACACCAGCTTAAAAGATACTAAGGCTACGCTGAAGAAATGGTTTGCAGAGGACCCACAGCGCGCCAAGAATCTTACGTTCGAGCTAGACCAGTTCCATATCGATCTTTCTAAAAACCTTGCCACGCAAGAGACGCTTGATCTTCTGTGTGACCTTGCTAAAGAGGTCAAGCTTGAAGAGCGTAGAGACGCTATGTATGCCGGCATGCATATCAACACTACTGAAGACCGAGCAGTTCTTCATACAGCGCTTCGTCGTCCTGCCTCTGAAGCAGGCACGCTTATTGTTGACGGACAAGATGTTGTCGCCGATGTTCACCAGACTTTGAACAAGATGTATGCCTTCTGTGACCGAGTTCGCTCGGGAGAGTGGAAGGGTGTTTCTGGCAAGCCTATCAAGACTGTTGTAAGTATTGGTATTGGTGGTTCTGACCTTGGTCCTGTTATGGTTTACGAGGCTCTAAAGCCTTTTGCTGACGCCGGTATTACTGCTCGCTTTGTCTCCAACATTGACCCTGTTGACCTTGGCGAGAAAACCGAGGATCTTGATCCAGAAACAACACTCTTCATTGTTGTTTCCAAAACCTTTACCACACTTGAAACACTTACCAATGCACGTTGTGCTCGTGCGTGGCTTTTAGAGAAGCTTGCTGAACAGGGCATTATTGATGGCTCTGATTCTCAGAATGCAGATGCTATTCGTAAGCATTTTGTTGCTGTTTCAACTGCGCTTGATTTGGTAGAAGACTTTGGTATTGATCCAGAAAACACCTTTGGTTTCTGGAACTGGGTTGGCGGCCGTTATTCGGTTGATTCTGCAGTTGGTCTTGTGCTGGCTATCGTTTTTGGTCCACAGCGTTTTGCAGAATTCCTCAGTGGCTTTAATGCAGTTGATGAATACTTCAAAAACACTCCATTGAGACAAAATGTTGTTGCTCTCATGGGTCTTTTAAACGTTTGGTACGTTAATTTCTTTGGCGCAGCATCTCACGCCGTTCTTCCATATAGCCAGTACCTGCATAGATTCCCTGCGTATCTCCAGCAGCTCACCATGGAATCCAACGGCAAGTCTACTCGTTGGGATGGTACGGCGGTTACTTCAAAGACAGGAGAGATCTTCTGGGGAGAGGCTGGAACTAATGGTCAACATGCGTTCTACCAGCTTATCCATCAGGGAACCCAGATCATTCCCGCTGACTTTATTGCGTTTGTAAATACTGCCTTTGCCACCAAAGATGCAGACCTAGACGTCCATGAACTCTTCCTCTCCAATTTCTTTGCGCAAACCAAAGCACTTGCTTTTGGTAAGACCGCTGATGAGGTCCGTGCTGAGGGAACGCCAGAGTGGATGGTTTCTGCACGCGTCTTTGAAGGAAATAGGCCAACTACTTCTATCTTTGGAAAAGAGCTTAATCCTCGTGCTATCGGCACACTTATTGCACTCTATGAGCACATTACCTTTGTTGAAGGTGTTGTGTGGGGCATTGATTCCTTTGATCAGTGGGGCGTAGAGCTTGGTAAACAGCTTGCAAAGCAGATTTTCCCTGCAATTCATAACGACGAAGAGCTGGCAAAGCAAGACGCTTCAACTCAGTCTCTTGTTGATTTCTATCGCAGAAACAGAACATAACACGTTACGTAACATAAAATTATTTTTTTATTTCATGCTAAGAAGGCCATCTTGTATGGCCTTCTTTCTTATTCGAGGCTTTAGCCTGTTGAGCGCGTGTAACGCGCGAAACACAAAACCACCCGCTATGCGGGTGGAGAATACTTTTTGCTTTGCAAATTAAATCCTTCCTTCTAGCATAGCGATTGTTCAGGTCACTAATAGCCAAGAAGGAAGGAGTAGCTATGGCACATAAGGCCAATAGCCTTGCGCACACAAAATGGTTATGTAAATACCACATTGTGTTTACACCAAAGTATAGAAGGAAAGTCATTTATAACAAATACAGAGAAGACCTTCGAGAAATACTCAAGATGCTTTGCGACTGGAAAGGAGTAGAAATTCTTGAGGGACATCTCATGCCAGATCATATACACATGCTTGTGAGTATCCCACCTAAGATAAGCGTTTCAAGTTTTATGGGTTACTTAAAAGGTAAAAGTTCACTGCTCATGTTCGACAGACATGCAAACCTTAAATATAAGTATGGTAATAGAAAATTCTGGGCTGAAGGCTACTATGTATCAACCGTAGGTCTTAATGAGGCGACAATAAGAAAATATATTCGAGAACAAGAAAACGCCGATATAGCTCAGGATAAATTAAGTTTGAAGGAATATGAAAATCCCTTCGATAAATAATCTCGCTGGATAGCCAGTTTAACTGGCTGCCGGTGTTACATTGCTATTGTGACCTGAACGAAGTGAAGGGCAAAGGACTTGAGTCCTGGGCAAGTATAATTAGGGTTATACTCTAGAGCAAACCACCCGCTATGCGGGTCGGTTATGGACATGAAATCGAGGCTTTAGCTTTGTTGAGCGCGTGTAACGCGCGAACACAAAACCACCCGCTATGCGGGTGGAGAATACTTTTTGCTTTTGCAAATTAAAAAATCCTTCCTTCTAGCATAGCGATTGTTCAGGTCACTAATAGCCAAGAAGGAAGGAGTAGCTATGGCACATAAGGCCAATAGCCTTGCGCACAAAAATGGTTATGTAAATACCACATTGTGTTTACACCAAAGTATAGAAGGAAAGTCATTTATAACAAATACAGAGAAGACCTTCGAGAAATACTCAAGATGCTTTGCGACTGGAAAGGAGTAGAAATTCTTGAGGGACATCTCATGCCAGATCATATACACATGCTTGTGAGTATCCCACCTAAGATAAGCGTTTCAAGTTTTATGGGTTACTTAAAAGGTAAAAGTTCACTGCTCATGTTCGACAGACATGCAAACCTTAAATATAAGTATGGTAATAGAAAATTCTGGGCTGAAGGCTACTATGTATCAACCGTAGGTCTTAATGAGGCGACAATAAGAAAATATATTCGAGAACAAGAAAACGCCGATATAGCTCAGGATAAATTAAGTTTGAAGGAATATGAAAATCCCTTCGATAAATAATCTCGCTGGATAGCCAGTTTAACTGGCTGCCGGTGTTACATTGCTATTGTGACCTGAACGAAGTGAAGGGCAAAGGACTTGAGTCCTGGGCAAGTATAATTAGGGTTATACCCTAAGAGCAAACCACCCGCTATGCGGGTGGTTATGATTTTTAGAAGTGTATTTCGAGGAGTGTTGAGCGGACATTTCTTTTTCTAATATATGCAATATTGCTACTTTTATGTTCATATATGTAAAAAAATTTCTGCATATCTATTTATGATGCTAGAACGCCTGTTCATCTAAAAAGAAACTGAATCAATTGAATTATTTAAATAAAATTTAAAAAAATAATACATCAAGAATATTAAAAAATTTGCGAATGCCAATAGCGCATGTATACCTTTGTGTTATAACGGCTAGGCAAGTGACACGTGGCTTGGAATGTAAATTTTGATGCATAACAATTTACATAACAGGTTGGAAATTTTGTATTGGCGTAGTACGGCTGTTAATACAGGCGAAGTACAGCCACAGTGGTGATGTCTGGAATGGAGCAGTAATGAAGTACCTTTTGCTCGTAAGTCATGGAACGTTTGCACCAGGTCTGCATAGCGTAATGGACATGCTGATGGGACCCAGAGAAAACATCTTGAGCTACAGCATGGAAGATGGCGTGGGAGCAGCTGAATATAGAGAGAATTTGTCAAAAATTCTTGAGCCACTTACTGCTGACGACGAGGTTGTTGTTCTTGGTGACATTATCGGTGGTTCTCCACTTACTAATGCACTTGATCTTCTCGCCAAAAAAGGCCTGCTTTCCCATACCGTGGCTTTTAGTGGTGCCAATCTTCCCATGGTAATTGGTGCTTTGATGGCTATCGATGATGGCCTAAGTGGTGAGGCTCTTGTGTCATCAATCCTGAACGAAGGAAAAAATGGCGTTAATCAGATCGTCTTAGCTCTTGAAGACGATGACGAGGAAGACCTTTAGTAATTACTGCAAGTACGCGTAGCTGCTTGCGTAAGAAATATGTTAGGAGAAAACATGATTTCATTTGTTCGTGTTGATGACCGCATGATTCATGGTCAGACAGTCACTCGTTGGGCCCTTGAGGTTCCTTGTGACGGAATCATTGCAGTTAATGATGCGGCTGCATCAAATCCTGTCCTTAAGTCTGCTTACAAGTCAGCAGCACCTGACAAGAAAGTATTTGTTTGGACATTTGATCACTTCAAAGAGAGCGCTCAGAAGGTTCTAGACAGCGATTCTCGTTATTTTCTTATTACTAAAAACCCAGTTGACATGAAGAAAATTCTTGTTGACTTTGGTTTTAAGCCAGGAATTAACACGGTCATTATCGGTCCTGGTAATGACCGTCCTGGTGCGGTAAAGCTGGGCAACAACCAGTCCTTTACTCAAGAAGAGGGACAGGCATTTGAGGATATAACCAAAGCTGGTTATACCGTTCAATTTGCTCTTCTTAAAGAAAGGCAATTGGTGAGTGGCCTAAATTCCGCGAGAAGTTTGACGTAAAGTAGTATTCGGAAGGCGATTTTTATGGCAATTAATGCGTTTCAAGCTGCCCTTTTGGGTTTGTTTGCATGCCTTGCGTCACTACCTGGCATGGCTGGTACTACCGTAGGTAACTATACCCTCGGTCGTCCACTTGTTGCAGGTCTTGTCGTTGGTGTCATTCTTGGCGACGTCCAGACTGGCATTATTGTTGGTGCAGCAATCCAGTTGGTCTACATTGCACTCGTAACACCTGGCGGAACTGTTTCCGCTGACGTTCGTGCAGTTTCCTACATTGGTATTCCTCTAGCAATTCTTGCAATCAAGGCTTATGGTCTTGATCCAAGCTCTGTTGAGGCTGCATCTCAGGCAGCTGCTATTGGCGCAGCTGTTGGTACTCTTGGTACCGTCTTGTTCTACGGCACCGCTACCATGAACCTTGTATGGCAGGGTATTGGCTGGCGTGCAATGGAGAGCAAAGAGTGGGGTCGTATTAAGAAGACCATTCCAATGGTTGACTTTGTATTCCCTTGGGTTTCTCACATTCTTTTCTCGTTCATTCCAACATTCTTCATTTGCATGGCTGGCGAGAGCATGGTTGGCATCATGAAGGAATACCTTCCTATGAACGGTATCCCAATGATGACCCTCTTCACCGTTGGTACCCTTCTTCCTACCGTTGGTGTTGCAATTTTGTGCAAGCAGGTTATTACTAAGCCTCTTGATTGGGTAACTTTTGCCTTTGGCTTATCCTTGCTGGCGCACTTGGCCTGAACCTCATTGTCTCTGCAGTCGTAGCAGTCTTCTTTGCTGTTCTTAACTATCAGCTTCAGCAGGCAAAGAATGTTCGTTTGGCTGCTGCAGCATCAGGCAATGTAAGCGCAGACGATGAAGAAGAGGAGGATATTTAATCATGGCTGAAAAGAAAACCATTTCTCAGAAAGCACGCAATAAGTCTTTCTTGAGCTGGATTTACGGCAATCTTACCTGCTTCTCTCAGGAGCACATGCAGACATTTGGTTACCTTGCATCCATGCTTCCAATCGTTGACGAGCTTTACGATACTGATGACCAAAAGGTTGAGGCACTTTCTACCTATACAACCTTCTTTAATACCGAGCCACAGATTGGTTCTATGGTTGTTGGCTTGACCGCTTCTCTTGAAGAGGCTCGCGCAAACGGCGAGGCAATCGACGACGAGACCATCAACGGTCTTCGTGCTGGTCTTATGGGCCCTCTTGCTGGTCTTGGTGACTCCATTATCGTTGGTACCTTTATTCCAATTCTTCTTGGAATTGCACTTGGCCTTTCTAAGGGCGGCTCCGTTCTTGGCCCACTGTTCTATGTTGTGGTCTGGAACCTCATTATGTACTTCGGCATGAAGTTTGCTTACGACCAGGGCTATAGCCTGGGCTCTTCTGCTGTTGAGGCACTTGTTGGTCCTGAGTCCGAGGCTCTCCGTAGCTCCATTGTTATGATTGGTACTATGGTCATTGGCTCTGTTGCTGCTACATGGATTAACGTCACAACTTCTCTGAATATTGCTGGTGTTGACATTCAGACAACTCTTAATGGCATCTTCCCTAAGGTATTGAACCTTCTGTTTGTATACCTTTGCTGGTGGTTGATGACTAAGAAGAAGCTCAGCCCAACAGTTGTTATGCTTATTCTTGTTGTTGTAGCACTTGTTGGCGTTGTTATTGGCGTCTTCAACCCAGGTCTGTCTTACTAATTTTTTGCGCAAAATCCTGTCTGGCGCAGAAAAGACAAACGTAATAAAGTGGCATCGTCATACGGCGATGCCACTTTTGATTGAGAGTTTTTATGGGCAAGAAAAACTATGTAGGAGCAGCTTCTCATTCACACGAGGATAACCCTTTGGTTGTCGAGGCTCGTATGCAGACAAAAGCTCTTGGAACACTAAGCGTTTATAGAAGAGCCGCTTATTCTAGCATCGCAATTGGAGCATGGCTTATATATCTCAGCGTGTACGGAAGTCTTTCTACAAGTTCTATGGCAACGGCTGTGCTTGTGGGCGGCATTGTTCTTCTCGTCATATCTGTTCCTATAGCTGGAATTTTGCATGTAGGTATCTCAAGAGGAAAAAAGAACGTCGAGAAGATCATCAAAGCAATTGAAAAAAATTCGTCAAAAAATGCGTAGAAGCGATACGATCTGTGCAAAGATTTCTCTAATAGGGTAGAGTATCTACAGCGCATTGAGCGGGTGCGGATGACGTGACACCTCGAACCTGGTCAGGGTCGGGAGACAGCAGCCATAAGGGGTCACTCGCGGGCATCCGTTCCCACTCAATGCGCTTTTCTTAGGCATATCGTGTGTTTGCCGCGACATTTGTCACGACGATTGGACTTCGATGGGTTTTGTAAACTACATCATTGAGCTGCTTAGAGATCCTCGTGCATTTATTGCTTCAATGATTGCCACTGGCCCTCTTGCTGCGTACGGTTTTGTTTTTCTGATTGTTTTTATTGAGACTGGCGTAGTCTTTTTCCCGTTTTTACCAGGTGATTCTCTGCTTTTTGCAGCAGGATTTTTTGCCCACAATGGCGGTTTTAATATTGTTTTGCTGCTTGTTATTACGTGGGCTGCCGCAATTCTTGGCGATCAGATGAACTTTATGATTGGCCACTTCTTTGGTCAAAAGATCATTGCTTCTGGAAAGGTCAAAGCACTTACTCCAGAGCATCTTGAGAAGACTCAGAAGTTTTTGGACAAGCATGGTCATCTGGCAATTTTCTTAGGGCGCTTCTTCCCCTTTATCCGCACGTTCGTTCCTTTTATTGCGGGTATGGGCGGTATGCACTGGAGAAACTTTGGTATCTACAACATCCTGGGCGGCCTTACGTGGTCCACGATGTTTGTACTTCTCGGCTATTTCTTTGGCGGTATCCCTGTAGTTCAGGAGCACTTTGAGCTGCTGATTGTAGGAATTGTTGCGGTCTCGATCATCCCTACAATTGTGGGAATTGTTCGTGGGCGTATGCATAAGGGCGAGAAGAACGACGAAGAAGCCACAGATAAGGAAGAAGACAAGGCTTAGTAACCAGCCTCTGTGCTTCTCGTAATTTGATGATAGAAATCCCGTCAGGAAAGACTCGGCCTGACGGGATTATTTTTACTCTTTGGAGAGCTGGTAGGTATCAGTAAAGGTGACGGTCTGACCGTTTTCCGTGTGGGTGGAAATAAGCTGAGCTACCACGCTGTTATCAGCAATATCAAAAGTAACTTTCAACTGTGGTTTTTGAGCTGTGCTGAGGGACGTGCTAGAAGCAGAATGAGCATCCAGACTTGCATTGGTTACATCAACCGTTCCAGAAACCTGAATTTGATCTCCGATGGTTCCAGAAGTAGTCAGAGAGACAGATGCGTTCTTGAACTCAGTGTCACCTGGATACCAACGGTACGAGGTGTTAAGCGCTCCATGGTTGTGGACAACACCCTCTGCAGTACCCGTAAGTACCAGCTGATCTCGAGAAAAACCTGCAGACGTTACGGTCAGCGTTAAAGGATTAGTTCTGCCAGCGTAACAAGGACTGCCGCTACTGGCTTCACAGCTAACAAAGGTGCCCTTCCACGTTCCCACCAGTCCGTTGTAGTCGTACTTAAGTCCTGCCGAGGGACTGACTGTGTCTAGCGACCAGGTGCCCGTAGAGGCATCAAACGTAAATGAAGCCGTAATATCGCAGGTGAGCGAGCCATAGAAGGTTGGTGAAACACCTGACATTCTTACCCAGCAAGTCTGCTGTTCACGATCAAAGCCTGCATCAAGAACAGTAAACGTTGCACCAGAGAACTGCGAGCTATAAGAAATAGCTTCGTTTGGATTTTTTTCATCAAGCTTGGCTAGTACATCGCCGATGGCATCAAGGACTTTTGTTGTGGAAACACCTGAAGTTGCCTGGTAGGAGACAGATTGGGTCTCTTCGTCACCAATAGCGTTCCAACCCTGGGTATTTGCGTATCCTAACTTGGAAATCTTTGTGGCAGCAATTGCGTTACCCGTGTAGGTAAGGCGTACGACAGAGTTGGCGTAGCCTGTGGCGCCAAACTGAGCAGCATCGCTGGAGATTGCCGTGGTACTTCTGGTGCGAGAAACAACTTCAATGCCCGTAAGGAGTAAGGACTCATCAGCGTCATACTCGCCCGGAGTCCAAGCTGGGGCTTCGGCTCGTGTGCGAGCGTCAGCGATAACAGTACCTGTTGAAGGAACGTTGCTCACGCGAATAAAGAAGACGATAACCGCAGATAAAAGGGCAAGACTTAAGAGTGCAAGAATGCCAGAAAGCAAGCTGTAGCGGCGTACAAACTAAAAAGCGCACGACGCCTACTGCGAAGATAGCTTGAGAACGTATCAGCAACATCTTTTATAGAGGTTGCATCATCGTCGGACGCTGCATCACTCGCGCTAGTAGCGCTTTTGGAAGGAACTTCGGCGGTTTTGGCCTCTGAGTGTTCGTGGGCGCTCTCTTCAAGCTCTTTGAGGCGAGCTTCTACCGCAGAAAGATCTTGCGTTAGAGCTGCATCGTTTACGATTTTCTCCAGGTCAGTTGTGCTGTCTGCATCGTTTTCAGAAGAGTCTTCATCTGAAGCTGAGTCATCCTCGTCCTCTTCGCCGTCTTCGTCTAGACCAGGGAAGATAGGGCTGACAATTTCCATGATGTAGTCTTCATCAGCAGCGGCCATATCAGCAGCAATAGGGTCGGTGACCTCTTCAAGCTCGTCGGTTTTCTCGCCATCAGCGGCGGGTGCCTCAACGGCCTGAGCGTCAAGGGTCTTCTGATCAGAGGAGATGTCCTCTGCAGCAGGCGTGTTATCTGGTTGTGAAGTTTTATTCTTAGAAGTCATGGCGCCTCATTACCGTATGAACCTGCTGTAATTTTCTCACAATTACGTAACTTGTGTACCCTCATCCTGTGCAGATAGCGAGGTATCGGTTTAAAAACTGCCTAGTGGTGGTACACTTCTTTAGTTGAAATCTCACCTCGCAAGCAGCTTGCGCTACAGTTTGGCCACAGGCTTATAAGTCAAGCGCGCACGAGGCACTTATCTTAGGAGCAAGAATGCGTGACAAGCTAGAAAAAATCGTCGAGGCCTATGCTGAGCTTGAGCAAAAGCTTGCAGACCCAGCTGTTGTCTCTGATCCAAAAGAGTATGCTCGCGTGGCAAAAGAGCACTCTAATCAGGCAGATTTGGTTGCTCACGCCAACAAGTACATCACTGCCCTTGATGACATCGAGGCTGCAAAAGAGCTTCTCAACGCTACTTCTGATCCAGAAGAAAAAGAGATGCTGCAGGAAGACATTGCTGCTAATGAAGAGATGCTCCCTCAGCTTGAGGATGAGATCAAGGTCATGCTGATTCCAGGCGATCCAAATGACGAGAAGGACACTATCGTTGAGATTCGTGCTGGTGTTGGCGGCGATGAGGCGGCAATCTTTGCAGGCGACCTCTTCAAGATGTATGAGCGTTTTGCTGAGGCTCGTGGTTGGAAGACAGAGATTCTGTCCAGCTCTCCTTCTGAGGCAGGCGGCTTCAAGACCATTGAGTTCAAGGTCACAGGCGATAAGGTCTATTCAGTTATGAAGTATGAATCCGGTGTTCACCGTGTTCAGCGCGTTCCTAAGACTGAGTCTCAGGGCCGCATTCAGACCTCAACCGCAACCGTTGCAGTTCTCCCAGAGGCTGACGAGATTGATATTCAGATCAACCAGGAAGACCTGCGTATTGATACCTACTGCGCATCTGGCCCTGGTGGTCAGTGCGTTAACACCACGTATTCCGCAGTTCGTATTACTCACCTGCCAACAAATACCGTTGTTCAGTCTCAGGATCAGCGTTCTCAGATTCAGAACCGCGAGGTTTGTATGCAGATGCTCCGTGCACGCCTCTACGAGATGGAGCTGGAGCGTCAGCAGGCTGAGCAGGGTGCAGAGCGTCTTTCCCAGATTGGTCATGGCGCACGTTCCGAGAAGATCCGCACATACAACCAGCCACAGGACCGTGTAACCGACCACCGCGTTGGCTTTAACGGTACCTACAACGGTGTTCTTCTTGGAGATACGCTGCCATCCGTTATTGAGGCTCTCGCTGCAGCAGAGCGTGCCGAGAAACTCGCTCAGGCTGTCTAAGGCGCAAACTTCATGACAGATGAAGTTTGGACAATCCAGAAAATTTTGACGTGGACTACTCAGCACCTGGAAAAGAAGGGTGATGAGCATCCACGTCTTTCTGCAGAATGGCTCCTGTCCGCAGTGACAGGCCTTTCTCGCGTTCAGCTCTACACCAACTTTGACAAGCCGCTTTCTGCGGATGAGCGCACTCGCATGCGCGAGGCAATTAAGCGCCGTGCAGAAGGGGAGCCGCTCCAGTACGTGACGGGCGAGATGCCCTTTAGCACCTGGTTCTTACTTGCGAGCCAGGTGTGCTTATCCCACGACCAGAGACAGAGGTGCTGGTAGACGTTGCGCTATCAGGTGTTGACGAGGCAACTCCAAACGCTGACGGAGAAGTGCGCGTGCTTGAGGTTGGCGTAGGAACGGGCTGCATATCGCTCTCTATTGCTACTGAGCGTCCACAGACGCGCGTCTACGCTACAGATCTTTCTCCTCAGGCGATTGCGCTGGCAACTCGCAACAGAGATGCCCTGGACCTCCAAGAGCGCGTGGAGCTCATTGAGTGTGACTTGGTAGAAGGTGTGCCCGCAGAGCTTTCACAGTCCTTCTCGGTGTTGGTGTCTAATCCGCCTACATTCCCACACGCGTGCTTGAGCAGGAGGTACCTGCTGAGGTCAAGGGTTTTGAGCCTGAGCTGGCGCTTGACGGAGGAGAGGACGGTCTGGACGTCTATAGGCGATTGCTCGAGGCTGCTCCACATATGCTTTTACCTGGTGGTATGCTCTGCGTTGAGCTCTACGAGGGGCATCTGGACAAGGCGGCACACCTTGCCGAGGAGCAGGGTGTGTGGGAATCTGTTGAGGTCAAAGAGGATATGACGCACAGGCCGCGCATTCTTGTGGCACGTTTAGCAAAGTAGCACTTCAGCCGTCTGGCGAGAAAATCTGTGTAACGCATAACACCGCGCAGCACACAACGCCGCACAGTACACAACACCGCACAGTACACAACACCGTGCAGCACACAACAATGAGTCGAGGGTTTTATGGGTGAATACATCAAAGTTGATCAGATGAATCCGGATACATCTGTAGTTTCTTTAGCAGTTGAGGTGGCGCGTCGTGGTGGCGTGCTTATCATGCCTACCGATTCTGTCTATGGCATTGGCGCAGCTGCAACTCCTCAAAACCCTGGTCATAAGCGTATTTTTGAGATTAAACAGCGTCCCTCAACGCAGACGCTTCCCTGGCTTGTGGGCAGTAAATCCGACCTGCAGAAGTACGCTCACATTACGCACAGCTGGGCAAATAAGCTGGTAGAAGCATATTGGCCAGGAGCTCTTACGCTGGTGGTTACTGCATCAGAGAACGTTCCTGATGAGTACGTCTTGCCAGATAACAGAACCATTGCGCTCCGTATGCCCAACTCACCTCTAGTATGTCAGATTGCACAGCAGCTTGGATGCCCTTTGGCTACTACCAGCGCCAACACGCACGGGGCTCCTTCTGCAGTTGATGGATGTGGCCTTGAAGCAGGCCTTATTGAGCAAGCGGACTTGACGCTTGATGGAGGTCCGGCGCCCCTTGCTATTGCGTCGACCATTGTCGACTGCACAGGTGATGAGCCGCGCATTTTGCGCGAAGGCGCCATCACAACCGAGGATATTCTCGCCACTGTGGAATTTGCAAAATAGATAAAAAATCCTATCCCTTTTATGTGTTTTGGCTGTAGCTTTTGCCTGCATGCGGTACTCTCTATAGGAGTGAATTTTCTGAGGAGGATACGTATGCGTATTGCAGTTGGTTCCGATCACGCTGGCTTTATCCAGAAAGATCCTATCGTTGAGCACATCAAGTCGCTGGCCATGAGGTTTTGGACTTTGGACCAGCAAATGACGACCGTGTTGATTACCCTGATTTTGCAGATAAGGTTGCTCGTGCAGTTGCAGCAGGCAAAGCAGATCGCGGCGTCCTGATTTGCGGAACTGGTATTGGCATTGCTATGACTGCTGATAAAGTCCCTGGTATTCGCGCTACTCCTGTTCAGACTGTTCAGTTTGCAGAGCTTGCTCGTGAGCACAATAACGCAAACGTCATTGGCCTTTCTGGTCGATTCACTGATCTTGCTGTTAACGAGGCTATTGTGGATACCTTCCTAAGCACCGAGTTTGCAGGCGGCCGTCATACGGGACGTGTTGAGAAGATCATGCGTGAAGATGACCCTAACTTTAAGGGTGTTGACGCTGAGTAAGTAAGCGGCACATAAACAGTGCCGCATAAGTAATACATACGCAAACCTGCAGGGAATGTAGAGGCTAGGTTAAAGTTGCTCGCATTCAAATAAAGCGCAGGTCAAGCTCTTGGAGGGAGCATTATGGCAGATTACGATGAGTCCAGACTTACGGTTGTTGACCACCCACTAGTTCAGCACAAGCTTCACATCCTTCGCGACAAGACAACTACCACCAAGCAGTTCCGCGAGCTTGTCAACGAGCTCGCAATTCTTGAGAGCTACGAGGCAATGCGTGACTTCCCACTTGAGGACGTCGAGGTAGAGACTCCTCTTGAGACTATGACCGCTAAGCGCATTGCTGGTAAGAAGGTTGCTATTATTCCAATTCTTCGCGCTGGCCTTGGTATGGTTGATGGCATTCTTGAGCTGGTTCCATCTGCTCGCGTCGGTCATGTTGGTATGTATCGCGATCCAGAGACCCATCTTCCTCACCAGTATTACTGCAAGTTCCCTGCAGATATTGAGAACCGTACCTGCCTGGTTGTTGACCCAATGCTGGCAACTGGTGGTTCTCTTATCGCCGCTATTCAGTACCTACGTGAGGCTGGCGTTAAGGATATCCGTTGTCTTACCATTGTTTCTTGCCCTGAGGGCGTCAAGGCAACTCTGGACTTTGACCCAGAGGTACGCCTCTACACTTGCATCGTTGATCGTCAGCTGAGCCCAAATGCTTACATTCTTCCAGGACTTGGCGACGCAGGTGATCGTATTTACGGCACCAAATAAGGAACCCCTCGTCCTTCTCGCAATTTAATATAGTTGCGAACGCGTATGTTAGTACATGATCCAGTGACCACATAACGTGTGCACTGGATCATTTTTCTCTTCAAATCATCACTTTACGAGAAGATATAACAGTTGGCATATATCAAAAACTTTGCGAATACCAGGGGATATTGATACAACTATTTTTATCTGGACATAACTGTGTCTTTCAAGAAAAAAGCAACATAACAGCAGTTTATTAGTGTTATAGTTGAGTAGAACAATAACGGCAGCTAACACGAAATGTGTCAGTAATGTGAGAGTTTGAGCATAAGTCAATTATTTGATTTTGTAATCGTGACTATGCATTCATTTAGTGCTAGTATCGCCGTTCGTCGCAAATATGCACGCCGAGTGGTAGATAATATACTCCAAGTGGCATATTCTTGGCATCTTACGTTGCGTTTCAAGTATGCTGAGCAGTGACGGGCAATCTGAAATGGTTGCAGATTGTATGGGGAGGTTGAGACAGAGTGGACGTTCTTGCGCAGTTGCCAGCAGAGATGGCCGAGCTGCTCGAAAGTTTTTTGCCACACGCATTGGTTGGTAACACCACCTTTGGTTTCACGAACTACATTTTCTATTTCTTAATCGCTGCTGTGATTTTTCTGATTGTCTGCTTTAAGTTTAAGAAGAAGCAGGCAGAGAGCATTGTTCCTCAGGGACGCTTTGTTAATGGTGTTGAGTACCTGATTGAGTACATTAGAGATGACGTCTGCAAAGCTTCTCTTGGAGAAACGTGGCGCACTCACTTCCCATTCTTGATCACCATGTTTATGTTCATTCTGATCAACAACATCATTGGTCTTATTCCTGGCGCACACCCAGGCACCGGTACTATTGGTGTTACTGCCGCTCTTGGCCTTTGCTCCCTTGGATACTTATGTATGTAGGTGCAAAGAAGATGGGTGTTATTGGCTACATCTTGAGCCTTGCACCAAAGGGTGTTAACCCTGTTATTGCAGCAGTCATCTGGGTTATTGAGGTCTTCTCAACATTCCTTCGTCTGGTTACTCTGGCCGTCCGTCTGTTCTGCAACATGTATGCAGGTCACATCGTTATGGGTACCTTTGCAATTCTTGCATCTATGTACTTTATGCCAGCGATTGAGAACTTCTCCGCATCAACAGCTGCTCAGGCAGGCTTTTCAATCTTCTGGGTTCTGCTGTTGATTATCATTTACTTGGTAGAAACTATTGTTGCTTTCATTCAGGCATACGTTTTTACCCTACTCTCTACTGTCTACATCCAGCTGGTAGAGTCTGAACACTAAGCAAAACGCTTAGTTGGTGGCATTGCCACACTGTGGTGCCAAACGGCACAAAAGATGAAGTCATCTGAGCCCACGCTCAGTTGATGATAGGTATGTATATTGGTCGCCTTGAGAGGGGCGAGCGAAAAAGGAGGAATCGTGGGTATTTTCGGATATGCTCTTTGCGTTATGGGAGCAGCAATTTGTATTAGCGTCGTAGCAACGAGTGCCGCTAACAACATGGCTCGTCAGCCTGAGGTTCAGGGTCGTCTCTTCACAGTCTTTATTCTTGGCTGCGCATTCATCGAGGCACTTACCTTAATTGGCTTCGTTGTTACCTTGATGGTTAAGTAAATTACTGTTTGTAACAGCGAAAACGCTACGTTGGAGGAATGCATGAATACGATTTGTAAGGGAGTTAAAAAAAGCCAGCACAGTAGGCGCAACTGCTGCTCTACTTGTGGCAATGGCTCCCTCAGTCGCACTTGCTGAAGAGGGTGCAAGTGGTGCCGATATTCTTCTTCCAAAGCCCGCTGAGTTTGTTCCTGCTCTGATTGCGTTTCTGATCATCTTTGCTGTTGTAGCAAAGTTTGTATGGCCTTCCGTTCTACGTATGCTTGACAAGCGTCAAGAGAAGATCCAAGGCGATCTGGACGCTGCAGCAAAGGCTCGCGAGGAAGCCAACAAGGATCGTGAAATCGCAGCAGCTGGTATCGACGCAGCTAAGCAGCAAGCAGACGAGATTGTTTCTGCTGCTAAGCGTGAGGGCGAAGAAGAGCGTGCTCGTATTATCGAGCAGGCAAAGGCAGAAGCTGTCGAGATTATTACTAAGGGTAAGGGCGTTGTAGAGTCTGAGCGTCGTCACGCCATGGCTGAGCTTTCTGATTCCGTTGTTGATCTTGCCGTCGATATTGCCGGAAAGATTATTGGCAACGAGCTTTCAGTAGAGCAGCAGCGTGCTCTTGCCGAAAAGTACCTTGCGGAAGTAGGTACTCCAGATGAGCACTAATAAAGACGATCAAGACAGAAAAGTAGAGGGCTATACCAGGGCACTCCTGGAGGCTGGCCGCGCTGAGGGTCGTGCAACTGCAGACCTCGTGCAGGTTCAGCATGCAAAGAAGTTCTCTCCAGAAGTTCTTGAGACTCTTGGTGCTATGCAGGCGAGTGAGGATGTCAACCTTATCAACGATGTTGCCGCTACGTTCCAGGAGCTTTCTTGAAGAAGAAGACAAGACACTTACAGTAACGGTAACTACTACAATGCCTCTTGATGATGAGTTGCGTGCAAAGGTCACCGAGAAGCTCGAGAAGAACTTCAACACTCAGGTGTATCTCATTGAGCGTGTTAATCCCAAGATTTTGGGCGGCATTGTTGTTGAGGCACGTGATCATCGTTATGATGCATCGGTAAAGACACAGCTCACTCACATTAAGAGTAGGCTCTCTTCAGATCACGTTGAAAGTGAATTGTAATGACTGATAAGACCACCATACAGGAAGGAACGCTGAGCTCAGATGCCGTCATGGCACAGCTTAGAGAGCGCCTTTCTAAGGTCAATTCAACCGTATCCCAGCAAGAGGTATCTGCTGTTACTGAGGTAGCAGACGGTATTGCTCGCGTTGCTGGCCTACGTAGCGCTATGGCAGGCGAGCTGCTGGAGTTCACCAGCTCCGTTACCGGCCACAGCGTATTCGGTCTTGCTCAGAACCTTGATGAAACTTCAGTCGGCGCTGTTTTGTTCGGCGAAGTTTCTGAGATTAAGGAAGGCGACGAGTGCCGTACAACCGGCCGCGTCATGGATATTCCAGCCGGTTTTGACATGCTTGGTCGTGTTGTTAACCCACTGGGCCAGCCTATTGATGGACTTGGTGCTATCCACGCCACACATCGTCGTCCTATTGAGTTCAAGGCTCCTGGCATCATGCAGCGTCAGCCTGTTTGCGAGCCAGTTCAGACTGGTCTTCTCGCAATTGACGCTATGGTTCCTGTCGGCCGTGGTCAGCGTGAGTTGATCATTGGTGACCGTAAGACCGGTAAGACCGCTATCGCAATTGACGCAATCGTAAACCAGAAGAACACCGATATGGTTTGTATCTATGTCGCCATCGGTCAGAAGGCGTCTACAGTTGCAAACATCCGCGAGTCTCTTTCCCGCCATGGTGTTCTTGACAAGACCGTCATTGTTGCAGCTACCGCAGCCGATTCTGCTCCAATGCAGTACATTGCCCCTATGGCAGGCGCTGCTATTGGTGAGTTCTTTATGTATAACGATAAGGACGGCAAGCCTGCTGACAAGACCATCCAGGCGGACACGTTCTTGTTGTTTACGATGACCTCTCTAAGCAGGCAGTTGCATACCGTCAGATGTCACTGACGCTTCATCGTCCACCAGGACGTGAGGCATATCCTGGTGATATTTTCTACCTGCACTCACGCTTGCTGGAGCGTGCATGTAAGCTCTCCGATGAAAACGGAGCAGGTTCTCTTACCGCACTTCCAATTATTGAGACGCAGGAAGGCGACGTTTCTGCATACATTCCTACAAACGTCATTTCCATTACAGACGGCCAGATTTATCTGCAGTCTAATCTCTTCTTCCAGGGCCAGCGCCCAGCAGTCGACGTAGGTATTTCTGTATCCCGCGTTGGTGGCGACGCTCAGGTCAAGGCTATGAAGCAGGTTGCAGGTACCCTTCGTCTGGACCTTGCAAGTTACCGTGAGAAGCAGGCATTCTCGCAGTTCGGATCCGACTTGGATGCAACTACGCAGTACCAGCTCAACCATGGTGCTCATATGATGGAGCTTCTCAAGCAGCCACGTTACTCAGCTCTGGACGTTGTTGACCAGATTTGCGCAATTTACGCTGCAAAAGAGAACTTCATTGATGACGTCGATCTTGAGAACGTTGCTCTCTTCCGTGATGGCCTTGCTCAATACATGAGTGAGTATCACCCACAGCTCCGCAATTCTCTGCGCAACGGAAAGATTTCTGATGAGCAGGCAGAGCGCTTGAGTGATCACATTAAGCACTTCAAGGCTAAGTTCTTGGAAGAGCATCCAAACAAGGTTGTGGATGAGGCAGAAGCTAATTCTGATACACCAGGCTCTTTTGACGCAGTAACCCAGGGTTCATTGCAGGAGTAATTACCAATGGCGAACCTTCACGAAATATCGAGGCGTATGAGCTCCATCAGGAGCACCATGCAGATTACGCGCACTATGTCGATGATTTCGACAGCGCGTGTCCGCAAGGCACTTGATAGGGCCGAGGCTGCTTCGCCATATAAGGAAGCTATTACCCTTATGCTTGCAAACGTTGCAAGCGCTAGCTTTAATCCTAAGAAACAGCCTCTTCTTGCAGCGCACAAAGTCGAGAAGAACGTGTTGTTCTTAGTCATTGCATCTGACCGTGGCCTTGCAGGTGGATTTAACATCTTGCCTCAGCGCGAGGTTGAGCATGAGATAGCACGTCTTAAGGCTAAGGGTGTATCGTCCGAGATAATTACTTGCGGACGCAAGCCAACTGAGTACTTTACGTATAGAAATATCAAGCCCAGTATGTCCTATGTAGGCATTTCCTCTGAGCCTACGGCAGACCAAGCTGATCGTATTGCCTCCTACATTATGGATGGCTATATAAAGGGTAAGATTGATCGTGTGGTAATCAAGTATTGGCATGCAAAGAACCGTGTTGACCAAGAGCAGGTTACAGAGCAACTTCTTCCTATTTCGCGCGAGAAACTCACGATTCCTAATAAACCACGTACCGAAGAAGCCCTCTCACAGGTGAAGACGTATAACAAGAGTGAATATCACTTCTCGCCATCTGCTTCTCAGGTACTCGATTCCCTGATGCCCGCTTATATCAAGACGGTCATCTTCCACGCACTTCTTTGATTCTGCTGCAGCCGAGCATGGTGCACGCCGTCGTGCAATGCAGTCTGCAACTGATAATGCTGAGAACGTCTTAGGCGCTCTTAGCCGTACGTACAATCGCGAACGCCAGGGCGCAATTACCACTGAGCTCAATGAGATTATCGGTGGTGCTGCAGCATTGGAGGATATGTAATGTCAGATATGCAAGTAGAGACTTCTTCCTTTGAGGAAGCTATTCTCAACAAGCGCAATCAGCGCGTTGACGATGGCGTAATCGTTCGCGTAGTTGGACCAGTTGTCGACGTTAAGTTCGACGGACCTGTTCCAAGCATCTATACCGCGCTGACGGTAGAGGATGACACGCCTGTTGGTCACGTCAGCACCGTTCTTGAGGTTGAGTCCCAGCTTCACGGTGGTGTTGTTCGTACCGTCGCTATGTCGTCAACCGATGGTCTTCAGCGTAACCTTCGCGTTAAGGACACCGGCAAGCCAATGATGATGCCAGTAGGCGAATCTACGCTGGGCCGCGTCTGGAACGTTATGGGTCAGCCAGTTGATGGTGGAGAAATTCCTGAAGACGTTGAGTTTTATCCAATTCACCACCCAGCACCTCTCTTCGAAGAGCTCACTACTGAGACAGAGATTTTTGAGACGGGCATCAAGGCAATCGATCTTCTCGAGCCTTATGTTCGAGGTGGAAGACCGGCCTCTTTGGTGGTGCTGGCGTTGGTAAGACCGTTCTGATTCAGGAGCTTATTAACAACCTGGCTCAGCAGCATGGTGGTACTTCCGTATTCACCGGCGTTGGAGAGCGTACTCGTGAGGGTACTGACCTCTTCCTTGAGATGACTGAGTCTGGCGTTATTAACAAGACCTGCCTAGTCTACGGTCAGATGAACGAGCCACCAGGAGCTCGTATGCGCGTTGCTCTTGCAGGCCTTACTACTGCAGAGTACTTCCGTGATCAGGGCCAGGATGTTCTGTTGTTCATCGACAACATCTTCCGCTTCTCTCAGGCAGGTTCTGAGGTTTCCGCACTTCTCGGCCGTATGCCTTCCGCAGTTGGTTACCAGCCAACTCTGGCTACAGAGATGGGCGAGCTTCAGGAGCGTATTACTTCCACCAAGGAAGGCTCTATTACTTCCGTACAGGCAGTTTACGTCCCTGCAGACGACCTTACTGACCCTGCTCCTGCTACAACCTTTACGCACTTGGATGCAACTACCGTTCTTTCTCGTGCTATTACCGAGCTTGGTATTTACCCAGCAGTTGATCCTCTGGCCAGCTCCAGTTCTGCTCTTGATCCATCCATTGTTGGTTCAGAGCACTACCGCGTTGCTATGGCAGTTCAGGAGACCCTGCAGGAGTACTCCGACCTTCAGGACATCATTGCAATTCTGGGTATGGACGAGCTTTCTGAGGAGCAGCAGCGTACCGTTGCTCGCGCCCGTAAGATTCAGCAGTTCCTCTCTCAGTCATTCCACGTTGCCGAGAAGTTCACCGGTAACCCTGGTACGTACTGCACCGTTGAGGAGACTGTCCGCTCGTTTGCAGAGATTATTGACGGTAAGTGCGATGACCTCCCTGAGCAGGCATTCCGTTTTGCAGGCACCATCGAAGATGTTCGCGAGCGCGCTGCAAAGATGTCCGCTTCGGATAGCTCACAGAACTAGGATTTCTCATGGCTGAGTTGACTTGTCAGTTTGTCAGACCAGATAAGCTCCTCTACGAAGGAACTGTTGAAAGTCTGATTCTTGCTTCATCAGATGGAGAGTATGGTGTGTGGCCAGGCCACGCACCAGAAATCATTGCGCTTGGCGATGGTGTTGTAAGACTGCACATGCCTCATCCAGAGAACGAAGAAGAATCTATGACCAAGATAGTGATTTCTGGTGGATACGCAGAAATCGATCCAACAGGAGTCATTATCTTGGCAGATCATGCTCGTCGCGTTGACGACATTGATGCAGATGTTGTGCGTGAGACAAGAGATGACGTCATTGACCAGATGCTTTCTCTTTCCAGAAGACGATAATCGTCGTGCCTACTACGAAAAAAAGATAGACTGGTGTAATCTACTTCTGAAGCAAGTGGTTGAGGAGTAAAATTCTCTCACTGTCGTTTTCGGAGGTTTATGGACGTCATAAAAGTAGTAGGTGGCCGTTCTGTCACAGGAGAGGTCACTGTAGAGGGTGCAAAAAACTCTGCCCTTAAATTGATGGCTGCAACCATCATGGCTCCTGGTGTTACTACACTCACTAACGTTCCAAATATTGCAGACGTTCACGTCATGGGCAAGGTGCTCAAGACGCTAGGCGCTCGCATTGAAGTCGTTGGTCTTCACGAGCTTAAAATTGATACCACAGATATTACAAGCTGGGAGACTCCTTACAGCCTTGTTGCACAGATGCGTGCATCAACTGCTGTTTTGGGTCCCCTTATTTCTCGTTTTGGCAAGGCTGTTGTGGCAATGCCAGGCGGTTGTAATATCGGTGCTCGCAAATTGACATGCACATCCTGGGCCTCGAGGCTTTGGGCGTTGAATTTAAGGTTGAGCACGGCAATATTCACGCAAGTGCTCCTCACGGCATAACCGGCGAGACCGTTTCTCTGGCCTTTGCTTCCGTTGGTGCAACAGAGAACCTGATGATGGCATCAGTTTTTGCCAAGGGTGTAACAGTCATTGATAACGCAGCTCGTGAGCCAGAAATTGTTGACCTTGCTACTATGCTCAACAAAATGGGCGCCAACATCCAGGGTGCTGGATCTCCTGTTATTGAGATTCACGGCGTCACAGAGCTGCATCCTGTTGAGCATGAAGTTGTTGGTGACCGTATTGAGGCTGGTACCTTCCTGGCCATTGGCGCGCTTACTGGTGAGCCTATTACTGTCCACGGTTTCGAGCCAAATCACCTTGGTCTGGTACTTAAGAAGTACGAGCAGATGGGCATTACCATCGAGACCGGAGATAGGTGGGCAAGGGCTTCTCGCCAGCAAGATCTTAAAGCTATCGATATCCAGACGCTGCCATTCCCGGGTTTCCCAACAGACATGCAGGCACAGACTATGACGCTGCTTGCTCTGGCTAAGGGCACCTGCATTATTACAGAAAACGTCTTTGAGAATCGCTTTATGTTGGCGTCTGAGCTTTCTCGCATGGGAGCAGACATCACCATTGAGGGCCATCACGCTATTGTTCGCGGCGTCTCCGGCTTTGAGGGGGCGCAGGTCAAGTCACCAGATCTTCGTGGTGGTGCTGCGCTTGTTATGGCTGGTCTTGTGGCCGAAGGAGAAACAATCGTTTCTGCCATCCATCACATTGACCGCGGTTACGAAGGATTTGTCGAGAAACTCGTCGCGTTGGGAGCAGATGCTCAGCGCACCACCATTCCAGACGACGACTTTATCGAAGGATAGTTTGTGTCAACTAAACCAAAGCATGCAAAACTGCTCGACAACGGGGCCTCACAGGGCGCTTCGGCTGACGCTGCACAAAATACCGCTACGGGAAGTACCCAAAGGTACTGCACCAAGCGCTGCAGCCAATACGTCGCAGAACGCTGCGGTTAGCAACTCTCCTTTTAGCCGTACGCAGGCAGAGGGCTACCACAAGCGTCGTAAGCGTGTCTTTAGAAAGCAGATGGTAGTCAGGTCGCTTCTGGGCGTCTTTGCTGCTGTTTTTGTTGCCGCTGTGGTGGGCGCAGGTATCTGGTATGCAAGCGTTCAAGCGCAGCTCAATAACTCGCAGGTCATTACTGCTGAGCTTCGTCAGACGCTTCAGGAGCCTTCTGCACCAAGCGACCCCTATTATATGCTGCTTCTAGGAACCGACGGTCGACCTGGCGAGACTGAATATCGTGCGGATTCCATTATTTTGGCGCGCGTTGATCCTATCCATAAGCGTGTGACCATGCTTTCTATTCCACGAGATACCCGTGTCTTGTGGAAGGGTTCTTACATGAAGATTAACGCCGTCCACTACTATGACGGCGCAAATGGCATGGTACAAGCTGTAAATGAACTGTGCGGCGTACATATTGCCCACTATGCAGAGGTTAACTTTGATGGTCTCGCAGGCATTACAGATGCTCTTGGTGGCGTAACCGTAAACGTTGAGCAGTACATGCGCGATACAGAGAACTTCAGCGACGTTGTTGAGCTGTACCCTGGTGTGCAGAAACTGAACGGCGCTCAGGCACTCTTCTTTACTCGTGTTCGCTACGCTTTTGCAGACAGCGATTACACCCGCATGCGCCATCAGAGAACCTTCATCAAGGCTATGATTGCTCAGATTCTGAACACAGGAGACCCTGTAGCCATTGCAAATACTGTCAATTCAACAGCAAGCATGGTTATTACCGATCTCTCTGTCTCAGACATCATTTCTTTGGGCACTCAGATGATTGGCATGAACACTGACAAGGATATTTATACGGCATACGTACCATCCGAGGGAACAGAAATTGACGGTCAGTCGTATGTCATTGCAGATGAAGATGCACTTGCAAAGATGATGAAAGTAATTGATGCAGGAGACGATCCGTCTAGCTTAAACGGACAAACAGATGCCGAGGCAAATGCTGAAGCTGCCGAGAAAAGCTCAGAAGAGTCCTCAGAATCTTCAAACAGCTCTTCTCGCCAGTAAAACTAAGCACCGTTTTTGGGTATCATTCAAGTGTTAGAAATATTATCGTTGCGTAGCGCAACTGATTTTGCATGAAAAAGACTGTCAAGCAGTCGTCGGAGGAGATTTATGGCCAACGATAACGTACAAAACGAGCATACACTGACAAAAGCCGGCGAGGACTATCTCGAGGCAATTTATCGCATTGCACTTGAGCAGCCAGATGACGATAAGAGCGTCCGCTCCGTTGATATTGCCGAGAGCCTTGATGTTTCCAAGGCAAGCGTCAACAAGGCTCTATCCCAGCTTAAGAGCAGGAAATGGTTGAGCAGAGTCGTTACGGTCGCGTCACGCTGACCAAAGAAGGCGAGGCAAACGCCCGTACCACATGGCGTGCTCACCGTGCGCTTCGCACCTTCCTTGAGGAGGACTTGGGTGTAGACACAGAAACCGCAGACGCAGAGGCTTGCCTTATGGAGCACTCACTTTCTGTAGACACGCTGGCTAAGCTCATTGAATTCCTTGAGAAGCGTGGAATTGAGATTCCAAGTAAGTAACGTAACCTGGCGCTTATGCAAACTAGATACGTATAAAAGCGCCTGTCATTTGAGTTTATCGGCGGCAAAACCGCCATTCTAAAAAGCACACGTTAGGTGTGCAGAGCCAACAGGGCTCATAGGTGAAAGGTAAACACATGAAGGCAATTATCCCAGCAGCAGGTCTAGGTACGCGTTTTCTACCTGCAACAAAGGTAACCCCTAAAGAGCTGTTGCCTGTTTTGGATAAGCCCGTCATTCAGTACGTAGTAGAAGAGGCTCTTGAGCCAGAAGAGGTTGATGAGGTAATCATCATCAATTCTCGCGAGAAGCCACAGATTGAAACCTACTTTGCTGAAGACCAGAAGTTTGAAGCCGATCTTTCTTCTCGTGGAAAGCAAGACCTTGCCGATAAGGTCCATGCAGCTTCTGCGCTTCCTGTTTCCTTTACCTATCAGGACAATCCTCGCGGCCTTGGTCATGCGGTTCTATGCGCTGCAGACGGCGTAGGCGACCAGCCATTCTTTGTTCTTCTCGGCGATTACTTTGTTCCAGACCGCCAGATGTGCATCCGTATGGCAGAGATTTCCAAGCAGCACAATGGCGCTTCCGTCATTGCAGTTGCTCCAGTCCCTGCAGATCAGGTGAATCGCTACGGCATCATCGCAGGCGAGTGCATATCTTCTCCTTCAGATGACTCTGAGGGTGAGGGTGCTATTTGGAAGGTAACGGGTCTTGTCGAGAAACCCCGTCCAGAGGACGCGCCTTCTCACCTGTTTATTGTTGGCCGTTACCTGCTTTCTCCAAAGATTATGGAGCTCCTGGCAACTCAGGGTCCTGGCGCTGGCAACGAGATTCAGCTGACAGATGCAATGGAGCGCCTACTTGCTGAGGAAGAAATGTATGCACTGGTAATCGACCCAGAAGAGGGCTGCGATACTGGTACTCCTGCAGCTTGGGCAGCAACTAATGCACGCATGGCACTCTCTGATCAGAGTTCTGCAGCAGCATTTAAAGAGGCGCTCGGCAGCTATGCCAACCGCATTGGATAAAAGACCTGACATACTCCGTTTTGGCAGCGATGGCTGGCAAGCCCGCTATGATAAAAGCTTTACCAGGGATAATGTAGTTAGACTTGCAGAGGCCCTTGGTACTGTTTGGTCACAGGAGCTGCCTGGCGGCACTGTGTTTGTTGGTTTTGACACGCGCTTTGAGGCGGATTCGTCTGCCCTCGAGGCTGCAGCGACACTGGCCTCCTTTGGCCTTGACGTGCGCGTTTCCGAGACGTTTTGCCCCACGCCATCTATTTGCTGGGCTTGTGCGCAGCATAAAAATGTAGCTGGCGGCCTTATCATTTCTGCAACTGAGCTTTCCTGCGAATATTGCGGCATGATTATTCGTGCTGCTAACGGTGGCCCAGTTTCGCGCGATTTTCTTCAGCGCGTAGAATCTGCAACACCGCTGGAGCCAACAGATCAGCGTGGAACTTTTACCACAACAGATATTGTGACGCCTTATAAGAGTGCACTTCTTGATCAGATTAATGTGTCTGTTATCAAGGAGCTGCGCCCTAGTGTGGTAGTTGATCCTATGTATGGTGCAGCAACAGACCTGCTTGCCGATGTGCTTTCATCCGCGGGATGCGTTGTTCATCAAATGCATCAAGGTCCTGTCAGGGATTTTGGCGGCATTCACCCGCAGCCAGCAGATCCGTGGGCTGATGAGTGCTCTTCGATGGTGGTAAGCCGCCACGCTCAGCTGGGTCTCTTGGTTGATTGCGACGGAGACCGTGCTGCCGCTGTAGATGAAACCGGACGACTTCTTAGTCCACACGAGCTTATTCCGCTCATCACGCGCCATCTTGTACAAAATCGCAAGCAAACTGGTCGAGTTGTTTCTACGTTAACCTGTTCCGCAACGGTATCCAGGCAAGCAGCTCATCTTGGGCTGGAATCCGCAAGCGTGCCTGTTGGATTTGCTCGACTCTATTCAGAGATTGAGCAAGGAGACGTTCTTCTCGCCGCAGAGGAGTACGGTGGAATCTGTATTCCAAGCCACCTTTTGGAGCGAGACGGCCTGCTTGTGGCCCTGCTTGTCGTGGAAAATGCTTGCGTACACCCACAAATCACTTGCACAGCTTGTTGCTGAGGACGAGGCTGAGCTAGGGTCGCATGTGTTATAGCAGGCGAGGAGTGCGACTTGACGCCGCAGCTACACAAGCATTCAGGAACATTCTTCCAGGTCTTAATCCAGAAAAACGTTGCAGGTAAAGTTCCTGTTTCGGTAAGTCATGCCGATGGTCTTAAGCTTCAATTTAAAGATGATTCTTGGGTGCTTATCCGTCCTTCTCGTATGGATGCCCTGGTACGCGTGTATTCTGAGGCTGCCAACGAGACACTGCGCGATCAGCTCCTTGACGCAGCTTGCCAGATTGTAAAAAGACGAGATTTAGCCCAAACACAGCGTGTCGAGAAGACTGTTTAAAAGGCAGTATAAAAAGACGCCGCAAAAGGCAGCGTAAAAAGACAACGCTAAAGGCGCGCAAAAGACAGCGTAAAAAAAGTAACGTCAATAACGCACAAAAAGGCAGCGTATAAAGACAGCGTCAAAGACGCGTAAATCTCGCACAAAGACAATGCCAAAAAAATACGTAAAAAGCTAACGCAAAATGACAACACTATATATAGATGAAAAAAATAAGGGATTACCACAAGAATATATAAGCAATTTGAAAACGAAAAATACTTCTCAGTTCACTAAAGACTACGAATTGTGTAGAAATTGTGGAGGAATTAAGAAGATACAAAATCATCTTCACAAACGAGTCGTAAGTGCGTATAGTTATTCCCCGCGCCGCGCACCACGCAATGTGAAATCGCAGCGCAGCGAACCTTGAAAACCGGATACTGCGATCGAAAGATCAGCAAAGACAGACAAGCGAAATTCGAATTTGAACATTTTGTTCAATAGTCAATTCATAATTTCAGCGAATCCGAGATCAGCGGGATTTTAGAGACGTGGATTCAACTCAACTTTAAATTGTACTGACTTTTAGTCAGTTAAATTTTTGAATGGAGAGTTCGATCCTGGCTCAGGATGAACGCTGGCGGCGCGCCTAACACATGCAAGTCGAACGATTAAAGCACCTTCGGGTGTGTATAAAGTGGCGAACGGCTGAGTAACACGTGGGCAACCTGCCCCTCTCATTGGGATAGCCACGGGAAACCGTGGATAATACCGAATACTTCGAGTCTCCCGCATGGAAGACTCGAGAAAGCTCCGGCGGAGAGGGATGGGCCCGCGGCCTGTTAGCTTGTTGGTGGGGTAACGGCCTACCAAGGCAATGATGGGTAGCTGGGTTGAGAGACCGACCAGCCAGATTGGGACTGAGACACGGCCCAGACTCCTACGGGAGGCAGCAGTGGGGAATCTTGCACAATGGGCGAAAGCCTGATGCAGCGACGCCGCGTGCGGGATGAAGGCCTTCGGGTTGTAAACCGCTTTCAGCAGGGACGAGGCGAAAGTGACGGTACCTGCAGAAGAAGCCCCGGCTAACTACGTGCCAGCAGCCGCGGTAATACGTAGGGGGCAAGCGTTATCCGGATTCATTGGGCGTAAAGCGCTCGTAGGCGGTCTGTTAGGTCGGGAGTTAAATCCGGGGGCTCAACCCCCGTTCGCTCCCGATACCGGCAGACTTGAGTTTGGTAGGGGAAGGTGGAATTCCTAGTGTAGCGGTGGAATGCGCAGATATTAGGAAGAACACCAGTGGCGAAGGCGGCCTTCTGGGCCATAACTGACGCTGAGGAGCGAAAGCTAGGGGAGCAAACAGGATTAGATACCCTGGTAGTCCTAGCCGTAAACGATGGACACTAGGTGTGGGGGAATATTTCTTCCGTGCCGCAGCTAACGCATTAAGTGTCCCGCCTGGGGAGTACGGCCGCAAGGCTAAAACTCAAAGGAATTGACGGGGGCCCGCACAAGCAGCGGAGCATGTGGTTTAATTCGAAGCAACGCGAAGAACCTTACCAGGGCTTGACATTTAGGTGAAGCGGCGGAAACGTCGTGGCCGAAAGGAGCCTAAACAGGTGGTGCATGGCTGTCGTCAGCTCGTGTCGTGAGATGTTAGGTTAAGTCCTGCAACGAGCGCAACCCTCGTCGTATGTTGCCAGCGGTTAGGCCGGGCACCCATACGAGACCGCCGGCGTCAAGCCGGAGGAAGGTGGGGACGACGTCAAGTCATCATGCCCCTTATGTCCTGGGCTACACGTGCTACAATGGCCGGCACAATGGGCTGCCAACCCGCGAGGGTGAGCGAATCCCTAAAAGCCGGTCCCAGTTCGGATTGGAGGCTGCAACCCGCCTCCATGAAGTCGGAGTTGCTAGTAATCGCGGATCAGCACGCCGCGGTGAATGCGTTCCCGGGCCTTGTACACACCGCCCGTCACACCACCCGAGTCGATTGCACCCGAAGTCGTCGGCCTAACCTTTTAGGAGGGAGACGCCGAAGGTGTGGTTGGTAAGGGGGGGTGAAGTCGTAACAAGGTAGCCGTACCGGAAGGTGCGGCTGGATCACCTCCTTTCTAGGGAGATACCCTCTTTAGAAGAGATAACACTAACTTTTTTTGACGAGTAGTTCCCGTCTTTCCCGTTGATGTCTTTGTTGCACGAAAGTGCGCAGTATTCGGTCTCGAGGGTTCGCCCTCGCGTACCTTGAGAGCTGCATAGTGTGACAAACAAAAATTCGATTTTCTTCAAGAAGATCGCATCTGATCGCATTTGATAAGTAATTATCAAAGTGCAAAAAGTATGTTCAAACCATCGAAAAGAAGATGGTAAGGGCAAACGGTGGATGCCTTGGCACAAGAAGCCGATGAAGGACGTGATAAGCTGCGATAAGCCACGGTAAGGAGCACATATCCTGTGACCCGTGGATTTCCGAATGGGTAAACCCACCAAGAGTCATTTCTTGGTACTTCCTGCTGAATATATAGGCAGGATAGAGGTAACCGGGGGAACTGAAACATCTAAGTACCCCGAGGAAGAGAAATCAAACGAGATTCCCCTAGTAGTGGCGAGCGAACGGGGATATAGGACAAACCGTCAGTTGCGCAAGCGCTGGCGGGGTTGTAGGACCATTCATTGTGGAGTTACAAAACTTCGTGGAAGCAGAATAGCTTGGAAAAGCTGGCGAGACAGGGTAAAAGCCCCGTACGCGAATCTGCGAAGACTCCCGAGTGGCACCTGAGTACTGCCGGACACGTGAAACCCGGTGGGAACCTGGGGGGTCCACCCTCCAATCCTAAATACTCTCTTGTGACCGATAGTGAACCAGTACCGTGAGGGAAAGGTGAAAAGCACCCCTAGCGGGGAGTGAAATAGTACCTGAAACCGTTTGCCTACAAGCAGTCGGAGCAGACTTTTGTCTGTGACGGCGTGCCTTTTGTAGAATGAGCCAGCGAGTTACGGCATGTGGCAAGGTTAAGCTAAAAAGCGAGCCGCAGCGAAAGCGAGTCTGAATAGGGCGAGTGAGTCGCATACCGTAGACGCGAAGCCAGGTGAGCTATCCATGAGCAGGCTGAAGCGGGGGTAAGACCCCGTGGAGGGCCGAACCCACTTAGGTTGAAAACTGAGGGGATGACTTGTGGATAGGAGTGAAAGGCCTATCAAACCTGGAGATATCTCGTTCTCTCCGAAATAGCTTTAGGGCTAGCCTCGGATGTTTACCAATGGGGGTAGAGCACTGAATAGTTGCGGGGGCTTCACCGCCTACCAAGATTAATCAAACTCCGAATACCATTGGTCTAGAATCCGGGAGTCAGAATATGTGGGCTAAGCTGTGTATTCGAAAGGGAAACAGCCCAGACCGCCCGCTAAGGTCCCAAATCAATGCTAAGTGGCAAAGGATGTGCGTTTGCTCAGACAACCAGGATGTTGGCTTAGAAGCAGCCATTCATTTAAAGAGTGCGTAATAGCTCACTGGTCGAGTGGACATGCGCCGACAATATACGGGGCTAAGCATTGTACCGAAGCGGCGGATCAGTACTTTGTACTGGTGGTAGGAGAGCTTTCTGTACGGGTTGAAGCAGTTGGATAACCAACTGTGGACTGTCCAGAAGTGAGAATGCTGGCATGAGTAACGAGAGACATGTAAAAAACATGTCCGCCGTAAACCCAAGGTTTCCTGGGCAAGGCTAATCCTCCCAGGGTTAGGCGGGAGCTAAGGCAAGGCCGGAAGGCGTAGTCGATGCACAACAGGTAGAAATTCCTGTCCCTCCAAAAGAGCGTTATCACCAATGGGGTGACGGAGAAGGGTAGCTAGGCGGGGTTCTGGACGTCCCCGTGATGGCACGTAGGCTGAGAAGTAGTGAAATGCGCTTCTCGTGTGGCTGAGGTGTCGGACGAAGCAATTGAGTGAAGCTAGTAAGCCCATACTTCCAAGAAAAACCTCTAGGGAGCTCTGAGGAGCCCGTACCGCAAACCGACACAGGTGGGTGGGTAGAGCATACCAAGGCGATCGGGAGAACTATGGTTAAGGAACTCGGCAAAATTGCCCCGTAACTTCGGGAGAAGGGGTGCCGGTTTCGGTGAAGGGATTTACTCCCCGAGCTAAGATCGGTCACAGTAAATAGGTCCAAGCGACTGTTTATCAAACACAGGACTCTGCTGAAGTCGTAAGACGACGTATAGGGTCTGACGCCTGCCCGGTGCCGGAAGGTCACGAGGAGTTGTTAGCATTA
>CAKAGG010000001.1:0-62500 GCA_916438885.1 uncultured Atopobium sp. | reverse complement strand
AGCGCTCGTAGGCGGTCTGTTAGGTCGGGAGTTAAATCCGGGGGCTCAACCCCCGTTCGCTCCCGATACCGGCAGACTTGAGTTTGGTAGGGGAAGGTGGAATTCCTAGTGTAGCGGTGGAATGCGCAGATATTAGGAAGAACACCAGTGGCGAAGGCGGCCTTCTGGGCCATAACTGACGCTGAGGAGCGAAAGCTAGGGGAGCAAACAGGATTAGATACCCTGGTAGTCCTAGCCGTAAACGATGGACACTAGGTGTGGGGGAATATTTCTTCCGTGCCGCAGCTAACGCATTAAGTGTCCCGCCTGGGGAGTACGGCCGCAAGGCTAAAACTCAAAGGAATTGACGGGGGCCCGCACAAGCAGCGGAGCATGTGGTTTAATTCGAAGCAACGCGAAGAACCTTACCAGGGCTTGACATTTAGGTGAAGCGGCGGAAACGTCGTGGCCGAAAGGAGCCTAAACAGGTGGTGCATGGCTGTCGTCAGCTCGTGTCGTGAGATGTTAGGTTAAGTCCTGCAACGAGCGCAACCCTCGTCGTATGTTGCCAGCGGTTAGGCCGGGCACCCATACGAGACCGCCGGCGTCAAGCCGGAGGAAGGTGGGGACGACGTCAAGTCATCATGCCCCTTATGTCCTGGGCTACACACGTGCTACAATGGCCGGCACAATGGGCTGCCAACCCGCGAGGGTGAGCGAATCCCTAAAGCCGGTCCCAGTTCGGATTGGAGGCTGCAACCCGCCTCCATGAAGTCGGAGTTGCTAGTAATCGCGGATCAGCACGCCGCGGTGAATGCGTTCCCGGGCCTTGTACACACCGCCCGTCACACCACCCGAGTCGATTGCACCCGAAGTCGTCGGCCTAACCTTTTAGGAGGGAGACGCCGAAGGTGTGGTTGGTAAGGGGGGTGAAGTCGTAACAAGGTAGCCGTACCGGAAGGTGCGGCTGGATCACCTCCTTTCTAGGGAGATACCCTCTTTAGAAGAGATAACACTAACTTTTTTTGACGAGTAGTTCCCGTCTTTCCCGTTGATGTCTTTGTTGCACGAAAGTGCGCAGTATTCGGTCTCGAGGGTTCGCCCTCGCGTACCTTGAGAGCTGCATAGTGTGACAAACAAAAATTCGATTTTCTTCAAGAAGATCGCATCTGATCGCATTTGATAAGTAATTATCAAAGTGCAAAAAGTATGTTCAAACCATCGAAAAGAAGATGGTAAGGGCAAACGGTGGATGCCTTGGCACAAGAAGCCGATGAAGGACGTGATAAGCTGCGATAAGCCACGGTAAGGAGCACATATCCTGTGACCCGTGGATTTCCGAATGGGTAAACCCACCAAGAGTCATTTCTTGGTACTTCCTGCTGAATATATAGGCAGGATAGAGGTAACCGGGGGAACTGAAACATCTAAGTACCCCGAGGAAGAGAAATCAAACGAGATTCCCCTAGTAGTGGCGAGCGAACGGGGATATAGGACAAACCGTCAGTTGCGCAAGCGCTGGCGGGGTTGTAGGACCATTCATTGTGGAGTTACAAAACTTCGTGGAAGCAGAATAGCTTGGAAAAGCTGGCGAGACAGGGTAAAAGCCCCGTACGCGAATCTGCGAAGACTCCCGAGTGGCACCTGAGTACTGCCGGACACGTGAAACCCGGTGGGAACCTGGGGGGTCCACCCTCCAATCCTAAATACTCTCTTGTGACCGATAGTGAACCAGTACCGTGAGGGAAAGGTGAAAAGCACCCCTAGCGGGGAGTGAAATAGTACCTGAAACCGTTTGCCTACAAGCAGTCGGAGCAGACTTTTGTCTGTGACGGCGTGCCTTTTGTAGAATGAGCCAGCGAGTTACGGCATGTGGCAAGGTTAAGCTAAAAAGCGAGCCGCAGCGAAAGCGAGTCTGAATAGGGCGAGTGAGTCGCATACCGTAGACGCGAAGCCAGGTGAGCTATCCATGAGCAGGCTGAAGCGGGGGTAAGACCCCGTGGAGGGCCGAACCCACTTAGGTTGAAAACTGAGGGGATGACTTGTGGATAGGAGTGAAAGGCCTATCAAACCTGGAGATATCTCGTTCTCTCCGAAATAGCTTTAGGGCTAGCCTCGGATGTTTACCAATGGGGGTAGAGCACTGAATAGTTGCGGGGGCTTCACCGCCTACCAAGATTAATCAAACTCCGAATACCATTGGTCTAGAATCCGGGAGTCAGAATATGTGGGCTAAGCTGTGTATTCGAAAGGGAAACAGCCCAGACCGCCCGCTAAGGTCCCAAAATCAATGCTAAGTGGCAAAGGATGTGCGTTTGCTCAGACAACCAGGATGTTGGCTTAGAAGCAGCCATTCATTTAAAGAGTGCGTAATAGCTCACTGGTCGAGTGGACATGCGCCGACAATATACGGGGCTAAGCATTGTACCGAAAGCGGCGGATCAGTACTTTGTACTGGTGGTAGGAGAGCTTTCTGTACGGGTTGAAGCAGTTGGATAACCAACTGTGGACTGTCCAGAAGTGAGAATGCTGGCATGAGTAACGAGAGACATGTAAAAAACATGTCCGCCGTAAACCCAAGGTTTCCTGGGCAAGGCTAATCCTCCCAGGGTTAGGCGGGAGCTAAGGCAAGGCCGGAAGGCGTAGTCGATGCACAACAGGTAGAAATTCCTGTCCCTCCAAAAGAGCGTTATCACCAATGGGGTGACGGAGAAGGGTAGCTAGGCGGGGTTCTGGACGTCCCCGTGATGGCACGTAGGCTGAGAAGTAGTGAAATGCGCTTCTCGTGTGGCTGAGGTGTCGGACGAAGCAATTGAGTGAAGCTAGTAAGCCCATACTTCCAAGAAAAACCTCTAGGGAGCTCTGAGGAGCCCGTACCGCAAACCGACACAGGTGGGTGGGTAGAGCATACCAAGGCGATCGGGAGAACTATGGTTAAGGAACTCGGCAAAATTGCCCCGTAACTTCGGGAGAAGGGGTGCCGGTTTCGGTGAAGGGATTTACTCCCCGAGCTAAGATCGGTCACAGTAAATAGGTCCAAGCGACTGTTTATCAAAAACACAGGACTCTGCTGAAGTCGTAAGACGACGTATAGGGTCTGACGCCTGCCCGGTGCCGGAAGGTCACGAGGAGTTGTTAGCATTAGCGAAGCAGCGAATCTAAGCCCCGGTAAACGGCGGCCGTAACTATAACGGTCCTAAGGTAGCGAAATTCCTTGTCGGGTAAGTTCCGACCTGCACGAAAGGCGTAACGATTTGGACGCTGTCTCAACCATAGACCCGGTGAAATTGCACTAGTCGTGAAGATGCGACTTACCCGCAGAAGGACGGAAAGACCCCGTGAACCTTTACTGCAGCTTGACATTGGCTGCCGGTTCGTCGTGTAGAGGATAGGTGGGAGACTTTGAACCAGGGACGCCAGTCTCTGGGGAGTCACCCTTGGAATACCACCCTCGACGTTCTGGCATCCTAACTTGCGACCGTTATCCGGCGTGAGGACCGTGTCAGGTGGGTAGTTTGACTGGGGCGGTCGCCTCCTAAAATGTAACGGAGGCGCACGTAAGGTCTGCTCAGGATGGTCGGCAACCATCCTTTTGAGTGCAAGAGCATAAGCAGGCTTGACTGCGAGGCCTACAAGCCGAGCAGATGGGAAACCAGGTTCTAGTGATCCGGCGGCTCAGAGTGGTATGGCCGTCGCTCAACGGACAAAAGGTACTCCGGGGATAACAGGCTGATCTTCCCCAAGAGTCCACATCGACGGGAAGGTTTGGCACCTCGATGTCGGCTCATCGCATCCTGGGGCTGGAGCAGGTCCCAAGGGTATGGCTGTTCGCCATTTAAAGCGGTACGCGAGCTGGGTTCAGAACGTCGTGAGACAGTTCGGTCCCTATCCTCTGTGGGCGTAGGAAACTTGAGGGAGGCTGCCCCTAGTACGAGAGGACCGGGGTGGACGGACCTCCGGTGTACGGGTTGTTAACCAATAGCATTGCCCGGTAGCTGAGTCCGGTCGGGATAACCGCTGAAAGCATCTAAGCGGGAAGCCCATCCCAAGATGAGTTTTCCTTTTCGGTAAGACCCCTTGTAGACTACGAGGTTGATAGGATGCAGATGTAAGTGCTGTAAGGCATTCAGTCGAGCATTACTAATCGGTCGAGCTCTTCTTTTTCTTTATTATATTTTGAACTGATGCGTGATTTTTTTGAAGCCTTTGAATTTAACGTCACACTGTGCGGCCCTCAGGGCACGTGAGAAAAAAACCCTTGTGAAACAAGAATACCCCTTGTTGGTCAGCGACCATGGCAGGGGAGGCACACCTGGTCCCATTCCGAACCCAGAAGTTAAGCCCCCGAGCGCCGATGGTACTGCGGAGTAAGTCCGTGGGAGAGCAGGACGTCGCTGACCAACAAGGGGCATTTTTATGTCGAGAGGATCTCACGTTTGTGGGGTCCTCTTTTTGGTGGGAAAAATATTCGAAAAATAGCATAAAAAAATATTTATTAAAAAAACACATATTAATTACGTATTATGTTTTAATTATGTGTCACAATATTTACATAATTATCTTAATTAAATACCGTTCGCGGAAGATAATTTTTACTATTTGATGTTATCTAATTTCAACATTTGTGCATTTCTGCATACATTTTGTCACTAATCTGTCTTGAATCTGACCATATTTCACCTACCGTTCACCTAAACCTTCTCACTTTCTGACAAATTTAGCTTGATTATTTATCGCACACCGAATTCTGAAATGAGAAATGTTAGAGCGCTTGTGGCGCTTAGGTATTTAAACAGTAAGGAGAGCTTTATGAAGTCGGAAAACAGAGAAGAAGCTGGAACAGAGTCGCTGCTAGGTGGGTCTTTTCGCCATGTGATGGGTGACTATAGCAGGATTGTTCCGCCTCAACACTTCTTTAGAACAATGGAAAAGACGAAGAGGCCACTTGCGCTTTGTGCAGAACCTTGCATGGGTAAGACCATGTTTCTGAGAGAGCTGGCAGACTATGCACAGTCGAACGGGTGGAATGTGTATGAGATTTCTCTTTCCAGCCTTTCGGCTCAAGAGGCAACCCAGATTCTTACTAAGAAAAGCTCTTCTATCTGCAACGGAAAGAATTCAAAGGCACTTAAAAGGCTCGTTCTTATTGACGACTTTCCTCCGTCTGACGAGTATTTTGTTGCTCGTCAGGTTAAATCAATCGCACGACTTCGCATGGCTGGCTGTCTTGTTGCGTTTTCCTTATCTCCTGAAGCGCGCCAGTTAATTGATGAAGTTCCGAGCGTATATGTTCTGGGCAAGAATGAGCTACTTACCTTTATGCCTGGCATTGATAATTCAGAACAATCTGTTTTGAATAGTATGAGATTGACACGTGGTATTCCAACGCTTGTGTATTCTTTGCCGGTCACGTTCTGTGAGCGTGGTGATGCCGACGTACCTATTACGTATCTAACTAGTCTGGCTTGTGTTGCGTCGTATATGCTCAGGAGCACTCTTGGTATTGAGGAACTTAGGCTTAGATTAGGCATGATGTTGCTTGGCGTTGGTTCATTTGATGATCTGAGTCGTATATGCGGACAAGCTGATCTTGAGTATCTGGCCAAGATAGAACAAGATGCGCCTTTCTTTGGTGTGCATGTAGAAACTAGGCGTTTCTCGTGCCTTCATACTACAAGATTTGATGTGTTGAACTTTAATAAACAGGAGCTTGTCGCTCTAGTAGGCAAACATGAAAAACTCGCTTTGAAAGTTATAGCGCTGCTCATTGATAGGGAAGATTTTTCTAAGGCTGCATTTGTAAGCTCGTTGATTAGAGAAGAGATTACCTGGGAAATTGTGCTTTCTCATGCAACAGAGTTTGTTGATGCTGGATATATTGAGCTGGTAGATAATGCGCTTACCGCTACACATTCTGACTGTACGCTAGAAAACTCAAGTAAAAAAGCCGCAAAAAGAATGGTAGATGCCCTGTCTAATACCAAAGGTCCAATGAACAGTAAAGATGCTGGTAAAACACTTGAGAACCTTACCTCATTTAATGGTTTTCTCAAGCAGACCGCTTACATAACACTACTAAAGCTGCTTCTGCAAACCGCTGCCAGCCTTGAAAGAGGACCTTGAGTTAAGTCCGCTTGAAAAGAAAATTGCACTCCATAAACGTGCGATTGATTTGGCTATCCAGGGAAATTTTAAATACGCCCTTCAACTGCTGCTTCTTGAGCAACAGTACGAAAAGGCTTCTTCTATAACCTCGTCAATTCAAACAGTTGATGTTGAATTGCTTTACGCATTGCTGGGTGTATATCAAAAGGACTTTGATGCACGCAGCTCCAAAGCGCTCTCCTTTTTACAAGAAGGGGAGGCAAGCGCCTTAAAGGGGTCTGTGGGATTACTTAAATGTGTTCGCTATCTTTTTGAAAAGAGCTTTTCTGTGGGCAATTTATACGACACTGAGCAGCTCATAAGCCAAGCTGAATCACACGGCAATCGTATGATTCAAGTACCTGCACTTCTTATTGGAGCGCTTCTCAGTCTCAGAAGTAGGGCATACCCTAAAGCTCAGCTCCAGGCGAGAAGGGCGATGCTGTTGAGTAGGGAATGGGACTCAATATATGTCACCCAGGTTGGAAAGATACTCGAAGATATTGCAAGATTTTTCTTGGGCGTTATTCCCACAGAGAAAAATCTTGAAGCAATTACCCATCCATCACTAAAAGTAGCGTGTAGAACAATATATAAAGCTCTCTTTAAAAGTGTAAAAGGACACTCTCCTGTCTGGCTGGATGAGGTTGAGTATGGAGTACCTGAAAATGCCATGTGGCTTATGAGGGCACTTTTGTCTGACGAGTCTGAATTTCAGCAGTGTCTAGAACAAGAAATGCCAGAAGAATGGCTGCATTATTTACGTTCAAATGAGGGTAAGCGAGATGTAACAAAATGGAGGGCATTTAGACAAGGAGCGGGGGATTCTCGGACTGAAAACTCTGTGGTTAAGAGCTCGCGTGTAGAGAAGAAACAGAATGCTCATCCTGGGGTGTATATCGCTCTTCTCGGCAGATTCAGTTTGTCGGTTCAAGGGGAGGAGATTGCAGGAAGAAAAATTGCTTATCGTTCGGCAAAGGCGCTGCTTGTGTATTTGGCGCTTGCCCACAATCACATGAGCTTTAGGTCGCAGATTGCTCAGCAGATTTGGCCTGAGGCTGATCAGGCACATTGGCAAGAGCGCCTGTATCAAGCTACTCGTGTTATTCGCAAAGAGGTGCAGGAGATCAAGAAAGGCTGTGAGCCTTTGGAAGCATCTCGGATTGAAAGAACGCTTGGCTTTAATCCTCAGCAGGTAACCGTAGACATTGATATTTACGCGATTAGCAAAGAGCGTTGCATCATCAAACAGTGATGAAGACATAGTGCACCTGGCTAAGCAGGCAGAAGAGCTTTATCAAGGTGATTTGTATCTTCCCGAGGATGAGTGCTTTAGGTTTGCAGACCCCATCCGCATTGCCTTGAGAGATCAATACATAGACACTATGGTGACGGCTTCGGCGGCAGCTTTGAGAATTACTCACTATACGCTTGCGGTGCACTTTGCAGAGCTTGCCTACCTTATTGATGATATGCGAGAAGACACACTTATGGCACTTATCCAGGCGCTTAGAAAATGCGGTCGAGCACAGGATGCACAACAGTACTATGACTTGTACGTGCAGAAATACGTTACGAAGCGCAGAAAAATGCCCTCTAAACAGCTTAGGATGATTGCAGGCGCAGAAAAGGGAAAAGAATCAATAGAAACCAGTGGTGGAGAAATAACGAAATTGGGATTTTACGACGCCATGTAGTGTGATTCAAGCAGTTAGACGGGGTATGATATATAAGTTGAATACTGTGTCTATCAACCGAAGATAGATGCCCGACGTCAAGGAAAAAGCTATGCCTAATTTCCTCTCTAAGATTCTGTCCTTTGGTGCTGATAAGGACCTCAAAGCATATAAGCGTATTGTCGAGAAGATCAATGCGCTTGAGCCAACAATGCAGGAAATGAGCGATGAGGAGCTTCAGGCTCAGACCGAGAAGTTCAAGGCTCGTTATGCCGAGGGAGAAAGCTTAGATGATCTTCTCCCAGAGGCTTTTGCAACAGTACGTGAGGCTTCGGTAAGAACTATTGGCCAGCGTCACTTTGACGTTCAGCTTATTGGTGGTATTGCGCTCCACAAGGGCACTATTGCAGAGATGAAGACCGGTGAAGGTAAGACGCTTGTCTCCACCCTTGCTGGTTACCTTAACGCGCTGAGCGGTGAAGGTGTTCACATTGTTACTGTCAACGATTACCTGGCTAAACGAGACAGTGAGTGGATGGGCACCATCTATAAGTTTTTGGGTATTAGCGTCGGTCTTCTGCAGAACGGTATGCGCTTGAGCCTTAAAAAGCCTGCATATGAGGCAGATATTACTTATGGTACAAACTCAGAGTTTGGCTTTGACTACCTGCGCGACAACATGGTTACTCGCCCAGAGATGCGTGTTCAGCGTGGACACCACTACGCCATCGTCGACGAGGTTGACTCCATCCTTATCGATGAGGCTCGTACTCCTCTGATTATTTCTGGTGCTGGCACTAAATCCGCAGGTACCTATAAGGATTTTGCAAAGGCAGTTCGTGGATTAACTCCAGATGTTGACTTTGAGATGGATGAGGCAAAGCACACCATTGCAACAACAGAGATTGGTCTTGAGAAGGTCGAGCGCGCTCTCAACATTGACGATATCTACAACGATGAGACTGGCCAGCTAGTCAATCATCTTCAGCAGGCGCTGAAGGCTGAGTATATGTTCCATCGTGACCAGCAGTACGTTGTCATTGATGGCGAAGTAAAGATTGTTGATGAGTTTACTGGTCGTATCATGGAAGGCCGTCGTTATTCTGAGGGTCTTCACCAGGCAATTGAGGCAAAGAGAACGTTCAGGTACGTGAAGAAAACCAGACTTTGGCAACTATCACCCTCCAGAACTACTTCCTCATGTACGACAAGCTCTCCGGTATGACCGGTACCGCAATGACCGAGGACGCGGAGTTCCGTGAAGTTTATCACGTTCCTGTTCAAGTTATTCCACCCAACCGTCCGGTTAAGCGTGAAGACCTCGATGACCTGGTCTATCGTACTATTGACGCTAAGTTTGAAGCTGTCGTAAGAGACGTTGAAGAGCGTCATCAGAATGGTCAGCCAGTACTTGTTGGTACCGTTTCCATTGACAACTCCGAGCGCATTTCTCGCATTCTGTCTAAACGTGGCATTAAACATAACGTTTTGAACGCTAAGTTCCATGAGCGTGAGGCACAGATTATTGCTCAGGCTGGTCGTGAGGGTGCAGTTACTATTGCAACCAACATGGCAGGTCGTGGTACCGATATTCTTTTGGGTGGCAACCCAGATGTCATGGCTGAAGATATCCTTCGTAACCAGGGAATTGAGCCAGCTGAGGCTACTCAGGAGCAAAGAAACTGCGCGCAAAGAAGCAAAGGAAATCTGCGCTACTGAGCGTGAGGCAGTAACCGCTGCGGGTGGTTTGTGCGTTATTGGTACCGAGCGTCATGAGAGCCGTCGTATTGACAATCAGCTTCGTGGTCGTTCTGGTCGTCAGGGAGACCCTGGTCAGACCCAGTTCTACCTTTCTCTTGAAGATGATTTGATGCGCCGCTTTGGTGGAGATCGCATGGATGGCGTTGCAGCAATGATGCAGCGCTATGAGCTTCCAGACGATATGCCAATTAAGGCAAAGATTGTTACCAAGCTTGTCGAGGGCGCCCAGCGCAAGGTTGAGGAAGTCAACTTTGCAATGCGTAAGAACGTCCTCGATTACGACGATGTTATGAACAAACAGCGTCAGGTCATTTACGCAGAGAGAAACAAGATTCTTGACGGTAAGGATCTTATGGAGCTCATCGAGACAGTCACTGCTTCTACTACTCAGCGCATTTGCGAGGAGTTCTGTTACGGAGATGCTGACGAGTGGGATCTTGAGGGTCTTGAGAAGTGGCTCACTGAACTTACTGGTAAGACTGATCTTCCAGAGTTTACCGAGGACACCAAGTTTGAGCAGCTTGAAGAAGATGTCACCGCATTTGTCCAAAAGACCTTTGACGAGAAGACCCAGAAGCTTGGTGAAGAAGTTATGCGTGAGCTTGCTGCTCAGGTAATGCTTCGCGTCATTGATACTCGTTGGATGGCATACCTCCAGGAGATGGATTACCTAAAGACCGGTATTGGTCTTCGTGGTTTTGGTCAGCGCGATCCTCTGGTTGAGTATAAGACCGAGGCATACGAGGCATTTACGCTGCTGGTAAACACCATGTACGAGGACTTCCTCCGTACTATTCTTCGCCTTGAGTTGGTTAATCGTCCACGTCAGAATACTGAGGCAGAGGCCTTCCAGAATGCTCACTATTCTGGTGGAGAAGAGACCGACGGTGATCAAAGGCACTTAAGCAAGGCAAGAGCATGCTTAAGAATGCCGCAGCTATTGGAAAGAGTCCACAGGGAACCGGCGTCAGCCAGTCTTCTGTATCAACCTACCGTAAGTCTGACGATCCAAATCCTTACGTCAACGTTGGTCGCAATGACCCTTGCCCATGTGGAAGTGGCAAAAAGTTTAAGAACTGCCACGGCCGAAATAGGTAAGAATGGCTGATACAGAGGCTGTTTCGCTCCAAGCTTTAGCGGAGCGTCTCTCTGAGGTAGAAGGATATCTTCACCTCACTGAGAAGCGTCAGCAAATTTCAGAACTTGAGGCAGAAATTGCTCGTCCCAATTTTTGGGACGACGCTGAAGCTGCGCAAAAAATAATGACCCAACTAGCATCGCTTCGCGATGATGTTGCTGGCATTGATAGGGCTAAAGAGAAACTCGGTGATGCCGAGGCTGCCTTTGAGCTTGGAACAGAACTTGAAGATCAAGCGTCACTTGATGAATCTCAAGCGCTGGCGGTATCCCTTGAAAAAGATTTATCTGAGCTTGAACTTTCAAGTTGGTTTACTGATGAGCTTGATCATGGCGATGCGATTGTTACCATTAAGCCAGGTCAAGGCGGTCTTGAGTCTCAAGACTGGTGCGAGATGCTTTTTCGCATGTACCTCAAATATTGTGATCGCCGTGGTTGGAAAGTTGACATTAACGACGCACCCGTTGCAGAGGTTATCGGTCTTGACCGTGCAACCTTTACCGTAAGCGGTAAGAACGCTTATGGCATGCTTCGTGCAGAGCAGGGTGTACATCGTCTGGTAAGAATTTCTCCTACTGACGATAAAAAACGCAGGCAGACATCATTTGCTGGCGTAGAAGTTTTACCTGTTCTTCCAGAAGATATTGAGGTTGACATTGACCCCAATGACTTGCGCATTGATGTATATCACGCATCTGGTCCAGGAGGCCAGGGAGTCAATACCACAGATTCGGCAGTTCGTATTACTCACATTCCAACAGGAACAGTAGTCACCTGCCAAAACGAACGCAGCCAATTGCAGAATAAAGCTGCAGCAATGAATATCTTGCGCAGCCGTTTGTATGAGATTGAAAAAGAGAAACGCGAGGCTGAGCTTGATGAGCTTCGTGGTCCAAAGAGAGAAATCTCGTTTGGAAATCAGATTAGGAGCTATGTTCTTTATCCTTATCAGCTTATTAAGGACTTAAGAACAGGCGCGGAGACAGGAAATGTAGAGTCCGTTCTTTCAGACGGCGATCTTGACCAGTTCATCATTGCGTATCATCGCTGGGTTGTTGGCGGAAAGGATTAGTGTGCAAAAATCTACTTGGCAAAAGACCTTTAAAGACTCGTTCTTTATCGTCCTTGGCTGTGCAATTTTTGCAGTTGGCCTTGATGTATTTGAAGTTCCTAACGGACTTGCTGCTGGTGGTATTACCGGTTTTGCAACAGTTATTAGGGCCGTTGCGCTACCTTTTGGATTTGACCTACCTGTTGGTATGCAGACAATCGCCATGAATATTATTCTGATGGCTTTTGTTGCAAAAAGTGGAAACAAAAAATACTTGCTCAAGAGCGTTGCGGGCTTCTTAATTTCAAGTATTTTTGTTGACCTTTTTGCTCCATTCCTGCCAGCTCTTGGCGCTAATGATCTTATGCTTGCGGCACTGTGGGGTAGTATTATCTGCGGTTTTGGTCTTGGACTTGTATTTAGAGCAGGTGGCAATACCGGTGGTACAGATATTATTGCTCAAGCGTTTTCCAAGCATTTTTCTGTTCCATCAGGCACTGCAATTATTATTGTTGATATCGTCATCATTATTGTGGCCATTCCGGTCTTCTCGCTAGAAAACGGTCTGTATTCTGCTTTAGCAATCTTTGTCACAGGAAAAATGATTGATTTTGTTATCGACGGACCAAGGTCCGAACGTTGCGTTTACATTATTTCCTCTGAGCACGATGCAATTGCTCACGAGATTCTTTATAACCTTAATCGTGGCTGCACGGAGCTTCAGGCACGAGGACTGTGGAGCGGCGCACACAAGCCTGTTTTGATGTGTGTTCTTGGCCGTACAGAGCTCGTCCAGCTAAAAGCCATTGTTTCTGAAATTGACCCAGATGCACTGGTATTTATTTCAGAGGTTCACGAGGCAATCGGCGAGGGCTTTAAGTCATTTGAAGCTTTGGAAAGCTAATCGCTGCTAATCGCTATTTGGTCAGCAAGCTACTTAATAAATGGGCCTGTTGAGCTTCGACGGGTGCATGTAGCTGGAT
This sequence comes from uncultured Atopobium sp., assembly GCA_916438885.1. Taxonomy (GTDB): domain Bacteria; phylum Actinomycetota; class Coriobacteriia; order Coriobacteriales; family Atopobiaceae; genus Lancefieldella. The sequence continues at coordinate 49,768 of CAKAGG010000001.1, read as the reverse complement.
CCGATTAAACACAATTGCACGTAAAATTTGCGATTAAAATGGCGCCCGACGATGAACTGCCTCCCATTTCTTGGACATAAGAAATGGGAGGCAGTTCATATGCGGGTGATTATGATTCTGCAGCGTGTTAGCGTCGGTTTTTAGACCTGGCGCACAAAATAGCGCAGCTTTGGTAGGTTCTGCTAAAGAAACGACATGTTCTTAATCAAGATAGCCAGGCAGCTAGGCGGTCGCACTACCCGATATGCATCTCTGTGCATAAACTTCATCTAATATGCTAGAAAATGAATAGACTTATATAAGAAATTTAACTATCGATAAATTCTGTATCTACGGAACACACCTAAGTCAGATAATCTGCTCAGATGCGGGCATTTTACACACCTAATGAAGATAATCTGCATGTTTGTGGTAATTTCAGCGTCATGTATACGTCTTTTTGACAGATTATCTGACTTAGGTGTGTTTTGAACTGCCTCCTATTTCTTGTGTCTAAGAAATGGCGGCCTGTAAAGGCCGCCATTTTGTGTTCGCTTAATAAATGATGAAGCGCAAGTCTTACTTAGCAGGAAGAATAGAAGGAGTGACGCAGACAACATCCTTAAGTCCTGCGGCTTTGAGCTCTTGAATCTGCTCGTCAGTTGCACCTGTATCAGTAATCAGAAGGTCAATATCCTCTGCAGAACCAAACTGGAAGTTAGAAGTAGTGCCCAGCTTAGAAGAATCTGCGACAACATAGTGCTTTCTAGAGCGCTTGAGCATCTGAGCGTTAATTGCTGGCTCAGGTGATGTTGCAGAAGTAAGACCAAACTCTCCCGAGAAACCCGTGCAGCCCAAGAAGCATTTAGCAGCGGTAATGTGCTGGATGCACTCAAGAGCGGTATCGCCAGTCATGGAAGCACGAGGAGGACGGATGTCGCCGCCAGTAAGGATGATAGAAAGGTCATGGATGTCTTCAAGCAACAGTGCCTTGCCGTTGTTTGTAACAACAGTTACGTCGTGAGCTTCAATCCACTCAAGCATCCCAAGAGCAACAGAGCTGGTGTTGATGAAGATGCAATCGCCATCCTCAACGTAGCGAGCGGCCTCGCGGGCAATTGCTTTGTTAGAGCGAATCTGCCTTGAGCCAGAAGGACGACCATAAGGATTAAGCAGGGTAGCAATGCCATACTGACGAGTCAGGATGCCGCGCTTCTCAAGAAAGTCCAGGTCACGTCTGATAGTCAAAGAAGAGACCTCAAAGTGATCAGCAAGCTCTAAAACACTTGCTTGTCCCTCTTTTTCTAGCAGCTCAGTAATTGCCTCGCGACGTGAATCTACGTAAGCCTTACTCCGTTTCATAAATGCCCTCCCTTTATGAGCAACATTTTTTTCTTTGAATGTTCATTCATCAATAAAATAGAACATTAGAAGAAGGATATCAAGATATTTCAGAAAATAATAGTATGAATATATATGAATGTTTTTAGATTATAAAAAATTTAACATATAAACTTTACATGGGATAATAGAAGGCGCTTCAATTACGTTCATAAAAACATGAACATTTGTATAGCTACTTGGACAAAAGATACGCTGAAAAAATATGAACAACTTTGATTACTGTTTGAGTAAAATTGATTGAAGTTAAGAACGTTTCATGGCATATTATCAAGTTATTAAGACTTGTCATGAGGCGGCTTTGGGCCAATGTGTCTCATTAAGAGAAAGGCAAGGTGGTGCTGTGTTAAGTGATCTCCTTACCGAAGACCTGGTGCAGCTCAATGTTGTAGCTTCTAACTGGGAAGATGCAATTAGAAAGTCTGCGCAACCACTCGTCGATAACAACAAAGTAACTGAGGGCTATGTTGATGACATCATTAAAGGTGTCAATGAACTTGGCCCTTATATTGTTATTACCGAGCATGTTGCTCTTCCACACGCACGTCCTGAGTCCGGCGCACTTGAACCTGCAGTAGGCATTACCGTACTCAAGGATTCCGTTGAGTTTGGTAGCAAAGACAACGATCCAGTTAAGTTCCTTTTCCCACTTGCTGCAAAAGATAGTGAAGGCCACCTTAGTGCCCTTCAGTCTCTTGTTGAATTGCTGAGCGATCAAGATTTCTTTGCTCAGCTTGAAAGCTCAGTCACCAAAAGATGTTGTGGATCTTGTCCACACAAAGGAAGGTAGGTTGTAATGGCTGATAAGAAGTTCCACGCACTGGTTTGCTGCCGTGCAGGCATGGGTTCTTCCATGATGCTCAAGATCAAGATTGACCAGGTCATCAAAGAGAATGATCTTCCAATTGAGACTGAGCACGGTAATCTGGATTCCCTGATTGGTTTCAATGGCGATCTTGTTATTACCATGTCTGACCTCACCGATGAGCTCAACGCTGACGATCGTGTTCCTTCTGCAGTTGGTATTACCAACATTGTCGACAAGGCAGAGATGAAGGAAAAGCTCACCGCTTGGCTCGCAGAGCACAACGCATAAGCTCCCCTTTGTATCTTTTTGGCGGGAGTTTCTCGTCATACGCAACGCTGGTTGCCTTCGGCGAGAAGCTCTCGCCAAACCTTTGACAAGAGGTACTTGTCACTTGATTGAGAGAACTTATCTGAGTAGGTTCGTCGGTTTATTTGCTGAAAGGGATTACGCATGCTCAATGCAATTCTCATGCAGCTTAGAGACACCGCCGTCATCATGGGCATCATTGCTCTTGTCGGCCTCTTGCTGCAGAAGAAGTCCGCTGTGGACGTCTTCTCCGGAACTGTGAAGACCATTATTGGCTTCATGATCTTCAACATTGGTTCTAGCGCTATGTCCGCTCAGGTCAACATCTTCAGCGACATGTTTAGTCGTGCATTCGCTGTTAAGGGCGTTGTTACCCAGGTTGAGGTCGCAACTGCTCTTGCACTGAACACCTACGGTACCGAGGTTGCTCTTGTAATGGTTCTTGGCTTCATCATGAACCTTGTGTTTGCCAAGATTACCCCATTCAAGTCCGTCTTCTTGACTGGTCAGCACTTCCTGTACTTCTCCTGCGTACTTGCACTGGTCTTCATTGCTCTTGGTCTCCCAATGTGGGTCACCATTGTTCTTGGTGGTGTCATCCTCGGCTTCTGCGGTGCTGCACTGCCTTCGTTGTGCCAGCCATTCGTCAACAAGCTTGTTGGTGGAGATTCCATTGCAATCGGCCACTTCAACTGCATCGGTTATGCATTCTCCGGTTACGTTGGAAAGCTCTTTGCTAAGAAGAACGAGGAGGACGGCGAGAAGGAAGCTAAGGAGCTCCCAGAGTTCTTCAAGCTCTTCAAGGACTTTGTCTTCTCCGTTGCTCTCTTCATGATTGTTCTGTTCTACGTTGTTACTATTGCATGTCTTGTCACCGGTCACTTTGGCGATACCCTTGCAAACAACAAGCCATTCACCAGCTACTTTGGTAACGATGTGTGGTGGATTTGGCCATTCCTTGCTGGTCTTCAGTTTGCTGCTGGTATGTCCGTTCTTGTTTACGGCGTCCGTCAGTTCATCGCTGAGATCACCGCTGCATTTGTCGGCATCTCCGAGAAGCTCATTCCAGATGCACGTCCTGCAGTCGACTGTCCTGCAATCTTCCCATTTGCACCAAACGCTGTCATCATCGGCTTCATTGGCTCCTTCCTTGGCGGCCTTGTTGCAATGGCACTTATGGTTGCATTCCACAGCCCAACCATCATGATTCCTGCAGCAGGTATCTGCTTCTTCTCTGGTGGTACTTGTGGCGTTTGTGGTTACGCTTACGGCGGATGGCGCGGTGCTCTTCTTGGCTCCTTCCTGGTTGGTATCTTCCTGACCGCTGGTCCTCTGATTCTCTATCCTGCATTTGCTCAGCTGGGAATTGCAGAGGCATCCTTCCCTAACGTTGACTACAACATCGTTGGTTCTATCATCTACGGCATCGGCTCACTCTTTGGTCTTGCCTAAGCCTAGATTTCTGTAGTACCTACTCAGCTCTACGGTTTCTTAGGGCGCTCGTGGAAAGCCCGCGGGCGCCCTTTTAAAAGCTTCACAACAAGGAAAAACATGGCAGACGAGAAGAACAACAAAAGTGTTACTGAGTCAGTGCTTGGCGATATGTTTGGCCTTAGCGTTGACAAAAAGCCTGCTCCAGAGCTTCCTGAAGATCAGTTAGTTCTAGAAGTTCTTGAAGACAGAACTCGTTTGATGGTTCAGGAAATTCTGTACTTGCTTATGGCGTTTGCCGCTCTTGCTCTGACATTTTTCTTTTGGGTTTACGCTAATGTAAGTGGCAATATTTTGGGTCTTGTTGGCGTTATTGCAGGACTCACCATTACGTGGTTTGCTTCACGTGCCATGGGAAAGCGTTTTAGTCGTTTTGCCAGTGGTATTCATGTTATTGATTTTGGTCAGAAACACGTATTTATCTTTGCAAAATCCGACAAGAGAAAAGCACTTGTCGTTCCTTATACCAAGATTAAAAGCTACAAACTCATCCGACAGGGCAAGGCGCTGCGCCTACTTTGAAGGCGCTTGGGTAAGCCATCCTTCAGGATTTGAATTTGTAGACATCAACCGTCCTTTTATGGCCTCCACTCTTGATGAAATTCAGGGGCAGATTGAGCAGCTTATGGCTCAACACAAGGTCAAAGAGACGCGTTAATTCATTGCGTAGTAAGTGTCTTTGAGCTTGGACTCACAGACAGATAAGGAGTTGTAATGGCAACTGAAAAAGAGCAGGTTCAGGAGTTTCTCTCCATTGTGGGAAAGTCGCTCCATCAGTATGTAGAGAGCATCGATTTTGACGCACTCTCCGCAGCTAAAAAGCTTATTTTAGACGCAGAGGCAAAGGGCGGCCGCCTGCACGTAACCGGTATTGGTAAGCCAGGTCACGTCTCTGGTTATGCTGCATCGCTCTTCTCGTCAACCGGAACTCCAACGTATGAGCTTCACGGCACCGAGTGCGTTCACGGATCTGCTGGTCAGACTCGTCCTGGCGACGTTGTTATTGCTATTTCCAACTCTGGCGAGACTGGCGAGCTCAAGGCTACCGTCACCTGCCTTAAGAACGTTGGCGTGCACATTATTGCGCTGACCGGAAATCCTAACTCTTGGCTGGCAAACGAGGCAGAGGTTGCCCTTATTGCAGGCGTTGAGCAGGAGGGCGATTCCATGAACAAGCCACCACGCGCCTCAATTCTGGCTGAGATTATGGAGCTCCAGTGCCTCTCTATCCTGCTTCAAAACGAGTACGGCCTTAACCCAGAGCAGTACGTTAAGTGGCATCCCGGTGGAGCTCTTGGCGCGTCTATTCGCGAGGGCAAATAACCCCAGATAAACACTGTAAAGTATACAGAGGAGTTTGAATGTCAACATTTAAGGGCGTTATTGTCCCTATGGTTACGCCGTTTAACCGCGATGAAGAGCAGTCTATCAACTATGAAGCCGCTGAGCAGCTTCTGGAAAAGCTCATCTCTGAGGACGCAGACGGCATCTTCACGTTTGGCTCCAACGGTGAGTTCCACGTTTGTAACCCTGACGAGAAGATCAAGTTCTCCAAGTTTATTATCGAGAAAACCGCTGATCGTCTTCCTGTTTACGTGGGAACCGGCGCGTGCTCAACAAAAGAAGCCCTCTACATGAGCCGTGAAGCAGAGGCAATTGGCGCCGATGCGCTTTCCGTCATTAACCCTTACTTCCTGGGCATTTCTGACCAGCAGCTGGTTGAGTACTTCAAGACGGTTGCTGCAAGCGTCAAGATTCCAGTCCTTCTGTACAACATTCCTAAGGGAACCGGCAAAAACATCTCTAAAGAGGCTGTTGAGCAGCTGGTAACCATTGAAAACATCAAGGGTATTAAGGACAGCTCCGGCAACATTGATAACCTTAAGGATTATCTGGACGCTGCCGCTGGTCACGACGTTGATGTGCTTGTAGGCTCTGACGGAAAGATTTCTGAGGCTCACGCCCTTGGAGCTCAGGGCACTATTGCGGGTACTGCAAACCTTATCACCAAGGTTGTTGTTGACCTTTGGAAGGCTCTTGAGGCAGGAAATGCAGAAGAGGCAGCTCGCCTGCAGGCAGAGATTGAGCCAATCCGCGACATCCTGCACCTTGGAAGCACACCTCAGACGCTTAAGCGCTCTCTTGAGCTTGCTGGATATCCTGTTGGCCCTGCTCGTTTCCCGGTTACCGAGGTTGCAGAGGGTGTTGACGAGAAAATCTATGCAATGCTTGACCATTACGGAATTGCTCATAACTAAGTATCAAATGACGGGTTTCTCGCCAGCTCAAGAGGGTAGTGCGAGATACGTTTACAAGGAGATGTTGTATATGAAGATGCAGAAAGCTGCTGTTTCTCAGGCACTGGTAGATACCTGTGCGTTTGCAGTTGTTCGCGTCCCAACGGTTGAGCGTGGTATTGAAATTGCTGAGGGTCTTGCTGAAGGCGGCGTTCATGCAATGGAGATCAGCTACACCCTGCCAAATGCAGGCGAGGTTATTGCTGCAATTAGAGAGCGTCTTGGTGACAAGATGATTGTTGGTGCAGGTACTGTAATGGAGCCTACAACTGCTCGTCTTGCTATTATGGCTGGCGCACAGTTCATTGTTGCTAACTGCGGCTCTGACGAGGTTGCTCGTATGTGCAACCTGTATCAGATTCCTTATGCACCTGGCTGCACTACTATGACTGAGGCAAATCATAGCCTTGAGATGGGCGCTGCCTTTATTAAGTGCTTCCCAATCTCTAATGTCTACGGCCCTGAGCTGGTCAACCTCTTCAAGACACCAACTCCTTGGATGCCTTTGATGGCTTCTGGCGGCATTAATCTTGACAACCTTGCTGAGTGGCTTGAGCGCGGCGTTGATTGCTGCGGCATGGGAAGCCTGCTTACTAAGGGTTCAAAAGAGGAGATTGCAGCTAATGCAGCCAAGGTTCGTGCCATCATTGACGAGACACGCGCAAAGATGCAGACCGCATAACAGGTGCAGAACTAACTTACAGGTGGCGTATAACTAACGCTCAACAGCGTTTTTCTCGCGATTTTTAGACCGTCTCTTCAGTAAAGAAGAGGCGGTTTTTCTGTGGATGACCTGCATGACGTGTAACATACCTGCACTTTTGGTAAAATAAACTTTGTATCTGTCTCTTCGGAGTAAGAAAAGGAGCAACTGTGGCTAATCATTTTCGCACTGATGAGCAACAGGAGTCCTCGTTTGATGATCGTTTTGAGGTAATTTCTCAGGATGATTTTAACCAGCTTGACCAGCAAGATGTTGTAGCTGATCAAGTTGAAACCCAGGACTTTTCTGCTGATGTGCCAGTGGCCCAGGCTGCTGATCCTGCAGCACCTGTATCTGATCCGTTTGCTTCCGGCGCTGAAGCTGTGCATGTAGTTACCGCTGAGCAGCAAAATAACCCTGAGCAGGCACCTCTTGATCGTGCAAAGTTTTTTGCAGATCTAGCTCAAGATGCACCTAAGGTAGAGCGCACTGGTACTCCAACCATTTCTTTTAAGAACGCTTCACTGGTGTATCCATCACAGCCAAACCGTCCAGCACTAGATAACATCAGCACTGACATCTATCCAGGTGAGTTTGTCTTTGTTGTTGGACACTCTGGTTCTGGCAAGTCTTCTCTCTTGCGTCTTATCACGCGTGAGCAGAAGGCAACTCACGGACAAGTTATTGTTGCTGGTCAGGACCTTACGCGTATGCGTAACTCCAAGGTTCCTTATCTGCGTCGTCAGATTGGTACCGTCTTCCAGGACTTTAAGCTTCTGCCCGATAAGACCGTCTATGAGAATGTTTCCTTTGCACTTGAGTGCATTGGCAAGCCTCGTCCTGTTATTGATATTCAGGTTCCAGAGGTTCTGCGTCTGGTAGGCCTTGGTCAAAAGATGAGCGCTTATCCAGACCAGCTATCCGGTGGTGAGCAGCAGCGTGTTTCTGTTGCTCGTGCAATGGTTAACCGCCCACCACTGCTTATCTGCGACGAGCCTACGGGTAACTTGGACCCAGCAATTTCTCTGGGCATTATGAAGCTTCTTGACCGCATTAATCGTGCGGGTACTACGGTTGTAATGGCAACACACGATCGCGAGATGGTTGACTCTATGCGCAAGCGCGTTATTGCACTTGAGGCTGGTCACATTGTCCGCGACCAGGAGAAGGGAGGCTATGGTTACTATGGGGCTCTCTAATTTTGGATATTCTCTGCATGAGGCCGGAAGCCACTTTAAAAGGAACTGGTCTACCGCTCTTGGTGCAATCGTAACCATCTTCTTGTCACTGTTCATCATCGGCCTGTTTATTCTTGGCTCTGCTCTTATCGAGAACATGGTAGGAAGTGTCGAGAACCGCGTTACTATCCAGGCGTTTCTTTCGGATGACGCAGATCAGGCTGCAGTAACTGCTTTCCAGCAAGAAGTTCAAGGCTGGGATACGGTTGAGTCTGTAACCTATAAGAGCAAAGAGCAGGCTCTTGAGGAGTACCGCACAACCATGAGTTATCGCAATGCTTCCGATGCGGTTTCTGCTCTTGATGGCCAGAATCCAATTCCTGCATCTCTTGTGATCAAACTCAAGGATCCTAAGGATGTTCAAGACGTTGCCCAGCGCATTGCTTCTTCATCATCTTTTGCAGCCATTGCGGATAATAAGAGCAATCCATCCGGTGATGTTCAGTATGGTCGCGAGACCGTTGAGCGCCTCTTTAGCGTAACAGCATACATTCGTATTGGCGCTATTGGCCTTGTTGGACTTCTGGTGTTTGTTGCCTTTGTCTTTATTAACAACACCATTCGCCTTGCTATTAACGCTCGCCGTCGTGAGATTGCCATCATGCGTCTGGTCGGCGCATCTAACAGCTTTATTCGCGGACCATTCCTTATGGAAGGCGTGCTTGAGGCTCTTATCGGCGCTCTTCTCGCCATTGTCGTTTTGGTTGTTGGAGCCCACATGCTTCTCCCGGTTATGGCAGAAAGCATGACCTTCTTGACCTTTGCTATTCCAACAACGGTCATGCTGGGTATGAGTGGCCTTCTGTTGCTCTTAGGTTTGCTTCTGGGACTCTTTGGCTCTGCTATTGCTATGGGCCGCTATCTGAAGGCATAGTAACTAAGCAACCTGGTACTTCAATTGTCAAAGTGAAGTATCAATTAAGAAAGTTTTTTGCATAAAGATTGCAAGGTAAGACCTCGTGAATACCGTTCACGGGGTCTTTTTGCGTTAAACGGTATTTACCAATTTGCAGGTAGAATGATATTTTTAAGGGTGAATTGTTAGCCACGTACTTGAATAGGGGCCAAGTATGGAGACCAACCTGCACAAATTCCAGGCTTTTACTTCCGCAGCATATCACAGTAGCTTTACGGTGGCGGCAGAAGAGCTGGGATGCACTCAGTCGTCTATTAGTCGCATGGTGGCAAGTCTAGAAAAAGAGTGGGATGTCCGCTTGTTTAACAGGCATGGTGGCTATGTAAGTCTGACTCCTGAGGGAAAGACGCTTTTGCCTGTTGCAGAAGAGGTGTGCCAGGCATACAGCAAGTTGAGCAATCAAGTTAATCGCGTCAGTGCCATTGAGATGGGCAACCTTGTTATTGCTGCGCCTTCGAGCTTTCTTTCACGAGCACTGCCTGGCCATCTGAAGAAGTACATGACTGACCATCCAAACATCAAAGTTGAAGTTATCGAATGCACCTACGGCGAAGCCCTGCGTCTTATTAGCAAGGGTAAAGTGGATATTAGTTTTACTATGACCCGCGCAACTGAGCAGGGATTTACTTCAACTTTATTTGATCATGATGAGGTTATTGTTGTATCTCAAAAGGGACATTACGAGAAGGACCTTGAGACAATTCCTGTTAAGCGTCTTATTGAAGAGCCCTTTATCGTTGATATTGAGACGGCTCCTCTGCTTCAGAAGCAACTCAAAAACGCACGCATGACGTTTGCGTCATCGGATTCATTCACCATTATGTCCATGGTAGAGTCAGGTCTTGGTGTAAGTTTGTTGCCACTTGAGGCAACAAAAGGTACAAATTTTGATATTGATGTACATCATCTGGAGACTCCCGTACATCGTAATGTCTTTATTACACATCGTGTAAAAGGCGAGATGTCGCGTACTACAGAAGAGTTTTTAAAGTATTTGAGTTAAAGATTGATGCATAGTTGTGTACGTTAACTATTTGAAAATTGCATAACTGTTATTAGATTTTGGTAAAGATGTAAAAAGATTTAACTACCGCTCGCGGTTGTAGCCTTTACGCTTACGGGTTTATCTGACGCCCAGAGGGCGCTACTTCTTTTTTCAAATGGCTTCGGGTGCAAACATAGTCTCATCAAGTTCTTCGTCCGAGTAATTACGGGAAGGAGTGGGACATGGCAGAAAATGCCGAGGCACCTGAGATGCAAAGTCGTTGAGTCTATTCAACTTCTTTACCATCGGATTTGGTGCGATCATTGGTACCGGATGGGTGCTCCTGGTAGGCGACTGGATGGTTCTTGGTGGAGGACCATTCCCCGCGATGATCGCATTCGCAATTGGCGCAATTTTCCTTGTACCAATTGGATGTGTTTTTGGCGAGCTTACTGCTGCTATTCCAATTTCTGGTGGCATCATTGAGTACGTCGACAGGACATTCGGCCGCCCAATGGGCTTCTTTACCGGCTGGATGCTCCTTCTGGGTAACGCTCCACTGTGCCCTTGGGAGGCAATTGCTATTTCCACGCTTCTCACCGACCGCTTTGGTGCATTCCCAATTCTTTCTTGGCTGCGCTCCGTTAAGCTCTACACCATCCTTGGTGCAGATGTTTACCTGTGGCCAACAGTCATCGCTCTTTGCTTTGCCATTCTGGTCATCTTCCTTAACTTTAAGGGCGCTGGCGCAGCAGCTAAGCTTTCGAGCTTCCTGACTAAGGCTCTGCTGACTGGTATGATCCTTGCAATGGTTATCTCCTTTGCAACTGGTTCTCCAAGCAACGGCCTCCCACTCTTCTCCCAGGCAACTGAGGTTGCAGGTGGAGAGGGCACAAAGGCTACCAGCTTCTTTGGTGGCATCATTGCAGTACTTGTTATGACTCCATTCTTCTACGCTGGCTTTGACACCATTCCACAGCAGGCAGAAGAGGCTTCTGCTGACCTTGATTGGAAGAAGTTTGGCATCATTCCTGCACTTGCACTTATGGCATCTGGTATCTTCTATCTCATCTGCATCTATGCATTCGGAACCATGATTGACTGGCACGAGTTTGTTAAGTCTTCTGTTCCTGCACTTGCAGTTCTCGAGCGCATCAACCTGTTCTTCTACATTGCAATGCTCATCATTGCAACGCTTGGACCTCTGGGCCCAATGAACTCCTTCTTTGGTGCTTCAACTCGTTTGATGCTCGCTCTTGGTCGTAAGAAGATGCTCCCAGAGGCATTCGCAAAGATTGACCCTAAGTCTGGCGCACCTCTGACTGCAAACATGTTCATGGCTGGCCTGACCCTTGTTGGTCCATTCCTCGGCCGCAACATGCTTGTTCCTCTGACCAACGTTGCTTCTCTTGGCTTCATCTTCGCATGCACCATGGCTGGCGTTGCCTGCCTGCGCCTGCGTCAGACCGAGCCAGACCTGCCTCGTCCTTACAAGGTCAACGGTGGTATCGCAGGTATCCTTGCTGCAATTCTTGCTGGCAGCATCATCATCGGTCTGATGGTTGTTCCTTTCAGTCCTGCAGCACTGAAGCCAGTTGAGTGGATCATCACCATTTCTTGGATTGTTATTGGTATGGCCATCTTCATGATCTTTGGTCGTCAGTCTGAGAAGGCAGCAGCATAAGTTGCTTACAAGCTCTAAAGGTTTCATCGGTACGTTGAACTAAGCGCGTTATTTGTTTCTTTAGTTTGGATTTTTTGCGCCCAAAAAGGGTGGGCGCAAAAAGATAGTATGTATCATTTACTAGAGGGGGAAAGAAATGAGTAAGATTGCTTTTGTAGGCGGAAAGCTCGTTGACGGCACTGGCGCCGCTCCTGTTGAGGATTCTCTTGTCCTCGTAGACGACAAGAAGATCGCTTATGCTGGTCCTCGCACTGAGGTTCCAGAGGGCTATGAGGTCCGTGACATCCAGGGCCGCACCATTATGCCAGGTCTTATCGACACTCACCTGCACTTCTCCGGCAACCTGACCGACAACGATAACGACTGGGTTATCGAGTCCGTTGCTCAGAAGCAGGCATGCGCAGTCAAGCAGTCCTGGGACGCTCTCTCCCATGGTCTTACCACCGTCTGCGAGATTGGCCGCAATGGTATCGCAATTTCGTGACCTCGTCAACATGGGTATCATGGAAGGCCCACGTATCTACGCTACCGGCCTTGGCTTCTGCCGCGTTGCTGGTCACGGTGACTGCCACCAGCTCCCACAGGAGATTTCCAAGAATGGTCACCCATGGGGCGATCAGGTGGACGGTCCTTGGGATCTTCGTAAGGCAGTTCGTCGTCGCCTTCGTGAGAACCCAGACGCAATCAAGATTTGGGCAACCGGTGGCGGCATTTGGCACTGGGACTCCGGTCGCGATCAGCACTACTGCTACGAGGAGATCAAGGCAGTCTGCGACGAGGCAGCAATGGTTGGCATTCCTGTTTGGTCACACTCCTACAACAGCTTCTCCGCAGCTTATGACTCCGTCCGTTGCGGTTGCGAGCAGATGATTCACGGCTTCGAGCTTGATGCAAAGACCATGGATCTTATGTGCGAGCAGGGCACCTTCTTCACTCCTACCATCGGCTTCCTGCCAACTTGGTACGGAACTTATCCACCAGAGTGGACTCCAGAGCTCGACGCATTCGCAGGCGACACCGTAGTTGAGAAGGGCCTCAACCGTACATACGAGAACCTCCGTGCTGCTAACGAGCGCGGCGTCACTCTCACCATCGGCTCCGACTCCTTCAGCTTCGTAACTCCTTACGGCTATGTCACCATCGACGAGATGTATGACTTCGTTGAGAAGGCTGGCGTTACCATTCTTGAGACCATCAAGGCTGCTACTCTTAACGGCGCAAAGATGGTTCACCACGAGGATGAGTTTGGCTCCCTCGAGGCTGGCAAGCTTGCTGACCTCCTGGTTGTCAAGGGCGACGTTGCTAGCAACATCCGCGACCTTACCCCAGATAACATGGAAGTTATCATGAAGGAAGGCAGCGAGGTTATTCGCGGCACCTTCTAAGAGGTAAACCAATCCCTTCTGGAGCCCCTATGCAGTCTCTGCATAGGGGCTCTTTTTGTGCGCAGGATGGCGAGAAACCCGGCGAGGGCTCCGACGTCTATCCGTCGAGATGTTCGTCGAGAAACCCGTCGAGATCCCTGGAACTTCTCGCCTTATCTGCGCATCGTCTATCACAAGGCACTTTAGGGTACATATCAGAAGATTCATTGGGTCAGCGCAAAAGGCGCTGGCTTCTTACCTACAGGAGGATTTTTGGCTAGAAAACGCATACATAAAGGAAACCGTCGTCAGGGGCGTGCAAAAGTCTCAAAGCGACCATCGGCGTTGCTTACAGGCACGCTGAGCCTTTCTCGTCCAGGAGTTGCTACCGTAAGCACCCCTGAGGGTACGTATGCGCTGGCCAAGCACGGGATTCATGAGGCAATGCACGGAGACGAGGTCCAGGTTTCGCTTGTCTCGGCCAAGGGAAAGACTCCTCTGGCAAACGTGCGTTTTGTGCTTACGCGAGCTACTCAGACGTTTTTGGGCATCTATCACGACGCCGGTCCGCTTGGCGCTGTGGTGCCGCTGGATAGTCGTATTCAGCGAGATTTCTTTGTGCTTCCCGAAGATCCTTCTGTTGGACGTCATTACGTTTTTGAGGGCGACGTGGTTGTCGCGCGCATCACAGAGTATCCAACGCGTAAAAGCGCTGCTGTAGTCACTATCGAGCGCCGCGTGGGATCAGCCGAAGATCTGGACATGAACGTTGAGGCAACTATTGCTTCGTATGGTTTGGCAACAGAATTTCCTATTAAGGCGCTGAGACAAGCCGAGAAAATCTCCGTTGACGCAGATAAAGCGCTTGCGGAAGACGTCTCAAGACACGATTTGCGAGAAATCTGTGTATCACCGTAGACCCTGCAGATGCTAAAGACTTTGATGATGCTGTTGGTGCGCGCAAGCTTGAAGACGGCGGCTTTGAGCTGTGGGTTCATATTGCAGACGTGGCTCACTATGTGAAATGGGATTCTCCCATTGACATGGAAGCCCGCATGCGTACCTGCTCGGCATATTTAGTTGACCGCGTGTTGCCTATGCTTCCAGAGAAGCTCTGCAACGACGTTTGCTCTTTGCGACCAGCTGAAGACAGGCTGGCCATGTCGGTTAAGATGACTTTGAGCAGCTCAGGCAAGATTCTTGGCGCAACGGCCATGAATTCCGTTATTCGCTCACGAGCAAGACTTAGCTACGACCAGGTAGATAGCTATCTCCAAGGTGATGCTGCGGCACTTGACTCGGCTGTTTCCGCAGAAGACGCTGGCGCAATCAAAGAAATGATTGGCGTGCTCAATCAAATCCGTGCGCTTCGAGAAGAGATTCGCGAGAAACGCGGCTCAGTAGATTTTGAGAGTGTAGAGACGCGCGTAGTGCTTGACCAGGATAACAAGCCTACTGGCGTATCGGTGCGCGAGCGCACCCAAGCAACGGGGCTTATCGAGGAAGCAATGCTTGCAGCCAATGAGAGCGTCGCGCACATGCTCAGCCAGCATGACCTGGAGTCGGCATATCGCGTGCATGAGCAGCCTTCTCCAGAGTCACTTAAGCTTGCGGTCACTCCACTTGTAGCGATGGGTGCTCTTGAGCCAGATGTTGCATCGCGTATTTCCATTGGCGATCAGACGGCATTGCAAGAAGCGCTGGAGTCAGTCCACGGCACACGTTATTCTCGCGTGGTAAATGCACAGCTGCTCAGGGCTCAAAAACGAGCCATCTATCTGCCAACCAATCAGGGGCACTTTGCCCTAGGGGCGGATGCGTACTGTCACTTTACCTCGCCAATCAGGCGCTATCCCGACGTGATAGTGCATCGTACGTTAAAGCGTCTGCTTCGCGGTCAGACGGCGTCTCGTGCAGAGTTGAGCGCACTTCCAGATATCTGCAGCACCTGCTCTGAGCAGGAGCGCAAGGCAGATGCGGCGGCTCGTGCGACACAAAAGATCAAGCTGGCTGAGTACTATCAGAGCCGTCTGGGAGAAGAAACGTGGGGGACCATTGACGGTTGCGAGCGTTTTGGCCTGTTCATTACACTGGACGGTACCTACGCCGACGGGCTTCTCGCTGTGAGAGATTTGGGTCACGAATGGTACGTGTATGATCAGGAGACTCTGGCGCTGATAGGGGAATCAACAGGCAAAACGTATCGTATTGGTGGACGTGTGCGCGTGAAGATTTCTGGCGTAAATGTGGCTCGTGGTCAGATTGATTTGGCACTTGTGGAATAATATGCACGTAGATTGCGTGCGGGTTTATGAAGTATCCGTACGGATGATTGCATGTTTGCTATTGAATGATAGGTGAGTAAGATGGCACTTTCGGCACTTTCAGATGAGCTGATGCGCGCTGAAGGCATGATGATGCAGGACCAGAACGAAGAGGCCCTTGAGCTGCTGCTTCGTTTAGCTGAAGACGCTGAGGAATATGTGGATTGCAACTGCCAAACCACAGATGAGCTGCAGTATTTGCGTTCCCTACGCTGTTTGATCGCTTAGCGTATAGGCGCGTGGAGAACGACCCTCGCAAGCTTGAGGATGTTCATGAGCCGTTTGATCGCCTGTACGGAGACCTTGCAATGGCTTACGTACGTACTGGCGATTACGAAAACGCCATGAATGCGCTGAAGACTGCCATTCGTTGGAACCCGATGAACTGCGGATTTAGGCTTGATTTGGCTGACCTGTTTAAGATTGCAGGAGATATTCGTGAGTATATTGCCCTGACGTTTGGCGTTTTTGAGCGCGCAAGCGAGGCAAGGCATCTGACCAGGGCGTTTTTGAACTTTGCTGCGTGGTTTGAGGCTCAGGGTAGGCTTGAGCAAGCTGCGGCATGTCTGAGAGCTGCTCGTCGCTTTGAGGTTAAAGACAGCACGCTTGAGGCCGCTCTTGACCAGGCCACAGGCACCCCCTAAAGACCCTGATGGCCTTACCGACGAAGAGGCAAACGACCTGCTTGAGGCAGAGGGCCTTCCAACAGGTGCTAACGCCGAGATTGCGGTTTGCCTGCTTATGTGCGCACAGGATTGCGCTGCCATGGGAGACAGAGTTACTGCAACTGAGATGACCATTCGCGCTCGCGATCTTGTGGGCGAGCAGGCGGCTCTTACGCTTCTGCAGCTTGTTCGCGACGCCGCAATCTCCGAGGGCTTCACCGCAGGTGGCAATCCCGTATCTGCTGACGCGTCTGGCGAGAAAACCGATGCAGCAGAAACTTCAGATGGGGAAGGCAAGTAAGTATGGCCGAGACCCAGGGAAAACAGCAGGGTAAGAAGTCGATTGCACGCAATCGCTCTGCTCGTCATGAGTACGAGATTGGCGAGACCTTTGAGTGTGGCCTGGTGCTTACTGGCACCGAGGTCAAGAGCCTGCGCGAGCGTGGTTGTCAGCTGACCGACACGTTCTGCCTCATTCGCGATGGCGAGGCGTGGATTCACGGCATGCACCTGCATCCGTACACAAACGGTGGCGTGTGGAACGTTGACCCAGATAGAAAGCGCAAGCTGCTGCTTCACCGCAGGCAGATTGACTATCTTGACGGAAAACTTCGCCAGAAAGGCTTGGCGCTGGTTCCGCTTGAGATCTACTTTGACGAGCATAACCGCGTCAAGTTGCTGATTGCGCTTTCGCAGGGTAAAAAGCTCTACGACAAGCGTGCGTCTGCAGCCAAGCGTGATTCTGACCGCGAGATTCAGCGAGCTCTCAAGGAGCGCAGTCGCTAGTAGCGCGTCGCTGTCGCACGCGAGCGTACCGCCGGAAGCGGCTGGCGCTCGGAGCACGCCGAACTTCTCGCCAAAAAATTTCGTGCGAATTTTATGAGAATCATTCCTATTTTCGGAATAATGCTTTAGAATCACTCAAGATTTGTTACTATCTGCATGAGCACTTAACCGCGGATAAGGGCCACGGTTAGTTGCCGTCCGCGTTAACTGCGCGAATAGAAGGAAAAGCGCGTCAGCGCTTGGAGAGAGGAATAAAAATGGCAGAGACTACTTACAAGTTTGTTTGCACCGTTTGTGGCTATGAGGTTGAGGTTGACACTCCAGAGCTTCCTGAGGACTATGTTTGCCCAGTTTGCGGCGTTGGTCCTGAGATGTTCGAGCTTGTCGAGGAGTAAACTCCCCACAAATTAGTCAGATAGGTTATCCGCGCAAGATTGCACGTTGGTAACCTCTTTGATGATCACCCAAACAAAATCGTAAAAGCGATGTAGGATTTAACCTGCATCGCTTTTCGTATACGCCTGCGTAATATGTGCCGTGGATGTACGCAATGTGGTTGGAGTAGTCTTGAAGCACGCGTTACAAATGTCAGATTCGGTGGAAGTTGCAGCATTTTTGGCCTTTTCGGGCGGAGTGATGGACGCCTATTCCTACCTGGTACGTGGTGGTGTTTGCCAATGCTCAGACGGGAAACTTACTGCTTTTTGGTATTAATTTGACAAGCGGTTCGTTTGAAAAGTGTCTCAAATACGCCCTTCCAATTTTGGCATTTGCCATAGGTATTGCGCTTTCATATGCCATACGAGCCATTGCGCGAGAAGAACATCTGCACTGGAGACAGCTGGCGGTTATCGTTGAGATTGTGCTCTTAGGTGTTGTTTCTTTGCTGCCAACAGACATGAATCTGTTGGCAAACAGCTTGACGTCACTTGCATGCGGCATTCAAGTCCAGGCGTTTAGAAAGCTTCATGGACACGCGTTTGCCACAACCATGTGCATTGGCAACCTTCGCGGCGGAACGCAAGAAATAGCCGCGTATATGCACACTCACGATTCATCTCACATTGAGACGTCGCTGCTCTATTTTGGAACTATTTTCTGCTTTGTAGCTGGTGCGGTAGTGGGTAACTTGCTCATTCCGCTGCTGGGTACCCATATGATTTGGCTCTCACCTGCGGCGCTTCTGGTGGTTATTCTGGTCATGTTTATTGATCGCGAGAAACAAGTTTTAGAAGCTCACGGCAAGTCTGCAAAGTAAGCCGCAAAGAAAGCCGCAAAGTAGCTCGCAAAGTAAGCCGTTCCCAAAATAGTCATATCTTTTTTGAAAGAATGGCAGTTCATGGGGTATACTCTCTACACTTTGAATTGCAAGCAACGTTATGCGCGTCCGCAATTCAGGAACATTGAAAACTGCATGGTGGCAGTTTCTCTCATTATTGGGGGTGACTGGATTCGACAAGGTGAGTTTGCGGTGGGCAGCAAGCCGTGGTCTCCTCGCCACGTAAAACAGGGGTAACGTCAAATTGAATTGACAACACTCTTACTTTTGAGCCTCGCATGGCTCTCGCTGCTTAATTTAGTTCAGCGCGTCTAACTGGGATTTTCTCCTGTTCTCAGGGTGACGTCATTTAGGGAGATGCTTGTAAGGACGTAGTTGGTATGCCTTACAAAAAGATTGAACCAACTGGAGCACCAAACGCCCGTTACTAAGTGTGCGGTACTTGAGATGTAATTAGTAACTGAGCTTGGAGACACCTGCCTAGGATTTGCTTTGGACCGGAGTTCGATTCTCCGCACCTCCACCATACATTCGCTACTCATGAATGGCGAGAAACCCCGTGATTCATGAGTACTTTCATTTGTATGCAACGGTATGTTGCACATTTGCAATTAAGCCGCACTCCGATTAATTTGGAGTGCGGTTTTTGCTGTTTAAGGCTTATTTTTGCGTTGGCGTCTAGCTTTTATCCGTTCAGCGGAAAATCAAAGATTGCAGACGATAGAGGGGTAATATTTAGTTAGAAAAATCTAACAAAAGTTAAAAGGCAAGTTCAGATGCCATTTTCTGTACGTATGATCTGCCAGATTAGAGGATTACTTTTTCAGTCGTACACCACCGTGTGAAGAAAACAGAATCGAGGCGAAGCAATGTCAAAGAGCGCTTCAAAGTTTCAAAAGATATTGATGTCGTGGGTGTACCGCGGCAAAGAGATATTTAAGCCCCTCAATACAGGTGCCATTGACGAGCATGTGAGATGCGTACGCGAGTATGTAGCCAACATTTTCTTCTACACCAAAGGCGACACTACCATCATGATCGACGCAGGATATAGCTATGATCGCCTGCAAGAAAAGATGGACTGGCTGGGAATTGACCCTAAAGAGATTCAGCACATCCTGATTACTCACCTGGACACTGACCATATTGGTGCAATTGAGGCTGATAGTGATCAGCTCTTTAGCCATGCACAGGTTTATATTGGCGATGTTGAGAATAGATATTTAACAGGAGAAGTCCGTCGCCGTGTAATGAACGGCTGGTATAAGCTGCCAAAGGTAAAAATCCCAAACAAAAAGACTCTTCTGCACGATGGGGAAGTGTTTGAAATTGATGGCATAAAAATTGAAACAATCCTGGTTCCTGGTCATACCTGGGGACACGTGGTGTACCTGATTGATGACGAGTATGTTTTCTCCGCAGATACCATTTGGTTTGGTGCTGACGGCGGCTATAGTTTTATCAATAAGCTTGCAGAAGACAATAAACTTGCTGTTGAATCGCTTGCAAAGCTAGAGGGAATCCTGCGCCAGGGCGGACTTAACCCTAAAATTATCACCGGCCATACAGGTTGGGCGGATGACATCAACTTTGCCTTTGCTCACACTGATGAAGTTTGCAACGTCAATAAGCCAGTCAAAGTTCATGACCCTAAGGCTCCTTATGACGCATATGATGAGCGCGACGATACTCGTGAAAGTGCAGTTAGCACGCCACTTCTTCCCTGTAATAGGTAATGCTGAAGCAACGGAAAACATACGATAATCGCATGTCAGGGCTCTGTCAGAAATGGCAGAGTCTTTTTTTGAAGCTTTAGCCTGTTGAGTGCGGGAAGCGCGCAAAACATAAAACCTCCCATTTCTTATGTCCAAGAAATGGGAGGCAGTTCACTCCTGGACTCGCTGGCGATTGCCGGCCTGTAAACTATATCAGCTGCCCGATGCGGGTCTGCGGCCGCCGTGGGGCTACGCCGTGGCGATCCGCGAGACGAGCGCGTTGGCCCACTCGATCGCCTCGCCGACGTCCTGGATGACCACCATGCCTTCGGCGAGCACCTGGTACTGCTCATCCCACCCCTCGCGAGCCTCGACCGTCGGCGGCCAGGCCTGCCTCTGCCTGTAGGCGAAGAGCCTCTCGCACGTGCGCTTCGTCGCAGCGAGGTCTATGTCGCTGTTCGAGAACATAACCTGTAGGTCGACGAGGTCGCGCACCCTGTCGCCCGTCCCGGTGACGGCGTGCAGCTTCTGGGCCACCTGGTGCTCCAGCGTCATGAGTGGCGCCCTCCCCGGGCTGGGGAGGCCGAGCGCTGCGAACGCCGCGTCCGCGTCCTCGAGGTCGATCCAGTCCGCTGCGTCGGCGTCGCCTATCTCATCGTGTCCCACCTCGAGCGGGACTGTGCACCATGGCTTGCCGAGGTAGAGAGCCTTACGTCGAAAGGCCGCATGACGTACTCCTCCGGCACGTCCTTCGGGTGTGCGGGCTCCCTGGGGACGACCCGCCCCGTGAAGCCCTCCCAGCCGCGGGCAAGTGCCACTCCGAGGAGATCGGCGTAGGAGGCGGGGTCGGTGGCGGTCGCGGTGTCGAGGTCGGTGGTGTAGCGCGTCCGGGCGTTGCCGTAGCGCATCTTGATGGCGCTCCCTCCCTTCACGACCCCGTCGGGCAGCATCCCTGCGACGACGGCGTTGGCCATGAGCGTGCGCAGCCTCACGTAGGCAGCCTGGTTTCCCCCGCACTCCCTGCGGATTGCGTCGTCGAGGTGGCGCATACTGTTCGGCCTCTTCGCGGTCATGAGAGCTCCTCCCTCAGGTCGTTCATCTCCCCGCTAGTTATGTACCCCTCGTGCTGGGCCGTCTCCGCGGCCTCGTGCGCCCGCTCGCGCCCGAGTCTCGGCGCGGCGGCGCGGATGGCATCGGCCGCGCGCTGGCAGCGTACGCCCTCGTAGTGCGTGGTGCTCTCTCCCTGGCGCATGCCCAGCACGGTGACGCCCTGGCCGACGTCGCGCCTAATCCTCCTTGGGGAGGCGACCCAGATGCGGGTGGGGTCAGTGGGGGTGAGGCCCAGCAGCGCCACGACGGACTCGCCCCAGAGGTAGGCCCCCTCGCCCGCGGCCTTCACCGCAATGGCGTAGGGGGCGGCCTCTTTGATGGGGCCAGACGGGCATCCTGTAGACGCCCCGGGCGACACGTACGAGCTTACCGCGCCGCTCCTGCTGGACGAGCTCGGTGTTGGGGATGCCGAACTCCTTCGCCTCGGCGGAGGTGACGAGTCCGAAGTCGTCCACGTTTGCGTATATGTCGTCGATAATTGCCATGGCAAAAGTATATCGCATGTGAACTACTTTTGACACCATAATCTTCACGTCCGTGGCGGGTAGTTGTGATTGCAAATAGAAAGTAATCAAAGTTTTTAGAATTTCTCGTTGACATATTCCACAAGTGGAATTACTATCATAGTAAGATATTCAACAAGTGGAATATAAGGAGATGAGAGATTTGCTTAAGCAGGGAATTCTTGGTCTCTTGAATTATGGGGATATGTCCGGTTACGAGATTAAAACCATCTTTCAACAGTCGTTAAATTACTTTTGGACTGCTCAGACAAGCCAGATCTATAGAGAACTGCAGGCGCTGGAAAAAGACGGCTGGGTTACCGCAACGCTGGTTGCTCAGAAAGGAAAGCCGGACAAGAAGGTTTTCTCGATAACTGAAGCCGGTAAAGGGGAGTTGAACAGGTGGCTGAGAGAAGATTCTCAGGCTTCGGTGCTGCGCATTCCGCTTTTGATGCAGACATTCTTCAGGGGCGAGTGTACCTACGAGGAAACCTTGCATTCTTCAAACGAATCGCAGATAACGCCTCATCGTTTCCTGGTGGAAGTGAGCTGGCAGCTGGCGCGGTAGCCGCTTACGCAGCTCAAATGGGTGACCCAGAGAAGGCATTGTTCTGGCAATTTACTATCGAGTACGGCAAGATGCACGAGGAAATGCTTAGGGCATGGAGCGAGAAGTGCATGAAGGAGCTGGAGGCGCACCATGAACATTCTGCTCATTAATGGCAGCCCCAAGGGCAAAGCTAGCAACTCTCTGCGTCTTGCTAAGAGTTTTATCGAGGGCGTCTCTGAGCAGCACGCCAATGAAGATGTGACTGTTGAGCAGCTCAACGTTGCCACTATGGACATCAAGCCTTGCAAGGGTTGCTTTCACTGCTGGAAGAACACGCCTGGCAAGTGCATTATGTTGGACGATGAAGAAACCGTCATCCAAAAGCAGCTCTGGGCTGACCTGGTTATTTGGAGTTTTCCGCTCTACTACTTCAACGTACCTGGACTGCTGAAGAACCTTATTGATCGTCAGCTCCCCATGAGTTTGCCCTTTATGAGCGACGCAAACAGGGGATATGGAAGTGGCGCTCATGAGTCTCGCTACGACATGTCCGGCAAGAAGCACGTTCTCGTTTCTACCTGCGGATTCTATTCGTCAGAGGGCAACTACGATAGCGTTACCAAGATGTTTGACCACATTCTTGGTCAGGGCAACTACGAGAGCATTTTCTGCGGTCAAGGCGAGCTCTTCCGCGTAAAAGAGCTTTCCGCACGCACCAACCAGTACCTCGAGCTTGTCAAAAAGGCTGGTACAGAATACGCTCAGGGCGGCATTTCTGACCAGACAAAAGCCGAACTCAAAGTCTTGCTGTATCCAAAAGAGATGTTTGAGCAGATGGCGGATGCAAGCTGGGGAATTTCTCGCGATATAAGCGCTCAGGGTAGCACAAACGCTGGCGAGAAACCCGTTGAGCAGCTACCGTTTGACCATATCTTCACCTCTCAGATGGCAGCTCTCTACGACAAGACGGCTTACGACGGCAAAGATCGTGTTCTTGAGATGAACTACACCGATCTTGGACGTAGCTACCAGATTTTACTGGGTAAAGACGGCAGTAAGGTCTTTACTGACGGCAGCCTCACTACCACCACAAAGCTCAACACTCCATTTGAGGTGTGGCAGGCTATTTCTAGGGGCGAGATTAGCGGACCAGAGGCGCTGGGTAAGCATCTGTATACCGTTGAGGGCGATTTTTCTTTCATGATTGAATGGGACAAGTATTTTGGTCCTACGCCTGGTAGTTCAACTGAAGCTGCGCGGGACGCGTTGGCTAAAGAAGCCGGCAACGCACAGAAAAATCCGCAGATGATTACGATGCTGCTTCCTTGGATTACCTTCTGGACCGCAACATCGTTTGACTCTCAAGTTGGCTCCATGATTGTGCTGCTTGTTACTGCGTTGATGCCACTTATTATGAGGAACTTCAAGTTCACCATCTGGGATAGAATCTCATTTGCCCTGGTTGGAGCATTGTCTGCAGGCGTTTTCATGAGTGGAAATGGCGACAGCAACCTGATTGTCAATTTGGGCTATCTGGCTTTTGGTCTTATGTGGTTGGCCTCGTGCCTGACCAAAGAGCCTCTCTGCGCTGCTTACGTAAAGTACAGCTACGGTGGAGATAGCGCTTACAACAATCCGCTGTTCATGAAGACAAATTATATTTTGGCTGCATGTTGGGGAGCGATGTACGTTTTAACTGCCATTTGGAGCTGGTTTGCAGTTCAAAATGGAGTGGGTGGCATTTTGGTTATCGTGAACAACCTGGTTCCTATTGGAATGGGCTTGTTTACAGCATGGTTCCAAAAGTGGTATCCAGCTAAGATGGCAAGCGGAAAGTAAGCAGCTCAATCCACTACAAAAAAGAGAGAGCTAGTACTGAACTGCCTCCCATTTCTTTGACATAAGAAATGGGAGGCAGTTCATGTGTGGGTGATTATGATTCTGCAGCGTGTTAGCGTCGGCTTTTAGGCCTGGCGCACAAAATAGCGCAGCTTTGGTAGCTTCTGCCGAAGAATCGACATGTTCTTAATCAAGATAGTCAGGCAGCTAGGCGGTCACACTACCTGATATGCATATCTATGCATAAACTTCATGTAATATGCTGAATAATGAATAGGAATATATAAGAAATTTAACTATAGGCAAATTCCGCTTCTAAGGAACACACCTATGTCAGATAATCTGCACAATTGCGGCCATATTACACATCAAATGAAGATAATCTGCACGTTTGAGGTATTTTCAGCGTCATGTATACATCTTTTTGACAGATTATCTGACTTAGGTGTGTTTTGAACTGCCTCCTATTTCTTGTGTCTAAGAAATGGGAGGCAGTTCACTGCGAGGCTCTCTTTTTGGGTTTCTCGCCATTTTGCTTTACCATAGCAACATAAGGAGATGATGCGACATGAATAAAGCGGCTCAAATTATCAAGAACCTTTCGCAAGGCTTTCTTATCTCGGGTATTTTAAGCGCTCTCATGGGCGCATACTACCTGTTTGCTAAGGCTGGACTTCCTCTGCAAGATCCTCCTCTGGCGCTCAAAATTCAATATGAAATTAACTTTGGCGTTGGCGAGAAAATGATTATGTTGGGCTTAACCTGCCTGTTTATTGGCTGTATTGGCTATACCGTTGCGTGGATTTGCTCTAGGACAGAGAAAGTTCAAGAGCCAGATAATCATCAAGCTGGCAGGCCGTCTCGCCCTAACGAGGCAAACTAAGGCGCGTGAGCAGAGGCGTGTAGGCCGAGGCTACGGACTGGCTCGGCATCTTGTAGCGCGACACCTTGAAGCGCACAGGCTGAATTCATGTTCATCAGCAGCAGATGCGGTGCGGATACAAAAATTTGAACTATTTTTAAAATAGTATTGTCCATACAAACTATACTATTCATCAGCCTAATTCACTTTTTATGTGAATACTAATTTCTCATATGTTTTGGCTATCAATTTGTAAGAAAATATAGATGTAATATGCACATCTTTTTGAGGGGCCATCATGAAAAAAGGTTTTCTTAAGAGAATCTCAGTCTTTCTCACCATGGTTGTGGCATGCCTGTTTATGTCTATTAACACAGCTCAGGCACTTGATCGCCAGAAAGACGATAGTGATCTTACCCAGATCAACATTTACCAGTTCACGTTGACCAGAGACAACATGACTGTTCTCTCGCAGGGAACTGGCGTTAAGCGTGTAGAGATTCCTGCTTCTGATACAGGCAGACTGCCCTCAACAGCTTTTGTTGTTCAGCCAACTAAAGACGGTTCCAACCAGCAGTATAACCAGCCTCTTTCGCTGAAGTTTTCTAACGCTGGCACCGTTGACGGCAAGGACGTTGACGTCTATGTCACCATCAACTCTCTGGGCCTTACCCTCCAGAGTGCAAATGCAGATTACAACAACCCTAACAAGACCGATGTGCCTTTCTTGACGGTTGACGAGAACTGGGGCTCCAAATCCTTCCAGATTATGGACTACATCGATGTAAATCACCCTAGCTATACTGCTGATATCTTTAGGGCTTATGCAATCAACGCAAACGTAACAGTAGAGCTTAAGTACACCGATGGCACCCTTGTGATCTTAAGCTTGTTATGCAGCCAAGCGATATTGACGTTGTCGGTGATACTGGCGCAAACGAGACCTTCTCGCTTATTAACGCCAATAGCACCATCGATAGCATTGTTATGAACAACAGGAACATTCTTGTTGAGAGCACCAGCGGCAACAATATTACCTGGAATCCTGTTCGTGGAACCTCTGGTCCTGACCAGGAGAAGAACCTTGCAGGTTTTGCTGTTAAGTCCAAGTCAAGCAGTATGACGTTTGAGTCCACCAGCGCGGCTACCAGCGGCAGCCTTTTTGGCGTATACACTGAGGCAATTACTCCAGCTCCAGTAAAGGCCGTTGATCCAGAGCAGGCTCCTGCTAAGGCCGGAGAGACCATTACCTATACCGGCACCTTTACGCTGCCAAAGCAGGGCATTGATACCATCGGCAAGATTAAGTCGATGAGCATGGTTGACACCTTTGACGAGCGCCTTGATTTCCAGAGCCTTACCGTAAGCTTTGACGGCCAGACCCTCACTGAGGGCACCGATTACACCGTTGCTGTTGACGGTCAGAAGGTTACGGTCAACATCAAGGACCACCTGCTCACCAAGGCAAATGGCGGCAAGAAGTTTGTTATTACCTACAAGACTGTTACCAACAACAGGGTAGAAACTGATGGCTCCAACATTGATAACGAGCTCACACAGGTTGTCGACGGAAACGTTGCTCACTCCAATAAGGTAACCACTGAGCTTCTGTACGAGAAGACCCACGAGTTTGTAAGCGGCACTCCCTAACAGGGAGCTTCCTCAGGAGGTCCTGGATTTGCTTCCTGGCAAGCAGACAAGAATTCCTAACGGCACCACCGTTACCCCTGATCAGCCTCTTGGTGGTGTTACTCGCGTAGAGACTCCAGATGGAACGTGGGTGTTTATCGGTTACGATCACGATTCCGAGGTCATTGACCACAAAAACGCTCACTTCATTGGCGTTTGGGTAGTTCTGCCTCAGCCAAAGAAGGATGTCCTGGACGGTCAGGGTAACTCCATCGACGGCAACAAGGTAACTGCTGGTCAGGTGCTCACGTACTCCGTAACTTATACCAACACCACCAACACCGCTCGCGATGTAACCATCACCGATGTCATCCCAGAGCACACAACTTACGTTGATGGCTCCGCTGATAACGGCGGCACCTATGACCCAGCTACGCGCACCGTAACTTGGACTCAGAACGTTGCTTCGGGCGACACACTCACCGTTACCTTCCAGGTCAAGGTCAACAAGGGCGAGAAGGACGTTACGGTGGTAAACACTGCCCACGTCAGCGATGGTCTTATCGACACAGACACCAATACCACCACCAACCCTGTTGTCCCTAAGCCTCGTAAGTCTCGCACCCCTTATACCGGCGACGATGCATTGCAGAACACACTGATGTTTGCTATTGCGGGCGGCGCAGCAGTTCTCTTTGCGCTGGGCACGCTCAAGCTTCACGCAGCTAGAAACTAAGCTGTGACAAGGTTGACGCTCGCAGGCATGGTGCGTGGAAGCCATAGATTTAGCACGCAGTAACTTTAAGCCGCTCTCATCTTGAGGGCGGCTTTTTGTATGGGTGCACGCACGAACGCGTTTACGCGTGCAAGTTCGGGCGCGCAGAAAGCGGCACTCGGAGCGCAAAGAATGCACTTCATACGTCAGTTAGTGCATTTGGACGATATGAGACCATAGATAAGAACTGCAACAGTTACTCTAAAGATGCCTTAAGGCAAGGACGCAAGCGGACATAGTTCCGCTACAGCAAGAAACGAAACGTTTGGTCAAGCAAGTTGTTTGGAAGTGCAATGGAAATTCGTGTAGTTGAAGAAAAGGGTCGCGCGCAAATCGAAGTGACCATCTTGAGCGGCCCCGATGACCCGCGCGTTTCGGGAATTGTCCGTCAGCTCCAGATGGTTGACGGAAAGATGACTGGATACGTTCCCGGAACCATCAACAGGCGCGTCGTCCTTCTCGCGGATGTTGCATGGATTCAGACGGATGGCAGTGTGACACTGATTCACCTGGTAAACGGGGAGACTCTGGAAAGTTCTAGTCGCTTGACCGAGCTCGAGGACGCGCTCAAAGACACGGCGTTTGTGCGCACTTCTCGACAGGAACTGGTCAATTTGGATCAGGTTACGGGCATCAAACCCGCAGGTTCCGGCCGCATGTTGCTGTCGCTTGGCGAGAAACCCCTTGTTGCTTCAAGAAAGTACGCTGCGGAAATCAAACGACGTATCGGAATTGTGTAAGGGCCAGCGGATTTTCTCGCGCATCGCTCCCGGTGCCGAGCGCCAAACACCACTCGAACCACACTTTAACAGCAGTTTTATCCCAGAGAAGGGAACATCATGGAACGCAACGAATCACAAAACTGGCAAGGAATTGAGCGAGAGACTCAGCAAGAATTTGATGAGGGACTCAATAAAACAGTAGGTCAAATCATGTGCAAAGGTATTTCAGGTGGCGCGATATGCTTCACCGGCATCTCGCTTGTGTATGGCGTCATTGCGCTGGCAATCAATTATGGTGACAGGCAAATAACATCACGCTCCTCACGTTGATTGCCGCTGGCGCTCTTTCGGGCATTTACCAGCAGATTTGGTTCAACTACCAGCCTCTGATCACCAAGCTTAGCTACCTTCAGAGATTTCTTGGCTTCAACGTTTGCCTGTTCCCAACGCTTGTGGCGATGGCGATCGTTGGCGGATGGGTTCCAAATATGGCACAGGCATGGATGTCATTTACCGCACTGTACCTGGTCATTCTGCTGGTTACAACCTTAGTCTTCAATGCTATTTTCAAGAAAGAGGAAGAGAAATATAAGGCTGCTTTCGAGAAGTATCAGGCATCTCGTCGCGCATAAAGTTTCAACTGATTCTGGATCGCGTAGCTGCGCCTGATTTCTACAAAGAATCTGTGTCCCAAACACAGATTCTTTGCATTTTTCAGGCAGACTTTTAGTGACGTGACTTTGTATCCAGGTGTGGTTTCATGGGCGTTTACGTGGAGCCTGATTTTCTCGCCATGTCTGAACGATTGGCCGGAAAAGTTCACCAAGTCTGAGCAATTTGCCGGTTTTCCCCGCCATGTCTGAGCTGTTTTACTCAGACATGATGCGTTTTTCAGGCTCAAAAGAACCTTCGCCGAACCGCACGCGCAAGAGCTCGGCCTGTCGAGAAGACCGAGCTCTTGCGAGTCGCACCTGACCAGCGCCTCCGACCTGCGTGTCTGCCGTGCGTCCGAGCGATCGCGATCTGACGGTCGCGCTTACTTTTTCTTCAGAGCGTTCAGGATGCTGATGATGATGTGGTAGAGGAGCGCGGAAACAGGCCAGATAATCCAGGAACTTTTCCAGTCCTTGGTGATGAAGCTATAGCCCACGTACAGCAAGGTAATGGTGCCAAAATACGCCCTGGCAATTGGCCTGTACTTCAATGCTGCGGATTTGGAGTCTCTCTTGTTGCTTTTCTCGTCGTGAGAGAAATCGCCTTCCTGGAGAAGAACCCTATAGCCATCTCTGATGATTCCCGAGTAAACCAGCAGGTAAACGCCAAGAGAAACCAGAATTGCTGCCACGAAGAAGCAAGGGCAAAGATGAGGCCAGTCCCATAGTACGAGGCAATAAGGAAGGGGATTGCGCTCAGGATGGTAAGGCAGACGCCGGCAGCCTGTTGCACGTATCGCAGCGATTCGGTGGACTCGGCGCGCCTACGAACGGCGGCTTCGACACCGTACTGGAGCTCGAGAGAGGCCTCCTTGAGCTGCTTAAACTTCGCGAGCTTCATGTCCTGGAGAATCAGCAGGCCAACGCCTGCAGCAATGAAGAGCATCATGATGCAAATGCCCGCAATGCCCATCGCATCTGGAGAAATGCGTATCGGATCAAAGTAGAGCGCATCTTCACTGTATGTTGCAAGCGAGACAAGAAGCGCAGGTCCCAGGATAAAGAGGGTAATTGCGCCTGCCGTGGGGCGAGAAGTTCGTGCGATTGCATCAAGGTATTCGGTGGCTGTGTCGAGAGAAACGCTGAGCTTCGGTGCCACAGTTTTGCTGGTGGATGCGTCGTCAGTGGAAGATTCGCCGGCGGTGTCGCCGTCAGGACTGTCTGCGGTGCTTGCGGCAGCGGGATCCGAAGGGCCACCCTGCCCCGAAGAGGCCGCATAATCAGCAGCTATGGCAGTGGCTGGAAGCTCCTCAAGCTCGTCTTTGAGCAGATAGTCTGTGGAAACGCCAAAGAGCTCGCTCATGGCCATGATCTTTTGAATATCAGGCATGGAAGCCATCGACTCCCATTTAGAAACTGACTGCCTCGAAACGCCAAGCTGTTGTGCAAGCTCTTCTTGTGACCAACCATTACGCTTTCTGAGGCTCATGATTTTCTCGCTCAGTAACATGGCTGTTCCTTTCTGTTGGTGATGTGGTGGGATTCACATGTGATGGCTATTACTCTAAAAATTGCCTCGATTGCACACCACCAAGTTGAGTTGGAAATTTGTCAACTCTGAGTTGCATAATAGTTTACCTGCAGAAATGTTATCAGACTTTGGAAAATTAGTTTTAAAAGTCATTTAAAATTTTGTGCGTTCGCGGAATATGTCGACCGGACGCGACATTTGTTCAGTATGTATATGATAGTATCTGCTCACGGAGAAATTAAATAATCCATATCAGAAAGGAATGCGCTAAAAATTTTGTGCTTCTTGGCGTTGGGCCTGGTGCATAAATTTGGCGTAAAAACCACATGAAGAATTTAAAGGTCTGCATCGCTTCATCTGCTCTTGTAGCTGCACTGGCACTTGCTCCAGCATCTGCGCTGGCAGAGGGCACAACGCCTGCTCCTACAAGCACCACCGGTGCTACTGCTACTACTGGTGTAACTCCTATTCCTGCACCAACTAGAGAGGAGCTCATGGATCCAACGGTTAATCCATATGCTCCTGAGGACGCATACTTCCTTCCTGATGTTACTAACCCAATTCCAGACGGATTTATGGTTGGTAATGCTGACGGTGTAGTCATTGTCGATAATGGCGATGGCACTGTTACCGTTAAAGGCCACTGGGTTCCAGCAATGGAGTTCGATGAGGTTATTAACGTTCAGTTTGTTCGCATTCCGGCTCCAACGCCTAATCCAGATCCAACTCCTACACCTACTCCAGATCCAACTCCAGCTCCAACCCCTGATCCAGAGCCAGCTCCAGCACCAGAGCCAGAGCCTGCTCCAGCTCCTGCACCAACACCAGAGAAGAAGTCCGCTCTTCCTGCAACTGGTGTCGCGGACGTTGTTGTTCCAGCCTCTGTTCTTGCAGTAAGCGGCCTTGGTTTTGTTGCTGCTTCTCGCAAGGTCCGCCAGTAGGGGAAGAGCCTGCGACGCCGACCGCGTTGCAAAGCCGACGGGTTTCTCGCCAGAAGAATATAACATGCATGTAAAGTGCCCGAGATTCGGGCACTTTTTTGTGCGGAAACCGATTGGGCGGCCAGGCGGAAATTGGGTACACTCTGAATAACGAAATTCGGAGGTTGTTATGGAAGACCAGCAGCAGAAATTCTCGCAGGACGGTGGCGTGGAGCAGGAGTCGGTGCACCCATCTTCAACTGCGCTTATTCTAGAAGGCGGCAGTTATCGAGGCATTTTTACCGCTGGAATTCTTGATGTCTTCGCGAGAAGGGCGTTACCAACTTTGAGAGTGTGTGGGGAGTTTCGCGGGCGCTATCAATGCCGTGAGCTTCAGGTCCAAGCAGATGGGTCGCGCCATGCGCATTATGCTGGCATTTAGGGACGACCCTCGCTTTCTTTCGATTCGCTCGCTGATCACGACCGGTGACATCGCAGGCGCGGATTTCATGTTTGACGAGATTCAAAACCGCCTGGATCCCTGCGATAACGAGGCGTTCAACCAAAAATCCCACGCAGATGTACGTGGTGGCGTCCGATGTTACGTTTGGCACGTCGGCGTATCTGCACGTAAAAAGTTCCCGGAAGACGTGACCATGGTCCGAGCGTCCGCGTCGATGCCAACGGTTTCTCGCATGGTTGAGCTGGACGGACATCGTTATTTGGACGGCGGAACAACTGATTCAATTCCGTTTGCGGCGGCGCTTGGTCTGCCTGACGGAAAAAGCTGAGTACGCGGTTGACGTTCCCGACCACACGCCGGCAAAGAAAGCGCTGGTCATTGTCACGCAGGACAGGAACTTCGTAAAAACCGACGTCAACGAGCAGGTTGCCATTCGCTCGAAGCTCTATTCTGCATATCCGTACTTTGAAGCCGCGCTGGCTTCTCGCGCCGAGCGTTACATGGATCAGCGCAAACAGCTCTTTGAGCTGGAGGAAGAGGGTAGAGTGCTGGTGCTTGAGCCTCCCGAGCCAGTTGAAGTTAAAGTTAACGAGAAGTCCGGTGAGGCCCTACTGTCTCTGTACCTGACAGGTCGCCAAGTTGCACTTGAGCGCCTCGAAGAGATTAAAAGTTTTATCGAGTAGGGTGCGCGAGCTGGCACTCGCGTGACCTGCGCAGGAAGCGCAAGTTGACACGAAAAGAGTTTGTTTTGAAGACGCCAATGAACAAGTTTTTGAAAGTGATGTTTGTGCTGGTTATCGTTGCGATGACCGGTGCGGCAATTCTGCAGATCATCGCCCCCGAGTACATGGGAAGCAACGCCGCTTATGGCATTTCGACCGGATGGCAGCGAGAGATTGGTTTTTGGAATCTTGCGGTGCTCATCATTTTGGTCACCACTTGTTTCCACTACGATTGGGTCTATCTACGTGCGATTTTGCTCGCGCTGATTCTGGGTGGCATTGGAATTGGAACCAACCACTTCATCCATTTTTTGAGCGCTCACGAGTCGGTAAATTTGGTTGGTGCTATCGAGAATTACGTTCTTGCAGTTGGCTGGATGATTGGCTGGAAGCTTGAATGTAACCGCAGGAAAACCGCTGGTACTACTGAGTAACTGCGGAAAGATCGCGAGCGTTTTGCACGACGGCGCTACGAGCGAGACGTTATGCCCGCGACGTTATGCGCGCCTGATTTTCTCGCCATGTCTGAACGATTTGCCGAAAAAGTGCTCCATGTCTGAGTGGTTTTGCCGGTTTTTCTCACCATGTCTGAGCTGTTTTACTCAGACGTGATGCAGTTTTCAGGCTCAAAATTTAGGGTCAAAGCGCCTATCTTTCACGCGCCTGATTTTGTCAAAGAATCTGTAAATTTTGCCTAAACCATCAAAGAATCTGTGGATTTGCCTGATTTTGTCAAAGAATCTGTGCCTCAAATACAGATTCTTTGCACTTTTTAGGCTCGCCTGGCGAGAAACCCCGTGCGCTCGCACTCGCGACCAGCTCGCACCCGCGGCCGGGACCGCGCCCTGCACGTTAGCGCAGACGCGTGAGCTGCACTTTCTCGATGAGCGAATCCACAACCGAGCGCTCCGCCGCCTGAGTTCCGCTCTCCATGACGTTTGCGGCGCCCGTGGCCATGGCCAGTCGAAGCGCGTCTTCTGTCGAGAGGCCCTGTGCATCCGCAAAGGCAAGCGCCGCCACAACGGAGTCACCGGCACCGACAGTGCTTCCTACCTGGACTTTTACTGGACCTGCATACCAAACCTCGTCGGCCGTGGCGTAAACGGCGCCGTTGCCGCCCATGGAAACGCAGACCGTGTCGATGCCACCAGCAACAATTTCGGACGCGGCAGCGGCAATCGCGTCCACGTCGGTCAGCTCGCGGCCAAGCATGGCGGAGAGTTCGTGATCGTTTGGCTTGGTAAAGTACGGCTTCTGCTCAAGGCCAGCTGAGAGGGCCGCGCCGTCGGCGTCCAGGTAAACCTTCAGTCCGGCGTCGCGCAGCGCGCGAGTCCAGCGGCCATACGTATCGGCGGAAGCTCCGCGGGGAAGGCTGCCGGAAAGAACGACAATGTCGCCAGCGGAAGTCTTGGCAATCACGTCAGCAAGCGCCTGGTCAAGTACGGTGTCGGTGACCTCGGGACCAGGCTCGTTGATGTCGGTGTTGGTGCCACCCTCGGTGTCGACGACCTTAAGATTGGTGCGCGTCTCGCCGGGAACGGAAATCGCCTGGACCTTGATGTTATTCTCGCCAAGCGTGTCAGCAATCCATTTGCCAGTCTGACCTGCAAGAACGGCGATAGCGGTAGACTCTCCGCCCAGCTTAGCGATAACCTTGGAGACGTTGATGCCCTTGCCGCCCGCGTCTCGCCTGAGCCACGTGATGCGATTTACCTGGTCAACGGCAAAGTTTGGCACCTGGACGGTCTTGTCCAGGGCGGGGTTGAGCGTGACGGTGTAGATGCTGGGCATGATCGCTCCTCGGTTTGCGGCGTCGAAATGGGCGCTTGAATAGCGCCGCAATCGGCGCAAGTTATCTACGCTGATAATACTTCAGTTTCGGCAAAAAAAGTAACCGCGGACAGCGCTGTTACGCGCATATCCGCGGCCTTTTCTGGCGAGAAACCCGGCACACTCGCGGCTCGCTCTGGTCCCGCACCGCCCGGTGCACTCGCGGCTCGCTCTGAGTCCGCATCGCCCTGGACCCGCGCCGCCCGGCGGCGCACTCGTGGCCCGGCTTGGTCCCGCACCGCGCTGCCCGGCGCGCTGTCAGCGCTTACTTGCTGTCAGCGCTCTTGAACTGGTCGAGCGCCCAAGCGTACGCAGTTGGAGCAACTCTGGACCAGTACTTCCAGTTGTGGTTGTCGCCGGAGTCGCGCTGATAGTCAACGTTGATACCAGCGTTTTTGAGCTGCTCAACAAAGGCGTCGACGTCAGCAACAGGTACTACGCCGTCGTCGGAAGTTGTTGCCACAAAGAAAGAAACCTGACTTGGATCAACCTCACCAAGATACTGAGTGGGGAACAGCTGCTTGTACAAATCCCATGACCAACTGGTGGTTCCGTCGCTAAAGGCGTGCTGAGACGTGTAAATAAAGTTGTCGTCGGCAAGAGTAGTCCAAACAGAAGGCGAGAGCAGAATGCCCTTGCTAAAGTAATCGGAGTGGTGCAAAACAAATCGTGCCGCACCATAACCGCCCATAGAAATGCCGCCGATTGCGTGATCTTTGCGATCTTTTGACACGCGATACGTGCTCTCAATGTAAGGTACCAGGTCGTTCATAATTGCAGATTCCATCTTGAGGCCGCGGTCGGCAGAGTCAATGTAGAAGCTGTTAAAGCCGTCGACAAAGACTACGATAGCTCCCAGACCAGCGGTTTGAATGGCCTCGTCAAGCATGGCGGATGAATCAAAGCGCTCCAGCAGATTGCGATGATTGCCATACAGTCCATGGAGCATATATACAACAGGATAGGTCTTATCTGGATTGGACTCGTAGTCTGCGGGCAGGTAGACGTCGTAGTTCCAGTCCAGACCAAGGGTTGGCGAGTAGAACGATGTTGCCTTAACCGTTCCCTTAGGAGCCTCCTCTTTCTGATCTTTCTGCGCCTCCGTTTGAGCGGTTGAGCTGCCCTGAGCGTTCTCAGAAGCGGCTGGCGAACAACCATAGAATGGAATCGCCAGCAAAAGCGCTGCAAACAGAGCAAGCGAGGTGCTCAGAACAACATGGTTCTTGAAGCGGGTTTTGAGCTGGCCGCCCAGCAACGCAAAATTTTGGTGCAAACGTGCGACAAAATCTGTGTCACGCATTGTTTCCTCCTGACGTTGTAGCTTTGACCTTGGTGTAAACATACGAGCACGCCCGCACTTCTCGCCCTATAAAATAAAAAGTCGAAACAAAATGCATCGCACAGCAGGCCAAGTGGTTGTTCTTGTGCTGTGGACGGCTTTTTAATGTGGAGAAACCCGTCAAATTTGAACGAATTGTTGCATTCGTGAAGCAACAAAAATTCCCGCGTACAACAGCTAAAGAGTGGAGTATACTTTTAAGGCTTTTCCACAGAGCCCCGTAATCTCTGACAAGAAAAAGCATCGATGACCCGTCCAGGGGTTATCAACTCGTAATTCGTAGGAGGAGTCAAGTGAAGAAGTCGACTCAGTTCGCCAAGGCTGGCGAAGTCGAGCGCAAGTGGGTGCTCATCGACGCTGAGGGCGCAACGCTCGGTCGTCTGGCTACAAAGGCTGCCATGATTCTTCGTGGCAAGAACAGCCACAGTACACCCCAAACGCTGATACTGGTGACTTTGTTGTCATCATCAA
This sequence comes from uncultured Atopobium sp., assembly GCA_916438885.1. Classification (GTDB taxonomy): domain Bacteria; phylum Actinomycetota; class Coriobacteriia; order Coriobacteriales; family Atopobiaceae; genus Lancefieldella. The sequence continues at coordinate 13,908 of CAKAGG010000001.1, read as the reverse complement.
TGCAGACAAGGTTGTCCTTACTGGTGTTAAGGCTGACCACAAGGAGTATTGGCGTCACTCCGGCTACCTTGGTGGCTTGAAGATCACTTCCTTCAAGGAAGAGATGGAGAAGCACCCAGAGCGTGTTGTTGAGCACGCAGTCAAGGGCATGCTTCCTAAGACCACTCTTGGTCGCAAGCAGGGTATGAAGCTTAAGGTTTACGCCGGCGCTGAGCACCCACATGCTGCACAGAATCCCGTCAAGATTGAGCTGGAGGGCTAAACGATGGCAGATAACACCGCTGTTTACACCGGCACCGGCCGTCGTAAAGAGGCCGTCGCTCGTGTTCGTCTTGTTCCTGGAACTGGTAAGGTTACCGTTAACGGCCGCGAGGCAGTCCAGTATTTTGGTCGCCAGCAGCTCGTAGACAACGCAACCGCACCTCTCCGCATTACTGATACTCTTGGTCGTTTCGACGTCCTCGCAAACTGCGATGGCGGCGGCATCAACGGCCAGTCCGGCGCTCTTCGCCTGGGCATCGCTCGCGCTCTTCTCGAGGCTGGCGAGTATCGTGATGACCTTAAGAAGGCTGGCTACCTCACCCGCGATTCTCGTGCGGTCGAGCGTAAGAAGTACGGTCTGAAGAAGGCTCGTAAGCGTCCTCAGTTCTCCAAGCGCTAAGGCCGCTGGACCCAAAAAAAGTCCTCACAAAGAGACCTGTTGTATATCGGCAGGTCTCTTTTTTGTATACTTTTAAATGGTTGCATTTTGCATATTTGTGCAACCGCTTCAGTCCGCACGTTCTTCTCGCCATCTGGCGAGAAGCCCCACCTGTCGAGTAGTTCGCTGGCGCTTCGCGCGCAAGTTGCTCTCCACCCGACAACACTACATTCGCAGCTAGGAGACGCTTATGAAGTACTTTGGAACCGACGGCTTTAGAGGCCGTGCAAACGAGGGTCTGAACGTCGATCACGCATACAAAATTGGCCGCTTCATTGGCTGGTATTACGGAGCCAAGCAGGCTCGCAAGGCTCGCATCATTATTGGTAAGGATACCCGCAGGTCAAGCTATATGTTTGAGTCCGCGCTTGTCTCGGGCCTGGTTGCTTCCGGCGCTGACGCGTACATGCTGCACGTTATTCCTACCCCTGGCGTAAGCTACGAGGTAGTTGACGGTGCCTTTGATTGCGGCGTCATGATCACCGCATCTCACAACCCCTTTACCGATAACGGTATCAAGCTGGTCAACAAAGAGGGCTACAAGATGGACGAGGACGTCCTTGAGCAGGTAGAGGCCTATATTGACGGTGAGTTTGACGTACCTCTGGCAACGGGTGACGCCATTGGCCGCACGGTTGACTACATGCAAGGCCGCAACCGCTACATCTCCAGCCTTATTGCGAGCTGCGGTTTTAGCCTGCAGGGCTTAAAGATTGGTCTGGATTGCGCAAACGGCGCAGCTTCTAGTGTTGCTCGCCCTGTTTGACGCTCTGGGCGCCGAGACTCACGTTATCAACAACGCACCAAACGGCCTCAACATCAATGTAGATTGCGGTTCTACCCACATTGACCAGCTGCAGCGCTTTGTGGTCCAGAACGGCCTTGACGTGGGCTTTGCCTACGACGGCGACGCTGACCGCTGTCTGGCAGTTGACGAGCGCGGCCACGTGGTTGACGGAGACCTGATTCTCTACGTCTGCGGCACCTACCTTAACAAGTATGGTCGCCTGGCAAAGCAGACCGTGGTCACTACCGTCATGAGCAACTTTGGCCTGTTCAAAGCATTTGACGATGCTGGCCTCTCTTACGAGAAAACCAGCGTAGGTGATAAGTATGTTTACGCTTGCATGAACGAAAACGAGTACAGCCTGGGCGGCGAGCAGAGTGGTCACATCATCTTTGGTGATCTTGCTAAGACTGGCGACGGCATCTTGACCAGCCTCCGTATTATGGAGGTCTTACGAGCAGAGCGCGAGAAACTCTCTGAGCTTACTCGTCCCGTTACACTATATCCACAGCAGTTGGTTAACGTCCGCGTTACTGACAAAGAAGCTGCTATGCAGTCTCCTAAGGTCAACGATGCAGTTGCAGCTGCCGAGAAGTTCCTTGAGGGCAATGGTCGCGTGTTGGTCCGCGCTTCCGGAACAGAGCCTCTGGTGCGCGTTCTTGCAGAAGCTCCAACCGATGAGCTCTGCCAGCAGGCAAATCAGATTGTGCTCGACGCTCTTGAGGAGTATAGGCTCAGCGCTTAAGCGCAGATAGATCCAGGGGATACGATGGCACTGGCAGGAATAGGTGTAGATATGCTTGAGATTGCCCGCATGCAGCAGGCAATTGAGAGGCGCCCTCACTTTATTCGCCGTATGTTCACCGATGCCGAGCGTGCGTATTGTGAGCGCACTGCTCGTCCTGCAGAGCACTATGCTGCCCGCTTTGCAGCAAGAGAAGCCGTGCTCAAAGCCTTAGGAACGGGTTTCTCGTCTGGCATTGGTTTTCAGGATGTTTCTGTTGAGAGAGATCAGTTGGGCAGGCCACAGGCTCGTCTAGCGGGCAAGGCTGCACAGATTGCGGCTGAGCAGGGCGTGCAGGAGATTGCGCTTTCTATCTCGTACACCAGAGACGTTGCGGTGGCCAATGCGGTTGCGGTAACCAACGCCGTAAAACCCAAGGTAGATCAAAAGGAAGATGCTGCCCAAGAGCTGGCACGTTCGTTCAAAGAAGCTCGTTCTGTGTTGGATGAGCTTGAGCGCGTGCAAGAACCTATAATTGAGACAACCTTTGATGATGTTGTTAAATCCGAGGAGTAAGTTATGCAGCCGGTACTAAATGTTGAGGACATCAAGCGTGTAGAGATTGCGCTGACACGCGTGGGCGTGAGCGTTTCCGAGCTCATGCACCGTGCAGGTTACGCTGCTGCTCAAGAGGCCCTTGGCATGGGAGGAGACATCTCTAACGTTGTCATCCTCGTAGGTCTTGGCAATAACGGTGGAGATGGCTGGGTGGCAGCAGAAGCGCTGCGCTCTAGAAACTGCAACGTTAAGGTAGTCACTCCGCTTGAGCCTGATCAGATTTCCGGCGATCTTGCACGTCAGATGGCGCAGCGCGCCGTTCGCGCGGGAGTTTCCGTGCTGGTTGGCCCTTCTCGCCAGGAGCTGATTGACCTGCTGGCAACGGCTGACGTGGTGCTCGATTGTATGCTGGGCACCGGCTTCCACGGCAAGGTTCGTGCTCCGTTTGATATTTGGATTGAGTGCCTGAATCAGTCTGGTGCTCGCGTACTTTCCGTTGACGTTCCCAGTGGCCTTTCTGCGCAGAAGGGCCAGGTAGAAAGCGCGTGTGTTGTCGCTGACGTTACCGTTACCATGATTGCGCTCAAGCCCGGCCTTATTGCAGACGCAGGCCGCGACGTTTGCGGCTCCATTGTTGTGGCTCCTCTGGCCGAGCAGACTGAGCGTCTGGTTGTTGAGGCAGATCCTGTTGCCTGGCGCGTTGACCTGGAAGATTATCTTGCTTCTGTTCCTGCCCAACTCAACGACTGCGATAAATACTCTCGTGGCTCCGTATTGGTGGTTGGTGGCTCAAGCCGCTTCCCCGGAGCTGCTGTTTTTGCTGCTAAGGCGGCTGCTCGTGCGGGTGCTGGCTACGTTACGCTGGCAGTCCCTGAGGCCATTGTCAGCTGCGTTCAGATGATGTTGCCAGAGGTTCTGTTATTGGCCTTCCTTGCGACGCTGAGGGTGTGTTTACCGAGGAAGCAGCTCCGCTGGTGTTGCAGCTTGCCGCTATGCGTACGGTTACGCTGGTTGGTCCTGGCATGCGCGTATCCGGTGGAACCGTCAAGGTTACCTCTGCGCTGCTTGACTCTGAGCTGCCCGTTATTGTTGACGCTGACGCACTCAACTGCATTGCTCGCCTCACCAATAACAACCTCCCAGATTTCCCCGAGCTTACTCGTCGTACCGCTCCGCTCATCATGACCCCACATCGTCGCGAGCTTGGTCGCCTGGTCAATCAGGTAGATAATCCTCCCGCAAGCCTGGTGGCTCAGCTTGAGGCTGCTCGCAAGATTGTTTGGGCAGACGGTGGCTCTGAGCTGGTTATTGTTGCTAAGGGCACCGCTACTGGCTGCGTAGGCGTCCAGAAGGCTGTGCTGCCAAAGCCTGGTCCGGTCACGCTGGCAACTGCTGGCTCTGGCGACGTTCTTGCTGGTACTATTGCTGGCCGCTTGGCTCAGGTTGCTGGTCAAGTTGATGACCTGCCAACCTTCTGCTCACTTGCCTGTGAGGTTCACGCATACGCAGGTCAGCTAGCTGCCGAGAAGTTCGGTGTACGCGGAGCTATGGCTGGCGACATCTGTGACGTTATTGGCCTTGCTTCCGACGCACTTGAAGAGCAGATTGCATTTCCTATGACAGACTTTGAAGAAGCTGCGGAGTAGGTGAGTCTGATGTCGGCATATCCCCAGGATAGATGGGCTTGGATAGAGATTGATCTTTCTGCCGTCCGCCACAACGTAAAGGCGTTTAAGGCCCAGCTCAGCCGCGGCGTTAAGATGATGTGTGTGGTTAAGGCTGACGCATACGGTCACGGTGCTGCTCAGTGCGCTAAAGCCATGCAGTCTGTGGGTGCCGACCAGTTTGCCGTTGCAACGGTCGATGAGGGTGTTGAGCTGCGCTGTTCCGGCATTGATAACCCCATTCTGGTGCTTTCTGAGCCTCCGGTCACTTCCATTCCAGACCTCGTGCGCTTTGACATTATGCCTTCCGTCTACACGGTGGACTTTGCTCTTGCGTATGGCGAGGCTTCCGCCGCAGCTAACAAGGTTGGCCTCTATCACCTGGCCATTGATACTGGCATGACCCGCATTGGTGTCAGGCGAGAAGATCTTCTTGAGGTGCGCGGTTCTATCGATTTCCACAGGGGTCTTGAATGCGCTGGTACGTTTACGCATTTTGCCACGGCCGACGTGCTCGACAACTGGGACTTTGACCTGCAGGTCAATCGCTTTATTGAATCGGTTACGGCACTCAAACGCAGGCTATGAGCTGGGCTTGGTTCACGCTGATAACACTCCTGGCACGGTTCTGCACAAAGACATTCAGTTCGATATGGTTCGTGTGGGCATTGGCCTGTACGGACTTCATCCAAGTAAGCTCACCATTCCCCGCATTGACCTGCAGCCCGTTATGAGCGTGCGCGGTCGCGTGACGCGCGTAGTCTATCCGGCTGTTGGCGATGGCGTTAGTTACGGTATGACGTGGCGTGTTCCTCGCAATAACATCCAGGTAGCTACCGTGCCTATTGGCTACGCCGACGGACTTGCACGTTGCCTCTCTAACCGCATGGACGTTTTGACGCGCGGAGACCGTGTCCGCCAGGTGGGTAATATCTGCATGGATCAGTTTATGATTGCTGTTGATACCGCAGGTACACACGCTAATAAGCCTGCACACGAAATTCGTCATGGTGACGTGGTTACCCTCATCGGTAAAGACGGCGACCAAGAAATCACTGCAGATGAGATGGCTGACCTTCGCGAGACCATCAATTACGAGGTAGTTTGCAACTTTGGTGCGCGCCTCGATAAGGTGTACATCTAATGGCAGTCACGCTTGACGAGATTCGCAAGCAGATTGCTGATTGCAAGAAGTGTCCGCTGTGGGAAACACGCACCAACATTGTGTTTGGTGGCCCAAATCCCGCGGCTCGTGTCATGATTGTGGGAGAAGCTCCTGGTAAAAACGAGGATCTAAGCGGTCAACCTTTCGTAGGCGTATCGGGCAAAAAGCTTGATGCACTGTTAGAAGAAGTTGGCCTTTCTCGCCAGGATGTTTTTATCTCTAATGTGGTCAAATGCCGACCGCCTTCAAACAGAAATCCCAAGGTAGCCGAGGTGGAGGAATGCTCCCCGTACCTTCGCAACCAGATTCGCGCTATTAAACCAGACGTTATTGTCTGCCTGGGAAATTTTGCAACGCAGTTTGTCATGCATACCGATAAGGGCGTGACGGAGCTGCGCGGCAAGTTTTACCAGATAGGCGCTTTTAGCGTGCTACCCACCATGCATCCCGCATCAACTATTTACCGTAAGGAGTGGGCGCAGTTCCTCAAAGATGACCTGCGACTTCTTGCTGATTGGCTTGAGGAACACCCTCGAGGAGGCTCGTGTGACTAACCTTTCTACCAGCGCAAATATTGGCGCAAATACCGGCGCAAACGACGCTGCAGCAAACAACCTGCCAGAAAAGACTGCGGCCGGCACGTATGTTTCTACTATCACCGAGCAAACTATTGCTCTTGGTCAGATTCTGGGCAAACTCCTGCAGGCGGGAGATGTTCTGGTGCTTACGGGAGATCTGGGCGCTGGAAAAACGCAGCTCACTAAGGGCATTGCTGCTGGCATGGGCGTCACGGATGACGTGACCAGCCCAACCTTTACTATCGAGATGGTTTACGAAGGTACGCTTATGCCTCTCTACCACTTTGACCTGTATCGCCTAAACGACCCTGATCAGCTTGAAGATACGGGCCTGTACGATGCGCTTGAGTCCGACGGTCCAACTATCATCGAGTGGGGAGAGCAATTTGCGGAGCAAATTGGCGAGAGAACCCTTGATGTGTATGTTTCTAGATTGTCTGAGGAAGAGCTGGAATCAGACGACGCTGAGCCGCGCCGTGAGATTCGCTTTATCCCACAGAATGCTCGCGGAGAAGAAATCATTCAGTCGCTGTAATTACTGTATCAAAAACGTTTTTATAGCCCAGTTATAGATATTTTAAGAATATCTATAACTGGGTGTTTTGGCAGTATACCTGCGATTTCTTTTCATATATACTTAACTATCCGTTGAAACATGTTCAAAAAACAATAGTTTTTCTTGAAATACACGAGTTAAGGAATATGAAATGTCAAAGTATTTGCGTAACAACGTAAAACTGCTCACAATTGCCGGCATTATGGCAGGCGTGTTGGTTTTCTCGCCAGTACTTTCTGCGTTGGCTCTTGCTGAGGGTACTGAGGCAGCTGAGTTAAGCACCACAACTGAAGCTACCACAACAACCGAGGCAACTGCCACAACTGAGACAACTGCCACAACTGAGACGACCGTTGCAGTTGTCGCTACAGATGACGACAGTGATGCAGAGGCTGTTGGATCTTATATGGGTGCCGATGGCATAATGCGTGAAATCCACATTTCAGTCTCAACAGATGGCGGCACTTATAACGGAAATGATTATATTCCACCAACTATTTCAGATGATTTTAAGAGTGTTTCTTTTAGTAGCAATGTTCAGCGTGAGGGATACACACTGGTAGGTTTTTCAACAGGTTATTTTTCGCAAGAGGAAGTGAACAATGCAACACCAGATATGTCGAAACCATATACTATCGATGAGAGTGGCAATGTTCATATGAATTTGGATGATATTGTTGCCTGGAGCATTACCGACAATATTGATACAAACACTATTACGATTCGCTATCATCTAACTACCTTATGGGCACCAAATCCTGAGCCAGAGCCAACACCAGAGCCTGAGCCTCAGCCAGCGCCTGCACCAGCACCAGTTGCACCTGCGTCCGATTCAGTCCAGCAGTCACTACCAAGGCGCGAGAAAAGCGTTCTGCCTAACACCGGCGACGCAAGCTCTGTAGCAGGCGTTGTTGCAGCAGCTGGCACTACTCTTGTTGCACTTGGTCTCCGTAAGAAGATGCAGCAGTAAATAGTCGCTTCCTAGTAGAAATAAATCCCTATGTCTAAGTATTTTCACAACAAAACAAAGCTTCTTATTCTTTCCGGTGTTCTTGCAGGAGCATTGGTTTTCTCGCCAGCACTTTCTTCTCTTGCGCTTGCTGAGGGTACGCAGGTAACAGAAGCAACTGCAACTACTGCTACGACGGATGTAGCTGAGGCAACTGCCTCGACTGAGTCGTCTGCTACAACCGAGACGACTGCTGTAACTGCCGCAACTGAGACAACCGCAGCGACTGAAGCAGTCGCTGCAACTGAGGCTGCTGCTAGCACCACCTCAACAGATGACAATGGCGCAACTATTGTTCGTTTTTATGATCCTGAAGTTGGTTGGAATACTAGAATTAACCTTGTTGTCGGTGCATACGGCACTCAATACAACGGAAATGCCTATATCCCTGCAACGATTTCAGATGATCATAAGAGCTTCACTTTTGATGGAAATATTCAGCGTGAAGGTTACACATTGGTAGGTTACTCGTCAGAATTGCTTTCAAATGCTCAAAGAGATAACGCAACTTCCGACCAGTCAATGCCCTACACCGTTGATGCTAATGGAATTGTTCACGTGAATTTTGCCGATATTACCACGTGGTCCGTTACCGATGACCTGCGTGATGACACAACAACTTATTATTACTACTTTGCTCCGCTTTGGGCGCCAAATCCTGAGCCAGAGCCAACACCAGAGCCTGAGCCTCAGCCAGCGCCAGAGCCAGTGCCTGCACCAGTTGCGCCTGCCTCCGATCCAGTCCAGCAGCCAGCACCAAGGCGCGAGAAAAGCGTTCTACCTAACACGGGCGACGCAAGTTCTGTAGCAGGCGTCGTTGCAGTAGCGGGTACCGCACTGACCGCCTTTGGTCTCCGCAAGAAAATGCAGCAGTAAACTGCAAGAGCTAATAAGTAACAAATACGCCTCTAGAAATAAGATTTTTGAACTGCCTCCCATTTCTTCGACACGAGAAATAGGAGGCAGTTCAAAACACACCTAAGTCAGATAATCTGTCAAAAAGACGTATACATTACGCTGAAAATACCTCAAACGCGCAGATTATCTTCATTTGATGTGTAATATGGCCGCAATTGTGCAGAATATCTGTCATAGGTGTGTTCCTTAGAAGCGGAATTTGCCTATAGTTAAATTTCTTATATAAGTCTATTCATGTATAAGCATATTAGATGCAGTTTATGCATAAAGATGCATATCAGGTAGTGCGACCTCTAGCTGCCCGGCTATCTTGATTAAGAACATGTCGATTCTTCGGCAGAACCTACCAAAGCTGCGCTATTTTGTGCGCCAGGCCTAAAAGCCGACGCTAACACGCTGCAGAATCATAATCACCTGCATATGAACTGCCTCCCATTTCTTGGACATAAGAAATGGGAGGCAGTTCATTTCTAGAGGCGTTCTTTTTGGCAATTAGTGGCCTGTGGCTTGTGGCCAGTTGAGCTTTTAAACACTCTAAAAGATATATCCCTTTGCAACAGCCCAGTTCCAGATGCGGTCAGCCTGTACTTCACAGCGCTGCTTAAGTTCAGCAGTGTTAGAACCTGTGAAAGTAACTTGCTGAACAGAAAGAGGAAGGTTATCTGGTCTAGTAATAGTTAGAGTTGCGCTGTTCATAGCCATGCGAGCTGTCTTGTTTGTACCAAGGCGGACCTTAACAGTAAAGTAACCACGATCAACAGGCCACTCGATAACTTCTCCGCTATTGGCTGTTCCAGACCTGAATCCGTTTGCATTAGCAATAATGCTATAGCCATTCATAAAGAAACCAGCTGCAATAAGCAGGCCACCAATGGCGCACAAAAAAATTCCTGCAAAAATGGTGCCCTCACCATTTAAATTAAAGAAATTCCAGAGGCCGCCAACAGCAAAAAATGCACCAGTTGCCCAACCAACAAGAGGACTAGCGCCTCCCTGAGGTTTACCAAAATCAATTACATCGTAAGTAAGAGGAATTGGGGAGGTATCGTTTTTATCGTAAAGATAAACGTTACCTGGAATTTCCTGTTTTTGAGCGGGTTTTTGTGGTGCTTCTGGTGGAGTTGGAAGTGACATAAAGCGTCCTCCTTTTAGCTGGTAGAACTATTCAGGATATAAAAAATTATCCTATTTGTGAGATTTATTGTAACATATTGGATAGTAGAGGCTTAAATTTTTTAATTTGGCGCTGCTTCCACTGAAAGGATGCTTAATGAAAAGACGTCAACTAGCACTGACTTGTGCACTGGTTCTTGCGCTTTCATCAGGTGTTGTATTTACTGCGTGTAGCCCTAATATTTTTGGTTTACCATCACCTGAAGAGATTGCCGCTCAGAAGGAAGCAGAAGAGAAGAAAGCTGCTCTTGCTCCCTTTGTAGGTATTTGGGAAGCCAAGTCAATTGAGGATCAAAAAAATGGCACAGTCACTGAAGACATGTACAAAGATGTTAGAGATGTTTATCTAGCAATTTATGGTTATGACTTCTCTGACGATGGTACTGGTTTGTTTGTTCGCTTCGGCGCTCAGAAGCCCTTTACCTGGTCTGTTGATGCCGATGGAAAGCTTACTATCACCCTTGCAGGTAATGCCGGAAGCTATACAGCAAGCGTTGATTCCTCAGGTCAGATGACCGTTGAGGGCTCTGATGGTTCTAAAGCTATCCTTACTCAGGTAAGCAAGACCTCAGGTGATTATTCTCATATTAGGTATGAGCCCTTTAATCCATTAACAGGAACGGGCAACATTTCTAAAAAACAAGTCATCGCATGAAACTAAACTACGCTTTACTATCACCACTGAGCTTGATCAGGTCATTGTTGATACCGATGAGCTCTATGTAAGGCTTATTGGCATCAGCTTCCCTTTAAAGACCTTAAGGGTTTTGAAGGCTATGTCTTTGAGGTTATTAATAGAACTCCTTATACAACCGGCTATCAATTTACTATTCAAGATCCAACCGATGGCTATTGGGCTTATGGATTTAACGTGTTAGAGCCAGGTGAGAGAGTCTATGAGTATGTTCTTAATAACCAACGTAGAGATAAGTCACTTTCTGAAGTCACAGATGTAAAAAGGCACTCTTGAGTATGACCACTCTAGCAATGGCGCCCTTCATAATGACGAGAAAAACCGTGACGTTTGATTTGCCTTCAAGGCAGAGCAAGTAACAGTTAAAAGTTGATTGGATACCACTGCACGTACGGAAGGAAGTTTTATGAAAAAAAGCGTCAAATGCTGTTAGGATGCCTGCTTGCACTGGTGCTTTCTGTAAGTGCAGTGCTCAGTGCCTGTTCATCAGGGGATAACAGTCCCGCAGGAAACAAAAAGTCTGCTGGTCAGATCGTAGGTGTTTGGGAAGCTTATGACATCTTTGAACCCGGACTAGGAAACCTGAGGGAGGGAGCAGCCTACGACGATTATAAAGAACAGTTCCATGCAATTTATGCTTTCAGCTTTGCTGAGGATGGAACTGGCTTGTTTACTCGCTTTGGCATAATGAAGCCTTTTACCTGGACTGTTGATGCAGAAGGAAAGATTACCGTTACCCTTGAGGGTACTGCGGGATCTTTTACGGGAGAGATTGACGCTGAGACTGGCAGGTTAAGGCTCAAGGGCACTGGCTACGATGAGACTGACGCCGAGCTTAAGCAGATTTCAACTACTGCTGGAGACTATGCAAGTGCTACCTATCAGCCATTTGATCAACTTACCAATAAAGGTACCGTACCAACCATGATTAGGTATAACGATCTCAAGTTTAAGAATTTTGAAATAACTCGAGAGGTCAATAAAGTTCTTATCGATACAGATAAGCTGTATATGAATCTGTACGCTATCGCTCAGGTACCGGGAAGCTCTCAAGAAGGTTACGTATTTGAGATTATCAATAAGTGTCCTGAGTCATTTTACGGAGAGTTCTCTCTTGGAGATCTACATGGTCCTCTGAAAGCCTTTGGTCAAGCCTCCTTACAACCTGGTGAGAAGTTCTATTTGTTCGTTCCTAATGTCTCGCAAACACCAGGATCTCTTGTGGCACTTTCTAATCCAAAAGCTACGGTTGATACTATTTACAATGACCCAATAACTAGCGTACTTACTCAGCAAAGACAGAGAGTGGAGCTTGACCTAAACATCCCTCCTAAGTCTGAGTAGCAAAAGAACGCATATCTTCAGCGTGCTCACTACCATTGAAAGGACACTTGATGAAAAAACATAAAATACTGCCAGTTCTTGCGCTTGTCTTGGCGCTCTCTGCTGGTGTTATGTTTACAGCTTGCACTCCTAACATTGGTGGGCCTTCGGCTGAAGAAATTGCAGCTCAGAAGGAAGCAGAAGAGAAGAAAGCTGCTCTTGCTCCGTTTGTGGGCGTTTGGGAAGCAAAGTCTATTAGTGATCCAAAGAAAGGCGAGATTCCCGAGAGTGTCTATCCAACAGCAAGAGACACATTCCAGGCCATTTACGGCTATGACTTTTCCGACGACGGCACTGGACTATTCATCCGTTTTGGTGCTCAGAAGCCCTTTACCTGGACCGCTGATGCCGATGGAAAGCTTACTATTACCCTTGCAGGCAATGCCGGAAGCTATACAGCAACCGTTGATTCCTCAGGCCAGATGACCATTGAGGGCTCTGACGGTTCCAAGGCAGTGCTTACCCAAGTAACTAAAACCTCAGGTGATTACTCTTCTCTTAAATATGCTCCATTTGATGCACTTACGGGTAAGGGAACTATTGGAGGAAATTATTCCTCCCATGATGACTTCTACATGAATTTTAAGGTAGTTACCGAGGTCAACAGGGTTGTTGTTGATAATGACGACATGTACGTCAGATATGTTGGAATCGCCACAACACCAAGCGGTCAAACCGAAGGTTATGTTTGAGGTAATCAACAAGTCCGATAAGACGGCCTCATATGACTTTAGGGTGGATAATTCGGATTCCACTGTGTTTGGAACAACTCTTAATGTTCTTGAGCCTGGTGAGAGATTCTATGAGTTTGTAGTTGATAGCTCCAAAGCAGATGTACCTCTGGCTAAGCTTTCTGAATCTCAGGGAACTTTTAAGTATTCCCATGTTGCAGATGGAAGCAGTCTTGAAGACGAGAAGACCGAGCAGTTTGATTTGACGATTTCGCAGAATAAGTAATGCACTCAGACGATACCTAGATTGAGCAGAATGAACTTTGTCAAAAAAGTGTCGCTAAGAAAAGACATTGTCAATCTAGAGAGCTTTGGTGTTGGAGGGACTTTCTTGAAACAGCGTAGACTACTTTTTATGCTTGTACTTACACTTGTGCTTTCTACCAGCATTGTGTTTACGGCTTGCACTCCTAACATCGGCGGACCATCTCCTGAAGAGATTGCGGCTCAGAAGGAAGCAGAAGAGAAGAAGGCTGCGCGCGCTCCGTTTGTGGGCGTTTGGGAAGCAAAGTCCATTAGTGATCCTAGCCAGGGAGATATCCCCGAGAGTGTTTACCCAACGGCAGTAGAATCTATGAAGTCAATTTATGGCTATGACTTTTCCGACGATGGCACTGGTCTATTTATCCGTTTTGGCGCTCAGAAGCCCTTTACCTGGTCTGTTGATGCTAATGGAAAGCTCACTATCACCCTTGCAGGTAATGCTGGAAGTTACACGGCAACTGTTGATTCCTCGGGTCAGATGACCGTTGAGGGCTCTGACGGTTCCAAGGCAGTATTGAAGCAAGTTACTAAAACCTCAGGTGATTATTCCAGCTTTAAGTACAAGCCTTTTGACGCAATGGCAGACAAGGGTACCATTGCATATAACTTCTCTTCTACTAAGGGCGAATACAAGATGCGCTTTAAGCTGAAGACCGAGGTGGACAAGGTTCTTATCGATAATGACGATCTTTATGTCAGGTATGTTGGTATCGCTAAATCCCCAGATGGTTACTCTGAAGGCTACGTCTTTGAGATCATCAATAGATCTGAAAACTGGGTAAATTGCACCTTTAAGTTAGATAATTCTGAGAATTCCGTATGGGCTAACGATTCCAACTATCTTGAGAGTGGCGAGAGGGTCTTTGCATTTGTAATTAATAGTACAAATCAGAAAAAGCCTCTTGCTGATCAGACTGAGGTAAATGCAGTTGTTGAGTACTACCACATCAAAGGTGGTAAGAGCATGGAAGACACTAAGACAGAAAAACGTTGACCTGATAATC